>CAVTAM010000045.1:0-192883 GCA_963732625.1 uncultured beta proteobacterium | reverse complement strand
GCGAAAGCGCTCGGTCTTGCCGCCCTTCGTAAAGTTGAGGAAGCACGATGCGGAACGCATGGTGCACGCCCTCGAAGATAAACCTCTCGTTGGACAGCCAGAACAACGAGTCGATCTGCGTGTGGTCAAACAGCAAATCCCGCAGCCCTTTGGCGCCTAGGTCGGTGTAGATGCCGCTGGGAATGCACGATGCCGCAGTGGCCGCCGGCGCGCAACAAGTGAAGCAACGCTCGACGAACAGCTTGTAGAGATTGATGTCGGAGCCGGTTTTCTTGCCGCCGACCATCGGCCGACTGGATACGGGTATTCGGGCGCGCGCGGAAACACGCGCATCATGTGTGGGAAGCGGCTCTCGTAAGCCAGCCATGCTTCGCGCACCGCGCCGTCCTTCAGCAGCTTGGCCTGCTCCTTCTCGAACTCCTTGATGGCCATCTTGTTCTTGCTGACCAGGTCGGAATGATCGGCAAAAAACTCTTTGGCTTGCGGCTTGAACACCTCCCACGGCGGGTTGGTCAAGATGACGTCAAAGCCACCGCGCTGCTGCATTATCTCGTCGAACACGTAGCCCCAGTGGAACGGCTGAGCGCTTCCATGTCGGCGAGCGTCGACGGGCGCTTTTTGGGTTTGCCCGTTCTCTTGGCGCGTCCCAGTTGGCCTGTTCATACTTGATTCCCAGGCCTTGAACTCGTCGAGCAGCAGTCGTTCATTAAGCGCGCTGGCATCCCGCTTCTGGGCGTCGATGTGGTCGCGCAGCTGGCGCAGGTCGACATCTTTGGCAAACTGTTCAGCCGTGTTGCGGTAGGCGCCGAGCAGCCGATTCTTGTCTCCAGTAGTTGGCGATAGCGGCTTGCGGAAGAGATCGTCCTGTCTTGCTGCGTCGAACTCGTGTTCGTCCACGTGCATCAGCCCAATCAACGAATTGCCGGGCATCATGTTGAAGTCGATGTTGGGCAGCGGCTCCAGTTCTTCGACCTTGCGCACCGCCGACACCAGGGCCAGGAACAGCCGCAGCTTGGCGATCTCGCACGGCCTCTTCCATGATGTCCACGCCGTACAGGTTGTCGGTGACGATGCGGCGCTTGATGTAGTAGCCGACGCTGGGGTGCTCGTGCTGGATGGCCTCGCAGCCATTGCTGCAGCTCGCTGCTGGCACCCAGCTCGGCGCGGCCGACCACGGCGGAATAGACGTTGATCAGCGCTCTTGAGCGCCGCCACCAGAAAGGCGCCCGAACCCACGGCGGGGTCGAGGATGGTGATGGAGGGCAGCACCTCGATCGACCAGCTTGCAGCGCGGTGCGTGCGTCCATGCGCGCCAGCAGGTCGGCACACGGTGTCGAACTTGATCTGCCGGCAGCCCCAGCTCGGGCATGCGCGGGCTCGTGCACGCGCTCGAGGATCAACTGGTGGATGCTGCGCTCGGCCAGGTAGCCGGTGATCTCGGGGCGGGTGTAGTAGGCGCCGAACGCCTTCTGGTTGATGTACTTCTCGAAGATGTAGCCCAGCACGTCGGGGTTGATCTCGTCGGCGTTGCCGCCGGGCGTGTCGTCCAGGTGCCAGGTGAAGGCGGCGAAGAGCTCGAACACGCCCTCGAAGGCGGCGTCGGCGATGCGCAGCGTGGTGCCGAGGCGCGGCTGTTGCTGTTCGTCGAGTTCCAGCTTGTGGTGCAGGAACAGGCCACCGTTGAGGTAGGGCACTGCGCCGGAAGCGGCGCGCGCGGCTTGGAGCGGTCGGCCTTCGGGCTTGGCGAAAGCCTCGAAGAACAGCGCGTTGAGGAACTCGCCGAAGAAGCGGTTGTCGCCGCGCTTGCTGGCTCGGCTCAGCTTGCGTCGGCAGGTAGTCGGCGTCGCCGCCGTCGAGGAAGCCCTTCTTCTGCAGGAACCAGATGAACATCAAGCGGTTGAGCATGACCGAGGCGTACCAGCGCCGGTCGCGCTCGTCGTCGATGCCTTCGATCTGCGACGAGCAGCCTATGCGTGCTGCTCGGCATAGCGGCTGAAGAAGCGCTTGGTGGTGGCTTCGACATCGAGCGCGGCCTGGATGCGGCGCGCCGCTTCGAGCACAGGCATGCGGCCCGAGGCATCGAGTTCGGACAACTCCACCACCATCGCCTGCAGCTTCGAGGCGAACAGGTCCACCGGTTGGCCGCGAAAGTAGTCGTGGCGGCGCGGCGTGTTCCTGGGTTTGCCGGTGGCTTCGTCGCGGCCGCGCTTGACCCAGTACCACTGGCTTTGCGAGGCGCCTGCTCGGCGATCGGTGAAGATCAGGACGTTCTCGGCGTGCCGCTGAGACAGGTCTTCCAGATCGCCATCCGCGTGGCCTCGTCCGGCCAGCCTTCGGCTGCCACGACTTGCAGCACGGCCACGCCACCCAGCTCGGCCACCATGCGGCTCGAAAAGTCAGGCTGAGCGCTGGTCGTCGTCCTGCCACGAACGCGCCGTGCGCAGGCGCTTGGTTCCATCCCAGCACATCGACAAAGAGCCGCGGGAAATCGAATGCCGACAGGTGCTTCTGGAATGCAGCGAAATCGAGTGTGGCCATGGCGTCAGGCGGTGACCAAGCCCATGGAGCACACGACCCGCGGCTCGCGCAACGCCGCATCGTCTTCGGCAAAGGTAAGCCGGCCCTCTTCGCGCAACGACTTCACGGCCCCGGCCAGCTCTTCATCGTTGACGCCACCGCGCATCAGCCGGTTGAGCAGATCCGCAGCGGTTTCCAACAGCGGGCGCAGATAGATGTCGTCGAGTGCGCGCTCCAACTCTTCGTCGCGGAACAACGTGTTCTGCTGCTCTTGGGCGTAGTGCTTGAGGCGGTCGAAGGCGCGGCGGCGCGGGCTGGACGGTCGGCCCAGGCCGCCGCCGACGGACTTGTCTTGCACCACCGCGAGTTGCAGTCCGGCGGCAACCCAGTCGTGGTGATGCTCGGCGCGCGGCACCGCCGCCGTGTCGGGCGCGCACTCGGCTGCGCGAAGGACAGCGAACTGTGACTCGGTGATCGTCTCGCCCTTCGTGCCGATCCAGGCCAGATGGTCGTTGCCCTCGGGCGACTTGCACGTACACGAGCGCGCCGCCCTGCTTTGCTTCGTTGCCGAGCAGGGGAAGGCGCGATTCATCGAGCGCAAAGGCCCGCGCGGAGTACACCACCGGCGGCAGCGACTCGACGGCGTGCGCCAATGCGGGGTCGTCTTGCGTGGCCTGCTTCCACACCTGCCAAGCGTAGGAGGCGAGATCCACCTCGTCATCGCTGTCGTCGAGAACGCCCGAGCGTTCGGTGTACAGGTCGCGCATCGTGGCCTGTCGTCATCCTCGAAGAAAGCCTCGTCGGTGCCGACGACTTCGGCGTTCTCGATGCAAGCGCTGCTGGATGCGCGCGCGAAGCTGGATCAGTCGTTCCACGCCTTCGGCGGGCAGGAACGAGTAGCAGTGGATTTGCTCGGCCGCTGGCCGATGCGATCGACGCGGCCGGCACGCTGGATCAGGCGGATGATGGCCCAGGGCAGGTCGAAGTTCACCACCACGCTGCAGTCCTGCAGGTTCTGCCCCTCGGACAGCACGTCGGTGCAGATCAGCACCCGCAGCTCGTCGGCCTTGGTCACCACTCTTGTTGTTCGACTTGGGCGAGAAGCGGCAGGCCAGCGCGTAGGGGTCGGCCGTGGCGCCGGTGGCCACCGCCGACATGCGTGACGCCGGCGCGCTGCATTTCGCGCGCCGAGGAAGCGCGCGGTGTCGGCGAACTGGGTGAACACCAAGACCTTGTCTTTCGCATGCGTCTTCGCCAGCAACGTGCGCAGCTCGATGAGCTTGTGGTCGCTCGCCGGGTCCCAAGGCGCCATAGCTGCTCAGCAGTTCGCCCAGCGTCTGGCGTGTCCGCCGCCAAGTGCTCGGCCAGCGAGCGGTTTGAAGAGCGAGGGTCGCACCCACTTGAATCGCCGCTTGTAGTCGGTGGCGTACTGCTGGTAGACGGCGCGGGCACGTGCCAAGCGCGTCCGGCGGCATGTCGGCTCCTCGGCCACGGCCTCGACCACGCCGTCGAGCAAGTCTTCGGGGTCGCCCTCGATGCCCTCGGCGTCTTCGTCGACGCGCTCGGCGTCCAACAGGCCGGCGTCGAGCACACCCACGGGCAGGTCGAGCCCTTTCTCGATGGCGTACAGATAGATGCTGGTTGCGCAGGATGTGGCGATCGATCGACTGCAGGAACGAGAAACCGGATGACTCCAGGCGCTTGAAGAGGTTGGTGCGGCAGAAACCCATCAGCCGCTTGCCGGCGCGGCCAGGTTCTCGATGAACTTGCGTTCGGCGGCAGTGGCGCCTTTCTCGGCCACAGATCGACGTAGTTGCCCAGGCCGTAGCGCGGCACATGCAGGGCGTTGATCTCGTCGACGACGGCGCCCGAGTACAGCCGCGCATACTGGTCCGCGGGGTCTGCTTCGTCGATGGCGAACTTGCAATGACGCGGCTCGCGCTGCGGGAAGTAGCGCTTCTCGCCGTCCGTGCCAGGCAGGTAGCGGCGGCCCCGTTCGTCGGCCTCGGTGTAGTGCTCGATGATGAAGCTGCGCGTGCGGCGCACCATGTACAGGCGCATCAGCTCGCGCCAGTCGTCGAACTCGTCGCTCTTCTCGATGGCCAGGATCGAATTGACCGGCACTGGTGCTGGCGCTCGAACTCCGCCTCGCCCATGCCGTGCTTGCGCATGTAGTCGCTCGGGGCGGATGCCGATGTTGGCCTTTTCGTCGATGAACAGGCGCAGCTGGCTGGACAGGTCGGTATTGGTCTTGTTGTAGGGCGTGGCCGTGAGCAGGATGACCTTGGCGTCGCAGCTGCGGATGTAGTCGGCAATGGCCCTGTAGCGCCGGCCCTCGCGGTTGCGCAGGTTGTGGCTTTCGTCGATCAGCACCAGCCGGTAGCGCCGGAGGTCGGGCAACTTCTTCGTCACCTGGCTGATCGGCAGCACCTTGCCACGCAGGCCGTACTCGGTTCGGTAGCGCTCCCACATCGGCTCCAGGTTCTTCGGGCAGATGATCAGCGTCTCGTAGCCGAGATCGTCCTCGAACATGCGGGCCAGCGCGGTGGCCATCATCGTCTTGCCCAGGCCCACCACGTCGCCGATCATCACGCCGCCGCGGCGGTTCAGGTGGCGCGCGGCGATCTTGACCGCGCCTTCTGGAACTCGAACAGGTCTTGCTCGAAGCCGCGCGGGCAAGCCGGAACTGGCTCAAGCCGGCGCGCGCCTCGGTGCTCAGGTGGTAGGCGATCTTGAGGTAGATGTGGTACGGCGGAATCGCCTGCTTCGCGCGCCCAACTCGCCTCGATGATCTCCGCCAGTTCGGCGGATACGTCCAGGCCCAGCGGTCGCCCCAGCGGTCGTCGAACCACTTCGACAGCTCGCTGCGTGGCGTCGTGGTCGAGCACATCGACGTTCAGCTCGCCCTGCCTGGCCAGCCCCTGCATCGTGAGGTTGCTGCTGCCGACGAAGCCGGTGATCGGGTTGTTCACGTCATCGCGGAACAGCAGGTACAGCTTGGCGTGCAGGGGGTAGGGCAGGAAGAGCTTGATGCACGACTTGGCCGGCGCGAAGCTGGCGCGCCAGCGTGCGCAATGCGGCTTCATCCTTGCCCGTCGGAATGCCCAAGGTGATTTGCTCGCGCAGGTGTGCGGCGAACTGGGTCTTGAGGCGAACGGCGGTTGCGTTGTCCAGCCCGTCGGGCCCGAACCTGCGCGGTACAGGTCCCGAATCTCGTCGTGCGGCGGCCGCTGCATGCCGACCAGAACGCGACAAACCTGCCCTGCCGCGACGACCACGGCTGAATCAAGTCATCGACCGCCTGCCAGCCGCGAAGATTGAGGTAGCCGACGCAGAAAGTCAGCCCGCTTGGAGACCGCCAGGGTGGCGCGCAACGCGCCCAGCAGGTCTTGCTCGATGTTGTCGAAAATTCTCGCCATAAGCCTCCCACGCTGGCCTCATTTTGACGGCATGTGCTCGCGACGGCCGTGTTGATCCGACCAAAGCATGGCTGAGAAGGGATCATCCAGACCGCATGCGTGGCGATTGAAGGTCAAGCAAGAGGCTCGGTCGTCCTGATCCACGAGCCGCTGCTGCATGCGTGGCGCTTGAAGGTCAAAGCGCACGTTTGACGGCCTGGGGCCCGGCGAGGGGCTGCCTACAATCGCAGCCCGATGCCAACGCCCCCTTCTTCATGTGACGTGCTCATCGTCGGCGCCGGCCCCGCGGGCAGCGCCTGCGCGCAGCAGTTGGCACGCGCCGGATTCAAGCCGCTGCTGGTCGATCAGCACGAGTTCCCGCGCGACAAGGTCTGCGGCGATGCCCTGATTCCCGATGCGCACACCGCGTTCGGCCGCATGGGCGTCTATCAGGAGGTGATGAAGCACGCGCTGCACTTGCCGCATCTGGCCTGCATCGCACCGAACGGCGGGCGCGTCGATGTGCCCGGCCGCCTGGCCGCGCTGCCGCGCCTGCTGCTCGACGACATCCTGCGCCGCGCGGCGATGGACGACGGCGCGCAGTGGTGCGCGCCGGCGCGCTTCGAAGCGCCGCTGCTCGATGGCCAGCAGCGCGTCTGCGGGGCGCGGCTGAAGATCGGCGAGCGCACGCACGACGTGCAGACGCCGTGGGTGGTGCTGGCCACCGGCGCGGTGCCCGCGGCGCTGATGGCCGCCGGCCTGTGCGAGCGCCGCACGCCCAGCGGCGTGGCCATGCGCACCTATGTGCGCAACCCGAAGATGAGCGGCCGCATCACGGGCCTCGAAGTGCTCTGGCACAAGAAGCTGTCCAAGGGCTACGGCTGGATCTTTCCCTGCCCGGGCGGCCTCTACAACATCGGCGTCGGCCTGGCTCACAGCCACACGGCCAGCGGCGACGATGGCCGCGAGGCCATGGCCGACGTCAACCTGCGCCAGATGTTCGAGCGCTTCTGCGCCGTCTATCCGCTGGCGCAGGAGCTGATGTCGGGCGGCGAACAGGTGGCGCCGCTCAAGGGCGCGCCGCTGCGCTGCTCGCTCGAAGGCGCGCGCTTCTCGCGCCCCGGCCTGCTCGTCACCGGCGAAGCCGCCGGCAGCACCTATGCGTTCACCGGCGAGGGCATCGGCAAGGCGCTGGAGACCGGCATCCTCGCCGCCGAGACCATCACCGCGGCACGCGACACGATGATGACCGACGCCCAGGCGCGCGCACAGTACGAGGCCGAGCTGATGGAGTTGAAGCCGCGCTTCGATCTCTACGAGCGCGCCAACGAAGTCAACAACCACCCGTGGCTGGCCAACCTGGTGATCTCGCGCGCCAAAAAGAGCCCGCGCGTGCTGCGCCGCATGAGCGCGGTGCTCGAAGAGCGCGGCAATCCGGGCAACCTCATCAGCGTGCGCGGCATCCTTCGCCTCTTCGTCCCTATCCCATAGATCGTGTGCCAGCTCCTCGGCATGAACGCCAACGTCCCCACGGACGTGTGCTTCAGCTTCGACGGCCTGGCGCGGCGCGCCGACGAGCACAAGGACGGCTTCGGCATTTCGTTCTTCGAGGACAAGGGGCTACGCACCTTCGTCGACCACCACAGCGCGCGCGAGTCGCCGGTGGCCGAGCTGGTGCGGCGCTATCCGATCAAGAGCGACAACGTCATCGCCCACATCCGCAAAGCCACGCAGGGCCGCGTGGCGCTGGAGAACACGCACCCCTTCGTGCGCGAACTCTGGGGCCGCTACTGGGTGTTCGCGCACAACGGCGACCTGAAGGGGTTCACGCCGCGGCTGCACGCCGCGTTCAAACCCGTCGGCGACACCGACAGCGAGCGCGCGTTCTGCTGGCTGATGCAGGAGCTGGCCAAGTCGCACGCCAGCGTGCCGACAGTCGTCGAGCTGACGATCACGCTGCGCGAATTGCTGCCGCAGCCTGCCGCGCATGGCACCTTCAACCTGCTGCTGTGCAACGGCCAGGCGCTGTGGGCGCATTGCAGTACCGCGCTGCATTGCATCGAGCGTGCGCATCCGTTCGGCGCAGGCGACGCTGTCCGATGACGACGTGACGGTGGACTTCGGCGCGCACACGACGCCGAACGACCGCGTGGCTGTTGTCGCCACCGAGCCGATGACGGCCAACGAGCGTTGGACGGCGATGGCGCCGGGCGAGCTGCGCGTCTTCGTCGGCGGGCGCGCGGGACCCTGACGCGCGGCCAACGGCAACGCCGGGCAGTATGCTTGCCCGGCCTTTTTCTCTTTGTCGCGCCACCATGTCCGCATTGCCCGTTCCGCGCTTCGACACCTTCTACCGCCACGAAGAACTCTCGCAACTGCTGCACGACTACGCGGCCGCGGCGCCGGGCCTGGTGCGCGTGGCCTCGATCGGCAAGAGCCACGAGGGCCGCGACATCTGGGTGGCCACCGTCACCAACTTCTCCACCGGCGACGCGGAAGACAAGCCCGCCTTCTGGGCCGACGGCAACATCCACGCCGCCGAGCTCACCGCGTGCACGGCCTGCCTGTATTACCTGCACGAACTCGTCGTCAAGTTCGGCAGCGACCGCGACATCACGCAACTGCTCGACACGCGCGTCGTCTATCTCTGCCCGCGGCTGAACCCCGACGGTGCCGAGCTCGCCCTGGCCGACAAGCCGCGCCACATCCGCTCATCGACGCGGCCGTATCCGTACGACGAAGACACGGTCGAAGGCCTGACGCAAGAAGACGTGGACGGCGACGGCCGCATGCTGACGATGCGCGTGCCCGACCCGCATGGCGCGTACAAGAAGCACGCCACCGAACCGCGGCTGATGGTGGCGCGCGAGCCCGGCGAGTTCGGCGGCGAGTACTACCGGCTGATGCCCGAAGGCACGCTGACGCATTGGGACGGCCTGACGATGAGCGTCAACCGCGACGCCGAAGGGCTCGACCTGAACCGCAACTTCCCGACCAACTGGCGCGGCGAACACGAGCAGCTCGGCGCCGGCCCGTACCCGACGAGCGAGCCCGAAGTGCGGGCGATGGTGGACTTCATCGTCAGCATCCGAACATCGGCGCGGCGATCAGCTACCACACGCACAGCGGCGTCATCCTGCGGCCGATGGGCAGCAAGAGCGACGACGACATGGCGCCCGAAGACCTGTGGAGCATCAAGCGTTTCTCCGCGCTCGGCGAGAAGCTCACCGGCTACCCGGCGATCAGCATCTGGCACGAGTTCAAGTACCACCCGAAGGACGTGATCACCGGCACGCAGGACTGGGTCTACGAACACCTGGGCGCGCTGTTCTGGGTGGTCGAGATCTGGTCGCCGAACAAGGAAGCCGGCATCAGCGACTACAAGTGGATCGAGTGGTACCGCGAGCATCCGGTCGAAGACGACCTGAAGTTATTGGCATGGAGCGACAAGCAGTGCAACGGCCAAGCCTATGTGGACTGGAAGCCGTTCAAGCATCCGCAGTTGGGTGCCGTCGAGATCGGCGGCTGGGACAAGATGAACTACTGGCGCAACCCGCCACCACATTTGCGCGAGCGCGAGGCGGCGCGTTTTCCGGCGTGGATGACGCAGATCGCGCTCTCGCTGCCGAAGCTCGAGATGCTGCGCACCGAAGTGCGCGCACTCGGCAACGACACCTGGCGCGTGCGCTTCGCCGTCGCCAACACCGGTTATCTGCCGGCTTACGTGACGCAGCTCGCGCTCGACCGCAAGGTGGTGCGCGGCGTGATGTTCGAGATCCATCTGCCCGAGCATCCGGACGTGTCGCTGATCAACGGCAAGCACCGCTTCGAAGGGCCGCAGTTGGAAGGCCATGCGCCGAAGACGAGCCAGCAGGCGTTTTTGCCGTCGCGCGAGATCACCGCCGATCGGGCGGTGGCGGAGTGGGTGGTGAAGGGGCCGAAGGGGATGCGCATCGGCCTCACCGCGCGCGCGGATCGGGCGGGGGCGGTGCGGGGGGAGGTGACGTTGGATTGAAGCTCACCGAGCGACGGCTCGTCGCCGATGCGGTGGCTCTTCTCCCGCAGCGCCTTATGGAATGAGCATTAGGGGACGCCACCCCGTGTACTTGTCTGGGTCCTTTGTGTAGTCGCACCCCAGGCCATCACATGCCCTTCGATAGCAAGCCTCGAGCAGGGCTTGATTTGGAGCAGGCTCTCCGGCCTCCACCTCGTTGCATCGCGCTGCCCACCCGTTTAGCTGCACTTCCGTGAAATGGCGTTCTCCAGCCGCTTCGATGTCTCGATCAATGGATATCCACTCTGCAGCACGTTTTGCCGCATCGCGCGCCTTTGTGCCCCATCCAAATACCAGGGACCCCGCAGTGCCCGCGAAGATGACCGCGAGACAAATGGAGATGAACTGGTCGGAAGCCACGCGCGAGAGAGCCACTGAACCTGCGACGAGCGACGCGGCCTTCACGGTGCCTTCACGCCGCTCCATGATGTTCTGGCGCTCCTGCTGATATAGCGCGATCGCAGCAGGAATGCAAATACCCAGGTTGTTGCCCCAGAGCTTGATTGCGTGTGTGGTTTTGGTCACGGCGAACTCTCTTGGCGTTTTAGGCGTGTCTATGCACTGGCACAGTGACTTCTCGCCGACAACGTGGATGCGGCAACCCCGTCAACCAAGCGGCTGAGCGGTCTTCAACCGATGTCCGTACCCGCATACAGGCTGGACAGCGCAATGCCATCGCCGCTCAACCACGCCGCCGGGATCTCGTCGCCGCGGCCGCACTCAGCAGCGCGCCACTGCCCCGCCGCATCGCGCGAATGCAGTTCGACGCGCTGCTCGGTTTGGCTGACGATCCAGTAAGCGCGCAACCCCGGCAGCTTGCGGTACGCGGCGAGCTTTTCGCGGCGATCGATCTCCATCGTCGACTCACTCAACACCTCGACTACCAGCGCCGCGTCCTGCAGCACCTTGGTGTTGTCGGCAACGCTCGACCCGCAGTACACGATCACGTCGGGGTAGTAGACGCTGTCCGCAGCCTGCACGTGCAGCTTCACGCCTTCCATGAAAACCTGGCACGGCGTGCCGAGGAGGCGGTCGGATAGGGCACGCGCGATGTTCATCGCAAGCCTGTTGTGCCGCAGCGTGCCGCCGACCATCGCATGCACTTCGCCGCCGACGTACTCGTGGCGTCCTTCGCTTGTCTCTTCGCGTTGAAGGTACTCGAAGAGGGCGATCGGTGCGCGCAGCGTGCTGGACATGCGTCGGATTCTAGGACTCTCCCATCTGCACCGCCGTCCCGCTAACTGCCACCATCATCATCCCGTTGGCCTCGCCGAGCACTTCGTAGTCGAAGTCGACGCCGACGACGCCGTTGGCGCCGAGTTCGCGCGCGGCGGCTTTCATGTCGTCGAGCGCCGCGTCGCGGGCGCCGGACAGCGCGCGCTCATAGCCACCGGCGCGGCCGCCGACGACGTCGCGCACCGACGAGAACAGGTCGCGAAAGATGTTGGCGCCGATGATGGCTTCGCCGTTGACGACACCGAGGTACTTCTCGATGCGCGGCCCGCCGTCGCCGGCGCTGGGCACGATCGTGGCGAGGAAAAAGCCGTCGTCCGTTTTTGAGAACCAGCCCATGTGTCGATCTCCTGAATGAAGTCAGCGCGTGGCCGCCGCGCGCCCGTCGCGTTCGACCTGCCGGGTGTAGTCGCTCCAGCGCAGCGCATCGTAGTCTTTGCTCGCACCGTAGCGGCGCAGTTGCTGGATGTGGTGGCCGCAGCGAAGCTCACTCATGTCCACCGCGCTGCCCGCACCGCCCTGCTTGCGCGCTTCGGCCTGCATGCAAGCCAGGTACGGCGCGACGAATGTTCGCCTTGCTTCTTCCTTCTCTGCCGCGCTCGGCGTGCGCGAGGGCGGCGGTGGCGGCAGCGTGGCGCAACCCGCGGCGAGTGTCGCCGCGGCGGTGATCAACAACGCCCGGCGCAGCCGAAGAGTCACGCCGCGCGCCGCCGCATCACTGCGTCGTGCAGCACCATGCCGGCGAGCATCGCCGGCACGAACCACAGCGCGGGCGCGAAGCCGCCGGACATCGCGACCAGCGCCGGGCCGGGACAAAAACCGGCGACGCCCCAGCCGATGCCGAACAGCACGCCGCCGCCGAGGAGCCGCGCGTCGATCGTTTTCGATGTCGACAGCTCGATCGGCTCGCCGCTCCAGCTCTTGCGCCCTGCCGCCGCGCGCCGCCGGGCGAGCGTGAAGGCGCCGATCGCGACCAGGATCGCGCCGCCCATGACGAAGGCCAGGCTCGGGTCCCAGCGCCCGGCCAGGTCGAGAAAGCCTTGCACCTTGGCCGGGTCGGTCATGCCGCTCATCAGCAGGCCGATGCCGAAGACCAGGCCGGCAAGCAAGGCGAGCAGTGCGCCCATCGTTCAGCCCCCGAGCCCATGGCGCAGCACGAACACGGTGACGGCGCCGGCGCCCATGAAGGCGAGCACGTTGGCCAGCGAGCGCAGCGACAGGCGCGACAGGCCGCAGACGCCGTGGCCGCTGGTGCAGCCGCTGCCCATGCGCACGCCGATGCCGACGACCAGGCCGGCAACGATCAACAGCACCGGGCCGGCGCTGCTCGTGGCCGATGGCAGCGGCGCGAACAGGCGCCACACCCAGGGCGCGATCAGCAGCCCGCCGATGAAGGCCCAGCGGATCGCATCACGCCCCGGTGCGCGGCCGAGCGCCAGGCTTTGCAGCGCCCCGCCGACGATGCCAGCGATGCCAGCGACGCGCCCGGCGCCGAGGATCAGCAGCGCCGACGCCAGGCCGATCAGCGCACCGCCGATCAGCGCCGGCGCGTACTCGAGCAGACCCCAGTCAATCGCCATCGGGCGTCACATTGCCTGCTGCCAGATCACCTTCTTGCGCGACCCGACCCACTTCTCGTAGTTCGCGCCGTAGACCTCTTCGATGCGGTTGCGCTTGACCTTGAAGGTCGGCGTGATGAAGCCGTTGTCCACGCTCCACGGCTCGGTGATGACGACGACGCAATCGAGCTGCTCGTGCGGGTCGAGCTTGCCGTTGATGGTGGCCAGATGCGCCGTCAGCGAACTCTCGATGTCCTTGCGGCCGTCGGCGCTCTTGGCCTTGGTGATGCCTTCGACATTGAGCATGACGATGCCCAGCGGCTGGCCGAGGTTGGCGCCGGTGACGGCGCAGGCCTCGACGAGCTCGTTCATCACCAGCCGGTCTTCGATCGGCGCCGGTGCGACGTACTTGCCCTTGCTGGTCTTGAAGAGGTCTTTCACGCGGCCGGTGATCTTCAGGTTGCCTTCGGCGTCGAGCGCGCCCTTGTCGCCGGTTTTCAGCCAGCCGTCGTCGGTCATCGTGGCGCGTGACTGCTCGGGCTCTTTGAAGTAGCCGAGCATCAGGCCCGGGCTCTTCATCTGGATCTCGCCACTCACCGGGTCGAGCCGGCTCTGGATGCCGTCGTACGGCAGGCCGACCGTGCCCGGGCGCTGCTTGCCCGGCAGCGTGGCGTGGCTGACACCGCAGTTCTCCGTCATGCCGTAGACCTCGACCAGATCGAGGCCGAGCTTGTTGTACCAGCGCAGCAGGTCGGGCGGCATCGGCGCGGCGCCGCCGGCGGCGAAGGTGCATTGGTCGAGGCCGAGCGCCTTCAGCACCTTCTTGCGCACCAGGCCGCCGATGATCGGAATCTTCAGCAGCCGGTCGAGCTTGGCCGGCGGCATCTTGTGGTTGATGCCCTGCTGGAACTTGACCCACAGGCGCGGCACCGAGAAGAACACCGTCGGCTTGGCGCGTTGCAGATCGAGCGTGAAGGTGTCCAGGCTTTCGGCGAACCAGACCTGCATGCCGGTGGCCATCAGGCCGTGCTCGACCAGCGTGCGCTCTGCTATGTGCGACAGCGGCAGGTAGGACAGCATGCGCGCGTTGTTGTCGATCGGCACGCGCTTCAGGCCCGACTGCACGCTCCAGGCGAATGTGCCGAAGCTGTGCATCACGCCCTTGGGCATGCCGGTGGTGCCCGAGGTGTACATGATCGTGCTCATCTCGTCGGCCGGCCGCACGGGGTCGCCGGCCAGCGGCTGGTGCTTCTTGATCAGCTCGTCCCAGGCCGGCGCGCCGGGCACGGCGTTGGCGGGTGCGAGCGGGTGGGTGATGCACGCCAGACCCTTGGGCACGCCGGCCTTCATGCCGTCCCAGCCATCCAGTTTGCCGACGAAGAGCAGCTTGGCTTCGCTGTGCTCGAGGATCTGGCGGATGGTGTCTGCCGCCAGCGTCGGGTACAGCGGCACCGAGACATGGCCGGCCATCCAGATCGCCCAGTCGGTCATCAGCCACTGCGCGGTGTTCTTCGAGATCAGCGCGATGTGGCTGCCGGCCGGCAGGTTCAGGCTTTTCAGGTACGCGGCCATGCGCCGCGTTTCGTCCATCGCCTGCTTCCACGTCCAGGTGCGGACTTGGCCGGAGCCTTTGGCGGCGCCCTCGTAGGGCTGGGTGAAGACGATCCGTTCGGGCGTGGTCTTTTCCCAGTGGTACAGGCGTTGCAGCGCCAGGGCGGAAGGATCGACTTGGCTCATGGCTTGTCTCCGGCGATGAATTGGTGTGGCGCGCAGCGTAGCGCGTTGCCGGACACCTTTAGCAGCGGGCTTTCCCAAGCCTGGAGTGGAGCGGCGCCTCTACGCCAGCCCCGGGTTGCCCTGCATGCCGATCAGCCGCGGTGTGTTGACCGCGCGCGGCGTGATCGTCTTCTGCGCCTTCAGCCATGGCTCGACGAGTTCCCACACCGGCTTCAAGCCCATCGTGCGCGCGCCTTCGGCCACCGGTGCCCAGCTGGCCACCTTGTAGAGCTTGTCGGCATCGAGCGGCTGGCCCTTCAGACGCAGGTCGCTGATGCGCGAGCCCATCGTCGCACCGGGCTCGATGGCATAGGTCAGGCCGCCGACGCGCACCATGTCGCCGCCCTGCTGGTAGTACGGGTCGGGGTTGAAGAGGTTGTCGGCCACGTCTTCGAGCACGGTCTTGATCATCGCGCCGCTCATGTCGTTCAGCGTCGCGTACGAGTAGGTGGTCGCGGTCTGGTCCATCAGGTGTTCGCGCGTGATCGGCGCGCCGGGCAAGAGGCTCGTGCCCCAGCGAAAGCCCGGGGAAAACGCGATCGGTGCGTCCTGTGTGGCCATCAGCGCGTCGAGCAGCAGCTGGTCCCAGCTGCCGTTGAAGTTGCCGCGGCGAAACAGCGTGCCGTCGGTCGTGGCCAGCACCTCCTTCAACTGCGCTTCGTGCGGCGCGCGCAGCTTGGCGATCAGCGCGCTCATCTCGCGGTCGGCCGGCAGCAGTTGCGAGAACACCGGTTGCAGCGTGTAGCGGAAGTCGACGACGCGCGGGCCCTTGATCTGCAGATCGAGCACGCCCAAGAACTTGCCGTTGCTGCCGGCGTTGCTGACGATGGTCTGCCACGGGCCCTTTTCTCACCACCACCGGCCGCGGCACGCCGTCGTGCGTGTGGCCGCCGAGGATGGCGTCGATGCCCGAGACGCGCGTCGCCAGTTTCAAGTCCACGTCCATGCCGTTGTGCGACAGCAGCACCACCGCATGCGCGCCCTTGGCGCGCGCCGCGTCCACCGTCCTCTGCAACTCCTCTTCGCGGATGCCGAAGCTCCACGCCGGCGTGAAGTAGCGCGGGTTGGCGATCGGCGTGTACGGAAAGGCCTGGCCGATCACCGCCACCGGGTGGCCGTTGATCGTGCGCATCACGTACGGCTTGAAGACCTCGTCGTTGAAGTCCGTCGTGCGCACGTTCTGCGCCAGAAATTCGATGCCGGCCGGCTTGAAGTCTTTCTCCACCACCTCCTGCACACGCTCGGCGCCGAGCGTGAATTCCCAATGCCCGGTCATCAGATTGACGCCGAGCAGCTTGGCCGCGTCGACCATGTCCTGGCCGCGCGTCCACAGCGCGGTGGCCGAGCCCTGCCAGGTGTCGCCGCCGTCGAGCAGCAGCGCGCCGGGGCGCGAGGCCTTCATGCGCTTGACGAGCGTGGCCAGATGCGCAAAGCCGCCGACCTTGCCGTAGCGTTTGGCGGCGCGCTCGAAGTCGAGCGAGGTGAAGGCATAGGCCTCGGGCGAATCGGCGTACAGGCGCGCGTCCTTGAGCAGCGCCATGCCCGTCAGGTGCGGCAGCCTGCCGCGCTGGCTGCCGATGCCCAGGTTGACACTCGGCTCGCGGAAGTACATCGGCAGCAACTGCGCGTGGCAGTCGGTCATGTGCAGCAGGCTGACGCTGTCGCTGCGACTGAACTGCAGCGGCAGGTCATACGGCGACGCGGCCCGCGCGCTGCCGCTGCGGCCGAGCGCGAAACCAGCCGCGGCCGCCGCACCGAGCACGTTGAAAAACTCGCGCTTGTTCACGCTGCTGTGTCTCCTTGTCTTCGGCCGCGACTCTAACCGCCGCGAATGAAGGCGTCGTAAGCAGTCTTGGCAATCAGCAATGCGACGACGACGATGAAGACGCTGCGCACGAAGCCCGCGCCATGCTTCAACGCCAGGCGCGTGCCGGCCAGGCTGCCGGCGATGTTGGCCACGGCGATGACCAGCGCCAGGTGCCACCAGACATGGCCCTTCCACGCGAACAGCACGAGCGCGGCGGCGTTGGTTGCGGTGTTGAGCAGCTTCGCACTCGCACTGGCATGCAGAAAGTCGTAGCCGAGCGCGCGCACGAACAGAAAGACGAAGAAGCTGCCCGTGCCGGGGCCGAAGAAGCCGTCGTAGAAGCCGATCACGGCGCCGATCGCCGAGGCCAGCGCGGCCTCGCGTGCGCCGTCAAAGCGCGGCGTGTGGTGGCGGCCGAGTTCCTTCTTCAACAGCGTGTAGATCAGCACCGCGCCGAGGATGAACGGCAGCGCGCGCTTCAAGCCGTCGGCGCTCGCCTGCGTCACCGCCCAGGCACCGGCAAAGCTGCCGGCGAGCGCCGCGGCGACGGCCGGCAACAGCGAGCCCCAACGCAGTTGCACGCGCTTGGCGAATTGCCACGTCGCCCACGCCGTGCCCCAGACCGCACCGCCCTTGTTGGTGCCGAGCAGTGTGGCCGGCACGGCATTCGGATAGACCGCGAACAGCGCCGGCACGAGCACCAGGCCACCGCCGCCGACGATGGCATCGACGAAGCCGGCGAGTGCGGCGGCCACGGCGACGATCAGCAGTTCGGACATGCACAGATTCTCGTCGCGGCCATCAGCCCGTTCGCCCTGAGGTATCGAAGGGCTCGTGCGCCTCGACAAGGGCTTCGATACCTCAGCCCGAACGGGTGGGCCCATTCAGGCCGCGACGCCGCCCTGCGTGTTCATTTCGACCACGCGCGCCGGCGAGAAGCGCAGCACGAAACGCGCGCCCTTGCCGGCTTGCCCCTGCGCGTTGATGCTGCCGCCGTGGCGCTCGATGATGCGGCGCACGATCGACAGGCCCAGGCCCGTGCCCTGGAACTGGTCGCTGCGGTGCAGGCGCACGAAGGGCTGGAACAGCGCGTCGGCGCGTTCGGCGTCGAAGCCGGCGCCGTTGTCCTGCACGAAGAAGGCGCCGTCCTGCGCCGGCTCGCGCGCCAGCTCGACCTGCGGCGCGGCCACATCGCGCGTGAACTTGGCGGCGTTGCCGAGCAGGTTGGTCAGCACCACGCGCGCCAGCGGCGCGCTGCAATGCGCGACCAGCCCGGGCTCGACGCGCCACTGCACCTCGGCCGCGCGTTCGAGCCACGGCAGCTCGGCGATCACCGATTCGGCAAGCGCGGAGAGGTCCACCGGCTCCAACAGCAAGGCCGTCGAGGTCGAGCGCGCCAGCTCCAACAGCGCGGTCACGGTGTGCGACATCTCGCGCGCGGATTGCCCGGCCAGGCGCAGCCACTCGCGCTCGCTGCCCTCCAGGCGCTCCCAGGCCGCGCTCTTGAGCAGATCCGTCAGGCCGACGACCTGGCTGATCGGCGTGCGCAACTCATGCGCGAGCTGGCGCGCAAAAGCTTCGAGGTCGCGGTTGTTCTGCTCCAGCGCGGCGGTGCGCACGGCCACCAGACGTTCCAGCTGTTCGTTTCGCGTCAGCAGCAAACGCTCGGCGCGTTTTTTCAGCGTGATGTCGCGGCCGACGCCGTGGTAGCCGATGAACTGCTGGCGCGCGTCGAATCGCGGCAGGCCGCTCACCGACACCCAGCGCAGCGTCTGCCCGGCTTGGCGCAGCGCGAACTCCAAGCCGCGGAAGGGCCGCCGCGCGTCGAGGTCGTCGCGGTGGGCCTGCCACTCGCCGGCGCTGGCGCCGTCGGGGTAGGCTTCCCAGCGCGTGTGGCCGATGATCTGATCGATGCGCTTGCCGGCGATCTGCCGCGCCACCGGGCCGACTTCGACGATGCGGTGCGCTTCATCGGTCTGCCAGTACCAGTCGGCCGCCAGCTCAGCCATCATGGCGTGGCGGCGCTCGCTGTCGGCCAAGCGCAGGTACGCGATGCGCTCGTCGGTGACGTCGCGGCCCACGCCTTCGTAGCCGGTGTACTGGCCGTCGTCGCCGAAATGCGCGCGGCCGTTCAAAGCGACCCAGATCGGCGAGCGGCCGCGGCGCCGCACTTCGATGATCACATCGCGCAGGGCCTTGCGCTGCGCCGTGCGTTCGACGATCGGCACCCAGCCGCCGTCGGGCGGTTGGAACAGCGGCACGGCGTCGAGGCGGTGGCCGATCAGATCGGCCGGCTGCACGCCGAGCTTGACCAGCGACGCCAGATCCTGCGAGACCCAAATCAGCTTCAGCTCGCCGTCGGTTTCCCAATGCCAATCGGCCGACAGGCGCATGCGCGCCTGCCAGCGTTGCTCGCGCGCGCCGAGCGCGACTTCGACTTCGTGCGCCTGCTGGTCGAACTGCGACGCCGCGGCAGCAGTGGGCTCGCCTGCCGCGACGCCGCCGAGCTGGCCCCAGACCGAAATCGCGCCCGGCGACTCGGCACGCACCGCGCGCAACGCGCCGGCCACGTCGCCGCCGCGCAGGCGCTCGGCGAAGGCCGCCAGGGCCTGCGCGTCGCGGTTGGTGTCGCGCACCAGGCGCCGCACCAGCCACAGCGCCGCGCCGCCGAGCAGCAACGAAGCCAACACGCCCGTCGCGCCCCAGGCCGGGCTGCCCTGCGATGCGCGCCACGCCAGCACGACGGCGACGGTGGCCAGCAGCACGATGGCCAGCACCGCGGCCAAGGCGGCGCCCAGCCGTGTCGCCACACCGTGGCGCGGCTTCGTCTCAGCCGCCGTGGCGGGGCCGCTGTCTTTGTTTTGCTGCTGCCTTGCGCGCGGCCGGCGCGTCAGGTTCTGACATGCACGCGAGTCTAGGGACGGGGGCGTGCGGCCTGCATCGTCAGGTCTTACTAGTGACGCCTGCACGCAACCACTGCGCAGCGCGCTCGGCGATCATCAGCGTCGGCGCGTTGGTGTTGCCGCTGGTGATCGTCGGCATCGCGCTGGCGTCGGCGACGACGAGGCCGCCGACGCCGCGCACACGCAGCCGCGCATCGAGCACGGCCAGCGCATCGCCGCTGCGGCCCATCTTGCAGCTGCCCACCGGGTGGAAGATCGTCGTGCCGATGTCACCGGCCAGTCGGCGACAAGGCTTCGTCGGACTCGAATTCGACGCCGGGTTTCAACTCGCGCGGCGCGTACGCGGCCAGCGCCGGCTGACCGGCGATGCGCCGCGTCAGGCGCAGCGACTGCGCGGCAACGAGGCGGTCGCCACCGGTGCTGAGGTAGTGCGGCGCGATCTTCGGCGCATCGTCGGCGCGCGGCGAAGCGATGCGCACGCTGCCGCGGGACTCGGGGTTGAGGTTGCACACGCTGGCCGTGAACGCCGGGTACGAATGCAGCGGCTCGCCGAAGGCGTCGAGCGACAGCGGCTGCACGTGGTACTCGAGGTTGGGCCACGCGCGCTCCGGCGACGAGCGCGCAAAAGCGCCGAGCTGCGACGGCGCCATGCTCATCGGCCCGCGCTGCGTCAGTGCGTACTGCAGCGCGATGCGCGCCTTGCCCGGCCAGGTGCTGGCCAGCGTGTTCAGCGTGCCGCTGCGCGGCAGGCCCGAGACGCCGAACACGGCGCGGATCTGCAAGTGGTCCTGCAGGTTCTCGCCGACCCCGGGCAGGTCGTGCAGCACGTCGATGCCGTGCGCGCGCAGCAGCTCTGGCGGGCCGAGGCCCGAGAGCTGCAGCAGCTGCGGCGTGCCGATGGCGCCGGCCGCCATGACCACCGCGCGCGCCGCGCGCAGCGTCTGCATGCCGCCGGCCGTGCGCACCTCCACGCCCGATGCGTGCAAGGCCCCGTCGCCGCGGCGCTCGATCACCAGCCGCGTCACCATCGCGCCGGTGCGCACGTTCGAGATTGCGCCGCTGGCGCACCGGACGCAGGAAGGCCTTGCTCGCGTTCCAGCGCACGCCGCGTTTCTGGTTGACCTCGAAGTAGCCGACGCCTTCGTTGTTGCCGCGGTTGAAGTCGTCGCTGGCCGGGATGCCGGCTTGCTGCGCTGCCAGCGCGAAAGCATCGAGCAGCGGCCACGACAGGCGCTGCCGCTCGACGCGCCACTCGTTGCCGACGCCGTGGTACGCAGCGTACTCAGGGTCCGCGTGCAGCGCATCGCCGCCACGCCAATGGTCTTCATGCTGCTTGAAAAACGGCAGACAGGCGTCCCAGCGCCAGGCGTCGTCACCGAGCTGCGCCGCCCAGCCGTCGTAGTCGCGCGACTGGCCGCGCATGTAGATCATGCCGTTGATCGACGACGAGCCGCCGAGCACCTTGCCGCGCGGATAACGCAGCACGCGGCCGTTCAGGCCCGCGTCGGGCTCGGTCTTGTACAGCCAGTCGGTGCGCGGGTTGCCGATGCAGTACAGATAACCGACGGGGATGTGGATCCACGCGTAGTCGTCGCGCCCGCCGGCTTCGAGCAACAGCACGCGCGTGGGCGCATCGGCCGAGAGGCGGTTGGCGAGCAGGCAGCCGGCGGTTCCGGCGCCGACGACGATGTAGTCCCAGTCTTGCAATCGCGAGGCCCTTTCGACAGCCCGGATTCGCTGCGTGGCATCGAGGTTACCTGCTCAGGCCGCTGCCGCCGCCGCATCGCCGCGGCGCGGCGCCGGCGACGGCAACTGCGCCAGCAGCGCATACCAGTCGAGGCGGCGCGTCAGCACCATGACGACGGCGAGCACGGCGAACAACATCACCGCGCCGATCGCCAGCGACCACTGCTCCATGCGCAGCAGCATCCACAGCAGGCCGTACAACAGCGCAATGCCGGCGCCGAACAGGCCGCCGGCGCGCCAGCTGCCGAGCATGTGCCGCGCGTAGTAGCCGAGCAGCGCGACGCAGGCCGCGCTCGCCACTGCATAGGCCTGCGCGAAGGCGATGTGCTCCGACAGGCTGATCAGCAGCAGGTAGAACAGTGCGAGGGCCAGGCCGACGAGCGCGTACTGGATCGGGTGCACGCGCCGCCGCGCCATCACTTCCGTCAGCGCGACGGCGGCGAAGGTGAGGACGATGAACAGCATCGCGTACTTGGTCGCGCGGTCGGTCAGCGAGTAGGGGTTCACCGGGTCGATGAAGGACACGTCCATCGTGTCCACGCAGGCGCCGGACCTGCCTTGCACCACCGCCGAGGCGTCGTCGCCGGCCGCTGCGGCCACGTCGATGACCTCGCACAGGGCCTGCGCCTTCGACACCACGTTGACCGCCGCCGAACTGCCGAGCGAGGACACGCTCCACTGCGCACTGAAGCCCTGCGCGTTGACCTCACGCGTGGCCGGCAGAAAGCGGCCGCCGAACGACGGGTGCGGCCAGTCCGACTGCACCGACCATCGCACTTCGTCGGCCGCAGGCACCAGCGACAGCCGCGCCGTGCCGAGCAGGTCGAGCGTCACCTTGACCTCCAGCGCCTGGTCCTTCTGGTTCGAGCGCGCGTCGGTCAGCGCGGCGTGAAAGCCGCGCGTGTAGGTGCCATGCCCCGTGCCGGGACGCACCTCGGCCGGCTCGCCGTCAGCCAGCACCTGTGCCGCGCGGATGCCACGCACATCCGACAGCGCCAACAACACCGTGGCAGGCGCGCATTGCAGCCGCCCGCCCTTGTTCTCGGCCTTGGGCTGCAAGGCCTGCAGGTGCGGCCAGCGCGCGGTCAACGTGGTGGCGCCGGCGTAGCCATTGACCTTGAACAGGCCGCGGTAGCGCGCTTCGGCGCCGGCCCGGCTCTGCGCGCTCAACGATTGCGGCGCGCTGGTCAGTGTGAACCCGCGTTTGTGCGTCACGCTGCGGCGCGCGTTGCCTTCGCCTTCCTGCACGTCCCACTCCTCGCTGCACTGGCGTTGCAGCAGCGGGCCGAGCAAGGTCTGCGCGCTGGCCAATGACTGCGACACGCTGCGCATCGCTTCGCCCTGGCGCATGTGGCGCTCGCTGACCAGCCAGTCGATGCGCGTCAGCACGCCCATCAGCAGCAACATGACCAGGCCGATCGCGGCCATCTTGGCCAGCAGCGGAAATCGCATGGGGGGCTCCCGAGGTGTTGTCGAAGCCCGCGACTGTTGCCGCGCCGTGTGCGCTGGCAATGAAGCCTGCGTGAAGTCAGCGCGCCATCAGCGCCCCGGATGCGACCCCAGCACCGGAAACAGCTTGGTCAACCCGTCGGCCAGCAGCTCGACCGCCATTGCCGCGAGGATCAGGCCCATCAGCCGCGTCATGACGTTGATGCCGGTGCGGCCGAGCACCTTGGCGATGCGGCCCGACGCGCTGAAAGCGACGTAGGTAGCCAGGCCGATGACGACGCCGTAGCCGACGAGCACCGCCTGCTCCCAGACATGGCGCGCCTTCTCGGCATAGATGACCATCGTCGAGATCGTCGCCGGGCCCGTCAGCAGCGGAATGGTCAGCGGCACGATGGCGATCGAGGCACCGGCGTCGGCCTTCTGGTTGCCTTCGTCGAGGTCGGCCGGCTTGGCTTCGGCCGGCTGGGCGTTCAACATCTGCAGCGCGCTGATGAGCAGCAGCGTGCCGCCGCCGACCTGGAACGAGGCGATGCTGATGCCGAAGAACTCGATGATCTTCAAGCCGGCGACGGCGCTGACGGCGATGACGACGAAGGCCGCGAACGCCGAGATGTTGATCGTGCGCTGGCGCTGCGCACGCGACAGGTTCTGCGTGAAGGCGATGAAGAAGGGCACGACGCCGATCGGGTTGACGATGGCCAGCAGGGCGATCAGCGGCTTCAGAAGATCCATCCGACGATCCTACGTGGCGCTGAGCTGGCGCAGGTAGCGCAGACCCGCCGCCGTGCGCAGGCCGTACCACGACAGCAGTTCGCCGTCGACCAGGCGCACGCGCGCCCGCGGGCACAGGGCCAGCGCCTGGGCGACGTGCTGCGCCGTGAAGGCATACGGCTCGCTGGACAGCAGCACCTCGCGCACGCCGGCCAGCCACGGCTCGTCGCCACGCAGCGCCGGGTAGCGCGCGGCGCCGTGCTCGCCGCCGTCGATCGCGGGCAACGTGCGCCAGCCCACGCACGCCAGCAGGCGCGAGATGTAGGTGTCGCGGGCCACCGTCATCCAGGGTTCGCGCCAGATCAGGTAGAGCACCGGCACGTCGGCGTGCGCTGTCGTGGCAGCGAGTTCAGCGCGCAGCTCGGCCTTCAACGCGGCCGCGCGCTCGGCCACGCCGGGCAGCGCAGCGAACGTGTCGGCGATCTGATCGATCAGCGCCGGCACGTCCTGCGGCCCACAAGGGTGGGTGACGATGACCTGCGGCACGAACTCGCGCAGCGCTTGCGCCGTCTCGCTGCGGTTCTCATCGACGTTGACGATGGCATGCGTCGGTGCCAGCCGCCGCAGCCGGCCCAGGTTCACGTCCTTCGTGCCGCCGGCCTTGGGCACGGCTGCCACGCCGTCGGCCGGGTGGATGCAGAACCCGGTGCGCGCCACGACCCACGGCCCGAGGCCGAGCGCAAACAGCAGCTCGGTGAGGCTGGGCACGAGGCAGGCTATACGCAAAGTCACGGCACGGTCATGGGGCAGCGCATGCTACGGGTGAACCCGCATCCGGCGTCGGCCCGGCCGCCGCAGCCCCGACCTGCTGATTAGAAAACAACATTTTTTCTGCCCCACGTGCACGCGGGCTTGCCATTCCTGAATAATCCGTTCTCCCTGTCTGGAGGCGGCGCCTTTGCTTGAGTTCTTCGAGCCCGGCTCAAAGCTCCACCTAGGTTATTTGTGTGTTTCGATAAGGAGCTTGCCGAATGGGCAACAAGCTATACGTGGGCAATCTTGCCTACAGCGTGCGCGACGAATCGCTGCAATCGGCCTTCGGGCAATTTGGAACCGTCACGTCCGCCAAGGTCATGATGGATCGTGAAACTGGCCGCTCGAAGGGCTTCGGCTTCGTCGAGATGGGCAGCGACGCGGAGGCGCAAGCCGCCATCAACGGCATGAACGGGCAGCCCCTCGAAGGCCGTCCGATCGTCGTCAACGAGGCCCGTCCGCGCGAAGAGCGTCCGGGCGGCTTCGGCGGCGGCGGTGGTGGCCGCAGCGGTGGTGGTGGCGGTGGTTACGGCGGTGGTGGCGGCGGCGGCTACGGCGGTGGTGGTGGTGGTGGTGGTGCGGTGGCCGCAGCCCCTACGGCGGTGGCGGCGGTGGCCGCAGCGGCGGCGGTGGTGGTGGCTACGGCGGTGGTGGCGGCGGCGGTGGCCGCGGCGGCTACGGTGGTGGCAGCAGCGGCGGTGGCGGCAGCTACGGCGGCGGCGGTGGCCGCGGCCAGGGCTACTGAGCCGACTCGCTCACGAACAGAAAAAGGCGCCCTCGGGCGCCTTTTGTTTTGCTGCTGCCTTGCCCAGAGCAGCGCGCCCGGCCTTCGGCGCCCGCAACCCCAACAGGGCTCATTCGCCGCGCCGCTTCTTGCGCCCGCGCCCGGCGACGATCTTGTCGAACAGCGCATTCGGCAACAGGCGCATCAGCTTGGCGACAACGCCCATCTGCCACGGGATGACGCGGTAGCTCGTGCCGGCTTCGATGGTGCGAAACGCGCGCTCGGCGAACTCGTCGGCCTGCAGCAGGAAGGGCATGCCGTAGCGGTTGCCCGCGGTCAGCGGTGTGGCCACATAACCGGGCAGGATCGTCACCACGCGCACGCCACTGCCGCGGCAGTCCCCGCGCAGGCTTTCGCAATAGGCGACAACGGCGGCTTTGCTCGCGCAGTACGCGCCGTGGCCGGGCAGGCCGCGGATCGCGGCGACGCTGGCCACGCCGACCAGCGTGCCCGCGCCGCGCTGGCGCATTGCAGCGAGAAAAGGATGGAAGGTCGCGGCCAGGCCGACGTTGTTGATGGCCAGCGTGTCGGCCAGCACATCGAGGTCGGCGCGGATCTCGGTGTCGATGCCGACGCTGATGCCGGCGTTGGCGATCACCACATCGGGCAGGCCTTGCTCGGCGATGCAGCGCTGACCCGCGGCAACGATGCTGTCGATCTGCGACACGTCGGCCGCGTAGGACACGCAGCGCTCGCGGCCGAGGCCTTGCGACAGCGCCCAGGTGTCGATCTCGCCGACGCGGCGCGCGGCCAGTGCAAGGCGCCATCCGGCTTTGGCATAACGCGCGGCAAGCGCCTGGCCGATGCCGCTCGACGCGCCGGTGATGAAGATCAACGGCGCACTCATGCTGCGGCGCCGGTGCGGAAGACCAGCGGCGCGCTCATCGTTTCGGCGGCACGCCGAGCGTGGCGCGCAGCGGCCCGCCGAACTTCGCCGTGCGCGACAGGTGGTCGTAGTCGAGCGAGGCCACGCGCATCTCGCTCGTGCCCTGGCGCAGCCGCACCGGCAGGTGCGACGTGATGCGCTCGGTGTCGAGAAAGGCGTGCAGGAACTCGCTCTCGAACTCGATCGCGGCGGCGCCCGCGCTGGCTTCGCGGCGCACGCGCGCGCCGCCTTGCAGCTGCACCTGTGTGGCGTCGCCGTTGCTCACTGCCAGGCGCGCACTGGCCACGGTGACGCTGCCGTCGGGCGCGGTGGCGCGGATCGTCGGCTGGTCGATCTCCATCGTGTCGGTGTCGGGGTAGTGGCGCATGCGCTCGCCCTGCACCTGCACGCGCAGCGCGCCGTTGGCGCCAAAGCGCTGCAGCGTGAAACCCTGCATCGTGTAGTCGGGCTCGTGGCGCAGCGGAGCGGCCTCGCGCGGCTCGGCGGGGCGCGGTGTGTTCGTCACCAGCCACCAGGTGGCCAGCGCCAACAGGCCCATCAGGATCAGCGGCAGGTAGGCCGAAGCGAACTGGCCGACGCGCCACCAGAACGGCTGGCGCGGCCGCGGCGGCGGGTTGGTCGGGCCCGACGCCGGCAGCGGATCGAGCGGTTGCAGCAGGCTTTCGAGGTCGAGGGCCACGCGTGTCTTTATCGGCTGTCGAGCGTCGTCAGGTGCCCTTGCAGCAGCGAGGCATAACGCCCGCTGGCCATCAGCAGCAGGTCGCAGCACTCGCGCGCCGCGCCCTGGCCGCCGCGTGCGCTGGTCACGTGGTGCGCGAGCGCGCGCACTTCGGCATGCGCGTTCGGTGGCGCGCAGGCGAACGCGGCGTGGGCGAACAGCGGCAGGTCGGGCCAGTCGTCGCCCATCACCGCCACGTCGGCCCACTCGATGGCCAGCATCTGCAGCAGCTCGTTGGCGGTGGCGAGTTTGTCGGCAACGCCGAAGCGCATGTGCTGCAGACCGAGGTCGGCGACACGCCGCCGCACGGCCAGCGAATCGCGGCCGGTGATGACGATCGGCAGGGTGCCGCCTTGCGCCAGCAGCTTCAGGCCATGCCCGTCGAGCGCATGAAATGCCTTGAAGCCCTCGCCGTGTTCGCCGATGTAGAGGCTGCCGTCGGTGAGCACGCCGTCGACGTCGAAGATCGCGGCCTTGATGCCGAGGCCTCGGCCCTGGGCCTTGAGCAACAGCTCGGGCGCGAACGAGAGCGCCGGCATCAAATCACTTTCGCCCGCATCAGGTCGTTCGAGTTGAACGCACCGACGAGCACACCGCGCTCGTCGACCACCAGCATGCAGTTGATCTTGAACTGCTCCATCAGGTCGGCCGCTTCCGCGGCCAGGCGGTCTTCGCGGATCGTGCGTGGGCTGGCGTGCATGACCTCGCCGGCCTCGATGCTGCGCAGGTCGCGTCCGCGCTCGATCAGGCGGCGCAGATCGCCGTCGGTGAAGACGCCGATCGGCTTGCCGGCGCCATCGATGACGGCGGTGGCGCCGAGGCCCTTGCCGCCCATCTCGCGCAGCATCTCGGTGAACGCCGTCTGCGGCGTGACGCGCGGCACCAGCTCGCCCTGGCGCATCAGGTCGCGCACATGGACGAGCAGCTTGCGGCCGAGCGCACCGCCGGGGTGCGAGCGCGCGAAGTCGCCCTCTTCGAAGCCGCGCGCGTCGAGCAGCGCCACGGCCAGCGCATCGCCCAGGGCCATCTGCGCCGTCGTGCTCGCCGTCGGCGTGAGGTTGAGCGGGCAGGCTTCCTGCAGGACGGTGGACAGCAGCACCGCGTCGGCGTGCTGGCCAAGAGTCGATTGCGGCTTGCCGGTGATGGCGATCAGCGGCACACGCGCGCGCTTGAACACCGGCAGCAGCACGTTCAACTCGTCGCTCTCGCCGGAGTTGGAGATGGCGATGACGACATCGGCCGCGGTCACCATGCCGAGGTCGCCATGGCTGGCTTCGGCCGGGTGCACGAACATCGCCGGCGTGCCGGTGGAGGCCAGTGTGGCGGCGATCTTGCGGCCGATGTGGCCGCTCTTGCCCATGCCCATGACGACGACGCGGCCGCTGCTCGCCAGCACGATCTGCATCGCCCGCGTGAAGGACGGCGACAACTGCGCCTTCACCCCCAGCAGGGCCTGCGCTTCGATGTCGAGCGTGCGTGCGGCCAGACTGAGGGCGCGTTCGGCATCGAATGGAGCGGCTTCGGGCATGAATTCTCGTGTTCTACTGACAATCGATTCTAGGCTTCAGGCTCGCGCCCTCTCGACTGACGCTGATGGCCTCAACCCTCGAACTCGTGCTGCTGTACCTCGTCGCCGCCGTGCTCGGCGTCGCCGTCTGCCGCTCGCTGAAGTTGCCGCCGATGCTCGGCTACCTGGTCGTCGGCGTGCTGATCGGCCCGAACGCCCTCGCGCTGGCCAAGAACTCGGCGGCGGTGCAGTACCTGGCCGAGTTCGGCGTCGTCTTTCTGATGTTCGTCATCGGCCTCGAATTCAACCTGCCGAAGCTGCGCGCGATGCGCTCGCTGGTCTTCGGCCTCGGGCTGTCGCAGGTGACGTTGACGATCGCCGGCGCGGTGATCGGCAACGGGCTGCTGATCTGGCTGTTCAACTTCACGGCGCGCTCGTGGGAGCTGAGTTATGCCGGCGCGCTCGTGCTCGGCAGCGCGTTTGCGATGTCGTCGACGGCGATCGTCGTCAAGCTGATGGCCGAGCGGCTCGAACTCGAGAGCGATCACGGCCGGCGCGTCATGGGCGTGCTGCTGTTCCAGGATCTGGCCGTCGTGCCGCTGCTGGTGCTGATCCCGGCGCTCGGCCAGTCCGGCGGCGAGATGGCAGCGTCGCTCGGCTGGGCCGTCGTCAAGGCCGGCGCGCTGCTGGCGCTGCTGCTCACCGGCGGCCGGCAGGCGATGCGCTGGTGGCTGACGCTGGTGGCGCGGCGCAAGAGCGAAGAGCTGTTCGTCTTGAACCTGCTGCTGGTGACGCTCGGCCTGGCCTGGCTGACGGAGCACGCCGGCCTGTCGCTGGCGCTGGGCGCCTTCATCGCCGGCATGCTGGTGGCCGAGACCGAATACAAGCACCAGGTCGAGACCGACATCCGGCCGTTCCACGACGTGCTGCTCGGTCTGTTCTTCATCACCATCGGCATGAAGCTCGACTGGCGGCCGGTGCTCGATCAGTGGTTCCTGGTGCTGTTGCTGACGCTGGTGCCGGTGTTCGCCAAGTTCCTGCTCGTCGCGCTGCTGGCGCGCGGTTTCGGCGCGGCCGAAGGCACGGCGCTGCGCACGGGGTTGTATCTGGCGCAGGCCGGCGAGTTCGGCTTCGTGCTGCTGACGCTCGGCGCCGACGGCGGCCTGGTGGCGCCGCAGTGGATGAGCCCGGTGCTGGCCTGCATGGTGCTGTCGATGATCGCCACGCCGTTCATCGTCATGTACGCCAACCGCATCGTCGCCCGTCTCTCGGCCACGGACTGGTTGCTGCAGTCGGTGGCGCTGACGTCGATCGCCACCAAGTCGATCGCCACCGAAGCCCACGTCATCATCTGCGGCTACGGCCGCAGCGGCCAGAACCTGGCGCGCTTGCTGGATGGCGAGCGCATCCCCTACATGGCGCTCGACCTCGACCCCGACCGCGTTCGACAAGCGGCGGCCGCCGGGCAGAGCGTGGTCTTCGGCGACGCCGCCCGCTTGCGCAGCCTGATGGCCGCCGGCCTGGCGCGTGCCAGTGCGGTGGTGGTGACCTATCCGGACACGGCTTCGGCGCTGAAGATCCTGCAGGTGGTGCGCTCGCATGCGCCGCAGGTGCCGGTGGTGGTGCGCACCGTCGACGACTCCGACCTCGACAAGTTGAAGGCCGCCGGTGCCACCGAAGTCGTGCCCGAGGCGATCGAAGGCTCGCTGATGCTGGCCAGCCAGACGCTGGCGCTGGTCGGCGTGCCGGTGCGGCGCGTCATCCGCATTGCGCGTGACGCGCGCGACGCGCGCTACAGCCTGCTGCGCGGCTATTTCCACGGCGCCGACGACGATACCGTCGAAGAGCTGCAGCAGGCGCGCCTGACCAGTGTCACGCTGCCGATGGCGGCGCCGTGCCTCGGCCGGCCGCTGGCCGATCAGGCGCTGCATGCCGTCGGCGTGCACGTCGTCTCGGTGCGCCGCGCCAGCGGGCCGGTGCAGGAGGCCGACGACGCGTTGATGCTCGAAGCGGGTGACACCTTGGTGCTGTCGGGGTTGCCCGAAGCGCTGGCCTTGGCCGAACAAAAACTGCTGCATGCTTGAGGCCGATGATGAAGCTGTCGCGCCGCCATGCGCTCGTGCTTGCCGCGACGGCCGCCCTGCCCGCGCGTGCGCGCACGCCGGGTGGGCCGGTGCTGCTGATGCGCCACGCGCAGACCGACCCCGGCGTTGGCGATCCGCCGGGCTTCGTGCTCGCGCGCTGCGCGACGCAGCGCAACCTCTCGCCCGAGGGGCGCGCGCAGGCGCGAGCGTTGGGCGCCACGCTGGCGACACTTGGTCTGCGGCCGACGGCGCTGCGTTCGAGCCGCTGGTGCCGTTGCCTGCACACGGCCGATGAAGTCGCGCAGGGCCTGGGTGTCAGCGCGGCGACCGAGCCCTGGACCGCGCTCGACTCGTTCTTCGAGCAGCGCGAGCGCGAGCCGCAGCAGACCGCGCAACTGCACGCGCGCCTGGCGGCGCTGCGCGGCCCCGGCTTCGAGATCTGGGTCTCGCACCAGGTGAACATCAGCGCTTTCGTTGGCGCCGCAACACAGATGGGCCAGGCGCTGTGGATCAAGCGGCGCGCCGATGGCAGCATCGCGGTCACGCCGTTGGCGTGAAGGACCCGCCGCATGCACGCCAAGCCCAGCGCCATCACCGACCCGTCGGCCTACATCCGCCAGCACATCCGCAGCGTGCCCGATTGGCCCGAGCCCGGCGTGCTGTTCCGCGACATCACGCCACTGCTGGCCGATCCGAAGGTCTTCCGCGTGCTGATCGACCAGTTCGTGCACCGCTACTTCGACACCCATCCCGACGCCGTGGCCGGCCTCGACGCGCGCGGGTTCATCATCGGCGCGGTGCTGGCGCATGAACTGGGCGTCGGCTTCATCCCGATCCGCAAGAAGGGGAAGCTGCCGTCGAAGACGGTCGAAGAAAGCTACGAGCTGGAGTACGGCAGCGCAACCGTGGAGATGCACGCCGACGCCGTGCGCCCCGGCGAGCGCGTGCTGCTGCTCGACGACCTGATCGCCACCGGCGGCACGATGATGGCCGGCCACCGCCTGCTGGAGCGCCTGGGCGCCACCGTCATCGAAGGCGCGGCGATCGTCGACTTGCCCGAGCTCGGCGGCTCGCAGAAGCTGCGCGCCGCGGGCCTGCCGGTGTTCACGCTGGTGAACTTCGAAGGCCACTGAAACCAACCCAGCGGCCGGCAGGCCGCTTCGCGGGTGGTCAGCTGACGGCTTGGCCGAGTTCGATGTTGGCCCGCATGCGCACGCCCATCATCGCCGCGGCGGCACGCACCAGTTCGAGCGTCAGCGGCGGATTGCGCGCCGCCAGCTCTTCGTAGCGCGGGCCGCGCAGCGCCCAGACGACGCAGTTGCCCATCGCCTCGACATTGGCCATGCGCGGCTGGTCGCTGAACAGACCGGCTTCGCCGACGACCGAGCCCGCGCGCAGGATCGACAGCCGGCCGCCGCTCTTCGGCGGTTGCACGAAGACCTGCAGCGTGCCGCTTTCGAGCAGGTACATCGTGCGGTCATGCTCACCCTGCTTGACCAGCAGCTCGCCGCCGCGAATTTCATGCCGCGTCAGGAAGGCCTCGAAGGTGCGCCACTGATCGGGCGTGAAGCGCGGCTTGAAGGCGTCGGGGGCGTTGAGTGAGGCAATCGCGTCGTGAAGCGTCTGGATGGGCATGGTGGTCATTGACGACAAGGCAGCACCTGATTATTGGCACGCCGCCGCGTCGCTTCAACATGCAGCCGTGGGATGGCGCTGCTCATTTGCCGATGCAGAAGCGGCCGAAGATCTCGCCGAGCAGCGCGTCGGCGCTCCAGCGGCCGGTGATCTCGCCGAGGGCGTGGTGGGCCAGGCGCAGCTCTTCAGCCAGCAGGTCGAGCGCGGCGTCGGCGCGCGCGGCCAGCGCCTGCGCGGCGGCCACATGCTCACGCGTGCGCCGCAGCGCCTGCACATGGCGCGTGCGGGCGATGAAAACATCGCCTTGCGGGCTGGCGTGCCAGCCGGCGCGGTCGAGCAGGGCGCGGCGCAGCCCGGCCAGGCCGTCGCCGGTGAGCGCAGAAATACGCAGGCCGCCGCCGGCCGCTGCGGCTCGCGGCGCGTCGCTCTTGTTGAAGACGTGCAGCACGCGCGCCGGGTCGCCGAGCCGGGCCTGCACCGCAGCCTCGCCGGCTTCGTAGTCGGCCTGGCCGGCGCGCGTCAGGTCGTGCAGGAAGATCACGGCGTCGGCGTTGTCGATTTCTTTCCAGCTGCGTGCGATGCCCAGGCGCTCGATTTCGTCGTGGGACTCGCGCAGGCCGGCGGTGTCGATCACATGCACCGGCACGCCTTCGATCTGGATCGTCTGGCCGATCTTGTCGCGCGTCGTGCCGGGCAGCGGCGTGACGATGGCGAGTTCGGCGCCGGCCAGCGCGTTGAGCAGCGAGCTCTTGCCGACGTTGGGCTGGCCGGCGAGCACGACCGTCATGCCTTCGGACAACAGCGCGCCCTGGCGCGTGCGCTCGATGACCCGCTCCAGGTCGGCGGCGATGCGCGCCAGCCGTCCGCGGGCATCGGCCTTCTCCAAAAAGTCGATCTCTTCTTCGGGAAAGTCGAGCGTGGCTTCGACCAGGGTGCGCAGGCCGATCAGCGCTTGCGCCAGCGCTTCGACCTCGCGCGACAGCGCACCGGCCAGCGAGCGTGCGGCCGAGCGCGCAGCGGCTTCGGTGTTGGCATCGATCAGGTCGGCGACGGCTTCGGCCTGCGCCAGGTCGAGCTTGCCGTTGAGAAACGCGCGCAGCGTGAACTCGCCGGGCTGCGCGAGGCGCAGGTGCGGCGCGAGAGCGCGGCCGCTGGCGGCATCGGTCTGCGCCGCGGCCTCCAGGCAGCGCGCGAGCAGCAACTGCAGCACGACCGGCCCGCCGTGGGCTTGCAGCTCGAGCACGTCTTCGCCGGTGTAAGAGTGAGGAGCCGGGAAGAACAGCGCCAGGCCGTGGTCGATGGCCGCGCCCTGCGCATCGCGCAGCGGGCCGTAGTGCGCAACGCGGGGCGTCAGCGCACGGCCGGTGAGGGTCTGCGCCAGCGCGGCGAGGTTTTTCCCCGAGACGCGCACGATGCCGACCGCACCGCGGCCGGGCGCGGTGGCGACGGCGGCGATCGGGTCGTCGGGCAGCTCGGAAAAGGCAGAAGGCACCGGGCGATTGTCATCGGCCGGTGCCTTCGTCTTTGTATGGCGCGGGGGGAGTTCACTGCTTCGCTCCCGAGCCGGTCGCTGCACTCTTTGAATCGAGCCGCGCCGGGTCATCCCCGCATGACTGCATGGTCGCCGCAAGCGCAGCGCCGCGGAACCCCCCGCTCGCGGCATCTCCCCCTAGGACGTGACGTTCACACGCAAACCCGCGTTGCTCTTTTTTGATGCGCTCATTTCACGCCGAGCTGGCGGTTGATCCACCACTGCTGCGCGATCGACAGGATGTTGTTGGTCAGCCAGTACAGCACCAAGCCGGCGGGGAAGAAGAAGAACATGACGCCGAAGATCAGCGGCATCATCCACATCATCTTGGCCTGCATCGGATCGGCCGGCGCCGGGTTCAGCCAGACCTGGAACAGCGACGACGCGGTCATCAGCAGCGGCAGGATGAACCACGGGTCGGGCGCCGACAGGTCGGCGATCCAGCCGATCCACGGCGCGTTGCGCATCTCCACCGACGACAGCAGCACCCAGTACAGGGCGATGAAAAACGGCATCTGGGCCACGATCGGCAGGCAGCCGCCGAGCGGGTTGACCTTTTCTTCGCGGTAGATGCGCATCATCTCCTGCTGCATCAACTGCGGCTTGTCCTTGTAGCGCTCGCGCATGTCGGTGATGCGCGGCGCCAGCGCCTTCATCTTGCCCATCGAGCGGTAGGCGCTGGCGTTCAACCAATAAAAGGCGATCTTCAGCAGCACGACCAGCGCGACGATCGACCAGCCCCAGTTGCCGAGCACCTTGTGCAACTGGTCGAGCACCCAGTACAGCGGCTTGGCCAGCACGGTGAACCAGCCGTAGTCCTTGACCAGATCGAGGCCCGGCGCCATCGCTTCGAGCCTGGCCTCTTCCTGCGGGCCGGCGAACAACGTCGCCTCGTGCGTTTTGCTGGCGCCGGGGGCGAGTTCGCCGAGCGGCAGCACCATCTGCACCGCGTACAGGTTGGCGCTGACCTTTTGCGTGCGGAACTCGCGCGGCGTGCCGGCCGGCACCAGCCAGGCCGACGCGAAGTAGTGCTGCACCATGGCGATCCAGCCGTCGCTGGCGCTGGTGGCATGGTTGATCTTGCCGTTCTCGATGTCTTTGAAGTCGATCTTTTCGTACTTTTTGGCCTCGGTGTAGACCGCCGGGCCGGTGAAGGTGAAGTACCACTTCGATTCGCCGCGCGCCGGGTTGCCGTCGCGCTCGAGGCCAAGGTAGAGCTGCGGCGTCACGGCCGCGCTGCCGTTGTTGGTGAGTTCGTGCTTGACGCCGATCTGGTAGCTGCCGCGCTTGAAGGTGAAGGTCTTGGCGAGCTTGACGCCGCCGTCGCCCGTCGACTCGAAGCGCACGGCAATCTCGTCGCTGCCCGCGGCCAGTGCCGTTGGACCGTCCACGCGCGTCATCGCGCTCCAATGGTTGGGCAAGGTGACGCCGGGCTGCGCGGTGATGAGGCCGCTCTGCGCTTTGTAGACCCGCTCGGCGCTGCGGTCGAAGAGCACGACCTTGCGCTGACGGTCTTCGGCATCGGCTTGCTGCAGCAGCTCCAGCCGCACCAGGCTGGCGCCGACGCTGTCGAACGTGGCCTTGACGAGGTCGGTGGTGATCACCGTGGCGTCACCCGCGGCTGTCTGCGCACCGGGGGCCGGGGTGGCGGTTGTTGCTGCGGCGGTGGCCGCGGGCGCCGCGCCGGGCACCGCCGCCGCGGCCGGGATGCCGGTCTGCGGGGCCGCGGGCGCTGCGCCCGGTGCGGCCAGCGGCGGCGCGCTCGCCGCCGGGCGCGGCGGTGCCGGCGAGAACCAGGACGGCTGGCCGGTGTGCTTGTTCCAGGCATCCCAGAGGAAGACCAGGGACATGGTGAACACCATCCACAAGAGGGTGCGTCGGATATCAGTCATGAAAAAAAGCTCTTGTGGGTCGAAGAAGGACACGCCGCTGGCGGCACCGGATCCACGCCGCCGTCGCACCAGGGATGGCAGCGCAGCACGCGCCGCACGGCGAGGTAAGTGCCTGCTGCGGCGCCATGCTGATCGAGCGCGTCGAGGGCGTAGCGCGAGCAGGTCGGCTCGAAGCGGCAGGCACTGCCCAGCCACGGACTGAGGAAGAAGCGGTAGATGCGCACCGGCGCGGCCAGCAGGCGGCGCGGCCACAGCCTGGCAGACCGGAGGATGCTCATCACCGGCTGGCCTGCGTGAACAACAGTTCGAGCTCGCCGCGCACCGCTTCGCGCAGTGCGTCGGATGCTGCACTGTGGTACTGCTGCGGGCTGAAAGCGCTGCGCTGGCGAATCAGCACCTGGCGACCGGTCCAGTCGGCGCTCCAGCGGCGCACGGCTTCGCGCATCTGGCGTTTGACCAGGTTGCGTGTGGCCGCTCGTTTGGCGTGCCGCTTCGGCACGACCAGCGCCAGACCGATCGGTGGTTGTGCCGATGGGCTCGGGAAAACGTAGTTATCCACAGATTCGGTCTGCTCTGGTGCGATGCCGGTGGGTAACTCCTGCGCAACCGGCTTGACGAGCGCCGCTTGCAGGATGAAGTGCGACGTCTTGGCGACGGTGGGGGCAGACAGCAACGCTTTCAATGCATCGCCGCCCAAGCTCACCCACGGCGACTCCCTCTGACGCCGCGGCGCTGGGCGGGGCGTCGGCACGGCCGCAACCGGCCGCTGTCTCAGACCGCCAGGCGCTTGCGGCCTTTGGCGCGACGTGCGTTGATCACGGCGCGGCCGCCGCGAGTCTTCATGCGCACCAGGAAACCGTGGGTGCGGGCGCGGCGTGTTTTCGACGCTTGATAAGTGCGTTTCATGGCAAAAGTCCGATGGAAGTCCGGTTGGAAAAGCGTGACCTCGAAAAGGTCGCGGCATCGATCAATGGTGATGCCGCCGCTCAGGGAAACCCGCGATTGCAACACGAAGACCGGGGTCGGTCAACGAGCCGGGCCCCGAGCCCGGCCACGGGTCGCCCTGGCAGCGCCGATCCGGGCCCGGCGGGAAACTGTGGATAAACCGCGCCGCGCGGCCTTCGACTGGTCTACACTCGCGCCGCTCCAAAAGAACTTGTCCACAATGAGCGATGACCTCTGGCAGCGCGGTTGCGAGCAACTGGCCGCAGAACTGCCCGAACAGCAATACAACACCTGGATCCGCCCCTTGCCGCCGGCCGACGTGGCCGTCAACGGGCAATCCGCGGTGGTCTCGCTGCGCGTGCCCAACCGCTTCAAGCTCGACTGGATCCGCTCGCAGTACGCCAGTCGGATCGAAGACGTGCTGACGCGGCTGGCCGGCCAGCCGGTGTCGCTGCAGCTGCATCTGGCGCCGGTGGCGACAAGAAGCGCGGCCACCGAGCCGGCGCTGGCCGCGCTGCCGTCGGCTGTGGCACGCGCCGCCGAATCGTCGGCCCGCGCCGCCTCGCTGCCGATCCACCGCCTGAACGCCGCGCTGACTTTCGATTCGCTGGTCGCCGGCCGCGCCAACCAGATGGCCCGCACCGCGGCGCTGCATGTCGCCGGCAGCCCCGGGCACATGTACAACCCGTTGTTCATTTATGGTGGCGTGGGTCTCGGCAAGACGCACCTGGTGCACGCTGTCGGCAATGCGCTGCTCAAGGACCGGCCGGAGGCGCGCGTGCTCTACCTGCATGCCGAGCAGTTCATCAGCGACGTCGTCAAGAACTACCAGCGCAAGACCTTCGACGAGCTGAAGGCCAAGTACCACTCGCTGGACCTGCTGCTGATCGACGATGTGCAGTTCTTCGCCGGCAAGGACCGCACGCAGGAGGAGTTCTTCAACACCTTCGAAGCGCTGCTGGCGAAGAAGGCCCACATCATCATGACCAGCGACACCTACCCGAAAGGGCTGGTGGACATCGACGAGCGGCTGACCTCGCGCTTCGATTCCGGCCTGACGGTGGCCATCGAGCCGCCGGAACTCGAGATGCGCGTCGCCATCCTGATCCGCAAGGCGCTGGCCGAAGGCTCGGAGATGCCTGAGGACGTGGCGTTCTTCATCGCCAAGAACGTGCGCGCCAACGTACGCGAGTTGGAAGGTGCGCTTCGCAAGGTCATCGCCTACGCGCGGTTTTCGCAGAAGGAAGTGGCGATCGGCCTGGCGCGCGAGGCGCTGCGCGACCTGCTGTCGATCCAGAACCGGCAGATCGGCATCGAGAACATCCAGAAGACCGTCGCCGACTTCTACAAGATCAAGGTCGCCGACATGTACAGCAAGAAGCGGCCGGCCTCGATCGCGCGGCCGCGGCAGATTGCGATGTACCTGGCCAAGGAGATGACGCAGAAAAGCCTGCCCGAGATCGGCGACAGCTTCGGTGGCCGCGACCACACGACGGTGTTGCACGCGGTGCGCAAGATCGGCGGCGAGCGGACGAAGAACCCCGAGCTGAACCAGCAACTGCACGTGCTGGAACAGACGCTGAAGGGATGACGATGCAGCGCCGGCAAGCCTGTGGACAGTCCGCTGGCAACCGCACGGTTGTCCACCGCCACCGCGTCGCCGCCGAAGTTGTTGTCTGCGACTCCCGCTTCCCCACGCAGGGTCACGCACAGGGCTTGTCATCAGCCAAGCCCTTGAAAACTCAGGCGAAAATGCGGTTCTCCACAGAAGGCGTTGGCCTCTACTACTAACACCAGTCTTAAAAAGAAGACTTGAAGGAAGAGAACAACATGATCGTGTTCAAGGCTGCGCAGGACCAGGTGCTGGGTGCTTTGCAAGCTGTCGCCGGCATCGTCGAGCGCCGGCACACGCTGCCGATCCTGGCCAACGTGCTGATGCGCAAGACGGCGGGGCGGATCGAGTTCACGACGAGCGATCTGGAAATCCAGGTTCGCACTGCAGCCGAGTTGGGCGGCGACGCCGGCAACTTCAGCACGACCGTCGGCGCGCGCAAGCTGATCGACATCCTGCGCACGCTGCCGCCCGATCAGGTCGTGACGCTGTCTGCGAACCAGAACAAGCTGACGCTGCAAGGCGGCAAGAGCCGCTTCACGTTGCAGACGCTGACGGCCGACGACTTCCCGCTGGTCAACGAAGCGGTCGATTTCGGGCCCGCGTTCTCCGTGCCGCAAAAGACGCTGAAGAGCCTGATCAACCAGGTGCACTTCGCGATGGCGGTGCACGACATCCGCTATTACCTCAACGGCATCCTCTTTGTCGCCGAAGGCAAGGTGCTGACGCTGGTGGCCACCGACGGCCACCGCTTGGCGCTCGCACAAGCCACACTCGACGTCGATATCCCGAAGCAGGACGTGATCCTGCCGCGCAAGACGGTGCTCGAGCTGCAGCGCTTGTTGAAAGACGAAGACACCGCCATCGAGATGCGCTTTGCCGGCAACCAGGCCAAGTTCGCGTTCTCCGGCATGGAGTTCGTCACCAAGCTCGTCGAAGGCAAGTTCCCGGACTACAACCGCGTGATCCCGAAGGTGCTGAAGAACTCGCTGACGCTCGGCCGAGCACCGCTGCTGTCGAGCCTGCAGCGTGCCGCGATCCTGACCAGCGAGAAGTTCAAGGCCGTGCGCGTCAACGTCGAGCCGGGCACGCTGCGCCTGACGGCGAGCAACGCCGAGCAGGAAGAGGCCAAGGAAGAACTCGAAATCGACTACAACGGCGACACGATCGAGATCGGCTTCAACGTCACGTATCTCATCGACGCGTTGGCCAACAGCAGCGCCGAGATGGTGAAGCTCGAATTGCAGGATGGCAGTTCGAGCGCGCTGTTTTCGCTGCCTGATCAGCCGGGCTTCAAGTACGTTGTGATGCCCATGCGCATCTGAGGCGCAGCCTCAGATCACGCATCGGCTTTGCCGTAACGTGGGCTCCCCCTGGCCCCCTCCGAGAGGGGGTACCAGTTTGAAAGACACCCGGCCGCGCAGCGGCCTCTGAATGCAATGACCGAACCGCTTTTGCCCAGTGACCCGAACGCGCCGCAAGACGGCTACGGCGCCGATTCGATCCAGATCCTCGAAGGCCTGGAGGCGGTGCGCAAGCGCCCGGGCATGTACATCGGCGACACGAGCGACGGCACCGGCCTGCACCACCTCGTCTTCGAAGTCGTCGACAACTCGATCGACGAATCGCTCGCGGGCCATTGCGACGACATCATCGTCACCATCCACAGCGACAACAGCATCAGCGTCATCGACAACGGCCGCGGCATCCCGACCGGCGTCAAGATGGACGACAAGCACGAGCCCAAGCGCAGCGCCGCCGAGATCGCGCTGACCGAGCTGCACGCCGGCGGCAAGTTCAACCAGAACAGCTACAAGGTTTCGGGCGGCCTGCACGGCGTCGGCGTGTCGTGCGTCAACGCGCTGTCCAAACAACTTCGACTGACCGTGCGCCGCGACCACAAGGTGCACCTGCTCGAATTCAAGAAGGGCATCCCGCAGGACCGTTTGCTCGAGCTGCGCAATGGTTTCGAAGTCAGCCCGATGAAGGTCATCGGCGAGACCGACAAGCGTGGCACCGAAGTGCACTTTCTGCCCGACGATGAAATCTTCCAGAACATCGACTTCCACTACGACGTGCTGGCCAAGCGATTGCGCGAGCTCTCGTTTCTCAACAACGGCGTGAAGATTCGCCTCGTCGATGAACGCAACGCGAAGGAAGACAACTTCGCCTATGTCGGTGGCGTGAAGGGCTTCGTCGAATTCATCAACCAGGGCAAGAAAGTTCTGCACCCGAACATCTTCCACGCCATCGGCGAGAAGATGAGCGAGCAGAACACGCCTGTCGGTGTCGAAGTGTCGATGCAGTGGAACGACAGCTACAGCGAGAACGTGCTCTGCTTCACCAACAACATCCCGCAGCGCGACGGCGGCACGCACCTGACGGGGCTGCGTGCGGCGATGACACGGGTCATCAACAAGTACATCGAAGAGCACGAGTTCGCGAAGAAGGCCAAGGTCGAAGTCACCGGCGACGACATGCGCGAAGGCCTGGCCTGCGTGATCAGCGTCAAGGTGCCGGAGCCGAAGTTCAGCTCGCAAACGAAAGACAAGCTGGTCTCCTCGGAAGTGCGCGGCCCGGTCGAAGAGATCGTTGCCGCCAAGCTCACCGAGTGGCTGCAGGAGAACCCCAACGACGCCAAGATCGTCTGCGGCAAGATCGTCGATGCCGCGCGCGCCCGCGAGGCTGCGCGCAAGGCGCGTGAAGCGACGCGCAAGACTGTGCTCGGCAGCATGGGGCTGCCCGGCAAGCTCGCCGACTGCCAGGAAAAAGACCCGGCGCTGTGCGAGATCTACATCGTCGAGGGCGACTCGGCCGGCGGCAGCGCGAAGCAAGGCCGCGACCGCAAGTTCCAGGCGATCCTGCCGCTGCGCGGCAAGATCCTGAACGTCGAGAAAGCGCGCTACGAAAAGCTGCTGACGTCCAACGAAATCGTCACGCTGATCACCGCGCTGGGCACCAGCATCGGCAAAGACGATTTCAACCCGGACAAGCTGCGCTACCACCGCATCATCGTCATGACCGACGCCGACGTGGACGGCGCGCACATCCGCACGCTGCTGCTGACCTTCTTCTACCGCCAGATGCTGGAGCTGGTCGAGCGCGGCCACATCTACATCGCGCAGCCACCGCTGTACAAGGTCAAGCACGGCAAGCACGAGCAGTACCTGAAGGACGGCAACGAGCTAGACGCCTACCTGATGAAGGTCGCGCTCGACGGTGCACAGGTGCTGCCCGGCGACGGCAAGCCGGCGATCACCGGCAGTGCGTTGGAAGAACTTGCGCGGCAGTACGTCGTGGCGCAGAACGTGATCGAACGCCTCTCGGCATGGATGGACGTCGAAGGTTTGAAAGCCATGGCCGACGGCTTGGTGCTCGACCTCGACAACGCTGCGTCCGCGGAGACAAGCGCCGCCGCGATGCAGGCCGCGTTGCACGACGCTGAAGTGGCTGCCGAATACGACGCGCGCACCGACAAACATTTGCTGCGCATCAGCCGCCGCCACCATGGCAACGTCAAGTCGAGCGCGGTCACGGCCGACTTCGTGCATGGCACCGACTACGCCGCGCTATCGAGTGCGGGCCAGACCTTCAAAGGCCTGCTCGGCGCCGACGCCATCGTGCGCCGCGGCGAAGGCGAGCGCGCCAAGGAAACGCCGACCAGCGACTTCCGCGCCGCGATGGCCTGGCTGATGACGCAGGCCGAAGGGGCGGTCAGCCGCCAGCGCTACAAGGGCCTCGGCGAAATGAACCCGATCCAGTTGTGGGAAACGACGATGGACCCGAACGTGCGCCGCCTGCTTAAAGTGCAGATCGACGACGCCATCGAAGCCGACCGCGTGTTCACGATGCTGATGGGCGACGAGGTCGAGCCGCGGCGCGAGTTCATCGAGAGCAATGCGTTGCGGGCGGCGAATATCGACGCGTGAATCCTGAGAGCGCCCGATGTCCCGCGAACTGGTTTTGTATTGCGACGAGTCCGACAGTTCGGGCAGGCACTTTGCCAACTTCTATGGCGGAGCTGTCGTCGAGTCGAGGCATCTCGTGGAAGTGATTTCTAGGTTGGAGGAGTGCAAGGTCCAGCTTCACTTCTTTGGCGAGGTGAAGTGGCAAAAGATCACCGAGAACTACGCGCAGAAGTACATCGAGTTCGCCAGCGAAGTGTTCGCCTTGATGGGCGAAGGCAAGTTGAAGCTGCGGATCATGTTCACGCAGAACTACTTCTCGGCGCATCGACTGACACCTGAGCAGCGGGAGAACGGGTTTTTTCGGCTGTACTACCAGTTCGTCAAGCATGCCTTCGGGCTGAGGTTCGCGGGCACCTCAAGCCAGCCGACGCATGTCCGCATCTATTTCGACAAGCTGCCCGACACCGCCGAGAAGTGCGCCGCGTTCAAAGGCTTTGTCGGCGCGCTGAACAAGAACCATGGATTTCGGTCGGCAGGCGTGTCCATTCGGCAGGACCAGATCGCCGAAGTGGACTCCAAGGACCATGTGGTGTTGCAGGCGCTCGATGTCGTCCTGGGGGCGATGCAGTTCCGCTTGAACGACAAGCACCTCGACAAACCCGAGGGCAGCCGCGTTCGTGGCAAGCGAACGCTGGCCAAAGAGCGCGTGTACAAACACATCAACGCAAGCATTCGCACTCTGTACGGTGGCAAGCAGTTCAACGTCGGCACATCGACGGGCCGCACAGACGGCGTCGCCCAGGAATGGGTAGACCCTTACCGGCACTGGCTGTTCAAGCCCAAAGACGCTGTGCGGCGGCCGGAGTTCGTCAAGGACCGCAACCGAGGCAAGTGAGGCAAGCCGGCCATGAAAAAGGCCCCGCGTTCACTACATCAGCGTCCCAAGTGGAACTTGGGCGTTCGTGAGACGAAGGGCCAACTTGAAGTTTACTACCGCATCCGGTAGGTAGCGGTAGCGATAAGTTCTGGCGCGCGAACCTTGCCACGTCGAGGCTTTCTTTCGTCGGCTGACCTGCCTACAGTGCGTCGAATCCGTCTGAAGAAAGAGCCCCGCCATGAAAGTCGCCCTGCTCGGCGCCGGCCACATCGGCCAGACCATCGCCCGCCTGCTGCACACGAGCGGCGACTACCAGGTCAGCGTGCTCGACCAGAACCCGCAGTACCTGAAGGTGCTGGAGCGTGAAGGCATCACCACCGTGTGCGTGGACAGCGATGACCGGGCCGCGCTGGCGGCGCAACTGCGCGGCAAGGACACGGTGGTCAATGCGCTGCCGTACCACCTGGCGATCACCGCCGCGCAGCTCGCGCTGGAGGCCGGTTGCCACTACTTCGATCTCACCGAAGACGTGACGGCGACGAAGGCGATCAAGCAGATGGCCATGCGTGCGAAGACCGCGTTCATGCCGCAGTGCGGCCTGGCGCCGGGCTTCATCGGCATCGTCGCGCACCACCTGGCCAGCGGCTTCGACAGCGTGCAGGACGTGCAGATGCGTGTTGGCGCGCTGCCGGCGTTTCCGACCAACGCGCTGAAGTACAACCTGACGTGGAGCGTCGATGGCCTGATCAACGAGTACTGCCATCCGTGCGAGGCGATCCACGGCGGCGAGACGATCAGCGCGCTGCCGCTCGAAGGGCTGGAGCATTTTTCGCTCGACGGCGTCGAGTACGAGGCCTTCAACACCTCGGGCGGGCTGGGCACGCTGTGCGAAACCTGGGCCGGCAAGGTGCGCAATCTGGATTACAAAACGGTGCGCTACCCCGGCCACCGCGATCTGATGCAGTTCCTGCTCGGCGATCTCGGCTTGAAGGCCGATCAGGAGAACCTGAAGTCGATCATGCGAAAGAGCATGCCGGCGACGATGCAGGATGTCGTGCTCGTCTTTGTCACGGTCAGCGGGCAGAAGAACGGCGTGCTGCTGCAGGAAGTGTTTGCGCGAAAGATTTTTGCGGAGCGTGATGCGAAGGCGCCGCTGTCGGCGATTCAGATCACGACGGCGGCCGGCATCTGCGCGGCGGTCGATCTATTCCGCGAAGGCAAACTGCCGATGGCGGGCTTCATCCGGCAGGAGGAAGTTCGATTGCCGGACTTCCTGGGCAACCGCTTCGGCAAGGCCTACCAGCAACTGCGACAAGTGGAGTCGATCGCATGAACACTTCTTCCTCCGAGCCGGTTCACTCGCTGCTGCAACGCCTCGGCGTGGCGAAATCGCTCTACAGCGAAGGCATGCTGGTGGCGCGCTCGCCGGTCGATGGCGCGGTGACGGGCCATGTGGCCGACTCGAGCGCGCAAGACGTGCAAGCCGCGATCGGCCGAGCGCATGCCGCGTTCCTCGTCTGGCGCAACGTGCCGGCACCGAAGCGCGGCGAGCTCGTGCGCCGCTTCGGCGAGGTGCTGCGTGCCCACAAGGGCGATCTCGCCGCGCTCGTCAGCCTGGAGGCTGGCAAGATCAGCAGCGAAGGCGCCGGCGAGGTGCAGGAGATGATCGACATTTGCGACTTCGCCGTCGGCCTGTCGCGCCAGCTGCATGGCCTGACGATCGCCAGCGAGCGGCCGGGCCACCGCATGATGGAGCAGTGGTTGCCGCTCGGTGTCGTCGGCGTCATCAGCGCGTTCAACTTTCCGGTGGCGGTGTGGGCCTGGAACGCGGCGCTCGCCTTGGTCGCCGGTGACCCCGTCGTGTGGAAGCCGAGCGAGAAGACGCCGCTCACCGCACTGGCCGCGCAGGCGCTGTTCGACAAGGCGGTGCTGGCGTACCGCGCTGAAGGGCATGCAGCGCCTGATGCGCTCTGCCAGGTGATGAACGGCGGCGCGGCGGCCGGCGATGCGCTCGTCAGCGATGCGCGCGTGGCGCTGATCTCGGCCACCGGCTCGACGCGCATGGGCGGCATCGTCGGGCCGAAGGTGGCGGCGCGCTTCGGTCGCTGCCTGCTCGAACTCGGCGGCAACAACGCGCTGATCGTCTCCGACAAGGCCGACCTCGACCTCGCCGTGCGCGCGATCGCCTTCGGCGCCTGGGGCACCGCGGGCCAGCGCTGCACGACGACGCGGCGCGTGATCGCACACGCGGCGGTGCATGACGCGCTGGTGGCCAAGCTCGACAAGGTGCGCGTGCAACTGAAGATCGGCAACCCGCTGAGTGAAGGCACGCTCGTCGGCCCGCTGATCGACAAGCAAGCTTTCGACGCGATGCAGTCGGCGCTGCAACAAGCCCAGCAGCAAGGCGGCACGGTGCGCGGCGGCGCGCGGGCGCTGGCCGGCGAACACCCCGGGGCGTATTACGCCGAGCCCGCACTGGTGACGATGCCGTCGCAGACCGAAGTCGTCTGCCACGAAACCTTCGCGCCGATCCTCTACGTGCTGAAGTACGCCCAGCTCGACGAGGCGATCGCGCTGCACAACGCCGTACCGCAGGGTTTGTCGAGCGCCATCTTTACCACCGACATCCGCGAGGCCGAAGCCTTCATGAGCGCCGCCGGCAGCGACTGCGGCATCGCCAACGTCAACATCGGCACCTCGGGCGCCGAGATCGGCGGCGCCTTCGGCGGCGAAAAAGAAACCGGCGGCGGCCGCGAGTCCGGCTCCGACGCCTGGCGGCAGTACATGCGCCGCGTCACCAACACGGTGAACTACAGCAACGCGCTGCCGTTGGCGCAGGGCGTGAGGTTCGACGTCTAGCCAAACGGTCCGGCACCGAAGAAATGCTCTGCGAGCGACAGCCCTCGCTGCGCGTTGCAAGTTGATGCAAAGTTTTATCCGCCACAACAAGCTGCCCGAGGTGCCGGCACGTGTGCAGCAGGCCCTGCATTTCAGGGCCGTGCCAACCCTGTTCACCCCACGTCCATGGATGGACCGCGCGCCGCAGTTGCGCCATATTCGGGTTGCTATGTGGATCCGACCCAGCCGACTGCCTTTGGCGCGCATGCCGTCGCTGCGCCCGCCCGCCACGCCGCCCGCGCCGGGTTCGGTGGCGGACATGCAGCAACGCAAAGGGCCGCAACCGACGTTGCCGCCGCCTCTGAGCGCCGAGGAAGAAGCGCAGCTCGCCGGCGGCTTCCACGAGTCGAGCTACGAACTCAGGTCCGGCGTGGACATTCTCGAGTCGGATTGGCCGGACGACGTCACCATCCCCGGCGCGCTCGGCGAGCTTTGAGCGGCTTCAACGCCGCAGCGCCCTGTGAATGACGAAACGGTCGATGACGCGCCATTCGGGCGTCGGCGCCACCCGGTCGGTGCCGAGCATCAGCACCTCCAGCCCGCTGGGCGTCAGTCGCATGCGCAGGAAGCCTTTGTAGTCTTCGATCGCCAGTGAGCCGAAGGCGTTGTTCGGCAACTGGCCGAAGACGCCGCTCATCAGCGCCAGGTAGGCCCCGAAGAGGGTGCCGCCGACAAAGACGCCGGCCAGCGCGACCGCCAGCCACAGCGCCAGACCGCCGGTCAGCGTGGCCACCGGGCCGAGCGCGGCCAGCCACGGGGCGAGCAGGTGCGCGGCCCACCAGTAGAGTGCGAAGATGCAAAAGCCGTGCGCCATGGCGTGCACAAAGCCGCTGCTGGCGCGCCAGAACCAGTGCGCCGGGCCCTCCCAGGCAATGCGCACGCAGCCGGCCATCATCGCCAGGTTGATGCCGGTGGCCAGCGGCGAGAAGACCATCGCGCCCAGCCAGCGCGTGGCGGCCTCGCCGAAAGCGAACTGCTGCATCGGCTTGAAGCCGTCAGGCGCGAACGAGAGCGTGAAGACGAACGAGTTGACGTAGGCGTTGATGCCGTAGAGCGCGCCGATGGCCAGCGCAAACGCCAGGTTGCTCTGCCAGAGGTCGCGCATCGATGCCGGCAGGCCCTGCCGCCACGGCGCGCGCGTGAAGTGCAGCGTGAACAGCGCCCACAGGTTGCGCCAGGCCAGAGCGCGTGTCGTCGCCGGCGTCGGCCAGGTGGCCTGCGGCGTGAAGGCCTGGCCTTCTGCGCTGTTGCCCCGGCCGACTCGCACGCGGTGGCGCAGTTCGGCATCGATCGCGCCGCTTTCGGGCGCGCGGTCGAGCACCTTGCGCGCCGACACGTCCAGGCTGTGCGTCGGGTGCAGGAACGCGCCGCCGCTGCCGCAGGTCACGAGGTGCGTGGCGCCGCCGGCCGCGTCGAGCGATTCGCGGTGGTAGTGGTGCAGGTCGCCGGCCAGGCGCATGCGGATGCGGGCGCCGCGCGCTTCGAGCAGCGCTTCGAAGCGCTGGTAGCGGCGCGGGTAGCCGTCGGGCGCGCCATCGCCGAGCTCGCGCGTCCAGTAGGGCTCGGGGTAGATCAGCAGCAGGTCGTCGCCGGGCTGGATGCTGTCGTCGCGCGTCGGGTCGAGCAGCGCCCTGAAGGCTTCGAACTGCTGGCGGTCGAGGTCGCCGGTGAGCGCCCAGTCGAAGCCGAGCACCCAGAAAGCCGTGCGGCAGCTTGAGCGCAAAGTAGGTCTGGCGCTGCGGCGTGCGCGCACCGATGAAGTCGCCTTTGTCCTGCGCGACGAAGTAGCGGCAGAAGGTCGAGGCGCTGTCGAACCAGTCGTGGTTCTGCGGGATCGCGGCGACGATCTTCTGCGCATCGCTGCCGCTGCCGCGAAAGCGGCTCGCCGGGTCCTGCGCCAGCGTGAACGGCTCGAAGAAGCGGTACTGGTAGACCGGGCCGCTGGCGCCGGGGTAGGCCAGGTCGCCGCCGAGCAGCAGCACGTCGGCCTCGGGCAATGCGGCCGGCTCGCCTTGCACGGCGAGCTGTGCCGCCAGCGCGGCCTGGGCCACGGCGAAGGTGGCGCTGCCGCCGTCGCCGGTGTCGGCGATGAAGTCGATCCACAGCGCGCTGTCCGTGCGTGCGGACAGGTCGATCGGCGCCAGCGCCGCCGAAAAACTTTCGCGCCGGTCGAGGTTGCGCTGGAAGTTCTGCGACTGCACCAGCTCCTGGCCCGCCTGCAGCAGCACCGGCGGCGCGTACCAGGCCACCGGCACGCGCTCGTGGGGCGGGACGTTCGAGCCGAAGCGCTGGGGCATGGGGGCGGATCATAGGCAGCGCGTGCGGTTTGTCCGGCCCTGCAGCGGTCCAGCGCGTCGAAGGTGCAGTTCCTCGCAAGCGGCTCGCGGTGCGTGGTGTCGTTGCCTAGAGTTCACCCATCGACACCGCACCACCCACCGCAAAGGACCGCACCATGAGCACCAGCACCCTCTTCCAACGCGCCATCTCCTTCAGCTTCGCCGCCCTCGTGACGGTGATGACGCTGGCCGGTGTGGACTCGCTGGCCCGGCAGGAGCCGAGCGCGGCGCAGATGGCGCGCGCCGCGGCCAGCGCACAGGCCTGATCGCCCAGCGCTACAGGCTCGCCGCGAGCCGCGTGCCTTGATCGATGGCGCGTTTGGCGTCGAGCTCGCCAGCCTCGTGCGCGCCGCCGATCAGGTGCACCTTCACCCGCGCGGCTTCGAGGGGCGCCTGCAACTCGCGCAGCGGCTCCTGGCCAGCGCAGAGCACGATCGTGTCGCAGGCGATGACTTCGCCGCCGGTTCGGCGCGCGCCGTGGGTGACGAACAGGCCGAGCGCGCCATCGTGCTGGCCGATGCGCTCGTAGTTGACGCCCGAGACCATCTGCACGTTTTTCATCTTCAGCGCCGCGCGGTGGATCCAGCCGGTGGTCTTGCCCAGACCGGCGCCGAGCTTGCCGGCCTTGCGTTGCAGCAGCGTGACCTGCCGCGCCGGCGGCGCCGGCTCGGCGCGAGTGACGCCGCCGCGGATTTGCGTCGGGTCGGTCACGCCCCACTCACGTTGCCAGGCGGCGATGTCGAGCGATGGGGACACCTGCGCGCTGTCGTGCACCAGCAGCTCGGCGACGTCGAAGCCGATGCCGCCAGCTCCTATCAACGCCACGCGCTGGCCGACCGGCTGGCGGCCGAGGATGGTATCGATCTCGGCGGCGGCGTCGTACAGGTCGACCCGGCCGGCCGCGGCCTTGGCCACGAAGTCGGCGTCGGCGAGGAACGGGCGCGCCAGGCTGACCATGTCGGCGCAGCCGTCGGCTAGCACTTGCTCCGCGGTATCGGGTGTGTTGATGCGGTTGCTGGTGATGACGGGAATCGCCAACCCGGCGGCGCCAAGTCGTCGCGCAATCGCTTCGTGACGCCGGCAAGGCCGCGCGCGGCACCGACGTGGCGATCTGGCACTCGCGCCTCGTGCCAGCCGATGCCCGAGTGAGGATCGTCGCGCCGGCCGCCGTGACGGCCTGGGCCAGCTCGAGCACCTCCGGCCACGAGCTGCCGTCCGGGATCAGGTCGATCAGGCTGAGGCGGTAGATCAGGATGAAGTCAGCGCCTACTGCCTCGCGCACGCGGCGCACGATCTCGACGGCCAGGCGCATGCGGTTGGCGTACGTGCCGCCCCAACGGTCCTGCCGGTGGTTGGTGTGCGTCACCAGGAATTGGTTGATGAAGTAGCCTTCGCTGCCCATCACCTCGACGCCGTCGTAGCCCGCGTCACGCGCCAGCTTCGCGCAGCGCACGAAATCGCGGATCTGCGAAGCCGCCGGTGACGATCAGCCCGACGCCGCCGCGCGCCCGCTCGGCATAGAACGCCGCCATCGCCGCAAAGTGTTTACGCCCGTCTTCGAGGCCGGTGTGCATCGAGCCCATCAGCACGCGGTTTTGTCGAGCGGCGCGAACAAGCGCGGGTAAGGGTTTGCCATGAAGTTGTTGGTACAGACAGACACGTTTGCCAGTCTAGAGGCGCGATCCCCCTTTGGTGTGATGGCAACCGGGCCACACTCTTTTCATGATCGCGTCCTCGCTTCGCCGCCACCTCCACACGCCATCACACGGGGCCTCCACCATGTTCACGCAGATCGCTGACCGTTTGAGCCGCCTGACCCGCCTGCTGCCGCACGCCGCCGCCGAGGCGCGCAGCGACGAGCAGGAACAACCTGAGAGCGGCTGGCACGAGTCGAGCTGGGTGATGGCGCAGGGGCTGGACGTGATCGAGCTGCCGGCGGCCGTGGCGGCGACGCTGTTCCCCGACACCCAACCCGCCGCCTATTACGACCCCATCGGCGACATGGAGCCGCTCGCGGCATGATCGGCTTTTGCCCTGGAGGCAGCCGACATGGTCAAGGCAGTCTGGAACGGCGCCGTCATCGCCGAGAGTGACGACACCGTCGTCGTCGAAGGCAACCACTACTTCCCCGAGAGCAGCGTCAAGCGCGAGTACCTGGCGTTCTCGAACCACCGCACGAGCTGCCCGTGGAAAGGGCAGGCCCGGTATCACAGCCTGCTCGTCAACGGCGAGATGAATCCGGACGCGGCCTGGTACTACCCGGAGCCGAGCGAGGCGGCGGCGAACATCAAAGACCGGCTCGCGTTCTGGAAGGGCGTGACGGTGTCATGACAGCCCCTCGCTCGCTGCGCTCACACTCCCCCGAGGGGAGGCTCGGGCCGGACGCTTGGGAGCGGCCCGGCGCTGGCCATGTCACGAGCGCCCCTCGTTCGCTTCGCTCACACTCCCCCGAGGGGAGGCTCGGGCCGGACGCTTGGGAGCGGCCCGGCGCTGGCCCGAGCGGCGCTTAAGCGAGCCGCCCAGCCCGGAAGTCTTCCACCGCCTTGAAGATTTCCTGCTGTGTGTTCATCACGAACGGGCCGTACTGAACGATCGGCTCCTTCAGCGGCTTGCCGGCGATCAGGATGGCGCGCGCGCCCTCCGCACCCGCGGTGAGGTGCACGCCGTCGCCCACGTTGCGAAGGATCGCCATGCGCTGCACCGGCACTTTTTGCTCGCCGATCGCCAGCGTGCCGCGATAAACATAGACAAACGCGTTGTGTGATTCCGCCAGCGGCTGCTCGAACGTTGCGCCCGCACCCAGATGCAGATCGAGGTACAGCGGCTCGGTGCCGTCGCGCTGCACGGCGCCTTCGACGCCATGCGTCGCACCGGCGATCACGCGCGCGGTGACGCCCGCGCCCTGCCACTGCGGCACGTCATCGCTCTGGATGTCGCGGTACCACGGCGGATTCATCTTGTCCTTGGCCGGCAGGTTGAGCCACAACTGGAAGCCTTCCATGCGGCCCTCGCTCTGCTCGGGCAGCTCGCTGTGAATGACGCCGCGGCCGGCGGTCATCCACTGCACGCCGCCGCTTTGCAGCAGGCCCTCGTTGCCGGCCGAGTCGCGGTGGCGCATGCGCCCGGCGAGCATGTAGGTCACGGTCTCGAAGCCGCGGTGCGGGTGATCGGGGAAGCCGGCGATGTAGTCGTCGGCCGAGTCGCTGCCGAACGCATCGAGCATCAGGAACGGATCCAGCCGGTGCTGCAGATCGTGCGTCAGCAGGCGTGTCAGTTTGACGCCGGCGCCGTCGCTGGTGGGCTGGCCGGTGATGAGGCGTTCGATCGTGCGCGGCTGCGTGATGGCGGTGGTGTTCATGGCTTCAATGTAGGCTCGCCGACGCGCTTTGCCATTCAGCCCGCTTGCATGCCGCCTTCACTGCCGCTGACCGCCGCCCACCGCCGCCGCCTGCGCGAGGTCTGGCGCTCGGCCGGCTGGCCGTGCCAGGACATGATCGAGGTCGAGCTGCTTGCTGCCGGTCTGTTGGAGCGCGTGCGTGATGGTGTGGGGTGCGAGACGCTGCGTGTCAGCGACGCCGGTATCCAGGTCCTCGCAGCGACGCTGCAAAACAACCGCAAAGCGCGCGATGCGCATGAAGCGCTGGTGGCCCGCGTGGTGCTCGAACAGCAGCGCGCCGGGCGCATCGCCTGGTGCGGGCTGTCGCTGCGCGCGCCTGTCGCTGACGCTGCGCACGTCAAGGGCGAACGCTGGGCGATGGCGATGCCCGACGTGTTTTCGCTGCGCCAGACCAGCGTCGCCGGCTACCTGCAATCCGAGGTGCACGAGATCAAGGTGCGGCGCGCTGACCTGCTCTGCGACCTGCGCCACGAGGCCAAGCGCGCGGCCTACCTCGGCATGGCCGGCGCCTGCTGGTACGTGCTCGCCGACGGCATCGGTGATGCCGACGACATCCCGCCCGACTGCGGCGTGATCGTTGCGCGCGGCGAGAACTTTGCGCGGCTCGACGTGCAACGCAGCGCGCCGGCGCGCGCGATGCCGTTCGAAGCCGGCCTGCCGTTCGCGGTCTGGATGGCGCTGGCACGGGCGACGCCGGTGCCGCCGCCGGACGACCCAGCGCAGCGCCATCTCGGCGAGCCGCCGGACGCTGCAAATTGAGCCGACGCGGCGCACAATGCCGCGCATGCTGCCGACCCCCTTCAAGACCCTCGTCGCTGCCTGCGCGCTCGCTGCAACGCTCTGCGCTCACGCCAAGCCTGGCGATCTGCCGTCGAACAACGTCGCCTGGCTCGTTGCCGCCGCCGATGCCGACATCGAGCGCGCATTCACGCAGGCCAAGGCGCAGAAAAAACCGCTGCTGCTGTACTGGGGCGCGACCTGGTGCCCGCCGTGCAACCAGTTGAAGGCCACGCTGTTCAACCGCCAGGAGTTCGCCGCGCAGAGCAAACATTTCGTCGCCGTGTTCGTCGATGGCGACCGGCCGGCGGCGCAAAAGATCGGTGCGCGCTTCAAGGTCAGCGGCTATCCGACGATGGTGCTGTTCACGCCCGACGGCAGCGAGATCACGCGCCTGCCCGGCGAGGCCGATGCGCCGCAGGTGCTGTCGCTGCTCGAAGCGGGCTTGGCGGGAGGGCGGCCGATCGCCGCCGTGCTCGCCGATGCGCGCAGCGGCAAGGCGATCAGCGCCAACGAGTGGCGCATGCTGGCCTTCCACTCGTGGGAGGTCGATGACAGCGGTCTCGTTGCCGCCGCCGACCGGCCGGCGGTGCTCGCTGAACTCGCAGCAAAGTCACCTGCCGGCGACAGCGAAACGACGACACGACTGTGGTTGAAGGCGCTGGCTGCGAGCGACGACGGCAAGGGTGTCAAAGCCGACGCCGCACTCGCGCAGCGAGTGGCCCGCGTGCTCGCCGACCCGGCGGCGACGCGAACGCACATGGACGTGATCGCCGGCGGCGCGGCCGACATGGTCAAGGCGCTGACCGCCGACGACAGCGCCGAGCGCGCACCGCTGGCCGCGTTGTTCGACGCCGCGCTGCTGCGGCTGCAGAACGACGCCACGCTGTCGCGCGGCGACCGTGTCGGCGTGTTGATCGAGCGCGTCGATCTGGCGCGCCTGGGCCAGGCGAAGGACGTCACGGCGCCGAAGCTGCCCGAGGCGCTGGTGCAGGACGTGCGCGACACAGCGTCGCGCATGGACCGCGAGATCAGCGACGGCTACGAGCGTCAGGCGGTCATCACCGCGCTGGCCTACCTGCAGGGCGAAGCCGGCCTGTGGGCCGACAGCGACGCGCTGCTGAAGAGCAACCTCGCCAAGAGCCACTCGCCGTACTACCTGATGAGCCAGTTGGCGAGCAACGCGAAGAAGCTCGGCAAGAAAAGCGAAGCGCTGTCGTGGTACCAGCAGGCCTACGACAAGAGCGTCGGCCCGGCCACACGGCTGCAATGGGGCGCGAGCTATGTCAGCGCGCTGATCGACCTGGCGCCGCAGGACGCGCCGCGCATCGAGAAGGCGGCGGCGCAGATCTTCGGCGAGGCGGGCAAGGATGCCGGCGCGCTGCATGACCGCAGCGGCCGCTCGCTGCAACGCATCGGCAGGAAGCTCGTGAGCTGGAACGCCGACGGCAAGCAGGCCGCGGCGATCAAGCGGCTGCAGCCGAAGGTTGCGGCGCTGTGTGCGAAGGCGGCGGCGACCGAACGCGAGATGTGCCAGGGCCTGCTGCAAGCCAAGGGCTGAACGAGTTCAGCGCGCGCCCGCAGCGCGCAGCAGTTGAACGACCTCGCGCTGGCCGCGCTGCACGGCATGCGCCAGCGGCGTCACGCCTTGAGCGTCGGCGAGGTTCGCATTGGCCTTGTGCGCGAGCAGCAGGCGCACGATCTCGGTGTGCGCCGCGCCGCCATCGCCAAGGAGGATCGCCTCCAGCAAGGCCGTCCAGCCGAGGCGGTTGACGTGGTTGACGTCGATGGCGGTCGTGAGCAGCAAGCGCACCGTGTCGACATGGCCGTGGTGGCAGGCAGGAATGAGCGCCGTGCCGCCGTAGCGGTTGACGCGCTTGAAGTCCGGTGGCGGTGTGGCGCCGAGCGCGGCGCGCACGATGGCGCTGTGGCCGCGCGCGCCGGCGAGCAGGAAGGCGCTGTCCTGCATGTCGTCTTGCGCATTCACGTCGGCGCCGCGCTCGATCAACAACCGCGCCGCCGCCTCGTGGCCGCCCTGCGTGGCGGCGAGCACGGCGTTGCGGCCGCGCGCATCGCGGGCGTTGATCGCAGCGCCGGCGTCGAGCAGGCGGCGCAGTTGAGCAACGTCGCCGCGTTCTGCGGCGGCGATCAGCTCGGGCGGGCTGGCTTGCGACAACGCGGCCATCGGCAGCGCAGCGAAAACGAGCGCGGCGCGCCGGCGCTTCACGACGGCCGCCCGCCGTCGGTCAGCGCATCGCCGTGCACCAGACGCTCGATGCGCGCCCAGCCGGCCGCGGCTTCGCACATGCGGCACGGCCGCGAGGTCGAGACGAGCACGCAGCCGGCGAGGTCGCGCGTGCCGAGGCGGCGTGCGGCGTCGCGGATCGCTTCCATCTCGGCATGCGCGGTCGGGTCATTGTTCAGAACGACGCGGCTCGGCGCTTCGCCGACGATCGCCTCGCCGCGCCAGACGACGGCGCCGTACGGCTGATCGCCGCTGCGCTGTGCCTGCTCGCGCAGTTCGCGCGCGCGGGCCATCGCCTGCGGCAGCGTGACGCCTGCGGCATGCGCCGTCGGCGTCACGCACCACGGCGCGAAGGCCAGTGGCGCGAGCCGCCGCCGCGTCAGCATCACAGGCTCACTTCAGCAGCCCTTCGGCCTTCATCGCGTCCTGCACCGCCGGCCGCGCGGCGACCCGCGCCATGTAGGCCGAGAGCTTGGCCAGCGGCTTGATATCGACACCGACATACTGGCCCCAGCCGGCGACGGTGAACAGGTAGGCGTCGGCGACCGTGAACTGATCGCCCATCAGGTACTGCTTGGCGCCGAGTTGCTGGTCCACCCAGGCCAGGCGCTCGCCGAGCTTGTTCTTGAAGAAGACCTTGCCGGCTTCTGGAAAGTCCTTGTTGAACAGCGGGCCGAACGACTTGTGCAGCTCGCTGGTGATGAAGTTCAGCCACTCCATCACGCGGTAGCGCGCCATCGTGCCGGCTGCCGGCACGAGCTGTTTGCCCGGCACCTGGTCGGCGATGTACTGCACGATGGCCGGGCCTTCGGACAGGCGCTCGCCGTTGTCGAGTTCGAGCAGCGGCACATAACCCTTGGGGTTGATCGAGTAGTAATCGGTGCCGTCGGCGAGCTGGTGGGTTTTCGTGTCGGCCAGCACCGGTGTGAACGGCAGGCCGGCTTCGTGCAGCACGATGTGCGGCGACAGCGAGCAGGCGCCGGGAGAGTAGTAGAGCTTCATGGGGAGCGTCCTTTCGTCTGGGGGCATTGACGATAGATCGTTTGTCAAAACCCTGCACACCTGCGTGCACATCTGCGCCTGCCGCGAGAATGCGCGCCATGCGAAAACCGATTGCCGTTCTCGGCGCCCCCATGCTCGCACTGCTGCTCACGCTGTCGGCACAGGCCGCTGAGCTCAAAGCCTGCCGCTTGCGCGGCGTTGAGCATGAAGCGCTGTGCGGCGTGGTCGCGCGCCCGCTCGACCCGGCGCAGCCGCAAGGTGTGCAGATCGACATCCACTTCGCGGTGCTGCCGGCGCTGGCGCGCAACAAGCAGCCGGATCCGGTGTTCTTCTTTGCCGGCGGGCCGGGACAGAGTGCGATCGAGATCGCGGCGCAGGTCGGTGCGATGCTCGGCCGCTTCACCAACCGGCGCGACATCGTGCTGATCGACCAGCGCGGCGTCGGCAAGAGCGCACCGCTGGTCTGCGATGACGATGACCCGGCACGGCCGCTGGCCGAGCAGTTCGACATGCAGCGCGTGCGTGTTCTGCAGGCGCAATGTTTCGACAAGCTGAAGACGCTGCCGCACGGCGACCTGCGTTTTTTCACGACGACGATCGCGATGGCCGACGCCGATGCGGTGCGCGCCGCGCTCGGCGCCGAGCAGATCAACGCCATCGGCGGCTCGTACGGCACGCGCGCGGTGCTCGAGTACACGCGCCAGTTCCCGCAGCATGTGCGGCGTGCGGTGATCGACGGCGTGGCGCCGCCGGACATGGTGCTGCCGGCGGCGGTGTCGCGAGACAACCAGGCTGCGCTCGACGCGCTGTTCGACGCCTGCGCCAAGGACGCGGCATGCCATGCGCGCGAGCCGCAACTGGCCGAGCGCTGGCGCGCATTGCTCGCTTCGCTGCCGCGCAGCGTGACGCTGGCCCATCCGCTGACGGGGCGCAGCGAGCCGATCGAGCTGACGCGCGAGACGCTGCTCGGCCTGGTGCGCGGGCCGCTGTATGTGCCGATGCTCGCCGCGGCGCTGCCGAGTGCGATCGGCGAGGCCACGCGCGGCCGCTTCGAGCCGCTGGCCAGCGTGGCGCTGGCAGTCGCCGGGCGGCGCGGCACGCAGATGGCCGCGGGCATGCATTTCGCGGTGGTCTGCGCCGAAGATTTTCCGCGCGTCGCGCAAAGCGCGGACCCACCTGGCGTTGATTTCGGCGGCGCGTTCGCAGCGCTGTACGACCAGGCCTGCCCGACGATCGCGCGCGGCGCGGTGCCCGAGGCGTTCTACACGGTGCCGCCCGCGCCGGCGGCCACGCTCGTGCTGTCGGGCGGGCTCGACCCGGTGACACCGCCGCGCCACGGCGAGCGCGTGGCCCAGGCGCTCGGCGCCAAAGCCAAACATGTCGTCGTGCCGAATGCGGGCCACGGCGTGATGGGCATCGGCTGCATGCGTGATGTGCTGTACCGCTTTGTCGATGCGGCCACCGACGACGAGGCTTTGAAGGTCGATGCGAGTTGCGTCACGGCGATTCCGCGTCCGCCGATGTTCGCTCCGGTCGAGTTGAAGGCGGCAGCGAAATGATCGAGATTCGGAATCTGGCCAAGCGCTTCACGCAGGGCAGCGGCAAGAAGGCGCGCACAGTGCAGGCGGTGGCCGATGTCAGCTTCAGCGCCGCCGACGGCCGCATCACCGGCCTGCTCGGGCCCAACGGCGCCGGCAAGACGACGACGCTGCGCATGGCCGCGGCACTGATCGTGCCCGACGCCGGGTCCATCAGCGTCGATGGCATCGACGTCGCGCGCGCGCCGCAGCTGGCGTTGGCGCGCATGGGCGTGCTGTCCGATGCACGCGGCCTGTACCCGCGCCTCACCGCGCGCGAGAACATCGTCTACTACGGCCGCCTGCACGGCATGACGGCCGACGCCGCATCGGCGCGCGCGCAAGCACTGGCTGACATGCTCGAGATGAAGCCGCTGCTCGACCGCCGCACCGAAGGTTTTTCGCAAGGCGAGCGCATGAAGACGGCGCTGGCGCGGGCGATCATCCACGACCCGCCGAACCTCGTGCTCGACGAGCCGACCAACGGACTCGATGTGCTCGCCACGCGCGCGTTGCGCGAGGCGCTGCGCCGGCTGCGCGACGAGCAGGGCAAGTGCATCGTCTTCTCGACGCACATCATGCAAGAGGTCGAACGGCTGTGCGACCGCGTCATCGTCGTCTCGCATGGCCGCACGGTGGCCGAGGGCACGGTGGCGGCGCTGAACGCGCAGTGCGGCGAGCGCGACTTCGAGGAGACCTTCGTCAAGCTGGCGTTCACGGCCGACGAAACGGGCGGCGCGCGGCGGGCCGAGCGCTGGGCCGCTCCCGAGCCGGACCGCATCCCCCTGGGGGATCGGCCGACGTACTCGTCGGACGAGGGGCACACATGACTGCCTGGATCGTCTTCAAGAAAGAGTTGATCGACGCACTGCGCGATCGGCGCACGTTGTTCGTCGTGCTGCTGTCGTCGGTGGCGATCGGGCCGATCGTGCTGATCGCGCTGTCGGCACTGGTGGCCGGCATCGAGCAGCGCGCCGAGGAACGCACGGTGGTGGTGGTGGGCATCGAGCACGCGCCGACGCTGAAGAATTTTTTCGAGCGCCAGACCTACCGCATCACGGCCGCGCCGGCCGACTACGAAAAGCAGCTCGTCTCGCAACAGCTCGGCGACCCGGTGCTGCTGATCGGCCAGGACTTCGAGGCCGAGCTGGCGCGCGGCGAGCCGCCGCTGGTGGAGATCGTGTCGTCGTCGTCGAACCAGCGCGCGGGCCAGTCGGTGAACCGGTTGGTGCGCCTGCTGCGCGGCTTTTCGAGCGAGCAGTCGGTGCTGCGGCTGACCTGGCGCGGCGTCGCGCCGGCCACGCTCGACGTCATCGACGTGCAGGAGCGCGACCTGGCCAACCCGCAGAGCCGCGCCGCGCAGCTCACCGGCATGCTGCCGTTTTTCATCATGATGGCGGTGCTCTACGGCGCGCTCAACGCCGCCCTCGACACGACGGCCGGCGAGCGCGAGCGCGGCTCGCTCGAGCCGCTGCTGATGAACCCGGCGTCGCGGCGCGACATCGTCATCGGCAAGTGGGGCGCCGTGGCTGCCGTGGGCATGTTGATCGCGGTGCTGAGTTGTCTCTCGTTCCTGCCGGCGCAAAGTTTCCTGCGCAGCGAAACATTGGCGGCGATGTTCCAGTTCGGCTGGCGCGAGGCCGCGCTGTTTCTGGCGTTGCTGGCGCCGCTGGCCGCGGCGCTGTCCGCCGTGATGATGGCCATCGCCATCCGCTGCAAGAGCTTCAAGGAAGCGCAGGCCAACAACACCGTGGTCATCCTCGGTGTCTCGCTGCTGCCGATGTTCACCTTGTTCAACCAGAGCGGCGAAGCGCCGTGGCACCTGTGGACGCCGGCGCTCGGTCAGGTGACGCTGATGAACCGCGTGCTCAAAGGCGAAGCGTTGGCGCCGCTGGATGTGCTGATCCCGCTCGCGGTGTGCACAGCGATCGCCGTGCTGTGCATCGTCTTCATCGCGCGGCAGTTGCGTGCTGCCGCGTTGCGCTGATCGAGCTCGCAGCGGCGCTCGGGCCAGCGCCGGGCCGCTCCCAAGCGTCCGGCCCGAGCCTCTCCTCGGGGGAGTGGCCGCGCAGCGGCCGAGGGGTCGTCGGCTAGTCGTTGAGGTGGCGTTTGACTTCGCGCTGCACGACACCTTGCCACGGCAGGCCGTAGACGATCTGGCTCAGGTGACGCGCCGCTTCCCACGAGGTCAGCACTTCTCCGCGCTGTCCCACCAGGCGCAGATTGGTGACGACGCACATCGGATCGGCCATGGCGATCACGTCATCCGACAACATCACCCAATCCCAGGCCACGCCGACTTCGCCGTCGGGGGCGTCGGTGCGCCAGACGGTTTGGCCGCTGACAGGCGCGTCTTGCCCGCCACTGTGGAATATCTGCGTATCGAGGTGGTCAAACTGCAAGCGGGCGGCCCCATCGGCCTGCCACAATAACGGCGTCCAAGCGCGTACGGTCCAGGATGCGTTCATGATGCACAACTCCTTTGGGCAAAGACGGAGGCACAGTGCTCCGATGCCCAGCAGTGTGGACAAGCGCGGTGGCCGCGCCTACCGTAAGAACTGCCAAGGTCCCCCTGGTTGAACGTGAAAAAATGCTGCAAGGCGACTATCTGTCAGTGTTGGAAGCGAAAGACAAGGCCCAGTTTCAGTCGGTCGTGATTCGCTTTGCGCAGCAGTTGGGGTTCGGACGGTTTCGGCGATGCGTGGCCGTAGACTTGCCCGGGCTCTGCGTCAGAGTTTGTTGCTGTCCACAACACGCCAATGGCGTTTGAGCAGATCTTACGAGAACATAACATTGGGCGGCGCGACCCCGTGATGCAGCATTGCAAGCGTCAGACCGTGCCCATCATCTGGAGCCAGCAAACTTATCGTTGACAAAGGCGTCGACGGACTTTTGGGATGCACAAGCGCAGTTTGGCTATCGGAACGGAATCGCGATGGCGCTGCACTTGCCCGAAGGGCGGCACTTCTTTTTGGCGTGGACCGCGATCAGGACCTGCCAACGGATCGTGCTGAACTGACGCGACTGGTCGCGGACCTGCAGCTTTTTGCGGTTCACGCTCAAGACACGGCCATGCGTATCTTGGTGTCAGAGCCGCATCAACCAGAGCGCCCGTCTATCACGCCGCGCGAGCTGGAGGTCCTGCGCTGGACGATGGACGGCAAGACAGCGTGGGAGGCGGGTGTGTTGCTGGGCGTTACCGAGCGCACAGTGATCCAGCACCTGCAAAACGCCATGCGCAAGCTGGAGTGCAACTCGAAACACCAAGCCGTCCTGAAAGCGTTGCGCTTGGGCTTGATTCAACTGAAGCCTTGTAAGAACTGACGATGACGCGCGCTAGTGGGCGCTGGTCGAATAGATGTACTGAGTGGTGTTGCTCAGTCCTCTTCGCCAGGAGCTCGCATGAAAGTCGGTCAAAAAACCATCGTTCGTTGGATGTCCAAGCTGGTCGCCCATGGCACCGGCCGTTCAGCTCGCAAGCTGCCACTTCCGCGCTGCGCGAGCTGGACACTGAGCAACTTGCGACATGTCGGTGGCGGCGGGCGGCAGCGCCCAGACCCCATACAAAGGGTGGTAACCCTCTTCCGCCCCGAGGTTCTCGAATCGCGCAGAACCTCGTGGGTCGGTGAGATCCAGCTGATCCGTCCGCTGTCGCTGACGGTGCTCACCGGCGCCGTGGTCACGGCGGCCGTCGCCCTCGGCGCCTTCCTCTGGCTCGGCGAATACACGCGCAAGGTGCGTGTGTCCGGCGTCTTGGTGCCGGACCGCGGTGTCATCCGCCTCGTCTCGCCGCAAGAGGCGTTGCTGCTCGAGCGCCGCGTCGCCGAAGGCGCGCGGGTGCGTGCCGGCGATGTGCTGTTCGTGCTGTCGCTCGATCGCGCGGCGGCGACGGGCGGCACGCAGGACGCCGTGCAGCGCAGTCTGGTGGCGCGCGAAACCAGTCTCGACAAGGCGGCGGCGCAGCAGCAGTCGTTGCACGGCAGTCAACTGGCCGCGCTGTCACGCCGCGCCGCCGACATGCAGCGCGAGCAGGCGTCGCTCGACGCCGAAGTGGCGCTGGCCGTGCAGCGCATCCAGCTCGCCGAAGACGCACGCTCGCGTGTCGAGTCGCTGCGCAACGACAACTTCGTCTCCAACGCGCAGGTGCAGACCAAGACCGAAGAGCTGCTCGGCTTGCAGGCGCAGCGTCAGGCGCTCGAGCGCCAGCGCGGCGCGCACGCGCGTGAGATGGCCACATTGGAAGCCCAGCGGCGCGATCTGCCGCTGGACAACGCGAAGAAGCTCGGGGAGATAGAAAGAGAACGCGCCGAACTGGCGCAATTGGGCGCCGAGAGTGAGTCGCGGCGCAGCCTCGTCGTGCGGGCGCCGCAGGACGGCGTGGTCAGCGGCGTCATGGCACAGCCCGGTCAGACGGTGACGCCTGGCGTGGCGCTGGCCAGCCTGGTGCCCAGCGATGCCAAGCTGCAGGCCCATCTGTACGCGCCGTCGAGCGCGGTGGGTTTCCTGCGCGCCGAGCAGCCGGTGCTGCTGCGCTACGACGCCTTCCCTTATCAAAAGTTTGGCTCGCAGCAGGGCCGCATCGAACAGGTGTCTTTGGCGCCGCTCGCCGCTGCCGAGTTGACGGGGCTGGCCGCCGCGGCGCGCGAGCCGATGTACCGCATCGCCGTGACGCTGGCGCGCCAGGACATGCCCACCGGCGCCGAGGTGCGCCCGCTGGTGCCGGGCATGCAGCTCGAAGCCGACGTGCCGATCGAGCGCCGCCGCTTGTTCGAATGGCTGTTCGCGCCGGTCATCGGCGTGGCCAACCGCGTCTAACCAGAGGCTCAATCGGTGCGCGCCGACGCCCTGCGCCTGTCGCCCTTCGGCTCGCGCCGGGTGCCGATGCTGCTCCAAACCGAGGCCGCGGAGTGTGCGCTCGCCTGCTTGGCGATGGTGGTGGGCGCACATGGTCACCGCACCGATCTGGCGACGCTGCGGCAGCGCTTTTCGCTCTCGCTCAAAGGCGCGACGATGGCCGATCTGGTGCGCATGGCCGCCGAGCTGCACTTCAATCCGCGCGCGCTGCGCGTCGAGCCGTCACAGTTGGAGCAACTGGCGCTGCCCTGCGTGCTGCATTGGGACCTGAACCATTTCGTCGTCCTGACCGAGGTCAAGGGCAACAGTGTCACGCTGCATGACCCGGCGCGCGGTGTGCGCCACCTGAAGTTGCACGAGCTGTCACTGCACTTCACCGGCGTTGCGCTCGAGCTGACGCCGGCGGCCGACTTTTCGCCGAAGGTCGAGCGCCAGGCGGTGAAGCTGAAGCACCTGATCGGCCCGGTGCGCGGCCTGAAGCGCTCGGTGGCGCAGATCCTGTTGCTCGCGCTGGCGCTCGAAATGTTCGTGCTCGGCAGCCCGTTCCTGCTGCAGTGGGTGGTGGATGACGTGGTGGTGAGCAACGACCGCGATCTGCTGTTGACGCTGGGCATCGGCTTCGGCCTGCTGGTGCTGTTGCAGGTGGTGGCGGCGGCGCTGCGCTCGTGGGCGGTGCTGCATTTGTCGGCGACCTTGAACCTGCAGTGGCTGGGCAACGTCTTCTCGCACCTGATGCGGCTGCCGGTGGCCTGGTTCGAGAAACGCCATGCGGGCGATGTCTGGTCGCGCTTCGCGGCCGTGCAGACGATGCAGAAGACGCTGACCACGCATTTTGTCGAAGCGCTGCTCGACGGCCTGCTGGTGGTGGCGACGCTGGCGATGATGGCCTTCTACAGCGTCACGCTGACGGCGATCGTGCTGGCGGCGGTCGGTGCGTATGCCTTGCTGCGCTGGGCTTTCTTCGGCCCGCTGCGGCAGGCCACCGAAGAGACGCTGGTGCACGAGGCGCAGCAGGCCAGCCACTTCCTCGAATCGTTGCGCGCCGTGCAGTCGATCAAGCTCTTCAACCGCCAGGCCGACCGCCAGGCGCGCTTCATGAACCGCGTCGTCGATGCGATGAACGCCGGCATCGCGACGCGCAAGCTGGAGTTGATGTTCTCGGTGCTGCACCGCTTTCTGTTCGGGCTGGAGCGCGTGGCGGTGGTCTGGGTCGGTGCGCTGCTGGTGATGGACCAGAAGTTCTCGGTCGGCATGCTGTTCGCGTTCCTCGCCTTCAAGGAGCAGTTCGCGCAGCGCATCAGCGCCCTGATCGACAAGGGCGTCGAGCTGCGCATGCTGCGCCTGCAAGGCGAGCGGCTGGCCGACATCGTGCTCGCCGCGCCCGAAGACATGGGCCTGCAGCGGCTGGCGGAGCGCGCGCCCGAGGCCCGCATCGACGTGCGCGGCGTGACCTTTCGCTACGCCGACAACGAGGCCGATGTGCTGCAGGGCCTGAGCCTGGCCATCGAGCCCGGCGAGTCGGTGGCGATCGTCGGGCCGTCGGGCGGCGGCAAGACGACGCTGCTCAAACTGATGCTCGGCATCCACGCGCCGCAGAACGGCGAGGTGCGCGTCGGCGGTTTGCCGCTGGCGCAACTCGGCCTGGCGCAGTGGCGGGCGATGGTCGGCACGGTGATGCAGGACGATGCGCTGCTGACCGGCTCGGTGATCGACAACGTCAGCTTCTTCGACGCCTCGCCCGATGTCGAGTGGGTGATGGAGTGCGCGCGCCTGGCCGCCGTGCACGACGAGATCGAGGCCATGCCGATGGGCTACCACACGCTGATCGGCGACATGGGCGCGAGCCTCTCCGGCGGGCAGAAACAGCGCCTGCTGCTGGCGCGCGCGCTGTACAAGCGGCCGCAGGTGCTGCTGCTCGACGAGGCGACGAGCGCGCTCGATGTGGAGCGCGAGCGCGTGGTCAATCAGAACATCCGCAAGCTGAATCTGACGCGCGTCATCGTCGCCCACCGGCCGGAGACGATTGCCAGCGCCTCACGCGTCGTCGTCTTGAACGAAGGCCGCGTGACGCAGGACTTGCGCTCGGTGCCCGGGGCCGGACGCAGCGTCTGAAGGATTGAGCGACCCCGGCGGCGGACAGTGGAATGCGGCCCGCCTAAAATTGAGGCACCTCCTGTCCTGATCGTGGCCGCAATCGCCGCGATCTACCCACACCGTGCTGCACCCCAAAGAATTCGATGTCATCGTGGTTGGCGGCGGTCATGCCGGCACCGAAGCGGCCTTGGCCGCTGCCCGCATGGGATGTGCGACGTTACTGCTCACTCACAATATAGAGACCTTGGGGCAGATGAGCTGCAACCCGAGCATCGGCGGCATCGGCAAGGGACATCTGGTGAGGGAGGTCGATGCGCTCGGCGGCGCGATGGCGCTGGCCACCGACGAAGCCGGCATCCAGTTCCGCATTCTCAATTCGAGCAAAGGACCTGCCGTGCGTGCAACGCGCGCCCAGGCCGACCGTGTGCTCTACAAGGCAGCGGTGCGGCGGCGGCTCGAAGACCAGCCCAATCTGTGGCTGTTTCAGCAGGCGGTGGATGACCTCATGCTCGAAGGCGACCGGATTGCCGGCGCTGTGACGCAAGTGGGCATACGCTTTCGTGGAAAGGCTGTTGTACTAACGGCCGGGACGTTTCTCGACGGGCGGATTCACGTCGGTTTGCAGAACTACAGCGCCGGCCGCGCGGGTGATCCGCCGGCAGTGACCCTGTCGGCCCGGTTGAAGGAGCTGAAACTCGCGCAGGGCCGGTTGAAGACCGGCACGCCGCCGCGGATCGACGGCCGCTCGATCGACTTCACCAAGTTGGTCGAGCAGCCGGGTGACGTGGACCCGGTGCCGGTCTTCAGCTTCATGGGCGATGTGAGCCTGCACCCGCGCCAGGTGCCTTGCTGGATCACGCACACCAACGCGCGAACGCACGACATCATCCGCTCGGGATTTGACCGAAGCCCGATGTTTGCGGGCGTGATCGAAGGCGTGGGGCCGCGCTATTGCCCAAGCATCGAGGACAAGGTCAACCGCTTTGCCGACAAGGACTCGCACCAGATTTTTCTGGAGCCTGAGGGGCTGACGACGCACGAGTTTTATCCGAACGGCATCTCGACGTCGCTGCCGTTCGACGTGCAGTTGGCTGCCGTGCAATCGATGGTCGGCCTGGAGGCCGCTCACATCCTGCGGCCGGGTTATGCGATCGAGTACGACTACTTCGATCCGCGCGAACTGCAACCGAGCTTCGAGACGCGAGCGATCCGCGGGCTCTTTTTCGCCGGCCAGATCAATGGCACGACGGGATACGAGGAGGCGGCGGCGCAGGGCTTGTACGCCGGGGTCAACGCAGCGCTGCAAGTCAAAGGTGAGGCCCCGTGGACGCTGCGGCGGGATCAGGCCTACCTCGGTGTGTTGGTCGATGATCTGGTGACCCAGGGGGTGAGTGAGCCGTACCGCATGTTCACCAGCAGGGCGGAATACAGGCTGCAGCTGCGAGAGGACAACGCGGATGCCCGATTGACCGAGATGGGTCGCCAACTTGGTTTGATTGACGACGCGCGTTGGGCAGTGTTCAACCGCAAGCGCGACGCTGTTTCACGTGAAACACAGAAGCTGAGGTCCACTTGGGTTCACCCTGGCTCGTTGCCCGCGCCCGACGCGGAGCGACTGTTGGGAAAAGCTCTGGAGCATGAGTACTCGTTGATTGATCTGCTTCGGCGTCCTGGCGTCGGCTTCGACACCCTGTGTGCCGTGGTACAGATCGCCCGCCCCGACTTGACCGAGACCAACCGTGTTTCACGTGAAACGCTCGTCACCGAGTTGGGCGCGCCGTTGGCCCACGCGGTGATCGAGCAAGTCGAGATCGCCACCAAATACGCGGGCTACATCAGCAAGCAGACGGAGGAGGTAGAGCGCACTTCCGCCTATGAGCACTTGGTCTTGCCGGCTGACCTGGACTACGACCGAGTCACCGCGCTGAGCCATGAAGTGCGGCAGAAGCTGGGCCGGCACCGGCCGGGCACGCTCGGGCAGGCGGCAAGGATCTCGGGCGTGACGCCGGCTGCGATTTCCCTGTTGCTCGTTCACCTGAAGAAGGGCCGCTTCAGGGGCTTCGCTGGGGAGGCGTCGTCGTCAAACACCGCGGCGACGGACGAGGCCGCTTGACCGGCGCTGACGATCCGCGCTTGGAGCGCTACCTGGGCTTGCTGGCCCAGTGGAACGCCGCCTACAACCTGACGGCCGTGCGCGACCCGGCGCAGATGCGCACGCAGCATCTGGCCGACTGCTTGGCGGTGGTCGAGCCGCTGCGCCGGCACCTTGGCATCGCAACCCACGCCCGCGTGCTCGACGTGGGCAGCGGCGGCGGCCTGCCCGGCGTCGTGCTGGCGGTTGCCGAGCCCGCCTGGGATGTCACCTGCGTCGACGCCGTCGGCAAAAAAGTGGCTTTCGTCCGCCAGGTGGCCGGCGAGTTGTCCTTGCCGAACCTTCATGCAGCGCACGCGCGCGTGGAGTCGCTGCAAGCCGCACCTTTTGACGTCATCACCGCACGCGCCTTTGCGTCACTTGCTGACTTGGCACAGTTGACCCGTGCGCTGTTGAAACCCTCGGGCGTCTGGATGGCGATGAAAGGCAAACGCCCGGATGACGAACTCGCGGCGCTGCCGCCCGACGTGACCGCGTTTCACGTGGAGGCCCTCAACGTGCCCGGCCTGGAAGCCGAGCGCTGCCTGATCTGGATGCGACCAAGATGAACTCTTTTTCAATCATCCGCTCGTCGCTGCTCGCGCTCGCGTCGGCCACTGCCTTCGCACAAGCACCCGCAGCGTTGCGACCAGTGCCAAGCCTGGACGTCGCGTCCTACATGGGCACCTGGTACCAGGTGCTGTGGTTTCCCAACCGCTTTCAAAAGCAGTGTGTCGCAGACACCGCGGCCACGTACCGCGACCTCGGCAACGGCACGGTTGAAGTCAGCAATCGCTGCCGCACGGCCGACGGCACGATAGACAGCGTTGTCGGTCTGGCGCGCCCTCCTTCGGGCGTCTCGCGCATCGACCACGATGGTCAGCTCCGGCCGGCTCGCCTCGAGGTCAGTTTTCTGCCTTCATGGCTGCGTTGGACCGGCATCGGCTGGGGCGCCTATTGGGTGGTCGATCTCGCCCCCGACGGTCGCTACGCCATCGTCAGCGAAGCGTCGCGAGAATACCTGTGGATCCTATCCAGAAAGCCAGCGCTCACATCTGAAGAGGATCGAGCAATCCGAGCCAAGCTTCAATCGCTGGGGTTCGATCTGGCCCTCCTCCAGACCCACAGTCAGACAGTGCGCTGACCGATAAGTACGGCCGATCGGAGTGGTCGCCCACTCGTCTAAATCCCAAGCTGTTCAGCCCCGCATGAACAGCAGCACCGAGTTCGTGCCGCCGAATGCGAACGAGCTGCTGATCGCCGCCGTCAGCCCATCCATCGACAGGCCACCGGGTGGCACCAGCGGCACCGCACACGCCGGGTCCTGCTGCGCGCAATGCGCGTTCGGCGGTACCCGCCGCTCGTGCAACGCCAACACCGTGATCACCGCCTCCAGCGCACCGGCACCGCCGAGAAGATGGCCATGCAGGGCCTTCGTCGAGCTGACGCGCAGGCGCTGCAAGTCGCTACCCCACACCGTCGCCAGGGCCTGGCACTCCACCGCGTCACCGATCCGTGTTGCTGTGCCGTGAGCGTTCACATAGCCGACATCGGCCGGTGACAGCGCCGCACGCCGCAGGGCATCTGCCAAGGCACGGGCCTGCCCTGCGGCATCGGGTTTGGTCAGGTGCGTGGCATCGCAGGTCAGCCCCCAACCGCCTAGATGTGTGTAAACACTTGCGCGGCGAGCCCGTGCCTGCGACGTGCTCTCCAGCACCAGAAATGCCGCACCTTCGCCGAGCGCAAAGCCGCTGCGCTGCATGTCGAAGGGCTTGACCGCAGCGCCCGCATCCTCGGCATTCACCGTGGCCAGCGTCAGCATCGCCTGCCAGGCCATCATCGAGCCCGGCACGACGATGGCTTCGCTGCCGCCGGCGATCGCCATGTCGACGTCACCGCAGGCCACCGCCTTGGCCGCCTCGGACAGCGCCACAGCAGACGAAGCACAAGCCACAGAGTAAGTAAGCACTGGCCCGCGTGCCCCCTGACGCATCGCCACGTGCGCGGCGGGGGCGTTGGCCATCAGCGCCGGTATCGTCAGCGGCGGCACGCGGCCCCCCGCCTGCAACGCCGCGTGATAGGCCGCGTCGAGCGAGCCCATGCCGCCCATACCGCAGCCCACGTACACGCCGAGCCGCGACGGCTCGATGCCGTCATGCCCACCGGCGTCTGCGACGGCAAGCTCGGCCGCCGCCACGGCCATCTGGCTGACGCGGTCCAGGCCGACGAGTTGCAGCTTCGTGAACCAGCGCGACGCATCGAACGCCACTGTCGCCGCCACCGCCGGCCGGGCCAGCTCGGGGAACACCGGCCGGATCGCCGACTCGCCGCGCATCAGCGCCGCAAACATCAGCCGCGCATCGTCGCCGTGCGGCGAGACCACGCCCAGTCCGGTGATGGCAACGTCGTTCAATCGATTCGCCACGCGGTGCGGCCGGCGATCACGCTGTTTGCTGCAGCGGCGGCTCGCTCTTCGCGCGCACCCGGTCGATCGCCTCGGCCAGTTCGGCCAGCGTGTCCATGTTGGGGTTGTCGTCCGGCACGGTGATGCCCATGCGGTCTTCGACGTCGAAGATGAATTCGACCAGCGCCAGCGAATCGACGCCGCTGGCGCGCAGCGAGGTGTGGGCATCGACCTGGCTCGGGCTCAACCCGTACTTCTCCTGGATCAGGTCTTGGAGTTCCTTCAACGTGCTGCTCAAGACATGCCCCCCTCGTCTGCAACCGATCGCCATAACGCTGTGACAGCCAAATGATAGCGGCGCACGCTACGCCGCAACCTTCGATCGGCGCCAATGCCCAGCCAACGACAGCGTGCCGAACACCAGCGCCAGCAGCAGACCGCCGGCCACGTCCCACGCCACATGCTGCCGGGTCGCCATCGTCGACCAGACGATGGCGCCCAGCCACAGCCCGTTGCAGCCGCGCAGCCAGGGCGGCGCGCCGATCCGCCGCAACACATGCTCCACCCACAGTGCAGTGAATGCGGCCGTGGCCACGTGCAGTGACGGGCAGGCATTGCCGGGCGCGTCCACGCCCTGCAGCATCGCAAAGCCCGGGTACACAGACAGGTCCATCGCCGGCCGCGGCACCGCGGTCGGCCAGAAGTAAAAAATGGCCAGACCGGTGAGGCACAACGCGCCGATCCAGGCCGCGTAGCGCAACAGATCGCCGAACGAGCGCAGCAGCCCCGGCGCCACGCCGACGTACACCCACAGCGAGAGGTAGACCCACAGCGCCTGCGGCGTAAAACCCAGCGCATGGTCGAGCCACGTCAGCGGCATCACCACCACGTTGTGCATGGGATGGCGCAGCGTCTGGAAGTAGCCGATGAAGAACAGCCACATGAAAGCGCACACGCCCAGGAACTTCAGCCACCACAGATAGCGCATGCGCTGCGCCAGCAGCGTCGGCCACGGCGCAGCGAGGGCGGGCGCCGGCAGCGCGGAGGACGGGGCAGGGTTCATGGGCGGCGCATCGATTGTGGACGCGGCGCTGCGTTCGTGGGATGCGACAACGGCGGCGAAGGCGAAGGCCTTGGGTACCATTGGCCGCCACGATGGCCTGTGGTTGTGGCCGGAGACTTCTGTTCGATGATCGAGACACCGCCCCCTTCGATGGCCCGACCGGCCGGCGCCGACGCCGCATCGCCCGCGAGCCAGACGGTCTGCGACGTCGTCGTCATCGGCGGCGGCCCGGCCGGCTCGACCATCGCCACGCTGCTGGCGCGCGACGGCTTTGACGTTCACCTGCTCGAGCGCGAGCACCATCCGCGCTTTCACATCGGCGAGTCGCTGCTGCCGGCCAACGTGCGCCTGTTCGAAGCGCTCGGCGTGCGCGAGCAGGTGCACGCCATCGGCATGCCGAAGTGGGGCGTCGAGTTCGTTTCGCCGCAGCACCAGCACACCGCCTTCGTCGAGTTCAGCCAAGCCTGGGACAAGAGCATGCCGATGGCCTGGCAGGTGCGGCGCTCCGAGCTCGACGAGCTGCTGTTCCGCCACGCCCGCGATCAGGGCGCGGCGACGGTCGAAGGCTGCCATGTGCGCCGTGTCGAGTTCGACGACGACGGTGCCACGGTCTCGGCCACCTTGAACGACGGCGCATCAAAACGCTGGCGCGCGTCGTACGTCGTCGACGCCTCAGGCCGCGACACGCTGCTCGCCGGCCAGTTGCAGAGCAAGGCGCGCAACCCGAAGCACAACAGCGCCGCGATCTACGGCCACTTCAAGGGTGCCAAGCGCCTGGATGGCGACAAGCTCGAAGGCAACATCAGCATCTTCTGGTTCGATCACGGGTGGATCTGGTTCATCCCGCTGGCCGACGGCACGACCAGCGTCGGCGCGACCTGCTGGCCGGGCTACCTGAAGACACGCGACACACCGCTCAAAGAGTTCTTCATGGACACGCTGGCCAGCGTGCCGGCGCTGATGGAGCGCCTGCACGGCGCCACGCTGGTCGATGGCCAGGTGCATGCCACCGGCAACTACTCGTACAGCGCGCGCCAGGCCACGGGCTCGCGCTGGCTGATGGTCGGCGACGCGTTTGCCTTCGTCGATCCGGTGTTCTCGTCGGGTGTCTATCTGGCGATGGAAAGCGCGTTCAGGGCGGTGCCCGTCGTGCAGGCCAGCTTGCGCCAGCCGCAACGTGCGCCGGCCGAGCGCCGCCGCTTCGAAGCCCACATGCGCAAAGGCCCGCGCGAGTTCTCGTGGTTCATCTACCGCATGACCAACCCGGCGATGCGCGAGCTGTTCATGCACCCGCGCAACATCCTGCGCGCCAAGGAGGCGGTGTTGTCGGTGCTGGCCGGCGACATCTTTGGCCGCACGCCGTTCCGGCCGTCGCTGGCTTTCTTCAAGTGCGTGTACTGGGCCACGTCGCTCGGCCACCTGCCGCGCAGCTGGCGCGCCTGGCGGCGCCGCCGCGAACTCGTCGCCGATGCCGGCCCGGTAAAGGGCGAAACGGTGATGACGGCCGCGCGATGATCGACGCCATCGCGCTCGACGCCGCGCAACGACACACGCTGCGCTCACGCAGAAGCGCGTGGCCCGTCGCGCCCCTGGGCCTGGGCGGTCTGCTCTACGGCGCCGAAGCGCAGCCGGCTGCCGGCGGGGTCATCGGCGGCCTGCCGCTGCCGCTGCTTGGCACGCCCACGCCGGTGCTCGATGCCTGGCTCGGTCACGGGGCAACAAAGGACGGCGCCAACGCGCACGGCGCTCGCTGGCGCCACGACGGCGACTGGCTGTTCGGCGCCATCGACGTGCCCGAAGAAGACGCCGGCCTCGAAGCCGCCGCCGGCCACGCCTACGCCGGCCTGTTCGACGCGTTGCGCGCAACAGGCATCACGCAGCTGCTGCGCGTCTGGAACTACCTGCCGCACATCAATGAAGAAGGCAACGCGATGGAGCGCTACAAGCGCTTCAACGCCGGCCGCCAGCAGGCCTTTCTCGACGCCGGCGAGCGCGCCTTCGAAGGCTCTCCCGCCGCCTGCGCCATCGGCAGCGCCGACGGCCCGCTGCGCGTGCGCTTTCTCGCCGGCCGCGGCAGCGTGCGCCATGTCGAGAACCCGCGCCAGGTCTCGGCCTACCACTACCCGCAGCGCTACGGCCCGCGCGCGCCGACCTTCTCGCGCGCCGCGCTGGCCGAAGTCGGGCGCGGGCCGCCTGGGCCTGTTCATCTCCGGCACCGCCAGCATCGTCGGCCACGAGTCGGTGCACCGCGGCGACCTGCGCGCGCAGGTGCGCGAGACCGTCGCCAACCTGCAGGCGGTGCTGGGCAACGCCAGCAGCAAGAGCAGCGTGCGCTGGTCGCTGCGCGATCTGCACGGCGTGGTTTATGTTCGCCACGCGCACGACCACGCGGCGGTGATCGATGAGCTCGCCCGCGCCGCACCCGAACTCGGTCAAGATGCTGGGCCGTTGGTTTTTCTGCACGCCGACATCTGCCGGCGTGAACTCGACATCGAAATCGAAGGCCATCTTTGGGCCGAGGGAGAACTGGATTGACGTTTTCGACCCGCATCGCTGCGGCGGCCCTGATCTGCATCACGCTGCCTGTTGCCGCCGCCGAACCGCAGCCGCTGTGGGAGGCCGGCCTGGGCCTGTCTGCGCTGACGCTGCCGCACTACCGCGGCAGCGACCAGAGCCAGAGCTGGCTCTTGCCGCTGCCGTACTTCGTCTATCGCGGCGACATTTTCCGCGCCGACCGCGACGGCGCGCGCGCCGTCTTCGTCGACAGCCAGCGCTACGACGTTGACGTGAGCGTCGGCTTCAGCGCGCCCACGCGCGGCGACGACAACGTCGCCCGCCGCGGCATGCCCGAGTTGGCCGGAGCGCTCGAAGTCGGCCCCAACCTGAACCTGCGCCTGGCCCAGGGCCCCGGCTGGAAGCTCGAGTTCCGCCTGCCGGTGCATGCCGTGTTCACCGTGCAGCGCGAACCCAAGGCCATCGGCTGGACGATGCAGCCCAACGTCAATGTCGATTGGCGCATCGCCGACTGGAACGTCGGCGCGCAGATCGGCATGCTCGCTGGCACGCGCCGCTACCACGACTACATCTATGGCGTCGACAGCCGCTATGCCACCGCCACCCGTGCCGCCTATGACGCGCCCGGCGGGGCCGCCGGCTGGCGCCTGACCAGCGGCGTCTCGCGGCGCTTCGGCAACTGGTGGTTCGGCGCCTTCGTGCGCGCCGACTCGGTGGCCGGCGCCACCTTCGAGCCCAGCCCGCTCGTCAAACGCGACCACAACCTCAGCGCCGGTGTCGCGCTGTCGTGGGTCTTTGCACAATCCGAACGCCGTGTTGACGTCAACGACCGATAACCGCCGCGCGCCGCGCTCGCTGTGGCGCTTCGTTCCCACGCCGCTGGCCTGGGTGGCGTTGCAGTTGCATCTAGTCTTCCTCGGCGTGTCGTCGCTGCTGTGGAACCTGGTCTCCTTGCCGCTGTACTGGCTGCTGCCCGAGCGCGCGGGCCGCACGCTCGGCCGCCAGGGCGTGGCCTGGCTCTACGGCAGCTTCTGGCGCGTCGCCTCGGCCACCGGCATGCTGCGCCTGGACTCCGAAGCGCTGCGCCCGCTGCGCGACGAGCACGGCCTCGTCATCGTCGCCAACCACCCGAGCATGCTCGACGCGATGATGCTCGTCGCCGAGTTGCCGCGCGGCGCCTGCATCATGAAGGCCAACCTGCTGCGCAACCCCTTCCTCGGCCCCGGCGCGAGGCTGGCGCGCTACATCCCCAACGACTCGCCGCACGGCATGATCCGCCTGTCGGTGGCGGCGTTGAAAGAAGGCGGTCAGCTCGTGCTCTTCCCCGAAGGCACGCGCACGCAGGACTGGCCGCTGTCGCCGCTCACCGGCAGCTTCGCGGTGATTGCCAAACGCGCGCGCGCTCCCGTGCAAACCGTCTTCATCGACACCGACTCGCCTTACCTCGGCAAAGGCTGGCCGATCTGGCGTCTGCCGCCGCTGCCGATCGTTTTTCGCGCCCGCCTGGGCCGGCGCTTCGAGCCGCGCGACAACCACCACGAACTCGTCGCCGAAGTGCAGGCGCATCTGATGCAAGGCCTGCGCGGCGGGCCGATGGCGCAGGGGCCGCAGCAGACCGAATGAGCAACGGGTCGTCGTCAACGCACCTGGTGCTGATCCCGAGCTACAACCCCGGCCCCAAGGTTTACGAAACGGTGGCCGCAGCGCGGCGCGCGTGGAGCCCCGTGTGGATCGTCGTTGACGGCAGCAGTGACGGCACGGCCGAGGGCTTGCGCGCGTTGGCCGCGAAGGACGCGGGCTTGCATCGTGCACGTGCTGCCGAAGAACAGCGGCAAAGGCGCCGCCGTGCTGCATGGCCTCGATCTCGCCGCACACGCCGGCTACACGCACGCACTGACCATGGACTCCGACGGCCAGCATCCCGGCCGACCTGATCGGCGCCTTCATGCAGCGCTCGCAGGCGCGGCCCGACGCGATGATCCTCGGCCGCCCGGTCTTCGACGCCAGCGCGCCGCTGTTGCGCGTGCGCGGCCGGCGCGTCTCGAACGCCTGGACCAACCTCGAAACGCTCGGTGCCGGCGTCGCCGATTCGCTCTACGGCTTTCGCGTCTATCCGATCGCCGCCTTGCGCGCCGTGATGCAGCGCCAGCCGTGGATGCGGCGTTTCGATTTCGACACCGAAGCCGTCGTGCGCCTGGCCTGGCGCGGCGTCAAGCCGATCAACGTCGATGCGCCGGTGAAGTACCTGTCCGCCGACGAAGGCGGCGTCTCGCACTTTCGCTATGGCCGCGACAACGCGCTGCTGACGTGGATGCACAGCGGCTGATGGTCGAGTTCGTGCTGCGACTGCCGCTGCTCGTCTGGCGCAAGCTCACGCGGCGACCGCCGTTTCAGCCGTAGCAACTTCGTCGTAAGCGCGCTCGAACAGCAGCGCCTCGTGCGCGTGCAGCGGCGCGTCGCCGATCGCAGCGCGCAGCGCACTCGCATCCAACGTCGGGTGATCGCCGAGCGCACGACCAACGATCTGCTGCGCCAACGCACGCAGCAACTGATGCGACTGCTGCAGCCGCGCCACGAAAGCATCGCTGTCCAGCGTGTCGTGCAGCCGCCGGTTGAGCTCGGCGAACCACGGCACCGACGCCTGGTCGAGCATCTCGGCGGGGTTGCGCTTCTTGCTCACGCCCGACCACGCGCGCAAAAAATTCTGCACCGCCACGTTGAGCCGCTGGCAATCCGCCAGCTCATTGCGCAAGCGCGACAACACCGCCAGATCGGCAATGCGCTCGTGCATGAACAACGGTGCCAGCACGCCCCAGTAGTAGCTGTAGTCCCAGATCACCTTCACCGGCATCACCTCCGGGTCGCCGAACAGCGGGTACTGATCGACGTACAGCGCCAGCGCGCTGTCGTAGAAGCTGCGGAAGATCTGCTCATAGACCTGCGCGTGTGCGGCCAGCGGCTTGCCGGCGCGGTCGCGCGCGATCAGCTCGGTGATGAAGCTGTTGCCCATCGCAATGAAGTCGCTGCCCGGCGAATAGAACGGGTCGAGAAAACGCCCGGCCTCGCCGGCCAGTGCCCAGCGATTCGCAGAGAAGACTTGGCTGCAGTCATACGAGAAGCGGCGGAAGAACGCAAAGTCCTGCAGCTTGTCGCGGCGGATGTCGAGCTCGTCGAAGACCCGCGGCTGGTGCTTTTCGATCCACTGCATCGCGCGGGGGAAGGTGTTCATCTCTTCGAGCGGATGAATCCGCGGGTCGGCGACGATGCCCACCGAATGCGAGCCCGACGACAGCGGAATCAGCCACAGCCAGTAGCCCGTGCCGACCATGTGGTTGGTGGACAGCCAGCGTGTCGGCGTGACGCAGCGCGCGCGCCAGTCGGCGTCATCGCACCAGTCGTCGATGTTCAATCGCTCGCCGATGCGAAACCACACCGCGTGTGCACCGTGTGCGTTGTCCAGCGCCAGGCCGAGCTTGCGCTTGATCAGGCCGGCGCGGCCACTGGCGTCGATCACCCAGCGCGCCTGCGCGACGTGCTCCTGCCCACCGGCGCGGTGCCACGTCACGCGGTGCGGCGCGTCGCTGTCTGACAGGTCGAGGCGGCGCACGACGGCCTGATCGATGAAGCGCACGCCCTGGCGCTGCACTTCTTCGCCGAGAAAATTCTCGAAGATGCCGCGGTCGATCTGCCAGCTCGGCACCGGCAGCGGCCGGCTCGCGCCGAGTTCGGTCACGGCGGCCAGATCACGCTCGCCGTCGCTGAAGAAGAAGCGGAAGCCGAACTTCTTCAACTGCCGGCTCATCAGGTGCGGCTTCAGGCCGAGCACGTTCTCGAAATAGTGCGCGCCGATCTCGACGCTCGATTCGCCGACCTTGTGGCAGGCCTCGGGCACCGGGTGCGCATGGCGCTCCAACACCAGGACGTCGATATCCGCGAAGCGGCGGCGCAATTGCAATGCGAGCGTCAACCCGGCGAGGCCACCGCCGAGAACGATCACGTCATGCAAAGGGGGCGGCGGGTGGCTCATGGGGTACTGCTTGGAGCGGACTGAACGCGATGATGCCTCAGCGCCAGATGCCGCGTGACCGGGCAGGGCCAGCGCGAGGGCTTGCGCCCCGTCCAGCACCAGGCTTTCGAACAGCGGCAGCGCGTCGCTCATCGCATTGGTTTGCAGCGCTCGTGCAGCAACGCTGCGCAACGGCGGTGGGGCCATGCCGCCGTCTTCGAGCTGCCAATGCAGCGCGGCGATCGACGACGCGCTGCGCTCGGGCGAGAGCACCAGCGCCACGCCCAGCAAGCCGCGGCTGCCGTTGACCTCGGCCAGCAGGCCGAGCGCTTCGGTGTCGTAGCCGACCAGCAGCACCGCTTCGTTCTCGCATGCGCAATGCACCAGCGCTTCGAGCAGGCCGGCCGCAAAGCTGTGCGTGTGCGCCGACAGCGCCGTGCTTGGCGCGCGGCAGCCGGTGGCAATCGCCCAATAGCCCGAGGCGGCGTTGTGCACCGAGTGATGAAAGCGCGTCGGCGAGAGTTGCAGCGGCGCCTGCGCGAGCTGCGTGCACAACGCGTCGGTGATCGGCAGATCGCCGTGCGCGGAGGTGAAGACGCTGGCCAGCAACGAGGCGTCGTGGCCGCTCGCGCGCACGGCTTGCTCGGCAACTTCGGCGGCCAACAGCACCGAGTCGCTGGCGCGTCGGCGCTCGTTGGCCGAGAGCAGGCTGGGGTTCGGCTTTGCGGCGGGCGCGCACCCGATGCCGCGCACGGCCGCGCACCACGCATCCCAGCCCGGCGCTTGCCTCGCCCACAGCGCCGCGCCATCGATGAAGACGGTGCGTTCGTCCTTCACGGCGCCGCCTTGCCGAAGATCAGCACGCTGTTGTTGCCGCCGAAGCCGAACGAGAAGTTGGCGGCGAGCTGTACGTCCTGGCGCGACGCTGCGCTGTGGAAAACCGCGCGGAACGCCGCGGGCAGCAGCGCATCCGCCGCTGCCGTGTGCACCGTGCCGGGGCAGTGGCCGTGCGCCAGCGCATGCAGGCAGACGAGCGACTCGACGATGCCGGCCGCGCCCATCGTGTGCCCCGTCACGCCCTTGGTGGCGCCGGCATGCGTCGGCGCGCCGAAGTGGCGGGCGACGAGCGCGGCTTCGACCTCGTCGTTGCGCGCGCTCGCCGTGCCGTGCAGGTTGATGTAGTCGATCTCGTGTGCGTGCACGCCCGCACGCGCCAGCGCATCCATCAACGTGCGCTCCGCACCCAGGCCTTGCGGATGCGGGCTCGACATGTGGTGCGCGTCATTGGCCTCGCCCCAGCCGACGAGGCGCGGCGCGTGCGGCGCGGCATCGACACGCTGCAGCAGCGCAAAGCCCGCCGCCTCGCCCAGGCTGATGCCGGCGCGCTCGGCGTCGAACGGACGGCACGGCGCAGCTCGACAACAAGCCCAGCGCGTTGAAGCCATAGAGCAGGCTGTTCGACAGCGCGTCGACGCCGCCCACGACCACCGCATCGACCAGCCGCAGCCGCAGCCAGCGCTCGGCCACGGCAAACACCTTGGCGCTCGACGAGCACGCGGTGGAGACGGTCAGCGCCGGCCCTTGCAAACCGAGGCGCTGCTGCACGAAGTGCGTCGCGCCGTGCAGCGTGTTGAGCGCTTCATGGTCCTGCGGTGCCTCGAAGCAGCCGCGCGCGTAAGCCGCTTCGGAGACGGCGATCGTCGACGCCGAGGTGCCGAGCGCCAGGCCCACACGCGCCGCGCCGTGGCGCGAGACCACGGCGGCCACGGCGGCATCGAAGCCATCAGCCGTCAGGCCGCGCATGGCCAGGCGCGTTGCGCGGCTGTCCCATGCGGCCCATTCGCCGCGCAGCGCATCGAGATCCGGCACGCGGGCCCACCACGTGTCCAGCACGTCGCTGGGCGTCAGTGCACTGCGCTCGTCGAACAACGCCTGCGACAACGCCGCGCATCCCACGCCCGCCGCGCAGACCAGCGTCTGCGCCGTGATCGCCACCGGCTCGACGCGCTTCACGCGTTGCACGCCCGACGCAGCACACCCTTGTCGAGCCAGCGCGCCCACAACGCGCGCCACGGCGCCCAGTCATGCCCGCCGGGCACGACATCGACGCGATCGGTGGCGAGCGTGCTGCCCATCAGCGCCTGGCCGTCGGCAAAACGGTCCTGCGCGCCGTGGCCGAGGTACAGCGCAGGTCCGCCGCGCTCGGCACGCGCCAGCCAGGCCCAGATGTCGTGGTCGAGGTCATCGTCGTCGCGCGGCTGGGCGCCGCTCGCCCGCCAGGCATCGAGGCCACCCGCCTGCTCGATCTCCTGCAGCAACGGCCGCCGCCCCGGGTAGGTGCCCAGGCCGACGATGCCTTCGACGCGCCCCGGCCGGCGCGCCGCGTAGCCCATCGCCAGAAACGCGCCGAGCGAAATGCCGGCGAACCACAAGCGGCGGTAGCCCTGCTCGCGCGCTGCGCCGACGATGTCGGTATCGAGACGCTGCATCGCCGTGCGATCGACCAGTTGCGCCAACTCGGTCTGCACGAACCACAGATCGATCGGCAGCGCGCGCTCGCGCACGGCCTGGCCGAAGCCCTCGCGCACCAGCTCGTCGGGCGTCATGTAGGCGCCGGGCAGGAACACCAGCAGCGTCGACGCGCGGGCGCCCGCGCAGGCGCGTTGATCGTGAATGATGTTCATGGGCAAGGGGCTCGACCGCATCAGCCCCGTCAGCGCCGTGCAGCCGGCGCCACCGGCTGCGCAGGCCAAGGCGCCGAGGCGCGCGCAGGCGTCCCGGCGCGAGGGCGTCATCAGTTTCGGTAGCCCTGCTCGGCCGCGCTGTGAATGATCCAGACCAGGCTGGCGCTGGTGTCGAAGCCCGCCGAGCCGGCGAAGATCAACCGGCCCTGGCCTTTGTACACGAGCTCATGGCGGTAGCGGTCCGAGCCCCAGAAGAACGGAATGAACGCCTTGCCGGTGATGTAGGCGCCCTGGTCGGTGGGTTGGCCGGCAAGGTCCATGACCTGCTTCATCGGCATGCCGATCTTCAGCTGCGAAAACTTGCTGCCCGGCGCCGGCTTGCCGGTGATCTCGCCTTCCCAATCGTTCAGGCCCTTGACCTTCTGCCCATAGCCGGCTTCAACCTTGCGCGGGTCGGTGACCTCGCCGCTGGCATTCATGCCGGGGCCGATCTTCGCTGTGGCGGGTGCTGCCGCCGCCGCCGGTGCGGGTGCGGGCGCCGCGGCGGCGCCGTCGCTCTTGGTGCCGCCCATCGTCAGGCAGCCGGTGAGGAAGAAAGCGGCAACCAACGCTGCCGGCACCGCGGTCTTGCAAGGATGCGTGTCCATGAATTCCTCCAGGGTGGAAGGGAGCGCGGCATCGTAGCCGAGGGTCTTGACCTCACGGCCCCCGCTTGCCCGCAATGCCCCTAAGGATTTGCTGAAAAAGGTCCACGCCGATTGACGCGATGCGTTGAAGAGCGATGAAGCAAGAGACCTTTGCGATGGCGGCCGATCAGAGTGCGGGCTTTGAGCGATATCGCAAGCCCACGCGGCGCGACGAGTTCCTGGCGACGATGAATACGATCGTGCCGTGGATTGCGTTGTGCGATGTGATCCAGCCGCATTACCCCAAGGGAGTGGGAGGCCGTCCGCCGATCGGCCTGGAGCGCATGCTGCGCATCCATTTCATCCAGCACTGGTTCAACCTGGCCGACGAAGCCTGCGAAGAAGCGCTGTACGACAGCGCCGGCCTGCGCCGCTTCGTGGGCATTGACCTCGGGCGCGAGCCGGTACCCGATGCGACCACGATGCTCAAGTTCCGCCGCTTGCTCAACGACCACAAGCTGGGCGAGCAACTGTTCGCCAAGGTCGGCGAGGTGCTGCAGCAAGGCGGCTTGAAGGTCAAGACCGGCACCATCGTGGACGCCACCATCATCGGCGCGCCCAGCTCGACCAAGAACGCCGACAACGCGCGCGACCCCGAGATGCATCAGACCAGGAAGGGCCAGCAGTGGTACTTCGGCATGAAGCTGCACATCGGCGTGGACAGCCAAAGCGGGCTGGCGCACAGCGCTGTGGTCACCGCGGCCAACGTGCACGACAAGCATCCGCTGCCCGAGCTGCTGCACGGCAACGAGCAGCGCGTGTATGGCGACAGCGCCTACGCGAGTCAGAAGGAGTTGATCGCCGGCAAGGCGCCGCTGGCCAAGGACTTCACCAACCAGCGCGTGCGCAGGAAAGGCGAAGTCGATGAGGCCACGCGCTCGAAGAACCGCAACAAGTCGCGCATCCGCGCGCGCGTCGAGCATGTGTTTGGCGTGCTCAAGCGGCTGTGGGGCTTTGCCAAGGTGCGCTACCGCGGCCTGGCCAAGAACGCCACGCGCGCGTTCACGGCGCTTGCGCTGGCCAACATCTACCTCGATCGAAAGCGGTTGATGGCACAGGTGCGTCTGTGATGCGGCAATGCGGCCCGAAGGCCGCGAAAAACGCGCTTCGCGCGCCGTCGAAAGGCCGAAATTGATCTTTGAATCGTTCGAATCTCGCATTGCGAAAACCGGCGCGCTGATGCTCGTCAGTTCAGCCACTTCTTCAGTGCATCCCTAATCTATCGGCCATGAAGTACCACCCATTTCTTCCCCATTCGATCACCCGCCGGCGCTGGTTGCGGCTGGCTGCGTTGCCTGCCGCCGGCAGCATGCTCGGCGGCTGCGGCACGCCGCTGCCGCTCGCGGCGAGCGCGCCGAGCGCAGCGTCGGCCGCCGCGGCGCAGCGCCTGGCGGACAGCGCCAACGCGCATGGCCTGTCCGCGTTGCGGCAGATCAGCGACATCAACATCGGCTACGCCGGCCAGTGGCGGCCGCTCATCAACCGCGTGCAGCCCGAGGTTGTCGACGAAGGCTTTCGCGGACCGTCGCAAGAGCGGCTGATGCCGGCGGCCGGCGTCGTCGCGCAGGCGTATCGCGGCGTCAAGGGCAGCAAGCAGGTCTTCTGGCAGCGCGGCAAGACGCTCGCGCCGGCGGGCCGCGAACAAGGCGAGGTGGCGGTGTGGTTCAACGGCCAGCCGAGCGCGAAGGCGAGCGAACTTGCGGCGGCGGCGCTGGTCGCTGAAGGCTACGGCCTGTTCCTGCTCGGCCCGCTGTGGATCGCCAGCCGGCAGGCGGCGGGCTTGGCGATGCCCGCCGAAGTGGCCGGCACCGAGCGCGTGCACGGCAGGCTGTGCGATGTCGTGCATGTCTGGATGAGCCCCGGCCTCGGCCACGCGGCCACCGACCGCGTGAGTTTGTTGATCGACCGCGACGACCACGTCATGCGCCGCGTGCGCTTCACGTTGGAAGGCTATGAAGGCACGCGCGGCGCGGTCGCCGAAGTCGATTGCTTCGAGCACGCGCGCCGCTTCGGCCTGCTGCTGCCGATGCGCTCGTACGAAGAGGTCGTGCACCCGCTGCGCTTGCCGGCGCACGATTGGTTCGTCACCGGGCTCGATGTCAATCGCGGCTATGGCGTCGAGGCGTTGCGCGGGGCGCAGTTCAGTGGCGCGGCGGCGGCGCCTGCCCGTGCACTTCAGTAGAGGCCACCGTTGACGGAGATCACCTGGCCGGTGATGTAGCCGGCCTCGGGGCTGGCCAGAAAACCGGCGAGCGCCGCCACTTCTTCCGGCGTGCCCGCGCGCTGCGCCGGCACGATGCGCTTGATCGTCTCGGCATCGAACGCGCTGGCTGCCATCGGGCTGTCGATGATGCCCGGCGCGATCGCATTCACCGTGACGCCGCGGCTGGCGAGTTCGAGCGACAGCGCCTTCGTCGCGCTGTTGAGCGCGCCTTTCGCGGCGGCGTAATTCACCTGCCCGCGGTTGCCGGCGAGCGCGGCCACCGACGAGATGTTCAAGATGCGGCCCCAGCGCGTGCGCAGCATCGGCAGCACGAGCGGCTGCGTGACGCGGAAGAAGCCGTGCAGCGAGACGTCGATCACCTGATGCCATTGCGCCGGCTTCATGCCGGGGAATACGGCGTCGTCATGGATGCCGGCGTTGTTGACGATGATCTGCACCGGGCCGGCGACGAGCATCTGCGCGACGGCTGCGGCGGTCGCGTCGTCGCTCGTGATGTCGAACTGGATCGGCTCGGCGCTGTGGCCGGCGGCTTGCAGCGAATCGGCGAGCGCCTGCACTTTCGCTGCGCCCGAGTTCGCATGCAGCAGCACGTGTGCGCCCATCTCGGCGAGGCGCGTGGCGATCGCGCTGCCGAGCGCGCCGCTGGCGCCGGTGACGAGGGCGCGCTTTCCGGTGAGGGGTTTCATGCTGCTTGCTTCTAACGTTCAGACGGTCGAACCGCACTTGCACTCAACCCTGGGCGTATTGCGCCACCCTTCAGGTGCAAACGGGTTCGGATACTTCTTCTCAAGCCGCCAATCAAGAGGCTGACACCTCTTCGCGCAGGCTTCGGTATGCGACGCTGCCGCAGGAAGCATGAGTGCCAACATAACGCCGGTTGCAACGGAGCCGATTGCAACAACCAGTCCAACGATGTGTTTCCGCTCCCATTGTGCTTCACCACCATTGCTCCCGACCTATGCCTCAACCAGAAAACTCGCGCGGCGTTGCAACACCGCCCCGATGTCACCCTGGCGGATGAGCGCCCTAAAGTGGGTTCAACAACACCGTCGCGCGGCCTTGAACGAGTGCCTCCTGCCGTTGGTCATGCAATGTGAATTGGTACATCGCCTGACCCGCGTCGCCGGCCAAGCGCTCGGCGTGAACGAACAGCGGGCCGTCGATGGTGTCCAGCCGCGGCACGTGCAGCTTGACGCCGCGCACGCTTGCCAAGCGGCCGCCTTGCGGTGACGCATCGGCGGCGGCCGTCATCGCGCCATGCAAGGCCATCGCCTGCGCTGCGTATTCGATGGCGTTGCAGGCGAGCAGGCCGCTCGCACTGCGCAGCGGGTTGTCGGTTGCGTGATGGCTGGTCGTGCTGCACAGCACATGCGTGTCGGACGACTCGTGCAGCGCGTGCAGCAGACACATCGTGCCGTGGTGCGGCACGCGCGCGGCGATCTCGGCGGCGTTGAGTAGCGTTTTCATCACGCGACGTGGACGGCCAGCGTCGAGCCGGGCGGGCTTTCGATCATGACTTTGCTCGGAGCGCTGGCGATCAACGCTTGCAGCAGCGGCAGCGCGCGCGCGGCGGGGATGCCGACGCGCAGCGCTTCGAACGCGGCGTCGGTGCAGCATGTGATCGGCGTGTCACCGCTTGTGAGTTCGATACGCACCGCGCGGCCGTTCGACGACTCGGGCGCCAGCACCAGCGCCACGGCCATCACGTCTTCCACCGGGCCGCAGCGCGTGCAGCGGTTCGGGGTACGGCACGTCGCAGGCGACAAGCAGCACCGGCGCTTGCGTTGCCTGCACCTGCACGGCGGCTTCGAGCAGACCCGCCGCAAAGCTGGCGTCGAACGCGGCCAAACTCGTCGAGGGCTGACGGCTCTGCGCGGCGATGTGCCAATAGCCGGCCGCAGCGTTGTGCACCGAGTTCGTGAAGCGTGTCGGCGAGACCATGCGCTCTGCTGTCGCGAGCGCTTCGCACAGCAGATGGCAGTTCAGCGGATCGCCGGTCGATGAGGTGAACACGGTCGGCAGCACGGTTGCGGACAGGCCGCTCGCGGTGAGCGCTTCGTCGGCGACCGCGATCGAGGCCTTGATGACGTTGCCGGCGCGGCGGCGCTCGGCCGGCGGCAGGCGCTGCGGCGACGGGATCACCGTCGGCACACGTTGCCACGCCGCAGGCTCGCGCAGCAGCGTCTGCGCCGTCGGCCAATCGGGCAACGCCGGGCCGAGCACGCCGATGCCGATGACCTTCACTGTCGTCGTCATGCCGCCGCGCCAAAAATCAAACTGGCGTTGCTGCCGCCGAAACCGAACGAGTTGCTGGCGACGACGCGCAGCGTTTGTTGCCTCGTCTCGCGCAGGTAGTTGGCTTTCAGCGCCGGGTCGGGCGTCTGCACGTTCAGACCCGCCGGCATCACGCCGTGTCTCAACGCCAGCATGCCGATCGCCGCTTCGACGCCACCGGCCGCGCCGAGCGTGTGCCCCGTGTGGCCCTTGGTGCTGCTGCACGGCAGCTCGTGGCCGAAGACGGCGCAGACGGCCATGTCTTCGGCAGCGTCGTTGCCCGGCGTGCCGGTGCCGTGCAGGTTCAGATAGTCCACGTCGCTCGGTTGCAGCTTCGCTTGCGCGAGCGCCGAGCGCATCGCTTGCACCGCGCCCGCGCCTTCGGGGTGCGGGCTGCTCATGTGGTGGCCGTCGCTGCTCTCGCCGGCGCCGAGCAGCCACGCTTGCGGCGCAGTGCACTCACGTTCGAGCAATGCAAACGCCGCGGCTTCGCCGATCGACAGGCCGTTGCGCTCGGCGCCCCATGGCCGGCAGATCTGCGGCGACAGCAACTCGAGCGACGCAAAGCCGTAGAGCGTCGTCATGCACAGGCTGTCGACGCCGCCGACGACGGCCGCATCGACGATGCCGGCGTCGATCATGCGCGCCGCCGCGGCAAACACCTTCGCGCTCGACGAGCACGCGGTGGAGACGACATACGCCGGCCCTTGCAAGCCGAGTGCGGCGCGCACGTAAGCCGAGACCGAGTAGGTGTTGTGCGTGTGCGCGTAGTGCAGCCACGCCGGCAGCGCGCCCGTCGTTGCATCACGCTCGCGGTACGCGACTTCGGTTTGCAGAATGCCCGCGGTGCTGGTGCCGAGAAAAACGCCGACGCGATGCGCGCCCCAGCGTGCGGCGGCGTTGCGCACGGCATCGCCAAATCCATCGGCGCGCAAACCAAGTTCGGCCAGGCGGTTGTTACGGCAATCGAAGCTCGCCAGTTCACCCGTCAGTGCGAGCGTGTCGGCTTCATCGACGACGCCGAGCCAGGTGTCGAGCTTGGCGGTTTCGAAAGGCCGTGCGGCCAAGCCCGTGCGATCGGCACGCAATGCAGACAGCGTTGCCTCGCGCCCGTGTCCGAGCGCGGTGACGAGCGTGTAGTGCGAGACGGCGAGCGGTGTCATTTCAGTTGCTCCACCGCGCTGCGCGCGACCCACGACCCATGCAGCGAGCTTCGGCTTGCGGCCCGTTGCAGAAGTTCACGGCCCGCAAAGAACCGTTCGGGCTGAGGTATCGAAGCCCCGCCTTGTCACCGTTCGGGAGTGGAGAGCCGACCGTCGTCCACAGCCGCTCAGGGCTGTCAGCGGACGTCAAAAACCCGAGAGGCCTCATTTCAGATCCGCAACGAGAAGCACATTTGCAAACGGCGTGCCCTGGCTCATCGGCACGCTGTGTACGTCGAAGCCGAGACTTTGCAGTTGCTGCACCCACGCCGCGAGCGGCCGGCCCCAGGTGGGCGCGACGCGGTGGCCGCGCACGGTGGTGACGATGCGATCGACCCACTGGCTGATCGCAAAACCGCGCGGGCTCGCCGCATCGCCGACGCGCAGCAGCAGCCGCGGCGCGCGCTGCGTGCGGCTGTCGGCCGCACCGGCGCGCAGGGCGTCGCGCACGCGTTGCAGCACGGCGTCTTGCGCGGCGATGTCCACGTAGTGCAACACGTCGAGGATGACGACCACGTCGCACGCCGGCAGCGCCGCCTCACGCATGTCGGCGCAGAGCAGGCGCGGCGCAAACGGCAGCGCGCGCAGCGCGGGCTGGCCGCGATCGACGTCGCGCTGCATCAACTCGATGCCGGTGTAGGCGCGTGCGGACGGCGCGGCAGCCCATGCGGCGGGCCAGCGGCGCGCCTGCGCGCACGCGTGCAGCAGGCTGGCCATCAGGCCCTGGCCGCAGCCGATATCGACCACACGCGCGTGCGCCGGCAGGTCGCCGCGTTCGAGCATGCCGCGGAACACCGGGTCGCGGCCGAGCTTGCCGCGCGCCCAATGCCAGGCGAAGCGGCCCGAGGCCTTGTAGGGTGCGCAGGCGGCGCCCCGCAGCGCGCGCCAGGCCTGCTGCGGCGACTCGTCTTGGGGTGCGACGGCGGTGGACGAACTCATGCGCCGCGATTGTCGCCGCGCGGCGGCACGGCGGCGGTGAGCGTCACGGCTTTCAAACCCGCCGTTTGCAACGCGGCCAGCAGCCGCGGCATCACGTGCAGCACGATGGGTTTGCCGTCGGCGCTGCGCTGTGCGTGGCCGTCGTGCAGCAGCAGGATGTCGCCGGCGGTCAGGCCGCGTGTCAGGCGCGCCAGCACGCGCGCCGGATCGCGATCGCGCGTGTCGAAGCCGCGCCGCGTCCAGCTCACCAGGTGCAGGCCCAGGCGGTGCAGAACCGGGTCGAGCAGCGGGCTGCGCAGGCCGGCCGGTGCGCGAAAACAAAACGGCGCGACGCCGGTGAGGTCGGCCAGCAGCGCCTGCGCGTCGCCGATCTCGCGCGTCAATCGCGCGCGGCCCCATCAGCGAGAAGTGGTGGCGGTGGTGGTGGCTGTGGTTCTGCACGCTGTGGCCGGCGTCGACGATGCGCCGCGTCAACGCGGCGTTTTCGCGCGCGCGCTCTGCGATGCAAAAGAAGGTGGCGCGGGCGCCGTGCGCGGCGAGCATGCCGAGCACCGCGGGCGTGATCCGCGGGTCGGGGCCGTCGTCGATCGTGATCGCGACTTCGTTGCGCGCGCGCGCGGCCTCGGGCAAGCGCAGCAGGTTCGGCCCGAGCAGGGTGCTGCGCGGCCACAAGCCGGTCGCTGTCAGCGCGACGTGATTGGCCGCCACCGCACCGAGCGCCCACGGCCACGCGCCGGGCACCAGCAGCGACGCCGCGGCCAAGCCATGCACACCGATGCTGGCCTGGATCAACGGCGGCATCGGCCAGCGATTCATGTCGACCCCTCGTTCGACGAGTACGTCGAACGATCCCCCGGGGGGATGGCGGGCCGGCTTGGGAGCGGCCCGGCGCTCGGCCCGCCAGCGGCACGCGCTTTCACACGCACGAACGCGGCCGACAACAACAACGCCAGCAACGCGCCCGGCGCCACGACAACGCCGATGGCAGCGAGCGCCGGAATGTTCGACAGCGCGATCAAACCGAACGAGGCGACGGTGGTCAGGTTGGCCAGCAGCAGCGAGGCCAGCATCTCGCTGTCGGGTTCGCTGCTCTGCTGTTGCAGCATGTCGAAGAACAGCGCGTAGTTGCTGCCCACCGCCACCACGAGCAGCAGGCCGACAAGATGCAGGATGCCGAGCTGCACACCGGCGAGTGCCAGGCCGCCCATCGTCAGCAGCACCGCCAGCAAGAGCGGCTGGCACACCGCGAGCAGGCGCCGCCACGAGCGCAGCGACCAGGCCATCAGCAGCACCACGCCGAGCGCACCGAGCAGCGCCTGGCCCTGCGCTTCTTCGAGGTAGTGGCGGTACAGGCGGCGCAGCTCGGGGCCGATGTCCTGCACCTGCACGTCGCTGCGCGCGGCCAGTGCTTTGTGCACCTCGTTCGAGTCCGCCGTGGCGCCGTCGGCCGGCGCCGGCGCGCCTTGCAGCGGTTGCAGTGGCAGCAGCGAAGCGACGCTGCCGTCGGCGCGTTGCACGAGCAGCGCATCGACGATGGTCTTCAGGCCCGCCGCGTGCAGCGCCGGCAGCTCGATCAGCGGCAGCGTGCGCGCGGCCTCGACAGCGGCGACGAAGGGTGCCAAGCGCGCCGCGCGCAGCGGGCCGTCGGCGGTGGCTTGCGCGAGCGCGCTTTGCAGCGCCGCGCTGTCGGGCAGTGCGGACTGGCGCGCCTTCTGCGTCGCCAGGCTCGGCAGCCAGCGGGTCACGCTGTCGTAGCCGCCGATCACGCCGCGCTCTTGCAGCGCGTCGAGCGTGCGCGCAACCGACTCGGTGGCCTCCAACGTGGCTTGCAGATTCGGCCCCTGCACGACGACGAGCGTGCGCGCGTCACCGGCGCTCAAGTCGGCGCGCAAACTGCTGTCGAGCGCCAGCGCATCTTTCGAGATCGGGCTAAGCGAGCCGAGATCGGCGCGCCACAGCTCGCTGCGCTGCCAGAGCAACAGCGCGGCCGCGAAGGCGAGTGCGATCAGCGGCCAGCGCCACGGCGGCATCGCGCGCAACACGGCGCCGGTGGCGCGGCCGAGCAGCGGCCGAAAGCCGACGCCGGGCGTGCCGTTGGGCATCAGGATCGGCAGCACGAAGCGCGTGGTGAGTGCTGCGCCGATCAAGCCGGCGAGCGAGAACACGCCGAGTTGCGCCAGACCCGGAAAGCCAGACAGCACGAGTGCTGCGAAGCCGCAGACCGAGGTCAGCAAGCCGAGACGCACCGTCGGCCAGCCGCTGCGCCGCCACTGCCGCCAGCCGCCGTGCCGAGATTGAACGAGGTAGTAGATCGCGTAGTCCACCGCCTCGCCGATGAGGGTCGTGCCGAAGCCGAGCGTGAAGCCGTGCACGCTGCCGAAGCCGATGCTGACCGCCGCGATGCCGGCGAGCACGCCGGTGACCACCGGCAGCATCGCCACGACGAGCGCGCGCGGCGACGCAAACGCCAGCAGCAGCAGGCCGCTCGCCAGGATCGTGCCGGCGATGGCGAGTTTTTTCGCCTCGGCCTCGATGCTGCTGCGGCTTTGCACCGCGAACACCGGCGCGCCGCTGACTCGCAAGGTGAGGCCGCGCGCGCGCTGCGGCGCGAAGGCGTCGTCGAGCGCGGCCAGCGTGGCCTCATGCGCGTCGATGTCGGCGCCCGTGGCGCGGGTGATCGCCACCATCAGCGCGCGCTCGCCCTGCCGCGCCACCCAGACGCCGCCTTCGCTCTTCGGCGCGTTGCTCGGGATCAGCGCTTCGCCGATGCGTTGCGTCTCGCCCGTCGGGTCGCTGCCCAGCAGCGGCTTGATCATCTGCCCGGCCGGCGTGCCGAGCAGCGACACGCTGTCGGCGATGCCGTCGCGCAGGCCGGCCGCGGTGAAGCGCTCGGCGTTGACCGCGGGGCTGAGCAGGTAGCGGTTGTCAAACAGCCACTGGCCGACGCTCGCCCAGTCGCTCGTCTGGCCGTTCTGCACTTGTTCGAAACGCCCGCTGGTGCGCATCGCCGCCGCGAGTTCGCGCGAGGCCGCAGCGCGCGAGGCCGTATCGCCGCCCTCGATGCCGATGAGCAGCGTGCGCGCGATGAGGCCGCTTTCGATCTGCTCGATCAGCACGCGCTGGCGCGCGTCGGGCTTGGCCGGCAGAAAAGCCGAGAGGTCGGCGTTGAAGTGGGTGCGCGTGATCTGCCAGACGCACAGCAGCACGGCGCTGAGCCACAGCGCGAGCACCACAGCGCGGCCGCGCGGTGCGGGGCGATCCGACGGCACCGCTGCCGTCACGGCGTCTTCATCGGTTCGAGCGGCTCGATCGTCATGCGCGAGCTGTCGCCGCCGGCGAGCCACAGGCTGACGACGCGCATGTCGCCGCGCTGGCCCTCGATCGCCACCTCGCGCACCTGCGCGCCGAGCGCACGGTCGCGCGGCACGAGCGTGAGCTTCCAGCCCTGCGCAGTGCCGGCCACCGCGGTGGTGAAGTACTTCTGCAAGGCCACCGCGTCGCCGGTCAGCGTGCCACGCAGTGCCTCGACCAGCGCCGACAACTCGGGCACCGCATCGAGCGTCATCTGCCGGCTGCGCCCGCCGCGCTTCAAGGTCATGACGTTGCCCTGCACCGCCATCGACTCCTCGCGCGGGCGCAGCGTGTGGCGCGCGAACGCGTTGGGCGCCGTGAAGGACAGCGTGCCGCTGGAGAACAGCGGGCCTTCGAGGCCGGAGACCAGGCGCGTTTCTTCGAAGCGCGCTTCGCCGCTTTTGCGCTGCGCGAGCAGGGCGGCGAGCGTGGTGAGGTCGAAGGTTTCGGCCGCGAACGTCGGACGCGCCACGAGTGCGGCACAGGGCATCGCCAGCAGCGCGCGGCGGGTGACAACGTCAAGGCGCCGCATCTTCAAGCCAGAAGTCATGGAAATTGAACCAGTTGTATGGCGCTTCAACGCACAGCGCTTCGAGCTTGGCGACATAGGCGCGCAAGGCAGCGTGCAGTTGCGCTTCGCGCCCGGCGGCATCCGCGGGCCGCTCGCTGAAATCGGCCAGCAGCTCGAAGCGCACCTCATACCGGTTGCCGCCGCGGAACAGCGCCGTCATGAAGAACACGCGCCGCTTGAGCAGCATCGACAGCCGCAGCGGGCCGAGGCCAAACGGCGCGTCGTGGCCGAGGAAGGGCAGGCGCATCACATCGCCGTCTTCCCTGCCTTCTTGCAGCACCCGGTCTCCGAGCATGCCGACCAGGCCACCGCCGTCGAGCCAATCGCGGATTGCCAGCGTCGTGCCGGGGTGGCCGATGGTGATGATCTTCAGCGTGTTGGCCGGTGCCACGGCGCGCAGCACACGCTGAATGTGCTGCGCGTTGATCGGGTACATCACCATTGCGATGCGGCGGTTGGCATGTTGATCGCCCACCGCTTGCAGCGCCTCGAAGCTGCCCAGGTGCGCGCCGAGCATCACCGCGCCGCGGCCCAGTGCGAGTGCTTCGTCGAGCAGCGCGCCGCCGCTGTGCCGCAGATCGAACTGCGCCACATCGCCGCGCGCGAAGTACAGGCGGTCGAGCACGATCGATGCGAACGTGTGGACGTGGCGATAGCCGTCGGCCCAGGTCGGCTCACGGCCGAGCGCGCGCTTCAGGTAGCGGATCGAATGGCGGCGCGCGGTCGGCGAGAACAACACAAAGTACGCCGTGATCAGGTGCAGGATGAGCCGTGCGAGGCGCCGGCCGAGCGTGCTCGCCAGCCAGGCCATGAAGCGCAGCAACCAGACGCTGCCGCGCTCTTCGCGCTCGGCCCAGGAGGCTTTGGTGGGGCGGCTCTCGGCCATCGGCGCCGCGATCTTCATTTCAGCGGCGAGAGTTGACCGCGCGCTACCGTCGTCTCGCCGCGTGTCAGCTCGAACTGCAGGCTGTTGCCTTGCGGTGTGACGCTGAGCGCCAGCGTGTCGCCGGGCGACACCGGCGCGAGGAACTTGGCCTGGTCGATCTGCGCCGGCGTGGCCAGTCGCGATTGCAGCGCCTCCATCACCATCGACAGCAGCACCACGCCGGGCAGCACCGGATGGCCGGGGAAGTGGCCGGCGAAGCTCGGGTGGTCATGCGGCACGTGCAACGTCGTCGTGCCCGCCAGAGTCATCAGCGCGAACTCGTGCAGCGCGCGTTGCGTCAGCTTGCCGGTGGCTTCGCGCGGCAGCGCGTTCACGTGCACGACGCGCCGCGGCACGAAGGCGGGCTCGAGGTGCGCACGCAGCGCTTGCGTGATCTGCGCGGCCTTCAACTTGGGCGCGACGACAAACGCGATCGGCCGCACGACGGTGCCCGGCACGTCATCGGGCAACCAGAACGCGCCGTCGTCGACGCCGTCGATGCGGTTCAGGTGGAAGTTCAGATGCGCCAGCGAGCTGCGCTTGCCGGCGACGTGGATCAGGTCGTTGGCGCGGCCGAGCAGGCCGAACTCTCGGCTGTTGTGCAGCGTGAGGATGTCGGCCAGCGGCGTCGGCGCGAAGACATGGCCACCGTGCGCGATGAAAGTTTCATCACCCTGTTGCGTGATGCGCACCTCGCCCAACGTCGTCCACGTCTGGCCCTGCGTCGTGCGCCGCGACGCCAACTGGCCGGCTTCGGTGCAGCCGTAAATTTCGATCAGCGGCCCGCCCATCTTCTGCTCGGCGAGTGCCGCGAGCTGCGGTGTCAGCGGCGCTGTCGCGCACAGCAGCAGATCGACGGCAGGCAACTCGACTCCCGACAGCAGCAGCGTCTTCAGGTGGAACGGCGTCGTCACCAAAGCGCGCGGGCGCGGCACGCTGTTCAGGGCCTGTGCCACGTCGGCCGGATAGAACGGCCGTGCCGAATCGAACGCCGCGCCGCCGAGCAGCGACAGCATCACCGTCGACTCGAAGCCGTAGCTGTGCTGCGCCGGCACGGTGGCGACGATGTTCATGCCGCGCAGCGACGGCCGCGCTGTCATTTCGGACAGGCGCGCAGCTTGCGAGCCGATGTTGATCGTCAACGCGCGCCAGCTCTTGGCATGCGGCTGCGGCGCGCCGGTGGAGCCGCTCGTAAGCAAGCACACGGCGATGCGTTCGCTGTCGATCGCCGGCACCGTCGATGAGGCGCGCGTCACCACGGGCCGCGTGCGCAAGTCGATGCGCGGCATTGCCAGCGGCTCGTCGTCATCGACCATCGCATAGGCCGCGCCGTCGCCTGCCGGCAGTTGCTGCAAGGTGGCGGTCATCGCGTTGGGCGGCAGCAAACTGACGTGGCCGCGCAGCGCCGCCGCGACGAGCGCGAGTGCGAAGTGATAACGGTCCTGGCACAGATTCACCGCCTGCCCGCGCGCCGGCAACTGCTCGGCGAGTGCCGCGGCCTCGGCCAGAAACTGCGCGCCGCTGACCGGCTCGCCGCCGCGCCATGCCAGCGGCTGCGCGAGGTCACGCGACGCGAGCAACGGCAGCATGGCGGCGTTCATCAAGTCGTTTGCTTCTGGTACGCGTCCCACGCCGCGCGCAAGCTCACCGGCTCGAAATGCGGATGCCGCCAGTGCCGCCAGACATGCTCGCCGATGAAAAAACCCACCGCCGCCGCCGGCGTTATCAGGTTGCAGAACAACGACCACCACGACCACGGCGCCAGCGCGTAGACGATCAGCGAGATCACGGCCATGGCGACGAAGTAGATCACCCAAGCGGCCGTGAGACGCCGCGCATAGGCGCGCATCTGCGCCGTGAACACGCGGTGCACCTTCTCGCCCATCGCCACGATCAGCGGCGTCGCACCGGCGCGCAGCGTGATGCCGAAGGTGAACGCCAGCGCAAGGTGGATGCCGCCGTGCTGCAACACATACAGCCTGCGCGCGTCATCGACACCGCCGCGCGCCACCACGCCCACCAGCACCACCAGCGCCACCGCGCAGCCGAGCAGCAGGCGCGGCTGCCGTGTGTGCCAGCCCGACCACGCCGCAGCCGCGAGCAGCGGGCCGAACAGCGCGGCCACCGTCCAGGGGTGATTGCTGGCGTGGGTCATCAGCAGGTGCGACGCCACCGCGTAGGCGGCCACCAAGGCCAGAGCAACGGCCACGCGCCAGCCGGTCATGCGGAGTCCGCCTTTGGAGTCAGCTCTTGCGATGCTGCGCCACGTGCGCCGTCAGGCTGCGCAGGTTGCGAAAGATCTGCTGGTTGTTCTCGTCGTCCGAACGCAGTTGAAAGCCGTAGCGATGCGAGATTTCGAGCGCCACCTCGAGCACGTCGATCGAATCCAGGCCCAGGCCCTCGCCGAACAGCGGCGCCTCGGGGTCGATGTCGGCGGCGGCCATCTCGAGGTTCAGCGAGGTGACGAACAACTGCGCCATTTCGAGCTCCAGCGCACGCTGGGCTTCGGTCGGTGAACCGGCGGGTGTGGAAGGCAACGCAGACAAAGTCTTCCCCTGGGTCGGCGCGGGATCGCGCTTTCGATGCGGGCGGCCCTGAAATCATTCGAGAGTGGGGCCACGAAACGAGAGCGTAAATTGTAGGTGGTGTGAGCGGCGAGCCGGTCCAGACGGGCGCGGACGTTACGGCTCACGGCGCACATCGCGCTGGCGTACCCGGAGGTTTCAATGCACGAAGGCTCATGCCACTGCGGGGCGGTTCGAATCACCTTGCCGTCAACGCCCGAAGTGGCCACGGATTGCAACTGCTCGTTGTGCCGGCGCATCGGCGGGCCGTGGGTCTATTTCGAGTTCGGCTCGGTGCAGATCGAAGGCCACCCGCAAGCCACCGCGGCCTACATCCAGGGCGACAAGACGCTGCGCACGATTCACTGCAGAACCTGCGGCTGTGTCACCCACTGGGAGCCGCTGGCGCCAACCCCCGGCGCCAAGCACGGCGTGAACCTGGGCAACTTCGATCCCGAGCTCATCGCCTCGGTGCGGGTTCGCCGGTTCGACGGCGCCGACACGTGGCGGTTTGTCGACGAGTGAAACTCGTCGGGCCTGCCACCGGTGGTTCCGGCGGTGGCCGCGTGCGGGACTCTGCGCGTTCGCGAGTTGGCGCGGCGCATCGCCGATGACCTGCGCCTGCCCGCCGATTGGTTGAACCTAGAAACGGCAGTTGACCGCTTGGCTTCGCATGCAAGTTCGCGCTGCCGCTGACGATGGCGCCCACGACCCCTTTCACCGCCCGGGTGAGAGCGCTACGCACCCGATTTGACGGGCCGTGCGCTAGCTGCGGTGGCGATGCGCAGGGGCTCGTCTGGAAACAGAAGGGGGCTGGCGCCATGCCATCAAAATACTGTATAAATAAACAGCACTTCGCAGTGCCTCTGAAACCACGTCCTCACCCCACCTCCCGTCTGCCGCCATGTGCAGCGCCGCTGCCGCTTTCCTTGCTGCCGACCCGCTGGCGCTTCTCGCCGAGCGCAAAGCGCCGTTGCAGGCGCTGCCGCCGCTGTGGCGTGCCGACCGGCTCGACACCACCCGTTCTGCGGTAGCCGGCGCGGCGCAACCCAGCGGCCACACCGCGCTCGACGCCGAGTTGCCCGGCGGCGGTTGGCCGGCCGCCGGGCTGACGGAGCTGCTGCTGGCTGCGCCGGGCAGCGGCGAGTTGCGGCTGCTGGCGCCGGCGCTAGGTGAGCGCTCGCTGTTGTGGATCGCACCGCCGTTCGTGCCGTACGCGCCGGCGCTGGTGGGGTTGGGCATGGCGCTCGACCGGCTCACCGTGGTCACCCCCAACAGCGCGGCCGATGCCGCCTGGGCTGCCGAGCAGGCGCTGCGTTCGGGCGCGCTCGGCGCGGTGCTGTGGTGGGAGGGGCCCTCGGCGCGTGTGTCCACGCTGCCGGCGACGTTGCGCCGGCTGCACCTGGCGGCGATGGAAGGCCGCACGCCGCTGTTCGCGCTGCGGCCGGCCGCCGTGCGCACGCAGTCGTCGCCGGCGCCGCTGCGCTTGGCTATCGAGCCGCTGGGCGACACAAAGCTCGCGGTCGATGTGTTCAAGCGCCGCGGCCCGCCGCTGGCCTCGCCGTTGGTGCTCACTTTGCCGGGGCTCTCGCTTCCGCCGTCGTTGTCGTCGCGGCGCCGGCAGCATGCTGCGGCGCCGATCGAACATCCGATCGACCAAAAGACCACCACCGACCATGCTTTGGTTCGCGCTCTACCTGCCGGCGTTGCCGCTTGAGGCTTGGCTGGCCACGGCGGACGGCAGCGACCCGCGGCCGTGCTGCGTCGTCGAGGCGCGGCGTGTCGTGTTGGCCGATGCGGCGGCCGTGGCGCTCGGTGTCGAGACGGGCATGAGCGCCGCCTCGGCCGCGTCGCTGGTGTCGGGCGAAGGCGGCTTGCAGGTCTTCACGCGCAGCGCCGCGCGTGAAGCGGCGCAGGTGCAGCGCCTGGCGCTGGCGCTGGCGCGCTTCACGCCGTCGCTGGTGGTGCAGACCGACGGCGTGCTGCTCGAAGTCTCGGCGTCGCTGCGCCTGTTCGGCGGCGCGCGTGTGCTGTGGCGCGCGGTGCGCGAGGCCGCGCGGGAGGGCAGTGTGCAGTCACTGCGCATAGCCGCGGCTCCCACGGCCACGGCGGCGGCGGTGCTGGCGCGTGCCGAGCCGGCGTCGCCGGCGCTGCGGCGGCTCGATGTGCACCAGCGCCTCGATGCCTTGCCGCTGGCCGCCGCAACGCAGGCGTGGGGCGTCGAGCCGCGCTTGGCCGAGCTGCTGCACGGCATCGGCTGCCGCACCCTCGGCGATGTGCGCGTGCTGCCGCGCAGCGGCGCGCAGCGGCGCGGCGCGGCGGCGCTGCTGGCGGCGCTCGCACGCGCGCACGGCGAGGCGCCCGACCCGCAAACCTGGTTCGAGCCGCCGCGCACGTTCGAGATGGGCCTGGAGCTGTTGCACCGTGCCGATGACGCCGCAATGCTCGTCTTTGCCACGCAGCGCCTGGTGCAGCCTCTCGCCGGCTGGCTGGCGCAGCAGTGGCTCGCCGCGGCGCGATTGACGCTGGTGCTGCGCCATGAAACCAGCGTGCGCCACGCGTTGCCCGACACGCTGATCACGCTGGCCTTCGGTGACCCGACGCGAGACGCCGCGCAGATCCAGCTGCTGCTGCGCGAGCGCCTGCAACGCACCGCGCTGCCCGCGCCGGTGTACGCCCTCGTGCTGCGTCTCGATGAAGCGGTGAACCACGCGGGGCGCGAAGCCGCGCTGTGGCGCGAAGCGGGTGCCGGCAGCGGTGAAGCGGCGCGCGCGCTGTTCGACCGCCTGGCCGCGCGGCTCGGGCCCGAGCGCGTGACGCGGCCCGCGCTCGTCGCCGATCATCGGCCGGAGCGGGCGATGAAGTGGGTGCCGGTGCAGGAGGCCGTTCGCCCTGATCCTTCGACGAGCTCAGGACAGGGTACGCCTAGCGGCGTATCGAAGGGCAAGCTCAGTGCGAACGGAGGTGGGCGCGAGAGCAGCGTCAGGCCCACGTGGCTGCTGCCCGAGCCGCAGCGCCTGCAAGAAGATGCCGCCTTCGGCCGCCCGCTGCACCAAGGCGCACCACTCACGCTGGCCAGCCGCGCCGAGCGCATCGAAGCCGGCTGGTTCGACGGCGCGCTGATCTCGCGCGACTATCACGTCGCGCAAGCCAAGGACCATCGATGGCTGTGGGTGTTTCGCGAGCGGCGCGGTGACACGGCGCATTGGTATCTGCACGGCGTTTTCGGATGACACGCCATGCCGCAACCCACCCACCCCAAGGCGCCACGCCCGCGCCCACCGCTCGCACCGCCGTCGCTCTCGCCTGACCCGCTGCCGGCCTACGCCGAGCTGCATTGCCGCTCCAACTTCAGCTTCCTCACCGGCGCGTCGCATCCGCAGGAACTCGTCGCGCGCGCGGCGCAGCTCGGCTACACGGCCATCGCGATCACCGACGAATGTTCGGTGGCCGGCGTCGTGCGCGCGCACGAAGAAGCCAAGCGTCAGGCCGAGGGCGGCAGCGCGATCCAGCTGATCGTCGGCAGCGAGTTCACGCTCGAAGGTGAACCACCTCCCGTTCGCCCTGAGCTTGTCGAAGGGCTTCGACAAGCTCAGCCCGAACGGGAGGCACCAGATTGCCGCCTCGTCCTGCTCGCCCACAACCGCGAGGGCTACGCCAACCTGTGCGACCTGATCACGCGCGCGCGGCTGCGCAGCGAGAAGGGCTCGTACCGCGCGACGACGCACGACGTCGCCGACGGCCTGCCCGATTGCACGGCGCTGCTGATCCCGCGCCGCGACGACTCGCCCGAGACGCTGCTCGCGCAAGCACAGTGGCTGCAGCGCACCTTTGGCGAGCGCGCGGCCATCGCCGTCGAGCTGCTGCTCTACGCCGACGACTCGCTGCTCGTCGAGCACCTGGTGCCCATCGCCGAGCAGACCGGCGTGCCGCTGGTGGCGGCCGGCGACGTGCTGATGCACCAGCGCTCGCGCAAGGCGGTGCAGGACACGCTGACCGCGATCCGCCTGAAAACGCCGCTGGCCGATTGCGGCTTTGCCCTCGCGCGCAACGCCGAGCAGCACCTGCGCTCGCGCCTGCGCCTGGTGCAGCTCTACCGGCCCGAGTGGCTCGCCGCCAGCGTTGTCATCGCCGCGCGTTGCCGCTTCAGCCTCGACGAGTTGCGCTACGAATACCCGCAGGAGCTCGTGCCCGCCGAGCACACGCCGATCTCGTGGCTGCGCGTGCTCACCGAACGCGGCGCGCGCGAGGAGCGCTATCCGCAAGGCGTGCCGGCGAGCGTGCAGACGCAGATCGAGCGTGAATTGAAACTCGTCGAAGAGCTGCGCTACGAAGCCTTCTTCCTCACCGTGCACGATGTCGTTCGTTTCGCGCGCGGCCAAGGCATCCTGTGCCAAGGCCGCGGCTCGGCGGCGAACTCGGCGGTGTGCTATTGCCTGGGCATCACCGAAGTCGACCCGACGCAGACCACGCTGCTGTTCGAGCGCTTCATCAGCCGCGAGCGCAACGAGCCGCCGGACATCGATGTCGATTTCGAGCACGAGCGGCGCGAAGAGGTCATCCAGTACATCTACGGCAAGTACGGCATCCAGCGCTGCGCGTTGGCCGCCGCCTTGAGCACCTACCGCACACGCGGTGCGGTGCGTGATGTCGGCAAGGCCTTGGGTCTCGACGAAGGCCCGATCGACGCCGTCGCGCGATCGGTGCATTGGTTCGACGATGCCGAGCGCTTGCAGCGCGGCTTGCTCGAAGCCGGGCTCGACCCCAGCGCGATGGTCGTGCAGCAGTGGATGGCGCTCGTGACCACGCTGCACGGTTTCCCGCGCCACCTGTCGCAGCATGTCGGCGGCTTCGTCATCGCGCGCGACAAGCTCTCGCGCCTGGTGCCGATCGAAAACGCCGCGATGGCCGACCGCCGCGTGATCCAGTGGGACAAGGACGACCTCGAATCGCTCGGCTTGCTCAAAGTCGATGTGCTCGCCCTCGGCATGCTGAGCTGCATCCGCCGCGCGCTCGCCTTCATGACGCTGTGGCACGGCCAACCGTGGCGCATGCAGGACATCCCGCGCGAAGACAAGGCCACCTACGACATGGTCTGCAAGGCCGACACCGTGGGCGTGTTCCAGATCGAGAGCCGCGCGCAGATGAGCATGCTGCCGCGCCTGAAACCGCGCACGCTGTACGACCTGGTGATCGAAGTCGCCATCGTGCGGCCGGGGCCGATCCAGGGCGGCATGGTGCATCCGTACCTGAAGCGGCGCGAGGCCAAGGCGGCGGGCCAGCACGAACCGTCGAAGTACCCCGCGCTCGACGCCGCGCTCGGCCGCACGCTCGGCGTGCCGATTTTTCAGGAGCAGGTGATGCAGATCTGCAGCATCGCCGCCGGCTTCACGCCGGGCGAGGCCGATCAATTGCGCCGCGCGATGGCGGCGTGGCGGCGCGACGGCCATGTCGATCAATTCGAGACGCGCATCAAGAGCGGCATGGCCGCGCGCGGCTACGAAGCCGAATTTGCGGACAGCATCTTCAAACAGATCTGCGGCTTCGGCGAATACGGCTTCCCGGAAAGCCACGCCTACAGCTTTGCGCTGCTTGCGTATGTGAGCTCATGGCTGAAGTGCCACGAGCCGGCGATCTTCGTCGCCGCGCTGCTGAACTCGCAGCCGATGGGTTTTTATGCGCCGTCGCAACTGGTGCAGGACGCCAAGCGGCATGGCGTCGAGGTGCGAGCGGTGGATGTGAGTGCGAGCGATTGGGATTGCACGCTCGAACACCCCCACTCCGTTCGCGCTGAGCCTGCCCTTCGACAAGCTCAGGATGATCGGGCGCCCGTGCAGCCTTGCGTACGCCTCGGCCTGCGCATGGTCAGCGGCTTCGCGCAAGCTGCCGCCGAGCGCCTGATGCAAGCCCGCCGCATCAGCGCCTTCTCCAACGTCGATGACCTCGCCCGCCGCGCGCAACTCGACGGCCGCGACTTGCAAACCCTCGCCCACGCCGACGCGCTGCAATCTCTCGCCGGCCACCGCCGACGCCAGCTCTGGAGCGCGGCAGGCCAAGGCCGCCCGGAAAAATCGCTGCTCGCCGACGCACCGATCGTTGAACAACCGAGCGAACAACCCGACCTTTTCGAAGCCCCGGAAGGCGAAGCCATCGCGCTCGACTACGCCAGCACGGGCCTGACGCTGCGCCGCCACCCGCTCGCATTGCTGAGAGAGCGCATCGCCCGCCGCGGCTGGCGCAGCGCCGAACAACTCGCGCAACTCAAAGATGGCGCCAGCGCCTGGGCCTGCGGCATCGTCACCATGCGCCAGCAACCCGAGACGGCCAAGGGCGTCATCTTCGTCACCCTCGAAGACGAAACCGGCAGCGTCAACATCATCGTCTGGCGCCACGTGCGCGAACGCCAGCGCCCCGCGCTGCTGCGCTCGCGCCTGCTCGCAGTTGCTGGCCAGTGGCAGAGCAAGGACGGCACGACGCACCTGATCGCGCGCCGGCTCGTCGACATGACGCCGTGGCTGGGCGCGGTGGCAACGAGCTCGCGCGACTTCCACTGAGAGCCGTGGCCGGCCCCTCCAGGCTCGACGTGCGCAACACGTGCAAGCCACGCTTGTGCAGCCGCACCGGGCGTCGACCTTGCCCGCAGGTCTTCTGGCGCGCCTTTGACTGGACTCAACGGCACCCGTCGATGTCGGGCGTAACTTCATCTACGCGTTTCGTTCGAGAAGGCGATCGTTGATCGCGATGAATCGGCGGGCGCGGTCGGGTCAATCATCAGGAGGACCTACTCATGAATGCATCGAAACTTTGCCGGCGATTGAGCCTGCTCGCGCCGTCGGTGGCACTCGCATTGCTTGCCAACGTGGCGCTCGCACAGTCGTCCAAAGTCGATCGACTGGTGACCTTCGGTGGCAGCCTGAGCGATACGGGCAATGCGTTCGCCTTCCTGTCCGATCCTGCGATCCCGAGGTCCGATTGCGGCGTGCCGCAGGGTGTGCCGCCTTACGACACCCTGGACGACTTCCTCGTCCCGGACGGCCCCTATGCGAAGGGCGGTCATCACTTCTCCAACGGTGCGACCTGGGTCGAAGGCGTGGCCCGCGCCCTGGCCCTGGCCGGCAATGCGCGCCCCGCGCTCACGAACGCCGGCAAGGCGGCGAGCAACTATGCGGCGGGCGGCGCACGCGCCGTGGCGCACGATGACTGGGTGGCTGCCTGCCGCTACAACCTGCCGGCCCAGATCGGCGCCTATCTGGCGGACTTTCCGCAGACCTCCGCCCGCAGCTTGATCGCCATGGAGATCGGCGGCAACGATGTCCGCGATGCCTTGCTGGCGGCGCTTGAACGTCGGGACCCCGCGCCCATCCTCCAGAGTGCTCTGGCCAGCGTCGCCAACAGCGTGGGCGCGCTGTACGCGTCCGGCGCGCGCAAGTTCGTGTTGCTCAACATCCCTGACCCCGGAGTGGCACCCTCGGTGCGAATGTTCGGGCCGGACGCGGTCGCCGGGGCACGTGTGCTCGCGACGGGGTACAACGACTTCATGCTCTACCAGTTGGTCCCGGCAGTTGAAGGCCGCGCTGCCGGGCAGCGATATCAGGATCGTCGATCTCTACGCCTTGCTGAACCTGATCGTCGCGAGCCCGGGTTCCTACGGCCTCGTCAACGTGATCGACGCTTGCGTCACGCCGGGCACGCCGCCGTTCCAGTGCCGCAAGCCCGACAGCTACCTCTTCTGGGACGGCCTGCATCCGACGAAGGTGGTGCACGAGATCATCGCGCGGGAAGTGCTGGCGACGATGTCCGCGCCCTGATGCTTGTGACATGAGGGCCGCGGGCGACTTGGGATCTCGCGGCCCTTGGCGGTCTCGCGCTGGTCCTCGGCATGCTCGGCCCCTGGCCGCGAGCCGGCTCAGTCCTTCAAGGCAGGCAATTCGCGCAGCATCTGCTCGATGTTGGCGCGGGCGGCAGCCTCCACCGCCAGCCGGATGCGAGTGGCGGCGACAAAGGCCTCGGCCATCGTTGCCGTGCCGCTGGCCGTGATGCCCCTGCGCAGCAGCACCTGGCCGCTGCGCGTGTCGAGCAGCGACCAGCCGACCTCGAAATCGACCGTGAAGCTGGCGCCGAACACCGGCTTGGACAGGCTCACGATGTTCGCGCTGAGCCGGTAGCGCGCGTCCGCGCCCACCGCCACGCGTTCGAAGGCGCGGGCCTGCAGCAGCGAGGCCTCGATCGCCGCCTTGAAGTCGGCGTTGGCGATGTTCGGTCCGTCGAGCGCCGTGGTCTCCCCGCCGCCGGTCACCAGCACCGACACCGCACCCGGCGCCGTGGCCCGTGCCGGCGGCGGCACGGCGGCCTGCATCGCCGGCGACATCGGCGCGCTGGCGCAGGCCACAAGCAAGGCCGCCGCGACGAGTATGGAGCTGGCGCGAAGCATGCGCACGCAAAGGGCGGACATGGCGGCTACTTGCGTTGCTTGAGGATGTTGTCGATCACCTCGTCGACCATCTCCTTGGGCGACTTGCGCGTCAGCGAGGTGTGGAACGAGTTGCCCGTGGCCAGCGGGAAGTCGCTCTTCGGCTCACGCACCACGACCGTCAGCTCGAGCATGTACATCGTCATGTCCCACATCCAGCGGTCGACATAGGTGACGACGGCATCGGCCTGCACATTCGGTTCGGGGTCGGCGCTGACCTTGAAGCCGTTGGCGCGGAGCTTCTCGGCGATCAGCTTCTTCGTGCTGCCGTCCTCGCCTTCGAGCTGCTTGACGTGCAGCGACTTGATCGACTCCCAGCGCAGCGACGGATCGGCGGATGCCGTGGCGCGGTTGACGGCGCAACCGCTGAACGAAAGCACAGACGCGCAAGTGATCACCACAGCGAGGGAGCGGATCATGGTTCCTCCTGAAGAGCCGGCCGCACGTGCCGGCCGAAGGTTTCCATCATGACGCGCGTGGACCCGGCGGGAACTGACTCAGCGCAATCCATGCACTGGTCGTGCGCTCGCGCTCGCCCGCGGTGGCGACGAACTCGCGCGCATCCAATCGACCAGGCCAGACAGCTAAAAGCCCTTCAGGCCGTCATGTCGAGCAGGCTGCCGAGCATGCGGTCCTGAGTCTTCAGCGTCAGCACGTTGGCCTTGAAGGCGTAGGTGGCGGACATCTGCGTCACCACGTCCTCGGCGAGCGCATCGCCGGTTTCGGCGGCCTGGCCGATCGAGACGACGACACCTGCTTCGGGTTGCGCCGCCTGCTGCACGAGCTGTCGCCGGAATCCCGGCGTCTGCGCGTTGGCGATGTTGTGCGCGGCCGTTGCGAGCTGGCTCGAGGCGGCATTCAGTCCGGACAGGGCGATCGAGGCGATGCTGCTCATGGCTGCTCCTGGGCAGACCATCGGCTGACGGCGCGCCGACTTGAGCGAACGAGCGCGAACGATGTCACGGCGCGCTGTCCCGTACTACACAACGCATTGTTGATCGAGTAGTCAGCGCTGCCGCGTCTTGCTCGACCACGTACGCATGGTGGTGGTGCCGGCGTGGGCGGGGTGCCGGCGTGCATGTCCCCGTCGCCATGCGCACGCTACGGGGTGGCTGCCGTCGGCGCCGCCGCCTGTGCCGCTGCGCCGCCGCGCAACTCCCGCCGCAGGATCTTGCCGATGTTGGTCTTGGGCAGCGGCTCGCTGCGGAACTCGACGATGCGCGGCATCTTGTAGCCGGTCAGGTGCTGCTTGCAGTGCGCGAGCACGTCGCTTTCGGTCAGCGCAGGGTCCTTGCGCACCACCACCACCTTGACCGCCTCGCCCGAGCGCTCGTCGGGCACGCCGATCGCGCCGGCCTCCAGCACGCCGGGGAGCATCGTCAGCACGTCCTCGACTTCGTTGGGGAACACCTTGAACCCGGAGACGACGATCATGTCCTTCTTGCGGTCGGTGATGCGGATGCTGCCGCGCTCGTCCATCAGGCCCATGTCGCCGGTGCGCAGCCAGCCGTCGCCGGTGACCACCTTGGCGGTCTCTTCGGGCCGCTTGCCAGTAGCCCTTCATCACCTGCGGCCCGCGCAGGCAGATCTCGCCCACCTGACCCGATTCGACCGCCGCGCCATCGTCGTCGAGGATGGCCGCTTCGGTGCTCGGCAGCGGCACGCCGATCTGGCCGCTCCACTCCTGGATGGTGACCGGGTTGGCAATCGCCACCGGCGCGGTCTCGGTCAGGCCGTAGCCTTCCACCAGTGGCACGCCGGCGCGCTCCTTCCAGCGCTGGGCCACCACGCGTTGCACCGCCATGCCGCCGGCCACCGCGAGCTTCAGATGGCTCAGGTCCACGTCGGCGAAACCCGGCGCGTCGAGCAGGGCGCGGAACAGCGTGTTCACGCCGATGATCGCGGTGAAGCGCGTCTGCCGCAGCGTCTTCAGGAACGCCGGCATGTCCCGTGGGTTGGCCACCAGCACGGTCTGCGCGCCCTTGCTGAAGAAGGACAGGCAACCCGTCAGCGCGAACACGTGGTACAGCGGCAGCGGGATGACCAGCGTCTCCTCGCCGTCGTTCAGGTTGGGTGACATCCAGGCCGCCACCTGCAGCACGTTGGCCACCATGTTGCCGTGGGTCAGCATCGCTCCCTTGGCCACACCGGTGGTGCCGCCGGTGTATTGCAGAAAGGCCAGGTCGTCGCGGGTGAGCTCCACTTCGTCGAGCGCCTGCGCGCGGCCGGCGGCCAGTGCGTGGTTGAAGTCCACCGCACCGGCCAGCTGCCATGGCGGCACCAGCTTCTTCACATGCTTGACCACGGCGTTCGTCAGCATCCGCTTGAGCGGCGGCAGCAAGTCGCCCACCTGCGTCGTGACCACCGTGCGCACCGGCGTGGCGTCGATGACCTGCGCGAGCGTGTGCGCAACGTTCTCCAGCACCACGATGGCCGTGGCGCCGGCATCCTTCAACTGGTGCTCCAGTTCGCGGGGCGTGTACAGCGGGTTGGTGTTGACCACCACCATGCCGGCCCGCAGCACGCCGAACAGCGCCACCGGGTATTGCAGCAGGTTGGGCAGCATCAGCGCCACGCGGTCGCCGCGCTGGAGCCGGGCGACCTTCTGCAACCAAGCCGCAAAGGCGCGGCTCGCCTCGTCGAGCTGCCGGTACGTCACGACCGTGCCCATCGAGCTGTAGGCCGGCAGGTCGGCAAAGCGCGCACAGCCGCAGGCCAGCACGTCCTTCAGCGACGCGAACTGGTGAGCGTCGATTTCGGCCGGCACGCCGGCCGGGTACTGGGCGAGCCAGGGCTTGTGCATGGGTGCCGTGCCTCTTCCGATCGGCCGGCCTTCGTGGCCGCCCGTTACTTCTTGACGGGCGCGGCCTTCTTTGCCGGGCTCTTTTTGGCCGCCGGATTGGCGGTCGCCTTCTTCGCCGTCGCGGCCGCCGCGCTGCGCTTGTCGGCCTGGCGCACCGCCTTGTCGAGCGCCGTCTGCGCCGTCGCGATCACCTTGTGCAGCCGCGCCTCGGCCTTCTTCAGCGCCGCCTCGACCTTGTCGTGCGCCGCGTTGGTGTTGTTCCGCGCAGCGGCCTTGGCCTTGGCAAGTTCGGCCGTGGCGGCGCCGCGCACCTGGTCGATCTTGCCCTGCACGGCGTTGCGCACGTGCTGGGCGGCGTCTTGCAGGCTGTCGACGGCCTGGTTCAGTTCGGGGTTCTTGAGTTTGCGAGTGGGCATCTTCGTCCTTTCAATTGGCGCTTGGAGGATGCCTGTCGGCGGCGCAGCTGCCTTGCGCAGCGTCAAGCGCGCGTGGGCAGGGGCTGCTGCGCCGGGCGATCCGGCCCCTGCGTGCCCTCGGCGCGCGCCGGGAGGTAAGCAAAGAGATCCACGATACGGGCGTTCACGCGGGGGTCGCCCTGCCACGCGCCGACTGAGCACCTGTCGGTTGCGCGCCCGTTCAGCACTTCATGCGGCCCGCCGACTGTGCAGACGGCTGAAAGGCCTTCAGGCCGTCAGGTCGAGCAGGCTGCCGAGCACGCGGTCCTGCGTCTTCAGCGTCAGCGCGTTGGCCTTGAAGGCGTAGGTGGCGGCCATCTGCGTCACCATGTCCTCAGCGAGCGCTTCGCCGGCTTCGGCGGCCTGGCTGATCGAGACGACGACGCCGGCTTCTGGTTGCGCCGTCTGCTGCACGAGTTGTCGCCTGAACCCCGGCGTCTGCGCATTGGCGATGTTGTGCGCGGCCGTCGCGAGCTGGCTCGAGGCGGCGTTCAGTCCGGACCGGGCGATCGAGGCGATGCTGCTCATGGCTGCTCCTGAGCAGACCATCGGCCGACGGCGCGCTGACTTGAGCGAGTCAGTGCGAACTGATGTCACGGCGCCTGGCGATGGCCCATTCAGACGACTCGCTGCGAGCGCATGGAGCTCCATGCTGCCAGCGCTCTGCAGCGCCCGCTTACTCAATACACTGGTGCGCTCCCTAGCCTCCAGCGCAATCTGTCAACACGCGGAATGCTTGGTAGCAAACGCAATGACCTACGTTTCAGTTGATACGGCTATCAGTTCCTGGGCAGACCGGCACAGGCTGTGCCTATTCACGCGAGTGGCAGGCGCAGACGGATTCGAGGTCCGTGGCGTGTACTTGTCGAGTAGTGCAGGAGAGTGCTGCCAGATCTGGATCGACCCTCCGCAAGAGGGCATCGCTGTGGTTCACGCAGCAGACGTCGAAACACTCTCAGAAGGCTGGCGCCGCAAGTGGAGTTCTCCAACGGAACGTATTGATGAAACGCTTGAGAGCGCGCTGGAGTCGGCCAAGCGCTGGCTACAGCGCGATGGTGGGGAGCTGCTTCATGGCTAACCGGCTATTCCGGCGACTGCTTACGGCGCCGGCTGAACGCCGACGTTACTGACCTGAGCGCACATGCCCAAGCGACCCGCGATACTCGCCGTCAGCCCATGCGCATCCTCGATCTCCGCCACCGCCTGCGCACCCTCGGCGCCAACCCGGCGCACGAGCAGCATGTGCTGCGGCGCTGGGCGCAAGCCAAGCCGCAGGACAGTGGCCGCCGGCGCATCGACAACTACCTGCCGCAGACGCTGCGCGATGCACTGCCGGCGCTGACCGATGAACTCGCGGCGCTCGCGCGCCTGCATTCGGAACACCCGGCCGCCGACGGCTCGGCGCGTTTGCTGATCGCGCTGCACGACGGCCAGACCGTCGAAGCGGTGCGCCTGCCGCGCAGCGAAGGGCTGTGCGTGTCGTCGCAAGTCGGCTGCGCCGTCGGCTGCGTGTTCTGCATGACGGGCAAGAGCGGCCTGCTGCGCCAGCTTGGCAGCGCCGAGATCGTGGCCCAGGTGGCGCTGGCGCGGCAGCAGCGTGCGGTGAACAAGGTCGTCTTCATGGGCATGGGCGAGCCGGCGCACAACCTCGACAACGTGATGGAGGCGATCGAGCTGCTCGGCCAGGAGGGCGGCATCGGGCACAAGAACCTGGTGTTCTCGACCGTGGGCGATGCGCGCGTGTTCGATCGGCTCATGGGCTTGTCGTCGGATGAGGTCAAGCCCGCGCTCGCGCTGTCGCTGCACACGACGAGCGACGCACGCCGCGAGCAACTGCTTGCCGCGCGCACCGCGCATCACGGTCGCCGAACTGGTCGAGCACGGCGAACGCTACGCCCGCGCCACCGGCTACCCGATCCAGTACCAGTGGACGCTGCTGGCCGGCATCAACGACGGCGACGACGAGATCGAGGGCATCGTGTCACTGCTGCAGCGGCAAGTACGCGATCCTGAACATGATTCCGTACAACCGCGTCGAAGGCTTCGGCCTCGAGCGGCCGAGCGACGAGCGTTGCACGGCGATCTTTCGCGCGCTCAACCAGCGCGGCGTGCTGACGCGGCTGCGCCAATCGGCGGGGCAGGATGTCGACGCGGGCTGCGGACAGTTGCGCTCGCGCGTGATCGCGCTTCGCGCCGCCTGAACGTCGATCAGCGAACGCCCTCGACCACCGCAATGCGCCGCTGCAGTCGCTGCGCCTCGGCCGCATCGCCCGCCTTCTCGGCGCGCAGCGCCTGCACCTTCAACCACGCCAGCAGCGGACGCCGCCAGCCTTGCGCCGACGCGGTATCGATGGCCGCTTCGATCAGCGTCGGGCTGGCCTTGCCGGCCTGGAACAGCACGGCCACGGCAATCAACCGCGCCTGCGGGTCGTCGATGGCCTGCACGCTGGCCAGCGGCACGTTGCCGCCAGCCACCGCGGCGGCCGCCGCCTGCTGCGCCGCGGGCAGGCGAGCGATGTCGTCGCGCGCGAGTGGGCGTGCAGCGAGGTGGTCGGCATACACGCGCTCGGCCGCCGGCGCGTCGGCGCGCAAGGCCTCGAAGCGCTCGCAAGGTTCGAACACCAGGCTGGCCACGCGGGCCGCGCAGCGCATCAGCTCGGCGCGCGCCAGCAACTCGGCGCGGCCGGTGCTCGATAACGCGCGGCGTGCGCGCGCCATCTCGGCGTCGCTCGCCTTCGTCTCGCCGACGAGGTAGGCCGCCGTCGCGCGCTCGATTGCGCCCTTGGCTTCGGCCTGCCACTCGGGCAGCGCGGGGCCGCTCGCGCACGCAGCGAGCAGCGATGACCAGACCAGCGAAGCCACCATCCTCATTTGAGCTTCAGCTCCGACTCGCGCGCATCGCGTGCAAACGGCCACTTGCGATTGACCTCATCGACCAGCGACTCGACCTTGCGCACCGTCGCATCGACCTCGCCGCGCAGCGCGCCGAGGTCGGCCGTGCCTTCGCGCACGTTGCCGGCCACCGCCTGGGCCTCGGCCAGCACCGCATCGACTTTCTTCAGCGTGCCGCGCGCATCGGCGAGCACGGCGTTCAACTGCGTCACCGTGGCGCGGCTGCCGGCCACCAGGCCATCGGGCCCGAGCACCTGCGCATCGGCCTTGGCCGCCATGCCGTCCAGACGCGCCAGCAGCGTGTTGACGCGGTCGAGCGCAGCGGCGATCTTTTTCGGGTCGACGTCGTTGCCGAGCAGCGTGCCCATCGCGCCCTGCGGGCCGTTCAGCTTTTCAGTCAGCGTCTTGACGTTGTCCAGGCTGGCCGCGAGCGCCGAGTCTTGCGCGGTGAGCTTGTTCAGGTTCGTGATCAGCTCGCGTGCGGCGCCGACCAGGATCGGCAGCTCGGCAGCCGTGTCGCCGACCAGCGCCTTGCGCTCCGCGCCGTCGGGCAGCAGCGGGTCGGTGAGCACGCCGCTGTAGGCGCGCAGCGAAGCGCCGCCGACGAGGCTGCGCACGAGAGTGAACATGCTCGACGTGCGCAGCCAATGGGCGTCCTTCTTCGGCACGTCGACCAGGATGCGCGCATTGCCTTCGGGCGAGAGTTCGACGCTGCGCACGCGGCCGATCGGAAAGCCGGAGAACGTCATGTCCATGCCGACGCGCACGCCTTCGGAATCATCGACCAGCAGCACCAGGCGCTGCGTCTGCTCGAAGACGCCGCGCGCGTACATCAGGTAGAGCGCGGTGCCGCCGATCAGTGCGACGAGCAGCGCCAGCAGCAGCGCGGCCTTGAGTTCGAGATAACGCACCGGCGGCGCGGCGGGGTCTTCGCCGGCGCTCATGCGTAGTTCCCCACCAGGGACACGCCTTCGATCAGCAGGATCACGAAAAACATGCGCACCAGGCCTTTCAACTCGGCGCTGGTGAGCGCGCCGGGCTGTGCCGGCGTGATCAGCACCGAGGCCACCGGCAGCAGCGCCACCGCCACCGCCATCGCCGCGATCTTCAGGCCGAAGACGAGCGCGACGCCGGGGCTGAAGACATGGCCCACCGTGCGTGTGTAGGCCTCGAAGCCGGCGGTCGTGAAGCCATAGACCGAGAGGTAGGCCAGCACGAGCGTGACGCCGCAGCTGATGGCCGCCAGCAGCAGCGCGCAGACGATGCCGGCGGCCACACGTGGCAGCACTTCCATGTGCAACGGGTCGCCGCCGGTGTTCCACTCGCCGCCCGAGCGCAGCGCGGCCACCTCGGCGGCGCGCGGGATCGTGCAGCGCAGCGCGGCGAACAACGCCGCGGTGAGCGGGATCAGCTCCAGCACCAGCACGCGCACCATCATCTCGAGCGCGTACTGCGTCAGCCCGTAGCTCACCGAGGTGACGAGCACGATGCGGATCACGACCAGGCTGAGCAGCGTCGTCAACACCGTGAAGCCGACCAGCGACGGCGCGGTGCCGAGCACGATGTGGCGCAGCAGCGCGTGGCGGTAGGCCGGCCGTGTAGGAGGAGGGCCACAGCGCCAGCGCCAGCAACTGCGCGCCGAGTTCTGCGATGCGCCACCAGTTGTGCAGCCAGTGGCCGAAGGCGCGCACGCCGTCGGCAAGTGCCGCCTGGATCGAAGACGCGGAGGTCATGCGGCCATGATAGGCCGCGTGGTCAACGGCTGCCCTGCCGCGCGTAGCTCACCGTCAGCGCCTCCCACACATGGCCGTCGGGCTCGCTCCAATAGACGATGCGACCGGCGTGCTGCGTGTTGACCAGCCCATCGACCGCGCCATGCGGCGTGCTGCGGATCGCGATGCCGAGTGAATGCAGGCGTGCGATCAGTGCATCGAATTCATGCTCGCTGACGCGGAAGCAGAAGTGCTGGATGGGAAATGCGCCATCGTGCTGATCGAAGTCGAGCGTCAGGCCGTCGTTCACGTAGACGGGGCAGAACGGGCCGAAGGTGGAGTGCTCGGACCATGGCACACCGAGCACTTGCGCGAGCCGCTGCGCAGCGGCTCGCGCGTCGGCCGACGCGACGATGGTGTGATCGAGTTCGATGCCGCTCATCACGCACGCCACCCCACCGTTCGGGCTGAGGTATCGAAGCCCTTGCGAAAGCCCTTCGATACCTCAGGGCGAACGGATAGGGCTGGAATGCGAGACGGCGATCGCACTACGCCTTGTGATGCACCGGCGCCAGCGCATACACCGGCGTCGGCACGCCTTCCATCCTGGCCTTCAATTGCAGCGCGACGAGCAGCGAGTAGTGGCGGTTCTGGTGCAGGTTGCCGCCCTGCATCCACAGGTTCGGCTGCTGCGTCGGCTTCCACATGTTGCGCAGCTCGCCTTCCCACGGGCCGGGGTCCTTGTTGGTGCCGGAACCCAGGCCCCAGCATTTGCCGACCTTGTCGGCCGTGGCCTGATCGACCAGCTTGGCGATCCAGCCGTTCATCGAGCCGTAGCCGGTGGCCCAGACGATCAGGTCGGCCTGGCAGCTTCGTGCCGTCGGCCATCACCAGACCATCGGCCTCGACATGCTCGATCGCGCCCGTCTTCAACTTCACGCGGCCGTCTGCCACCAACTCGCTCGCGCCGACGTCGATGTAGTAGCCCGAGCCGCGGCGCAGGTACTTCACGAACAGGCCCGAGCCGTCTTCGCCGAAGTCGAGCAGGAAGCCGGCCTTCTCCAGGCGCGCGTACAGGTCGGCGTCGCGCTCCTTCATCTGCTCGTACACCGGAATCTGCAACGCCGGCAGCGCCTTGTACGGCAGCGAGGCGAAGATCAGGTCGGCCTTGTCGGTGTCGATGCCGTTCTTCACCGCGGCCTCGGAGTACAGGCCGCCGAGCGCCAGGTCCATCAGCGTGTCGCTCTTGGCGATGTGCGTCGACGAGCGCTGCACCATCGTCACGTCGGCGCCGTTTTCCCACAGGTCGGCGCAGATGTCGTGCGCCGAGTTGTTGGAGCCGACGACGACGACCTTCTTGCCCTTCCACTCGACGCCGGTTCTGAAGGCGCTCGAATGCACCTGCTGGCCTTTGAAGCTGTCCATGCCGGCGTATTTGGGCAGGCTCGGCACACCGCTCATGCCGGTGGCGAACACCACATGCTGGGGCCGCAGCGTCAGCGTCTCGGGTTTGCCGCTCGGCGTGTCGGCCTTGCGCTCGATGACCACTTCCCATTGCTGCTTCGCGTCGTCCCACTTCGCGCTTTTGCACTCGCTGCTCGTCCAGTAGTCGAGCTCCATCAGCTTCGTGTAGCTCTCCAGCCAGTCGCCGATCTTGTCCTTCGGCGAGAACACCGGCCAGTCGTCCGGGAACGGCAGGTACGGCAGGTGGTCGTACCAGACCGGGTCGTGCAGGCACAGGCTCTTGTAGCGGTTGCGCCAGGAGTCGCCGGCGCGCGGATTCTTCTCGACGATGACGGCCGGCACGCCGAGCTTCTTCAGCCGCGCGCCGAGGATGATGCCGGCCTGCCCGCCGCCGAGCACCAGCGCATACGGCTGCTCGCTGTAGCCGAGCGTCTTCGCGCGCTCCTGCTTTTCTTCGAGCCAGCTCTTGCGCCCGGCATGCACGCCATGCTCCACGCCCTTGGGCCGCGTGTCGCGCTTCTTCTCTTCGAAGCCTTTCAATTCCTGGATCGTCGTCAGCAGCGTCCACGCTTTGCCGTTGATCAATCGCAGCAGGCCCTTGCCGCGTGACGTGGCGGTCTCGAATGTGAACCAGCCTTCGGTCACGCCGCCGGCTTCGCTGCCGTCGCCGATCAACTTCCAGCTCGATGGCTTCGTGTTCGGCGCCGTCGCGGCCAGCATCTCGCGGATCTGATCGCGGCCCTCGGCAGTCTTCAGGTTCCAGGTGAACGAGATCAGGTCACGCCAGTAACTCTCGTCGCCGAACATTGCAGCCGCGGCCGCAAAGTCGGCGCGTGTGATCGCCGCGCCAAAGTCGTCGAGCCACTGTTGCACCGTGGCGCTGGGGGAAGCTACTACTGCCGTCATCGCTGGTCTCCTGGGTGGGGATGGATGCGGCATGACCCATGCCGCCAGGTCGGGCGACTCTAGCCCCGCGCAAGGGGCGGGCGCAAGCCCGTTCGCGTTGTCAGCGCCGCTCGCTGCGCGCCTGCACCAGCGCAGCGTCGAGCTCGGCCTCGCTGATGCGCTTCAAGGTGCAGAAGTTGGCCTTGGACAGCGGGCTGGCTTCAAACGCACGCAGCAGCAGCGCGCGCTCGCGCTGCGCCGGGTCGGCGGGCACGGCGCTGGCTGCTTGCTCTTGCGTTGGTGCTGCCGCGTGCATGCGCGGGGCGTCGTCGCGCCGCGGCGGACGTTGGGCGTGCGGCGCCGGGCGCTGCTGCGGCGCGTTGCGTGGCGGCCGTGTGTCGCGCCGCGGATCGCGATCGTCACGCGCCGGACGCGAGGGGCGCTGCTCGCGTGGTGGACGTGACGGACGGTCGCGCGAGTCAATGGGCGCATCGCCGGCCGGCGCATCGGCCGGCGGCGCCGGCTCGCGCTGCGGCGGCGGCGCGCGGCGCGGCTGCTGCATCGCGCGCCGCTCGGCCGCGATCGCCTGACGCCGCGCGATCTCTTCAACGGCGGCCGCGCGATGTTCCTCGGCAATCTCGCCGGCCGGCTGCGCCGTCGAGATCGAAGCGCTGCGCACCCGGCGCGACGATCGCTTTCAGGTACGCATTGGTCGTCGTGTAGCGCGAAAAGAAGATGCCGAGCACGCGCTTGCTGAACTCGCCCGGCGCGCGCGCCTGGATGTCGGTGTGGATGCGCAGCTTGATCGGCTTGTACGGCCCCGGCGCACCGGGCGCGATGAACAACGCCGGGAACAGCGTGGCCAGTCGCGCGCCGCATTCGGCCGGCGAGATGCCGACGGGCGCAGCAGGTGCAGCGTCGGGTGCAGCCGCTGCCTCGACAGCAGCACTTGCCGTGCTTTCAGCGGACGCGGCCACGGCTTCAACGGCGGTCTCGGGGACGGCGGCCTCTGGGGGCGGCTCTTTGGGCTCGGTGTTCATCGGCGGCGATTGTCGTTCAGGCGCGCGATGTTCCGCTAATCTCGCGCGTTCGTTCTGCGACCCGCTCGTCCTCATGTTCGGCCTCACCGACTACGGCGCGTTCTGCGCCACCATCGTTCTCTTCCTCGCGTTGCCGGGCCCCGGCACGTTCGCGTTGCTCACGTCCACCGGCAAGGGCGGCTTTCGCGGGGGTGCCGCGGCCACGCTGGGCTTGATCGCCGGTGACCAGGTGTTGTTGTGGCTCGCGGTTGCGGGCGTGGCTGCGCTGCTGGCTGCCAACCCGACTGTCTTCAAAGCGGTTCAGTACGCCGGCGCGGCCTACCTGGCGTGGGTTGGCCTGCGGCTGCTGTTGTCCAAAGGCGATGGCGCGGCTTCGCCGATCCCCATCGAGCCGCGCCACTATGCGCGCCAGGCGTTCTTCATCACGCTGCTCAACCCGAAGGCGATCATCTTCTACATGGCCTTCTTTCCGCTCTTCATCGACCCGGCCACGCACCGCGGCCTGCCGACGTTCGCGGCGATGGCCACCACCATCGCCGTCATCACCGCGCTCTACTGCCTGACGCTGTGTGCGTTTGCCAATGCGGTCGCGGCCAAGGTCAAGGCCAACCGCAGCGCAGCGCGCTGGGCGGGACGTGCGGCCGGCGTGTTCCTGATCGGCTTCGGCATCCGCCTTGCGTGAGTAGCCCGGCTTACCGGCAGCGATCCGAACCCCTCTTGCGCCGCGCTTGGTTTCAAACGCAGCGCGCTCGGCGAGAATGCCGCCCCATGCAAGTCTTCTGCGTTGCGAATCAAAAAGGCGGGGTCGGCAAGACCACCACCACGGTCAACCTCGCCGCGGGGCTGGCGCAGTTGAGCCAGCGCGTGCTGATCATCGACCTCGATCCGCAGGGCAACGCGACGACGGGCTCGGGCATCGACAAGCGCGCCCTCGAGCAGTCGGTGTACGACGTGCTGCTCGAATCATCGACCATCGCCGAAGCGCGCCAGCGCACGGAAAAAGGCGGCTACGACGTGCTCGGCGCGAATCGCGAGCTCGCCGGCGCCGAGATCGAGCTGGTCAGCGTCGAGCGCCGCAGCGAGCGGCTGCGCGGCGCGCTGGTGGCGGTGCAGGCCGACTACGACTTCGTGCTCATCGACTGCCCGCCGTCGCTGTCGCTGCTCACCTTGAACGGCCTGTGCAGCGCCAACGGCGTCATCGTGCCGATGCAGTGCGAGTACTTTGCGTTGGAAGGCCTGACCGACCTGGTCAACACCATCCGCCAGGTGCATGCCAACCTGAATCCGCAATCTGCAGATCATCGGCCTGTTGCGCGTCATGTTCGACAACCGCATGACGCTGCAGCAGCAGGTCAGCGAGCAGTTGAAGACGCACTTCGGCGACAAGGTGTTCGACGCCGTGATCCCGCGCAACGTGCGCCTGGCCGAAGCGCCGAGCTACGGCCAGGCGGGCGTCGTCTTCGACCCGAGCTCGCGCGGCGCGCAGGCCTACATCGCCTTTGCCAGCGAGATGGTCGCAAGGGCGCAGCAACAGTTCTGAGCCGATGGGTGAAGCGCACGCACTGGCCGGCGACCTGGGCGCCGAGCTCGCCGGCAACCGCGGCTTGAACCCCGACTTCGACCGCAAGCTGCTGGTTCGCGCCGAAGACGCGGGCCTGAACGCCAGCGCACCGCCGCAGCAGTTGTGGCTCGACGGCTGGCTGGTGCGCTTCTCGCCCGGCAAGGCCAAGCGCGCGCGCTGCATCAACGCGGTGGCCGGCGGCCGGCTGTCGGTGGGGCACAAGCTGGCGCGCGCCGAGGCCGTGTTCGCCGGCGCGTCGTTGCCGATGGTGGTGCGCATCACGCCGTTCACGCGGCCGGCCGGGCTCGACGGCGAGCTGGCGGCACGCGGCTTCGGCGCCATCGACGACACGCGCGTGATGATCGCGCCGCGCCTGTCGCACCTGCGCCCGCCGGCGCTGCCCGCGGGTCTGGCGTGGGCCCGGCTCGGCCACGCCGCGATGGCCGCCGCCGTCGGCACGCTGCGCGGCTCGCCGCTGGCGCAGCGCGCCGCGCATGCCGAGCGCCTGGCCGGCTCACCGGTGCCGTTCAGCGCGCTGGCGATCAAGCGCCGCGACGATGGCGTGCTCGTCGCCTGCGGCCAGAGCGCCGGCGAAGGCGATCTGGTTGGCCTGTACGACGTTTTCGTCAGCCCGACGATGCGCGGCCAGGGCCTCGCGGCGGCGCTGTGCGCCAGGCTGCTCGGCAACGCGGCCGAGGCCGGCGCGAAGAGCGCCTACCTGCAAGTCGAGGCCGACAACCAGGCGGCGCGCGCGGTGTATTTCAAGCTTGGCTTCGCCGACGGCTACGGCTACCACTACAGAATTCGTGGCGGCCACTGAAATGAAATTAGCACGCGTGTCTATTTCCGCTTTCGGCCCGTTGGCGAACTTCAAGGTTCGCAAAGAACCGTTCGGGCTGAGGTATCGAAGCCGCGCCTCGTCACCGTTCGGGCTGACCTTGTCGAAGCCTTCGTCTTGTGGCGCGAAGGCTTCGACGAGCTCAGCCTGCCCTTCGACAGGCTCAGGGCGAACGGAAAGAAAAGTCCCCCCGTTCGGGCTGAGCCTGTCGAAGCCCTTGTCGTGCAGCACGAAGGCTTCGACAAGCTCAGCCTGGCCCTTCGACAAGCTCAGGGCGAACGGGGGTGGAGAGCGGACCGTCGTCAACAGCCGCTTCGGGCCGCAAGCGCAAGCTCGTTTCATGCGCCGCACAGTGCGTGAAGCGCGTTCGAGCCACTGACATGCAGCTCGACATGCCGACCGCGCTGCTGTTCACCGCCATGGTGAGCCTGGTCAACGCCGCGGCGATGAGCCTGCTGGCGCTGCGCGACCGCTCGCCCTACCTGCGCGATTGGGCGATCAGCTTCGCGCTCATCGTCGCCGGCGTGGCCGTGCTCGGTTTGCGCGGCGCCGTGCCGCCGCTGCTGTCGATCTTCTTCGGCAACGCACTGGCCGCGTTCGGCGCCGCCGGCATCTTCGTCGGCCTGTGCCGCTTCATGCGGCGGCCGGTGCCGTGGGTCTTTCTGGCGGCGATCATTGGCGTGTCGCTGGCGGCCATCGGCTGGTTCTCGGTTGGCGTGCAAGACCCGGCGGCGCAGCTCGGCCGGCGCGTGATGGTGTTCTCAGGCCTGATCGCGCTGCTGTCGGCGCCGTGTGTCTGGCTGATCGTCAGCCACGCCCGCCGCGAAGGCACGGTGCTCAGCGTCATGGCGCTCACGGCCGAGCTGCTGCTGGTGGGCCTGTCGCTGCTGCGCGTGGCCGTGAATGCGGCAGCACCGGTGCAAGGCGGCCTGGAGAGCGATCACACGCGCGAGGTGCTGTTCGTCATGGCCTTTGGCCTCGCCCACCTGCTGCAAGGCTACGGCCTGGTCAGCCTGCACGTCAGCCAGTTGCTGCGCCGCGTGGCCGCGCAGGCCAACACCGACGCCCTGACCGGCCTGCCGAACCGGCGCACCTTCGAAGACACCTGGCGGCGCATGGTGGCGCGTGCCGATCGCGACAAGTCGCCGCTGGCGCTGATGGTGATGGACGTCGACCACTTCAAGCGCGTCAACGACACGCATGGCCACGCCGCCGGCGACGAGGCGCTGCGCGTGCTCGGCTGGGCGCTGAAGAACCACCTGCGCCCGGGCGATCTGTGCGCACGCCTGGGCGGCGAAGAGTTCGTGCTGGCGATGCCCGGCGCCACGCCCGAGGTGGCGCGCATGCGCGCCGAAGATCTGCTGAAGATGCCCCTGATGTACGGCGAGGACGGCAGCGGCGAACCGCTCGCGGTGACACTGTCGGTGGGCCTCACCGACTGGCGCGCCAGCGACACCGCGCCGCACGCGACGATCGCACGGGCCGATGCGGCGTTGTATGAGGCGAAGAGAGACGGCCGCCACAGAGTGAGCGTCGCGGCTTGACCTCTGAGCGTCCGGGCTGAGCCTGTCCTTCGACAAGCTCAGGGCGAACGGCGGCGCGGCGGCATCACCTTCGGCTCACCCGGTCCGATCTCTGCCGCGGCACGCGCCGACAGGTACGCATACAGATCGAGCACATGCGGCGGTACCTCGGCGTGCCCGCCCCAGGCCGGCATCAGCACCTGGCCGCGCGCGGCGCTGCGGTCGCGCTTCAAGATTTCTTCGAGCGTGGCCTCGCGGGCCTGCGCGCTGTCGTCATCCGCCGGCGACACGAGCCGATAACTCGTCAGCACCTTCGACGCAAAGTCGCGCGGCGTCAGGTTCGGCACGCGCTCCAACAGGTTCGGCGCAACGGCCGTGCCGACGCCGCCGACGCCGTGGCAACCGAAGCACGCGCTGTGGAACAAGCGCCAGCCGACGTAGGTGCCGCGATCGACGCGGCCGTTGATGACGCGGTAGTCGCCGGGCATCGGCGCATCGCTGCCCGATTGGGCCTGCGCGGCAACGGCGGCCAACAGGCACAGCGCGGCCGCTGCGATGCGGTGTGAGGCTCCAACCATCGGCTCATTCTGCCCGGCACGCGGCCGCCAGACCCTTGCGCCTGCTCAAGTCAGCGGCTTCAACCCTTCGAGCAGCGTCGGCACCAGCTCGCTGACCGTCGGGTGGATGTGCATCGTGCGCCGGATCGTGGTGTACGGCAGGCCGGCGGCCATCACGTCCAGCAGGCCGTGGATCACCTCGTCGGCGTTCATGCCGAGCATCGTCGCGCCGAGGATGCGCTGCGTCTGTCCATCGACCAGCACCTTCATGAAGCCCTGCGTCTCGCCGGCCTCGCGCGCGCGGCCGACGCGGCTCATCGGCATGCGGGCCACGAGCGCCGGCTTGCCGGCAGCGCGAACGTCGTTCTCGCTCATGCCGATGCGCGCCAGCGGCGGGTCGGTGAACAGGGCGTAGACGGGGATGCGGTCGCTGACCCGCCGCGGGTCGTTGTCGAACAGGTTCGCGGCAACGATCTCGAAGTCGTTGTACGAGGTGTGCGTGAAGGCGCCGCGGCCGTTGCAGTCGCCCAGGGCCCAGACGCCTGCCGCGCTGGTGCTGCGCAACTGATCGTCCACGGTGATGAAGCCGCGCGCATCGGTGTCGATGCCGGCGGCGTCGAGGCCGAGCGCGGCCGTGTTCGGCGTGCGGCCGACGGCCAGCAGCAGATGCGAGCCGGTGACGTCGGGCTCGCCGCTTTCACATGAGGTGTGCACGCGCACGCCGCTCGCGCCGTCACGCGCGACGGACAGGCACTTCGCGTTGGCGCGGATGACGATGCCCTCGCGCTCCAGCACACGCTGCACTTCGGTCGAGACCTCTTCGTCCTCGCGGCCGATGATGCGCGGCCCCATCTCGCACACCGTCACCTGCGAGCCGAAGCGGCGAAAGATCTGCGCGAACTCCAGGCCGATGTAGCTGCCGCCGATCACCACCAGATGCTCGGGGACGTGATCGAGTTCGAGGATGCCGCGGTTGTCGAGCGCGTGCACCTGGTCCAGCCCCGGCATCGCCGGGCGCAGCGGCGCGCCGCCGACGTTCAAGAAGATGCGCGGCGCCGTGTACTCGGCGTCGCCCACCTGCAGCGTGCGCGGGCCCGTGAATCGTGCTTCGCCCTGCACCACCGTGAGGTTCGGCGTGCTGCCCAGCCAACTGGCCAGCGAGTGGTGCGAGGCCGCGATCAGCTTGTCCTTCCTCGCCCGCACGGCGGCCATGTCCACGCGCACCGGCGTATCCAGGACCACGCCCCACTCGGCGGCGCGCCGCGCCACCTGCGCCGCACGCGCGCTCGCGACCCATGTTTTTGTCGGCACGCAGCCGTTGTTGATGCAGGTGCCGCCGAGCGGCCCACGCTCGATCAGCACCGTCTTCATGCCCTCACGGGCGCAACGCACCGCGAGCGACGGCCCGGCCTGGCCGGCGCCGATGACGATCGCATCGAGCTCTGGATGTCGTTCGGACATGACGGTTTCTCCTGCACGCCGGCTGCGGCCGACGAAGGTGGGTCGGGCTCACAGGGCCGAACTTACGCCACACCGGGGGGTCGCACATCGGGTGCGAGAATTCAGCCACTACACATTGATGAGAGCGGTACGGTCATGGAGCTGAAAGTACCCATCGCGGTCACGGTCGAGCAAAGCGACGAAGTCATTCACGGCAGCGGCCTGCTCGATCTGGCCAGCGGCGACATCCTGAAGGTCGAATACAAGGACTGGGACATCGCCAAGCGCGGCCTGCCCTGGGACAGCGCCGACTACGAATTCACCAGCGGCACGCTGACCCACAGCGGCAAGGATGTCGAGTTCAGCGTCGAAGTCAACAAGACCACGGGGCAGTTCTCGGTCAACGCCAATGAGCTGCTCGAGATCAAGCTGAAGGCGGCGCAGTTGTTTGCGGGGATGACGGGGGCCGATGTGCTGGCCAACGCGACGGGAAGAAAACACTGAGCACGCCTATGGTTCCCGTTCGGGCTGAGGTATCGAAGCCCTTCGCGAGCCCTTCGATACCTCAGGGCGAACGGATTGGTTCGAGCATGCCGCGTATCCGCGTCGCAACAGAGAGTGACGCCGTCAACCCCGGCGACTCGATGCCGAACAGGTTGATGAGCCCGCGCACGCCATGCGTCTCGGGCCCATCGATGCGAAAGTCCGCCGCCGGGTCGTCGGGCCCGACGATCTTCGGGCGCAGGCCGCTGTAGGCCGGGGCGAGGGCGTTGTCAGGCAACGCCGGCCAGTAGCGGCGGATGTCGTGCGTGAACGTTGCTGCGCGTGAGGCATCGACGACGTAGTCCTCGGCCGCGCCGTCGGGCAGCCATTCCACGTCCGGCCCGAACTTGCCCTGGCCGCCGAGGTCGAGCGTGAAGTGCACGCCCAGGCCGGCGCGGTTGTGCATCGGATAAACGAGGCGCGTGAACGGCGCCCGGGTCGTCAGCGCGAAGTAGTGGCCTTTGCACAGGCGCGGCTTCGGGATGTGGCGGGCGTCGAGGCCGTCGATGCGCGACGCCACCGCGCAGGCCTGCAAGCCGGCGGCGTTGATCAGCAAGCGCGTTGACAAGTGCATCGGCTCGGCGCCGCCGACGCGCACGTCGAAGCCGTCGCTCGTCACTGCTGCGCTGTCGAACGGGCTGTGAAACGCGAACAGTGCGCCGCGGTCTTCGGCGTCGCCTTGCAGTGCGAGCATGAAGGCGTGGCTGTCGATGATGCCCGTGCAGGGCGAGTGCAGCGCGGCGATGGCGTGGAGCGCGGGCTCCATCGCGCGCGCTGCGGCGCCGTCGATCAGCTGCACGTCGCTGACGCCGTTGGTCTTGGCCTGCGCGTGCAGCGCTACGAGCGCCGGCACCTCGCTGTCATCGACGGCGACGACGAGCTTGCCGCAGCGCCGGTGCGCGATGCCACGCTCGGCGCAGTACGCATACAGCGCGTCGCGGCCTTCGACGCAGAGTCGGGCTTTCAGCGAGCCCGGCGCGTAGTACAGCCCGCCGTGGATGACCTCGCTGTTGCGCGAGCTGGTGACCGTGCCGATGCCTTCGGCCTGATCGATGACGATGACCTCGTGGCCGGCCTGTGCGAGTTCGCGCGAGATGGCCAGGCCGATGACGCCGGCGCCGATGACGAGGGCGTCGATGTGGTCGCTCATCGGCGAATTTCCCGTTTGCCCTGAGCTTGTCGAAGGGCCTGTGCGAGTACGAACAAGGGCTTCGACAGGCTCAGCCCGAACGGGGACGGCTTACAGGCCAAGACCTTCGTCGCAGCCGAGATGCAAATTCATGCACTGCACCGCCGCCCCACTCGCGCCCTTGCCGAGGTTGTCTTCGCGCGCAATCAGGATCGCTTGCGTGGCATCGGCGAAGACGAAGATGTCGATCCGGTTCGTGTCGTTGCTGCCCTGGACATCGAAGAAGTTCGGCTCGGTAACCGACGGATCGCCGAGCGGCATGACGCGAATGAAGCGCTCGCCTTCGTAGTGCTTCTCGAACGCACGCACCAGCGCCGCGCCGTCGGTGCCTGTCTTCAGTTGCGACAGTTGCAGCGGCACGCTGACCGCCAGCCCCTTGTAGAACGGGCCGACGATCGGCATGAACACCGGCTTGGTCGTGAGGCCCGTGTAGGCCATCATCTCCGGCACATGCTTGTGGCTGAGCTTCAAGCCATACGGCCGCGGCGCGTCGAGCTGCTCGGCGCGCTCCTTCGCCTGGTACTCCTCGATCATCTTCTTGCCGCCGCCCGAGTAGCCGGTGATCGACGTGGCCGTCACCGACAAATCACGCGCCACGATGCCGGCATCGACCAGCGGCCGCAGCAGCGCGATGAAAGCCGTCGAGTGGCAACCCGGATTCGCGATGCGCTTGGCCTTCTTCAGCGCCTCACGCTGGCCCGGCGCGAGTTCGGGCACGCCGAACACCCAGCCCGGCGCGACGCGGTGCGCGGTGCTGGCGTCGATGACGCAGGTGTCGGGGTTGTTGACCAGCGCCACCGCCTCCTTCGCCGCCGCATCGGGCAGACACAAAAACGCCACGTCGGCGGCGTTGAGCAGGCGTGCGCGCTCGGCCGCGTCCTTGCGCTTGTCGGCGTCGATCTTCAGCAGCTCGATGTCGCTGCGCCTGGCCAGGTACTCGTGAATGCGCAGGCCGGTGGTGCCTTCCTGGCCATCGACGAAGACGGTGTGCTTTTTCATGGCGGCTAGGATAAGTCAATGACCGATCGCCTGCGCGTTTTGCTGCTCCCCGGCTGGCTCGACTCCGGCGCCGCGCACTGGCAAAGCCGCTGGCAAGCGCTACACGGCGACACGCGGGTGCAGCAGAGCGATTGGCTCTGGCCCAAGCGCGGCGACTGGATGGCGCGGCTCGAAGAGGTGCTGCTCGAAGAAGACGATCGCCCGGCGCTGCTGGCCGCGCACAGCCTGGGCTGTCAGCTCGTCGCGGCCTGGGCCGCGCACTCGCAGCACACCGCGCGCGTGACGGGCGCGTTGCTCGTCGCGCCGCCGGACACCCTGCGCGACGACATGCCGCCCAACCTGCTGCCGTGGCGGCCGATCGTGCGCCGGCGCTTGCCGTTTGCGGCGACGGTGGTGACGAGCAGCGACGATCCGTTCTGTGCGCCCGAGCGCAGCGCGCAGATGGCGCGCGAGTGGGGCGCCGAGCGTGTCCAGATCGGCGCGCGCGGCCACATCAACGGCGAGTCCGGCCTGGGCGACTGGCCCGAGGGCCGCGCGCTGCTCGACCAGCTGCGCGGCTGACGCTTTTAGCGTTGCGCCGCCGGCTCGGTGCGCCAGGCATCGGCCGCGGCGAGCGCGCCGAGCAGCAGGTGCCAGGCTGCCAGCACGGCAGCGTGCCACGGCCGGACCGCGGTGAAGGGCTCGACCAGCGTCCACAGCATCGGCCCGGTGAAGAAGATCAGCGTGGCCGCGAAGGCGGCGATGAAGACGATCGCCTGCGGGCCGTGGCCGAGTTGCCAGTGGCCCAGGCCCGGCAGCAGCAGCGACGCCAGCGCGGCGCGGTGCCGGCGCGGGGCCGTGCCGGGCTGTGCCGGCGCTGCCCGCATCGGGCGCGTTGCGCGCAGCGCGGCGGCGTGCTCGTTGATGCGCTCGATCACGCGCGCGGCGAGCACGGGCGAGGCAACGCTGCCGGCGAGCGCCGGCGTGTGGCCGATCTCGATGCGCACCCAGGCGCGATCGTCGCTGCCGGCGCGCAGCAGGCGCTGCAGCCAGCCGTCGCCGGGTGGTGCGATGGCGGCGCCATTGACGTTGCTCAACTCGTGCGCAGACTTGAGCGCAGATTCGCCGAGCGCGGCGTTGAAGCCGAGCAGACGCTCGCTGGTCACTACCCACCAGACCAGGCCGGGCCGCAAGTGAAACGCATCGAGCACCTGCTCGCCCGGCCGCAGCGTGCGTGCCACGACGGCCGCGCTGCGTTTGAGCTGTGTCATCGCCAGCTGGTTGAGCAGGGGTTCGTATTCGGGCAGCTGCGACAGCCGCTTCACGCGAGGCACGTGCGCGGCCACCAATGCGATCGACATCAGCACCAGACCGACTGTGAAGGCCAGCACGACGACAGTCCACTGACCGGCGACGTCGCCCGGCGCGCCGCGAGGCAGCAACCGCAGGGCATCCGCGATTGCCAGCACGAGCAACGGCGTCATGAGGACGATGACCCAACGGTTCATGCGCCAGTTCAGCTTCAACAAGCCCTTCTGTCCCAGTTGCGGCGTGCCCAGCCGCGACAGGTCGAGCGCCAACGCCGGCCGGCTGCGCCGCCCCAACCAGGCCGCGATTGCCGCGCTGACGAGGCCCAGCACGAAGGCCAGCGCCGCGGCGCTCAGCCACTGCGCGTGGCGCTGCCGCAGCGTGTCACGCTCCTGGCGCTGTGCCTGCAGCGCGGCCCGCAGATCGGCGTCGCCGAACGGCGCCAGCGCCTGGCCTTGCGCCGACCAGCGCAGGATCGAAAACGACACGCCGTCGCTGACCAGCAGTTCGTCGCCGCGCCAGTCCAGATCGCGCGGCTGCATCGGTGCGCCGTGCGGCAGCGCGCGGCTGCGGCCGTCGGCGCCGACGAGCGAAACGCCGCCGTCGATCATGTTGCCCTGCAAGCGGATCAGCGCTGCGCCGCCGGCACCAGGCATCGCGCGCGCCGGCCCGAGGTAGCTGCCGCCCTCGGCGCGGCCAAGGTCGACCGCGCGCAGCGGCAACAGCGAAGTCGGGTCGAGCAGCCGCAGCGTGAAGCGGTTGGTGTCCGTCGTCCACAGGCCGGCCTCGCTCCACCACAGGCCGTTGCTGAAGACATAGCTGCCGGGCGGCGTGTGCGCGATGAAGCGCCCCGCGCCGTCGAACAGCGCCACCGTATCGCCGCCGCCGGTCGAGATCGCCAGACGACCGCCGCCGTCGAAGGCGAAGTTGATGGCGCGCCCACCGTGCTTGGCCAGCGTTTGCGGCCACTGCGGCAGCACGCTGCGCACCACGCGTGCACTCGCCGCGTCCATCCAGTACAGCGTCGGGTCGCGGCGCACGCTCGCCACCACGCGGCCATCGGGGGCGTGCACGAGCTTGGCCGGCGCGCCGGGCAGGCCGGTGGCGCCGATCGGCTGGCGATCGATCAGCCGGCCTTCGGCCGAGACACGCCACAGCGCCTGGTTCACGCCCAGCCAGACCTCGCCGCCGGGCGTGGCGAGCAGCGCGCCCGGTCCTTCGATGGCGCCGGCCGCGAGCGTGGCCCTGACGCTGCCGATCACGGCGCCGATGGCCAGCGCCATGCACAGCATGGCAATCGCATTGGCGATGCGTTGCTTCATGTTCTTCGCCCTCCCTGTCGCTGCGCCGAGGATAGCGGCGCGGGGTCGGCGTTCGCCCCCCGCAATAGCGCGGTGGCCGAGCGCGGACTTGCCTGACAATCGCCGCCCATGGCAATGAAGAACCGACCCAAGGGCCTGGGCATGGGCCTCGAAGCGCTGCTCGGCCCGACCGTCAGTGACGCGCCGCCGGCCGCGGCGCGTGACGACGGCGCGCCGAGCGTGTTGAAGCTGCATGCCTTGCAGCCCGGCAAATACCAGCCGCGTACGCGCATGGACGAGGGCTCGCTGTACGAACTCGCCGAGAGCATCAAGTCGCAGGGCGTGATGCAGCCGGTGCTGGTGCGGCCGTTGGCCGGCGCGAACGCCGGCCGCTACGAGATCATCGCTGGCGAGCGCCGCGTGCGCGCCGCCAAGCTGGCCGGCCTCGACGAGGTGCCGGTGCTCGTCAAGGCCGTGGCCGACGAAGCGGCGGCGGTGATGGCGCTGATCGAGAACATCCAGCGCGAAGACCTGAATCCGCTCGAAGAAGCGCAGGGCCTGAAGCGCCTGGTCGATGAGTTCGCCCTCACGCACGAGCAGGCCGCGCAGGCGGTGGGCCGCTCGCGCAGCGCGGCGTCGAACCTGCTGCGCCTGTTGAACCTGACGCAGCCGGTGCAGCAGATGCTGATGGCCGGCGACATCGAGATGGGCCACGCGCGCGCGCTGCTGGCGCTCGACGCGGCGCAGCAGATCCTCTCGGCCAACGAAGTCACGGCGAAAAAACTCTCGGTGCGCGACACCGAAAAGCTCGTCGCGCAGACGCTCGGCGCCAGCAGCAGCGCCGGCCGCGCCGCGCCCTCGGCCCGCGCCAAGCCGGAGAAGTCGCGCGACATCACGCGCCTCGAAGAAACGCTGGCCGACACGCTGACCGCACAGGTCGAGATCCGCGTGCAGCGCAAGACCAAATGGGGCGAACAAGGCGAGATCGCCATCGCCTTCGGCTCGCTCGACGAGCTGAATGGCCTGCTCGACAAGCTCGGCGTGACAGAGCGGTAGCGCCCGCGTTGAAGGCGATCGCGCTGGCCGGCGTCGGCGCGTACCGGCGCTACCTCTCGCCCCACAAGGGCTTCGCGTGCGCGATGCGTGTGCACGGCGGCGGCCAGAGCTGCGCGGCATTTGCCGAGCGGGTGATCCGCCGCTTCGGCGTGCAGCGCGGCGCGCGTTTGCTGCGGCGGCGGCTGGCCCGCTGCGGCGACGCGCACCGCCGGCACCACGGCGATCTGCGTTTGTCGCAGCGCGGCTCTTGCGACCTGCCGTGCGATATCCCGTGCGACGGCTCGGAGTGCAAGCGCTGCGACATCACGCCGTGCGACTGCGCCAATTGCGGCGGCAACGACCACAAGAAGCGCAAGTCGCAGCCGCGCAAGCAGCAGGCTCTATGATTTGCGCCAGCCGCAGCGCGATCTTCGCCCGCGCGGCGGCGGCTCTACACCAAGGCGTTGCCCAAGCTCTACCCCTGTTTTTCGGAGAACCTGTTCGATGAATTTCCGCACCCACCTGCTGGCGGCTTGCGCCGCGCTCGCCACCTTCGGCGCCGCTCATGCCCAGCGGGTTCCGACGCCGGGGGCGACGCCCACGCTGCCGGCCGCAACACCCACGCCCGCGCCGATGGCAGCGCCCGCAGCGGCGCCGAAGATGGCCGCCCCCGCGGCGGCCAGCGGCGACGCCAGCGAAGGCAAGGTCGCCCACTACGGCGCCAAGTTCAACGGCCGCAAGACGGCCAGCGGCGAGGTCTTCAACGTCAACGCGATGACCATGGCGCACAAGACGCTGCCCTTCGGCACGCGCGTCAAGGTGACCAACCTGGCCAACAAGAAGAGCGTCGTCGTGCGCGTCAATGACCGCGGCCCGACCGACCCGGGCCGCATCGGCGACCTGAGCACCGGCGCGGCGCGCAAGATCGGCATGACCAAGGCCGGCGTCGTCGATGCGCGGCTCGAAGTGGTCGGCCAGTCCAAGGCGGCGAAGAAGGCCGCCTGAGCCAGCAGGCGCGGCGCGCGATGCCCCTGGTGACGATCCGCATCGCGCGCCGCGCCACGCCGGCGACGGCCGAGCAGAAGGCCGCGCTGATCGCCGGCGTCACCGACGTCGTGCAGCGTGTGCTCGACAAACGCCGCGACAGCGTCACCGTGATCATCGACGAGGTCGATCCCGACAATTGGGGCCAGGGCGGTGTGGCCGTGACGCAGAGCCGCGCGCAACGAAGCACGTAGGACGGCGCCGCGTCCTGGCGCCGCACCCGCGCTTCGGGCCTCGCGCCCGCGCGCTTCGCGGCCTACAGTGCGCTTCCATGAAGACGCAGCCCATCGCCCACGTGGCGGCCCTCGTCATCGCGCTGGCCATGACGTTGGCCGGCAGCCAGGCCGTGGCCAAGGCAACGCCGCCGAGCGCGGTTGCCGCAGGCGACGCCGACCCCCACGGCGAGCTGATCGGTGACCTGGTCTTCCACGCCGATCTGCTCGCCGCGCTCGATCGCCTGTGCCCGCCACGCGATGCCGCCGATTGGCACAGCGCGCTGCGCCCGCTGCTCGACGAAGCGTTCACGCCGCAGTTGCGCGCCCTGTCGCGCCGCCTCGGCGCCGACGCCGGCGCGCAGCTCGTTCAGCAGCGCGGCGGCTGCCGCACACGCGGCTTCGCGGCGGCGTACAGCGAGTCGAGCAACGAATACCGCGCGCTGCTGCAGCGCTGGCGGTCGAACGAAGGTCAGTAGGTCGCGCGTCCGCCGGACAGGTCGAGCACCGAGCCGGTGGTGAACGAGCAGTCCTCGCTGGCCAGCCAGGTGATCGCCGCGGCGATTTCGTGCGGCTCGACAAAGCGGCCCATCGGAATCTTCGACAGCATGTAGTCGATGAATTCGGGTTTCATCTGCTCGAACATGGCCGTTTTGGCGGCTGCCGGCGAGACCGCGTTGACGATGATGCCCTTGGTCGCCAGCTCCTTGCCGAGTGACTTGGTGAGCGCGATCAGTCCGGCCTTGCTGGCGCTGTAGTGGCTGGCGTTCGGGTTGCCCTCTTTGCCCGCCACCGAGGCCACGTTGACGATGCGGCCGTAGCCCTGCTCGATCATCGCCGGCACGACGCTGTGGCAGGTGAGATACGGCGCGACCAGGTTGACCTCGATCGTGCGCCGCCACATCTCGGGCGCGAGCTCCCACGTCGGTGCGTTGCCGCCGGTGATGCCGGCGTTGTTGACCAGGATGTCGATGCGGTTGTGCGACGCGAGCACGGCTTGCGTCGCCGACGCCACGGCGCTCGCATCGGTCAGCTCGACACGTGCGGTGCTGGCGGCATTGCCGAGCGCGGCCTGGGCTTTGGCGAGCAAGGCTTCGTCGATGTCCCACAGCACCACCTTTGCGCCCGAAGCGATGAAGCGCTCGGCCACGGCATAGCCGATGCCCTGCGCGCCGCCGGTGATGACGGCGATGCGGCCCTTGAGATCGACCTGGTTCATGGCTTCGTGTCCTCGATGTACTGGCGGATGATGTCTTCGAATGAGGTGTCGGCTCGCAGACCGAGCGCGTTGGCGCGCGCCGCACTCGCGCCCTTCGGCCAGTTGGCAACGATGCCGGCAATGCGCTCGTCGCGCTCGAACCTGACCAGCGCGCGGACCTTCGCACCCGCCACGGCTTCGAGCGCGTCGAGCATCTGCTGCACGGTGACGTTCAACGCCGGCAGGTTCAGCGCCAGGCGGCCTTGCATCTCCTCGCGCGTGGCTTCGTAGATGCGAATCAGCGCGAGGATCGTGCGTGCGGGCGACGACACGGGGTGCGACACCGAGGCATCGACCGGGCAGATCGCTTCGACACCCGCCAGCGGCTCGCGGATCACGCCGGAGAAGAACGACGACGCCGCGGCGTTCGGCTTGCCGGGGCGCACGGTGACCGTCATCAGCCGCGCCGCGCGGCCGTCGATGAAGCCTTTGCGCGTCATGTCGGCGATCAGGTGCTCGCACATCAGTTTTTGGGCGCCGTAGGAAGTCTGCGGCGCCGGCAGCGTGTCGTCGGCGACGATGGCCGGCAGCGGCTGGCCCGGGTCCGGCCCGAAGACCGCGACCGAGCTCGAGAACACCACGCGCGGCGTATTGCCTGCGGCGCGCAACGCATCGAGCAACGCGCGAGTCGAGTCGAGGTTCGAGCGCATGCCGAGGTCGAAGTCGAGCTCGCACTCGCCGCTGACCGCCGAGGCGAGATGGAAGACGCCGTCGAAGCGCTCGGCCGCGAAGCCTGCGGTTTGTCCGAGCAGCGGCCCGGTGAGCGCACGCACGCGACTGTCGGCGATCAAGTCCGCAGGCGGCGCGAACTGATCGGCCAGCACGAGCTGTTCGATGCGCGCACCGTTGAGCGCTTCGCGCGCGAGCAGCGTTCGCGCCAGCCGCGCACCGATGAAGCCGGCACCGCCGGTGATGAGGAGTTTCATGACGTGATGAAGGTGTTGTTCGCGCGGCCAACAGCCTTGTCAGCTGCGCTCTGCGCCGAAGTCAGGATCGCGCCGCTGGTGCCGCACAACAAGCACGCGGATCCCTGCGTCTGTTGGCCGATAGATGATCGTGTAGGGAAACACGGCCAGCGGAAAACTGCGGCGTCCGCTGTCGCTCGGCGTGCCAAGTTGCGGGGTGCCTTCCAGCACGCGCGCGACGCGCTCGAACTCGGCGAGGAATCGCCGAGCGACGCCGACGCCGGCTTCCGATTTGTAGTGGCGCGCGGCCTCAGCAAGATCAACTTCGGCTTCGCGGTGGATCGTGCGCGTCACGCCAACTCGGCCTTAAGACGGGTCAGCACGTCATCGAGCGGCGATTCGGTGGCGGCGCCTGACGCCAGAGCCGCTTCTCTCTGTGCGGCCACACTGTCCCAAGCGGCGTCGCGGATGCCGTCAGCGTCGAGGCTGGCGACGACGCGATCGAGCAGCCTAGCGCGGTCCGCGGGCGATAGACGAAGCACTGCAACTTCCAGTGTTTCCAGGGGAATGCTCATGACTGATCTCCACCAAACGGGCGCAATCGAAACACCCAGATCATGATGGTAGCGAGGGCGTGGATCGCATCCATGCGAGGCCGGCCGATGTTCCCGCGCGCGGCCGGTACTCGCAGCCGATCCACCCGTCCCACCCCAGCCGATCGATCAGCGCGAACAGGTACGGGTGGTTGATCTCGCCGATGTCCGGCTCCTGCCGCTCCGGCACGCCGGCGATTTGCAGGTGGCCGACGCGGCCGGTCGGCAAATACAGCTCAATCTTCTTGGCCAGATCGCCTTCGACGATCTGGCAGTGGTAGAGGTCCATCTGCACTTTGAGGTTCGGCGCACCGACCTCGACGACGATGGCGTGCGCATCGTCCTGGCGGTTCAGAAAGAAGCCCGGGATGTCGCGCGTGTTGATCGGCTCCATCAGGAAGGTTATGTCCTTGGCCTGCGCCGCCGCCCAGGCCAGGTTGGCGAGGTAGGTCTTGCGCAGCAGCGAGCGGTCGGCACCTTGCGGCGCCAGGCCGGCCATCAGGTGGATGCGCGGGCAGCCGAGCGCGCGCGCGTAGTCGATCGCGCGTAACACGCCGTCGCGGAACTCGGCTTCGCGGCCGGGCAGGCAGGTGGTCCCGCGTTCGCCTTTTGCCCAATCGCCCGGTGGCGCGTTGAACAGCACCTGCTGCAGGCCGTTGTCTTTCAGGCGCGCGGCGATTTCGGCAGCGGGGTGCTCGTAGGGGAACAGGTACTCGACTGCCTTGAAGCCATCGGCTGCGGCGGCGGCGAAGCGGTCGAGGAAGGCGTGCTCGGTGTAGAGCATCGACAGGTTGGCGGCAAATTGAGGCATTCGGGTCAGACTCCTCTGAGAAACAAAACTGTTCGGACTGAGCTTGTCGAAGTCCTTGTGCGTGCGCGGCCCTTCGACAGGCTCAGGTCGTTCGACAGGCTCACGATGCACGGGCCCTTCGACAGGCTCAGGGCGAACGGGTGGCTTGCGATCATCCTGAGCTTTTCGAAGGACAGGCCCAGTGTGAACGGGGGCGTGCTGGTCATTTCGAGATCACGCGCTGCACGCGCGAAACCCGCGTCACTCGTTTCACGCGCGAGGGCTTGATGACGCCGCTGACGATCAACCGCCGCTCGCCGTTCAAGTGATGCCGGATCGCCGCCGCGCGCGCGGCCTTGGCGTTGCCGGCGACAACAGCAGCGACGATGGCGCGGTGCTCGCGCCGCACCTGGGCCATGAAGTCGGCGCGCTTGGACTCATAACCTTTGGTGACGGTCATCGCGTCGCGCAGATAGGCTTCGAGGATGGCCAGCAGGCGCACGAACTGCGGGTTGCCGGTGGCCTCGCCGATGGCGCGGTGAAAACCCAGGTCTTCTTCGACGCCGAGTTCGCCGCGCCCGGTGGCCGCGTCGATCGCCAGCAGCGCGCGTTTCAACGCGGCCTGCTGCGTGCGCGTGGCGCGCTGCGCGGCCAGCGCCGCCATCTCGCCTTCGATCACGCGCCGCAGCTCGACCATCTGCACCACGGCGTCCATCGACTCGAGCACCATCGGGTCGAACGCCAGCGCGCGGTGCGCCGGCGGGTCGGTGACGTACACGCCCGATCCCTGGCGCGAGCGCACCAGGCCTTGCGATTTCAGTTGGTGCACGGCCTCGCGCACGACGGTGCGCGAGACGCCGTGCGCGGTGGCGAGCTGCTGTTCGGTGGGCAGGCGGTTTCCGGTGGCCAGCGCACCGCCGTCGATCTGGGCCTCGATCAGCGCCGCCAGGCGGTCCGACAAGCGCGACGCTTGCAGCTTCTCGGGCCCCAACTTGTGCGTGCTTGGGGTAAATACCGCAATTGACATGGTGATCGGGTCATCATACAACTTGCGTCCGCGATTCCGCAACGCCTCGCCAACCCGAAAGAGAACCCCGTCGATGGCCAGCGTCAGCATCCGCAACGTGCAAAAGCGCTTCGGTGAAACCGCCGTGCTGCACGGGGTGAGCATCGAAATTCCCGACGGCTCGTTCACCGTGCTCGTCGGCCCCTCGGGCTGCGGCAAGAGCACGCTGCTGCGCATGGTGGCGGGCCTGGAGAACATCAGCGGCGGCGAAATCGCCATCGCCGACAAGGTGGTCAACCAGGTGCCGCCCAAAGAGCGCGACATCGCGATGGTGTTCCAGAACTACGCGCTGTATCCGCACATGACGGTGCGCGACAACATGGCCTTCTCGCTGACGCTGGCCAAGAAGGACAAGGCCTTCATCGACCAGCGTGTCGGCAAGGCGGCGGGCATCCTCGGCCTGGCCCCCCTGCTCGATCGTTTTCCGCGCCAGTTGTCGGGCGGCCAGCGGCAACGCGTGGCGATGGGGCGCTGCATCGTGCGCGATCCGCAGGTGTTCCTGTTCGACGAGCCGCTGTCGAATCTCGACGCCAAGCTGCGCGTGGCCATGCGCACCGAAATCAAGGAGCTGCACCAGCGCCTGAAGACGACGTCGGTGTACGTCACGCACGACCAGATCGAGGCGATGACGATGGCCGACCAGATCGTCGTCATGCACGACGGCCGGATTGAGCAAACCGGCTCGCCGCTGGAGTTGTACGACCGGCCGGCGAACCGCTTCGTCGCCGGCTTCATCGGCTCGCCGGCGATGAACTTCATCGACGGCACGCAGAAGGATGGCGCGCTCGTCGCCGGCAACGGCGCTCGCCTGCCGGTGGCAAGTGCGCAGGCGGCCAACGACGGCCGCGCGATGGTCTACGGCATCCGCCCCGAGCACCTCGATCTGGTTGAAGGCGGCACTGACGGCTTCGAGGCCGAGGTCGTCGTCATCGAGCCCACCGGCAGCGAGACCCAACTCTTCGCGCGCCTGGGCGAGCAGGAAATCGTCGCCATCTTCCGCGAGCGCCATGATTTCGCGCCGGGGCAAAAAATCCGACTCAAACCGCGTGCGCCGGTCGCGCATCTGTTCGACGCCAGCAGCGGCCAGCGCATTTAGCTGCATTGCATTCCAACCGAGGAGACACAAGACATGTTCGAGAGCAACTTCACCCGCCGCAACGTTCTGAAAACCGGCGCCACGCTGGCCGGCGCCAGCGCCGCCAACCTCGCGCTGTGGGCGCAGGCCTGGGCGCAAGCCTCGCCGTTCAAGCCCGAGGCCGGCGCGGCGATCCAGATCCTGCGCTGGAAGCGTTTCGTGCAGGCCGAGGAAGACGCGTTCATGGCGCTGGTGGCCAACTTCACCAAGGCCACCGGCGTCGAAGTGAAGGTCATCAACGAGTCGCTCGACGACGTGCAGCCCAAGGCCAGCGTGGCGGCCAACACCAACCAGGGCCCGGACATGTTCTGGGGCCTGTACTCGCTGCCGCACCTGTTCCCGGACAAGTGCGCCGATGTCAGCGACGTCGCCGACTACCTGGGCAAGAAGTACGGCGGCTGGGTGCCGACGGCCGAGACCTACGGCAAGGGCCCGGCCGGCAAGTGGATCGCCATTCCGGTGGCCTACAACGGCAACGTCATCAACTACCGCAAGAGCATGATCGAGAAGGCGGGCTTCAAGGAAGTGCCGAAAGACACGGCCGGCTTCCTCGAGCTGATGAAGGCGCTGAAGGACAAGTCGGTGCCCGGTGGCTTTGCGCTCGGCCGCGCCTCGGGCGACGGCAATGCCTGGGTGCATTGGGCGCTGTGGTCGCAGGGCTCGAACCTCGTCGATGCGAAAGACCAGGTCATCATCAACTCGCCCGAGACGGCCAAGGCGCTCGAATATTGCAAGGCTCTGTCCGACACCTTCGTCGCCGGCACCGCGAGCTGGAACGATGCCTTCAACAACAAAGCCTTCCTCGAAAGCCAGGTCTCACTGACCAACAACGGCGTCTCGATCTATGCCGCGGCCAAGGCCGCAGCGGCCAAGGGCGACGCCAAGGCCAAGGAGGTCATGGACGACATGAACCACTCGCTGTGGCCGGTCGGGCCCGCGGGCAAACCCACTGAGTTCCACATCGCCTACCCGATGATGGTGATGAAGTACTCGAAGGTGCCCAACGCCTGCAAGGCCTTCATGTCCTTCATGCTCGAAGCCGAGAACTACAACAAGTGGCTGGAGGATGCGGTGGCCTACCTGACGCATCCGCTCAATGCGTATGACGCCAACCCGGTGTGGAAGACCGACCCGAAGCTGTCGATGCTGAAGGACGTGAGCCGGCGCACGCTGACCGCGGGCGGCCTCGGCTCGGTGGGCGAGAAGGCGGCCGCCGCGCTGGCCGACTTCGTCATGCTCGACATGGTGGCCTCGGTGTGCACCGGCCGCGCCAGCGTCAAGGAGGCGATCTCGATCGCCGAGCGGCAGGCCAAGCGCATTTACCGCTGACCCGCAAGCGAGCACCGCCGCATGAAACAGCTTTGGCAGAGCAAGAACTTCCTCGGGTTCTTGTTCATGCTGCCCGCGGCGGCGTTCCTGATCCTGTTCCTCGTCTATCCGCTCGGCCTGGGCATCTGGCTGTCGTTCACCGACGCCAAGATCGGCACGCCGGGCAAGTTCGTCGGCCTCGAAAACTACGAGTGGATCATCGGCGACAGCAAGTTCCAGACGGCGGTGTTCTTCACCATCTTCTACACGCTCGTCGCCAGCATCATCAAGTTCGCCGTCGGCCTGTACCTGGCGATCCTGCTCAACGAGAACCTGCCGTTCAAGGCGCTGATCCGCGCCTTCGTGCTGATCCCGTTCATCGTGCCGACGGTGCTCTCGGCGATCGCCTTCTGGTGGATCTTCGATCCGCAGTTTTCCGTGATCTCGTGGTCGCTGAAGAAGATGGGCCTGATCACCGAGAACATCAACTTCCTCGGCGACGTCTGGAACTCGCGCTTCTCGGTCATCTTCGCCAACGTCTGGCGCGGCGTGCCCTTCATCGCCATCTCGCTGCTGGCCGGTTTGCAGACCGTGCCGCCGTCGCTGTACGAAGCGGCCACGCTCGACGGCGCGAGCCGCTGGCAGATGTTCGTCAACATCACGTACCCTTTACTCACCCCGATCATCGCCGTGGTGATGACGTTCTCGGTGCTGTTCACCTTCACCGACTTTCAGTTGATCAAGGTGCTCACCAACGGCGGGCCGGCCGGCGCGACCGAGTTGATGGCGACCATGTCCTACAACACCGCGATCCTCGGCGGGCGCATCGGCGAGGGTGCGGCGATATCGACGGCGATGGTGCCCTTCCTGCTCGCCGCGATCATGGTGTCGTGGTTCGGCCTGCAGCGCCGCAAGTGGCAAGCGGGGAGCGACAGCAATGAGTGAAGCCCGCGTCGCCAAGGCCGCCGCCGCGGAGGCCGACCACAGCGAAGGCATGAGCTTTCTCTCCACGCTGCCGCAGCGTGTGGTGCGCGTCTACATGCCGCTGGCGCTGATCGTCTTCGTGCTGTTGTTCCCGTTTTACTGGATGACGATGACGGCGATCAAGCCGAAAGAGCATCTGCTCGACCTCGATGCGCACAACCCGTTCTACACGCTGACGCCGACCTTCGAGCACATCCGCGATCTGCTTTTCAAGACCGACTACCCGCAGTGGCTGTGGAACACGATGTTCATTGCCGTCAGCGCGACCATCCTGTCGCTGATCGCCAGCGTCTTCGCGGCCTATGCCATCACGCGCATCCGCTACAAGTACGCGAGCTGGGTGGGCGGCGGCATCTTCCTCGCGTACCTCGTGCCGCCGTCGATTCTGTTCATTCCCCTATCGACCGTGGTCTTCCAGTACGGCCTGTTCGACACGCCGTTCGCGCTGATCCTCACCTACCCGACGATCCTGATTCCGTTTTCGACCTGGCTCTTGATGGGCTACTTCAAGACCATCCCCTACGAGCTGGAAGAGTGCGCGTTGATGGATGGTGCGAACCGCTGGCAGATCCTCGTCAAGATCGTGCTGCCGCTCGCGGTGCCGGGCCTGATCTCGGCCAGCATCTTTTGCCTCACGCTGTGCTGGAACGAGTTCATCTACGCGCTGACCTTCATCAACAGCACCGAGAAGAAGACGGTGCCGGTCGCCATCTTGTCGGCGTTCACCGACGGCGACCAGTACCGCTGGGGCTCGCTGATGGCCGGCGCGCTGGTCGGCTCATTGCCGCTGGTGGTCCTCTATGCCTTCTTCGTCGAGCACTATGTGAGTGCGATGACGGGGGCGGTGAAGGAATAGCTTCGCCATGGGCAAGCGCGCGGCAAAGGGGTTCAAGTGCGGCGTGTGTGGTCAGTGGCACGACGAGTTGCTGACGGATTTGGGCTATCGCTTGCCCGACGAAGTGTTCGAGCTGTCGTCTGTGGAGCGGTACCAGCGCAGTCGGTTCAATGACGATCTGTGCACGCTGGATGGCCGACGCCATTTCATCCGCTGTTACCTGCCGATCCCCTTCACGGACAAGGCCGACCACTTCGCGTGGGGTTTGTGGGTCGAAGTCAGCAAGAAGGACCACGACGCCTATGTGGCGGACTTCGGCGGCGCAGCGCGCGCGGGCCGCGTGTTCACGGGCAAGCTGGCGAACAGGCTGTCTGCGTACCGCAGCAACACGTTGGGCCTGGCCGCTGATGTTGAGACCGCGAGCGACCAGCGCCCCTCGGTTCGACTTGCCGCCACGTCGCGTCATGCTCTCGCCGTCGAGCAGCGGCGCGGTATCAGCGCCGAGCGACATCACGACATCGTGGCCCCGCAGTTGGAGCGCAAACAGCAATGAAAATCGCCTTCATCGGCCTCGGCGCCATGGGTGTGCCGATGGCCATCAACCTGGTCAAGGCCGGTCATGCGGTGCGCGGCTTCGACGTGCGAGCCGGCGCCACTGACGCACTGGTGGCGGCCGGCGGCCGCGCCGCAACCAGCGCCGCCGATGCGGCGAAAGACGCCGACCTGCTGTGGCTGATGGTTGTCTCCGGAGAGCAAGCTGAGGCGGTGCTGTTCGACGGCGGCGCCGCTGCCGCGCTGCCCAAGGGCGGCATCGTCGGCCTCGGCTGCACGCAAGCGCCCGCGCATGCCACGCGCACGGCCGAGCGCCTGGCCGCGATGGGCCTCGCCACGCTCGACGCGCCGGTGTCCGGCGGCACGAAGGGCGCCAACGCCGCGGCGCTGACGATCATGTGCTCTGGCGACGAAGCGGTGATGCAGCGCGCCCGCCCCGCGCTCGACGCGATGGGCTCGCGCGTCTTCGACTGTGGCCGCGAACCCGGCATGGGCTCGACGGCGAAGATGATCAACCAGCTCCTGTGCGGCGTGCACATCGCCGCTGCCGCCGAAGCGATGCACATCGCCGAGCGAGCGGGGGTGTCAACGGCGACGATGCACGAGATCATCAGCGTCTCGGCCGGCAACTCGTGGATGTGGGGCGACCGCGGGCCGCGCATGATGCAGAGCGATCCTGCTGTCACCAGCGCTGTCGATATCTTCGTCAAGGACCTCGGCATCGTGCTCGGCGAAGGGCGTGCGCTGAAGGCCGGGCTGCCGTTGTCGGCCGCGGCGATGCAGATGTTCCTCGCGGCGAGTGGCTTGGGGCATGGCGCTGCGGATGACTCGCAGGTGATTCGTGCCTATCGGGCGTTGAACGGTGCAGGTGTCAAGCGATGACGCGCCACCCACCGTTCGGGCTGAGCTTGTCGAAGCCCCAACTGCGCCACCGGCCCTTCGACAAGCTCAGGGCGAACGGAGTCAGATCGTGACCAAACCCACCATCGGCTTCATCGGCGTCGGCCTGATGGGCCACGGCATGGCGAAGAACCTCGTCACCAAGGGCCATGCGCTGGTGGTGGTCGGGCACCGCAACCGCGAGCCCGTCGAGCACTTGAAATCGCTCGGCGCCACCGAAGCAAAAACGCCGCGCGAACTGGCGAGTCAATGCGACATCGTGCACCTGTGCGTCACCGGCTCGCCGCAAGTCGAAGCCAATCTGCGTGGCCCCGACGGCGTGATCGCCAGCAACAAGCGCGGCCTGATCGTCATCGACTGTTCGACCTCGAACCCCGTGTCCACCCTCGCCCTCGGCGACGAACTTCAAGCTGCTGGCATGACGCTGGTCGACGCGCCGCTGTCGCGCACGCCGAAGGAAGCCGAAGAAGGCACGCTCGACACGATGGTCGGCTGCGACGACGCGACGTTCGCCACCATCGAGCCGGTGCTGCGCTGCTGGGCCGGCAACGTCGTGCACCTCGGCCCGCTCGGCCTGGGCCACAAGATGAAGCTGATCAACAACTTCGTCGCCATGGGTTATGCCGCGCTGTATGCCGAAGCGCTGGCGATCGCGCGCAAGGCGGGCCTGTCGGTCGAGCAGTTCCACAGCGTCATCGGTGCCGGCCGCATGCGCTGCGGCTTCTACGACACCTTCATCCAGTACAGCCTCGCCGGCAACGAGGACGCGCACAAGTTCAGCATCAGCAATGCGCACAAGGACATGCGCTATCTGGCGTCGATGGCCAACGAGGTCGGCGCGGTGAACCCGCTTCAGGCGCAGGTGAAGAACAGCTTCGCCGCGATGGAAGCCGCCGGCCAGGGCGAGCGTTATGTGCCGATGCTGGCCGAGTTCATCGCGCTTCAGAACGGCTTGGGCAAAAAGGCAGTCTGAGCGCGTGAACCCGCAGCGCCTCGCGCACGCGATCCGCTTCCTCGCCATCGACGCCATCGTGCGCGCCGGCGAAGGCCACCAGGGCGTGCCGCTCGGCATGGCCGAGATCGCCACCGCGCTCTACACGCGGCACCTGAAGTTCAATGCTACCGAGCCGACCTGGTGGGACCGCGACCGCGTCGTGCTGTCCAACGGCCACGGCTCGATGTTGCTCTACGCGCTGCTGCACCTCACCGGCCACGAGCGTTTTTCGCTCGAACAGATCAAGACCTTCCGCGTGCTCGGCTCGCATTGCGCCGGGCACCCGGAAGTTGACCCCGCCGCCGGCATCGAAGTCACCACCGGCCCGCTCGGCCAGGGCATCGCCAACGCGCTCGGCATGGCGGTGGCCGAAGCGTTCCTGAACGCGCGCTTCGGTGATGCGCTCGTCAACCACCGCACCTACGCCTTTGTGGGCGACGGCTGCTTGCAGGAGGGCGTCGGCCAGGAGGCGATCGCGCTGGCCGGGCACCTGCGTCTGGGCAAGCTAACTTTTTTGTGGGACGACAACCGCATCACCGACGACGGCAGCACGGACTTGTCGATCAGCGAAGACGTGGCCGAGCGCTTTCGCGTCGCCGGCTGGCAAGTGCAGGCATTGGATGGTCACGACATCGAGGCCGTGTCGCGGGCACTCGACGCCGCGCGCGCCGACCCGCGGCCGTCGCTGCTGGCCTGCCGCACCGTCATCGCGCGCGGCATCGCCCGTTTGCAAGGTCAGCGCGGCGGGCACAGCGCGAAGCTGTTCGAGGCCGATGCCAACGCCGCACGCGAGGCGCTCGAATGGCCGCATGCGCCGTTCGAAACGCCCGCGGCGGTATTGGATGCATGGCGCGCCGCCGGCCAACGCGCGCACGGCGAACACGCCGCGTGGCAAGGGCGCGTGGCTGCACTGCCCGCCGATCAACGCGCCGAGTTCCAGCGCGTGATGCGCGGCGACCTGCCCACCGGCTGGCGCGACGTGCTGCTGCAACATCAACGCAAGTCGGTGGACGAAGCCAAAGGCGGTATCAACCTCTCGTCCGACATCCACGACGCCCTCACCGACATCCTGCCCGAGCGTTTGGTCCTCTGCGCCGACCTCGAAGCCCCCACCGCGCACAAGCGCCGCCTGCACGCCTTCACCGCCGACGACCGCAGCGGCGCCTACGTGCACTGCGGCGTGCGCGAGCACGTCATGGCCGCGATGGCCAACGGCATGGCCGCGCACGGCGGCGTGCGCACCGCGGCGGTGACCTATCTCGCCTTCGCCGACTACGAGCGCCCTGCGATGCGCATGGCTGCGCTGATGGGCCTGCCGGTGACCTTCGTCTTCAGCCACGACTCGATCGGCGTCGGCAGCAATGGGCCGACGCACCAGCCGGTGGAAGTTCTCGCGTCGCTGCGGGCCATGCCGAACCTGCTCGTCATGCGCCCGGCCGATGCGACCGAAGCGGCCGAGTGCTGGGCCATCGCGCTCGAGCACCGGAGCGGCCCGGCAGCGCTGGTCTTCGCGCGCCAGGCGCTGCCGCGTGTGCGCTCCGATGACGGTAGCGACAACCTCGCGCGACGCGGCGCCTATGTGCTCGCCGAGGCCGAAGGCGGCGTGCGCCGCGTCACGCTGCTGGCCACCGGCTCGGAAGTGCTCATCGCCGTGCAGGCACGCCGCGCGCTGCAAGCTGAAGGCGTGCCGACGGCCGTCGTCTCGATGCCGTGCTGGGAGCTCTTCGACGAACAGGACGCCGCGTACCGCAACGCCGTGCTCGGCCCCGGCACGGCGCGCGTCGCCGTCGAAGCCGCGCTGCGCTTCGGCTGGGAGCGCTGGCTCGGCGAGCACGGCACCTTCGTCGGCATGCGCGGCTTCGGCGCCAGCGCGCCGGCCGATGTGCTCTACCGCCACTTCGGCATCACCGCCGATGCCGTCGCCGCCGCCGCCAAGGGGCAACTCGCGCAGGCCTCACATGTGCCGCGCTGAAGCCGGTTGCAGGCCAGGCCCATCGCAACGCCCCTGATGCGGCCGCAACGGCGCGCGCTCACAATGGCCGTCATGTCGCTGCTCCTGAATGTCTGGCAACGCGGTGTGCGCGCCGTCGAGTCGCTGCTGTTCCCACGCTTTTGGCTCGCCGTCATCGAGCAGGAGCAGATGCGCGTCGTCTTCAGCAGCGACCACCGCGAGGTCACGGTGGACGGCACGGCGCGCAACGTGCGCAGCGGCGAGAAGCTGCTGGCCTCGTTCGAGGCCATCCAGTCGATCGATGTCGTCCACCACCCGCGCGCGGCCGACAGCGACAAGCCCGAGCACTGGTCGGTCAGTCTCTACCTCGGCCGTTCGTCGCGGGCCTACATCGGCCGCTCGCGCAAGCAGGCCCAGGCCGACAAGGCCGCCAAGCTGCTGGCCACCATCACCGGCAAGACGGTGCGCTCCGTCGAGGCCCTCGCCCACCCGAGCATCATCAACACACGATCATGAGCAACCACGACAACAACAACCCGCCGCCGAAGAAAAAACCCGCGCACGAGCTGCGCAGCCAGCAGTGGTTCGGCCGCCAGGACCGCGACGGTTTTGCCTACCGCTCGTGGGTCAAGGGCAAGGGCGTGCCGCACGACCAGTTCGACGGCCGGCCCGTCATCGGCATCTGCAATACGTTCTCCGAACTGACGCCGTGCAACTCGCACTTCCGCACCCTCGCCGAGCAGGTGAAGATCGGCGTCTACGAGTCGGGCGGCTTCCCGCTCGAGTTTCCGGTGATGTCGCTCGGCGAGACGCTGCTGCGGCCCACCGCCATGCTGTACCGCAACCTGGCGAGCATGGATGTGGAAGAGAGCATCCGCGGCAACCCGATCGACGGCGTGGTGCTGCTGATGGGCTGCGACAAGACGACGCCGTCGTTGCTGATGGGCGCGGCGAGTGCCGACCTGCCGACCATCGGCGTCAGTGGCGGGCCGATGCTGAACGGCCGCTGGCGCGATCAGCAACTCGGCTCCGGCACGGGCGTGTGGAGCATGAGCGAGCAGGTGCGCGCCGGCACGATGAAGCTCGCCGAATTCTTCGAAGCCGAGAGCTGCATGCACCGCAGCCACGGCCACTGCATGACGATGGGCACCGCCAGCACGATGGCGAGCATGGTCGAGGCGCTCGGTGTCGGCCTGCCCGGCAACGCCGCGTACCCGGCGGTCGATGGCCGGCGCAACGTCATCGCGCGCGAGGCCGGGCGGCGCATCGTGCACATGGTGCACGAGGACCAGAAACTGTCGAGCATCCTCACGCGCGAAGCCTTCGAGAACGCGATCAAAACGCTGGCGGCGATCGGCGGCAGCACCAACGCCGTGATCCACCTGATCGCGATCGCGGGGCGCCTGGGCTTGAAGCTGACGATCGAAGATTTCGACCGCCTGGCCAGCGAGCTGCCGTGCCTGGTCAATCTGCAGCCGAGCGGCGAGTACCTGATGGAGGACTTCTGCTACGCCGGCGGCCTGCCGGCGGTGATGAAGGAGATCCTGCCGCTGCTGCACGGCGCTGCGCGCACCGCCAACGGCAACACGGTCGCCGAGAACGTCGCCGATGCGAAGAACTGGAACCCCGAAGTCATCAAGACCGTGGCCGCGCCGTTCAAAGCCAACGCCGGCATCGCGGTGTTGAAGGGCAACCTGGCGCCGCGCGGCGCCGTCATCAAGCCGAGCGCGGCCACGCCGGCACTGATGCAGCACACCGGCCGCGCGGTGGTGTTCGAGAACATCGAAGACTTCCACGCGCGCATCGACGACGAGAACCTCGACGTTGACGAAACCTGCGTGCTCGTCTTGAAGCACTGCGGCCCCAAGGGCTACCCCGGCATGGCCGAAGTCGGCAACATGCCGCTGCCGCCGAAGGTGCTGCGCAAAGGCATCACCGACATGGTCCGCATCAGCGACGCGCGCATGAGCGGCACCGCGTACGGCACCGTGGTGCTGCACACGGCACCCGAGGCCGCGGCCGGCGGCCCGCTGGCGCTGGTGAAAAACGGCGACCAGATCACGCTCGACGTGGCGGCGCGCAAGCTGCATCTGCATGTCAGCGACGAGGAGCTCGCGAAGCGCCGCGCCGACTGGCAGCCGCCAAAGCCGGCGCTCGACTCCGGCTACTGGAAGCTCTACATCGATCACGTGCTGCAGGCCGATGAAGGCGCCGATCTCGACTTCCTGCGCGGCAAGCGCGGGGCGTTTGTGCCGCGGGACAATCACTGAGCCTAAGCTGAGCACAAATGCGCTCGCGAGCCGCAGCACAGCACCGCCGCAGCACGACCTGCTCACCCCGTCATCGGGGCGCCTCTGGCTTGCCAAAATTTGGCATACTCGGTTCAACCGATCGAACGAAGTGATCCATGCCCACGATGAACATCTCCCTGCCCGAGCCGCTGCGCGAGTTCATTGAAGACCGTGTCAGCCGAGGCGGCTTCGGCACTTCGAGCGAATACGTCCGCGAACTGGTACGCCGCGATCAGGAGCGGTTGCGGTTGCGGGACTTGCTCATCGGCGGCGCCGAATCGCCGCGCACCGGCGTCGCCGACGGTGAGTACTTTCGGGCACTGCGAGCGAGCGTTGCGAAGCGGACGGCCCCGAGCCGCAAGCAGCGCCGCGCGTGAGCCGGCGCGCGGCTGCCAAGCCGATCGTTCGGCGCGCGCTGGCAGATCTGGATATCGCCGAGGCGATCGACCACTACCTCGCCGACTCCGCGCAAGCCGCGCTCGGCTTCGTCGATGCGCTGGAAGGCGCGTTTGCGCACATCGCGAGGTCGCCGGCCACCGGGTCGCCGCGCTATGCCCACGAGTTGAATCTGCCCGGGTTGCGCTTTTGGGCATGCACTCGCTATCCGCAGCTCGTCTTCTACGTCGAGCGCGCCGATGACATCGAGGTTTGGCGTGTGCTGCACGCCAGCCGCGACATTCCTCACTGGCTGAGGGACAGCGGGCCGGAGTGACTTGCTGCTGCGAGCAGGGGGCGGCTCGACGAGTTCATGCGGCGCGCGATGCCGTTGTTCGATCCCTGGGCTAAACGGCCAGAGCGCCCTCCCGCCAGGGCGGGCAACAACATCACGGCGTGATCCGGTTGCGGTTGCTGTCGATGAAGCTCATCAGCGCGTCGTACTTCGGCGCCTGGTCGCGCGGCTGGGCCACGTACTCGAGCGAGCCGAACCAGCCCGCCGTTGCCGAGTAAGGGGCGACATCGATGTAGTGCATCAAGACGTCGCCGCCGGCGTTGAACCAGTCGTTCAGGAACTGCGTGTACAGCGTCTTCATGGCCGGATCGCGCTGCAGCGAGTCCAACCGGGCCGCCAGGTTGGCGTTGGACCGCGCCGGATACGGCGGCCACAGGCTGTTGCCGCTTTCGAACGCCATCACCTTGAGGTTGTACTTGGCGGCCGTGGCCACCTGCGTCTTCACCTCGTCGGCCAGCACCGGCAGCGACGTGGCTCGAATCTCCGCAAAGGCCTGTGCGTTGGTCAGTGCCGCAAAGCGCTCGGCGTCGGCCGTGGTGCTCACGCCGCGCAGTTCGAAGTAGGCGTTGATGCCGATGGCGTCGGCCTTCAGGTAGGCGTTTTCGAAGCCCGCCACGACGTCGGTGAGGTAGGCGCTCGGCGACTGGCCGCCGAGCACGCGCACCAGCCGCGCGTTGCCGGCGAACACCGCGGACCAGAGGTCGAAGATCTGCGGCGCGCGCCGCGCGTGGTAGCGAATGCGCGAGGTGTAGGCATCGCCGGCCACGGCGATGCCCAGCGCCTCGGCCTGCGCGGCGGCATAGGCGGCGGCGGGGTAGTCGGGGTTCCAGGTCTCGTTGGAGTACTCGACATAGACCTTCAGCGCGGGGGCGAGCTTGTCACGCACGGTTTGCGCGAAGTTGCGCACGTAGTCGTCGTCGGCCCGATGCGGCATGTTGAACCACGGGTAGGCATTCAGGCGGTTGGCCAGCTCGATCAGCACTTCGATCGGCACGCCGCCCTGGCCGCTCCAGTGCGCATCGGTCAGCCGCGCCCGGTCGGCCCAGCTGCCGTTCTGCTGGTCCTTGGTGGTTTCCATCCAGTCCATGAAGCGCAGCACCTTGTACTGGCGTGTGCGCTCCAGGAACAGCGGATTGAAGATCAGCGTCGAGTGGGCCTGCTCGAAGCTGCGGAAGTTGCCGGGGCACTCCGATGCGTCGGCGGCGCGCACGAAGGCCTCGCTGCCGCAGACGCCGCCGGGCAGCAGAACCCGGATGGTGCGCAGGGGGTTGGCCGGATTGGTGGCCGTGATGAAGAGGCCGAGTCCGCCCGTGGTGCCTGGGGCCTCGACGACGTCGCGCCCCGGCGATGATTCGGCCGCCAGCCTGCGCCAGCCAAACGCGTACTCGATGGTGCCTTCTCCTTCGTACAGCACCAGGTACTTGCCGCTCGGGTACACGCCGCGGCCCCACAGCATCAGCGTGCGTGCGATCTGGCCCGGCTGCAGCGAGCGCACCCAGCCGTCGCTGTCCAGGTCGATGGGGCGAGCGTCGTTCCAGACCGCCGCGGTGCCGGAGAACCACGGCTGCGAGGACTTGAAGAGGTCGATGAAGGGCACCTGCGTCGAGAAATAGACAACGCCCCCGAGGTTGGTGCCGAGCGGCGATCCGTCGTTGGCGGTGTTGCCCGAGGGCGGCGCGCCACTGCTCAGCACCTCGCAGCGCTTGACCACCAGGAACAGCGGGTCGCGGCCGAAGAACTCGTTGGTGCATTGGCCGTTGTTGGCGACGCTGCGCTCAATCCAGGTCGAGCCCTGGCCGTAGCGCACCGTCTGCGTGCCGTTGACCGTGAAGGAGCGGCCCTCGTCGGCGATGAAGGTCCAGACCTCGTCCGCGGCGGCGGCGGCGGTGGCGGTGGCGGTGGCGGTGGCGGTGGCGGTGGCGGTGGCGGTGGCGGCGGCGGCGCGACGCTGCTCAGCACCTCGCAGCGCTTGACCACCAGGAACAGCGGGTCGCGGCCGAAGAACTCGTTGCTGCATTGGCCGTTGTTGGTGACGCTGCGCTCAATCCAGGTCGAGCCCTGGCCGTAGCGCACCGTCTGCGTGCCGTTGACCGTGAAGGAGCGGCCCTCGTCGGCGATGAAGGTCCAGACGTCGCCCGGTGGCGGCGTGCTGCTGCTCAACACCTCGCAGCGCTTGACCACCAGGAACAGCGGATCGCGGCCGAAGAACTCGTTGCTGCATTGGCCGCCGCTGGTGACGCTGCGCTCGATCCAGGTCGAGCCCTGGCCGTAGCGCACCGTCTGCGTGCCGTTGACCGTGAAGGAGCGGCCTTCGTCGGCGATGAAGGTCCAGACGTCGCCCGGCGCCTGCATCGCGTGGGCTCTGTCAACCGAGTCGCTTGGCGCTGCCGCTGCGCTTTCATCGGTCGATCCGCCGCCGCAGGCCGCAACCAGCAGCGCACCCAGTACCGCCAACAGCATCTTCTTCATGACGTGCCTTTGTGCAAACAACTCTGGCCGCGAGCGTCCCGCGCGCCGCCGCACCACGGGTTGCGCAGCGTCAATCTTGGTGCACTTGGCCGATCGTCGGCGAGCACGGCGACGTTGAAGTCCAACGGCGCCGCGACGTGCTCAGCCTAGAAACGGCAGTTGAACGCGCCCGAGCGGGCCGCGATGGGCCGCGCTGGCAAGGCGCGAACCGCAGCGATGCCCGGTGGCATCGCGAGGATTCGCAACGCCGCCAGCGTGGTCCAGCGTGGCTCGCTCGGGTGCGTAGCGCTCTCACCCAGGCGGTGAAAGTGGTCGTGGGCGCAATCGTCAGCGGCAACGCGAACTGGCATGCGAAGCCAAGCGGTCAACTGCCGTTTCTAGGATCAGCGCTTGTCGGCCTTCTTCGGCGTCGATGCCGCTTTGGCCGGCGGTTGCTCTTTCTTCTGATCGCCGATGACTTCCTTCAGCGGGCAGACCGAAAACGCAGGGCATTTTTTGCAGCCCACGGCAAGGGCGATCGGGCACAGGGTCATGGCGGGTTCTCCAGCTCGACAAACAGTGTCGGCGCCGATGCAGCATAGGCGCACCGGCTCGCTTCAGCAGAAGCGATTGAGCAGGTTCTCGAGGACCTCCTGACGGCCCGACAACGGCGGCTGGTCGATGTTGCGCGTGAGCGCATGGTCGGCCACCGCAGCGAGGCTGCTCTTGCCGGCGAGCACCTGTTGCGCCCACGGCTGCTGCCAGCCGGCATATCGCTCGGCGACGAACTTGCCCATGCCGCCGTCGTTGATCAGGCGCTCGGCGTTGAGCAGCGCCCGCGCGCACACGTCCGCGCCGCCGATGTGCGCGTGGAACATGTCCACCGGGTCGAGCGATTGGCGGCGCGCCTTGGCATCGAAGTTCAGGCCGCCGTGCGTGAAGCCGCCGCCTTGCAGGATGTAGTACAGGGCCAGCGTCGTTTCGGGCACGTTGTTCGGAAACTGGTCGGTGTCCCAGCCGCACTGCATGTCGCCGCGGTTGGCGTCGATCGAGCCGAAGATACCCAGGGCGTTGGCCAGCGCGATCTCGTGCTCGAAGCTGTGGCCGGCGAGCGTGGCGTGATTGGCTTCGATGTTGACCTTGACTTCCTTGTCGAGGCCCCACTGCTGCAGCATGCCGAAGACGGTGCCGACGTCGAAGTCGTACTGGTGCTTGCTCGGCTCGCGCGGTTTGGGCTCGATCATCACGAAGCCCGGCAGGCCGATCTTGTGTTTGTAGTCGACGACCATCTGCAGGAAGCGGCCGAACTGCTGGCCTTCATGTTTCATGTCGGTGTTGAGCAGCGTCTCGTAGCCTTCGCGGCCGCCCCAGAGCACGTAGTTGATGCCGCCCAATGCTTTGGTCGCGTTCATCGCTTCGCGCACTTGCAGCGCCGCCAGCGCAAAGATTTCCGGGTCGGGGTTGGTGGCCGCGCCGCTCATGAAGCGGCGGTGGCTGAACGCATTGGCCGTGCCCCACAAGAGCTTGATGCCGGTGTCGCTCTGTTTGCGGCCGAGCACCTCGACCATCGCCTTCAGGTTGTCCACGCTCTCGCGCGGCGTTGCGCCTTCCGGGGCCACGTCGCGGTCATGAAAGCTGTAGAACGGCAGGCCGAGTTTGCTCATGAACGAGAACGCGGCGTCGGCCTTCATGCGCGCGCCGGCCATCGGGTCGCTCGCGCCGAGCTTTTGCCACGGGCGCTGCAGCGTACCGTCGTAGCCGAAGGGATCGAAACCGTTCCAGCAGAAGTTATGCCAGTAGCAGACCGCCATGCGCAGCTGGTCCTTCATCGGCTTGCCGAGCACGATGCGATCGGGCTGGTACCAGCGGTAGGCCAGCGGGTTGTTGGTGTCCGGGCCCTCGTACTGGATCGGGGCGATGTCTTCGAAGTAGTCGCTCATGGTGGCGGTCCCTTGGAGTGAGAAGTGAACACCGAACGCAGCGCCTGGTAGGCGCCGCGGTAGGTGGCCAGGCGGTGTTCGAGCGCGGCTGAAGGCTTGGGTTCGAAGCGGTGCAGCGTGGTCGGCGCGCGGCAGATGTCGGCGATGCGCGCGGCGTTGATTTCACCGAGGCCGAGTGCGGCCAGTCGCGCCGCGCCGAGCGCGCCGCCGACGCTGCTCGCTTCGCCGACCAGCACGCGCACTTGCAGCACATCGGCCAGCAGTTGTGCCCACAGCGTGCTGCGCGAGCCGCCGCCGACGAGCTGCACTTCGTCGATGCGCGAGCCGGCGCGGCGCATCGCGTCGAGGCCGTCGCGAAGTCCGAAGCTCACGCCTTCGATCACGCTCCATGCCAGGTGCGGCGCTTCGTGCGGATGGCGCAGGCCGAGGAAGACGCCGCTGGCAACCGCGTCGTTGTGCGGCGTGCGTTCGCCGGAGAGGTAAGGCAGGAAGATCGGGGCGGCGTCGCGCTCGGCCGCCGCTCAGCGACGGCGACCTTCGCCAGCAACTCGCCTTCGTTGGCGTGGCCGGTGGCGCGCGTGACCCACGTCAGCGCGCTGGCCGCCGACAGCATCACCGCCATCTGGTGCCACACGCCCGGCAGCGCGTGGCAGAACGCGTGCACGGCGTCATCGACGTTGGGGCGGTGGCAGTCGGTCACCGAAAACAGCACGCCGCTGGTGCCGAGCGAGACAAAACTGTCGCCTGCTTTCACCGCGCCGATGCCGATGGCACTCGCCGCGTTGTCGCCGGCGCCGCCGACGACGGGGATGCCAGCGGTCAATCCAAGTTCACGCGCGGCAGCGGCCGTGAGCTGGCCGCTGACCTGCGGGCCTTCGACCAGCGACGGCATGTGCGCGCGCGAGAGTCCGGTCGCAGCGAGCAGCGCATCGGACCAGTCGCGCCGGGCGACATCGAGCCACAGCGTGCCGGCGGCGTCGGACATCTCGCAGACTTTCGTGCCTGTCAACTGCAAGCGCAGCCAGTCCTTCGGCAACAGCACGGTGGCGACGCGGCGGAACACCTCGGGCTCATGCTCGCGCACCCAGAGCAGCTTCGGTGCCGTGAAGCCGGGCATCGCCAGATTGCCGGCAATGTCGTGCAGCGATGGGCAATCGCGCGTCAACGCTGCGCATTGCGCGGCGCTGCGCGTGTCGTTCCACAAGATGCACGGCCGCAGCACGTGGTCGGCCGCGTCGAGCAGCGTCGCGCCATGCATCTGGCCCGACAGGCCGATCGCGCGCACGGCAGCGAGCGCTTGCGGCGCGGTCGCCTTGAGTTGCGCGCAGGCCGCGATCGTGGCCTGCCACCAATCATTCGCATCCTGCTCGGCCCAGCCCGGATGCGGTTGCCGCCACGCCAACGGCGCGTGCGCAGTGGCGAGCACGGCGCCGTCGGCGCTCATCACCAGCGCCTTCAACTCCGACGTGCCGAGATCGAGGCCGAGTGTGTTCATCAGGCAGCGCTTGCGAAGGCCGCATCCATCATCGCCTGCGTGCCTCGGGAGAACTCCAGCGGGCAGGCATAGGCGCCACCCTCGCGCACCGTGCGGTTGAAGGCGGCCGCCTGCAACTCGTAGTGGTTCACGGCCGGCCACCGTTCGGTGATCGTTTCCATGCCGCGGTGAAGTTCGAGCCGTGCTTCGCCAAACACACGCGCGTTGAACGGCACCGGCAAACGCAGCACGCCCGCCTCGCCGTGAAAGCTCATCTCCTGGCGCGCATGCATGCGGATCGAGGTGAAGGTGGCGTAGTCGGCCTCGCCGAACTGGGCCGAGAGGGCCGCGTAGACATCGACGCCGTTCTCCCACTGGATGCGGGCCTGAACGTCGGTCGGCTCGAGGCCCGTCGCGAATCGCGCGCCGCCCATGACATAGACGCCGATGTCGCGCAGCCCGCCGCCGCCCATGTCGGCCTGGTTGCGGATGTTGCCGGCGTCGCGGTTGTTGAACGAGAACGCGCCGTCGATGCGCCACAGCCGTCCGATGGCGCCGTCGGCCAGCAGTTGGCGCGCGCGCTGCCATTGCGGGTGGTGCACGATCATGAAGGCTTCGGCCGCCAGCACGCCCGCGGCGTCGCGGGCGGCGATCAGCGCGTCGAAGTCGCTGGCCTGCATGGCCATCGGTTTCTCGCACAGCACATGCTTGCCGGCGCGCATCGCCTTCAGGCTCCACTGCACATGCAGCCGGTTCGGCAGCGGAATGTAGACCGCGTCGATCGCGGGGTCGGCGAGCAACGCCTCGTAGCTGTGATGCACGCGCAGACCGGGGGCGAAGACGCGGAACGGCTCGGCCTTCGCCGGGTCCGACGTGGCCAGTGCCGCGATGTGGCCGCCCGGCGCTAGCGTCAACGCCGGGCCCATGTGCTCGCGCGCGAATTTCGCGGCTCCCAGAATGCCCCAGCGCACATCCGACATCACTTTCGAGCCTCCACTGTCGACACTACAAAAGCAGCATACGCCGCCGCGCTTGCACTCCACTTCAGGGCCGCGTCTTCAACCCCAACACGCGCTCCGCTACGCAGCGCCCCTGCGCCTGGCCGCTGATCACGGCGCTGCGGAAATGAATGCCCGCGTACAGCCGCGACAGCGCCGCCTCTTCCGCCGCGGCATTGAAACTCGCGAACGTGCGCGGGCCCCAGCCGCGGTCGTTGTGCGCGTTGTCGGTGAACGCGGTCTGCGCGCCGAACAACTTCGACAACACGGCAGCGGCAGCAGCCGACTGCACCGAGTGTCCCGACGGGTACTCGGGGAACGGCGGCGTGTTCATCAGTGGCGGCGTCCAGTTGCTGTCGATGAACAACTGCACGTAGGTCACGGGGCGCAGCAGGTTGATCTGGTACTTGCTGCGCCAGGCGGCGATGAAGGCGTCGTTCATCGCCAGCGTCAGGCGCGCGTAGGTTTCTGCCGCGTCGGCGAGCGTGGCCTTGCGGGCGGTCAACACATCGCCGGCGATGTGCACCCAGTGGCCGGCGGGCGTCGGCGTCTTGCCTGGATCGTCTGTCCAGTAAAGCGCGAACTGGCGCTGCTGCTGCGTGGCGGCGTTGGCGATGCGCCAGACCTCTTCGGCTTCTTTGTAGAAGGGCGACCCGCTTGCTTCCGAGTACGGCGGAGGCGCGGGCGCGGGGCAAGCGTCGCTACCCTTCAACACGAACGGCCGGTTCTCGCCCCACCACGGCAGCAACGCGGGCGCGAAGGTCGGCGGCGTGGCGCTCCACTGCCCGGCGCCGCTCGGCGGCACGTAGTTGCTCTGCGAGCGGCGCAACGGCCCCCAGGCCTCGTGGCCGCCGTCGGTGCGCGCCCAGGTCATCAGCGCCATCGCCATCAGCTTGCCGAAACTCTCGGAGCGCTGCGTGATCTCGGTCGTGATGGTGGTCGGGTCGAACTCCTGCGGGTACTTGAGCGGCAGGTTGCGCTCGAGCAGGTCGATGCGCGTCTTGTTCTCCGCGCTGGCGGTCGGGAACATCATGCGTGTCATCGCCGCCAGCGCGGCGTTGGCCACGGTCGGCCAGTGCAGCGCTTCGTCGGGCTGCGCCCAGGGCAGCGAGTCGAGCTCGTTCAACTGGCCGGCCAGGCTGCGCTGCGTCGGCATGCCCGGCACCACCGATTCGTACAGCGCCAAGCCCAGGTAGCCGAGCGCGCGCGCTGCGACCGGCGGGCTGAAGCCGGGGGTCTGCTGGACGAGCTGCAGGTCGAGCTGGAACCACTCGATGGCGACGTTGGCGCTGTACTTCGAAGCGTCGCGCGCGGGCTGCGCGCGAGCGGCGTTGGAAGTGATCGCGGCGCACACGATGACCGTGACCGCGAGCAGTGCACGTTTCATCACGGCGCCTTGTCTTCGCTGCTGCGCAGCTCCGATTCGTAGTTCCGCCCGCCGTAGTACACGCCGAGGACGGCCACGGTTTCCGTGCGCTCGTCAACGCTGAACGCGATCACCGCGCTGCCCCGGTAGTTGGTGATGCGCAGCCCGGGGCGGATGTCATCGCGCATCGTTCCCCGGTGGGCGAACGTCGCCAGGCCTTCGCAGTAGGCAACGATGGCTTCGGTGTATCGAGTAGCGACATCGGGCGATCCTTGCAGGGCGATGTACTCGAACAGCTCAACCAGATCGTCCTCGGCCTCTTGCGCGAAGACGACGCTGTAGGTTTTCACGCCTTGGCAGAGACGTTGCGCTGCGCAGCGGCAAGGCGCTCGCGAATCTTGGCGGCGGTTGTTGCACGGCCCGGAGCTTTCTTTAGCCCATCGTAGGCCGCAGCCACTCGCGTGCGCAGCCAGGCATCGACGGCCTGGTCACGCGCGATCAGCGCGCGCAGACCGTCGCGGATGACTTCACTCTCGGTGGCGTATTCGCCAGAGGCCACCTTCGCGCGCACGGCGTCGGCCATTTCGTTGGGTAGCGTGATGCTGAATTGCTGGGTGGAGCGCATGGCAAGGCCTCCGTTGGCATGGGATTTAATCATACACATCGGGGCTGGGTCACGGTGCCTTCCACGCGCTGACACCGGCTTGCCGATCGACGTTGTAGAACGCATCGGCCGCGACGTTCTGCCACGCGCCCCACTCGCCATGCGGCCACAACACGCGCAGCTTCGCGGTAGTCGCTTCACCGAGGCCGAAGTGCATCCAGCCGAGGTGCCCGCTGGCATGGCCGCCGCCGATGGTGAGTTCCTGGCGCACGACGCGGCCCGTTGCCGAGATCGACCTCGACCCAGGCGCCGATCGCGTCGCGGTTGCCGCCGGGCTGGCGCAGGCGCAATTGCAGCCAGTGGCCCATCGGTTTCGGTTGCGCAGCCGTGCCGGCACCGACGTTGCGCCACAGTTGCGCCTTGTCCCAGCGGTTGACGACGAGCATGTCGAGCAGGCCGTCGCTGTTCAAGTCCGCGAGCAGGCCGCCGCGGCCGCGCTTGAAGCTGGCGATGTTGGCCTGCTGGCCGGCTTCGGCGAACGTGCCGTCGGCCCGTTGCAGCAGCAGGTTGTTCGGGTCCTGCGCGGCAAAGTCGGGCATCGACGAGATGTTGCCTTTGACGATGAACAGGTCGGCGAGGCCGTCGTGATTCACGTCGGCGAACTGCGCGTGCCAGGCGGTGGACGGGTGCACGTCGCCGCCGATGTAGGGGCGGTGCGCGGTAGCGCCGCGCTTGAAGGCGATGTCCTTGTAGCTCGGCTTCGCTGCGCCCGCTTCCAGCTGCTGCAGCTTGTTGTCCGACATGCTGGTGAGGAAGACTCTCGGGCAATCCGTCGCCGTCGAGGTCGTGGCTGGCGATGCCCATGCCCCAGATCTGCAACGGCTTCCAGCCTTGCTCCGGTGTGTAGAGCTTCGGCGCCGCGCCGGGTGCCAACTGCCACAACTGCTCCTGCCCGCCCTTGTAGTACTCGCGGTCGTTGCTGACGCGCAGCGCCGGTTCTCCGCTGCGATTCCAGTCGGAGAAGAGCATCGACAGCGCGCAGTGGCCGGGTGTGAGCGGCAGCGCCGCCGTGTACGCGCCGCCCTCGGCCGCGGCAGGACGCCACAGGCCCGCGGGCGTGCAACTGCCCCACGGGAACTCGGGCTTGCCGCGATCGACGTACGTGCCGATGGCCAGCGTCGGCCACGTCTGCCCGCGCTCCCAAGTCGCGGCGAACGCGCTGTGCCAGGCGTTGCTGCTCGCGAATTTCCACTTGTCGTTGGCGCGCTCGAAGCGGCAGCCGCCGAGGCCGCGAAAGAGCTGCACTTCGCCGACGCGCAGCACGACGAGGTCGGCGTTGCCGTCGGCGTCGATGTCGATCGGGTAGGCGCCGATGGCATTGGTCAGCTCGAGCCCCGAGCGCTCCTCGGCGAGCTTGATGGCGCCGCCGCGCACGCTCTTGTTGCGGTAAAGCTTGGCCTTGTTGACGCCCGCCGTGACGTAGATCTCCGGCAGGCCGTCGCCGTCGCAATCGAAGGTGGCCACGCCGCCGCCGACGAGGTACTCGGCCTCGCCGTCGAAGCGGCTGTTGAAGCCGGCGGTGTCGGTTTCTTCGACGAAGCGGGGCACGGGCGGCATCGCGGCATCGGTTTGCGCGGTAACGTGCAACGCAATCGTCGCGAGCGCCGCCGCTATAAAAACCCGTTCGCCCTGAGGTATCGAAGGGCTCGCGCGGGGCTTCGATACCTCAGCCCGAACGGACTTATTCAACCCCCTCACGCCGGTGCAAATGCCTCGGGCACGCGCGTCACCTTCTTGCCCGCGATGATCATGCCCAGCACCTCATCCTCGGTGACCTCGGCGGTGCGATACGTGCCCACCGTCTTGCCGTTCTTCATCACACTCACAGCGGTCCGACAAACCGAACACATCGGGCATGTCGTGCGAGATCAGGAAGATGCCCACGCCCTGCGCCTTCAGCTTGCGCACCAGGTCGTGCACCATGCGCGTCTCTTCCGGACCGAGCGCGGCGCAGGGCTCGTCCATGATCAGCGCCTTGGCGTTGAAGTACAGCGCGCGCGAGATCGCCACCACCTGGCGCTGGCCGCCCGACAGCGAGCGCACCGGCACGCGGATGTTCTTGAAGTTCGGGTTCAGGCGATGGAACACGTCGCGCGCGGCCTTCTCCATCGCGTAGTCGTCGAGCGTGCCCCAGCGCGTCATCAGCTCGCGGCCGAGGAAGAGATTGGCCACCGCGTCGAGGTTGTCGGCCAGCGCCAGCGTCTGGTAGATCGTCTCGATGCCCAGGTGCTGCGAATCGGCCGGGTTGGCGATCTTCGCCGGCTGGCCGTTCAGCCGCACCTCGCCGCTGTCGATCGGATACGCACCGGCGAGCATCTTCATCAGCGTCGATTTGCCGGCGCCGTTGTGGCCCAGCAGCGCCACCACTTCACCGGCATGCACCGACAGGCTCACGCCCTCGACCGCGCGCACGCCGCCGAAGGCTTTGTGGATGTCGCGCATCTCGATGAGAGGTGTTCCTCCAGGAACGGCACTCATGACATCCGCTCCCCGGTCGCACGCCGGTACAGCACGTCGAACACCACCGCCACGATCAGCACCTGGCCGATGATCACCATGCGCCAGCCGATGCTCACGTCCATCAGCAGCAGGCCGCTTTCGAGAAACTGGATGATCAGCGCGCCGAGCACCGAGCCGAGCACGGTGCCGCTGCCGCCGGACAGCGCCACGCCGCCGATCACGGCCGCGGCGATCACGTACAGCTCCATGTTGGTGCCGAGCGAGTTGGTGCCGGCGTTCAGGCGCGACACGGAAACGACGGCCGCGATCGTCACCAGCACCGCCAGCAGCAGGAACAGCTTCAACATCACGCGCTTGACCGGAATGCCGACCAAGAGCGCGGCTTCCGGATTGCCGCCGATGGCATAGACGTAGCGCCCGAAGCGCGTGCGGTTGACGATGAAGGCCATGGCCATCACCACCAGCGCCCAGATCAGCACCGGAATCGGAATGCCCTGCCCGGCGCCCTTGTCGGCCAGCACGTAGGCGTTCATCGTCGCGACGAAGGCCAGCAGCACGGCGATGAAGAAGCCGGTGACCGCGATGTCGAACCACGCCGGCCGCAGCGGGAAGCCATGCGCCACCGCGTTGCGCCGCCGGCTGAACGTGTTCCACAACAGCAGCGCGGCCAGCACGCCGCCGAGCACCCAGCTCCACATCGCGCCGAGCGAGCCGTCGAGGCCGCCGCCGAAGAGCAGAAACGTGGCATCGGTGATCGGCTGCGTCTTGCCGTCGGCCACCAGAAACGCCGCGCCGCGAAACGACATCAGGCCGCCGAGCGTGACCACGAACGACGGCACGCCGAGGTAGGCCGTGAGCCAGCCCTGGTAGAGCGCGATCACCAGCGCCACCGCCAGCCCGGCCAGGCACGCCGGCACCCAGTGCCAGTTGTGCGTGTACATCAGGAACGCGATCAACACGCCGACCACGCCCATCACCGAGCCGACCGACAGATCGATCTGCCGCGCGACGATGATCAGCGCGACGGCCGCGGCAACGATGCCGACCACGGCGGTCTGCTGCGCGATGTTGTACAGGTTCTCCGGCGTCAGGAAGTTGCCGGTGGCGATGTGAAAGACCAGCGCCATCACCGCCAGCACGCCGGCCATGATCGACAGGCGAAGGTCGAGCGCGCTGATCTGTAGTTGGTTCGTCATGGCTTGGCTTCAAACAACCGGCCCGCGATCACGCGGGGCCGGTCGATGGTGCTGCTACTTGCAGGCCGCCGGCGCCGCAGCCTTGTCCACGCCCTTGCACGCCGCGTCCTTGCTGATGTGCCCGGCCTTGATGACGGCGTCGAGGTTGGCTTGCGTCACCGGCACCGCCTTCAGGAACATCGCCTCCATCGGCACCTTCTTCGCGCCTTCGGCCCAGGTCTTGGCGCCGGCCACCTTCTGGCCCTTGGCAAGCGACACCGCGGCGGTAGCGGCTTCGCGGCCGAGGTCGCGCGAGTCCTTCCACACCGACACCGTTTGCGTGCCCATCGCCACGCGGTTGAGCGCCGCCGCATCGCCGTCCTGGCCCGACACCGGCACACCCTTCAAGCCGCGCGCCGACAAAGCTGCCACCACGCCGCCGGCCATGCCGTCGTTGCTGGCCACCACCGCATCGACCTTGTTCTGGTTCTTGGTCAGGATCTGCTCCATGTTCTTCTGCGCGTTCTCGGGCTTCCAGCCGTCGGTGTACTCCTCGCCGACGATTTTGATGTCGCCCTTCTTGATCGCGGCGTCGAGCACCTCCTGCTGCCCCGCGCGCAGGAAGTCGGAGTTCGGGTCCGTGGGCGAGCCCTTGATCATCACGTAGTTGCCTTTGGGCTTGGCCGCGAGCACCGCGCGCGCCTGCAGGCGGCCGACTTCCTTGTTGTCGAAGGTGATGTAGAAGACACCGGGCGCCTCGATCAGGCGGTCGTACGCGATGACGGGGATGTTCTTCGCCTTGGCCTTGGCCAGCGCCGGCACGATCGCGTCCTTGTCCATCGCCAGGATGATCAGCGCCTTGGCGCCCTTGGCGATCAGGCCGTCGATGTCGGCCAACTGCTTTTCGGGCGAGCCGCCGGCGTCGGCGCTGACGTAGGTGCCGCCGAGTTTGGTCAGCTGGTCCTTGATCGCTTTTTCGTCGGTCTTCCAGCGCTCTTCCTGGAAGTTGGACCAGCTCACGCCTACGGCCTGGGCCATCGCCAGCGAGCCGGCGGTGGCGAGCACGGCACCGGCGATCAGTTTGAGAGTTGCATGCATCGGGGTTGTCTCCTTGGGTCGCCTTTGAGCGGCGGGCAGTCGGTTGAACTTGGGCACGCGGCGATTACATCTCCCGCGCCGGGGGCTGACTATAGGGTTGACGCCGATGCAGGGGCCGCGCAGTCGAGCCAGTCCAGCACCTGGCGGCGCATTGCCGGCGTTTCGGCGTGACCGCCGTCTGTGAGCACCTGATGCCAGCGCGCGGGCGTGCCGAGGGCGGCATCGACCGCGCGCAGATCGCGGTCGAGCGACGCCAGGCCGGCGGGAGGCGTCAGCGGGTCGGCGCGGCCGGCGAGCGAGAGGTGCGGCCGCGGCGCGATCAGCGCGGCGATTTCGGCGAGCGTGAACTCGCGCAGCAAGCCCGGGATGAAGAAGTACTCGCCGTGCAAGTCGAAGCTGCCGCTGTGCAGCAGCGCGTCGTACTCGGCGGCGCAGCAGAGGTCGACGCAGCCGGCGATGCGTGCATCGAGCGCCGCCGACCACAGCGCCATCGTGCTGCCCATCGAAATGCCGAGCGTCACCACCGGCAGCGACTCGAAGCCCGCCTGCGCGCGCAGCCAGTCGAGCGCGGCCAGCGTGTCGTGCACGCGCCAGCCCCACAGCGTGGCGCCTTGCCAGAGCAGGCGTTTGACGAGCGCTCGCTCGCCGGGCGAGCCCGGCCCTTGGGGGCTCACCTGTCGGCGCTCGCCGAAGCCCCAATGGTCGATGGCGAGCACGGCCCAGCCGCGTGTCGTCAATGCTTCGCCATACGGCGGCGACAACAACGCGGGGCGGCCGGCGAGCAGCTCGTCCTTGCCGGTGTCGAAGCGGTTGCCGTGGGCGTGGCAGTAGAGGACCACGCCGCGCGGCGTGACGGCACGCGGGCGCAGCAGCAGCGCCGGCACGGGCTGCTCTGCGTTGAGGTGCAGGCGCCAGCGTTCGACGACGGCGTGGTGGTGTTCGTCACGCGCGAGCGGCTCGCCGGCCACACCTGCGGCGCGCCACGGCCGCGGGCCGAGCAAGTGCCACAGGTCATCGCGTCGCTGTGCAGTCGCCTGCACGTTGCCGAGCCACGCGAACACGGGTCGCGTCAGCGCCGCAGCGTCACGCCGCGCTCAGCGGCGTCCATCGTCAGCGTGCGCATTTCGCTGCCGGGCAAGACGACGCGGATGCTGCCGTACGGCAGCGTCCAGCCGCCCTCGCTGGCGAGCGACAAATGCAAGGTCGTCGCGTCGGCGCGCGTTGCGAAGCGGTGCAGCCGATAGCGGTCGGGCGACGCGCCACGATGCAGGCCGTCGTCTTCGTAGAGCAGCGCGCTGGCTTCGCCCGACGGCGGCGCAAACCACAACAGCGCGCGTGACGGCTCCTCGGTGCGCAGGCGGTCGCTGTCGCTGTCGGTCGCGGGCAGCAGCGCGCCGCCGCGCACGAACAGCGGCAGCTCGTCGAGCGGTGCTTTCACCGTGACCCACTCGCCGCCGCTGAAGTGCGTGCCGCTCGTCCAATGCCACCAGCCGTCGGCATGACGCGGCAGATAGGCGCGGCGCTCGCGCGCGCCGGGCTCGAACACCGGCGCGGCGAGCAGGTCGGGGCCGACCATCATCTCGTCGTTGTCTTGCCAGCACTGAACGTCATCGCCGAAGTCGAAGAACGTCGGCCGCAACACCGGCAGGTGCTCGCGCGTCGCGCGCCACAGTTGCGTGTACAGGTACGGCATCAGCTTCAGCCGCAGGCCCACCGCGGCGCGGATCGTCGCCGTGGCTTCCGGATGCAGCCACGGCGAGTTGACGCTGCCGTCGGCCTTCCAGCTGTTCATGATCATGCGCGGCACCAGGCAGCAGGCCTGCGTCCAGCGGATCAGCATCTCGGCGTCGGGCACCGGGCCGTCGAAGCCGCCGATGTCGTGCCCCGTGTTGAATAGGCCCGACAGGCTCATCGTCAGCGCCATGCGCTGGTTCCAGCGCATCGTGTGCCAGCTCGTGCTGTTGTCGCCGCTCCAGGTTTGCGCGTAGCGCTGCAGGCCCGGCGGGCCGCCGCGCGTGATCGTGTAGATGCGCTCGTTGGGATGGTGGCGCGACTGCTGGTCGAAGGTGGCGCGTGTCATCAGCAGCGGCTGCAGGGCGTGCGAGCGCGCCATCGGCAGCGCCTGGCCGAAGCCGTGGCACGAGGCGCGTTCGCCCCAGATCTCGTACTCGTTGTTGTCGTTCCAGCCGACGTCGATGCCGATGTCGAGCACCTGCTCTTGCAGCCTCGTCTGCCACCAGGCGCGGTCGCCGTCGCGCGTGAAGTCGAGGTGCGCGCCCCAGCCGTCCCAGAACTGTTCGAGGCAGGGGCCGTTGTCGATCGCGCACGAACGCGCCTTGCGGCGGCGAGGCGCTGCGTAGGCCGGGTGGTCGTCGAGCAGGCACGGTTTCAGGTTGGCGACGGTGCGCACGCCGGCTTTTGCAAAGTCTGCCAACAGTGCCTTCGGCTCGGGGAACTTGTCGTGGTTCCAGGTGAAGACGTAGCGCTGCTTGCCGCGGCTGGTGTAGCCGGAGCCGAAATGAAAACTCGACAGCGGGAAGCCGTCTTTTTCAGCGTGGCCGAGGAAGCCGCGGATCTGCGCTTGCGCGTCGGCGGCGTCGGCCAGGCCCATCGCGGTGTTGGCAAAGCCGAGCGTCCAGCGCGGCGGCAACACCGTGCCGCCGATCGCGGCGACGAACCGCGCCAGCGCCTCGCGCAGCGACGGGCCGGCGAAGACATAACAGTCGAAGTCGCCGTCGGCGATTTCGGTGGCGCGGTAGCGGCCGTGGTAGTTGTCGTGCTCGGCGCCGAAGTCGAACGTGCATTCGGCCAGCGTGTCGTAGTACTGGCCGCAGGCCGCGCCGTTGCGGTGGGTGAGGAAAAACGGCCAGTGTTTGTAGAGCGGATCGCTCGTCTTGGCGTCGTAGCCGAGCGCATCGAGCATGCGCGTGCGCAAGCGCCGGCCGTGCAGGTCGAGCGGGCCGGTCTTGTCGCCCAGGCCGAAGTAGCGGTCTTGCGCGGGGTCGCGCTGCTGCCAGTGCCAAAGCGTGCCGCTGCGTTCGGAGAAGGCGTAGGCGTAGCTCTCGGCGCGGTCGCCGCAGCAGAACTGCCATGGGTCGTTGTCGGCGCGTTGCTCCCACGTGATCGCAAACGGGTCGAGCGCGATGCGCGCGCGCAGGTGTGTGCCGTCGAGGTGCAGCATGTCGCCGTGTTGCGATGCGGCGGCGCTCGCGTCGGGCGCGAACAGCGCATCGCGTTGCACGCCTTCGAGCGGGAACACGCCGGTGGGATCGAGCGCCCAGGTGCGCGGCTCGCGCCAGCCGTCGGGCGGCAGCAGCGTCGTGCGGCCGGTGTGGCCGTCGATCAAGGTCACGCGGGCGCGCCAGCCGTGGTCGAGTTGGAGTTCGATGCACGCCGGCAGCCAGCGACAGCAGGGTAGCTTTACGCAGGGGTGTCATGACTTGCATCCCCGTTCGCCCTGAGCTTGTCGAAGGGCTTGGTGATGTGGCGCCAGGGCTTCGACAAGCTCAGCCCGAACGGAATAATTCCCGATCATCCTGAGCTCGTCGAAGGACGCAGCGATTTGCCCGCCTCGTCGGCGGCAAACAGATGGCAGGCCTCGGCGGGCGCGTAGGCGGTGAGCGTGTCGCCGACGGCGGTGCGCACCTGGCCGGCGCTTTGCACCGTGACGCGCGTCGTGTCATCGCCCGGCAGCGTGCCGTAGATCAGCGACAGGCCGCCGAGCTGTTCGACCTGCGCCACCGTGACCGGCAGCGCCAGCGCGCCGGGCAAGCGGCTGCAACGACAGATGCTCCGGCCGCACGCCGAGCGTCAGCGCCGTGCCGGCGGCCGCGCGCGCGCCGGGCACGGTGACGCTGCCGCCGAACTTCGGCGCCACCGAGCCGTCGGTCGCTGGCGGTGACGGCGACGAAATTCATCTGCGGCGAGCCGATGAAGCCGGCGACGAATTGGTTGGCCGGCTTGTTGTACAGCTCGAGCGGCGAGCCGACCTGCTCGATGCGGCCGAGCCGCAGCACGACGATCTTGTCGGCCATCGTCATCGCCTCGACCTGGTCGTGCGTGACGTAGATGCTGGTGGCTGACAAGCGCCGGTGCAGCGCGCTGATCTCGCCGCGCATCGACACGCGCAGCTCGGCGTCGAGGTTCGACAGCGGCTCGTCGAAGAGAAAAATCTTCGGCTCGCGCACGATCGAGCGGCCGATCGCGACGCGCTGGCGCTGGCCGCCGGAGAGCTGCGTCGGCTTGCGCTGCAGAAGCGTGTCCAGGCGCAGCAGCTTGGCGGCGTCGCCGACGCGCTTGCTCGATCTCGCCTTTCGAGCGTGCCGATGTTCTCCAGCCCGAAGGCCATGTTCTGCCGCACCGTCATGTGCGGGTAGAGCGCATACGACTGGAAGACCATCGCCAGCTCGCGGTCCGCCGCGCGCACGTCGTTGACGCGCTGGCCGTCGATCAGGATGTCGCCGCTGCTGAAGCATCTTCGAGCCCGCAGATGATGCGCAGCAGCGTGCTCTTGCCGCAGCCCGACGGGCCGACGAAGACGACGAACTCGCCGTTGTTGACCGTCAGGTCCACGCCGTGGATCACGCGCACGGCGCTGAAGTCCTTGACCAGTTGTTTGAGTTGCAGTGACGCCATCTTTATTTGACTCCCGCCGAAGCGATGCCCTGCGTGATGTACTTCTGCAAGAAAGCAAACACCAGCGTGATCGGCAGCAGCGTGATCACCGTCATCGCCAGCAGGTAGTGCCACTGCGTGACGAGGTCGCCCTGGAAGGCGTTGAGCGCGAGCTGCAGCGTGAAGTGCTCGTTCTTCGACAGCACGATCAGCGGCCAGAGGAAATCGTTCCAGCGCCACATCACCGAGAAGATCGCCAGCACCGCGAGCGCCGGTGCGGCCAGCGGCAGCACGATGCGCCAGTAGATGCGCCACTCGCTCGCATGGTCCATGCGCGCCGCGTCGAGCAGCTCGTCGGGGATCGTCAGCATGTACTGGCGCAGCAGGAAGACGCCGGTGGGCGTGGCCACGGCCGGCCAGATCACGCCCCACAGGCTGTTGAGCAGGCCGAGTTCGGAGACGACCAGGAAGTTGGGCACGAGCACGATCGCCGGCGGCACCATCAGCGTGGCGATGATCAGCAGAAACACGCCGCTGCGGCCCTTGAACTTGTACTTCGACAGCGCGAACGCGGCCATCGAGTTGAAGAGCAGCGTGAGGATCGTCGCGACGACGGTGATGAAGACCGAGTTCCACAGGTAGCGGCCGAAGTTGAACTTGCCGCCGAGCTCGGTGTAGTTCTCGGTGGCCAAGCGGAATTCGCGCACCGGCTCGCGGTCGGCGATGTTGACGCGGATCAGCTCGTCCGGTTTGGCCGGATCGACATGCGTCGCCATCAGGCCGATGCGGCGCAGCTCGGGCAGCTCGCGCGTCGTGCCGTCGGGCAGCTTGACGCGAAAGACCGGCTTCATGCCTTCTTCGCCGGGCACCGCGACCGACTTCTGTCCGTAGGGCAACAAGCGCGGCGGAAATTCGGACAGCGCCGCTTCGGTCTTGAACGACGACATCACCAGCCACAGCACCGGGCCGAACATCAGGAACAGGCCGACGGCGAGGTAGACGTAGGAGAGCCAGTCGGTCCAGTCGAGCGCGCGCCGGCCGCGCGTGTCGCGTGAGGAAGGCGACGGCGTTCACTCGCGCCTTCTCCCCCGCGTCCGCCGGCGCTCGTCGCCTTCAACTGCACCAGCGTCAGCACGATCAGCGCCACCGCCAGCAGCAGCGAGCCCGGCCGCAGCCAATCCGTACAGCCGCACCTGCTCCTGGAAGCCGGTCTGGTAGATGAACTGCACGACGAAGGTCGTCGCCGACCCCGGCCCGCCGCCGGTGAGCACGAAGACCTCATCGAAGGTCTGCACCGCGCGGATCGCCGCCAGCACGAGCACGACGAGCAGGTTGGGCATCAGCAGCGGCAGCGTGATGCGGGTCAGGCTGCGCCACGGCGAAGCGCGGTCGAGCTGCGCGGCTTCGTACAGGTCCGCCGGAATGGCCTGCAGGCCGGCCAGCAGGATCAGCGTGTAGAAGCCCATGTGGGCCCAGATGCTGACGAAGACGACCCAGAAGAACGCCGAGCCGGACTCGGCCAGCCACAGTGTCGGGTGTGCCGCCGAACGGCAGTGACGACGCCGTTCAACAAGCCGTCGCGCTGCAGGATCCACTTCCAGATCAGTGCCACGACGACCGGCGACAGCAGCACCGGATAGAAGAACACGCCGCGCCAGAATCCGCGGCCGATGATCTTGCGGTTGAGCACCAGCGCCGTGATCAGGCTGAACAGCACCATCAGCGTGACCTGGAACAGCGAGTACTGGGCCGTGTTCCAGACGGCGCGCCAGAACAGATCGCGCTTGCAGGTGGACGGGTCGAGGTAGTTGCCGCAGTCGAGCAGCGTGGCCAGGTTCTCGAAGCCGACATACGGCCGGTCGCGCGGGTAGAGCTCGACGCCGCCGGTGAAGGCGTAGTAGAAGTTGATCGCGATCGGCAGGAAGGTGAAGACGCCGAAGATCAGCATGTTCGGCGCCAGGAACAACCACGGCGTGCTGGGCTTGGTCTGCATGCCGTGGTTTCCTGCGACTCAGCGCAGCATCACTTGCTCGCTGCCTTGACCTGCTCGTCGATGTCGCTGGCCAAGCGCTTGATCGCGTCGTCGGCGCTCATCTCGCCGGCCACCGCCTGGCCGATGCGCTGCGCGGTCGGCAGGAACACCGCGCGGTTGAAGCGGTAGCCCTGCAACTCGAAGTTGGCCGGCGCGATCTTCGGCACGTCGGCGACGAAGACATTGAGCGCCGCCTTGGCCATCGGCGAGACGTTGTAGGTCACGCCCGCTTTGGCGACCGACATGCTGGCCGGGATGTTGTCGGTCTTGGCCATCAGCTCCTTGTAGTTCGCGTCTTCGGACAGGAAGTCGATGAACTTCGCCGCCAGCGCCGGTTGCTTGGTGCGCTTGAAGGCGACGAAGGCCGCGCCGCCGGGCATCGCGGTGCAGGCGGCCGGGCCGCAAGGCGCGGGGGCGACGGCCCACTCGAAGGCCTTGGTGACCTGCGTGTCCATGCGCTTCAACTGCCACGAGCCGGAGTAATAGACGACCACGCGGCCGTTGGCGAACTCTTCGAACGCGTCGCGGTACTGCGAGCCGCCGGTGCCGCCCCAGACTTCCTTGGGCATCAGGCCGTTCTTGTTCCAATCGACGAACTTCTTGACCGCGGTCTGGTAGCCGGCATCGATGACGGGCACGCCGTTGGCGTCGAACAGCTTGGCGCCGTAGGCCACGGCCAGCGGCGCGAAGCGGTGGCCGCTGCGGTCCATCGCCATCGCGAACGGCGTCTTGGTCGCCTTGGCCACCTTGTCGGCCGCGGCCATCCAGTCGTCCCAGGTCGCCTTGGCATCGGGCATCGGCACCTTGGCCTGATCGAACAGCGTCTTGTTGACGTAGGCGCCGGTGACGGTGAGTTGCGACATCAGGCCGTAGATGCCCTTGTCCTGCGGCCCGGCGCGAAACCACGGCAGCGTCGATGCGAAGTTCTCGGCCCAGGCCTTCTGCCGCGCGGCGCTGAGGTGCGGCGTCAGATCGAGGTAGTGCTTGTTCAGGCCGCCGAGGTCGGCGACGCGGCCCACGTCGGGGCCTTCGCCGGCCGCAAGCTGCACCGGCAGCGTTTCGACCACCGCCTTGTACGGCACCTTGTCGATGACGATCTTCGCGCCGCTGTTCGCAGCTTCGAAGCGCTTGGCGATCTCGGCGGTGACTTCGCATTCATTGCCGTCGGAGTAGCACTGCACGCGCAGCTCTTGCGCTTGCGCCGGCAAGGCGAAGGCCATCAGTGCAGCGAGCGCAGCGATCGGGGACGGGGTCAGTGGGGGCATCGAGAAGTCTCCTGTTTGTAGGTCGGTGCAACGAAGGGCGGCTCGCCGCGTCCGATCGAAATTCAACACGCGGCTGCGGTTCGAAGCCGACCGAAGAACGAACTTGTTCTGGCTCGATCGCGGCGTGTTTGCTGCGGGTTCTACGCGCTGCGTGCAGCCATTGCAATCGGACCTTCCCTCGTCGCGTTTTCCCTTTGATTGGCAGCTCTGACATCATTCGGCCATGAGCCCCGTCGATATGCGCAACCCGGCTTTTCGCGACGACCCGTACCCGTTGCTGCACGCGCTGCGCGAGCGCGGCCGCATCGAGCGCGACGTGATCGGCATCTGGCTCGTCGGCCACCACGCCGATGTCAGCGCCGGCCTGCGCGACCACCAGCTCAGCCGCGAGCCCTGGCGGCTGCCGGCATGGGAGACGCTGCGGCCCTTCGTCGCCGACTCGACGCTCGAACGCACCACCTTGCAGTGGATGCTGATGAACGATCCGCCGAAGCACACGCGCTTGCGCCGCCTCGTCAACGGCGCCTTCAAGCCGCCGGTGATCGAAGCGCTGCGCGAGCGCATCGGCCAGATCACCGACGAGCTGCTTGCTGCTTTGCCCGCACCGGGATCGGACGAGCCGTTCGACCTGATGACCGGCCTGGCGCAGCCGCTGCCGGTGCGCGTCATCTGCGACGTGCTCGGCCTGCCGGCGGCCGATTTCGCGCAGACCAAGGCCTGGTCCGACACGCTGGCGCTGATGATGGAGCCGGTGCAGCGCAAGGCCTGGCGGCACGGCGGCGCCATCGCCGGCGACGAGATGGTGGCCTACCTGCGCGAGCATGTGGCGCGCCACCGCGCCGCGCCGCGCGACGATCTGCTCGGTGCGCTGATCCGCGCGCAGGACGACGGCGATGGCGCCGCCTTGAGCGACGACGAACTGCTCGGCAACCTCGTGCTGCTGTTCATCGCCGGCCACGAAACCACCACCAACCTGATCGGCAACGGCGCGCTGGCGCTGCTGCGCCACCCGGACGCGCTGGCGCAGTTGCGCAGCGACCCGCAGGCGCTGCTGCCCGGCGCGGTGGCCGAGATGCTGCGCTACGAAGGCTCGGTCAACATGGTGCCGCGGCACACGGTGCAGCCCTACGCCGTCGGCGACACCATCGTGCCGCCCGGCGAGGTGCTGTTCTTCATGCTCGGTGCGGCCAACCGCGATCCGGCCGTGTTCGCCGAGCCCGACCGCTTCGACATCACGCGCTCGCCGAACCCGCACCTGGCGTTCGGCGCCGGCATCCACTACTGCGTCGGTGCGCCGCTGGCGCGGCTCGAAGGCGAGATCGTGTTCGAGCGGCTGCTCGCGCGCTACCCGCGCTTGGCGTGGGTCGACGATGCGCCGCAGTGGCGGCCGTTGATCAACCTGCGCGGGTTGGAGCGGCTGACCGTGCGCGCGGCAGTCAGACCGGCTGCATCCCGTGGTCGCGCAAGTGATTGAAGTTGATTGCGTTGCCTCCCTCATTCATGATCGCCAGATACAGATCGAGATCGGCCGTCAACACCACGCGCTGGTCATCTGCGAGTTCCAGCATCGCCGCATCGGCCAAACCTAACCGCACAAACTCCACTCTGCGAGCGGCAATCCCGCTCGGAACGTACGTTTCTTGCAGGTTGAGAATTAGGCTCCGCAACGTTTCGCGAATCTCTGACCGAGCCGGATCAGCGATGTGGGCGGCGAGGTTTGATGCTTCGGTCAACGCGTTTGGCGTCGTCAAGACTTCGGACGCCTCTTCGACGACGCGACGCAAGACATCGTAGTCTGCCGAGGTGTATGCGCGTAGGCGCTTGTGGCGCGCGACATAGTCCTTCGAAGTGGCGCCTACAACGAACAGGACAAGCAAATTCGCGTCAAGAACAATCACCCGCATTCAAGTCGCGACCTCTCTGCGCTTTACCGACAGAACCCGGCCGTTTTCGTCGGAGACACGAAGCTGCTTGAACACTCGACGCGCATAAACGGACTGAGCGAGGGCTGCCAGTGCGTTCTTGGGGTCATCCCACGGCCGCGAGAAACCGAGCGTGATGAGCCACACCTTCGCTGCGTCATCAAACTCAACTTCTTCCAAGCCGAGATTGGCGATCTTCTCCTCGGCGAACAGTTCGGCAACATGTTTCTTGGCTAGACCTACGGCCTCATTGACATTCATGTCACGCCTCATTTCCCCATCGTTCGACAGAACGAAACTGCTTGCATCCTAACCGCCGAAGCAGGTCAGGAGAAGTGGCACTGCGTCCTGACTTCTGCGCCTAATCGCCCGTTGGCGCGATCTTGAAATCGAGGATCGCCGGATGCGCTTCGAGCGTGTCCGCCAGCCGCGACACCGCCTTGCGGTCTTTCGTTCGCATCACCATGCCGTGGCGTTTGATGCCGCCTTCGCCGTCGAAGCGGTGGCTGAAGTTGGCGATCGAAAAGCCGTGCTGCGCCAACAGCTCGCGCAAGCTGTCTTCGTCGAGGCCGCCGTCGCGCGCCAGGCGCACATCGAACTGGAAGTAGGCCTGCGTCGGCATCGCCTGCTCGATCCAGCGGAAGACGCTGAGCACGCCCAGCGTCAGGATCACGCTGACGATGAGCGGAAAGTAAAAGCCGATGCCGGCCAGCACGCCGATCGCTGCGGTGATCCAGATCGACGCCGCCGTGGTCAGGCCGCGCACCGTCAGGCCTTCCTTGATGATCGCGCCGGCGCCGAGAAAACCGATGCCGGTCATGATGCCCTGCGCCATGCGCGTCGGGTCCACCCGGATCTCTCCGGGCGCGCTGCGCACCCACGACGCTTCGTACACCGTGACCAGCATCAGCAGGCTCGACGACATGCAGACCAGCGCATGCGTGCGAAAGCCCGCCGGCCGGCCGTTGTACGAGCGTTCGTAGCCGATCGCCGCGCCGGCACACAGCGCGGCAAGCAGCCGCCACACCATCTCGGTGTGGTCGGCGGTGAGTTGAAAGTTCATGCAGACAAGCCTACCGCACCCGCGGCACAGCAGCCGCCGTGGCGCCGCGCCAGGCCTGTCGCTCCAGCCGCCGGCAACGCCGGGTCAGGGCGTGGTGATCGACAGCTTGCCGCTCAGCAGGTTGGCGCCGGTGAGCTTGTGCGCAACGCCGTCGAAAGTGCCGCTGCCTTTGGCGCCGGCGTAGGCGCCGCTGCCTGAAACGACGGTGTACTCGCCATGGATCAGCTGGCCGGCGCGCTGCGTGCCGGCAAAGCGCGCGGTGATGGACGAGCCGTCCTCGAACTGGTAGGTGCTGTAGCCGAAGAACGGACCCGAGCCCTTGTTGAAGTCGCTGTTGTAGATGAACTCTTTCGATGCCACGCGGCCGTCCTTGAAGAAGGCCACGCCGTGCATCTTCAACAGGGTCACCGTCTGGCCTTCGATGTTCGCCGCCTCCAGGCTCTTGACCTCGATGGCCTTGGTCACCAGCTTGAACTCCAGGTTGTGTTCTGCGGCAGCGGCGGGCTGGCCGGGTGTGAATGCGAGTACTGCCAAGACAACTGCGGTGGACACGTGCTTGGACATTTGTCGTCTCCTGGCTGCGGACCGCTGAGGCGATCAAGACGCACCGCGCCTCGCCTGGGCGTCGCAGCGAAGAAGATTCTGCGCGCCGGTGCGGTCAGGAACCAGCGCGGAACAGGGGGGGCGCCCTAAGCGCGCACGAACAGCGTGCGCAACGGCTCGTCGCCGACCTGCCGGCTCCAGTGGCCGTGAACTTTGGCATCGAAGACCGCGCCTGCCGGCAGCGTGTCGTTCGAATAGAAAGCATCACCGGCGCGGAAGACGCGCGTGCCGCCGTCCTGCAGGCCGATCTCCATCGCGCCTCGCAGCACGAACAGCCACTGCGGGGTTTCGGTGCAATGGAATTCGCTGCGAAAGCCGACAGGACTCTCGCGCCACTGCAGGCCGCCGCTGGGCAGCAGCGGCGACAGGCGCGCGGCGGGCTTGCCTTCGGTGAGCGCAATCGCCTGTTCGCGAAAGCGCGCACGGCCGTCGGGTCCGGTTTCGAGGAGGATTTGGGTGATGGTCGGGGTCGTCATGGCATTTGCTTGCGGATGGCGGCGACAAGATCGTCGGTGGTGGCAGCGATGTCGAGCGTGATCGCACGCTCGTCGCCGCCGGGGGTTTCGAGCGTTGCCAGCTGGCTCGGCAACAGCGCCGGCGGCATGTAGTGGCCGGGCCGCGCGCTGATGCGCTCGGCCAGCAGCGCCGCGCTGCCGGTCAGGTGCACGAGGGTCAGTGCGGGCGCGCCGCGGCGCAGCGCGTCGCGGTAGCTGCGCTTCAACGCCGAGCAGGCCAGCACCACGGCTTCATCTGCCGCGCCGGCCACCGCCAGCCGCGCCGCCAGCGCGTCGAGCCACGGCGCGCGCTCGGTGTCGGTGAGCGCGATGCCGGCGCGCATGCGGCGAACGTTGGCCGGCGGATGGAAGTCGTCGGCGTCGAGAAACGTCGCGCCGATCTGCTGTGCCAGACGGGTGCCGACGGTGCTCTTGCCGCAGCCCGACACACCCATGACGACGATCGCTAGCGGCATTCGGGCACCGGCGTCGGCGGGCGCTCGCCCGCAAAAAACGCGCGCAGGTTGTCGAAGGCGAGATTCGCCATCGCATGCCGCGTGGCCAACGTCGCGCTGCCGATGTGCGGCACGAGGACCACGTTGTCCTGCGCGCGCAGCGCCTCGGGCACGTTCGGCTCGTTCTCGAAGACGTCGAGCGCCGCGCCGGCAATGGTGCCTTTCTGCAAAGCCTCGATCAGCGCCGCTTCATCGACCACCGAGCCGCGCGCGACGTTGATCAGAAAGCCTTTCGGCCCCAGCGCTTGCAGCACCGAGGCATCGATCAGCTTGCGCGTGGCCGCACCACCGGGCGTGATGACGACGAGAAAGTCGCTCGCCGCCGCCAGCGCCTGCGGCGTGGCGTGAAACGTGTACGGCAGCTCGGGCTTGGCGCTGCGTGCGGTGTAGGCGATGCTCATGCCGAAGGCGCGCGCGCGCTCGGCAATCGCCTGGCCGATGCGGCCCATGCCGACGATGCCCATCCGTGCGCCGCTCATCTTCGTGGCCAGCGGCATCGGCCCCTGCGGCCACTTTCCATCGCGCACATGGCGGTCGGCCTGCGGGATGCGCCGTGCGATGTTGAGCGCCAGCGCCAGCGCCAGGTCGGCCACGTCGTCGTTGAGCACATCGGGCGTGTGCGTGACGACGATGCCGCGCGCCTTGCAGGCCGCGACATCGACGCCGTCGTAGCCGACGCCCATGATCGAGACGATCTGCAATGCCGGCAGTTGCGCGATCAACGTGGCCGGGACTTTGGATTCGCCGCTGCCGCAGATGGCGCGGATGCGGTCCAGCGGCGCGCCGTCCGCGTTGCCATGAACCGTGAACGCGGCTTGCAGCGGCTCCAGCAGAAAAGGCGCCAGCTTGGCGACGGTGAGCACGTCGGGTTTTGCGGTCATGGTGGGCCTCGTCGGGGGATGACCTTACGATACCGCACCGCCATCGACGATGGCCCCGAGGATTGCCATGAACACGAACACGCCACGCAGTGCCATCGTCACCGGCGCCGGCAGCGGCATCGGCCGCGCCTGTGCGCAAGCGCTGGTCGCAGACGGCTGGCAGGTCGCCTTCGTCGGCCGGCGGCGCGAGGCGCTCGACGAGTCGGTTGCGGCCTGCGCCGAGCCGAAACGCGGCCTCGCGGTATCGACCGATGTTGGCGACCCGGCCTCGGTGGCGGCGCTCTTCGCCACCGTGCTGCAACGCTTCGGCCGGATCGATCTGCTGTTCAACAACGCCGGCGTGTCGAGCATGAGCGCGCTGCTCGAAGACCTGCCGTTCGAGCAGTGGCAAGCGAGTGTCGCGGCCAATCTGACCGGCACGTTCTTGTGCACGCAGCAGGCGTTCAAGGCGATGAAGGCGCAGACGCCGCAGGGCGGGCGCATCATCAACAACGGCTCGATCTCGGCCTACGCGCCGCGGCCGAACTCGGTGGCCTACACGGCGACCAAGCATGCGGTGAGCGGCATCACCAAGACGGCCTCGCTCGACGGCCGCAAGTACAACATCGCGGTGGGCCAGATCGACATCGGCAACGTCGCCTCCGACATGACGTCCAAGATGGTCGGCGGCGTGCCGCAGGCCGACGGCACGGTCAAGCCCGAGCCGCGCATGGCGATGGACAACGTCGTCTCCACCTTTCTGATGATGGCGAAGTTGCCGCCGGAAGCGAACATCTTGAATGTCACGGTGATGGCGACGGCGATGCCGTTCGTGGGCCGGGGCTGACGGCTTACACCGGCTCGCGTGCTGCAGCAATGTCGCCCAGCGGACGCTGCGGCGCCCTGGCGCGCGGCTGGAAGCGTGACTTCAGGCGCAGGATGGGTTGCTCGAAGAAGTGGAAGCTCAACGCGGCCAGCGCGACCGACAAGGCCAGGCCCGCGGCAAACAGCAGCAGCGGCTCCAGCTCGCCGCCCATGCGGCCGGCAAGCACGCGCACGACGTGCAGCGCGATCTTGTGCAGCAGGTACACGCCGTAGCTCACCGCGCCGATGTAGGCCAGCGGCCGCCACTGCAAAGCGCGCACGACGATCGAGCCCGGCTGCAACGCCACCAGCGCGAGCACGGCGATCGTGCACAGCGAAAACGCCAGGCGCTGCCAGCCGCGCACGTCGCCGCCGATGTTGGCCAGCCAGAGCAGCATCAACACGGCCGCCGGCAGCGCCCACACCGGTGCGCGCGACAGCGCGTCGCGCAGCGCACTCACGCGCAACGCATAGGCCAGCAGCACGCCGAGCAAGATCGGCGTGAAGGTGGCTTGCAGGATCGGCAGCGCCTGGTAGGACAAGCCCAGCGCCTGCAGCGTGCCCAGCCCGTGGCCGAAGCCGACGGCAAGGTTGACCCCCAGGAAGACGAGCAGCGGCCACAGCGCATGGCGGCCCAACAGCACCAGCAGCGGCGGCCACAACAGGTAGAACTGCTCTTCGGTAGCCAGCGACCAGGAGATGGCCATGAAGCCGTCCACCGGCACCCAGTTGCTCAGGTAGGCCAGATGCAGCGGCAGCGCCTGCATGAACGACGCACTCTGCGCCGAGCCCGGCGTGGCCAGGAAGTAGATCGCGAGCAGCGCCAGCAGCGCGTAGTACAGCGGAAAGATGCGCAGGCTGCGCCGCATGTAGAAGCGCCCGAGTGCAATGCCGCCGGTGGCGGCGCGCTCTTCGAGCAGCAGCGTGGTGATCAGAAAGCCGCTCAAGGCGAAGAAGACATCGACGCCGAGAAAGCCGTTGTAAGACATCGGCCACGCCGGCAGCCCCGGATGCGCGTGATGCCAGACCACGGCGATCACCGACAGCGCGCGCAGACCGTCGAGGCCCGCGATGTGGCGCGGTGGGGGAAGTGCAGGGTGTTGGCGCATGCCTGTTGTTGGTCTGTTGGTCGATTGGCTGGCAGCCAGGCGTCGAGCGTTTAGGATAGCCCGGGTGGCAGATCTTGCAACGCGCAGCAATTGACATCGCGACGCTCGGCGAAGCGATGCTGATGTTGGTTGCCGACAGTGCCGGCCCCCTCGAACAGGTCCCGCGTTTCTCCAAACGCACGGCCGGTGCCGAGACCAACGTCGCCATCGGCCTGGCGCGCCTGGGCTTCAAGGTGGGCTGGCAAAGCCGGCTCGGCGACGACTCGATGGCGCGCTATCTGTTGAACGCGATCGGCGGTGAAGGGGTCGATGGCTCGCGCGTGGCGTGCCTTGCCGGCGAGCGAACGGCCTTCATGTTCAAAGGCCGCGTCGATGACGGCAGCGACCCGCCGATCGAGTACCACCGCCGCGGCTCTGCCGCGAGCGGCTTCGGCCCTGAGCACCTCGACGAAGCGCAGATCGCGGCGGCGCGGCACCTGCACGTGAGCGGCGTCTTCCCCGCGCTGTCGGCGAGCACGCTCGCGGCCACGCGGCGCGCGATGGCGGTGGCGCGCGCGCACGGCAAGACGATCGGCTTCGACCCCAACCTGCGGCCGACGCTGTGGCCGTCGCGCGAGGCGATGCGCGAGACGATCAACGGGCTCGCGGCTCACGCCGACTGGGTGCTGCCCGGCATCGAAGAAGGCCGGCTGCTCACCGGCCACGACACGCCCGAGGCCATCGCGCGCTTCTACCGCGAGCGCGGTGCCAAGCGCGTCGTCGTCAAGCTCGGCGCCGACGGCGCCTACTTCGACGACATCGACGCCGGTTGCGGACGGATCGCTGCGTTCCCCGTGGCCGAGGTCATCGACACCGTCGGCGCCGGCGACGGCTTCATGGTCGGCGTGACCAGCGCCTTGCTCGAAGGCCGCGGCATCGCCGACGCCGCCCGCCGCGCCGCCTGGATCGGCGCGCGCTGTGTGCAGGTGCGCGGCGATACGGAAGGGCTGCCGACACGAGCGCAGCTCGAAGAAGCGCGCATCGCGTGAACAGACGCTCTTACGACGTCGTTCTCTACGGCGCCAGCGGCTTCGTCGGCCGGCAGACGGTGGCGTACTTCGCCGAGCACGCCGACGACTTGCGCTGGGCGCTCGCGGGGCGCAACGAGGCCAGACTCAAACAAGCACGCGCGGCGGCCGGCGCCGGCGCGGCGACTGCCGGAATCGTCGTTGCCGACGCAGCCGACGAACAAGCGCTGTCGTCGCTGGCCGCGCAGACCAGCGTGGTGCTCAGCACCGCCGGGCCGTTTGCGCTCTACGGCAGCGCGCTCGTCGCCGCCTGCGTGGCGCAGCGCACGCACTACTGCGACATCACCGGCGAAACGCCGTGGGTGCGCGACATGATCGACCGCCATCACGAACAAGCCGCCGCCGATGGCACGCGCATCGTGCCGTGCTGCGGTTTCGATTCGGTGCCGTCGGACATCGGCGCGCTGCTCGTCGCCGAGGCCGTCAAGCGCGAGAGCGGCCAGCGCTGCGTGCGCATCAAGGCCTGTCACACGATCCGCGGCGGCTTGAACGGCGGCACGCTGGCTTCACTGCTCAACATCGCCGAGGCGGGCGCGCTGGATCAACTCGCCGACCCGTTCCTGCTCAACCCGCAAGGCACGGCGCCAGCCGATCGCACGGACCACGCCGACCCGCTGGCGCCGCGCCACGACAGCGACTTCAACACCTGGCTCGCGCCGTTCGTGATGGCCGCGATCAACACGCGCATCGTGCGCCGCAGCGTGGCGCTGTTGCCGCAGCGCGGCAGCCCGTACGCGCCGGGCATGGTCTATCAGGAGTTCCTGCGCACCGGCCGCGGACCGCTCGGCGCGGCGATCGCCACCGGCATGGCCGGCGGCATCGGTGTCGGCGTCGTCGGCATGCGCAGCGCCGCCTGGCGCGCCGCGCTGCGCAAGCTGCTGCCGAAGCCGGGCCAGGGCCCGAGCGAGCGCGCGATGGACAACGGCTCGTTGCGCTGCGAGCTGATCGGCGAGAGTGCCGACGGCACGCAGGTCCGCGGCCGCATCGCCGGCCGCGGCGACCCCGGCAACCGCGCGACCACGCTCTTCGTCTGCGAAGCGGCGATGGCGCTCGCCGGCGACCTGCGCAAGCTGCCCGGCGGCGCCAGGCGCGGCGGTGTGCTCACGGCGGCGACTGCACTCGGTCTGCCGTATGCGCAGCGGCTTGCCGAAGCGGGCATGACCGTCGAGCCGCTGCCCCCCTGACGCCCACGCTCAGTCGCCGGGCATGTCCTTGCGCAACTGCACCGGCGCGGTCATGCGCTTCCTCAGCCGGATGTTGATCATCTCCACCGCAAACGAGAACGCCATCGCGAAGTAGATATACCCCTTGGGCACATGGGTGCCGAAGCCTTCGGCCATCAGCGTCACGCCGACCAGCACCAGGAAGGCCAGCGCCAGCATCTTGATCGTCGGGTGCGCGTCGACGAACTCGCCGATCGGCTTGGCGGCGAACATCATCACGCCGACCGCGGCGACGATGGCGATCACCATCACCATCACGTCGTCGGCCAGGCCCACCGCGGTGATCACCGAGTCGAGCGAGAAGACGATGTCGATGATGGCGATCTGCACCAGCACGCCGGCAAAGCTAACGCCGGCGGCTTTGGTGGCGCTGCCGTCGGCGCCGGTCTCATGCTCGCCCTCCAGGCTGTTGTGGATCTCGTGCACGCTCTTCCACAACAGGAACAGTCCGCCGCCGATCAGGATCAGGTCGCGGCCGGAGATGTCCTTGCCGAAGACGGTGAACAGCGGCTCGGTCAGCCGCATGATCCAGGCCAGCGACAGCAGCAGCAGGATGCGCGTGCCCATCGCCAGCGTCAGGCCCAGGCGGCGTGCGATGTCGCGTTTCTCCGGCGGCAGGCGGCCGACGAGGATCGAGATGAAGATGATGTTGTCCACGCCGAGCACGATCTCGAGCGCGGTCAGCGTGGCCAGGGCCACCCAGGCGTTGGGGTCGGCGATCCAGTCGAACATCGTTACTCCGTGCCGCGGCCCCAGACCGCGAAGAAAGATTTGACCTTGTTCCAGCTCGAGACGCGCTCGTCGCTGACCACGTCGAGAAAATCCGACAGTCGCTTCGATTTCACCATCGTGTACATCGTCAACGCGATCGTGGGGACAAAGACGAGCAGGAACAGCAACGCCTTGGTTGGCCACGAGGCATCGCTCTCGGCGAATAAATTCATGCCGAGAAAGCCCGTGGTGACAGTGCCGATCAGGCCGAAGATCGTCACCACGGTCAGCCGCACGACCGTGTTGGCCTGGCGGCGCAGCGCATCGGCGTCGAGATAGCCGTTCATGTCGCCGATGCGCTCCTTGACCTCGGCGTACAGCGGTTCGATGTCGAGGTGCTCGCGGCACATCTTCCACAGCGCTTTGACATGCGCCTGCTCGCTGACCTCGTGGAACCAGTAGCGGTGGGTGAAGGAGAGGAAGGCGACGAAGGCGATGCGGATGCGGCGCTTGAAGCGGCGGATGCTCGCCGGCGATGTCAGGTCCATCGCCATCAGCGCCTCGGCCAACTGGTCGCTGACCATCAGCAGCGTCGCTTTCTGAAAATGCGCGATCAGGAAGAGCAGGAAATGCTGGTGGCGGAACTGCGCCAGCACGCCGCGCGTGCGGCAGCGGTAGAACTCGTTGTGCGCGTCGCCGACGACGACCAGCGACAGGCCCGAGCACAGGTAGCGCGTGCGCGGCGCGGCGCCGCTCGCGCTCCAGAAGCGGTCGTAGCAGAAGCGCTGTTCGAAGTCGGCTCAGGTGCGCATCGGCATAGGGCAGCGCGCGCTCGGTCGCGCTGCGCCTGGCTCGCCGGCGCCGGTGACGAGGCCCAGGCGCATGAAGTCGCTGCGCGTCAACGCGGCCGGGTCGTCCACCGCCACGTAAGCCATCATCGGCATGCGGTAGTACTCGATCTGGCGGAAGCGCAGCGCGCCTTCCTGCGCCGAGTGGTGGTTGACCAGCGGCGCCAGCACGTACTCCCAATGCGCGGCGATGCGCGGCGCGCGGTGCTCGGCCACATGGGCGAGAAAAGCGTCGCGCTCGCGCGCATCGCTGGCCGCCAGCACGCGGCCGTCCTTGCCCAGCCACTCGCAGGACGTGAGGCTGTGCTGCGGCCGGCCGTCGGCGTACCAGCCGGCCGGGTAGGCGCGGCCGAAGCGGTACATCAGCTCCTCGGCCAGCGGCAGCGGCAACTCGTCGGCCGCGACCTCGACGTTGAGCAGCACCACGTCCACGCCATAAAAGAAGTACAGATCGACGTGGATCACGTCGAGCGTCACGGGCGCGTCGCCGGCGCGCGGCTGCACGCGCACCTGCGCGATGTCGTGACGGCGGAAGACGCGCATCGGCGAGCGCTCGCTCGCTTCGCCGTCGGCGCGCCCGGCGCGGCCCTCGCCGTAGAGGAAGCGCTGCACGTAGGGCAGGAAGGCGACGAACTCGTTGTAGTGGCGCTCGTGGAACTGCGCCGCGTCGCCGGTGAACTCGTCGTGCTGCTCGCGCCAGGGCGACGCGTCGCCCATCTCGCGCAGCAGGCGCCATGGCGCGCGGCGCTGCTCGGAGTCGTCGGCTGGCTGTCGAGATCAGGCGCAGCGGCCACAGCAGCACCTGGCGCAGGTGGCGCACCACCGCCGGGGCGACGGTTTCGCCGGGGGCGGCTGGCTCGCGGGTGGCTTGCAGCATGCGGGCGAGTGTAGGTTTGGCCGTTCGCGTTGTGGCGCGCGGCCTCCGCTGCTCGGGAAAACCAGCAAACCGCCGCGGCCCGCATCGTCCACACTCCGCCGGTCAATTGGCCTGACCACTTGGCCACCATCCCATGCCGCTGCAAGCCGTCGAATCCAAACGCCTGTACCGCCAGATCGCGGAGCAGCTGCGTGGGCTGATCGCCGCCGGCGAGTACCCGCTCGGCTCGCGGCTGCCGCCCGAGCGCGACCTGGCGGTGCAGCTCGGCGTCTCGCGGCCGTCGGTGCGCGAGGCGCTGATCGCGCTCGAGGTCGAAGGCCTGGTCGAGGTGCGCATGGGCTCCGGGGTCTATGTCACGGCGCTCGAGAGCGCGTCGCGCGGCACGGCACATCTGCTCGGGCCGTTCGACATCATCCGCGCCCGCGCGCTGATCGAGGCCGAGCTGGCCGCGCTGGCAGCTCGCTCACGCACGCCGGCGCTGCAGAAGAAGCTGCGCACCGCCATCAAGGCGATGGAAGACGACATTGCCCTGAACACCATGCCGATCCGCGGCGACCGCGAGTTCCATCTCGCCCTGGCCGAGGCCAGCGACAACGCCGCACTGGTGCGCGTGGTGGCCGAGCTGTTCGACGAGCGCAACAACCCGCTGTTCGAACAACTCGGCCGCCATTTCGAGAACGCCAGGAGCTGGCGCGCCGCCGTGGCCGAGCACCGCGCCGTGTTGCGCGCGGTCGGCAACGGCGAAGTGGCCGCGGCGCGGCGCGCGATGCAGGCCCATTTGCAGAACTCGCACGACCGTTTCGCGGCGGCGCTCGAAGAGCCGCCACCGGCCAAACGCGCCGCCTGAGTGACCGATTTCCACCCCGACGACAGGAGACAAACCATGAAACGCACGATCCTCAAGACCCTGCTGGCTGCCGCCGTGTTCGCCCTCGCCGGCACCGCCTGCGCGCAGACCAAGCTCAAGTGGGCCCATGTCTATGAGACCAGCGAGCCGTACCACACCGAGAGCGTGTGGGCCGCCGAAGAGATCAAGAAGCGCACCAACGGCAAGTTCGAGATCCAGGTCTTCCCGGCGTCATCGCTGGGCAAGGAGACCGACATCAACCAGGGCATGACGCTGGGCACGGTGGACATGATCATCAGCGGCCCGAGCTTCGCCGCGCGCAGCTACCCGCGCATCGGCATCGCCTACTACCCCTTCATCTTCCGCGACGGCGAGCACCTGCTGGCCTACAGCAAGAGCGCGGTGTTCAAGGAAATGATCGACGGCTACCGCGAGAAGACCGGCATCCAGATCCTGGCCTACACCTACTACGGCGCGCGCCAGACGACCAGCAAGACCGAGTTCAAGGACTGCGCCGGCATGAAGGGCCTGAAGATCCGCGTGCCCGACGTGCCGGCGTACCGCGCCACGCCGGAGGCCTGCGGCGCCAACCCGACGCCGATCGCCTTTGCCGAGGTCTACCTCGCGCTGCAGAACGGCACCGTCGATGCGCAGGAGAACCCGCTGACCACGATCGAGGCCAAGAAGTTCTATGAGGTGCAGAAGCACATCATGCTCACCGGCCACATCGTCGACGGCCTGACGACGCAGGTCGCGCCGCATGTCTGGAGCAAGCTGAGTGACGCCGAGAAGAAGATCTTCAGCGACGTGGCGCTCGAGGCCGCGGCGCGCGCTTCGGCGCAGATCAAGAAGCGCGAGGCGGAACTGGTCGATGAGTTCAAGAAGAAGGGGCTGAACATCGTCCAGGTCAACCGCCAGAGCTTCGTCGATGCGGTGTTGAAGGCCAAGAGCGTCGAGTCGATGGGCTTCGACAAGAAAGACTACGACCGCATCGTCGCCATCAAGTAAGGCGGAACGTGGACCCCCAGGCTCACTTCGTTCGCTGCCCCCAAGGGGGCGCTCAGCGCCCTTCGGGCGGCCGGGCGGGCGCTGACATGGACATCGATGCCGGCCCGAAGGTGATGGGCGACGACGGCGAGTTCCACGCCGTCGATGAAGCCGTGGACCTGTCGCGCACGCCCTTCGAGGCGCTGGGTCGCGCTGCTGCTGTTCTGGGCCCTGGCCGGCGTCGTCTTCACGCAGTTCTTCACGCGCTACGCGCTCAACAACTCGGCCGCCTGGACCGAGGAGATCGCGCGCTACCTGCTGATCGGCGTCGTCTTCGTCGGTGCGTCGATCGGGGTGGCGAAGAACAATCACATCCAGGTCGATCTGCTGTACCGCTAGCTGCCGGCGCCGCTGTGCCGCGCACTGGCGGTCGCCGTCGATGTCGCGCGCATCGTCTTCCTCGGCGCGATGACGTTTTTCACCGTGCAGATGATGTTGAAGATGGGCAACTACCAGATGACCATCGTCGATCTGCCGATGAACATCGTCTACGGCGTCGTGCTGTTCGGCTTCGCCGCGATGACGCTGCGCTCGATCTGGGTGGCCAAGGTGCATTGGCAGCGCGGCTACAGCGTGCTCGAGCGGCCGGAATCGACGATGGACAACCGCTAGAACGACGGCATGCTCAAGATCATCTTCCTGTTCCTGATGGTCAGCGGCCTGCCGGTGGCCATCGCGATGGCCGGCTCGTCGCTGCTCTACATCCTGATCAGCGGCAACCAACCGGGCCTGACCGTCATCCACCGCATGATCGGCGGCATCGACAGCTTTCCGCTGCTGGCGGTGCCGTTTTTCATCCTCGCCGGCAACCTGATGAACAACGCCGGCGTCACGAATCGCATCTACAACTTCGCATTGGCGCTCGTCGGCTGGTTGAAGGGCGGCCTGGGCCATGTCAACGTCGTCGGCTCGGTGATCTTCGCCGGCATGAGCGGCACCGCGATCGCCGACGCGGCGGGCCTGGGCACGGTGGAAATCAAGGCGATGAAGGACCACGGCTACGACCTCGAATTCGCGGTCGGCGTCACGGCCGCGTCGGCCACGCTCGGCCCGATCATCCCGCCGTCGTTGCCCTTCGTGATCTACGCGATGATGGCCAACGTCTCGGTCGGCGCGCTGTTCCTGGCCGGCATCCTGCCCGGCGTGCTGATGGCGCTGCTGATGATGGTCACGGTGGCGTACTTCGCACACAAGAACGGCTGGGGCGGCGACGTCAAGTTCTCCGGCAGCCGCTTCGGCCGCGCGATGATCGAGCTCGGCCTCGTCATCGCCTGGCCGCTGGTCACCTGGGCGCTGGTGGCCAAGCTCGGCCTGCCGGCGCAGCCGGTGGTCTTCGGCGCCATCGTTTCCATCTTCGTGCTCGACCGCATCTTCCGCTTCCAGGCGGTGCTGCCGATCATGACCCCGGTGCTGCTGATCGGCGGCATGACGACGGGCCTGTTCACGCCCACCGAAGGCGCGATCGCCGCCAGCGCGTGGGCGCTGTTCCTCGGCCTCGTGTGGTACCGCACGATGACGGTGAAGCAGTTCGTCAAGGTCAGCCTCGACACGGTGGAGACCACGGCCACCGTGATGTTCATCGTCGCCGCGGCATCGATCTTCGGCTGGATGCTCACCGCCACCGGCGTCACCGCGCAGATCGCCGAGTGGGTGCTGGGCGTGACCAAGGAGCCGTGGCTGTTCCTGCTGATGGCCAACCTGCTGATGCTGTTCGTGGGCTGCTTCCTGGAGCCCACCGCGGCGATCACGATCCTCGTGCCGATCCTGCTGCCGATCGCGCGCCAGCTCGGCGTGGACCCGGTGCACTTCGGTCTGGTGATGGTGCTCAACCTGATGATCGGCCTGCTGCACCCGCCGATGGGCATGGTGCTGTTCGTGCTGGCGCGTGTGGCGAAGTTGAGCGTCGAGCGCACGACGATGGCGATATTGCCGTGGCTGATTCCGCTGCTCGGCAGCCTGGTGATCCTGACCTATGTGCCGGCGATCGTGCTGTGGTTGCCGAAGACGATGGGGTTCTAGAGCGGTGGCGAAGATCGTCGTCCGTCGATGTCTGGCGCATCGACCTGCCGCCCCCGGTGCCGCGCAGCGACGCGATCCAGAGCTTCGTCGTGCAGGAAACGCCGATGGTGCGCATCACCTGCGACGATGGCAGCGAAGGCGTCGGCTACAGCTACACGATCGGCACCGGCGGCTCGTCGGTCACCGCGCTGCTGCACGACCACCTTGCGCCGAGCTGATCGGCCGCGACCCGGCGTGCATCGAAGCGATCTGGCGCGACCTGCTGTTCGCCACGCACGCCACCAGCGTCGGCGCGATCACGAGCCTGGCGCTGGCGGCCATCGACACCGCGCTGTGGGACTGGCGCTGCAAGCGCGACGGGCAACCGTTGTGGAAGGCGGCCGGCGGCGCGAAGCAACGCACGCCGGTGTACACGACCGAAGGCGGCTGGCTGCACCTGAGCACCGAGACCATCGTGCGCGAAACCGTGGCTGCGAAGGAAGCCGGCTTCCAGGGCGCGAAGATCAAGGTCGGCCTGCCGCGCGTGGCCGACGACATGGCGCGTTTGCGCGCGGTGCGCCATGCGGTCGGCGACGCCTTCGAGATCATGGTCGATGCCAACCAGTGCTTCACGCTCAGTGAAGCACTGCGCCGCGCGGCGGCGTATGCCGACCTCGGCATCGCCTGGTTCGAAGAGCCGCTGCCGGCGGATGACCTCACTGGCCACGCGCGGCTGGCGGCATCGACGCCGGTGCCGATCGCCGTCGGCGAATCGCTCTACTCGCCGAGCCAGTTCGCGGCCTACATCCAGCAGGGCGCATGTTCCATCGTGCAGGTGGACGTGGCGCGCATCGGCGGCATCACGCCGTGGCTGAAGGTGGCGCACCTGGCCGAGTGCCACAACCTCGCCGTCGCGCCGCATTTCCTGATGGAGCTGCACGTCAGCCTCACCGCGGCGGTGCCGAACGCGGCGTGGGTCGAGTACATCCCGCAGTTGGATGCGGTGGCGTCGAGTCGGCTGGTGATCGAGGATGGATGCGCAGTCGCGCCCGACGCGCCAGGGTTGGGGATCGAGTGGCGGTGGGATGAAATTGAGAAGCGGCGGAAAGATCGGCATGCGAAAGGCAACACGGCATGAAAGAGCAATTGACGAAGACGGCTGACACCGGCATCCCCGAACTCACCCGCGAGCAGTTGGGCGCGGGGGTGCGTGGCAAGTACTTGGCGTCACCCACCATCCGCATCCACCCGCGCGACAACGTCGTCATCGCGCGCACGCAACTGCTCGGCGGCACGGCCATCGCCGACGAAGGCATCACCATCGCCGGCCTGGTGCCGCCCGGCCACAAGGTCGCCACACGCGCGATTGCCGCGGGCGAAGACGTGCGCCGCTACGACCAGATCATCGGCCACGCCACGCAGGCCATCGCGCCCGGCCAGCATGTGCACACGCACAACCTCGAGTACGCCGACTTCGCGCGCTCGCATGAGCCGGGCGCAGGCGTCACACCCACCGCCTATGCGCAACCGCCCGCCACCTTCGACGGCATCGTGCGCGCCGACGGCCGCATCGCCACGCGCAACTACATCGGCGTGCTGACCAGCGTCAACTGCTCGGCCACCGCCGCGCGTGCGATTGCCGACCAGTTCCGGCGCGACATCCATCCCGAGATGTTGGCGCCGTTACCCGAACGTCGATGGCGTCGTCGCGCTGACGCACGGCATGGGCTGCGCGACCGACAGCGAAGGCGAAGAGCTGCGCGTGCTGCGGCGCACGCTCGGCGGCTATGCGAAGCACCCCAACTTCCACGCCGTGCTCGTCGTCGGCCTGGGCTGCGAGACCAATCAGATCCAGGGGCTGGTGGCGCAAGAGGGCCTGCAGGAAGGCGCGCGCATGATCACCTTCAACATCCAGGACACGGGCGGCACGGCCAAGACCGTGGCGCGCGGCGTCGAGCTGATCAAGCAACTGCTGCCCGACGCGAACAAGGTCAAGCGCCAGCCGGTGCCGGCGAGCCACATCACCGTCGGCCTGCAATGCGGCGGCAGCGACGGCTACTCGGGCATCAGCGCCAACCCGGCGCTCGGCGCGGCGATCGATCGGCTGGTGCGCAACGGCGGCACCGGCATCCTCTCCGAAACGCCCGAGGTCTATGGCGGCGAGCACCTGCTGACGCGGCGCGCGGTGAGCAAGGAAGTCGCCGACAAGCTGCTCGACGCGCATCAAGTGGTGGGAGCAGTACACCGCGCGCAACGGCATGCGCATGGACAACAACCCCTCGGCCGGCAACAAGGCGGGTGGCCTGACGACGATCCTGGAGAAGAGCCTCGGCGCGATCGCCAAGAGCGGCACGACGAACCTGGTCGATGTGCGTCGAGTTCGCGCAGCCTGCCACCGCGCGCGGCCTGGTCTTCATGGACACGCCCGGCTACGACCCGGTGAGCGCGACGGGCCAGGTGGCCGGCGGCGCCAACATGATCTGCTTCACGACCGGCCGCGGCTCGGCGTATGGCTGCGCGCCGAGCCCGTCGCTGAAGTTCTCGACCAACAGCGCGCTGTGGCGCAAGCAGGAAGACGACATCGATCTGGACTGCGGCGGCATCGTCGATGGCGCCGACTCGGTCGATGCTTGCGGTGAACGCATCTTCCGCCTGATCCTCGACACCGCGTCAGGGCGCAAGACGAAGAGCGAGCTGCATGGGTATGGGCAGAACGAGTTCGTGCCTTGGCAGTTGGGGGCGGTGATGTGAGGGCTCGGCGGCCGCTATGCTCAGTGGCGCGACGACGCTCGATCATCGGGGCGCGACGCCTTCTGACACTTGGCTACCTGATGTTCGATCATGCGCTGCGGTCTGCGGTCGCCGACGCTTGCCGGCGTCAGCACGGCCGCAACCAAGGCAGTTGCAGCAAGGCGGCAACCGACGCGCTCTACGACGTCAGATGATTCGCGGAAGGCGTGGTGCGCGTGTCGGGACATCAGTACGCCACGTTGCCTTGATCGGCCCGTGCGCAATCGGCGAGCCCTCGTGAGCTCGTTAGCGTTCGGGTCGCCGAAGATCAATGGCCGCGATGCATGGGCGTTTCACCTCTGCGCGAGACGCAATTTCCTTGAATCGCTGCGGCGACCGATCGCGTGCCGACCTACGCGCGCAACGTCCGATTGAACAACGCCACCGTCCTCCCCCAAGCCTGCGTCGCCGACTTCTCGTCGTACCGCGGCGTCGTGTCGTTGTTGAAGCCATGCTGCGTGCCGGCGTAGTTGAAGGCCGTGTACTTCACGCCGGCCGCTTTCAACGCTGCTTCGTACGGCGGCCACATCGCGTTGATGCGCTCGTCGTTCTCGGCGTAGACGATCATCAGCTCGGCCTTGATCTTGGGCACCTGGTCGGCCGGCACCGAGGCGCCGTAGAACGGCACGCCGGCCACGAGTTCGGGCAGGCGCGTGGCCAGGAAGTTGACGATGCCGCCGCCGTAGCAGAAGCCCACGGCGCCGAGCTTGCCGTTGCCGCCGGTGATGGCGCGCGTGTAGTTCGCTGCGGCGACGAAGTCTTCGCGCGCCTTGGCCTGGTCGATCTTGGCGAAGGCGTCGCGCGCCTTGTCTTCGTCGCCGGGGTAGCCGCCGACGCTGGTCAGCAGGTCGGGCGCGACGGCGATGAAGTTGTCCACGGCCAGGCGGCGCGCGATGTCTTCGATGTGCGGGTTCAAGCCGCGGTTCTCGTGGATCACGAGCACGACGGGCAGCGCGCCCGACGCGTTGGCCGGCCGCGCGACGAGCGCATTGATCTTGCCGTGACCGGCCGGCGAGGCGATCTCGACACGCTCGGTCTTGATGCGCGCATCGGTCGGCGGCACCTTCTGGGCCTGCGCGAAGTCGGGGCTCAGCGCCGCGAGCAGACCCACCGCCGTCGTGCCGCTGGCCGCTGCGTAGCGCGAGCTCTTGTCGAGAAAGCCGCGCCGGTCGAGCGCACCATGCACGTACTGGTCGAACAGCTTCATGCACCTCGGGGTGGAAGTCGGCGGCGGTCAGACGAGACGGCTTGGGGTGGTTCATCGCGAGGCGCTCCAGCGGTTGAGAACACAAGACGCGGTTTGTAGCCGCACAGGAAAGCCCCTGCCACCATGAAGATCACTGCCGCCAAAGTCATCGTCTGCAGCCCCGGCCGCAACTTCGTGACGCTGAAGATCGAGACCGACCAGGGCCTCACCGGCCTGGGCGACGCCACGCTCAACGGCCGCGAACTCTCGGTGGCGAGCTACCTCACCGACCACGTCATCCCCTGCCTGATCGGCCGCGACGCGCACCAGATCGAAGACATCTGGCAGTACCTCTACCGCGGCGCGTACTGGCGGCGCGGGCCGGTGACGATGAGCGCGATCGCGGCGGTGGACACGGCGCTGTGGGACTTGAAGGCCAAGGCCGCGGGCTGCCGCTGTACCAACTGCTCGGTGGGGCGAGCCGGACCGGCGTGATGGTCTATGGCCACGCCAACGGCGCGCGACATCGACGAGACGGTCGAGCGGTGCTGCGCCTACAAGGCCATGGGCTACCGCGCCATCCGCGCGCAAAGCGGCGTGCCGGGGTTGGAGAAGGTCTATGGCGTCGGCCGGGGCACGATGTTCTACGAGCCGGCCGATGCCTCGCCTGCCGTCGGAGCACGACTGGGACACGAGCAAGTACCTGCGCCACACGCCGCAAGCTGTTCGACGCGGTGCGCCGCGGCGGTCGGCGACGACGTGCACCTGCTGCACGACGTGCACCACCGCCTGACCCCCATCGAAGCCGCGCGCCTGGGCAAAGACCTGGAGCCGTACCGCCTGTTCTGGATGGAAGACGCCACGCCGGCCGAGAACCAGGAGGCGTTCCGGCTGATCCGCCAGCACACGACGACGCCGCTGGCGGTGGGCGAGATCTTCAACACGATCTGGGACTGCAAGGACCTGATCGAGAACCAGTTGATCGACTTCATCCGCACGACGGTCGTGCACGCCGGCGGCATCACGCACCTGCGCCGCATCGCCGATCTGGCGTCGCTGTACCAGGTGCGCACCGGCTCGCATGGCGCGACCGACCTGTCGCCGGTGTGCATGGGCGCGGCGCTGCACTTCGACCTGTGGGTGCCCAACTTCGGCATCCAGGAGTACATGCGCCACACGGACGAAACCGACGCCGTGTTCCCGCATGCGTACACGTTCAAGGACGGCTTCATGCATCCGGGCGAGGCGCCGGGGCATGGCGTGACGATCGACGAGGCGCTGGCGGCGAAGTACCCGTACCAGCGCGCGTACCTGCCGGTGAACCGGCTGCAGCAGGACGGGACGCTGTGGAACTGGTGAGGGCGCTGCTGCTGTCGCTGTTCGTCTGCGCCACGCGCCTTCGCGCAGGACACACGACGTGCCCTTCGTCGTCACGCCCGACAACGTGACGCGCGAGATGTTGAAGCTGGCCGGCGTGAAGGCCGAGCGACTTCGTGCATCGACCTCGGCTCGGGCGACGGCCGCATCGTCATCGTCGCCGCCAAACATTTCGGCGCGCGCGGGCTGGGTGTGGAGATCGTGCCCGAGCTGGTGGAGAAAAGCCGCGACAACGCGAAGAAGGCCGGCGTGGCCGATCGCGCCGAGTTTCGCGTGCAGGACCTGTTCGCCACCGACCTGTCGCAGGCCACCGTGATCACGATGTACCTGCTGCCCGAAGTCAACCTGCAGTTGAAGCCGAAGCTGCTGGCGCTGAAGCCGGGCACGCGCATCGTCTCGCACGACTGGGACATGGGCGACTGGAAGCCTGACCGCACGATCACCGTCGATGCGCCCGACAAGCCGATCGGCCGCGAGAAGGTGTCGAAGCTGCACCTGTGGATCGTCCCGCCGCGATGACCTGCGCCTGCATCCGTCGCGTCTCGACGCGCTGCCCCCCAGCGTGCGCCGGCCGGCCTTCGACCGCCGCGCCCTGCGCACGGGCATCGTGCACCTCGGCCTCGGCGCGTTCGCGCGCGCGCACCTGGCCGCCGTCAACGACGACGCGCTGGATGCCGGGGCTGCCGCCGAGTGGGGCATGCACGGCGTGTCGCTGCGCCATGCCGACGTGCGCGATGCGCTGCTGCCGCAGCAGGGCCTGTACTCGCTCGGCCTGCGCGACGCCGCGGGCGTGCGCACGCGCATCATCGGCTCGGTGGTCAGTTGCGCCGTCGCGCCCGAAGACCCGCAGGCGGTGGTCAGCGCGATCGCCCATGCCGACACGCGCATCGTCAGCCTGACCGTCACCGAGAAGGGCTACTGCCACGACCCGGCGACGCGTGCACTGAACTTCGCGCACCCGGACATCGCCCATGACCTGGCGCAAGCCATCGAGCCGCGCAGCGCCATCGGCTTGCTCGTGCGCGGCCTGGAAGCGCGGCGCGACCGCGGCCGGCCGCTGACGCTGCTGTCGCTCGACAACCTGCCGTCCAACGGCGACACGCTGCGCGGCCTCGTGCTCGGTTTTGCCGAGCGCGTGGACACCGATCTCGCGCGCTGGATCGAGCGCGAGTGCACGTTCCCGAACAGCATGGTCGATCGCATCGTGCCGCGAACCACCGAAGCCGATCTCGCGGCGGCGCGCGAGGCGCTTGGGCGTCGAAGACCGTGCGGCGGTGGTCGCCGAGCCGTTTCTCGCCTGGGCGGTGGAAGACCGTTTTGCCGCAGGCCGGCCCGATTGGCGCGCGGGCGGCGCGCAGTTTGTCGAGCGCGCCGAGCCGTTCGAGAAGCTGAAGCTGCGCATGCTCAACGGCGCGCATTCGGCGATTGCCTACCTCGGCGTGCAGGCTGGCTGGGCCACCGTGGACGCAGCCATCGCGCAGCCGGCGCTGGCGCGTTTTGTCGATGCGCTGCTGCGCGACGAGGTGGCGCCGACGCTGCAGCACGAATTGCCCGGCTTCGACCTCGACGCCTACCGCGCGCAACTGCTGCAGCGTTTTGCCAACCCGGCGCTGGCGCACCGCACGATGCAGATTGCGATGGACGGCTCGCAGAAACTGCCGCAGCGCTGGCTCGGCACGCGTGCGCGACCGGCTGGCCGCGGGCGCGCCGATCGATCGCCTGGCGCTCGCGCTCGCCGCCTGGGTGATGCACCTGCGCGGCCACGACGAGGCTGGCCGCACCACACGATCGACGACCCGCTGGCGGATGCGCTGCGCGCGCTGCACGCGCGGGCGATGTCGCGGCCGACGGCGCGCGAGCAAGCGGCCGAGGTGACACGTTTCGCGCCCGTGTTCGGCGACCTGGCCGACGAACCGCGTCTCGTCGAAGCGCTGGCGCGTGCGCTCGAAGCGCTGCACGGCGCCGGCGTGCGCGCCGCCCTGGAGCGATTGACCGCCATGAGCCAGCAACCGACCCGCGACGATGCCACGCCGGTGCCCGCCGACACGCTGCGGGCGTGGGCGACGCGCTGCTTTGCCACGGCCGGCATGACGGACGACGACGCGTCGCTGCTGGCGTCGAGCCTCGTTCAGACCAGCCTGTGGGGCATCGACTCGCATGGCGTGGCCCTGCTGCCGCACTACCTCGATCGCCTGGCGAACGGGACGATCAAAGCGCGGCCGAAGGTGCAGATCGAGCGCACCGGCCCGGCCACGGCGCTCGTGCACGCCGACCAGGGCCAAGGCATCGTCATCGCGCACCGCGCGATGACCGAAGCGGTGCACATCGCACGCGAACAGGGCGTCGGCGCCGTCGGGGTGCGCAACGCCTCGCATTGCGGCGCGATCGGCCTGTACACGCGGGCCGCGGCGCGCGACGGCTGCGTCGGCCTGGCGTTCACGCATGCCAACAGCGTGGCCGTGCCGCACGGCGGGCAGCGCGCGTTCTTCGGCACCAACCCGATGTCGTTCGGTTTTCCGCGCCAGGGCCGCGAGCCGCTGTGCCTGGACATGGCGACGACGTCGATCCCGTGGAACCGCGTGCGCAACGCGCGCCGCGAAGGCCATGCGCTGCCGCCGGACGTGGCGGTCGATGCGCAGGGCGCGCCGACGACCGACGCCAACGCCGCTGCCGCCGTCGTGCCGCTCGGCGGCGGCGCCTTCGGCCACAAGGGCTATGCGCTGGCGCTGGTGATCGACCTGTTGTGCGGGCCGCTGCTCGGCAACCCGTACGGGCCGCACATCCCGTCGATGTTCGAGGCCATCGACGAGCCGCGGCAGCTCGGCGCGTTCTTCATCGCCCTCGACCCGGAGCGTTTTGCCGGCGGCGCGGCGTTGTCGGCGCAGATCGAAGCGATGGCGCAGCGATCTGGCCGCGGAGCCCGGCGCGCCGCTCATGCCGAGCGATCCTGAAATCGACGTCGCGGCGCAGCGGGGCCGCGACGGCATTCCCGTCGAGCCGGCCTGGCCGAGATGTTCCGCGCGTGCAGCGCGCGGCTCGGCGTCCCGACTCCTTTTTGAACTGCAGACAAGGACCACTTCATGAGCCAACGACTCGCCGGAAAAACCGCCTTCCTCACCGCCGCCGGCCAGGGCATCGGCCGCGCCACCGCGCTGGCCTTCGTGCGCGAGGGCGCGCGCGTGATCGCCACCGACGTCAACGCCGAGGCGCTGGCGTCGCTGGCCAAGGAAGCCGGCTGCACGACGCTGCCACTCGACGTGCTCGACCCGGCGGCGATTGCAGCGCCGCGCCAGGCGCACGGCGGCGTCGATGTGCTCTTCAACTGCGCCGGCTATGTGCACGCCGGCTCGGTGCTGGAGTGCAGTGAAGAGGAGTGGGACTTCGCCTTCAACCTCAACGTGCGCTCGATGTACCGCACGATCAAGGCTTTTCTGCCCGGCATGCTGGCGAAGAAGTCGGGCTCGATCATCAACATGGCTTCGGCGGCGAGCAGCATCAAGGGCGTGCCGAACCGCTTTGTCTATGCAACGACCAAGGCGGCGGTGATCGGCCTGACCAAATCGGTGGCGGCCGACTTTGTCGGCAAAGGCGTGCGCTGCAACGCGATCTGCCCGGGCACCGTCGAATCGCCGTCGTTGCGCGACCGCATCGGCGCGCAGGCCCAGGCCGGCGGCAAGACCGAGGCTGAGGTCGAGGCGATGTTCGTTTCCCGCCAGCCGATGGGGCGGCTGGGCCGCGCCGACGAGATCGCCGCGCTGGCGGTGTATCTTGCGAGCGACGAGTCGGCATTCACGACAGGCACAACCCAATTGATCGACGGTGGCTGGTCACTTTGAAAGGAAAGAGAAGATGAAACTGATGCGAGTCGGCCCGAAGGGCCACGAGAAACCCGCCCTGCTCGACAAGGACGGCCGGGTGCGCGACCTGTCGGGCCTGGTAGGCGATATCGCGCCCAAGCACCTGTCGCCGGCCGGCCTGGCCGCTCTGGCGGCGGTGGATGTGGCCAAGTTGCCCGTGCTCGAGAACCCGGGACGCATCGGCGTGCCGTGGACGGGCATCGGCAAGTTCATCGCCATCGGCCTGAACTACAGCGACCATGCCGCCGAGTCGAACCTGCCGGTGCCCAAGGAGCCGGTGGTCTTCACCAAGGCGACGAGTTGCATCGTCGGCTGCAACGACGCCGTGGTGCTGCCGCAGGGTTCGGTCAAGGGCGACTGGGAGGTCGAGCTCGGCATCGTCATCGGCAGCAAGACGCGCTACGTCAGCGAGGCCGATGCGCTGCAAGCACGTGGCCGGCTACTGCGTGATCAACGACGTGTCCGAGCGCGAGTACCAGGTCGACCGCGGCGGCTCGCAGTGGGACAAGGGCAAGGGCTGCGACACCTTCGGTCCGATCGGGCCCTGGATGGTGACGAAGGACGAGATCGCCGACATCCAGAACCTGGGCATGTGGCTGGACGTGAACGGCAAGCGCTTCCAGACCGGCAACACCAAGACGATGATCTTCGGCGCGGCGTTCCTGGTGAGCTACCTGAGCCGGTTCATGACCCTGTACCCGGGCGACCTGATCACCACCGGCACGCCGCCGGGCGTGGGCATGGGCGTCAAGCCGAGCCCGGTGTACCTGAAAGCGGGCGACGTGATGACGCTGGGCATCGACGGCCTGGGCGCGCAGCGGCAGACCGTGCATGCATGGAACGCGGCGCTGATCGACGATTGACGACGATTGAACCGGAGGTCGGAACTCGCAACACAGCTTTGACTCAGTCATGCTAAAACAAGCGTTGTCAGCGGGCAGCGCTTGCGCAACGTTGTCGGTGAGCGTGAAATGTGTGGGCATGCGCCCTCTTTTCCGGCCATCGACAACGCCGTGCGGCGCAATGCTGGTAGCAGACTCAACTTCACAACAACAACAAAAACCATCCATGTGCCAATGACCGGAAAGCTCTGATGCCGCCTAGGCCCTTGAAGCCGGGACTGCATCACAACTTCCCAGACATCGGGCAAGCCTCTTGCTTGGCCCGGTGAGGAACCGTCAAGGAGGTCTGCACGTGGATGTCATTGCCAAGTTCGCCCAGCGCTACGAGCGCACGCGCGAAGAAGAACTCTCGCTCGAGGACTACCTCGCCGAGTGCAAGAAGAACCCGCTGGCCTACGCCACCGCGCCCGAGCGCATGCTCAAGGCCATCGGCGATCCGCAGCAGGTGGATACGCGCAACGACCCGCGGCTGTCGCGCATATTCGCCAACAAGGTCATCAAGCTCTACCCGGCGTTTGCCGAGTTCTACGGCATGGAGGACGCGATCGAGCAGGTCGTCTCCTACTTCCGCCACGCTGCGCAAGGCCTGGAAGAGAAGAAGCAGATCCTGTATCTGCTTGGCCCTGTAGGCGGCGGCAAGAGCTCGATCGCCGAGCGCCTGAAGCAGCTGATGCAGGAAGTGCCGTTCTACGCACTCAAGGGCTCGCCGGTCAACGAGTCGCCGCTGGGACTGTTCAACAGCGCCGAAGACGGGCCGATCCTGGAAAAGGAATACGGCATTCCGCAGCGCTACCTGCAGCGCGTGCTGAGCCCGTGGGCGGTGAAGCGGCTCGAAGAGTACGGCGGCGACATCCGCAAGTTCAAGGTGATCAAGCGCTTCCCGTCGATCCTGAAGCAGGTCGGCGTGGCCAAGACCGAGCCGGGCGACGAGAACAACCAGGACATCTCGTCGCTGGTCGGCAAGGTCGACATCCGCAAGCTCGAAACCTACTCGCAGGACGACCCGGACGCCTACAGCTACTCCGGCGGCCTGTGCCTGGCCAACCAGGGCCTGCTGGAATTCGTCGAGATGTTCAAGGCGCCGATCAAGGTGCTGCACCCGCTGCTGACGGCCACGCAGGAGAACAACTACAAGGGCACCGAAGGTTTCGGCGCGATTCCCGTTCGACGGCATCGTGCTCGCCCACAGCAACGAGAGCGAATGGAAGACCTTCCGCAACAACAAGAACAACGAAGCGTTCCTTGACCGCATCTACATCGTCAAGGTGCCGTACTGCCTGCGCGTGTCCGAGGAAGTGAAGATCTACGAGAAGCTGATCCGCAACTCGTCGCTCGCCGCTGCCAAGTGCGCGCCGGGCACGCTGAAGATGATGAGCCAGTTCGCGGCGCTGACGCGCTTGAAGGAGCCGGAGAACTCGTCGCTGTATTCGAAGATGCAGATCTACGACGGCGAGAACCTGAAGGACACCGACCCGCGCGCCAAGAGCTACCAGGAGTACCGCGACTATGCGGGCGTCGATGAAGGCATGAGCGGCATCAGCACGCGCTTCGCCTTCAAGATCATCTCCAAGGTCTTCAACTTCGACAGCACTGAAGTCGCCGCGAACCCGGTGCACCTGATGTACGTGCTCGAGCAGCAGATCGAGCGCGAGCAGTTCCCGAAGGAGCTGGAAGACAAGTACGTCGGCTTCATCAAGGAGCTGCTGGCGCCGCGCTATGCCGAGTTCATCGGCAAGGAAATCCAGACCGCGTACCTGGAGAGCTACTCCGAGTACGGCCAGAACATCTTCGACCGCTACGTCACCTACGCCGACTACTGGATCCAGGACCACGAGTACCGCGACACCGACACCGGCGAGGTCTTCGACCGCCAGGCGCTGAACGCCGAGCTGGAGAAGATCGAAAAGCCGGCCGGCATCGCCAATCCGAAGGACTTCCGCAACGAGATCGTCAACTTCGTGCTGCGCGCGCGCGCCGGCAACCAGGGCAAGAACCCGAACTGGACCAGCTACGAGAAGCTGCGCACGGTGATCGAGAAGAAGATGTTCTCGAACACCGAGGAGCTGCTGCCGGTGATCAGCTTCAATGCCAAGGCGAGCGCCGACGAAGCGAAGAAGCATGAAGACTTCGTGACGCGCATGGTGGCCAAGGGCTACACGCACAAGCAGGTGCGCCTGCTCTGCGAGTGGTATCTGCGGGTTCGCAAGTCAGCTCGTAGGGAGGCCGCGGTGCATCAGCACATCATCGATCGCAGGCTGGCCGGCAAGAACAAGTCGGTCGGCAACCGCGAGCGTTTCCTGCGCCGCTACAAGGAGCAGATCAAGGACGCGGTCAAGCGCGCGATCGACGGCCGCGGCATCCGCGACATCGAGCGCGGCGAAGAGATCACGATCCCGAAGAAGGACATCAACGAGCCGGTGTTCCACCACGGCCAGGGCGGTGTGCGCGAGACGGTGCACCCGGGCAACCGCGAGTACATCATGGGCGACCGCATCGAGCGGCCGCAGCAGGGCGGCGGGGGCGGCAGCGGCAAAGGCCAGGCCAGCGACTCGGGTGAGGGCGAAGACGATTTCACGTTCTCGCT
>CAVTAM010000044.1:0-5126 GCA_963732625.1 uncultured beta proteobacterium | reverse complement strand
CTCCTGCACCGGCACCTCGTTGAGCAGCTTGCGCAGCTCGATCGTGTACTGAATCGCCAGCGTCTCTCGCTGCTCGACCTGCTGCGCCAGCGACACGCCCTTCTTCGTCGCTTCGTTCTCGCTCTTGAAGTAGTTCTCGAGAAAACGTTCGAACTCGGTGAGCACGGTCTGGAAGACGCGCCGGCCGGTGTCCGGATAGGCCTCGACGACTTGCACGACACGCTTGATCTCGCCTTCGAGCGCGCCGGCGATCGCCGCGGCCGAACTTTCGAAGCCCATCACGCAGGCGCCCATGCGGTCGATCAGGCGCCGCGCCGGATGGTCGATGGTGGCGAAAAAATCCGGCTCGCCGACCGCCACGCGCAGCACCGGCATCTGCAGGCGCGCGAACCAGACGCGCAGCGCCGGTGGGATGCGCTCTTCGGTGAGGATGCTCTGGAACAGCAGCGCGACGATCTCGATCGTCGCCCGCTCGGCCGGCGTTTCAGCGGCACGCTTCAACGCCTGCTTGCGCGCCTGCAGCTCTTCGAGCAGGGCCGGCGAGACGGTCGGCGCGTGCCCGCCCTTGCCTTCGGCGGCGACCAGGCGGCGCTGCACGCCCTGCTGCGCATGGCTGATGGCCTGCGACAAGGCCGGCGACACGGTGCGCGTGCCGACGTTGGTGGTTTCGGCAAACGCCGGCACCTGGCGCTCGATCATGCGGTTCAGGCGCTGCAGCACGGCGTTGGCGTTGTCGGCCGCTTCGCTCGCCGCTGCCGCCGCGCCGGCCGCGGGAGCGCCGCTGCGCGTCATCAGCCGCGTCTCTTCGCTGACGACGCCGGCGTAGCCGCTGGCCGCCACGCGCCGCGCGTGCGCCGGATCAGCGGCCGCAGATCGATCTCGGCCAGCACGCGGTTCTCGACCAGCATGCTGTTGGCCTCGTGGTAGGCCTCCTGCGCCAGCGTCGACAGCTCCTCGTTCAACAGCGGCTGCACGTCGCGCAGCGTGGCGTCGGGCAAACCGGACTCGACCCAGGCATCGACGACGATGCGCGCCAGCACGTGGGCGCGCAGCAGGTCGTTGGCCTCGAGCTCCTCGCGCCGCTCCAGCAGCGCAACGCGGGCGCGCAGGTCGTTGAACTCGGAGCCGGCGCGGTCCATGATGGCCAGCGCCAGGCGTGAGCTCGTGATCTCGCGCTCGATGGTCACGTCCTCGACCAGCGACAACTTGAGCTTGGCGCCGCTCTTGGTGCTGCCGCTTCCTGTGCTCGGCCGGCGCCACACCCAGGTGCAGCGCATCCTGCAACGCCGCCACCATGCCCTGATGCCAAGCCGCGCCGCGCTGGCGCATGTCGGCCACCAGATCGCGGATGCGCTGCAGCTGCCAGGCGTCGGTGGTGGTGGTCGTGGTGCGCTCGGGCGACGCCGCCCAGTTGGCGACGAAATTGATCAGCGTCGGCAGGCCCTTGACCAGCTCCTCGGTGTACACGCGCCGCGCCTGATAGGCCAAGCTGGCTGCATCGCCGACAGTCGCCATGGGTGCGTGGTTAAGAGGAAGAGAGGGCCGCAGGTGTTACAGAGACTCTACACCAGCGCCCCGTTTTTCAGACCATGGCGCCGGCGTTCGGGTCGTTCGGATCGCCGCCCTTTGCGGAAGCCTTCACGAGGTCTTCGCGTTTGACGCGCAGCCACATGACGATGGCCGCGGCGACGAAGACCGACGAATAGATGCCGAACAGGATGCCGATGGTCAGCGCCAGCGCGAAGTGGTGCAGCGTCGGCCCGCCCCAGATCAGCATCGAGACCACCATCATCAGCGTCGAGCCGTGGGTGATGATGGTGCGGCTGATGGTGCTCGTGATCGCATGGTCGATCACCTGGTGCGTGTCGAGCTTGCGCCAGCGGCGGAAGGTCTCGCGGATGCGGTCGAAGATGACCACCGACTCGTTGACCGAGTAGCCCAGCACCGCCAGGATCGCCGCCAGCACGGGCAGCGAGAACTCCCATTGGAAGAAGGCGAAGAAGCCGAGGATGATGACCACGTCGTGCAGGTTGGCGATGATGCCGGCCACCGAGAACTTCCACTCGAAGCGGAAGGCGAGGTAGATCATGATGCCGATCACGGTCACCGCCAGCGCCAGCGCGCCGTCGAGCGCGAGTTCTTCGCCGACCGTCGGGCCGACGAACTCGGTGCGCTGCAGCGTGATCGGCTCCGTGGCACCTGCGTTGCAGGCCTTGCGCTGCACCTGCTCGCCCTGCGGCGTGGTGTAGCTCTTGTCGGCCACCGTGCCGGCTTCGGCCTTGCACAGCTCGCCGAAGACGCGTGCGGCGACTTCATCCTGCTTGACGTCGCCCTTGAGCGGCAGGCGAATCAGCACGTCGCGCGAGGTGCCGAAGTTCTGCACCTGCGCTTCGCCGAAGCCCAATGTCTCGATCGGTGGCGCGCGTCTTGGCGATGTCGGCCGTCTGCGCGTACGCCACTTCCATCACCGTGCCGCCGGTGAACTCGATCGACGGGTTCAGGCCGCGCGTGACGAGAAAGAATACGGCGGCGAGAAAGGTGATGAAGGAGATCGCGTTCAGCACCAGCGCGTGGCGCATGAACGGAATGTCTTTGCTGATGCGAAAGAACTCCACGGTCTAGACCTCCGGCGTCACTGCGGTGCCGGCGGCAGCGGCCGGCTTCCAGACCTGCCCGATCGACACGCTCTTCAACTTCTTCTGCCGCCCGTACCAGAGGTTGACCAGCGCGCGCGAGAACACCACGGCCGAGAACATCGAGGTCAGGATGCCCAGGCAGTGCACGACGGCGAAGCCCTTCACCGGCCCCGAGCCGAAGGCGAACAGCGCCAGCCCGGCGATCAGCGTCGTGATGTTGGAGTCGAGGATGGTGCCCCAGGCGCGCTCGTAGCCGGTCTGGATCGCCATCTGCGCGCTCACGCCCGAGCGCAGCTCCTCGCGCACGCGCTCGTTGATCAGCACGTTGGCGTCGATCGCCATGCCGAGCGTCAGGGCGATCGCGGCGATGCCCGGCAGCGTCAGCGTGGCCTGCAGCATCGACAGCAGCGCCACCAGCAGCACCAGGTTGAACGCGAGCGCGATCGTCGAGAAGACACCGAACAGCAGGTAGTAGGCGCACATGAACACCGCGATCGCGGTGAAGCCGTAGGTCACGCTCTTGAAGCCCTTGTCGATGTTCTCGGCACCCAGGCTCGGGCCGATCGTGCGCTCTTCGATGATCTCCATCGGCGCGGCCAGCGAGCCGGCGCGCAGCAGCAGCGCCGTGTCATTCGCCTCTTGCGTCGTCATGCTGCCGGAAATCTGGAAGCGCGCGCCGAGCTCGCTGCGGATCACCGGCGCGGTCACGACCTCGCCCTTGCCTTTTTCGATCAGCAGGATCGCCATGCGCTTGCCGACGTTTTCGCGGCTCACGTCACGCATGATGCGCGCGCCCTTGGCATCGACGGTCAGATCGACCTTCGGCTCCTGGTTCTGCGAATCGATGCCGGCCTGCGCATCGGTGAGGTTGTCGCCGGTGAGGATGACCTGGCGCTTCAAGATGAGCGGCGCGCCGCCGCGCTCGACATAACGTTCGGCGCCGAACGGCACCGGGCCCGAGCCCACCGCCGCCGCGCCGGCTTCGGCGCTGTCGTCGACCAGGCGCATCTCGAGCGTGGCCGTGCGGCCGATGATGTCCTTGGCCTTGGCCGTGTCCTGCACGCCCGGCAGTTGCACGACCACGCGGTCGATGCCCTGCTGCTGGATCACCGGCTCGGCGACGCCGAGTTCGTTGACGCGGTTGTGCAGCGTCGTGATGTTCTGCTTGACCGCCTGATCCTGGATGCGCCGCCCGGCTTCGGGCTTCAACGTGCCGACGAGCTTGAAGCCGTCGCCGTCGGCCGACTCGACCCAGGCCAGATCGGGCAGGTTGTCGCTCAACTGGTTGCGCGCCGCGTCGGCCGCCGCGCGGTCGCGCACGCGCACCTCGACGTTGTTGCCGTCGCGCGTGACTGCGGCGCGGATGCTCTTGTCGCGCAGCAGCGTGCGCGCATCGCCGGCAAGGCCTCGGCCTTCTTCGTCAGCGCCGCCTTCATGTCGACCTGCATCAGGAAGTGCACGCCGCCGCGCAGATCGAGGCCGAGGTACATCGGCAGCGCGCGCAGGCTGGCCATCCACTTCGGCGAGCGCGAGACGAGGTTCAGCGCCACGATGTACGGCGCGTCGTTGGCGTCGGCGATCAGCGCCTTGGCGATCGCATCACGCGCCTTCAGTTGCGTGTCGGTGTCGGCAAAACGCGCCCGCACCGAGGTGCCTTCGAGGGCGACGAAATCGGCGTTGACGCTGGCCGCCTTCAGCGCGTCCTGCACGCGGCCGACCAGCGCCTGATCGACCTTGACCGTCGGTTTGGCCGACGACACCTGCACCGCAGGCGATTCGCCGAAAAAGTTCGGCGCCGTGTAGAGCGCGCCGACAACGAGTGCGATCACGATGATCGCGTACTTCCACCAGGGGTAGCGGTTCACGTCGGCTTACTTGATCGTGCCCTTGGGCAAGACCTGCACGATCGCCGTGCGCTGCACCATCAACTCGCCGTTGCCGGCTTCGATCGAGACGTACGACTCGCCGAGCTTGGTCACCTTGCCGAGCAGGCCGCCGGCGGTGACGACCTCGTCGCCCTTGGCCAGCGCCTCGATCATCGCCTTGTGCTCCTTCTGGCGCTTCATCTGCGGGCGGATCATGATGAAGTACAGCACGACGAACATCAGCACCAGCGGCGCCAGCGTGATCAGCGTGGATTCGGTGCCGCCGGCGGCGGGCGCGGGCGCGGTTTGGGCGTAGGCGGTGGAGATGAACACGGATGGATCCTTGTGAGTCGGCGTGAGGTGCGGCAGTTGCGAGCGCAGCGGCAGGTTTGCAAGAGCCCTCGCTTGTCGCTTGACCAGGAGTTTCCCGGGTGGCTGCTGTGCCGAAAAGAGCGCGCGATTCTAGTGCATGGCCCTGTGCGGCTACGATGGCCTCGCCCATGAAGACCCTTCCTGAACACAAGCTGCGCGTGGCCGTCATCGGCGCCGGCCCCGTCGGCCTGGCGCTGGCCCTGCTCGCCGCGCGCCAGTTGCCCGGCGCGCAGGTCACGTTGTTCGATGCGCG
>CAVTAM010000043.1:0-23369 GCA_963732625.1 uncultured beta proteobacterium | reverse complement strand
CTTGAACACCATGCGCATGCGGTCGCGGCTGCTCTGCCCGTGCCCCGCGTTCAGGGCCAGCAACTGACGCTGCGCTTGCTTCAGCGAGTGGCCTTCGCGCACCAGACTGCGCACGACTTCCGCCGAGGCGCTGCTGTGGGGCTCGGCGTTCAGGGTGTTGCAGCCGAAGAGATGAACCTCCTTCAAACGGGAAAACAGCCCCGGCAGGAGCCGCTGCAAGACACGCGCTCCAGTTCATCGACGGGCAGGAATTCGCTGGCCTCGAGCTGGTCCGAAAGAACTCGTTGCCGCCGTCGTAATGGCCGGAGATGATGAGCACGTCGCAGGAAACACCCGCGCGGCAGGCGAAGGCCAGCCAGTCGGGCCGGCCGCGTTCGACCAGTTCGACGAACCGATACTTCGACTTGGGCAGGTAGCGGCGAAACGCTTCCTTCTCGTCGGCCGAATTGACGGTGATGGTGCACACCGTCTGCTTCTCGGCCGCGGACACGGCTGTGGACACCGACATGGCCAGCGCGATCGCGGCAAAAGGAAACGTCAGTGGCCAGCGCATCGGATCATCGTATCGGCGACCACACGCAACGACCAGGGATTGCGGCAAATCAATCGACCGCGCGTCGGCGCGCACAATGCCTCGAGGCCGGAATCGGGAACATCGAAAGTACGCCCCATGGAGTTCAAGGATTACTACAAGGTGCTCGGCGTCGAGCCGACGGCCAGCGGCGACGAGATCAAAAAGGCGTTCCGGCGCCTGGCGCGCAAGCACCACCCGGACATCAGCAAGGCGGCTGATGCATCGGCGCGCATGCAGGAGTTGAACGAGGCCCAGGAAGTGCTGCGCGACAAGGAAAAGCGCGCTGCCTACGACCGCGTCAGGCAGGGTGCACCGAGTGGTCAGGGGTTCGAGCCGCCGCCGGGCTGGGACAGCGGCTTCGAGTTCAGCGGCGCGCCCGACGGCTTCGGCGACGCCGCCGATCACAGCGCGTTCTTCGAGGCGCTGTTCGGCGCCGCGCGGCGCGGCAGCGCGCGCGGGCGGGCCACGCGCGGGCAGGACCACCACGCCAAGATCGTCGTGCCGCTCGAAGATGCTTTCCACGGCGCGACGCGCGAGATCACGCTGCACAGCCCGGAGATGGATGCCGCCGGCAACGTCGCGTTGCGCGAGCGCACGCTGCAGGTCGGCATCCCGAAGGGCATTCGCGCCGGGCAACAACTGCGTCTGGCCGGCCAGGGCTCAGCGGGCCTCGGCGACGGCCCGCGCGGCGACATTTACCTCGAGATCGCGTTCGCGCCGCATGCGCTGTGGCGCGTCGATGGCCGTGACCTGTATTTCACGCTGCGCGTCGCGCCCTGGGAGGCGGCTCTCGGCGCAGCCGTCAACGTGCCCACGCCCGACGGCGCGGTCGAGATGACGGTGCCGGCCAACTCGCAGGGCGGCCGCAAGCTGCGCATCCGCGGCCGCGGCATCCCCGCCAGCACGCCGGGCGACCTCTACATGACCTTGCAGGTGGTGCTGCCGCCGGCAGAAGACGACAAGGCCCGCGCCGCGTACCGCCGGATGGCCACCGATCTGGCGTTCGATCCGCGGGCCAACCCGGGAGCCGACACATGAACAACCCCTCGATCGCCATCGGCGTGTGTCTGACCGATGACCAGGCGCTCGAACTCGAAGCCTTTGCCGCGGCCTGCGGCACCGAGGTCGAGTTCGTGCGCCTGCTGGTCGACGAAGGGCTGGTGCAGCCTGCGGCCGTGCAGCCGGCATGGCGCTTCGGCGGCGAAGCGCTGGCGCGCGTGCGCCGCATCCGCCGCCTGCAGCGCGACTTCGAAGCCAACCTGCAAAGCGTGGCCGTGATGCTCGAGCTGATCGACGAGATCGAGCGCCTGCGCGCAGCGCTGCACCGCGCCGGCATCGAGGTGCCGTGAGCGCGCGTGTTGCCTGGTAGGTCATAGGCGGAAGTCCTGGTCTGCTTGTCGTATCGATACCTTTTCAGCTTGCGCGTCAGAGGTGCAAGAGTCTGTGCGCCAGCGCGCGCTCTGCTTTTGTCACCCATGTTCGCTGCCGTACAGACCCGGGACCGCCCAGTGCTCACGCTTGTCGCTCGTCAACCCAAAGCGGAAACAGCGACATGAAAACCGATGCCCAACTGCAGCAAGACGTGATGGCCGAGCTCGAGTGGGAGCCGGCCGTGCCGGCCACGCAGATCGGCGTCGAAGTCCGCAATGGTGTGGTGACCTTGGCGGGACGACTCGACAGCTATGCGCAGAAGTGGCACGCCGAGCGCGCGGTGCAGCGTGTATCCGGTGTGAAGGCGCTGGCAACAGAGTTGACCGTGCACCTCACCGGCCTGATTCAGTACAACGACACGGACATCGTCCGCTCGGTCGAGAACATTCTGAAATGGGCGACATCGCTGCCCCACGGCACGATCAAGGTCGAGGTCGAAAACGGTTGGGTCACGTTGTCCGGCGAAGTCGCCTGGCAGTACGAGCGGCAAGCCGCGGTCGACGGCGTGCGCCATCCGCTGGGCGTGCGCGGTGTCAGCGATCGGATTTGTATTAAGCCGGCGGTGCCGGCCCGTGCCGTGAACATGCAGGCGGTGTTCTGATGGCCGGCACATGACGAACAAAGAGGCGCTGGTGACCTGCGCCTCGCGCCCTACTACCCGCAAATGCGACTTTGCTTTCAGCAATTGAGATCTGTTGCGGGCCAACCCTCCGTTGGCGCTGAGCAGCAGATCGCGCACACGGCGTGCAGGTCCACAATCCGGCAAGGAGCAGTAGCCATGACACACCAGCAGCATTACCTGCAAAAGCGCTTGTGCGCCGCCGAAGCGGTGCGCCTGGTGCGCAACGGCGACTTCATCATCGTGCCCACAGGCGTCGGCGAGCCACCGGCGCTGCTGACCGAATTGTCGGCACAGCGCCGCGACTTCCGCGATGTGAAGGTGGCGCAGATCCTGGCGATGCGCAAGTACGCCTACCTCGATCCGCAGACCGTGGAGCACGTGCGCCACGTCGCCTTCTTCTACGGCGGGGCCACGCGCGCCGGCGGGCAGGCGGGCTGGATCGATTTCATCCCCAGCTACTTCTCGGAAATACCGGGCCAGATCGAGCGCGGGTTGATCCCCGCCGACGTTGTCTTCAGCATCGCCTCGCCGATGGACGCGCACGGCTATTTCGCACTCAGCCTGGGCGCCGACTACACGATGGCCGCCTCGCCAGTGCGCGCGCGGTGGTGCTCGAGGTCAACCCGAACGTGCCGTTCGCTTTCGGCAACTGCCATGTGCATCTCTCGCAGGTCGCGGCGCTGGTCGAGAGCAGCGAGCCGGTGCTGGAAGTCGGGCTGCCGACGATCGGCCCGGTGCAGGAAGCCATCGGCAAGTACGTGGCCGACCTGATCGACGACGGCTCGACCTTGCAGATCGGCTACGGCGGCATCCCCGACGCGGTGGTGATGCAGCTCACGCACAAGCACGACCTGGGCATCCACACCGAGATGATCGGCGACGGCATCCTGACGCTGATCGAAAGCGGCGCCGTGACCAACCGGCGCAAGAACCACCTGCCCGGCAAGATCATCGCCACCTTCGCGCTCGGCTCGTCCAAGCTCTACCGCTTCATGGATCGCAACCCGGCGCTCGAAATGCATCCGGTGAACGTCACCAACGACCCGATGCTGGCCGGCCTGAACGACAACCTGGTGGCGATCAATGCCACCTTGCAGATCGACCTGCTCGGCCAGTGCGGCTCCGAGAGCCTGGGCCATGCGCCGTACTCGGGCACCGGCGGGCAGTCGGACTTCGTGCGCGCGGCCAACCGCTCGCGCGGCGGCAAGGCGTTCATCGTTTTGCCCTCGACCGCGAAGGGCGACACGATTTCGCGCATCGTGCCGTCGCTCTCACCGGGCACGCATGTCAGCACCAGCAAGAACGACATCAACTACGTCGTCACCGAGTACGGCGTGGCGCAGTTGCGCGGCAAGTCGGCTAAAGCGCGCGCTCGCGAACTGATCGCCATCGCGCACCCTAACTTCCGCGCCGAGCTCGCCGAGCAGGCGGGACGGCTGAACTCGTCTGAGACCGGGCGGCGCACCTGTTCTTGTGCGAACCCGCATGCTCTGCTCGTCATCAGCGTCGCGACACGGCATAGGCGCGGCCAAGAAGGACAGCGATGACCAGTTCAATCACGAGAGGAGCGACGAAGAAATAGACCGCGGACAAGGCCGCGAAGGCGAGGAACGCAAGACACAGCGACGCGATCAATGGACGCGCCTTGATGGGGTCGACCTCGACAAGCGCACCGAGTTGCCACGACAAGACCGACAGAAGCAGCAGGTTGGCTGTCAGAAACAGGCCGAACCCGAAGTAGAAATCCCAGTACGTCCTGAGTGACCCCATCGCATCGAACTCGAGCGCCTTCATGGCCTCGAGGATCGCCACCTCTTCCTGACTGGCCGACGTACCGCTCAGCAGCCCCGCAAACGTGTTCAACAGGGCGTGAACCAAGGTCAGGAAGAGGCCGTCCGCAAAAGGTCCGCGGCTTCATCGCCTGCCCGCAAATACCGGCGCCACCCCAACACTGTCATCACCACGGGTCATAGGTGCCGAAGCTCCATAGATGCCCTTCCAGGTCGGAGCAACTGAAACCCCGGCCGCCGTAGTCTTCGTCCTTGATCGCCATTGCGATCCTCGCGCCGCCGGCCGTCGCCTTCGCATGGACCGCGTCGGCATCGGAGACGACGACATACATGGTCTGCGTCGCGGCGCCGCCGATCTCGTCGGACTGTTTCATCAGGCGACCAAACTCCGGTCGTTCTGGAGAACGGACGCCAGCATGATCATGCCGTTGCCGAAACTGAGCTGGGCATGCGCGACGCTGCCGTCCTCGTTGGGCACCACCAGGTGCTTCTCGAAACCGAACGTCTGGCACAGCCATTCGATCGCAGCAGGTGCGTCTCGATAACGGAGCACCGGAATGACGGTGGCCTTCGTGTTCTTCGCAAGACTGGGCATGGCGGTCTCCTTGGGTTCGAGACTAAACAGGTGCGCCTCGTTTGGCGGCGAGCGGCTTGGCGGTGACCAGCCGCACGATAGTCAGTTGCGTGCCGGGCGCCAACGTCCGCTGCATGGCGTCGACCGCGTCCTGCGGCGACTGCAACTTTGGATGAAAAGCGAACGACAGTGCCGCCGGCTGAGCCGAGACTCGCACGCTGCGCCGCTTGACGCCGCGCACGCCGCGCACCGCCGCTTTCAGCCGTGCCGCATCGAGTGGCCCGACGACCTCGCAGAACACCATCACGTCACCGCTGGCTGCGGCGTGCACGACGACGGCGTGGTCGTACGTCGCCGCGACCTTGTCTTCGATACATACACCGCAACCGAGGCTTGCGCTGCACAGCAGGCCCGTGAAAAGCGCGACCGTCGCAGCGCGTACACCCGTCATGGCTTCTTCACGTTCTGGTCGGCCCATTTCAAATAGGCCAGGTACTGCTTGATTTCCCCGTCGCTTAGGCCCTGGTTCGGCATCGGAATCTTCCACTTCTCGAGCATCGCCTTGGCCTTGGCGTCGGTCTGCATCATCTGCTCGGGCGCCTTCAGCCAGCGCGTCAGCCACGCGTCGTCGTGGCGCTTGGTCGAGCCGTACAGGTCGGGGCCGAGCTTGTCGCCGCCGCCGATCGAGTGGCAGGCCAGGCACTTCGATCTCGAACGCGAGCTTGCCCTGCACCGCCTGGGCTCGCTCGGCGTCGGCGGTGGCCGGGATGTTGTGGTGCTCGGGGTCGCCCGCTGGCCGCTTCCGCGGCGAGATAGGCCGATCGCGCCCTGCGAGGCGTTGGCGAAGTGGTGGTCGACCATCACGTAGCTGCCGGCCTCTGGGATCATGAACTCGACGATCGCGCCGTTCGACGAGCCGAGCAGCACCGTCTGCATGCCACGAAACTGGTTGTCGGGGTTGCCGTCGATCCACACGCGGTCGAAGATCGTGCCGACGACGTGGAAGCTCGAGGTGTTGGACGGGCCGGCGTTCAGTACGAAAGCCGCACGCGCTCGCCGGGCTTGGCTTGCAGCGGCACGTCGACCATGCCGTTGTAGCGGCCGTTGAAGACCGTGTAGTCGGCTGCTTGTGCGCAGCCGCTCGTTGTCGAGCACATGCAGCGGCTTGCCGTCGACTTTGCGCTTCGCCGGATCGGGCTTGGTATAGAACTCGCTCTGGACGACCGTGTATTCACGATCGACCTTCGTCGGATACCCGCCGCGCGGCTCGACGATCATCATCCCGTACATGCCCGAGGCGATGTGCTCGAGCACCATCGGCGTGCCGCAGTGGTACATGAAGACGCCCGGGTAGTGGAGCGTGAACTCGAACTAGATCGTCTGCCCCGGCGCGATCGAGCGGTACTTGTCCTGCGGCGACACCATCGCCGAGTGGAAGTCCATCGAGTGCATCATCGGCGCGGCCGTGACGCTGCACGCCCGGCACCGGCTCGTCGGTGCGGTTGCTCATCGTGAACTTGATGCGATCGCCGACGCGGGCGCGCACCACCGGGCCCGGCACCTGGTCGCCGAAGGTCCATGCGCTGAACCTCACGCCGGGCGCGATCTCGATGATCTTGTGGATGGTGTCGAGGCGGATCTCCTTCACCGGCGCCGGCACCAGGGCTTGACCATCGCGTCGAGGCTGAGCGCGTCACCCTCGGCGAACGGGCCGGTGTGGCGTTCGTTGGACACCACCGCGGGCGGCGGCTTGAAGTCCATCTTCGCCGTGTCGTAGGGGTCGTCCGGCGGCGCGACGGCGGTGTTGGCGCCGCCGACGCCGCCACCGCAGGCATGCCGCTTTGCCGGCACAGGCCACCGGCGCTTGGCGCACTTGGCGCGCTGCCGCCGCAACGCGCCAGGCCGAGCGTGAAGACGATGCGCGAGCGCGGCCCACAACCAACCGGGTATTCAGAATTGCGCATCGCTCAAACCCAATGTGGTGGCCGCGCCGTGCACGACTTCGTCGCGCAGTGCGCCGGATTCGGGCAGCACGTGCAGCGCGTAATGCTGCGCCGTGATGCGCTTGGCGGCCATGAAGTCGGCATCTGCGCCGCTCGCCACTGCCAGCTGCGGCCGCGCGCGCCATCAGCCAGCCGCCGATCACGGTGCCGCACAGCATCAGGTACGGCACCGCGCCGGCCGCGGCTTCGCGCGCCGGTGCGGCCAACAGCCAGTCGGTGGCTTCGGTCAGATCGCGCAACGCGTTGCCGAAGACGACCACCGCCGCGCGCGCCGGCTGCGGTGGCCGCACTGATCCGAGTCGGCGTCGGCGCGCATGTCGCCGATCAGCCGCTTCATCGCCGCGCCGCCGTCGCGCGCCAGCTTGCGCCCGATCAGGTCGTTGGCCTGGATGCCGGTGGTGCCTTCGTAGATCGGTGGTGATGCGCGCGTCGCGCAGGTGCTGCGCGGCGCCGGTCTCTTCGATGTAGCCCATGCCGCCGTGGATCTGCACGCCGGTGCGAGGTGATGTCGAGCGCGGTCTCGGTGCACCAGCCCTTGACCACCGGGATCAGCAGATCGACCCGCGCCTGCGCTTGCCGCCGCTCGGCGTCATCGGCGTGGCCATGCGCGCGGTCCATCAGGCCGGCCGTGTAGTAGGCCAGCGCGCGCATCGCCTCGATGCTGCGCCTTCATGCCTCATCAGCATGCGGCGCACGTCGGGGTGGCCGATGATCGGCGCTCGGCGCCTGCCGCTCGGCGCTGCGCCGGCGTCTGGCCCTGCACGCGCTCGCGCGCAAAGTGCCGCGCCTGCTGATAGGCGCGCTCGGCGATCGCCACGCCTTCGAGGCCGACGTCGAAGCGCGCGTGGTTCATCATCGTGAACATGCAGGCCAGGCCCTGGTTCGCCTCGCCGACCAGCCAGCCGACGGCGCCCCCGCCGTCGCCGAACGACATCACGCGGTGGGGCTGCCGTGGATGCCGATCTTGTGTTCGATCGACGCGCAGCGCAGGTCGTTGCGCGCGCCGAGCGTGCCGTCGGCGTTGACCAGGAACTTCGGGCACGACGAACAGCGAGATGCCCTGCACGCCCGGCGGCGCATCGGGCAGCCGCGCCAGCACGAGGTGGACGATGTTCTCGGCCATGTCGTGCTCGCCCCAGGTGATGAAGATCTTGGTGCCGCTGATGCGCCAGTGGTCGCCTTCGGGCACGGCCTTGCGTGCGGATCGCCGCCGAGGTCCGAGCCGGCCTGCGGCTCGGTGAGGTTCATCGTGCCGGTCCAGCGCCCATGCACCATCGCCGGCAGAAAGCGCTGCTTGAGCACGGGCGTGCCGTGGCTGTCGAGCGCAGCGACGGCACCCTGCGTCAGCATCTGGCACAGCGAGAACGCCATGTTCGACGACTTCCACATCTCGAGCACCGCGGTCGACAGCAGCGTGGGCAGGCCCTGGCCGCCGAACTCGGTGCCGGCCGGCATGCCGTTCCAGCCGCTGTCGCAGAAGGCCGTGTAGGCGGCGCGAAAGCCCTCGGCCGTGCTCACCGTGCCGTCGTGCCAGCGGCAGCCCTGCGCGTCGCCTTGTTTGTTGATCGGCGCGAGCACGTTGGCCGCGAACTTGGCGGCTTCGTCGAGGATGGCCTCGACCACGTCGAAATCGACTTGCTCGTTGCCGGGCTGGGCCAGCACCGCGTCGAGTCCGCCGTGTTCGCGCATCGCAAAGATCATCTCGCGCAGCGGCGCCTCGTAGCTCACGGCGCTGCCTTCTTCGCGCGCCAAGCCAGCCACTCGCCGACCAGACCGCGCCGGAACGCTAGCACGCAGACGACGAAGATCACGCCCATGATCACCGTGACCCAGGGGCCGACCTTGTCGGCCAGTTCGTTCTGCAGCGTCACGATCACCAGCGCACCCACAGCCGGACCGAACAGCGTGCCCAGGCCGCCGAGCAGCGTCATCAGCACCACCTCGCCCGACATGTGCCAGTGCGCGTCGGTCAGCGAGGCGAGCTGGAAGACGAGCGACTTCATGCCGCCGGCCACGCCGGCCAGAAACGCCGACAGCACGAAGGCCAGCAGCTTGTAGCGCGCCACGTCGTAGCCGAGCGAGATGGCGCGCGGCTCGTTTTCGCGGATCGCCTTCAGCACCTGGCCGAACGGCGAGTCGAGCGTGCGCTTGATGAGCCAGAAGCCGGCGCAGAACACCGCGAAGACGAAGAAGTACATCACCGTGTTGTCGGCCAGATCGACGAGGCCGAACAGCTTGCCGCGCGGCACGCCCTGCAAGCCGTCTTCACCGCCGGTGAACGGCATTTGCACGGCGAAGAAATACACCAGTTGCGCCAGCGCGAGCGTGATCATCGTCAGGTAGATGCCCGAGCGGCGGATCGACAACGCGCCGAACAGCGCGCCGAGTGCTGCCGCCACCACGCCGCCGGCAAGGATCGCCAGTTCGGGCGTAAAGCCGTAGTTCTTGGCCAGCGCCGCGCACACATACGCCGCGCCGCCGAAGAAGGCCGCGTGGCCGAACGACAGCAGGCCGGCAAAGCCGAGCAGCAGATTGAAGGCGCAGGCGAAGAGCGCGAAGCACAGCACCTTCATCAGGAAGGTCGGGTAGACGATGAAGGGCGCGATCACGCCGGCGGCGATCAGCAGCGCATAGCCGAGGGCCGGGCGCGACAGAAAAGCCGTACGGGTGGCAGCGAGCGTGGTCATGAATATTCCTTCACGCCTGCTTGCCGAACAAGCCCGCCGGGCGCACCAGCAGCACGATGATCATGATGACGAAGATCACCACCGCCGACGCTTCGGGGTAGACCACTTTGGTCAGGCCCTCGACCAGGCCGAGGCCGAGGCCGGTGACGATCGAGCCGGCGATCGAGCCCATGCCGCCGATGACGACGACGGCGAAGACGACGATGATCAGGTTCGATCCCATCAGCGGGTTCACCTGCACGATGGGGGCGGCCAGCACGCCGGCAAACGCCGCCAGCGCCACGCCGGCGCCGTAGGTGGCCGTCACCAGCACCGGCACGTTGATGCCCAGCGCCTGCACGAGCTCGGGCTTCTCTGTCGCCGCGCGCAAGGTGGCGCCGAGCGGCGTGCGCTCGATCACGTACCAGGTCACCAGGCACACGGCGAGTGCGGCCACCACCACCCAGCCGCGGTACAGCGGCAGGAACATGAAGCCGAGGTTGACGCCGCCCTGCAGGCTCTCAGGCGGCGGGTACGACTCGCCGGAGACGCCGAAGAAATAGCGGAACACGCCCTCGCCGATCAACGCCAGGCCGAAGGTCAGCAGCAAGCCGTACAGGTGGTCGAGCTTGTACAGGCGCTTCAACATCGTGCGTTCGATCAGCACGCCGAGGGCACCCACCACGAGCGGCGCCACCAGCAGCGCCACCCAGTAGTTCATGCCGAAACGGTTCGCGCCGATCAGCGCGATGAAGGCGCCCACCATGTACAGCGCGCCGTGCGAGAAGTTGATGATGTTGAGCAGGCCGAAGATGACGGCCAGCCCGAGGCTCAGCACGGCATAGAACGAGCCGTTGATGAGGCCGAGCAGCAGCTGCCCGAACAGGGCCTGCGTCGAGATGCCGAAGATGTCCATGGCTGCTGCTTCGACTCGGGCTCTACTTCTTCAGCAACGGGCAGCGCGATGCGGATAGCGGCTGGAAGGCCTCGGCCGCGGGAATCGTCGCGCGCACGTGGTAGTAGTCCCAGGGCACGCTCGATTCGCCCGGCTTCTTGACCTGCAGCAAATACATGTCGTGCACCATGCGGCCGTCTTCGCGGATGCTGCCGTTCTTGGCGAAGAAGTCGTTGACGGGGGTCTTCTTCATCTGCGCCATCACCTTGGCCGTGTCGTCGCTGCCCACCGCCTTGACCGCCGTCAGGTAATGCGCCACCGACGAGTACTGCCCCGCCTGCACCATCGTCGGCATGCGCTTGTGCTTGTCGAAGAAACGCTTCGACCAGGCGCGTGTCTCGTCGCTCAGGTTCCAGTAGAAGCCTTCGGTCAGGTACATGTTCTGTGTCGTCTTCAGGCCCAGCGAATGCACGTCGGTGATGAACACCAACAGGCCGGCGAGCGATTGCTTGGGCGTGATGCCGAACTCGGCCGCCTGCTTGATCGAATTGGTGGTGTCGGTGCCGGCGTTGGCCAGGCCGATCACCTGCGCGCCCGACGACTGCGCCTTGAGCAGGAACGACGAAAAATCGGTGCCCGGGAACGGATGGCGCACGGCGCCGAGCACGGTGCCGCCGTTGGCCTTGACGACATCGCCGGCATCCTTCTCCAGCGAGTGGCCGAAGGCGTAGTCGGCCGTCAGGAAGAACCAGCTCTTGCCGCCCTGCTTGACCACCGCCTTGGCGGTGCCGTTGGCCACGGCGTAGGTGTCGTACGTCCAGTGCACGGTGACGTCGTTGCAGTCTTCGTTGGTGATGCGCGTGGACGCCGCGCCCGAGATCAACGCGATCTTGTTTTTCTCCTTGGCGATCTTCATCACCGCCAGCGCGGTCGAGGTGGTGACGAGTTCGGTGACGACATCGACCTTGTCTTTCTCGAACCATTCACGCGCCTTGTTCGACGAGATGTCGCCCTTGTTCTGGTGGTCGGCGGAGACCAGCTCGACTTTGAACGCGGGCTTCTCCTTGGCCAGAAAATCGTCGATCGCCATCTGCGTGGCCAGCACGGCGCCCGAGCCCGACAGGTCGGAGTAGGTGCCCGACAGATCGGTCAGCACACCGATGCGCACCACGTTGTCGGAGACCTGGGCTTGCGCCGGCGAGAAGGCTGCGGCCAGCGCAGCAACGAGGGTGAGGGTCTTGTAGGTCATGGGGGTCTTTCAGGGGTTGCAGGTTCACACGCCGAGCAGCTCGTGCAGCATCTCGGTCTTCGATTCGAGTTCGTCCTTGTTCACGGTGGCGACGATGCGGCCGTGTTCGAGCACGCAGTGGCGGTCGGCCAGTGGTGCTGCGAAGCGGAAGTTCTGCTCCACCAGCACGATCGTGTAGCCGCGTGTCTTGAGCAGGCGGATCACCTCGCCGAGCTTCTTCACGATCACCGGGGCCAGGCCTTCGGTGATCTCGTCGAGCAGCAGCAGGCGCGCTCCCGTGCGCAGGATGCGCGCCATCGCCAGCATCTGTTGCTCCCCGCCCGACAAGCGCATGCCGGGGCTGGCGCGGCGCTCGTGCAGGTTGGGGAAGACGGCGTAGATTTCCTCGAGCGTCATGCCGCCGGCTTGCACCACCGGCGGCAGCAACAGATTCTCTTCCGCCGTCAGGCCCGAAAAAATGCCGCGCTCTTCCGGGCAATAACCGAGGCCCAGGCGCGCGATGGTGTGCGGCGCCAGCGCAGTGATCTCCTTGCCGCCGAGCATCACCGAGCCGGTGCGCTTGCCGACCAGGCCGAGGATGGCCTTCAACGTGGTCGAGCGGCCGGCGCCGTTGCGCCCGAGCAGCGTGATCAGCTCGCCCTCGTGCACCACGAGGTCGATGCCGTGCAGGATGTGCGACTCGCCGTAGAAGGCGTGCAGGTCGGTCAGGCGCAGCATCTCTTTCATGCTTCGACCCCCACATAGGCTTCGAGCACCCGCGGGTCTTGCGAGACCACGGCATACGGGCCCTCGGCCAGGATCTGGCCGCGCTGCATCACGGTGATGGTGTCGCTCAACTTTTCCACCACCGACAGGTTGTGCTCGACCATCAGCACGGTGCGCTTCGCCGCCACCTTGCGGATCAGCTCGGCGACACGGTCCACGTCCTCGTGGCCCATGCCTTGTGTCGGCTCATCGAGCAGCATCAGTTCGGGGTCCAGCGCCAGCGTGGTCGCGATCTCGAGCGCGCGCTTGCGGCCGTAGGGCATCTGCACCGCCAGCGTGTCGGCGTAGGACGCCAGGTCCACCATTTCCAGCAGCTCGCGTGCGCGGGCGTCGAGCTGGCGCAGGCTGGCACCCGAGCGCCAGAAATGAAACGAGGTGCCGAGCTGGCGTTGCAACGCCACGCGCACGTTCTCGAGCGCGCTCATGTGGGCGAAGGTGGCCGAGATCTGGAACGAGCGGATGACGCCGCGGCGCGCGATCTGCGCCGGCTGCTCGCCGGTGATGTCGATGCCGTTGAAGGCGATGCTGCCGCGCGTGGGCTGCAAGAACTTGGTCAGCAGGTTGAAGACCGTCGTCTTGCCCGCGCCGTTGGGCCCGATCAGCGCGTGGATGGTGCCGCGCCGCACCGACAGGTTCACGTCCTGCACGGCGGCGAAGCCCTTGAACTCCTTGGTCAGGCCGCGGGTTTCGAGGATGAATTCCTGGGCCATCGCGCTCATCCGATGGCCGATGCCGACTGCATCTGCTCGCGCAGCAGGAACTTCTGGATCTTGCCGGTGGACGTTTTCGGCAGCACGCCGAACACGACCTGCTTGGGCACCTTGAAGCGCGCCATCTCGGCGCGGCAGTGTTCGATGATCTCGGCCTCGGTGGCCGTAGCGCCCTCGCGCAACTCGACGAACGCGGCCGCGACCTCGCCCCACTTCGCGTCGGGCTTGGCCACCACGGCAGCAGCCATCACGGCCGGATGGCGGTACAGCACCTCCTCGACCTCGACGCTGGAGATGTTCTCGCCGCCGGAGATGATCACGTCCTTGCTGCGGTCCTTGATCTTGATGTAGCCGTCGGCGTGTTTGACCGCCAGATCGCCGGTGTGGAACCAGCCGCCGGCAAAGGCTTCTTCGGTGGCGCGGGCGTTCTTCAGGTAGCCCTTCATCAACAGGTTGCCGCGAAAGGCGATCTCGCCCATCGTCTGGCCGTCGGCCGGCACCGGTTGCTGCGTGTCCGCGTCGAGCACGGTGATGGTTTGCTGCATCGGGTAGGCCACGCCCTGGCGCGAGTTCAGCGTCGCGCGTTCGGCCAGCGGCAGCGCGGCCCATTCGGTTTGCGGCGCGCAGACGGCGGCCGGGCCGTACGACTCGGTCAGGCCGTAGACATGCGTGATGGCGATGCCGATGCGCTCGCAGCCTTCGATGATCGCGGCCGGCGGCGCCGAGCCGGCGATGAGGCCGTGCATGGCGTGCGTGATGCCGCTGCGCTGCGCTTCGGGCGCGTTGATCAACAGGCCATAGACGATCGGCGCGGCGCAGAGGTGCGTGGCGCGGTGCTCGCGGATCAGGTCGAACACCAGGCCCGGCTCGACCTTGCGCAGGCACACGCTGGCTGCGGCCTGCAGCGCCAGCGTCCACGGGAAGCACCAGCCGTTGCAGTGGAACATCGGCAGCGTCCACAGATACACCGCATGGCGCGGCATCTCCCAGGTGACGACGTTCGACACCGCGTTCAGGTAAGCGCCGCGGTGATGCGTGACCACGCCCTTCGGGTTGCCGGTGGTGCCCGAGGTGTAGTTCAGGGCAATCGCATTCCACTCGTCGGACGGCAACTGCCAGGCGAAGAGCGGGTCGCCGGCGGCGAGCAAGGCTTCGTACGAGATGTCACCCAGCGCCTTGCCGGCGGGCGCGGCGTCGTCTTCCACCTCGACCACCAACGGCCGTCGCTCGCCGACCAGCGCCAGCGCCTTCTCGACCACCGCCGCGAACTCGCGGTCGGTGACCAGCACCTTGGCCTCGCCGTGCTGCAGCATGAAGGCGATGGCCTCGGCGTCCAGCCGCGTGTTGAGCGTGTTCAGCACGGCGCCGGTCATCGGCACGCCGAAGTGCAGCTCGAACATCGCCGGCACGTTGGGCAGCATCACCGCCACGGTGTCGCCGGCACCGACGCCGCGCTTGCGCCAGCGCGCTGGCCAGGCGGCGGCAGCGCGCATAGGTGTCGCGCCAGTTCTGCCGCAGCGTGCCGTAGATCAGCGCCGTGCGATCCGGATAGACGCCGGCCGAGCGCTCGATGAACGACAGCGGCGACAACGCAACGAAGTTGGCCTCGTTCTTGTCGAGACCGAATTCGTACGGGTGCGTCCGGCTCATGGCGTCTCCAATGTTCAGCGCAGCCCGCCGCTCGTCTCCAAGCAGACAGCTTTGCTTCGAAGCGACGCGAGCGCCCGGTGCCGTGCCGGGGTCTGCTGGGGCCGCGAGGATACGCTGTTTGCGGCGCTGGCTCTGTGCGCTGGCGCACCCTGCCGAAGTTTCATCTGCGGCCGGCGGCTGCGCAGGTGGTGCGGTCTGGCCTGCCCGGCAGGACTCGAACCTGCGACCCCCAGCTTAGAAGGCTGGTGCTCTATCCAGTTGAGCTACGGGCAGTGAGGATCAAGCAAGAGGGGTGGTCGGGGTGGCGGGATTCGAACTCGCGACCTACTGCTCCCAAAGCAGTTGCGCTACCAGGCTGCGCTACACCCCGACGAAGGCGCGATTCTAGCCGTCTACTCGCTCTGCAATCGGCATGATCCGGCGCCGGCAGCGCCAACTGCTGCGACACCGACTGGCATTGCCGGATGTGCTGCTCGCAGACGTACTTCAGCGCACCGAAGGTCAACATCGCCGAGACCGCCTGGCCGGCGATCGGCACGAACTTGGCGGCCTGCTGCGTCGTCAGGCGCACACCGACCACCTTCAACACCTGGATCACCAACTCGCGCGTGACGATGCGGCCGACCAGCATGCCGGTGCCGGCGCTGAGCGTCTTGTAGACGACGAGCTTGCGGTCGGGCGCGAGCTGCTCGATCTGCTCGGGCGACAGGCCGAAGGCGCGGTTGATCTCGGGCAGCAGCTTGACCAGGATGCCGACATCGGTGAGCCAGTCGAGGCCAGGGATCGGCACCATCGCCACGCCGGCGGCGAACAGCGCGCGCTGCGTGACCAGCCGGCGGCACTGGCGGGCGATGGCTTCGCTCGGGTCTTCCAGCGGCGCGGCAGCAACGCGCTTCTTGCTCTTCATGCGGGGGCCATTTCTTAAGTCGGTGCAGAGGGAAGGAACGCTCATGCGCTGTCGCCTTTGTCGAGGTGCGCGGCGTTGAACGCGGCAACCGATAATCGGCCGACGCATCCGGCACCCACACCATGAGTTTGACCTATCGCCTTGCCCTCGGCGCACTGACGGCCTTTTTCTCGCTGTGATGGCCGCGCCAGGAAGCGCCGCAGATGAACCTGCCGGTGGTGCAGTTGCAAGCCGGCATGCACAACATCCGCGCGCAGGTGGCCGCCACGGCGGAGCAGCGCGCCACCGGCCTGATGCACCGCCGCGAGATGCCGCAGCACGAAGGCATGCTGTTCGTCTTCGAGCAGCCGTCGGTGCAATGTTTCTGGATGAAGAACACGCTACTGCCGCTGTCGATCGCATTTCTTGCCGACGACGGCAGCATCGTCAACATCCGCGAAATGACACCGCAGGCGCTCGACAGCCACTGCTCCGACAAGCCGGTGCGCTACGTGCTCGAGATGAACCAGGGCTGGTTCGCCAAGCGCGGCGTCAAGGCGGGCACAAAGCTCGCCGGCGAGTTGTTCAAGGCCTCGAAGTAGAAGCTGCAAACGACACCGGCCCGCGCCAGCAGGCCGCTGTCGAAGCCAAACGCGATCAGCCGAAATTCTTCTCGGCGAAGGTCCAGTTGGCCAGCTTGTCGACGAACGTCTCGACGAACTTCGGGCGCAGGTTGCGGTAGTCGATGTAGTAGGCGTGCTCCCACACATCGACGGTGAGCAGCGCCTTGTCGCCGGTGGTCAGCGGCGTGCCGGCAGCGCCGGTGTTGACGATGTCCACCGAGCCGTCGGCCTTCTTCACCAGCCAGGTCCAGCCCGAGCCGAAGTTGCCGACCGCGCTCTTGACGAAGGCTTCGCGGAAGGCCGCGTAGCTGCCCCACTTGGCCTTGATCGCGTCGGCCAGCTTGCCGCCGGGCTCGCCGCCGCCGCTCGGCTTCATGCAGTTCCAGAAGAAGGTGTGGTTCCAGATCTGCGCGGCGTTGTTGTAGATGCCGCCGGAAGATTTCTTGATGATGTCTTCGAGCGTCATCGCTTCGAACTCGGTGCCCTTTTGCAGGTTGTTCAGGTTGACGACGTAGGCGTTGTGGTGCTTGCCGTGATGGAACTCGAGCGTCTCCTTGCTGTAGTGCGGCGCCAGCGAGTCGATCGGAAACGGCAACGGCGGCAGGGTGTGTTCCATGAGCGTGTCCTGTGTGTTGGAAGGAAAGGGGATGTCGATTCTAGGCAGGCGCGCCAGGCATGACCGGCGTGCGGGTCATTGCTCTTCGACGCGGACCTCGGGCCGCACCGTCGTGCCATTGCAGCGACAGCGCCTGGCCGGTGCTGACGGCGCGCGCAGAGACGACGGCGCGCTGTGCGTCGTCGAGCACGAAGGCGTAACCGCGCGCCAGCACGCGTGTCGGGTCGAGCGCGCCGAGCCGGCCGCCGAGTGTGGCCAGGCGCGAGCGTTCGGCGTGCAGGCGCGCGGTGAGGGCGCGCTGCAGCCGCTCATGCTGCCGCGCTGCCACGCCGGCCTGTGCTTCGCGCACGCGGCTCCAGGCGCGCTCGCGGCGGTGCGCCAGCGCCTGCAACCGCTGCTGCGCGCGCGACACGGCCTGCCCCGGCCGCGCCAGTTGCAGCGCCAGGCGATCGAGCCGCTGCGCCTGCGTCTCGAGGCGGCGGCCGACACAGCGCTGCAGATGGCGCGCGCTCTGCGCCAGCGCGGCCAGCAGTGCCTCGCGCTCGGGCGCCACGAGCTCGGCGGCGGCCGTCGGCGTGGCCGCGCGCACGTCGGCCGCGAAGTCGCACAGCGTGACGTCGGTCTCGTGGCCGACGCCGCTGGCCACCGGCATCGGCATCGCCGCCAGCGCGCGCACGACACGCTCGTCGTTGAAGGCCCACAGGTCTTCGATCGAGCCGCCGCCGCGGGCGACGATCAGCACATCGACCTCGTTGCGCCGCGCTGCCGCCGCCAACGCCGACAGCAGCGCGGCCGGTGCTTCGCCGCCCTGCACCAGCGACGGATAGACGATCACCTGCACCTGCGGCGCGCGCCGCGCCAACGTCGTCAGCATGTCGTGCAGCGCCGCGCCGGCCAGCGAAGTGACGATGCCCACGCGCTGCGCAAACGCCGGCAAGCCGCGTTTGCGCGAGGCCTCGAACAGGCCCTCGGCTTCGAGCTTGGCCTTGAGGCGCAGGAACTGCTCGAAGAGCGATCCGGCGCCCAGTGCACGCATCGACTCGACGACGAACTGCATCTCGCCGCGCGGCTCGTAGACGGCGACGCGGCCCCGCACCTCGACCTGCTGACCGTCGCGCGGCGTGGCTTCGAGCAGCGAGGCGGCGCGGCGGAACATCGCGCAGCGCACCGACGCCGCCGCGCCGCCGGCATCCTTGAGCGTGAAGTAGCAATGCCCGCTGGCGGCGCGCGTGAAGCCCGACAGCTCGCCCTGCACCGTGCAGGCGCCGAAGCGCGCGCCCAGCGTGTCGCTGACGGCGACCAGCAGCGCCGCCACGCTCCAGGCGCGCGCGCCCGGCAGCGCTGCCGCGGCGTCATTCACGGCCGGCCGGCGCGCCGCCGCGCTGCGAGTGCTCCACAGCCGCACAACTGCGGGGCCAGGCGCACGCGAGACCCCCGCAAACCCAGGGCGTGCGTTGCAAGTAATTGATTTGAAAGCTTTTTTCATGCCCTATGTTTGTGCAAAGTGTTGCCAAGCGACTTGCCATGCGATCTTGCGCCGTCTGCGCGCTGCTTACCCACACAGTTGTCCACAGTCTCGGTGGATGAAGCGCCGGGCAACGCGGCCGACTCGCCCGGAGCGGCGGCGACGCACATCGCGGCGGCCACCGCGCGCCGACTGGGACCATAATCGCCGCGCTTCGCGGCCACTGGCGTGGCCGATGCGGCACTGTAGCCTCGTCGACAACCTCACTCACGGGAAGCGCACCCTTGTTTTCGATCATTCAAGCTGCCGGCTGGCCGATCTATCCGCTCATCCTCTTGTCCATCGTCGGCCTGGCGCTGGTCATCGAGCGCTCGCTGATGCTGCGCCGCGGCCGTGTGGCGCCGGACAAGCTGCTCGACGAGGTGGTGGCGCTGACGCGCACCAGCCTGCCCTCGCCGGATGTCATCAACAAGTTGAGCGGCAGCTCCTCGCTCGGCGGCGTGCTCGCGGCCGGGCTGCGCGCCGTGGTTGCCGAGCCGCGGCTGGGTGAAGACACGCTGCGCATGGTCTTCGAGAACGCCGGCCGCGTCATGGTGCACCGCCTGGAGCGCTACCTGAACACGCTCGGCACGGTGGCCACCGCGGCGCCGCTGATGGGGCTGTTCGGCACCGTCGTCGGCATGATCGAGATCTTCGGCTCGCAATCGCCCACCGGCGGCACCAACCCGGCGCAGTTGGCGCACGGCATTTCGATCGCGCTCTACAACACCGCCTTCGGTCTGATGATCGCCATTCCCGCGCTGATGTTCTACCGCTTCTTCCGCGGCCGCGTCGACGAGTACACGATCGACATGGAGCAAGCCGCCGAGCGCCTGGTGCCGCATCTGATGCGCTTTGCGGTGCGCAAGTCGGCCGCCGGCGGAGCCACGGCGTGAACTTCCGCAAGCCGCGCGCCGAGGAGCCGGAGATCAACCTGATCGCCTTCATCGACATCCTGCTCGTGGTGCTGATCTTCCTCATGCTGTTGACCACCTACTCCAAGTTCACCGAGCTGCAACTCACGCTGCCTTCGGCCGAAGCCGACAAGCTGCGCGACCGGCCGGCCGAGATCATCGTCTCGGTCGCTGCCGACGGGCGCTACGCGGTGAATCGGCAACCGGTCGAGGGCCGCAACGTCGCGGCGCTCAGCGCAGCGCTGACGGCGGCAGCGAAAGATCAGAAGGAGCCGGTGGTCATCGTTTCGGCCGATGCCACGTCGGCGCACCAGTCGGTGATCAACGTGCTCGACGCCGCGCGCCGCGCCGGCCTGCCGCGGCTGACCTTCGCCGCGCAGACAGGCGACGGCTCGGCCGCGCGCTGACGCAGCCCTCGACCGATCTTGCCCGGCACCCCTGACCCCGGCGCCGGCGGCCGCTGGGCCGCCGCGCTGCAAGCCGCGTGGTGGCAGGCCAGCCCCAATGCCTTGGCGCAGCGCCTGCGCCCGCTCTGCGCGCTCTACGGGGCGCTGGCGCGGCTGCACAAGGCGCTGACGTGGCCGCGGCGCCTGGACGTGCCGGTGATCGTGGTCGGCAACCTCGTCGTCGGCGGCGCCGGCAAGACGCCGACTGTGATCGCGCTGGTGCGGCTGCTGCGGGCCTACGGCTGGACGCCGGGCGTGGTGTCGCGCGGCGACGGCCGGCGCACGGCCGGGGTGCTGCAGGTGCACGCCAGCAGCACGGCCGGCGACTGCGGCGACGAGCCGCTGCTGATTCACCTGCGCACCGAGCGCCGGTCTTCGTCGGCAACGACCGCGTCGCCGCCGCGCGCGCGCTGCGCCGCGAACACCCGACGGTGGACATCGTGATCTCCGACGACGGCCTTCAGCACCACCGCCTGGCGCGCGACGCGCAGGTCATCGTCTTCGACGAGCGCGGCGTCGGCAACGGCCTGCTGCTGCCCGCCGGTCCGCTGCGCCAGCCGCTGCCCGACGCGGTGCCCGACCAACACGCTGATCCTCGACAACGCCTGGCGGCCGCCGCTCGCACCGCCCGGCTGGATGGGCACGCGCCACTTGAGCGGCGTGCTGCAGCCTGACAGACTGGCGCTGCGGACATGCGCCGCTGGCCGACAGTTGGACGGCGCTGCACGGCCGCCGCGCGCTGGCCGCCGCAGGCATCGCCTCGCCGCAGCGCTTTTCCACGCAAGCTGCAGGGCGAGGGGCTGCCTGTTCACGCCGCTGCCCCTGCCTGACCACCACGCGTTCGACGCGCCGCCCTGGCCCGAGGACACGGCCGACGTGGGCTGACCGAGAAGGACGCCGTCAAGCTGAGCCGGCAAGGTGCTCGGCACACACGCGCGTCTGGGTGGCGCCGCGACACTGGAGTTCGACCTCGGCTTTGCCGCGGCGATCAAGCGTCTGTTTCCGACCCACCGAGCCGCACCACCTCCACGGCGGCCACTCCACGATCGTCGGATCGAGTCGCTCGTCCGCCCGCTGTGCAAGGGCAAGCTGGTGATGCTGCGCGACGCCGAGCAGCGGCCGACGGCGCTGGCCTGTCATGCCGACCGGCTGGCGTTCCCGATCCGCGACGGTATCCGGTGACGCTCGAGGCGAAGCGCAGCCGCACGATCCTGGTAGCGTCGCGACTGGACTTTGTCGTCGTCGTTCCTGCGCGGCTGGCCTCGACGCGCCTGCCGAACAAGCCGCTGGCCGACATCGGCGGCGCGCCGATGGTGGTGCGCGTGGCGCAGCGCGCGGCCTGTCCGGTGCGCGCGAGGTGGTGGTGGCGACCGACGACGACTCGATTGCCACGCGCCTGCGAGCAGCACGGCGTGCGCGCGCTGATGACGCGCGCCGATCATGCCAGCGGCAGCGACCGCCTCGCTGAGGCCTGCACGCTGCTGGCGCTGCAAGACGACGACGTGGTCGTCAACGTGCAAGGCGACGAGCCGCTGATCGAGCCGGCGCTGATCGACGTTGCGCCGACCCTGCTCGACGAGCGCAGCGACGGCGTGACGTCCACCGTCGCTCATGCGATCCACGAGGTCGCCGACTACCTGAACCCGAACGTCGTCAAGGTCGTGCTCGACGCGCAATCACGCGCGACTGCTCTTCTCGCGCGCGCCGCTGCCGTGGGGCGCGACGGCAGCGCGAAGGGCGTTGCCGCCCTGCCGCTCGATCTACGGCGCTGCGCCACGTCGGCCTGTACGCTGACCGTGCCGGCTTCCTGCGCCGCTTTCCGATGCTTGCGATGGCGCCGCTGGAGCGCACCGAAGCGCTCGAGCAATTGCGCGTGCTCTGGCACGGCGAGCGCATCGCCGTGCACGTCACTGGGCAGGCGCCGGGGCCGGGCGTGGATACCCCTCGAAGACCTGCAACGCGTCAGCTCTGTGCCCTGTACGCCCAACCGCGATAATCCGGCCGACCTGACCACACCACGACGAGGAACGCGATGAGACTGATCCTGTTGGGAGCACCCGGCGCCGGCAAAGGCACGCAGGCCACCTTTTTGTGCAAGCACTACGGCATCCCGCAGGTCTCCACCGGCGACATGCTGCGCGCCGCGGTCAAGGCCGGCACGCCGCTCGGCATGGCGGCGAAGAAGGTGATGGATGCCGGCGCGCTGGTCAGCGACGACATCATCATCGGCCTGGTCAAGGAGCGCATCGCGCATGCCCGACTGCGCCAACGGCTTTCTGTTCGACGGCTTCCCGCGCACGATCCCGCAGGCCGAAGCGATGAAGGCCGCGGGCGTCAAGCTCGACGCGGTGCTCGAGATCGACGTGCCCGACGAGGCGATCATCGAGCGCATGAGCGGGCGCCGCTTCGCACCCCGCCTCGGGCCGCACCTACCATGTCAAGTTCAACCCGCCGAAGGTGGCCGGCAACGATGATGTCACCGGCGAGCCGCTGATCCAGCGCGACGACGACAAGGAAGAGACCGTGCGCAAACGCCTCGAGGTTTATCAGAGCCAGACGCGGCCGCTGGTCGAGTACTACGCCAAGTGGGTCGGCGAGCGGCGACGCCGCGGCGCCGCGCTGCCGCAATATTCCATGGCAGCGGTAAGTCGATCAGATCACGGCGCGCGCGCTGGCGGCGCTGGCCTGAGGAGACAACGAACCATGGACATCGCAGGCAAGGTTTCATCGTCACCGGTGGTGCTTCGGGCCTCGGCGAAGGCACGGCGCGGACGCTGGCGCAATGAAGGCGGCAAGGTCGTGGTCGCCGACCTGCAGGCCGACAAGGGCGAGGCGCTGGCCAAGCCTATCGGCGGCGCCTTCGTCAAGTGCGACGTGACACAGGAAGCCGACGGCCAGGCCGCCGTGGCCAAGCCGCGTCGATGGGCAAGCTGATGGGCCTGGTCAACTGCGCCGGCATCGCCATCGGCGTCAAGACCGTCGGCAAGGACGGGCCGCACCCGCTGGCGTCCTTCGCGCGCGTGATCAACATCAACCTGATCGGCAGCTTCAACATGATTCGTTTCGCGGCCGAGCGATGTGCACAACGAGCCCGAGCCGACGGAGGAGCGCGGCGTGATGATCAACACCGCTTGCGTCGCCGCGTTCGACGGCCAGATCGGCCAAGCGGCGTACGCGGCGAGCAAGGGCGGCATCGCCGGCATGACGCTGCCGATCGCCCGCGACCTGGCGCGCAACGGCATCCGCTGCATGACCATCGCCCCCGGCATCTTCGGCACGCCGATGATGTTCGGCATGCCGCAGGAAGTACAGGATTCGCTGGCGCCAGGTTCCTTTTCGTCGCGGCTTGGGCGGCCGGAAGATTACGCGGAGCTCGCGATGCACATCATCCAGAACGACATGCTCAACGGCGAGGTGATCCGGCTGGATGGGGCGATCCGGCTGGCGCCGA
>CAVTAM010000042.1:0-217108 GCA_963732625.1 uncultured beta proteobacterium | reverse complement strand
CTCCTCTACTGGTTTGGTTGGTCTTGCTGAGCACGCGTTCCGACTCCAGATAGGCCTGCACTTCCGCATCAGTCATCATGATCTGTGATCGCTTGCCGGCCATGGCGCGACAGTACTTTGGGAGGTCACATGGCGCTGGAGCGGAGAAGCTCGTACGACATCGGGCACTCCGGCGGCAACGATGCTTCGGTGGTTGGCACGACCCCGCCAGGACCGACGATCCAATGAGTGAGAGCGAGTGGTACGACCTCGGCCGGCGCCTCCCACGGCTCGCGCAGATCGGTGGGCCGCTGCCCCATCGCCTCGAACAGCGCCGTCGGCAAGCAGCGACCGCGACCGACGACCGCCCACACGGGTACCTCGGCGCAGTAGCCGACGGACGCGAGTCACGCGGGATCCGGTCGCGGCGAGCATGTCGGTCTCGTTGGCCGCCAGGGCCTCGACAACGACCAGATCGCTGGCGAGCACGGCAGCCGCGAGCCCCGCAGCGGGCACGATCTCGGCATCGACGTCGGCTCGTTGCAGCCGGCGGACGAACGCCGCACTACCCATACCGTCGTCGTCGGTGTCGATTGCCAACACGGTCGAATCGCCACGCCGCAACAGTGCATCGCCGATGAGGTCAGGCCAGCCGACGACGCAGATCGTGGCGTTGTCGGGCAACGCGTCGACGAGCACGTCGGGTGTCGGATCCAACTCGAGATCGTCTGCCAACCCCGCGGCACATCGATACGGATCGGGCGCCGCGAGCACGGAGGCGCACAACCACCACAGCGGACCCGAATTCGGATGCCGCTCGACGATTCGCCGGCAGGCCACGACGAGGCCCGCTGGATCGAACCCAAGCCCGCGCAACGCGCCGGCCGTTTCGCGGACCAGCATCCGCTGATCGCCACCCGAGGCCCTGGCCACATAGCGAAGCCGCTCGATCGGATGCATCGTCGAAACGCTACTGCCACATTGGGGCGTACAGCGCTGGCGCGCTACCGTCTGCAGCCGTGGCGAGCAACCCGGCCCTCGAGACCAAGCTGACCTCACTCGGCGGCGAGACACGCCCATTGAAGAATGGTTGACCACGTTCCACCTGGCCAGCGTGGTGCTCGACCCGTACACCAACGAGAGCTCGTGGGTGCTGAAGACCGCGGCGCGCATTCTCGAGAGCCTTCGCGGGACCGACGCCAGGGTCAACTTCGTCGTCACTGCCGACGCCGACGGGGCCAAGGCGTTCCTCGGACCATTGACCGAGCGATTCCTGGTGTACTGCGACCCCGATCGGGCGTTCGTGCGCACGCTCGGACTCAGCCAGTTGCCCGCATTCGTTTTCATCCGTCTCGACGGCACGCTGCAGGCGTCCGCCGAGGGTTGGGACTCGGCCGCGTGGCGCGAGGTCGCCGAACAGATCGCCACCGCAACCGCGTGGATCTGCCCGACCATCCCCATCGCCGGTGATCCCTGGGCCGTTCCACGGCACGCCAGCACTCGGCTGAGATCCAGTGCTGCCCGCAGCGGCTCGAGATCTTCCCGTCGTCGACGTCCTGGCGGACCTGGAGCACGGCGCTCGAGCAACACGGATCGGCCTTGCTGGTGGCGCCGCCCGGGGCCGGCAAGACCACGGTCGCGCCGCTGTGGCTGATCGAACAGCCTTGGCTGTCAGGTCGCATCGTGATGTTGGAGCCGCGCCGGCTGGCGACCCGCGCCGCCGCCCAGCGGATGGCCGCGCTGCTCGGGACCGACGTCGGCGGGCTCGGTCGGCTACCAGACCCGAGACGAGCGCCGCATCGGCCGCGACACGCGTATCGAGGTCGTCACCGAAGGCGTGCTGACCCGACGGCTGCAGCACGACCCTGAACTGCCGGGCGTCGGCCTGGTGATCTTCGACGAAGTGCACGAGCGCAACGTGCCCACCGACATCGGCCTGGCGTTCGCACTCGACGCCCGCGACACGGTGCGTCCCGACCTGCGCTGCTGGCGATGTCTGCGACGCCCGATGTCGCCGAAGCTGACTGCCGTGCTCGGCGGACGCGCCCGACGATCGAGAGTGTCGGACGCACGTTCCCGGTCGACCTTCGCTGGCTGCCGATGATGAAGGGCACGCGCGTCGAACAGGCCACCGGCGAAGCCGTGTTGCGGGCACTCAAGAACGAAGTCGGCGACGTCCTGGTGTTCCTGCCCGGCATCGGCGAGATCCGTCGCGTCGAGCAGTACCTGACCGACCGGGTCGGGCCCGATGTCGACGTTCAGCTGCTGGCCGGCGCGCTCTCGTTGGCCGAACAGGACCTGGCGCTGATGCCATCGCCGGCCGGGCGTCGACGCGTGGTGTTGAGCACCGACATCGCCGAGTCGTCGCTGACCGTCAGCGGCGTGCGGATCGTGGTCGACGCCGGATTGGCTCGCGTGCCTCGACACGATCTCGGCACCGGTATGACTCGTCTCACGACGGTCAGCACCAGCCGCGCCTCGGCCGACCAACGCTCAGGGCGCGCCGGGCGAACCGAGCCGGGCGTTGCCTATCGGCTGTGGAGCAAGCTCGAGCACGCGACGCGCCGGGCACATCTCGAGGCCGAGATCACCCAGGTCGACCTGGCCGGTGTCGCGCTCGAACTGGCGACGTGGGGAACCCGCCGAGCGACTTGCGGTTCATCGACCCGCCCCCGGCGCGCGCCCTGCAGCAGGCCGACGAACTGCTGCGACGCCTCGGCGCGCTCGACGCGAACGGCCGTCCCACCGTCGAACGGTCGCGAGATGCTGGCGCTGCCGCTGCACCCGCGACTGGCGCGGATGGTGATCGCCGCCCCCGACGCCGACCGCGGCCTGGCGTGCGTGATCGCCGCGATCCTCGACGACCGCGACGTTTTGCGCGGCAGGGCCGACGAACTCCCCGCCGATCTCGCCGTTCGGGTACGCGTCGTTTGCGGCTACGACCACCACGAACGTGCCGACCGACGCGACATCGGCCGAGTCCGCGACCGGGCGCGCGACATCGCCCGACGGTGCAACGCGCATCTCGACTTCGCCGACATCGCCGCCGAGCACGCCGGCGCGGCGCTCGCGCTGGCCTTCCCGATCGCGTGGCGATACGACGCCGACAGTCGGGACAGTTCCAGATGCGCACCGGCAGTCGGAGCGTGGGTCGCGGCAACCGACGCGCTGGCCGACGAACAGTTCATCGTCGCTGCCGACCTCGATGGGAATCGCAGCAGTGCCGCGGGTCCGCATCGGCGCAGGCATCGAGGCAGCCGAACTGATCGCTTCCCTCGGTGACGACATCGAACGCCACCAGGTCCTCACGTGGGACAAGCAGCGCGACGATCTGGTCGTGCACGAGACCGTTCGCCTCGGGTCGATGCTGCTCGACGAGCAGTACCGACCGCCGTCATCGGCGAGGCCACGGTCGCGGCGCTCGCCGAGCGGGTGCGGGCCACTCGATTGGGCGCATTGAACTGGACGCCCGGCGCGCAGCAGTTACGTCAGCGACTCGCGTTCGCCGCAAGCCATCTCGGTGGAGATTGGCCGGCCGTCGACGACAAGACCCTGATCGCGACGATGGACGAATGGTTGGTGCCGTTCCTGCAGCGCGCCACGTGCCGCGCCGATCTCGCGGGTGTCGATGTGGAGATGGTGCTGACGACGATGTTGTCGTGGGATCAGCAGAGTCAGCTCGCTGCGCTCGTGCCGGCGGCGTTGACGACGGCGGCCGGTCGGACCGTGGTGATCGACTACGAACGCGACAACCCGACCGTGTCCGTGCGCGTGCAGGACATGTTCGGCACCGTCGTGCATCCGACGATCGCCGACGACGTGCCGTTGACCATCGAACTTCTCTCGCCGGCCGACCGCCCGATACAGATCACCAACGACCTGCCGGGCTTCTGGTCGGGCTCGTGGGCGATGGTTCGCAAGGACCTGGCCGGGCGGTACCCGAAGCACCAATGGCCGATCGATCCCTCGGTCGCCGAGCCGAAGCGCCTGAAAGACCGACCGCCGGACTGAACGCGTTCCTTGCGATAGCGATGCCGCTGCGGGCGTACCATCGGAGGGTGGCCACTGCGACTCCTGCTTCAACGCCGCCGATCCACCCGAACGTCGAGCCGCTCGCTTTCTTGCTGGGCACGTGGACAGGCAATGGCCGGGGGGTGTACCCGACCATCGAGTCGTTCGACTACGACGAGACGATCACCTTCGGTCACGTCGGCAAACCGTTTCTCGCATACAACCAACGCACGAAGGCAGTGACGACGGTCGTCCCCTGCACGCCGAGGCCGGCTACTGGCGGATGCCGCATGCGGGGATCGTGGAACTCGTGCTCGCCCACCCGACGGGCATCGTCGAAGTTCAGGAGGGCACGTTCGACGGCGAGGGGCCGAACAATCGATCCACCTCCGCTCGACGAGCTATGTCCCGAACGTCAACGGCCAAGGAGGTCGTCCAGGTCGAGCGTGACTTCACGGTCGACGGAGACACAATGCGCTACGAGGTACGGATGGCGGCGGTGGGACAGCCGCTGCAACTCCACCTTTCCGCTGTGCTCGTCCGTGCGTGAACCGATCTACTTCGCGCTGCGCCGAAGTTCGTTGAGAGCCGGCTTGCCGACACGTCGAGCAGCGGGATCGGCCGACTCCGCCAAGCGCTCAGCAACCGCGATCGCGGCAGCGGTGAGCGACGGACGTCGCTTGCCGATGGATTTCAGCGCCATGCTGACCGCCTTGTCGACCAGGTGCCGGCCATCGCCCGCCTCGCGTTCGATCAAGTCGAGACCGTGGACGAACCGATCGTCGGGTTTCCGGTCGTGAAGGACGAGGCTCCACAGCAACGCAAACGCGGCTCGCTTGGTGAACTCGCGTTCACTCGTCGACCACTGGTCGACCTTGGACCACGCATGGGCGGCGCGGTCGAACAGGTTGAAGCAGACGGTGTCGACGATGGCCCAGTTGTCGAAGTCGTCGCACCACATGTCCATCTGCTCAGAGGTGACCGCGTCGGGGTCGTCGACCATGGAGGCGACCATGCGAGCCTCGTACCACCCGCTCGCCCACAACTCGGCGGCCAAGGCGTGATCGGTCCCCAACTCCTTGGCGAGCACCTTCATCCGGGCCATCGGCACGCCGACACGGCGCTCGGTGTGAATCCCGAAGCGCGGGCCCATGTTCTCGAGCGTGGTGAGGTAGCGCTCACCTTCGAGCCACTGGAGAACCGGACCGCGCTGTCGCCATGTCGAAAAGCAAATCAGCTCAAGGAGTCGCCGGTGACGAACGGAGGGCAAGCGTCTCGGCGGCCAGCGCTTTCATACCATCGTCGCCCAACTGGGCTCGGACATCGGCGGCGAACGCGCGGAGTCGTAGAAGCTGTACCGACCGTCGGCACTCACCGTCGGCACGCCGGCCAGCGCTTCGATCTGAGCTTCGAGGCCGCCCGTTCGGCTTCGGTGTAGCCGGCGCGATCCAGACGATGCCAGTGAACCCGATGGCGACGATCGCCTTCATCCACTGATCGACGGGCTGGGTCTCGAGGACCTTCGGATAGTCGGGCACCCGACCTCGCATCCCCGAAGCTCCAGTTGAGCGTCGGCTGGAAGATGTAGCCGACTGCCCTCGTCGAACTCGCCGATCTGACCACGCGGCGGCGCCTCGGGGAACGGTTGATACGGGAGGTTGAAGACCGCATGCCCGTCGCCGAGTCGATCGTGGACGGTCGCGAAGAACTCGCTGTCGCTCGGTACTTGGCATGCGCCGCTTCGTACGGCGGAGTGTCGTTGCCCCCTTGATCCGCGAAAGCGACGAGCGACGACCAGCGCGGCCACGACGGCCGTCGCCCGGCGAGCGAGACCGGGCCGCGACGCCCACCGGTCGCGAAGCCATGCGCCACCACGATCGATGCCCATCGCGAGACGATGACGGTGAAGAACGAAATGACGATCGAGATGCGATTCCATGCCCGAATCTCGCGGAGCCTGCCGCCGATATGAGAAAGGAGATGCCGCCTGAAGCGCCGATCAACAGACACGCGATCGTGAAGAGCCCGAGCCTGCTGACGAGCAGTTCGTGCTGGTCGTCGAGCGAATCACGCGAACGTCGACCGGCGAGTCGTCGCCCCGCGACGACCAGGATCGCCACCAATGCCAGACGCCCCGAGTATCCCGAGTGCTGTCCCGACTCCGACTGGAAGAAGGCTTCGCTGCCCAGCGTCCGATCACTGGCCCGCCGCACAGGTCGATGCGATGGCCTTCGCGAGGAACGAACAGTTGGAAGATTTTGAGGCCGTACACCTGTGTCTCGAATGGCGACCGGAGCGCCACCCCCGTGTTGCTTCCGTTCCGGAGTCGTTCAACAGGCTCGGGCTGACATTGATCGCGAACGCTGCCACGCCGACGGCGATGATGAGTGCCGCCGACAGGATCGGTCGCCACCTCCCACCGTTCAGCGCGTGGAACACCGCCGCGATCGCGATGAGCATCATCGAGAAGACGAAATAGTAGGGACCGGTCGACGCCAGCAGGATCGCCGCCACGACCACCAGCCATGTTCGACGGGCCCGCAGATCGAGGCCCCGACCCATGGAACGAAGCAACGGCACCGGCTCCTCGAACAGCGCCAACGCGAGCAGGATGCCGATCGGCATCATCTCGTATCCGCTCAACAGCAGGTGCCCCTCGCCGCGCAGGAAGTGATACGGCGCGAACGCATAGACGAACGCCCCGACGCCCGACGCAACCCGCGACAAGCCGAGCTTTCGCAGCACCACGTGCGACGTGAACGCCACGTCGCGAACGTGAGGATGAAGAACAGGTTGACCGCCCCGCCAGGGCCTCCGGACACGGTGGCCAGGGCGCGAAGACCCAGCAGATGCAAGTTGTCCGAGCCGTGCGGAAGGTCGGCCAGGTCCTGTCCAAAGGGCCACCCGAGGTTTGCGTTGCGCAGATAGCTGCCGTTCTCGCCGAGGCTCGGGCGAGCATCAGATCGAAGTCCGCGTCGCTGCCCCGCACCCACGGCTCGCGCCACGCGGCCCTCCACAGCCGGAGGTGGATCGCAACCACCGCGACTGTCGCCAAGGCAACGACTGCCGCCTCTCCGACCACGGTTCGCCAGCGCAGCGGCGGGCGGACACGTTGCACCACGTGATGGTAACTGACCCCCTTGCCGAGGCTCAGGCATGTATCTACCCGGCTACACCGACATCTGGAAGACATGGCAACGAAAAGCAGGCCCGCGAAGAAGGCGACGGCCAAGCGGCCGCCGCGAAGAAGTCCGCATCGAAGAAGAGAGAAGGAGAGAGCGCCGGCGAAGAGCGGCAGGAGGTCAGCCGCGCCGACTTCGAGGACTTCATCTGCAACCTGGTCCCGTCCCGCCAGACCGAGAACGACTGGCAGTTCTCCGATTCACTGGAGGCGGGCGCGTGGGCGCACCGGCGGCGCTGCCGACCTCTGTCGATCTGCGAGCAACCTGGTGGTCGATCAACAACCAGGAGGACACGGGTTCCTGTGTCGGTTGGGCGACCGGCCGACGGGGTGGTGAGGTACCACATGGTCCAGGCCGGCCGATCGCCCAGAACGCGTTGTTGTCACCGCGGCACGTGTGGATGGCCTCGAAGGAGACCGACACCTATCACGGCCCGACCCGAGAGCTTCATGGAGGGTGCCGGCACCACGCTCAAGGCGGCGCTCGACGTCGCTCGAAAGCACGGCGTGGCGCTCATGGCCGACCTCCCGTTCCACATCCAGACCAAGATGTACACCGGCAGCGAGAACGCGTTCTACGCGAACTGCGCGCAGCGGCAAGCATCTCGGCGTACTTCAACCTGCGAAGAACCTGACGAGACTGGAAGTCCTGGCTCGCCACGAACGGCCCGATCCTCGCCGCGTTGAACGTCGACGCGGGGTGGGACGGCGCCACCGCCAAGAAGGGCAACGGTCGACACCTTCAAGCCCGACACGGTTCGCGGTGGCCACGCGATTTGCGTGGTCGGCTACCGGACCGACGGCCGATTCATCGTGCGCAACAGTTGGGGAACGGCGTGGGGCGACAAGGGATTCGCCTACGTGAAGCCCTCGTACATCCCCGCGGCCTTCTTCGACGAGTCCTACGGCGTGACCCTCTGAGGCCTGGTGACGGGCCTTGCGGCCGATCGCGATCACCGACAACCCGAACGGTATGTCGACCTTACGGAGCAGCGCGTGTTCGGCGCGTGCAACTTGGCCGAGTGTGCCACCTAAGCCGCCCTCGTTGCGACCCACGTCACTCTTGTTCTTGCCGCGCTCGATGACACCCATCACCGCGGCCGGCGGAATGCACTGGCTGCACGAAGAGCGGCGCTACGCGTCGCTCGACACGCTGCGCGAGGGCATCGCCGCCGACACCGCCGCGGCGCGCGCGTGGTGGCAGCGGCAGCTCGAAGCCGACACGCTCGGCCCGCGATGAATCAGAACCGGCGCGCGATGCCGGCCGAGAGCGAGACGCTGCTGCGTTGCCGTGTCAGCGGACTGTCTGCCGCCGCACCGAGCAGCCGCGTCGCACCGAGCGACGCAAAACCCGCCCACTGCGGATTGACTTCGATGCGCCACGTGGCGCTGGTGTGCACGTCACGCAAGCCGGCACTCGGCTCGTAGACCGGCAAGCCCGACCGGGCCGACTGCTCGGCCGTGACGCCGTACCAGGTCTGAAAGTAGCGATCACCGGCGCCGATGAAGCCGGCGCCGAGAGTCACGCGCTGCCGTGCGTCGAGGACGAAGGTGCGCGAGACGCCGGCCTCGACGGTGTAGCCGCCACCGTTGCCCAGCGCGTTGACGCTGCCGGCCAGTGACAGTGACCAAAACGGCGCCGGCTCCCAACGCAAGCCCAGGCGCGAGCGCACGGTCTGCTTGATGTTGCCCATGCCGGCCAGTTGATCGCTTTCGCTCTCGCGGCGTCCGGGGTCGAAGCGCAGCGACAGGTTGACGCGCACGCGGTCGCGGCGCAGCAACTCGGCATCGAGCCCACGCTCGACGTCGTCCTGGCGCCGCGTCGTGAAGCCGCCGGCGCCGGTGAGCGTGATGCGGCCGTAGCGGATGAAGCCGGCCAGTTGCGGCGCAATCTTGCGATCCGACGAACCGCTGAACGCCGGCTTGTAGGCCAGCACGAGGCCGAGTGCGCCTTCGAACTTCGGCGGCGTCTGCGGCGGCGTGGACGCGGCACTCTGCGCCTGCGCCGCACCCAGCCCCGCGGCCATCAGCGTGGCAGCACCCGCCCGGAACACAACCCGGGCGGCAGCACCTGCCCGATACAATCTGCGCATGGTCGCTTCGTTCACTTTGTTTGTTTGGCGCTGCGGCTTCGCCGCCACGCGACGCCAGACGACTCGCGATCGAATTTAGCCCTTCGTGCTGAAGCCGGTCTGAAGCGCCGCGCTGCGGGTGTTGCTTCAGAGATCGACCGTTCGACCCACCCTGCCTTCGCGCACGGCACTTCGCGAGACCTCACGTCATGAGCGACCCCACCGACTACCGCACCACACTCAACCTGCCCGACACGCCGTTTCCGATGCGCGGTGATCTGCCCAAGCGCGAGCCGGGCTGGACCCTGCAGTGGAACGAGCAGGGCCTGTACCAGCGCCTGCGCGATGCGCGCCGCGGCGCGCCGCTGTTCGTGCTGCACGACGGCCCGCCGTATGCCAACGGCGTGCTGCACATCGGCCATGCCATCAACAACGTACTGAAGGACATGGTCGTCAAGTCGAAGCAGCTCGCCGGCTTCGACGCGCGCTTCATTCCCGGTTGGGATTGTCATGGTCTGCCGATCGAAAACGCGATCGAAAAAGCGCACGGCCGCAATCTGAGCCGCGACGAGATGCAGGCCAAGAGCCGCGCCTACGCCGGCGAGCAGATCGCACAGCAAAAGGCCGACCGGCAGCGCCTGGGCGTGCTCGGCCTGTGGGAGCGGCCGTACAAGACGATGGACTTTGCCAATGAAGCGGGCGAGTTGCGGGCATTGAAGCGCGTCATCGAACGAGGTTTCGTCTACCGCGGATTGAAGCCGGTTTACTGGTGCTTCGATTGCGCCAGCTCATTGGCCGAGTTCGAGATCGAATACGCCGACAAGAAGAGCCAGACGGTCGATGTCGGCTTCTTGTGCGCCGAGCCGGACAAGCTGGCCGCGGCCTTCGGCTTGAAAGAGATTGTCGGTGAATCGTTCGCGGTGATCTGGACAACGACGGCGTGGACGATTCCTGCCAACCAGGCGCTGAACCTGAACCCCGAGCTCGACTACGCGCTGGTGCACACCGAGCGTGGGCAACTCGTGCTCGCGGCCTCGCTGGTCGAGCAGTGTTTGCAGCGCTACGGCCTGCAGGGCAAGGTCATCGCCACGACCCAAGGCGAAAAGCTCGGCGGCATCCACTTCCGCCACCCGCTGGCGCAGGTGCACGAAGGCTATGACCGCCTCTCGCCCGTGTACCTTGCCGACTACGCGACGGCCGACGACGGCACCGGCGTCGTGCACTCGTCGCCGGCCTACGGCGTGGACGACTTCAACTCGTGCGTCTCGCACGGCATGAAGGTCGATGAGATCCTGAACCCGGTCGGCGCACACGGCTATTACGCGCAGGACTTCCCGCTCTTTCACGGCCAGAGCATCTGGAAGGCGGTGCCGCACATCATTGATGCGCTGCGCGATGCCGGCCGCCTCTTCGCCACGTCCACCATCACCCACAGCTACCCGCATTGCTGGCGCCACAAGACGCCGGTGATCTACCGCGCCGCCGCGCAGTGGTTCATCCGCATGGATGAGGGTGCGGGCGTGTTCACGAAGGACAAGGCGCCGAAAACCTTGCGGCAGATGGCACTGGACGCCATCGAAGCGACGAGCTTCTTCCCCGAGAACGGCCGTGCGCGCCTGCGCGACATGATCGCCAACCGCCCCGACTGGTGCATCAGCCGCCAACGCAGCTGGGGCGTGCCGCTGCCGTTCTTCCTGCACAAGGAAACGGGCGAGCTGCACCCGGACACGATGGCCATCCTCGACCGTGCGGTCACGCTCGTCGCCGAAGGTGGCGTCGAAGCCTGGAGCCGCGCCACACCCGAGCAGATCATCGGGCCTGAGGACGCACAGCACTACACCAAGAGCAGCGACATCCTCGAAGTCTGGTTCGACTCGGGCTCGACCTTCTTTCACGTGCTGCGCGGCTCGCACGAAGGCCCACCCGGCGACCGCGGCTTTCATGAGAGCGGCCCCGAGGCCGACCTCTACTGCGAAGGCCACGACCAGCACCGCGGCTGGTTCCACTCGTCGCTGCTGCTCGGCTGCGCGCTCTACGGCCGCGCCCCGTACCGCGGGCTGCTGACGCACGGCTTCACGGTCGATGGCCAGGGCCGCAAGATGAGCAAGTCGCTCGGCAACATCACCGAGATCAAGGTGGCGGCCAAAGACCCGGGCGCCGAGATCGTGCGCCTGTGGTGCGCCTCGACCGACTACGCCAACGACCCGCCGTTCGACAAGAACATCCTGGCGCGCGTGGTCGACAGCTACCGCCGCATCCGCAACACGCTGCGCTTTTTGCTCGCCAACATCGCCGACTTCGATGCCGCGCAAGATGGCGTCGCGCCGGGTGAGCTGCTCGAGATCGACCGCTGGGCGCTGTCGCGCGCGGCCGAGCTGCAGGCCGACATCCTGGCCCACTACGAGCGCTTCGAGTTCCACCCGGTCGTCGCCAAGCTGCAGCTCTTTTGCAGCGAAGACCTGGGCGCGTTTTATCTCGACGTGCTGAAGGACCGCCTGTACACCACGGCACCGAAGTCACTCGCGCGGCGCAGCGCGCAGACGGCGCTGTGGCAGATCACGCACGCGATGCTGCGCTGGATGGCGCCGTTCCTGTCGTTCACCGCCGAAGAAGCGTGGCCGATCCTGGCGCCGGGAAAGTCGGTGTCGATCTTCACCGAGACCTTCTCCCCCTTCGACACGCCGGACGCCGCGCTGCTCGCCAAGTGGATGCGCATCCGCGCCATCCGCGACGAGGTCAACAAGGCGATCGAAGCCGTGCGCACCGCGGGCGCAGTCGGCTCGTCGCTGCAAGCCAACGTCACGGTCTCGGCCAACGCCGAAGACCGCGCGCTGCTGGCTTCGCTCGGCGACGACCTGAAGTTCGTCTTCATCACGTCAGTGGCCCGCGTCATCGAGGGCGACACGCTCGCCGTCGCAGTCGAGCCGTCGACCGCCACCAAGTGCGAGCGCTGCTGGCACTGGCGCGACGATGTCGGCCGCGACGCGGTGCATGCCGCGCTGTGCGGGCGCTGCACGAGCAATCTCTACGGCGACGGCGAAACGCGCACGGTGGCCTGACAGCGTGCGGGATTTGCGGCAGCGGGGGCGCTGCCGCCGGCTCTCATCAGCGGCCGGGGCCCTGCTGCGAGGCTTCTTCGGCACGCGCCTCGGTGACGGCAGACTCCTCGCTCACCGCGCCGGCCTCGGACAGCATGGCCAGGCCGAGCGCCAACGCGAGCATCGCGCCGAAGAGCATGAAGAAACGGCCGACCGGCGGCCGATCGCTCGTGCGGACGGGGGCCGAGGCGGCGGCGCGGGTTTCCAGCGATTGCGACATGGGATCGAACTCTCGAAGGCAGCGTCGGATGCGACGGCTGCGGGATGGGCGTGTCGGCCCCGCTGTTGTCGCTGGCCGATCGATGGCGATAGTTTGCGCGATCAACGGTGCTGTGTCGCCAGACCACAGGCTAGGCAGCGCCGCGTTGCGTGAACAACGCCCGAACCGTTGCATCGCGACACGCCCGGTGACGCGGATGGCGATAATCGCCGGCCCCAACGCCCTGCCGACTGACCGCTGCACCCATGCCCATGACTCCTGCCCCGCGCCTGTGGACCTGGCTGGCGATCGCTCTGCTCGTGATCGTGCTCGACCAGGCGACGAAGACGCTGATCCTCGGCAGCTTCCAGCTCGGCGACATGCGCCCGATCACCTCGTTCTTCAACCTCACACGCCATCACAACAGCGGTGCCGCGTTTTCGTTTTTGGCCGGCGCGTCGGGCTGGCAGCGCTGGTTCTTCATCGGCCTGGGGCTGGTTGCCACCGGCTTCATCGTCTGGATGCTGAAGAAGTACCCGGCGCAAAAACTGTTCTGCTTCGCGGTGACGATGATCATGGGCGGCGCGCTCGGCAACGTCATCGACCGCGCGCTGCACGGCTATGTGGTCGACTTCCTGCAGTTCCGCTTCGCGCTGCTGGAGCCGGTCTTTCGCGGCGGATATTTCCCCACCTTCAACGTCGCCGACAGCGCGATCACGCTGGGTGCCGTGCTGTTGATCGCCGATGAGCTCCTGCGCGTCAAGCGCGGGGGGTGAGTGTCACCGTTCGGGCCCTTCGACAGGCTCAGGGCGAACGGATGGAAAAGTCCCCGTTCGGGCTGAGGTATCGAAGCCCTTGGCGTGTGGCAAGAAGGCTTCGACAGGCTCAGCCGGGCCCTTCGATACCTCAGGGCGAACGGGGTGGAGAGGCCGACCGTCGTCAACAGCCGCAACGGGCCGACAACCGCTGCTCAACGGCACACCAGCCGCGCTGCGGCCAGATCTTCGAGCGCCGTGCCCACCGACTTGAAGAGCGTGATGTCGGCGTCGGACAAGCGCCCGCGGACCTCGCCGCGCAGCAATTGCGCCAGCTCAGCCACGACATGCTCGCGGGTGATCACGCCGCGCGCGATCGGCTGCGTCAGGTCGCCGGCTTCGGCGAGTGCGCCGGCGTAGGTGTCGACGACGACGCGCGAGCGCTGCACGGCTTCGTCGTCGGCCTCGCGCATGTCGCGCCGAAAGCCGCCGACGAGATCGAGATGCGTGCCTGGGCGCAGCCAGGCGCCGCGCAGCAGCGGCTCGCGCGAGGTCGTGGCGCAACTGATCAGGTCGGCCTTTTCAACCGCAGCGCGCAGATCGAGTGCCACCTCGGCGTCGATGCCCTCCTCGCGCAAGGCCTCGACCACGTCTTCGGCGGCGTCGGCATTGCGGCCCCAGACCTCGACATGCGTCAGATCGGGCTGCAGGGCCACATGCGCCTGCGCCAGCCATGGCGCCAGGCGCCCGCTGCCGACGACGAGCAGGCGCTCGGCATCCGGCCGCGCCAGGTGCTGCGCGGCGAGTGCGGAGGCCGCGGCGGTGCGGCGCAGCGTCAGCGCTTCGCCGTCGATCAGCGCAATCGGCACGCCGGTGTGGCGGTCGAGCAGCAGGTAGCTGGCCTGCACCGTGCCGGCGCCACGCGCTGCGGCGCCGGGCATCACGGTGACGAGCTTGACGCCGAGCGCGTCGGGCGACCAGGCCGGCATCAGCAGCAGCGAACCGTCGCCTTGCAGGTCATGCGCATGGCGCAGCGGAGCCTGCGCGTCGCCGGCGATGAAGGCGTCTTCGAGCGCGTCGGCGAGGTCGGCCCACGGCAGCGCGGCATGCACTTCGTCGGCTGAATAGACTCGCAGGTCCATGCAATCCAGTGTAGTCATCATCGGCGGCGGCGTGATGGGCTCGGCGGCCGCCTGCTTCCTCGCGCGCGAGCACGGCGTGCACGCCACCGTGCTCGAACGCGACCCGACGTATCGCACCGCATCGAGCGCGCTGTCGGCCAGCTCGATGCGCCAGCAGTTCTCGACGCCGCTGAACATCGCGCTCTCGCAAGCCAGCCTCGAGTTGATGCGGCCGTGGCGCGATGAATTGCATTTCGTCGAAGCCGGCTACCTCTACCTCGCCACGGATGCCGGCGCCGCCGCACTCGAACGACTCAACGTGATCCAGCGCCGCGCGGGCGCCGACATCCGCTTGTTCGACCGCGCCGCGCTGCGCGCACGCTGGCCGTGGCTCGCCGTCGACGACATCGCACTCGGCAGTTGGGGCGCGAGCGGCGAAGGCTGGTTCGACGGCCCGGCCCTGCACCAGCGTTTGAAGCGCGAGGCCACAGCCCTCGGCGCACGCTTCGTGCGCGCCGAAGCGCAGCGCTTCGAAGTGCGCGGCGAGGCAGTGCACGCCGTGTTCGATGCCAGCGGTCAGCGCCACGCCTGCGATCAGATGCTGCTCGCAGCCGGCGCGTGGAGCGCGCCGCTGGCCGCGTTGCTCGGCGTCGCGCTGCCGGTCAGCGCGAAGAAGCGCGATGTCTTCGTGCTCGACTCGCCGGCCACGCTGCCGGGCTGCCCGCTGATCATCGACCCGTCCGGCGTGTGGCTGCGCCCCGAAGGCGCGGCCTTTCTCGCCGGCGCCCCGCCGCGTGGCCAGGACACCGACGACGCGCCGCTCGACGCCATCGACCTCGACCAGTTCGAGGCCCAGCTCTGGCCGACGCTGGCGGCGCGCATCCCGGCCTTCGAAGCACTGCGCATGCGCTCGGCCTGGGCCGGCTACTACGAGATGAACACCTTCGACCACAACGGCCTGGTCGGCGCGCTGCCGGGCTGGGACAACGCGCACACCGCCTGCGGCTTCTCGGGCCACGGCATGCAGCATGCGCTGGCGGTCGGCCGCGGCGTCGCCTCGCAGATCGCCTGCGGGCACTGGGGCGCGATCGATCTGTCGCCGCTGTCGCCGTCGCGCATCGCGCGCAACGAAGCGCTGATCGAAGTCAACGTGATTTGACGCAGCGCAAAGGCGCAACGATGCGCGCTGCCATCGTTGCCTCATGGCCGAGCCCGATCACGAGCGCGAGATCGCGTTGCGCCCGCTGCGCCTGTCGGACCCGCTGCGCTGGCTGGCACTCGGCTGGCGCGACTTTCGCCGTGCACCGGGCATCGGTTTGTTCTACGGCGCGGCGTTCACGCTGATGGGCTGGGCGTTGGCCACCGTCTACGAGGCCGCGCCGGCCTACGTGATGGCGCTGGCCGCCGGCTTCCTGCTGATGGGGCCGCTGCTCTGCCTGGGCCTCTACCACGCCAGCCGCGCGCTCGAACGCGGTGAGAAGCCGGGCTTCGCCGGCTCGCTGCTGGCCTTCGAGTCGCGCCTCGGGCCGCTGGCGATCTTCGGCTTCGTGCTGCTGGTGCTGGAGATGCTGTGGGGCCGCGCCACGCTGGTCATCTTCGCGGTCAGCTTCGACGGCATGCCCGACCTGAAGGGCTCGCTGCGTGCGCTGCTCGACCCGGCGAACATCGCTTTCACGGCCACCTGGCTCGCGGTCGGCGCGCTGTTCGCCGGCCTCATCTTCTCGGTCAGCGTGATCTCGATTCCGATGCTGCTCGACCGCCCGGTGGACGCCATCACCGCCGGACTGACCAGCCTGCGCCTCGTGCTCACGCAGCCCGCGGTGATGCTGTGCTGGGGCGCGTTGATCAGCGTGCTCGTCGTGCTGGCGATGCTGCCCTGGTTCGCCGGGCTGCTCGTCGTCGCACCGGTGCTCGGGCACGCGTCGTGGCATGCGTATCGCGCGGCGGTCGATCGGCCTGCCGCGCTGCACTGAACTACGGCATCAACACCGACGACCCCGTCGTCTTCCTCGCTTCGAGATCGCGGTGCGCCTCTCCCGCCTCGGCCAGCGGCCAGCGCTGGTCGATGCGGATCTTGACCGCGCCGCTCTGCACCACGGCAAACAGATCGTCGGCCATCGCCTGCGTGGCTTCGCGCGTGGCGATGTGCGTGAACAGCGTGGCCCGCGTCAGGTACAGCGAGCCCTTGGGGCCGAGCAGACCGGGCGCGAACGGCGCCACCGGGCCGCTGGCGTTGCCGAAGCTCGCCATCAGGCCGAACGGCCGCAGGCAATCGAGCGAGCCGTCGAAGGTGTCCTTGCCGACCGAGTCGTAGACCACCTTGACGCCCTTGCCGCCGGTGATGGCCTTGACGCGTTCGACAAAATTCTCGCTGCGGTAATTGATGGCAAACGCCGCGCCGTGGCCGAGCGCGAGCTGGCATTTCTCGGCGCTGCCCGCGGTGGCGATGAGCTGCAAGCCGAGCGCCTTGGCCCATTGGCAGGCGATCAGGCCGACGCCGCCGGCAGCGGCATGCCAGAGCACGAAGTCGCCCTGCTGCAAGCCCTCGACCGGCAGCGTTTTCTTCAGCAGGTACTGCACCGTCAGGCCCTTCAGCATCATCGCCGCCGCGGTGTCGAAGGCGATGCCGTCGGGCAACTTGCACACCGTCTTGGCCGGCATCACGCGCGCTTCGCAGTACGAGCCCGGCGGGTTGCTCGCATAGGCGGCGCGGTCGCCGGCCTTCAGGTGCGTGACGCCCTCGCCCACCGCTTCGATCACGCCCGCGCCTTCCATGCCGATGCCGTGCGGCAGCGCGAGCGGGTACAGGCCGGTGCGGTGGTAGACGTCGATGTAGTTCAAGCCGCAGGCGTGGTGGCGGATGCGGATCTCGCCGGGGCCAGGGTCGCCTACTTTCACGTCGGCGAGTTGCAGTTGCTCGGGGCCGCCGGTGGCGGCAATCTGGATGGCGCGTGTCATGGTGGGTCTCCTCGAAAGAGGCCGCGAGATTACGCCATGCGGCGACGGCGCGCAGCGCGCGCCACAGCAACGCCGTACAGCGCGACGTTGACGGCGAGCACCAACGCGCCGAACAACATCTGCATGTTCGCCGTCAAGCCGTGCGGATAGATCGCCGCCGTCAGGTAGTGCTCGATGAACCCGCCCTCGAAGCCGGCCTGCCCGGCCGCGCGCCGCAGCGACTGTTCGAGCGGCGTCAGCGGGCAGACCTCCCCGCTCCACGAGATCCAGACCGCCCACGCCACGGCCGGCAGGTGCAGCCACGCCCACCGCGGCTGCCCGATGACGGCGACGCCACCGAAAATCACCCAGACGATGAACAGGCCGTGCAGCACGAGCACCGCGTCGGCGAGAAGTGCATGGAGCATGTCACCATCGTGCCCCAACCATGAAGCGCCTGACCCAAGCCCCCAACATCGCACTGGCCACCCTGTGGGCCGACATGCTGACGCAGGGCGGCATCGACGCCAGCGTGCAGCGCTACTTCGCCAGCAGCATCGCCGGCGACATTCCGCCCGACCAGGCGCTGCCCGAGGTCTGGGTACATGACGATGCGCAGCTGGGTGAAGCGCGGGCGCTGTTGCGCGAGTTCCAGCATCCACCGTGGCGCCACTGGATGTGCCGCGGCTGCGGCGAAAGCATCGACGGACCGTTCGATCATTGCTGGAAGTGCGGCGCGGCGATGCCGCCATGACGAGCGCTGGCGAGCCCCGCTTCTTCCACACGCCGGCCGAGTTGCAGCGCTGGTTCACGCGCCATCACGCCGGCGTCGCCGAGCTGCTCTACCCCTTCGCGCGCCGATGAGCGGCGCTCGCCTGACGCCGCGCCTGGCGCTGCTGATGACGCTGCCGCCGCTGCTGTGGGCCGGCAACGCCGTGGTCGGCCGGCTGATGGTCGGCCACGTGCCGCCGCTGGCGCTCAACGCGCTGCGCTGGACGCTGGCGGCGCTGATCCTGGCGCCGCTGGCGTGGCGCGTCTGGCGCGACATGCGCGCCATCGGCGCGTCGTGGGTCTACCTGCTCGCCCTCGGCACGCTCGGCGTCGGCAACTTCAACGCCTTGCAGTACCTCGCGCTCGAAACCTCGACGCCGCTCAACGTGACGCTGATCAACGCCTCGATGCCGCTGTGGATGCTGCTCGTCGGCGCGCTCTTCTACAGCGAAAAACCGGCGCCGCGGCAGTTGCTCGGCGCGGCCTTGTCGCTGCTCGGCGTGGCCACCGTCGTCTCGCGCGGCGCGTGGAGCGCGCTGGCGCAGGTGCAGTTCGTCATCGGCGACGCCTACATGCTGATCGCGGTCATCGGCTGGGCGGTGTACAGCTGGCTGCTGGTGCGGCCGCCGGCGTCGATGCGCGCACCGCAGCGGCCCGATTGGGACTGGGCCGCGTTTCTCTTCGTGCAGGCGCTGTTCGGTTTGATCGCCGCCGGCGGTGCCGGCCTGGTCGAGGCCGCCGTCGTCGCGCACCCGCCGATCGATTGGCGCAACCCGTGGCTGCTGCTCGGCCTGCTCTACGTGGCCGTCGGCCCGTCGATCATCGCCTACCGCTGCTGGGGCCTCGGCGTGGCCCGCGCCGGGCCGGCGATCGCGGCTTTCTTCGCCAACCTGTCGCCGCTGTTCGCCGCGCTGCTGTCGGCGTGGCTGTTGCAGCAATGGCCGCAGCCGTATCACGCCGCGGCGTTCGCGCTCATCGTCGCCGGCATCGCGGTCTCGGCCTTCAAGCGTTCATGAAGGCGAGGTTGCGTTTCGACGCATCGAAGGCCGACAGATTCGGAAACACGTCGAGCAGTTGCGTGTCGCCGAGGCCGAACCACTTGCCCATTGTCGCGCCGTACTGGTCCACCGAAATCTCGGGCAGCAGCACGCCGTTCTGAATCTGGTTCGGGCTCGAGTCGAACTCGTTGTCGCCGGCGTTCTTCACGCCCAGCACGGGGAAGTTGCCATACAGCTCGCCGCCTCTCACGGCGCCGCCCATCACCAGGTGGTGCGCGCCCCAGCCGTGGTCCGTGCCGTCGCCGTTGGTGGTGAACGAGCGCCCGAAGTCTGACGCCGTGAAGGTGGTGACGCTGTCGCGCGCGCCGATCGCGCCGAGCAGCGTGTCGAAGTACTGCAACGCATGCGAGAGCTGCGCCATCAGCCGGGCGTGGCTGCCGTTCTGGCGATCGTGGGTGTCGTAGCCGCCGGCGCTGACGAAGAAGACCTGGCGCTTCAAGGGCAAGGCTGGCGTTGCGCCGGTGACGGGGTTGCTGGCGCTGGTGGCCGCAGCCACCATGCGCGCCACCACCTGCAGTTGCAGCGCCAGCGGGTTCGGCTCGCTCGCCGAGCCCGTCAACGGGTCGGTGAAGCGCGTCTCGGTCGTTGCCCAGGGCGCTGCGCTCGTCGCCGGCAACGCCGAGCGCAACGCGGCTTCGGCGTCCACCGAGCGCTTCATCACGGCCGCCACGTCTTTCTCGAGCAGATGCGTCGTGCGCGAGGCCGTGGCCACGCTGCTCGAGGGCCGCCTGCACCGAGGCGGAGCCGAAGGCCAGCCCGCCTTCCCAGTCGAAGCCGCCCATGCGGATGGCGCCGCGCGGGCTCACCTGGTACTGGCGCACGCCGGCACCGTTGAGCCAGACGGCATTGCCGGCGGCCGAGATCGCCGTGAAGCGGGCCTCGGTGCCGTTCTGCGACATCAGCGTGTCGCCCAGGCGGCCGCCCCAGCCGAGCGTTGCGCCTTCGGGCGCGAACGCCTGCCAGGTGTTCTGCTGATCGTTGTGCGAGAACAGGCTCTGCGGCTTGAGGTGCGAGGGGTTCTTGTACTGCGCCTTGCTCGTCGGCAGCCGCAGCGGCCCGACGTTGGCAACGACGGCCAGCCGCTTGGCATCGTTGAACAGCGCCTGCGCCTGCGGCATCGAGGGATGCAGCGCAAACGTTCGGCCCTGCGTGGTGATGGGCGCGATCGGCAGCACGCCGCCCAGATGCGCCGGCGAGCCGGGCAGCGCCGTCGGCACGGCCAGCGTGCCGGGGCTCGCCAGCGCAATCGTGCTCGGCTCGAGGTTCGAGCTCAACGCGCGGTTGCGCGTGGCGACGTAGGCGGCCCACGAGGGCGCGTCGGTGGGCAGCACCATGTTGAAGGCGTCGTTGCCGCCGTACAGGAAGATGCAGACCAGCGCCTTGTAGCCGGTGGCGCGACTGCGCGGCGGCGTTGCCCATCGCCGCGAGGTTCAGCGCCAGCGGGCCGCCGACACCGGCCAGCGCAGAAAACGCCGAGGCCTGGTGCAGGAAGGCGCGGCGCGAAACGGGGGTGGATCGAGACATGGTGAAAGCCTCAGAGGGTGAGAGTTTTTCGAGCGTGCCCGAGCAGCGCGCCAGAAGGCGTCTGATCGAGGCGCAAAGCACAGCCATAGCTCGGGCTATGGCGAGCATTTGCAACGACGAGCAGGCGGCTTGTGGCGTGATGAGCGGGCATGATCGAAAGACTCTCACCCTCTCAGCGTTGCGTCTGATATTCGGGTGAAGCCAAGGCCAGCAACAGCGCCGTCTTGACCCGCCTGGCCTGCTCGACGTTGACGAGCGACGCCACGATCTCGCTGGTCAAGGCCGAACTCATCGTGCCGTAGAACAGCTTCGCGTTGAGGGCTGCCACCAGCGCTGCCGAGTCCGCGGCGAGCGGCTCCAACCGCGTGGTGTCGAACCTCACGTCGTAGTAGCCGCCGCCCAGCGGATCGTGTCCCGAGCCGAACACCAGGGCCTCGTAGACAAAGTTGACGTACCCGGCCGCCGAGGTCTCGTTCATGATCTGCAACTCGGGCGCCACCAGTCCGGCCGCACCGCTTTGCGACAGCGGTGCCTTGAAGCCCGGGCGGTAGAAGTTGAAGACCGACGGCGCGCGCAGCATCGACTGCCCCAACGAGTACGCGGTGTCGTCGGTGTTGTCGACGCCGTAGCGGCCCGACACCGAGGTCACGCCGACGGCGCGCCACGCCGCCGTCATGCGCAGGATCGGTTCACGCACCTTGCCCGCCGTGTCGCTGCGCAGCTTGGCCTGCGGGTGCGTGAGGATTCTTTTCACCACCGCGCGCATGTCGCCGCGCACGCCGGCGCCGTTGTTGTCGAAGGTGGCGGCAACGTCTTTGATGTAGGTCGGCGAGGGATTGCTCGTCACCAGGCGCTGAATGAGTTGCCGGCCGATGAAGGGCCCGACGTTGGGGTGGTTGAAGAGCAGGTTCAACGCCACTGTCATGTCGGCGGCCGGGTTGGCACTGCCGGCAGCGATGTTGGTGCCGAGAAACGATTTCGCGGCCGTGCTGTGGTACGTGCTGTAGCCGATCATCGGCGCCACCCACTGCGGCTGGTTGCCGCTGGGCAGGCCCCAGAAGAAGCAGTTCTCTTCGCTTTGCCGATCGGTGTAGCGGCAGTCGTAGCTGAAGCCGGTGAAGACATGCGCCAGGCCGGTCACGTCGGCCGGCGCATAGGTGGGCTGCGGCTGCTTGAACTGCGACAACAGCGGCGTGCCGTCGGGCTTCAGCTTGATGAGGCCGACGGTGAAGAGCTGCATCAGCTCGCGCGAGAAGTTTTCATCGGGCACGGGCGGTGGCGGCGGCGGTGGCGCCCCCGGGATCGGCGCCGGATCGGCCGCCGGATTCGGCCCGCGGTTGCGCAAATGCGCCAGGTAGCTGCCCATCAACGGGTGCAAGGTGACGTTCTCCAGCAGCGTGCGGAAGTTGCCCAGGCCCTTGTCGGCGAGCATGTCGAGATAGTTGGAGGGGCCGGCGCCGCTGCTGCCGACCGCCGCGTCCTGCATCGAGACGACGAAGATTTGCGCCAGCGCGTAGGCCACGCGCTGGCGCAGCTGATCGTCGCCGGTCAACGCGGTCTTCCAGAACATCGCCAAGGTGCCGGGCTGGCCCACGCCATAGCCGACCTGCGCCGTGTGCAGCACATCGATTTCGTTGTAGCCCGCCTCGTGCCGGGTCTGCGGGGTGGCGAACTGCTCGGCAAACCATTGTTCGTAGCCGAGCGTCATCAAGCGGGCCACGGAGGCGTCGGTCGGGCCGAAGGTGGCCTGCGTGAGAAAGCGCCGGGCCTCGGCTTCGTTGGCGGGCAGGTCCGCGGGGCCCGACGGCGGCGGAGGTGGCGGTGGCGGCGGCGGCCGGACTTTGGCCAGCGCGCCATCTCGGCTGCTGTCGGGCGCTGCACTGTCGCCGCCGCCGCAGGCGCCGAGCACCATGACCGCACCGATCAACAGCGCGAGATGTCGACAGCGCTCATTGCGCGCGCCGGGTTGGCCGCTTGACTCGTCCCTCATGTGCCTCTCCTGTGGTCAATTGCCAGCAATGCGCCTTGTGCTCGATTTGCCCGCGCAGGGCAACCCCTATGATCCTGGCGCAACCCTCCGGCCCGATGACCTCACTGACCCTGATCGCCGCGCTCGACCGCCAGCACGCCATCGGCCGCGGCGGCGGCCTGCTGTGGCGCGACAGCGAAGACCAGAAGCACTTTCGCCGCGTCACGATGGGCTGCCCGGTGATCATGGGCCGCAAGACCTGGGACTCGCTGCCCGAGCGCTTCAAGCCGCTGCCGGGGCGGCGCAACATCGTCGTCACGCGGCAGGGGCAGTGGCAGGCCACGGGTGCAGAAGCCGCGCCGTCGTTCGATCACGCGCTGGCGCTGGTGACACAAGCCGACAAGGCCTTCGTCATCGGCGGCGGCGAGCTCTATGCGCTGGCGCTGCCGCACGCCGATGAACTGGTGCTGACCGAGATCGACGCCGCGTTCGACGACGCCGACGCGTTCTTTCCGGCCTTCGACCGCAGCGCGTTTACCGAGATCGCGCGCGAGCCGCAGCGCACGGCCGGCGGCACGCGCTACGACTTCGTCACCTACCGCCGCAATCAATCGTCGTGATCGTGATCGCGACGATGCCCGCGCGGCGCGCGGCATTCGAAGCTAGACGCCGACTCGACACTGCCGCTGCCCTTGTAGGTGGCGACGCTCGGGTACGGGCACAGCGGGCGCGTGCGATTGGCGGCCCAGGCGGCGGGCAGATCGGCGTTCACGCCACCGGCATTGCCGGCGCCACGCGCGCTGGCCGCGAGGCTGCCCGGGGCGACGCCCTGCTCGACCCATTGCACCAGCGGTGTCAGGAAGTCGGCCTGGTCGGTGGCCGGGCCGCCCGAACAATGGCCCATGCCGGGCACTTCGTACAGGCGCACGAACTGCGCCGCACGGCCGCCGCTGTGGTGGTCGACGCCGCGGTACCAGCGCTCGGTGTCCTTGACCGAAAAGATCTGGTCGCTGACGCCGTGATAGACCAGCATCTTGGCGCCGCGCGCGCGCACGTCGTTCAACTGCGTGGCCTGCGGCGGCGTCATGAACTGCATCGCCGATTCGGTGTACGTCGCATCGGTGGCGAAGAGTTGCGCCAGGGCGGCGTCGATGTCGAGGTCGAGCGAGAACGTCGGGCGCGACCGTCGGCACCGGCGGCACCTTGAAGATCTGGCCCACGGCGCCCGAGTCGAGCGCCAGCGGCGCGGTGAACTCCCAGAACGCAATGCCGCCGGCGCCGAAGCCGCTGTCGTACGGGAAGCCGGCGTAGAAGCGCTCGCCGTTGCTCGTGGTGGCGCCGCGGTAGATCGGTTCGATGGCGATCTTCTGCGCTTGCGAGAGGCAGCGTGCCGTCGCGCGCGCCGCCGCAGGTGGGCACGTCGCGCATGAAGTTGAAGCGGCGCTGGCAGGCGCGCGTGTCCTGGATCATGCCGTCGCTGGCGCCGTCGAGCGCATCGCAGCGCGCGAGCACGGCGTTGGACACCGCCGTGCGCTCGGCCGTGGTGTAGCGCGCTGCCCAGGCCGGCCGGCGTGGACGGATCGGCGCGTGGCCACCGTGCGCGTAGCGCTGCGCGCCGAAGATGTTGGCCAGCGCCGCCAGCGGCAGGTTGTAGCCGGGCGCGCCGGCGAGGTAGCCGTCGTACTCGTCGGCGTAGCGCGCCGCGGCGATCAGCGTGTGACGGCCGCCGTTGGAGCAGCCGCCGAAGTAGGAGCGGTCCGGGCCTTTGCCGTAGGCCGCGGCGATGGCCTGCTTGGCCATCGGCGTCAGCTTGCCCACCGCCTGGTAGCCGTAGTCCAGGCGCGCCTGCGGGTCGATGCCGAAGGCCGGCCCGCCCTGCGCGTTGTTGTGGCCGGCGTCGCTCGACAGCACGGCAAAGCCTTGCATCAGCGCGCCGGTGGTCGGCCCGCCGCCGAAGGTGCCGGTGGCAGTGACGACGGCGCCGTCGATGCCGCCGTTGCCCTGGTGGAAGAAGCGGCCGTTCCAGGCCAGCGGCAGGCGCATCTCGAAGCTGATCGCGTAGGCCTTGCCGTCGACCGGACTCACGCGGTCGAACATGCGGCCGGCGACGCGGCAATGCGCCGGCACCGGCGCGCCGGCCAGCGTGAGCGTGCCGGCGGCGATGCTCGTCGCGCCGGTGATGACGGTGTTGGCGAGCGCGCCGAGCGATCCGGCGCCAGCGCTTCGCAGGTGCCGAGCAGCGCCGCCGGTTGCGCCGGCGCGAGCTGCGGCAGGCGCTGGCCGTGGCGGCCGTTGTCGGCCAGCGCGCTGGTGGCCAGCGCGGCCGTGAATCCGGCCGCGGCGGCCAGCGGCATCAGCTTGATCTGCATGGGTGTCTCCTGGGGTGGGATGGCCGGCCGCGGTCTGCCGACTGGATAGTTAGGATACTTATCGATCTGGCGGTCTGCGCTTCGGGGTTTTCCAGCGCGGCCGGCGGCGCGAATCGCGGGCTGACACAATCGCGCCATGCCGCGCCGCCCCACCACCACCGCCGACGACGACGCACGCCGCAGGCGCGCCTGACCGAAGCCGGGCTGCACGGCGTCATCGGCTACCAGCTGGCGCAGGCCTCGATCGTGACGACGCAGGTCTTCAACGGCGCGGTCGGCACGAAGAGCCGCGTGCGGCCGGTCGAGTACACGATGCTGGCGCTGATCGACGCCAACCCCGACGTCACGGCACGCCAGCTCGCACGCGGCCTGGCGGTGACGCCGCCGAACATCGCCGTCTGGATCGAGCGCCTGCAGTCGCGCGGCCTGGTGCTGCGCAGCCGCAGCGAAACCGATGCGCGGCTGCAGCACATCCGCGTCTCGGCGGCAGGCGCCAAGCTCGTGCGCGAGGCGACGAAACGCTTGCAGGAAGGCGAAGCCGCCGCGCTCGCCGCGCTCAGCGCCGCCGAGCGCGCGATGCTCGTCGAGCTGCTGCACAAGGTGGCGCTGGCGCGCAAGCGCGCGGCGCCGGAGTGAGGAAGACGGACATGAAACCGCCCAAGAAATTGGTCGGCGCATCGCCAAGGCCAGCAAAGCCAACCCGGCGCGCGTGCACACACCGTTCGACTTCCTTGACCTCGGTTCGCCCCACAGTGTGGGCATGGCGCTGATGCGCCTTGTTCGCAGCGGTGCCCTGCGTCGCCTGGCACGTGGCCTCTACGACGTGCCTCGCCAGCATCCATTGCTCGGTGAACTTCAGCCTACCGCCGACGAGATTGCGCATGCGCTGTCGCGCCGCGATGGCGCCTTGGTGCAACCGGCGCAGGCGATGGCCGCCAACCTGCTGAACCTGTCGGAACAGGTGCCCGCGCGTGCCGTCTACGAAACCGATGGCCCGAGCCGCACAGTCAAGGTCGGCTCGCTGACCGTTCAGCTCACGCATCGCCCACCACGCCAGGTGCGCAGCGCCAGCCCGATGAGCAACCTGGTCTTCGCAGCACTGCGCAGCGTCGGCAAGGCCAACATCAACGAGGCGCGGATCGCGCATCTGCGCGAGACGCTGTCGGCGAAGGACCGCGCGGCCTTGTTGAAATACCTGCCGCTGGCACCTGCCTGGATGCACCCACATATTCGATTCATCGCAGCATCAGAGCAGCGATCGCAAGCCGGCAGTGAAGGTAACGAAGCGGCGCAAGTGAGCAACCTGACCACGCATGCACGATGAAGCCCTTCGCCACGCTAGCCACCTGCCGAACGAGCGCTGATCCTCAATGAAGCCGCCGGCCGGCTGGGGCTCGTGCCGTTGATCGTCGAGAAGGACTTCTGGGTCTGCTGGACGCTCGCTCGCATCTTCGAAGTCGAGGCCGTGGCGCCGCACGTCGTGTTCAAGGGCGGCACCTCGCTGTCGAAGGTGTTCGGCGCGATCCAGCGCTTCTCCGAAGACATCGACTTGGCCGTCTCACCGCGCGCGCTCGGCTTCACAGCGGCAGAAATCGACGAAGCACCCTCGGCCAGTCAGCGCCGAAAGCGCGTGCAAGCGCTCGAAGCCGAGTGCGAGCAATGCGTGTCGGAGCGCTTTCGCCCAACACTCGAAGCAGCCATCGCGGCCATGCTCGGCGCGCCGCAGCATGCGAACAATTGGCTGCGCTACGAAATCGATGCACTGGCGGGCACGCCGAACTTGCTGTTCACGTATCCGTCGGCGCTCTCGCAAGCCGGCGGCTACATCGCCAAGCAGGTGAAGCTGGAGTTCGGCGCCCTGACCGACCAGCAGCCCATCGGAACGCACGGCGTCGCCGCACTGCTGGCGCAGACCCCGGGCATCGATCTGACGAGCGCCTACGACGATCTTCGGGCAGATGTGGTCGCGCTGGAGATCACCCGCACGTTCTGGGAGAAGGCGACGATCCTGCACGCCGAGCACCACCGGCCGCCCGAACTGCCGATCCGTGACCGCTTCGCCCGCCACTACGCGGACTTCGAGGCGCTGTGGCGCCACCCGAGCCGCGCCGAAGCGTTGGCCAGGCTCGATCTGCTCGACGACGTGGTGCGACACAAGAGCCTCTACTTTGCATCGGGCTGGACCCACTACGAAACCGCCAGGCCGGGGACTTTCAGGCTCGTGCCACCACCGGCGCGCCATGCTGCATTGGCGCGGGACTATGCGACGATGGCGCCGATGTTCATCGGCGAGTCCGATCGAGTTCGATGTCATGTTGCAGCGCCTGGACGCCGCGGAGCACCAGATCAACGATGGGAGCTGCTTCGTCCGCATGATCCGAGCGCCCGTACGAAGGAGAAAAGTACACAAATCAGCATCAAACGTGATGAAACTCGCCACCTGGAACGTCAACTCGCTCGCCGTGCGCCTGCCGCACCTGATCGACTGGCTCGCCGCGCACCAGCCCGATGTGATGGTGTTGCAGGAAACCAAGCTCACCGACGACAAGTTGCCGCAGGCCGAGATCGAGGCCGCGGGCTATCGCGCGATCTGGTTCGGGCAGAAGACGTACAACGGTGTCGCGCTGCTGGCCAAGAACGAGCCGGGCAACGCGGTGCGCAACATCCAGGGCTTTGCCGACGAGCAGGCGCGCGTGATCGCAGCCACGGTGGACGGCATTCGCGTCGTCGGCGGCTACTTCCCCAATGGCCAGGCGCCGGGCAGCGAGAAGTTCGCACTACAAGATGCACTGGCTCGACGCGCTGCGCGACTGGCTGCGCGAGGAACTCGCGGCGCATCCGAAGCTGGTGCTGATGGGCGACTTCAACATCGCGCCCGAAGACCGTGACGTGCACGACCCCGTGGCCTGGGCCGGGCAGATCCTTTGCACCGACGAAGAACGCGCGCACTTCAAGCAGCTGCTCGCGCTCGGTCTTCACGACGCCTTGCGCCTGTTCGAGCAGCCGCCCAAGCTGTACTCGTGGTGGGACTACCGCATGCTCGGCGTTCCAGCAAGAACCGCGGCCTGCGCATCGACATCATCCTCGTCAGCGACGCACTGAAGGCCGCTGGTGCGCGAGTGCGCGATCGACCGGGCCGCCGCGCAAGCTCGAACGGCCGAGCGACCACGCACCGGTGTGGATGCGGCTGGACGACGGCTGAGGTTCAGCGCCGGGCGTCGAGCGCCTTCAGCGCCGCACGCGCTTGGTCCAGCGAGGCACGATTGAGCACGCGCGCGTGTTCATCGACGAGCTTCGAGTCGCGCAGCACGCCGTCGAGCAGCTCTCGCGCACGCGCATCGCGGCCGCGGCTGGCCAGGTACAGGCCGTGGGCGCAGCGCGTCTCGGTGCTGTTGTGGCGCGTCATCGCTTCGTCGAAAGCGGCCAGCGCCGCCGCTTCGTCGCCGGCATCGGCATGGGCTTGCGCGAACAGCAGCGCCGGCGCGCCGGCATAACGCTCGGGCTCATCGGCGAAGAGGTCGCGCAGCGTTTGCGCAGCGACCTTCGGCTCACCGGCCGACAGCGCGGCGTTGGCCAGGCCGAGGCGCAACTTCGCGTCCTTGGCATGATGGCCCGACAAGCTGGCGCGATAGTGCGCCAGCGCCTCCTTGGCTTGGCCGGACGCGAGCAGCGCATCGGCCAGGCGCGCGCGGTGGTCGGCGCTCGGCGTGCGTTCGAAATCGGCGCTCGCCTCGCGCAGCGCGCGGCCGGGATCGACGATCGACGTGACCGCGCTCACCGCCTGGCGGCCGATGCGCGAGTGGCGCATTTCGGGCAGGTACTCGGCGAAAAAGTAGATCACGCTGCCGAGAAACGGAAAGCCGAGCAGCACGAACAGCCAGTAGTTGGCGCGGCCGTTGCGAACCGCATGCACGGCGAAAAAAATCGCCACCAAGATATGAAGCGTTCCCAGAGCGATCGGCATCGCGCTCTCCTCTCGAATCTCTTTGCAAAATTCTAGAGGCGCCCCGCGCGCCGCGGCTCAGCGTTTTCCTGTGCCGATCAATCGTCGAGACCCAGCTCCTGAATCTTGCGCGTAATCGTGTTGCGGCCGATGCCGAGTTTCTGCGCGGCTTCGATGCGGCGGCCGCGCGTGGTCGACAGCGCGGTGACGATCATCTGCGCTTCGAAGCGTCGCGTCAGCGTGTCCCAGACTTCGGGCGCACCGGCGTCGAGCAGCGCGCGGGCTTCGCGCTCCAGGTCGGCCAGCCAGCCGCCACCGGCTTGCGCGGGCGCTGCCGCTGCCGCTGCACCGGCGGTAGCGACCGGGCTGCGCGCCGGCGGCGGCGCTTCGACAGCAGCGACGGGCGCTTCGTCACTCGTCAACTCCGGCGGCAGGTCCTTGATCTCGATGACCTGCGTCGGCGCCATCACCGTCAGCCAGTGGCACAGGTTCTGCAACTGGCGCACGTTGCCGGGGAAGTCGAAAGCGCTGATGCGCGCCTGCGCGCTTTCGGACAAGCGCTTGGCTTCGACGCCGAGCTCCTTGGCGCTCTTCTGCAGGAACTGCCGCGTCAGCAGCGCGATGTCGTCGCGGCGCTCGCGCAGCGGCGGCAGGCGCAGGCGAATCACGTTCAGGCGGTGGAACAGGTCTTCGCGGAAGACACCGTCGCGCACGCGCTGCTCCAGGTTCTGGTGCGTGGCGGCAATGACGCGCACGTTGGCCTTCAGCGGCTGGTGGCCTCCGACGCGGTAGAACTGGCCGTCGGACAGCACGCGCAACAAACGCGTCTGCAGATCGAACGGCATGTCGCCGATCTCGTCGAGGAACAGCGTGCCGCCCTCGCCTTGTTCAAAGCGCCCGCGGCGCATCGTCTGCGCGCCGGTGAAGGCGCCGCGCTCGTGGCCGAAGAGTTCGCTCTCGAGCAGGTCTTTCGGAATCGCCGCGGTGTTGATGGCGACGAACGGCCCGTTGGCGCGTGGGCTGTGTTTGTGCAGCGCCTGCGCGACGAGCTCCTTGCCGCTGCCGCTCTCGCCGGTGACGAGCACGGTGACCTGGCTCTGCGACAAGCGGCCGATGGCGCGGAACAGGTCCTGCATCGCCGGCGCCTGGCCGAGGATCTCCGGCGTTTCGGCCAGACGATCCACCGCCACCGCCTCGCGCAGGCTCTCTTCGACCGCGCGGCGGATCAACTCCACCGCCTTCGGCACGTCGAACGGTTTGGCCAGGTATTCGAAGGCGCCGCCTTGAAACGCAGACACCGCGCTGTCGAGATCGGAGTAGGCCGTCATCACGATCACCGGCAGGCCGGGATGCTGGGCCTTGATCTTGGCCAGCAGATCGAGCCCCGAGCCGCCGGGCATGCGGATGTCGCTGACCAGCACCTGCGGCTCGTCGTCGGCCAGCGCGCCGAGCACGTCGCGCGCATTCGAGAAGCTGCGCACCGCGAACTGCTCGCGCGCCAATGCGCGTTCGAGCACGAAGCGGATGGATTGATCGTCGTCGACGACCCAGATGTCTTTCATGCGCTTCCCAGTGCTGCCCATTCAAGGCAAAGGAATCAGGACCGTGAACACAGTGCGGCCCGGTGCGCTGGTGCACTCGATCGTACCCTGGTGTTGCTGCACGAACGTCTGCGCCAACGTGAGCCCGAGCCCCGATCCGCCTTCGCGCCCCGTCACCAACGGATAGAAGATGCGCTCCCGTATCGACTCGGGCACGCCGGGCCCGTTGTCCTCTATATGCAATTCGAGTGCCAGTCGCCAGCGCTGCTTGCCAATCGTGACCTGGCGCGCGATGCGCGTGCGCAGCGCCAGCCGTGCGTCACCATCGCTGATGCGCTCGGCCATGGCCTCGCAGGCGTTGCGCGCGATGTTGAGCGCGGCCTGGATGAGTTGCTCGCGATCGCCGCGGAACTCGGGGATCGAGGTGTCGTAGTCGCGCAGGAAGGTGATGCCGCGCGGGTGCTCGGCGGCCAGCAGCGCGCGCACGCGCTCGCAGACCTCGTGGATGTTGACGTCGGCCACCACATGCGCGTGGCGATGCGGCGCCAGCAGGCGATCGACCAGTGCCTGCAGACGGTCGGCCTCGGCGATGATGACCTGCGTGTACTCGGTCAGGTCGCGCTTGTCTTCGAGTTCCATCTCCAGCAATTGCGCCGCGCCGCGGATGCCGCCCAGCGGGTTCTTGATCTCGTGCGCCAGGTTGCGCACCAGCTCCTTGTTGGCCTCGGCCTGCGTGGCCGCGCGCTCCTCGCGGTCTTGTTTGGTCTGCTGCTCGATCTCGATCAGCTCGACCAGCACGCGCTCGCTGTTGTCGGTCTGGTTGACGATGACATGCACCGGCAGCAGCTCGGGCGCTGAGCCTGGATGCGCCGACGGGTGTTTCAACACGGCCTCGAAACGGCCGGTGGCGATGCGGTTGGCCACCACCGCCGCCAGCGTTTCCTGCAGCGCCGTCGGGTCGGCGAGCCAGTCGGCGAGCAGCGTGGCCAGCATGGCGCGGCGCGGCACGCCGAGCAGGTTCTCGAAGCTGGCGTTGGCGTGCAGCACGCGGCCGTCGGGCGAGACCACGACCACCAGCGTGGCCAGCAGATCGAAGGCCGACAGCAGGTGAGCCGCGAGCCCGGCGGCGGGCGCTTGCGCGCTCACGCCCGCATCACTCCAGGCTTTACTGCGCTGGCGTCAGCTTGGCGAGTTCGCGCCGCAGCGCGGCCACGTCGGCCTGCTTGCGCGCGATGGCGCTCTTCATCTCCTCGACGCGCTCCTGGTAGCGCACGTAGTTGCGCTCGCTGCCCAGGCGCTCGGGCTCGCCGTTGTTGAAGTCTTTCTGCAACGCAACCAGCGCTTCTTCTTCGCGCTTCAGTTCGGCTTCGAGGATGGCTCGCGCGTCGCTGTCGCGCGCGCGCTGCTCTTTCGCATCGACCTTGCTGCCGTCGGGCTTGGCGCCGTTGCCGCCGGCCGGCGGCGTGCCGGCCTGCGGCGCGCGCTTCGGTGGCGAGACCACGGTGATCGGCGCATTCTCGATCGTGCGGCAGCCGCGCTCCTTGGCTTCCTTGTCGGAGATCTCGCTGGTGTATAGCACCGGCGGGCCGGGACAGCGATAGACCGTGGCGCCTTGCGCCCAGGCGCTGCACAGGGGGCCGAGAAGCAGAACGGCGGCAAGGATGCGCATCGACATGCAACGCATTGTCCCCCAGGCCGGTGCACCTATGAAAAAGGGCGGCCCGCGCCGCCCTGTCCTTTCCTCGGTTTCCGTGACCGCCTGCTCGGATCACGATGAGTAGTACATGTCGAACTCGACCGGATGCGTCGTCATGCGGAATCGCGTCACCTCCTGCATCTTCAGCTCGATGTAAGCGTCGAGGTAGGCATCGGTGAAGACACCGCCCTTGGTGAGGAACGCGCGGCCCTTGTCGAGGTAGTCGAGCGCCTGGTCGAGGCTGTGGCAGACGGTCGGGATCTTCGCGTCTTCTTCCGGCGGCAGGTGGTACAGATCCTTCGTCGCCGCCTCGCCCGGGTGGATCTTGTTTTCCACGCCATCGAGACCCGCCATCAGCAGCGCCGAAAAGCCGAGGTACGGGTTGCACAGCGGATCGGGGAAGCGCGCTTCGATGCGGCGGCCCTTCGGGTTGGCGACGTACGGAATGCGGATCGACGCCGAGCGGTTCTTCGACGAGTAGGCCAGCTTGACCGGCGCCTCGAAGCCCGGTACCAGGCGCTTGTAGCTGTTGGTGCCCGGGTTGGTGATCGCGTTCAGCGCGCGCGCATGCTTGATGATGCCGCCGATGTAGTACAGCGCGAACTCCGACAAGCCCGCATAACCGTCACCGGCGAACAGGTTCTTGCCGTCCTTCCACACGCTCTGATGCACGTGCATGCCGCTGCCGTTGTCGCCGACGATCGGCTTGGGCATGAAGGTGGCCGTCTTGCCGTAAGCGTGGGCGACGTTGTGGATCACGTACTTCTGCAGCTGCAGCCAGTCGGCGCGCTGCACCAGCGTGCTGAACTTGGTGCCGAGCTCCATCTGGCCGGCGGTGGCGACTTCATGGTGATGCACTTCGACCGGGATGCCGAGCTGCTCCAACAGCAGGCACATCTCGGAGCGCATGTCCTGGAAGCTATCGACCGGCGGCACCGGGAAGTAGCCGCCCTTGACGCCCGGGCGATAGCCCGAGTTGCCGTGCTCGTATTCCTTGCCGCTGTTCCAGGCCGCTTCTTCGGATTCGATCTTCGAGAAGCTGCCCGACATGTCGACGTTCCAGCGCACGCTGTCGAAGACGAAGAACTCGGGCTCGGGGCCGAAGTACGCCGCGTCGCCGATGCCGCTGCTCTTCAGGTAAGCCTCGGCGCGGCGCGCCAGCGAGCGCGGGTCGCGCTCGTAGGGCTTGCCGTCGCCGGGTTCGAGCACGTCGCAGGTGAGCAGCAACGTCGGCTCTTCGAAGAAGGGGTCGATGTTGGCGGTGTTCGGGTCGGGCATGAGCAGCATGTCCGAGGCTTCGATGCCCTTCCAGCCGGCGATCGACGAGCCGTCGAAGGCATGGCCGGCGCTGAACTTGTCGTCATCGAAGTGCGACACCGGCACGGTGACGTGTTGTTCCTTGCCGCGGGTGTCGGTGAAGCGGAAATCGACGAACTTGATGTCGTTTTCCTTCACCATCTTCATCACGTCGGCAACGGTCTTGCTGGCCATCAGGCTCTCTCCTGGGTCGGTTTTGGGGTGGGATCGGGGAATCGAAGCGCAGGAATCTAGCAGAAAGCATGCCCGCGGCCGGTGCACGGGCCGGGCGGCGGCCTCTCTCTGGATTTTGCGGCGCGCCCCATTGTGAGGCGCATCCGCGGGCTGCTTTGGTGCGCTTCAGCGCACCAGTTCAGGGCCGAGCGAAACGCCCATCGCGCTCAGTTCAGCGTGCAGCCGCATGTAGGCCGCGGCCACCGCCGCCTGCGCGCCCTTCACACCGAGTTCGATGTGGCGGCCGTACTGCGGGTGATCGACGCTCGGCAGGCTGAACACGCGCACGCCGGCATGGTCACGTTCGATCGCTTCCATCAGCGGCGTCAGCGTGGCCTCCATCGCGCCGAAGACGATCACCGACTGTTCGGCCTGCACCTGCGTGCCGTGCAGCGCGCGGTAGCGCGTGTCGAGCAGCGCTTCGATCATCGGATGCGCCATCACCGGAAAGCCGGGCACGAAGTGCACGTCGCCGACGGAGAAGCCGGGGATCTTGTTGTACGGGTTGGCGATGATCTCGGCGCCCGCGGGGAACACGCCCATGTTCAGGCGGTGCACGTTGTCGTGGCGATCGGGGTCATACGCTTCGCCGCGTTCGCGCGCCGTGTCTTGCATGCGCTGCTGGATCAGGAGCTTGGCTTCGGGGTGCAGCACCAGCTCTCGCTTCAATGCGGCTGCCGCGCATTGCCGTGTGTGATCGTCGGGCGTGGCGCCGATGCCGCCGCAGGAGAAGACGATGTCGCCGCTGGCGAAGGCGTGTTGCAGCGCTTCGGTGATGAGGGCGCGGTCGTCGCCGACGTAGCGCGCCCAACCCAGCGCAAGACCGCGAGCACTCAGCAACTCGATCACCTTGGGCAGGTGACCGTCCTTTCTTTTGCCCGAAAGGATCTCGTCGCCGACGATGATCAGACCAAAGCGACTCATCGCATGTTGCCGGTGTGGCCCAACGAGTAGCGCCCCGGAATCGGCCACACCGTCAACCCATGCGGCTCGGCGCCGACCTTGACCTGCTGCACCTTGCCGCCGTCGTGCGTGTCGAAGCGATAGACCACGTCGTCGTAGCGCGCGGCGAGCCAGAGGTAGCGGCCGTCGGCGCTGATGTTGCCCATGTCCGGGCTGCCGCCGCCGGGGATGCCCCAGCGCGCGACCACCTTGTCGCTCGCGAAGTCGATCACTGCCACGCTGCCGTTGCCGTTGCGCAGACCGTGGATCTCGTGCGAGCCGCGGTTGGCGACGTAGAGCTGCTTGCCGTCACGGCTCGGGTACAGGCCGTGCGCGCCGAGGCCGGTGGCGATGAAGCCGACCTTGGTGAAGCTCTCGCCATCGACGATGTGCACGCCGTCGGCATGCATGTCGGCAATGTAGAAACGTTTGCCGTCCGGCGAGATGCGGATGTCCTGCGGCATGCCCTTCTTCACCTTGCACAGCTCCGTTTCGCCCGGCTCCCACACTTGCCCCGCTTGCAACTTGCCGGGCTTGAAGCGCGTCTCGGGCATCGACAGCTTCAGGTAGCCGAGCACCTGGCGCTGCACCATGTCGATCTTGACCAGCGTGCCGTCGAACTCGCAGGTGAAGATCGCGAACTTGCCGTCGATCGAGAAGTCGGCGTGGTTGACGCCGCGGCAGCCCGGCACCGGCAGCTCGGCCTGCAGCGCCATCGTTGTCGGGTCGCGGAAGTCCAGGCGCTTCCTCGCTTCGGCGACCACGATCGCCGATTTGCCATCGGGCGAGAAGTAAAGGTTGTACGGGTTGTCGACGTTGATCGCCGGCCCCGCTTTGCCGGTCTTCGGGTCGATCGGCGTCAGGCTGCCGTCGGTGCGGCGCTCGGCATTGTTGGTCACCCACAGCGTCTTCATGTCCCACGACGGCACGATGTGCTGCGGGCTGTAGCCGACCTTGAAACGATCGACCACCTTCATCGTTGCCGGGTCGATCACATGCACGTCGTGGCCACGCAGGTTGGGCACGTAGATGCGCGGCAAATCACCCGCGACCGCAGGCTGCAGCTTGTTCGCGGCCTGCTCGCTGTAGAGATTCTTCGCATCGACCACGGGCGGCATGCCGGGCACGGTGGCCACGGCCGGCGCCGCGGGCGCTGCTGCTGGCATGGCAGCAGGCGCGGCGGGTGTGGCGGCCGGCGCTTGCTCCACGGCCACTCCGGCGAACACCACAATCACGGCGCCGCACAACCCCAGGGTCACAACACGGTTCATCTTCTTTGTCTCCGCCACCGGCTCAAGGTTTGGTTGGCGTGGATTGTGGCTTGCCGGCGCGCATTTCTGCCCGTGCGCGGATGGCGGCCACCGTCACCGCCACCAAATGCTCCACGGCCGCTCGACCCAACGTCGCATCGGCGCGTCGCGCGTCACCGTCGGCGCCCTCGCCTCGGCTTGCCGAGAGCTTGTCGACGCGCACCAGCGAAGCATCGAGCGCGAGCATCAGCGCGGTGTCGGCCAGGCCGGCATGACGGCCGATTTCGGCGTCGCTGAAACCGCGCGCGCGCAGCGCCTGCGCGAAGTCGCTCGTCGCGGCGCGGTAGTACTCGGGCAGCGCATGCACGTTGGGCAAGCGTGCGGCCACGCGGTCGAGGCTCTTGCGATAGCCGCCGTGGTCGCCGAGCAGCACGACATGCGTGAGTCCCGCGCGTTGCAAGCTGCGCGCCGTGCCTTCGAGCATCGACTCGAACGCCGACTCGGCAATGCTGATCGTGCCCGGCCAGCGCATGTGCCCGCCCGGCGGATCGATGCTGCCCTCGGGCACATAGGCCACCACCGGCGCGACGATCGCATTGCCGAGCCGCTCGGCAATGCGCTCGGCGAGCAACCGCACCCGCGTGTTGTGCTTGCCCAGTGCCATGTGCACGCCGTTCTGCTCGGTGCCGCCGATCGGCACGAGCGCGATCGTCGTGCCCGCGGCGACGCGCTCGCGCAGCTCGGGCCAGGTCAGCGCTTCGAGTTGCAGCGCCGGCGGCGCTGCGCGCGCTGCGGCGGCAGCAAAAGCGAGGGCGATGCAGAGCGCGCGCCGCGCGCTATTCGTCGTCGCCACCGCCGAGGATGCCGCCGATCAGGCCGCCGCCCAACACGCCGCCGAGCAACGAGCCTTCTTCACGCGAACCGCCACGCTGCGGCGCCGCTGCGAAAACGCGCGAGGCCAACCGCGAGAACGGCAGCGATTGCAGCCACACCGTGCCCGGCCCGGTGCACTTGGCGAAGAACAAACCCTCGCCGCCGAACAGCGCCGTCTTGATTTTGCCGACGAACTGGATCTCGAAGTTGACGTTGCTCGTCAGCGCAACCACGCAGCCGGTGTCGATGAACAGCGTCTCGCCGGCGTGCAGCTCGCGCTTGACGATCGTGCCGCCGGCATGCACGAAGGCCAGGCCGTCGCCTTCCAACTTCTGCATGATGAAGCCCTCGCCGCCGAAGAAACCGACGCCGAGTTTTCGCTGCAGGAAGATGCCCAGCGAGACGCCGCGCGCCGCGCACAGGAAGGCATCCTTCTGGCAGATCAGCATGCCGCCGAGCTGCTTCAAGTCCATCGCCAGAATCTTGCCGGGATACGGCGCGGCAAACGCCACGCGCTGCTTGGCGCGCGCGTTGTTGGTGTAGACCGTGGTGAACAGCGACTCGCCGGTGACCAGCCGCTTGCCGGCGCCGAGCAGCTTGCCGAACAGGCCGGTTTGCTGTGCCGAGCCGTCGCCGAAAATCGTGTCCATGGCGATGCCGGCTTCCATGAACATCATGCTGCCGGCTTCGCCGATCGCCGCTTCGCCCGGGTCGAGTTCGACCTCGACGAACTGCATCTCGGAGCCCTTGATCTCGTAGTCGACGACGTCCATCGCCATGGCGGATACCTCCGTGCGGTTAGGGAGAAGCGCAAAAGTCTATCCGCAAGCCACTACACTTCAATCCAGCGGTCGGCAGTTCACCCAGGTCGTTGCCAGCGAGACCTTCTCGCGCTAAACCTGCCAGCATGAACTTCAGTCTCGGTGCATCCCCCGCGCCCGGCTGGCAAGGGCAACCCCCGGCACCCGTTGGTTCAACCGATGTGGATTCGAGTGCGGAGCAGATGGAGCATCGATGCGATGAACACAGCCACGTCTTACGAATCCGAACGCACGCCGCTGGTGGCGGCCGATCTTTCGACCTTTGCCAAGGTGCTACGCACGCAGTTGGCCCAACGGCTCGACAGCGGCGCAGGCTTGCCCGGCCATGTCGAACTGCTGAACCTGCTCGCGCGCGCCGCGGGCCACCGCAACGTGCAGGCGTTGAAGGCCGCGGCGAAGGCGGCCGCGAGCACGGCGCCCTCGCCTCACCGGTGGCACGGACCCAGGAATCCCGCGCTGACAACGGCAGCCGACCGCACGCTGCGAGTCTTCGATGCGCAGAGCCGCCTGCTGCGCTGGCCGAGCAAGAGGCCCGAGCAGGTGCTGGCGCTGTGGTGCCTGTGGATGGCCTTCGACGGCAAGCGCCGCTACAGCGAACGCGAAGTCAACGAGGTGCTCAACGCGCATCACGCTTTTGGCGACCATTGCCTGCTGCGCCGCGAGTTGGTCGAGATGAAGTTGCTCGCGCGCACGCCGGGCGGCGAGCAGTACCGCAAGCTCGCCGCGCGGCCCGACGAAGAGACGGCGGCGCTGCTGCGCGCCGTGCGAGCGCGCGCGGGGTGAGCCAGTGCCGTCAGCGCGCTGAAGGTCCGCGAGGTGAGCGCGGGGCGACTGTGGCCCGCTACTTGGCGGTGAAGTTCGCGACGTAGTAAGCCAGCAGATCGAGGTCACCCGCCGGCACCTGGCTCAACGCCTCGGTCATCGCGCGCGTGTAGCCCGGCCGCTCGCCCGACTTGAAGCCCTGCAGCGTCAGGCGCACGTAGTCCTCCTTCTGGCCGCCGATGCGTGGCACCTGCTGGCCGCCGGACAGGTCATCGCCATGGCAGAAGGTGCACCTGTGCTGCTGCGCGAGGGCCCTGCCCTTGCTCATGCGCGCCGCATCGGGGGGTGAGGCGGGCGCCGGCGCAGCCACCGGGGGCAGCGTGCCGATGTGGTCGGAGAAGCCGCGCAAGTCCGCGTCCTTCATCTGCTTGGCCAGCGCGATCATCGCTTCGTTGTTGCGACGGCCCTCGCGGAACAGGAACAGCTGCGTGATCGTGTAGAGCGACGGCTGGCCCGCCAGCACCGGCACGCCGGGCATGTCGCTGCGGCCGTTGGCACCATGGCAGGCCGCACAGGTGGAGCGGAAGCGCTCGCCGTAGTCAGCGGCAGCCGCGGGGCCGGCGGCCGACGCGGCGCTCGCGGTGGCGGGCTTCTTCGCCTGCGCGTGCGCTGGCGCGGCCCCCACCACCCCGAGCAACGCCAGTGCGACCGCGGCAGCGTTGCGCCGCCAGACCATCACGTCACTTGCCGCCGTAGCTGATGCGGTAGATGGCACCGGCGTGGTCGTCGCTGACGAGCAGCGAGCCGTCCTTCATGACGAGGAAGTCGACCGGCCGGCCGAGGTAGCCGTTGTTCTCGACGAAACCGGTCATGAACGGCTCGACCTTCGCGCCGCCCTTGCCGTCCGGCCGCGCGACCATGACGTCGGCGTACTTTTTCGTGCGGTTCCACGGGCCGTGGCGGGCGATGAACATCGCGCCTTGGTACTTCGCCGGGAACATCTTGCCGGTGTAGAACTTCAGGCCGAGTGAGCCGGCGTGCGGCCCGAGCAGCGCGGCAGGCTTCTGGTAGTCGTCGCACGACTTGCCCCAGCCGAACTCGGGGTCGGGCATGTTGCCCTGGTGGCAATACGGGTAGCCGAAGTGCTGCTTGCCGGGCTGCGAGACCATGTTCAGCTCGTCGTTCGGAAACTCTTCGCTGAGCCAGTCGCGGCCGTTGTCGGTGAACCAGAGGTTGCCCGTCTTCGGGTCGAAGTCGAAGCCGACGGTGTTGCGCACGCCCGAAGCGATGGTTTCGACGCCCGATCCGTCGAGGTTCATGCGGTAGATCTTGGCGTACTCGCCCGGGTCGCAAATGTTGCAGGGCGCGCCGATGGGGTAGTACAGCTTGTCCTTGTGGATGCGCAGGAACTTCCAGCTGTGATCGCTGCCGCCGGGCAGCTTGTCGTTCAGCACCTTCGGCTCGCCCAGGTTGTCGAGCTTGTCCTCGACATTGTCGTAGCGGACGATCTTCTTGTTGGTTGCGAAGAACAGCGAGCCCTTGTGGAACTCGATGCCGGTCGCCTGCTCGGTCTTGTCGATGATGACCTTCGGCTCGCGCTTGCCGTTGACTGCCTTCTCGGGCAGCGCGTAGACCTTGTTGCCGACGAACAGCGTGCTGACGAAGACGTTGCCCTTGTCGCCCTGACGCATCTCGCGCGCGTCGAGCACGCCGGAGGCCCAGGTCTCGACCTTGAAGCCCGGCGGCAGCTTGAACTTCTTCGTCGGCAGTTGGTCGGCCGCGGTGGGGATCGGAAACGCCGGGACCGGCGCCATCTTCATGGCCGTGTCGGTCTTGGGCCGGCCCTTGGCCCAGCCTGGCTCAGGCTCTTGAGCGGAACTGACGCTGGCCGCGCCAAGGAGCGAAAGCGCTGCGATGACGGGCAGCAAACGACTCTGATGCATGTTTTCACCTCTTCATGTGGTTGTGGCGGGAGTCATCTCCCCGAGCGCTGAAGAGCCTGTCGGGCACGCATCAGCGATGAAGCAACGCCTCTCGGGCAGCGGATGACGCTTGATGTTCGGTGCAGTATGGCGCTGATTGGGCCGTCGTTGCGTGCAAGCCCGAGGAAGACGCCGATGTACCGGGCGTCGGCATACGCAGTTAGCCCTTCTGCAGGCATGCTACGCCAATGTGGTGCGCGGTGCTCGACAGGATCACCTTGCCCGGACGCGCGGCGTGACGCGCGATGAGCCGCTGCGCGACGAAGCCGCCGAAGCTCTGGCCGAGCCCGAGGCCCGCGCCTTCGATATCGACGAAGAGACGGACCCCGGGTTCGACTTCGATGCGCATTCGCTGAGACTACATCGCCTTCCAGAAGATGTAGTCGGCCTGGTACTTGACGACCTCGCGCTTGCCCTTGCCGGCGGCGTCGCAGGCCATCGCCGGCGCGACGCCGCCGCGCGTGGCCACGCGCTGGATGTGGCTGATGCCGCTCATCGCGCCCTGCCCCGTGGCCGGGTTGGCCTTGACGAGCTGCAGCGGGATGTTGCCTTCGCCCGCGGGCGCCACGGCGAGCTGCGTGCCGGTGATCGCCGAGCCGTCGCTCGCCGCCCAGGTGGCGGGCGGGCCGTAGTAGCGGCCGATCGAGCGGCCCTGGCGGTCGGAGAGCGTGGCGGCCGGGCCGGCAAAGACCCATTCGTATTGGCCGGCGGCGTTGGCCTTCTCGCGGCACTCGTAGGTGATGTCGCCGGCGCCGACGGTCTCGAGCGCGACGCGGTGGCCCGCGGGCACCTGCACCGCCGCCGGCAGTGCGCCTTGTGAGTACACGGCGGGCGACATCGGCGCGCTGCCGCAGGCCGCGGCGAGCACGCCGAGCGCGGCGACGGCAAACGGTGACAGTGTTCTGAGGTTCATGGTGCTTCCTTGTTGCGAAACGGATGGGGGACATCAAACGACAGCGAACCCCGCTCGCCTGTGCGCAGCGGGGTCCGTGCTTCACTCGATGTCGGTCGGCTCCGCCGTTTCCGACGTGGGCGGCATCGCGCCCAACACCAGCGGCTCCTTGTCTTCGGTGGCGCGGCGGCCGCCGACCCAACTGCTGAAGGCCTCCGGCGATTCGAGCGCCGAGTCCGGCACCGTGTCGTCGTCGTTGCGGTCCGAACCGCCGCCGCCGCAGGCCGCAAGGGCCAGCGCTGCGGCGGCGATCGCCATGCAAAGTCTTGCGTTCATCGTGCGGCTCCTGCTCACTGCGCGCCGGGGATCGGCGTGGAAAGGTACGGGAACTTCGTCAGCAGCGGCACCACGGCCTGATCGACAGCGTCGTGCAGTCTGAACGACGTGGCGCCCAGCGGCACCTTGCTCGGGTTGCAGTCTGCCCCGAAGCCGAGCGCGTTGTTGTTGCCGTTGGCCACGCACAGGCCGCCCATCACCGCCACCAGCGAGATATCGACCACGTCGTCCTTCGGCCGGCGACCGTTCGGGTAGCCGGCGTTGTCGTTGCCACCGGCGAGGATGTTGCCGACGATGCCCAGCCGGTTCTGCTGCGCGAAGGGTACGGCAGCAATCGCCGTGTTCAGGCGCAGCATCTCCGACGGCACCGCGTTGGCCGGCTTGTTGACGCCGTTGATGCCGGTGAGGAAGGTCGTCACCAGATCGGTCCGCGGGAAGTTCGTCGGCGCGGTGTTCGGCAGCGCGAGCGCGATCTCGAGCAGCGCCGGCAGCGTCGGGTTGGTCACGTAGTCGGCGAACTGCGCGTCGTCCTTGGGCTTGCTGCCGTTGAAGCGGTCCTTGTCCTGCAGGCCGATGACGACCTCGTTGACCAGCGGCATGCCCAGACGCGAGACCTGCGTCCACGCGCCGCCGACGATGGCTGTCGTCTGGTGGCCCTTCTTCGGCGTCGGGTCGAGCAGTTGCGCCTGGCGCAGGCTGGCCGTCGTCCAGCCGCCGACGACCGGCTCGCTGCCTTGTGTCAGGCAGCTCTTGTGCAGCTCGAGCGCCAGCGTGGTGACGTTGGCGTCGTCGATGACGTTCGGCGCGGCGTTGATCAGCGCCGGGTCGGTGATCACCGACACCGGTGCGTTGACCAGGTCGAAGATCGTGCCGAGGTTGACGGCGAAGGCTTCCTTCCTCTGGCCGACGAAGAGCTTGGCCGGCATGCTGCAGCCGGGCACGTTGACGGTGTAGATGTGCTGGTCGGCATAGCCCGCATAGTCGGGGATGGTCTTGGTGCCGATGTTGTCCACCGGCTTGTCGAAGGTCTTGCTGCCGCCGGATGCGTTGGTCACCGAGGCGCGCTGGCCGCCGCGGCGGTCGCCGCGCATGACGTTGACGGTGAAGGTTTCGTTGACGTTGAGCGTGGCCGCATTCGGCGCGCTCACCTGGCCGGCCTGCGTCAGCGGGATCGAGACGTTCTTGCCGCCGATCGGCAGCGAGATGTTGTTGAACTTGTTCTGGAAGCGGAACTGGAAGGTCAGGTCTTCCTTGGCGTCGCCGTTGTTGTCGAGGTGGATCTCGTAGAGCGCGTTCGGATCCATCTTGAAGTAGTTCGGGCCGCCGTACGCGGCCTGCAGCGGCTGGTAGTTGGCGATCACGGTCACGTAGTCGGTGCGGCCGGCTTCGTAGCTCATGAACATGTAGAAGTCGGTGCCATCGACCTTGGGCGCGGTGGTGATGAACGGCGCTTCGCGGTGGCTGGAGGCGAAGGCGGTGCTGGCCAGGGCGGCGATGGCCAGGGGGATGGCTGCGAGCGCAGCCGACTTGCGAGAGAGGGTCATGTCGATCTCCTGTTGAGCGTTCCGAGGGTGGTGGATGCGCCATCAAGTGCGCGTCCTGGGTCCCTCTACGCAGGAGGATCGGATTTCGGATGCGATCTAAATCTGCAACTTACCGACGGAAACGATCGGCCCGGTCGGCGCGCCGGTGGTCGAGCCGCCTGCCGGCTCGACGCTGACCGCAAACGCCGCCGTGTCGCGCAGCAGTTGCGTGCGCAGCACCGTCGTTGCGCCGCTCTCGCGCACGAGGCCGAGCGAGCGCGGCGCGCCTTGCGCCGGCACCGCCCACAACTCGAGCGCGCGGCCGGGGGTCGGCGCCAGATCGTTGATCGGCCGCAGCACGAGCGCGCGACCGTCGGCGGTGACGCTGGCGACGAAGCTCGCGTTGAGCGCCTGCGCGGCTTCGGGGTTCGATGCGAGCACGACGATGATCGGCGCTTGCGGTGCCGGCACGCGGCTGCCGACGATGAACATCGCCAGCGTCGCTGCGGTAGCCACACCCGCCAGGCCGCGCCACAAGGCCAGGCGCTGCCACAGCGTCGGTGCCGGCGCGAAGAGTCGCCGAACAGACGCGTCTCGATGTGGCGCCAGACCCGCGCCGACGGCGTCACCGCTTCGACGGTGACCGACAGCGGCGACAGGCGCTGCTGCCACTGCGCCACCGCGTCGCGCAGCGCCGGGTGCGCCGACAGCAGGTTCTCGAAGCGCCGCCGCGCGGGGCCGCGCAAGGTGCCGAGCACGTACTCGGCAGCAAGGCGGTCGGCGAGGTCGCGGCGGGAGTAGTCCATCGCTAAATGAGCCGTGCTGCGCCGAGACAATCTTTGAGCGCCATCAGCGCACGCCGCACCCAGCTTTTCACTGTGCCCAGCGGTTGCTGCAGATGCTGCGCCACTTCCGAATGCGACAAACCCTGGTAGTAGGCCAGCGCCACGCACTGCTGCTGCTCGGCCGACAGCGCGCCGATGCAATGCGTCACCGCGCGTGCCTGCGCGGCCTGCTCCATCAGCTCCATCGGGCTCGAATCCTCCGAGGCGATCGTGTCGACGAGGTTGGTGTCGTCGTCGTCGCCGAGGTGCGCGCTGACGGTCGAGACCTCGGCCTTGCGCCGGCGCAGGCTGTCGATGGCGCGGTTGCGGGCAATGCTGGTCAGCCAGGTCATCGGCTGCGACCGCGCCGCGTCGTAGCCCTGGGCGTTGCGCCAGATGCTGACGAAAATGTCTTGCAGCACGTCTTCGGCCTGCGCGCGGTCACGCTGGATGCGCAAGATCACGCCGAGCAAATGGGCGCTGGCGGTGTCGTAGAGCGTGGCCAGGGCCTTGCGATCGCCCAGGGCGACGCGCGAAAGCGCCTGCGCCAGCGCGGCGTTGCGGTCATCGAGGTTGGCTGTCACTGCGAGTTGTACGCAGACGGCGGCGTTTCGGATGCAGCTCAGGCAGCGAGCAGTGTTTTCCTGTAGTGCAAAAGCTCGTCGATCGACTCATGCACGTCCGCCAGCGCCGTGTGCGATTGCGCCTTCTTCAGGCCTTCCAGCGCCGCCGGCTTCCAGCGCCGCGCCAGCTCCTTCAAAGTGCTCACGTCCAGGTTGCGGTAGTGAAAGAACGCTTCGAGCGCCGGCATGTGGTTGGCCAGAAAGCGCCGGTCCTGGCAGATCGTGTTGCCGCACATCGGGCTCTTGCTCGCCGCCACGTATTGCGACAGCCAGGCGATGACCTCGGCGCTGGCGTGGGCTTCATCGACGGTGGAGGCCTTGACACGATCGACGAGGCCGCTCTTGCCGTGCGTGCCTTTGTTCCACGAGTCCATGCCGTCCAACACCGCGTCGCTTTGATGAATCGCGAACACCGGGCCTTCGATGCGGACGGTGCATTGCGGGTCGGTGACGATGACGGCGATCTCGATGATGCGGTCTCGATCCGGGAAGAGGCCCGTCATCTCGAGATCGATCCAGATCAGGTTGTTGTCGTTCTTGGCGAGCGTTGGCGTGTCGGTCATGGTGCGTCCCTGTCTTACAGCGCGCGCATTGTCGCAGCCCTACACTCTCGCCCCATGGATTCTCTGCTGCTGACTTCGCTCTTCGCCGCCGCCGTCGTGTCGAGCTTTGTGCTCAAGACCTGGCTGGCGATGCGGCAGATGCGGCATGTGGCGGCGCACCGCGGCGTCGTACCTGCGGCGTTTGTCGGCACGGTGTCGCTGCAAGCGCATCAGAAGGCCGCCGACTACACGCTGGCCCGCGGCCGCTTCGGCCTCATCACCCTGGCCTTCGGCAGCGCGGTGCTGCTGGCGTGGACGCTGCTCGGCGGGCTCGATGCGGTCAACGGCTGGGTGCGCGATGCCGTGTTGCCGCGCTTCGGCTCGATGGCCTACCAGCTGGCACTGCTCGGCGCGGTGGCGGCGATCGGCAGCCTCGTCGAGATGCCGCTCGATGCCTGGAACACGTTTCGCATCGAGCAGCGTTTTGGCTTCAACCGCATGACCTGGAAGCTGTATTTGTTCGATGCTGCCAAGGGCGCGCTGGTGGGTGCGGCGATCGGCTTGCCGCTGGCGGCGCTGGTGCTGTGGATCATGGGCGCCGCCGGATCGTGGTGGTGGCTGTGGGCGTGGATCGCCTGGACGGGCTTCCAGTTGCTGATGCTGCTGCTCTACCCGACCGTCATCGCGCCGCTGTTCAACAAGTTCTCGCCCCTGCCCGATGCGTCGCTCGCCGAGCGCGTGAGTGCGCTGATGACCCGCTGCGGCTTTCGCGCCAAGGGCCTGTTCGTGATGGACGGCAGCAAGCGCTCGGCGCATTCGAACGCGTACTTCACGGGCCTCGGCTCGGCCAAGCGCGTGGTCTTTTTCGACACGCTGTTGAAGCGCCTGTCGCCCGACGAAGTGGAAGCCGTGCTCGCGCACGAACTCGGCCACTTCAAGTTGAAGCATGTGCCCAAGCGCATGTTCATGATGTTTGCGGGCAGTCTTGCGGCGCTGGCGCTGCTCGGCTGGCTGGCGCAGCAGCAGTGGTTCTACACGGGCCTGGGCGTCATGCCGAACATCGGCGGCGTGCCCAACGATGCGCTGGCGCTGCTGCTCTTGATGTTCGCGCTGCCGGCGTTCGCTTTCCTCGTCACGCCGTTTGCAGCGGCGTTGTCGCGCAAGCACGAGTTCGAGGCCGATGCGTACGCGAGTGCGCAGGCCAACGGTCAGGACCTGGCCAACGCGCTCGTCAAGCTGCATGAAGACAACGCCGGCACGCTGACGCCCGACCCGCTGTACGCGCGCTACTACTACTCGCACCCGCCAGCCGCGGAGCGGCTGGCGGCTTTGAAGTGACGCCAGCCGCGGAACGCCTGGCCGCGCTGAAGCTCGCTTGAGCAAGTTCGCGGCGCTCGATCTGGGGCGCGTGGTCGCGGCGCACGGGCGGCACTTCGTTGTCGAGTCGCCGGAAGGCGTGCGCACGATCTGCCATCCTCGAGGCAAGAAGAGCGACTGTGTCGTCGGTGACTTCGTGCGCTGGCAGCCGGCCGGCGACGAAGGCGTGATCGAGCACATCGAGCCACGGCGCAACCTGCTGCACCGGCAGGACGAGTGGAAGACGAAGTCCTTCGCCGCCAATCTCGATGCCGTGCTGATCATCGTCGCCGCCGATCCGCCGTTCTCCGAAGCCCAACTGGCGCGTGCGCTGATCGCCGCCGAAAGCGCCGGCATCGCCGCGCATGTGCTGCTCAACAAGTGCGACCTGCCGCAAGCCGCGGCGGCACGCGAACGGCTGGCGCCGTACCGCGCCATGGGCGTGGCGGTGCACGAGGTGGCGATGAAGGCCGTGCCCGATGCCGCACGCGCGCTGCTGACACCGCTGCTCACCGGCCGCACGACGCTCGTGCTGGGCCCCAGCGGCATGGGCAAGAGCACACTGATCAACCTGATGGTGCCCGGCGCAACCGCGCAGGTCGGCGAGATCTCGGCCGCGCTCAACGCCGGCCGCCACACGACGACGACGACGACCTGGTACTGGATCGACGCCGCGCGGCAAAGTGCGCTGATCGATTCACCGGGCTTCCAGGAGTTCGGCCTGCGCCACATCGACGTCCTGCAACTGCCCGGCCTGATGCCCGACCTGCGCACGTTTGCCGGCGGCTGCAAGTTCTACAACTGCACGCACCGCCACGAGCCGGGTTGTACGGTGATCGCAGCGGTGGAGCGCGGCGAGATCAGCGCCTCGCGCTGGCGCATCTACGGCGAGATCTGCGACGAGTTGGCGCGGCAACGCTACTGAACTGATATGAGTAGCGCTCCCGCGGGCGCGGGAATGTACGGCTCCCCCGAGCCCCCTCCGAGCGGGGGCTCCAGTTCGTTGCACGGCACCACCCAGCCCTCCTCCAAGAGGAGGGCTCCAGCATGATGGAAAAGACGTCTCGTCGCTCTGACTGGAGCCCCCTCCCGCAGGGGGCTGGGGGAGCCGTACGTTCGGCCGAAGGCGAACCTGCTCGGCCAGGGCGCGCAGCGTCCTAGCCGAGCAGGTTCGCCAGCGACAGCAACGCCGCCAGCAGCAGCCACAGGATCACCGAGCGCCAGACCAGACCGACGACGCTTTGCAGGTGACCGGCCTGCGCCGGTGAGCCTGGCGTCGAGCCGCGCGCCGAAGCCGCTTCCGGATTGCCGCCGACGTCGAACGTCTTCGAGCGATCGGGCGTGACGCCGGGTGCCGCTTGTCCGCCGAGCTGCACGCCGATCGCCCCGGCCGCCGATGCCAGCAGGATGCCTTCGTTCGGATGCAGCCACAGCATCGCGTCGCGGCGCCAGCCGTTGACCGCTTCTTCGAAGTTGCCGACGACGGCGAAGCCGAAGGCCGTCAAACGCGCCGGCACATGATCGATCAGCGAGAACGCGCGCTGCGCCAAGTGCATCAGCCGCTCGTTGGCCGGCACGTCGAGCGTGCGGCTCTTGAAGGCCCAGTAGCGGCTGGCGAACTCGGCCATGCGGTACAGCACCGCGCCGGCCGGGCCGAGACCCAGCGCCGACAGCGCGATGAACCAGAAGAAGACGCCGAAGACGTGGCGGTGCGCTGCGAGCAGCGAGTGCTCGACCACATGGCGCAGCAGTTCGGTGCGCGGCAACTCGCTGGCGTCGAGGTGCCTCCACTCGGCGAGCAGGCGGCGCGCTTCGGTCTCTTCGCCGCGCTCGAGCGCGGCGCGGATGTCGGTGAAGTAGTGGCTGAACTGGCGAAAGCCGAGCGTCAGGTAGAGGACGGCGATGTCGAAGACGAAGGCGCCGAGCAGCGACACGCGCTCGACCGCCCAATAGACGAGCGCAGCGGCGATCGCGGGCGCGAGCACGGTGACGCACCAGACGACGATGGCGTGGCGGTCGCGTCCGGCGTCGAAGTTGCGGCCGGCCCAGCCGGTCCACGAGATCAGCGTGTCGTGCACCCAGTTGTCGCGCGGCAGCGGCTTCAACTGCTCGATCATCAGCGCGAAGAGGACGGCGAAGAAACTCATCGCAGTTGATCTTATGCGCTGAGCAAGCGGTAGAAATTGCGCAGCATCGCGGCGGTGGCGCCCCAGATGAAGTACTCGCCCTGCCCATCCGGGCGCGGCCACGGCATCGACAGAAAAGCGCGCTGCCCGCCGGCGAACTCGAAGACATGGCGCTGGTGGTGGCCGGGCGCCATCAGGAACGCCAGCGGCACCTCGAACGCCTCGGCGACCTCATGGGCGTCGATGACCAGCTCGAACGGCGGCTGCACGAGAGCGACGATCGGCGTCACGTCGTAGTCGGTGACGGTGCGGTAGATCGGCAGCGCACCGATCACTTCGACATGGCGCCGCGACAGGCCGACTTCTTCTTCCGTTTCGCGCAGCGCGGTGTCGACGGCATCGGCGTCGCCGGCTTCGGCACGCCCGCCGGGAAAACTGATCTGGCCGGCGTGATCGCGCAGGTGCGAGGTGCGCAGTGTCATCAGCACCGTCAGGCCTTGCTCGCGCAGCACCAGCGGCACGAGCACGGAAGCGCTGGTGCGCTCGCGGCCTTCGAAGACACCGCCGTCGCCGAGCGTTTCCGGCGTCCACAGCGGTGGCGTGGCCAGGCGCTGGCGCAGCGCGTCAGCGCGCAAGCGATCGATGGCCACTTCGGCCAGATGCGCGTCGTTGCCGAGCACCGGCACGGCGCGCGGATCGAGGATGCGAGGGCGCGTGCTCATGACGTGACCAGCTTACGGCAGCAACGACAAAGCCGCCCTGGGGCGGCTTTGTCGGGGCCCATCGGCGAAGCTCAGGCTTGGGCCGTGCTCGGCTTGCCGGGCAGCTTTTCCTTGATGCGCGCGCTCTTGCCCGAACGGTCGCGCAGGTAGTACAGCTTGGCGCGGCGCACGTCGCCGCGGCGCTTGACTTCGATGCTGGCGATCAGCGGGCTGTAGAGCTGGAAGGTGCGCTCGACGCCTTCGCCGCTCGACACCTTGCGCACGGTGAAGCCGCTGTTGAAGCCGCGGTTGCGCTTGGCGATGACAACGCCTTCGTAGGCCTGCACGCGCTTGCGGGTGCCTTCGACGACGTTGACGTTGACGATCACGGTGTCGCCGGGGGCGAAAGCCGGGATCGTTTTGCCCAGACGGGCGATTTCCTCTTGTTCGAGGGTCTGGATCAGGTCCATGGGGTTCTCCGAGCGATCGTGCCTGGGGGTTGTTGATGTAGAGCAGGAACGCGTCCTGCAGTGGCCCGGCAGAGGATCGAAAGCCCGCGATTATAGGTGGAGCGCCGCCAGGAACGTCTCGTCGGCCTTGGACAGGCGCCCGGCGCTGCGGGCAGCCGTGATCAGCTCGGGCCGGCGGCGCGCGGTGAGTTCCAGCGAGCGCTCGCGCCGCCAGCGCGCGATCTGCGCGTGATGGCCCGACAGCAGCACCGGCGGCACGGCCTGATCGCCGAGGGTTTCGGGGCGGCTGTAGTGCGGGCAGTCCAGCAGCCCGTCGTCACCAAAGCTGTCCTGCTCGGCCGATTGGTCGTCGCCGAGCACGCCGGGCTGCAGGCGAGCGACGGCGTCCAGCAACGCCATCGCCGGCAGCTCGCCGCCGGAGAGCACGAAGTCGCCGAGGCTGAGTTCGTGGGTGACGTGGCGAGCGACAAAGCGCTCGTCGATGCCTTCGTAGCGGCCGCACAGCAGCACCGCGCCAGGGCCGGCCGCGAGTTCGCGCACCAGCGGCTGGTTGATGCGTTGGCCCGTCGGCGTGAAATGGATCACGGCCGGCGACGCTTCGCCACGATCGGCGCCCACGGCTGCGAGAGCGCGCTGCAACGGCTCGGCGAGCAACACCATGCCCGGCCCGCCGCCGAACGGCCGGTCATCGACGCGCTGGTGCGCGCCGTCGCCATGCTCGCGCAGCGGCCACAGGCGCACGTCGACCTGCTTGGTCTCATACGCACGCCGAGTGACGCCGAGCTTCAGGAAGGGCTCGAAGAGTTCCGGGAACAGCGTGATGACGTCGAAGCGCATGTCAGTTGATCAACTGTCCTTGCCTGATCTTTGGGAAAGGAAACGGCGGAGTTGACTGAGGGCTGTCGGCCCGAAGGAGAAGTTCAAGGTTGGAAAAAGAACCGTTCGGGCTGAGGTATCGAAGCCCCGTGTTGTCCCCGTTCGGGCTGAGCTGTCGAAGCCCCTGGCGCGCGTGAGGAAGGCTTCGACAAGCTCAGCCGGCCCTTCGACAGGCTCAGGGCGAACGGGGTGGAGAAGCCGACCGTCGCGAACGGCCGCAATGGGCCGCAAGCAGACACCGCCAATGGCCATGCGCACGACGGCTGCATTCAGAAGTCCAAGCCCCAGTCGACCGTGATCCGCCGCGCGTGCAAGTCAACATCGTCGATGTAGGCCGCGACAAAAGGGATCAGCCGCTCGTCATCGCCCTGCACCACGCGCAGCACGCTGTGCGCGCCGGTGTCGATCAGGTCGGCCACGGTGCCGAACGCGGCACCCTCGCGGTTGACCACCGCGCAGCCGATCAGATCGACCCAGTAGTACTCATCGGCGCCCGCCGTCGGGAAACTGGAGCGCGCGACGAACACTCTCGCGCCCCTGAGCGCCTCGGCTGCGGTGCGATCCGGCACTTCCTGCACACCGGCCACGACGAAATCGCCCTGCTCGCGCGACTCCGTCACGCGCAGCAAGGGCGGCGGCGCCACACCCGGTCCTTCAGGCGGACGCAGGTACCAGCGTTTGGTGGAAAACAGCGCCTGCGGGTCGGTGGCAAAAGGCTGGACCTTGATCCAGCCCTTGATGCCCCAGGCGCCGAGAACGCGACCGACTTCGACCGCGTCCGCGGGGAAGTCTTCGCTCGGCACGCTCAATTACGCAGCGGCTTTTTTTGCCTGATCAACCAAGCGCGCCACCGTCGGCGACAACTGCGCCCCCTTGCTCGCCCAGTGCGTGACGCGGTCGGTGGCCACGCGCAGCGGCTCCTCGCCACCCGCCGCGACCGGGTTGTAGAAACCCACGCGCTCGATGAAGCGGCCGTCGCGGCGCTCTCGCGAATCGGCGACGACGATGTTGTAGAAGGGGCGCTTCTTGGCGCCGCCACGGGACAGGCGGATGACGACCATTTGTCGGTTCCTCGAAATGAAGTTTTCGATTCGCCGACCGCGCAAGACACTCGCAGCCGGGCAGATCAGGGATTCGCCGCAGTAGATACACCGGTTACCCAACCGGCCAGCAGCGAAAGGCGCGGATTATAGACTCGACGCCATGAGCGACCGCCCTTTGCTGATCCGCCCGAGCGCTGCGGCCGACCTGCCCGCCGTGACCCGCATCTACGCCCACGCCGTGCTCCACGGCACCGGCACCTTCGAGCTGGAGGCGCCCGGCGAAGCCGACATGGCGAGTCGCCGCGACGCCGTGCTGGCCAACGGCCTGCCCTGGCTGGTGGCCGAGCGCGGCGGCGAGGTGCTCGGCTACGCGTATGCCAACCACTTCCGCCCGCGCCGCGCCTACCGCTTCTGCGTCGAGGATTCGATCTATCTCGACGAGCGCGCGCGCGGCCATGGCGTCGGCCGCGTGCTGCTGGCAGAGCTTCTCGCGCAATGCGCAGCGCGCGGCGCGCGGCAGATGCTGGCGGTGATCGGCGACTCGGCCAATGCCGGCTCGATCGGCGTGCACCGCGCCTGCGGCTTCGAGGACACGGGGCTGCTCAAGGCCGCTGGCTGGAAGTTCGGCCGCTGGCTCGACGTGGTGTTGATGCAGAAGGCGTTGGGCGAAGGCGCAGTCACCGAGCCGCGCGATTGATGGCCTACCGCTCGAAGACGCTGGCGACGTGGCTGGCGTGCATCGGTGGTGCCTTCGGCGCGCACCGCTTCTACCTGCATGGCGCGCGTGACGTCTGGGCGTGGCTGCACTTGTTGCCCACGTTCGCGGGCTTGTACGGCATCCATCGCATGCAGACCCTCGGGCAGGACGATCAGCTCTCGTGGCTGTTGCTGCCGCTGCTGGGTCTGATGATCGCGCAGGCGTGCCTGTTCGCCCTCATCCACGGCCTTACCGCGGACGCCGTGTGGGATGCAAAACGCAATCCGGGCCACGCGCCACAAAACACGCGCTGGCTGCCGGTGCTCGGCGTGATCGCCGCGCTGATGATCGGCGCCACGGCGTTGATGGCGACCATCGCGTTTGGCGGTCAGCGATTCTTCGAGTGGCAGATCGAAGAGGCTCAGAAGATCAGCCGGCCGACCCCATAGCCCGCCGCAGCCATCAGGGCCGACGCCGGAATCGTGAAGACCCACGCCCAGACGATCGTGCCGGCCACGCCCCAGCGCACCGCCGAGGCCGTGCGCGTCGAGCCGACGCCGACGATGGCGCCGGTGATGGTGTGCGTGGTGCTCACCGGGATGCCCAGGCCGGTGGCCAGGAACAGCGTGATCGCGCCGCCGGTCTCGGCGCAAAAACCGCCGACCGGCTTCAGCTTCGTGATGCGCTGGCCCATCGTCTTGACGATGCGCCAGCCGCCGAACATCGTGCCCAGCGCGATGGCGATGTAGCAGGTCCAGATCACCCAGAGCGGCGGCAGCTTGTCGGCGACACCGGCGTAGCCGGTGGCGATGAGCAGCATCCAGATGATGCCGATGGTTTTCTGTGCGTCGTTGCCGCCGTGACCCAGGCTGTAGAGGCCGGCGGAGACGAGCTGCAGGCGGCGAAAGATGCCATCGACACGCTGCGGCCGCACGCCGCGACAGATCCAGGCCACGATCACCATCAGCAGCGAGCCGAGCACGAAGCCCAGCGTCGGCGAAACGATGATGAAGGCCAGCGTCTTCCACACGCCGGCGCCGACCAGGCCGCCGGCGCCGACCTTGGTCATCGTCGCGCCGACGATGCCGCCGATCAGTGCGTGCGAGCTCGACGACGGAATGCCCCACCACCAGGTGATGACGTTCCACGCGATGGCGCCGATCAACGCGCCGAAGACGACGTAGTGATCGACGACGCCCGGCTGCACGATGCCCTTGCCGACGGTGGCCGCCACCTTCAACTCGAAGATGAAGATGGCGACGAGGTTGAAGAACGCCGCGAAGGCCACCGCCTGCGCCGGCTTCAGGACGCCGGTGGAGACGACGGTGGCGATCGAGTTCGCCGCGTCGTGAAAGCCGTTCATGAAATCGAACGCGATCGCCAGCACGACGAGCACGGCAATCACCCAGAACGCGACCTGGACGGACGCCATGTCGGCGACCGCTTAAGAATTCTCGAGGACGACGCCCTCGATCAGATTGGCCACGTCCTCGCAACGGTCGGTGATCGATTCGAGCTGCTCGTAGATCGTCTTCAGCTTGATCAGCTCGCGCACGTCGCTCTGCTCGCGGAACAGGCGGCTCATCGCGGCGCGCATCACGCGGTCGGCGTCGCTCTCCAGCTGGTCGATCTCTTCGCAGGTTTTCAGCGCCGCTTCCATCACGTCCTGCTTGCCGATCTTGGGCAGCAGCGTCACGACATGGGCGACGCGGTCGCAGCACTTGGCCGACAGCTCGGCCAGGCGCAGCACCTCGGGCGTGATCTGGCGCACGTCGTACAGGCTCATCGTTTCCGTCGAGTCCTGCAACAGGTCGAGCACATCGTCCATGGCGTTGATCAGGCCGTGGATCTGCTCGCGGTCGATCGGCGTGATGAAGGTTTTGTGCAGCAGGCGGTTGACCTCGGCGGTGATCTTGTCGGCGCTGCGCTCGGCATGGTCCACCGCTTCGGCGTACTTGCCGCGCAGCACCGGGTCGTCGTAGTTCTGGATCATCGCCACGAAGGCCTTCGAGCCTTCGGCGATGTGCGCGCCGTGCTGATTGAACAGCTCGAAGAAGTTGCCTTCACGGGGCAGCAGCTTGCCGAACAGCATGGTCGTCTCCCTTGGAATGGCGCGCAGTGTAAGGGCGCTCAACCCCTGAAGATGAAGTAAACAGCACCCACCAGGCACAGCGCCGCCCACAGGTAATCGAGCTTCAGCGGCTGGTTCATGTAGAGCACCGCGAACGGCACGAACACCAGCAGCGTGATCACCTCCTGCGCGATCTTCAGTTGCGCCAAGGAGTAACCGCCGGTGTAGCCGATGCGGTTGGCCGGCACTTGCAGCAGGTACTCGAAGAGCGCGATGCCCCAGCTGATCAGCGCCGCGATCCACCACGGCTTGCTCGCCAGGTCCTTGAGATGGCCGTACCAGGCGATGGTCATGAAGACGTTGGACAGCATCAGCAGGCCGAAGGTCTGCACCGGCAGCGGCAGTGAACTCACGGCGCGATCCTTTCGATGCGTTGATCGGCGGGCAGCGGCAGTGCCAGATCGGGCGCGATCTCGGCCAGCGGCGCGAGCACGAAAGCGCGCTCATGCAGGCGCGGGTGCGGCAGCACGAGCAGCGGCGTCGCGATGCGGCGCTCGCCATAGCGCAGCAGATCGAGGTCGAGCGTGCGCGGCGCGTTGCGGTACGGGCGCTCGCGGCCGAAGCGCTCTTCGATGGCTTGCAGCGCTTTGAGCAGCGCCATCGGCGACAAGCCGGTTTCGAGTTGCGCCACCGCGTTGATGTAGTCAGCCCCCGTGGCGTCGACCGGCGCACTGCGCCAGAGCGACGAGCGCGCGACGCAGCGCGTGCGCGGCACATCGTTCAACGCGTCGAAGGCCGCGCGCACGGTGGCAGCGGCGTCGCCGAGGTTGGCCCCGAGGCCGACGAAAACGCGTTCGCCGGCTCGCCTGCTCACGCCGACTCGGGGGCCGGCGGCGCGCCGACGTCCCCCGCGCCGCCCGGCTTGCGGCGGCGGCGGCGGCGTTTTTTCGCTGGCGCGCTGGCCTCTTGCGCCGGCTCGGCATCCTCATGCGGCTCGGGCGCAGGCTGCATCCCCGGCCGCGGCGCGGCCGTGGGCACGCGGCGCGGCTGCGCGCGCTGCGCCTCGCGCACCGTCTCGATCAGCGCCTCGCGCTCCTCGTCGGTGCCGAGCGCGAAGTCTTCCCACCAATCGGCGAGCTCGCCGTCGATCTCGCCGCAGTCGGCGCGCATGCGCAGAAAGTCGTAGGCGGCGCGGTAGCGTGGCTGGTCGATCATCGAGTACGGGGAGCTTCCGGTGCGGCGCTCGAAACGCGGCTGCATCAGCCAGATCTCGCGCATGTCGGCGCCGAGCTTGCCGCGGCCCGAGATGTCGCCGATGCGTGCATCGAACACGGCGTCGATCGCCTCCTGCAAGGCAGGCACCGCATGCGCGCCCTTCTTGACGGCAGCCTGCCAACGCTCGCGCACGTCGTGCCACATCAGGCAGGCCAGCATGTAGCTCGGCGCCACGCTGCGGTCTTCGGCAACACGCTTGTCGGTGTCGGCCAGCGCGCTTTCGATGAACTGGATCGGGCGTGGCTTGGGCAGGGTCGGCTCGGCCATCAGCGGTGCGAGCAGCGGGAACAGCTGCGACAGGCCCTGCTTGCGCAGCTCGGCCACGCTGGCCAGCGCATGGCCGGTCTGCAGCAGCTTGATCATCTCGTCGAACAGGCGCGACTGCGGAATGTTGGCCAGCAGTTGCGCCGCCTCGGCCATCGGCTTCTTGGTTGCCGGCTCGATCGTGAAACCGAGCTTGGCGGCAAAGCGCACCACGCGCAGCAGGCGCACCGGGTCTTCGCGGTAGCGTGTGGCCGGATCGCCGATCATGCGCAGCGTCTGCTTCTTCAAGTCCTTCAGGCCGTGGTGGTAGTCGACGACGATTTGCGTGGCCGGGTCGTAGTAGAGCGCGTTGATCGTGAAGTCGCGCCGCGCCGCGTCTTCGATCTGCGGGCCCCAGACGTTGTCGCGCAGCACGCGGCCGCTGGCATCCACCACGTGGGTCTTGCCGGCGAGCTCGCTCTTCGATGTCTTCTCGTTGCCGGCCACCTGGTCGGCCTGCTCGGCTTCGAGATAGGCGCGAAACGTCGAGACCTCGATCACCTCGTGGTCTCGGCCGCGGCCGTGGACGACGTGAACGATGCGAAAGCGCCGGCCGATGATGAAGGCGCGGCGGAACAACGCCTTGACCTGCTCCGGCGTGGCGTTGGTGGCGACGTCGAAGTCTTTCGGCCGCCTTCCCACCAGCAGGTCACGCACCGCGCCGCCGACGATGAAGGCCTCGTGCCCGGCTTCCTGCAAGGTGCGCACGACACGCTCGGCGCGCTCGTCGACCAGCTTGGGGTCGATGCCGTGCTCTGCAGCCGGAATGTCCAGGCGCTTGCCCAGCGGCACGCCGGCCGGTTTGGCGGGCGCAGCGGGCGGTTTGCCGAGCAGCTTGTCGATGAACTTGCGGATCATTGAATCGATTCGAAAAGGCGAAGTATCGGCCAGCCGCGCTGCGAGGCCACGGCTTCGAGCGGGGCGCCCGGGTTGGTGGCCACCGGATGGGTGGCCCATTCGAGCAGCGGCAGGTCGTTGATGGAGTCGCTGTAGAAGGTGATGCGCTCGAAGTCTCGGGCCGCATGGCCGAGGTCCTTCAACCATGCTTCGACGCGTGTCACCTTGCCTTCGCGGAATGTCGGCACGCCTTGGGCGCGGCCGGTGGCGCGGCCCTGCGCATCGCGTTCGAGCTCCACGGCGATCAGGGTCTCGATGCCGAACAGATCGGCGATCGGCCGCGTCACGAAGGCGTTGGTCGCGGTGACGATGGCCACGCGGTCGCCGGCGTGCTGGTGCTGCTGCACCAGCTGGCACGCGCGCTCATGCACCGCGGGCCGCATGACTTCGCGCATGAAACGTTCGCGCATCGCCAGCGCTTCTTTCTCGGGCCGCGAACGCCAGGCTGAGGTGGCGAAGTCGAGGTAGGCCACGACATCGAGCGTGCCGGCCAGGTAGTCGGCATAGAACTGGTCGTTGCGCTGCTTGAAGCGGTCTTTGTCGGCCCAGCCAACCTGCACCAGAAACTCGCCGAAGGCGTGGTCGGAATCGGTTTCGATCAGCGTGCCGTCGAGGTCGAAGAGGGTCAGGTTCACAAGCCTTCCTCGAACATCTTCTTCAGCAGCGGCACGGTGACGGCGCGATGCTCCGCCAGCGCGAATTCATCGAGTCGGTCGAGCAAGCGCCATCAGGTGCTTCAAGTCGCGCGAAAAGCGCGTCAACAAGAACGACATCACGTCGTCGGAGAGAAAGATGCCGCGCCGGTCGGCCTCGCGCCGCAGCACCGCGCGTGCGTCGGCTTCGCCGAGCGGCTCGATGGCAAACACGTGGCCCCAGCCGAGGCGGGTGCGCAGGTCGTCGCGCAGCGGCAGGTCCACCGGCGGCACAGTGCCGGACGCGGCGACCTGCGTGCCGTGCGATGCGGCTTCGATGAACAGCGCAAAGGCCGCTTGCTGCTGCGCCGCATCGAACGCCTCGCAGCCGTCGAGCACGATCAGCGACCACTGTTCATTGAAGGGCCAGGGCGGCGGCGTCGCGCTGTCGAACCAGCCGGCCTGCATGTCATGGGTCAACGCGTGCAGCAGATGCGTCTTGCCGGCGCCGCTCGCACCCCACAGGTAGACCGGCGCACCGGCGTGCCTCGACAACGCGCGCAGAGTGCGCCAGTGCTGCCGCGTTCGGCCCGGCAACGAAGGTGTCGAACGTTTTCAGCGGCGCCGGGCCGATCGCCAGAGGGATCTGTCTCACGTCAGCCTTGATAGAGCCGGCTCGACAAATAAGCGCCCTGCGCGCGCCGCAGCGCGACGAGCAGCACGGCGCTGACCGGCAGCGCGATCAACACGCCGACAAAGCCGAACAGGTGGCCGAAGGCGAGCAGCGCGAAGATCACTGCCAGCGGGTTCAAGCCGATGCGCTCGCCAACAAGCCGCGGCGTGAGAAACAAGCTTTCGGCAACCTGGCCAAAGCCGTAGATCACCACCACCGCGATCACGCCGTACCAGCCGCCGAACTGCAGCGCGCCGGCGAGCAAGGCGAGCACGAGACCGAGGCCGAAGCCGAGGTACGGGATGAAAAATGCCAGGCCGGTGAAGACGCCGACAGGCAGCGCCAAATCGAAGCCGGCCAGCGCCAGGGCGACGCTGAAGTACACGGCCAGCACCACCATCACCAGCACCTGCCCACGCAGGTACTGGCCGAGCACGCTGTCGCATTCGTCGAGAAAGCCGAGTACGGCGGCGCGCTGCCGCGGCGGGATCAGCGCTTGTGCGCGCACAACGAGATTCGGCCAGTCGAGCAGCAGGTAGAACAGCACCAGCGGCATCAACAATGCGTTGCCGATCAGCGCCAGCAGCATGCTGCCGCCGATGCGCGCCGAGCTGAGCACGGTGCCCATCCAGTCTTCGAAGTTGGCGTCGAGCGCCTTGAGCAGGAAGGCCTTGATGCTGGCGCTGTCGAGCTTGACGTTGATGCCGAACTGCGCCAGCCACGGCACGAGCGACGTGTTGGCGCGCTCGATGAGCAATGGGATCTGCTCCTTGAGCAGCGGCACTTCCTTGACGATCACCGGAATGATGAGCAGCACCAGCGCCAGCAGCGCGACGATGGCCACCACCTCGACCAGCACCACCGCCAGCAGGCGCGGCACGCGGCGCGCCGCCAACGCTTCGACGGCGGGGTGCAGTGCATACGCCAGCACCGCAGCGACGATGAACGGCGTCAGCACCGGACCGAGCAGCCATAGCAGCAGCAGCGCGCCGGCAGCGACAGCGAACCAGATCAGGTTGCGGCGTTGAGGAGGGTTCAGCGGCATGCGGCAGCAGTGTCCACGCGTCAATGCAGTTGCGGCCGGCCGGCGCCGCGCAACTCACCGATGCGATCGCTGATCGCACGCACGTCGTCGGCGCCCGGGCTGTGCTCGACGTAGGCGGCGAGGTCTTGCACCGCACCGTCGTCGTCGCCGAGTTCGGCGCGCACGAGGCCGCGGTCACGGCGCTCGTCCCAGTCGTCGGGCAGCAGGATCACCAGGCGCTGCATCACCGCCAGCAATGCCGGCCACTCTTCGGCGCCGCGGTGAATCTCCTTCAGGTTGCGCAGCATGCGCGCCACCACGGCGCGCGGCGTCGCGGTTTGCAGGAACAGGCCGAGCGGCACTTCGGCATCACCCACCAGGCCATGGCGGCGGCGGTAGGGCTCGATGCGTTCTTCGAGATCGTCGCGTGACAACGAGCGGCCGTTGAACGGATCGATCACGACCTCGCCCTGCGGCATCTTCAGCTTGATCAGGAAGTGGCCGGGGAACGAAACGCCGCGCGCTTCGAGGCCGATCTGCTGCGCGATCTCGATGTAGATCAGCGCCAGCGTGATCGGGATGCCGCGGCGCGAATCGAGCACGCGGTGCAGATAGCTGTTCTCGGGTGCGTAGTAGTCGTTGACGTTGCCGGCAAAGCCCAGCTCCTGAAAGAAGTAGCGGTTGAGATAGCGCAGGCGCTGCAGCGGCGCGGTGTCGGCGGCGATGCGGTGCTTCAACTTCACGGCCAGCGCATCGATGGCCGACAACACGCCTTGCACGTCGAGTTCAGGCTCGACGGCATGGGCCACCGCGACGGCGGCTTCGAGCTGCGAAAACTGCTGGTCGTCGGCCACCAGCGCTGCGAAATAGTCGAGCGGCGTCGGGCGTTCGAAGAGGAGCGAGGTCACAACGGCGAGAGTGTATCGGTCAGCCGCGGCGCATGAACTGGCGCGGGCGCAGGCCACAAGCGAACAGCACGCTGAAATACAGCAGTGCGGCGGCGGCCAGCACCGCGGCCAGCAAGCCCGCACGCACGAAGCCGGCCGAGTGCAGCCAATCGATGTGCCGCGCCGCCCACCACAACAACCCACCCAGCGCGGCACACGCCAGCAGCACACGCAGCGCGAAGCCGCCCCAGCCCGGCGATGGCGTGTAGACGCCACGCTGGCGCAAGCCGATGAAGAGCCAGCCCGCATTGACCAGCGCACCGAGGCCGATCGACAGCGCCAGCCCGGCGTGACCGAGCAGCGGCACGAAGACGAGGTTCATCGCCTGCACGAAGATCAGCACGACGACGGCGATCTTCACCGGCGTGCGAATGTCTTGCCGCGCATAAAAACCCGGCGCCAGGATCTTCACGCCGATGAGGCCCATCAGGCCGACGCCGTAGCCCATCAGCGCCGTCACCGTCTGCGCCACGTCGCGCTCGCTGAACGCGCCGTAGTGGTAGAGCACGGCCACCAGCGGCTGCGGAAACACGACCAGCGCGACGGCGCACGGCAGCGCCAACAGCAGCACCAGACGCAGCCCCCAGTCGATCAGGCCGGCGTAGTGCGCGGCGTCGCCGCGCGCCTGCGAGGCCGAGAGTTGCGGCAGCAGCACCACGCCGAGCGCCACGCCGAGCAGCGCCGTCGGGAACTCCATCAAGCGGTCGGCGTAGGTCAGCCACGACACGGCGCCGGTGCCGACATGCGAGGCGATCTGGGTGTTGATCAACAGCGAGATCTGCGCGACCGAAACACCCAGCAGCGCCGGCGCCATCTGCTTCAAGACGCGGCCGACGCCGGGGTGATGCCAAGCCGCACGCAGCGCTGACGGCGCCAGGCCGATGCGCGGCAGCAGCCCCAGACGCGCCAGCGCCGGCACCTGAACGGCGAGCTGCAGCACGCCGCCGGCCATGACACCGACGGCCAGCGCGTAGATCGGCTGCACGCCGATCTGCTCGAACCACGGCACGCCGAACCACGCCGCCACAATCACCGCCAGGTTGAGCAGCACCGGCGTCGCGGCCGGCACCACAAAGCGCTTCCACGTGTTGAGGATGCCCGCGGCCAGCGCCACCATCGACATGAAGCCGATGTAGGGAAACATCACGCGCGTCATCAGCACCGCGCTGTCGAAGCGCTCCAGGCCGCTGGCCAGCAGATAAACGAGGATCGGCGCGGCGATCACACCGATGACGCAGGTGACCAGCAGCGCCCAGGCCAGCACCGTCGCCACTGCATCGACCAGGCGGTGCGTGACCTCGTCGCCTTCCTTCTCCCGTGTTGCGGCCAGGATCGGCACGAAGGCCTGCGAGAACGCGCCCTCGGCGAACAGCCGCCGCAGCAGGTTCGGGATGCGAAAGGCGACGTTGAAAGCGTCGGTGGCGGCCGAGGCACCGAAGGCCGCCGCGATCAACTGCTCACGAACCAGCCCCGTCACCCGGGAGGCCAGGGTCAGCAGCGAGACGGTGGAAGCGGCCTTGAGGAGGTTCATTCGTGTTGTACGCAGGCGGTTGGTCTGCAAAGCGCCTGCTAACCCGATGGTCCGCGGCTGGTGGCCCCGCAGTCTCGCATGCTAGACTCGCGCCCTTTTGTCGCAGACTCAAATCCAGCATGGCCACCGCAACCAAAGCCAAGAAGAAAACCGTCCGCATCGCCTCCGGCCTCAAGCGCGTGCGCCAGGACGTGAAGTTGAACGCCGCCAACTCTGCCCTGCGCTCGCAGTACCGCAGCGCCGTCAAGGGCGTGCAGAAAGCTGTCGTCAGTGGTGACAAGGGCAAGGCAGCCGAGCTGTTCAAGGCCGCACAGAGCGTCATCGACTCGGTCGCCGACAAAGGCATCTTCCACAAGAACAAGGCCGCGCGTCACAAGAGCCGGCTGGCTGCCAAGGTCAAGGCGCTCGCCCTCGCGGCCTGAGGCTTCCCGAGCACTGACAAACGCCCGCAGCAGCGGGCGTTTTCATTTCTTGGCCGGCGGCGGCTCCGGCAACACACACACCTCGCCCATCTGCAGATCGTTGTCGCGCGCGAAGTTGGCGACGAAGTCCCAGGCCATCGGCTCGATCTCTTTGAGCGCTTCGCTGACGATCACCGCCTTGACGTCGCCGACGCTTGTCGGCACGCAGTACGGCGAGTAGCCGATGAACGCGCTGATGCCGGCCTTGCCGGCCGCGCCGGGACGAAAGCACGACATCGCACCAGCCAGGCGCTCGGCCCAATCGCTCGGGCGGAAAACGCGGCCGTCTTTGGTGATGCCTTGAATGATGAACTCGCGCGCGGCGCGAACGGGAGCGGTCATGATCGACTGTGACGCCGTGGCTACTTCGTGGCCGGTGGCGCAGGCGATCAACACCAGCGCGGGCCGCACCAGTGGTGCTGCAAGCATTGTGCCTGTGTGTTGTTGCGCCGCAGCAAGCATGAGATCAGCCGAATGAGAGAGGTGCCTCGTTTTCGGCTCGCGACGGAGCGAACCGTAGAATCATTTCGAGGCCGGCGCGTGAACTGTTCGCAACGCTGCCGGCCTTTGTCATTCACGTGATCAGGAGCCGAAGACGATGGCCAATCCCGCCGAGCCCCATGTGATGGCCACTTACGGCCGCCTGCCGATCGCGCTGTCGCACGGCAAAGGCTGCCGCGTCTGGGACACCGAGGGCCGCGAGTACCTCGACGCGCTGGCCGGCATCGCCGTCAACACGCTCGGCCACGGCCACCCGAAGCTCGTGCCGGCGTTGCAAGACCAGATCGCCAAGCTGATCCACGCCAGCAACTACTACCTGGCGCCGTTGCAGGAGAAGCTCGCCGCCAAGCTGTGCGAGATCTCGGGCCTGACGAACGTCTTCTTCGGCAACTCGGGGCTCGAAGCCAACGAAGGCGCGCTGAAGATCGCGCGCAAGTACGGCCATGACCGCGGCATCGAGCGGCCGGAGATCATCGTTTACGAAAAGGCCTTTCACGGCCGCTCGATCGCCACGTTGTCGGCCACCGGCAACCCGAAGGTGCAAGCCGGGTTCGGCCCGCTCGTCGAAGGTTTTGTGCGTGTGCCGATGAACGACATCGCCGCCGTCGAAGAGGCGGCGCGCACGCGGCCCAACGTCGTCGCGGTGTTCCTCGAAGTGATCCAGGGCGAAGGCGGCATCAACCCGTTTCGCGCCGAGTACCTGCGCAGCCTGCGCAAGCTCTGCGACGACAAGCAGTGGCTGCTGATGCTCGACGAAGTGCAATGCGGCATCGGCCGCACCGGCAAGTGGTTCGCGCACCAGTGGGCGGGCATCCTGCCCGACGTGATGCCGCTGGCCAAGGGCCTCGGCTCGGGTGTGCCGATCGCCGCCATCGTCTGCGGACCGAAGGCTGCCGGCGTGCTCGGCGCCGGCAACCACGGCACGACGTTCGGTGGCAACCCGCTGGCGATGCGCGCGGGCATCGAAACGCTGCGCATCATGGAAGAGGAAGGGTTGCTCGCCAATGCAGCGGCCGTCGGCGCGCGCCTGCGCGCCGGGCTCGAACGCGAGCTCGAAGGTGTGAAGGGCGTCGTCGAGTACCGCGGCCAGGGTCTGATGATCGGCATCGAGCTCGACCGCCCCTGCGGCGACCTGTTGAAGCAGGCCTGCGACGCCGGCCTGCTGATCAGCGTCACGGCAGATCGCGTGGTGCGCCTGTTGCCGCCGCTGATCATGACGACGGCCGAAGCCGACAAGGTGGTGGCGATCCTCGCGCCATTGATCAAGAAGTTCCTGTCGTGAAGCCGGCTGCATGAAACCAGGATCGACCTTGATGCGGCACTACCTCCAGTTCAAGGACTTTCGCGCCGAGGAGTACGCCTACCTGTTCGAGCGCACGCGCGAAATCAAGAAGCGCTTCAAGAACTACGAGAAGTACCAGCCGCTGGTGGACCGCACGCTGGCGATGATCTTCGAGAAGGCGAGCACGCGCACGCGCGTCAGCTTCGAGGCCGGCATGTACCAGATGGGCGGCTCGGTCGTGCACCTGACCACCGGCGACAGCCAGTTGGGCCGCGCCGAGCCGGTGGCCGACAGCGCGCGCGTCATCAGCCGCATGGTCGATATCGTGATGATCCGCACCTTCGAGCAGGCCAAGCTCGACGAGTTTGCGGCGCACTCGCGGGTGCCGGTGATCAACGGCCTGACCAACGACTACCACCCCTGCCAGGTGCTGGCCGACATCTTCACCTTCATCGAGCAGCGCGGCCCGATCACCGGAAAAACCGTGGCCTGGGTAGGTGACGGCAACAACATGGCCAACACCTGGCTGCAAGCGGCCGAGACGCTCGGCTTCAAGGTGCACGTCAGCACGCCGAGCGGCTACGAGATCGATCCTGCCGTGGCCGGCATCAAGAGCAGCGATTGCTACCGCGTCTTCAAAGACCCGCTCGAAGCCTGCCGCAATGCGCACCTCGTCACCACCGACGTCTGGACGAGCATGGGCTACGAGGCCGAAAACGCAGCGCGCGTGAAGGCCTTTGCCAACTGGTGCGTCGATGAGCGCCTGATGGCCGTGGCGCAGCCCGACGCCCTCTTCATGCACTGCCTGCCGGCGCACCGCGGCGAAGAGGTCGCGGCGTCGGTCATCGACGGCGCGCAGTCCGTCGTCTGGGACGAAGCGGAGAACCGCATGCACGCGCAGAAGGCGCTGATGGAGTACCTGCTGCTAGGCCGCATCGGCTGAGCGCAGGATAGCGTTGCATGCCCTGGCGCACATCGTCGGGCAAGGCGACCGCCTTGTGCGTGGCCAGCGACGTGCATACCAGCACCTGCCGAAATCGTGCGCGCAATTGATCGCCGCTGCTGAACTCCACCGCCAGCTCGACCGAGCTGCGGCCGAGCTTGGCGACGGCCAGACGCTGCTGCAAACGATCGCCGTGCCTGCTGATCGCGGTGAAGTCGCATTCGAGCCGCACCGTCGGCACGCCGAGCCGGCGCACGCCTATGTAGTCGTGGTACGGCACGCCGAGGCCTTCATTGAACCAGCGCTCATGCAGGGTGTTGAGCATCACCAGGTACTGCGGGAAGAAGACGATGCCGGCCGGGTCGCACTGCGCGAAGCGGACGGTGTCTTCGATTTCGAACGTCTCAGCGGCCATCGGGGGGGTCTCCATCAGGGCGTCGTGATGCCTATGATGCTCGCATGGCACGCCAGCTCTGGGACATCTCGCCGCCGGTCCACGCCGGCTCGCCGGTCTTTCCCGGCGACGCGCGCTACGAGCAGCGCTGGGCCGCGACGATCGCGCCGGGCTGCCCCGTCAACGTCAGCACGATCACCTTGTCGCCGCATACCGGCGCGCATGCCGATGCCCCGCTGCATTACGACGGCGACGGCGCGGCCGTCGGCGCGCTCGACCTCACGCCTTACCTCGGGCCCTGTCGCGTGATGCACGCCATCGGCGTTTCGCCGCTCATCGAGTGGCAGCACATCGCGCATGCGATCGACGCGCAATTGCCGCCGCGCGTGCTCGTGCGCACCTACGAGCGCATGCCAGTGGGCGCGTGGGACGGCGCCCTCGCCGCTTACGCGCCGCAGACGATCGAGCGCCTGGCCGACCTCGGCGTGGTGCTGGTCGGCATCGACACCGCGAGCATCGACCCCGCCGACAGCAAGGCGCTCGACAGCCACCAGGTCATCCGTCGCCGCGGCTTGCGCGTGCTCGAAAACCTCGTGCTCGACGACGTGCCGGAAGGTGACTACGAGTTGATCGCGCTGCCGCTCAAACTGATCACCGCCGATGCCAGCCCCGTTCGCGCCGTGCTGCGGCAACTCTGAAATGAACCCCATGCGGATGTCGTCGTCCACTAACGGCCCGTAGCGGCTGTTGACGACGGTCGGCTTCTCCACCCCGTTCGCCCTGAGGTATCGAAGGGCCAGGCTGAGCTCGTCGAAGCCTTCGTGCCGCATGCCGCAGGGGCTTCGATACCTCAGCCCGAACGGGACTCTTCTTTCCGTTCGCCCTGAGCCTGTCGAAGGGCAGGCTGAGCTCGTCGAAGCCTTCGCGCCACAAGACAAAGGCTTCGACAAGCTCAGCCCGAACGGGGAGGAGGCGGGGCTTCCTTCGATACCTCAGGACGGTCGGAACAGCCACCTCAGCCCGAACGGTTCTTTGCGGACCTTGAAGTTCGCCAACGGGCCGCGAGCAGACGCCTGTTTCATGTGTCGCCGGTCACGCCCAACGCGGTGGAGAAAATGAGATGAACCGCATCGATTGCGCCGCGCTCGATTCCCAAGACCCGCTGGCCGCGCTGCGCAACCAGTTCGCGCTGCCGCCGAACAAGATCTATCTCGACGGCAACTCGCTCGGCGTGCTGCCGCGCGCCACCGCGCAGCGTGTGGCCGAGGTCATCCAGCACGAGTGGGGCGAACAGCTGATCGAGAGCTGGAACACGGCGCACTGGATCGACCTGCCGCAACGCGTCGGCAACAAGCTGGCCAAGCTGGTTGGTGCAGGCGCCAACGAGCTCGTGGCCGCCGATTCGACGTCAGTGAATCTTTTCAAGGTGTTGTCGGCAGCGCTGTCGATCGCACACGCCGACAACGCGCAGCGCCGCGTCATCCTCTCCGAGCGCGACAACTTCCCGACCGATCTGTACATCGCCGAGTCGCTGGCGCGCGAGCGCGGCTTCGAGCTGGTGCTGATCGATGCGCCCGAGCAGATCGAGCCGCGCCTGGTGCAAGGCGACGTGGCCGTGCTGATGCTGACGCAGGTCAACTACCGCACCGGTCGCCTGCATGACATGGCCGCGCTCACGCAAGCCGCGCACGGCGCCGGTGCGCTCGCCGTGTGGGACCTGGCGCACAGCGCCGGCGCGTTGCCCGTGCACCTGAAGCGCGACGACGCTGACTTCGCCGTCGGCTGCGGCTACAAGTACCTGAACGGGGGCCCCGGCGCGCCGGCGTTCGTCTGGGTGCATCCGCGCCATGCCGATCGTTTTGTGCAGCCGCTGTCCGGCTGGATGGGCCACGCCGCGCCGTTCGCCTTCACGCCCGGCTACACGCCCGCGCCGGGCATCAGGCGCTTCCTGTGCGGCACGCCGCCGGTGATCCAGATGGCGGCGCTCGAATGCGGCATCGACAGCGTGCTCGCCGCCGAGCCGCTGGGCGGCATGGACGCTCTGCGCAGCAAGTCGCTGGCGCTGACGGAAGTTTTCATGCGCCTCGTCGGCGAGCGCTGCGACGAGCTCGAAGTGATCACACCGCATGACGCGCCGCATCGTGGCAGCCAGGTCTCGTTGACCCGCCACGAAGGCGCGTACGCCATCGTGCAGGCGCTGATCGCCCGCGGCGTGATCGGCGACTTTCGTGCGCCTGATGTCCTGCGCTTCGGCTTCACGCCGCTGTACACCCGCTTTGTCGATGTCTGGGATGCGGTCGAGCACTTGCGCGAAGTGCTCGAATCGAGCGAATGGAAACAGGAGCGCTTCAACAAGCGAGGCGCTGTGACATGAGCGAGCACCACGACGCCAAGCTCGACTTCGCCAAGGACATGAGCTACGGCGACTACCTGCACCTCGATCAGGTGCTCGCAGCGCAGCACCCGCTCTCGCCCGACCACAACGAGATGCTGTTCATCATCCAGCACCAGACGAGCGAGCTGTGGATGAAGCTGATGCTGCATGAACTCGAAGCCGCGATGGTGCAGATCGCGCAAGACCAGCTCGGCAGCGCCTTCAAGGGCCTCGCTCGTGTGAGCCGCATCATGGAGCAGCTCGTGCACGCGTGGGACGTGCTGGCAACGATGACGCCGCCCGAGTACAGCGCCATCCGCCCCCACCTCGCCAACAGCAGCGGCTTTCAGAGCTGGCAGTACCGCTGCATCGAGTTCCGCCTCGGCAACAAGAACGCGGCGATGTTGAAGCCGCACGCCCATGCGCCCGAGCGCCTGGCGCAGGTGGCCGCCGCACATGCCGCGCCGTCGCTCTACGACGAAGCGCTGCGCCTGCTGGCGCGGCGCGGCATCGCCGTGCCAACATCGCACACCGAGCGCGATTGGACGCAGCCTTACACCGCCAGCGCTGAGGTCGAGCAGGCCTGGCTCGTGGCGTACCGCGCGCCGCAAACGCATTGGGACCTGTACCAGCTCGGCGAGGAGCTGACCGATCTCGAAGACGCCTTTCGCCTCTGGCGCTTCCGTCACGTGACGACGGTCGAGCGCGTGATCGGCTTCAAGCGCGGCACCGGCGGCACCGGCGGCGTGAGCTACCTGCGCAAGATGCTCGACGTGGTTCTGTTCCCGGAAATCTGGACGCTGCGCACGAGCCTGTAGACCCTCGTTTGCCGGGCCATGCATGATGGCTGCATGACGCAAACGCCCGACCCTGCCGGCCGCTACGCGCCGCCGCGCACCGACGTCGCCGACATCGCCGCGCCCGATGCGCTGCTGAACGCGCGCCCGCGCAGCGTCGTGCTCGCCGTCGTGCTGCTGCTGGCCTCGCTGGCGATCAGCCTCGTCACGCTGCTGCCCTTCGTCGATCCGCCGATGGCCGAGGAGCCGGTGGCGATGACGGCGCTGATCTGGGTCATCACGCTCGTCTTCACCGCCATCGAGCTGTGGCTGCTGCATGCCATCTGGCGCCGCCGCAATTGGGCGCGCTGGGTGATGGTGGCGCTGGTGGTGTTCGGCACGGCCCTCAGCGTGCAGCTGGTCCAGGAAGACCTGGCGCGCGCGCCCGGCGTGGCCTGGCTCGGCATCGCCGCGCTGCTGCTCGGCGCTGCCGCCGCCGGCCTGCTGATCGCGCCGCCGGCCCGGCGCTGGTTCACGGCCACAGCGGCGCGCTGAAAGCCGCGCAAGGGTTGGCGCTCGCGCGGCGTAAACCGCGTGGAGCTCGCGCCGCGGGCCCGAACCCAAGGAGAGCTGCATGTTGCTGAAACCGCCCCTCACGCGTCTGCCGTTGGCCTGCTGCGCGGCCACGGCGCTTGGCCTGCTGTGCGCCAGCGCCACAGCCGATGACTCGCGCGACCGGTCACGAGACGGCGAGCGCATCGAGGCCCGCCTCAAAGGCTTTGCCGAAGTGCCCGCCGTGTCGTCGACGGCCAGCGGCCGCTTCAAGGCGCGCATCGACAGCGCGTCGATGAGCATGCGCTACGAGCTGTCGTACAGCGGCCTCGAAGGCGACGTGCGCCAGGCCCACATCCACTTCGGCCAGCACGGCGTCAACGGCGGCATCATGGTCTGGCTGTGCCAGACGTCGTTCAACGTCTCGCCGGTGGCCTCGACGCCGCCGTGCCTGCCATCGGGCACCATCAGCGGCGTCATCTCGGCCGCCGATGTGATCGGCCCCGCCGGGCAAGGCATCGCCGCCGCCGAGTTCGCCGAGATGGCCAAAGCCATCGGCGCCGGCGTGGCCTACGTCAACGTGCACTCATCGAAGTTCCCCGGCGGCGAAATCCGCGGGCAGTTGCGCGACGACGATTGAAGCGCCGGCCGAACCCGTTTGGCCTTCAGCTTGCCGAACCAGCCCACCCTCGATAGACTAGTCAGCGTACTAGTCATATCGAGGTTGAGACATGAAAAGTTGGCCCGTCCAGGACGCCAAAGCCCGATTCAGCGAGTTCTTGGAGAAGTGCCTCGCCGAAGGGCCGCAGATGGTGACCAAGCGTGGCGCGGAGGCCGCCGTGCTGGTGCCTGCCGACGAGTGGCGCCGTCTGCAGGCATCGGCCCGGCCTTCGCTCAAGCAGCTCTTGCTGTCTGAACAGGCACGTGCCGTGATTGCCGTGCCGCCGCGAGGCCGGGCGCGTCGGCGTTCGCCCGCGGCGCTGCGGTGAGAAGGTGTGAACGAACCCGCCATGCCCGCTCATCCCGCCCAAAAGGCCGCACTCGGCGTTGCAAATGCTCGCCGTAGCCCGAGCTACGGCTGTGCTTTGCGCCTTGATTGCCGCCCTTTGAACGGTCTGCTCGGGCACGCCGAGTCCGTTCACACCTTCTGAGCGCCGATGTACCTGCTCGACACCAACGTCGTTTCGGAGCTGCGCAAACCCAAGCCGCACGGCGCCGTGTTGCAGTGGATCGAGCAGGTGCCCGATGGCGACCTGCACATCTCGGCAGTGACGATCGGTGAGATTCAATCCGGCATCGAACTGACGCGACGACAGGATGAGCCGAAAGCTGTCGAACTCGAACAGTGGCTCGAACTCGTCGCGTCTTCGTTCAACGTGATCGCGATGGATGCAGCGGCGTTCAGACAGTGGGATCGCCTGATGCACAAAGCGTCTGACACGCTTTACGAAGACGCGATGATTGCCGCCACGGCCCAACTGCACAAACTCACCGTGGTGACGCGCAACACGGCCGACTTCAAGGGCTTCGGCGTGACGGTGTTGAATCCGTTCGCGTCGGCTCGCAAATAACAAACATCTCCCAGGAAGCCTCTGCGCATCAGTCGAAACGCAAGTGCAATCCTTCGCTGCGAACAGGGATGGAAAACAAGACTCCCGTCCGGTTGCGCGACGACGATTGACACGCCGATCAGTTGCCGGGCGTGGTGCAGCCCTCAAGCTGCATCACGCGTCGAACGATTGCACGACCCCTTGCCACCGGCCGCTCGTGATGGCGTGCTCGGTGTAGGCGCCTTGCGTGCAGTCGGCGATTACGCGTCGCCAGAACGCCTGCGCGGCAAGATTGCCCGGCATCTGCCCCACCTCCCAGCGACCGGGCAGCGCCTCGAATACATGCCGCGCCAGCGCGGCGCCGAGGCCGCTGCGGCGGTACTTCTTCAGCACGAAAAACTGGTCCATCCAGTGGCCCTTCGTACCGATCTTCACCGCGCCGTCGGCGAGCGCGAAGCCTGCGTAGTGGCCGGACACCGCGGCGACGAAGGCGCAGCAGACGTCGTCCGACCAGAAGCGATCGAGCGCGTAGCCGTACTCGCCGTGAGCGTCGAGGTCCTGGTCCCAGATCTCGGACAGCTCGTACTGATAGAGCTCCAACATGCGTTGCAGCGCGGGCCGGTCTTCGGCGCGCGCGATGCGGATCTCGAAGGACTCGGTGGGCAGCATGGTGGCTGTGGTGTTCGATGGAGGATGACCGGCAGGCAGCGCAGAAGATGTCGCTCCGGAAACGATGAAGTCGCTGCCGCCGAGGAAGAGCATCGGCGTAGCATTGACGCGCCCCTACAGCTTCTGCGCGTCAAACGTATTGCACTGCTGCACGCTGCCGCTCTCCAGCCCGCGCCGGAACCAGGTCATGCGCTGCTGGCTCGAGCCGTGCGTGAAGCTCTCGGGCACGATCGTGCCTTGCGACTTGCGCTGCAGGTTGTCGTCGCCGATCTGGCTGGCCGCATTCATCGCTTCTTCCAGGTCGCCGCGCTCCAGCCAGCCTTTGCTCTGTTGCGAATGGTTCGCCCAGACGCCGGCAAAACAATCGGCTTGCAACTCGACGCGCACCGACAGCGCATTCATCTGCTGCTCCGAGACCCGGCCACGCATGCCATCGACCTTGCCGGTGATACCCAGCTGGTTCTGCACGTGATGCGCCACCTCGTGCGCGACGACGTAGGCCTGCGCAAAGTCGCCGGGCGCGCCCATGCGCGAGCGCAGCGTGTCGAAGAACTGCATGTCGAGATAGACCTTCTGGTCCCCGGGGCAGTAGAACGGCCCCATCGCCGCCTGGCCGGTGCCGCAGGCGGTGCCGACAGCGCCGCGGAAGAGCACGAGTTTGGGCGGGCTGTAGCGGGTGCCGCTGGCCTGCATCACCTTGCCCCAGACGTCTTCGGTGTCGGCCAGCACGGTCGAGACGAAGGCCGCAGCGGCATCGGTGGCCGGCGGCTTGGCCGCCGGGCCCTGCGCCTGCGGCGCCACCGCAGGCCCGCCGCCGCCGAGCACGCCGAGCACGGTCAGCGGGTTGATGCCGAAGATCCAGCTCGCCAGCACGGCAATGATGATCGTGCCGATGCCGATGCCGCGTCCGCCGCCGATGCGAAAGCCGCCGCCCCCGCCCCCCGCACGGCGGTCCTCGACGTTGTCGCTCTGCCGTTGGCCTTCCCATTTCATGCGCTGCTCCTGAGGTGAGTCAGGGTTGTACCGCAAGTCGCGCGCGCTTCGTTCTAGGGGTGTGCCCGGCCGCGCTGTCCGGATCGCTCGCCCGGCGCCGTGGATCTGCCACGACTCACTTCGACGCGACGCTGCGACCACGCCATGAACCAGCACTGCATGCCTGTGTTTCCTCCCCCGCCCCGGCTGGCGCTGGTGATCGGCAGCGGCGGCGTGCGCGGCGCCTCGGCGCTCGGCGTCTTCGACGTGCTCTCGCGCGCCGGCCTGCGCCCGGACCTGATCGCCGGCTGCAGCTCCGGCGCGGTCTTCGGCGCCGGGCTGGCGCTCGGCCTGCCCAGCGACGAGTTGATGCGCAGGGTGACCACGCTCTGGTCGCCCGAGCTGACGCAAAAAAAACGCTGGCACGCCTACGCGCAACTGCTGGCGCCGCGGCTGGCGCGCTTCGGCCCCGGCTTTTCGCTGCGCAGCGAGCGCCCGATCGTGCAGCGCCTGCACGCCGCCTTCGGCGACCTGCGGCTGGAAGACCTGCGCCTGCCGCTGCGCGTGGCGGCCACCGTGGCTGCCACCGGCGCGCCGGTGGTGCTCAGCCGCGGCCCGCTGGCGCGCGCCGTGCAGGCCAGCATGGCCGTGCCGTTTCTCTGGCCGAGCGTCGACATCGGCGGCCAGCGGCTGGTCGACGGCGCGCTGTCCGACCCGCTGCCGCTGGCCGCGGCGAGCGACGCGCTCGTCGTCGTGGCGCTGGGCTTTCGCGGCGACATGCCGCGCAGCCTGCGGCGGCCGTCGAGCCTGGTGGCGCAGGTCAGCACGTCGCTGATCAACAACCTGCAGGACGCCCGCCTGGCCGCCGCGCGCGCCCGCGGCCAGGCGCTGATCGAGCTCGACCCGGCGTGGCCGCGCCGCATCGGCCTGTGGCAGACCGACGCCCTGCCGGCAGCTTTCGAGGCCGGCCGGCAAGCGGCGCTGGCTGCGCTGCCGGCGATCGAGCGCAAACTGGTGGCCCGCGTCGGCCGCCACGCCGCCTGATCGCGCGCTGCAGGCGGCGGGTGGCCCGGGACACCAGTCCCTAGGATCGATGCCGCCGCAGGCCTAAGCTGCCGCCGATGCAGACAGAGCAAGCGTGCCGGGCCGAGACCACAACGCCGCAATCGGTGCAGGCCTTGTTCCCCAGCCTCTACAACGAACTGCGCCGCCTGGCCCGCTCGCGCCTCGCCGGCGGCGGGCGGCCGACGCTGCTCGACACCTCGGCGCTGGTGCACGAGGCCTTCATGCACATGCAAAAGGACGGCGGCGTGCGCGTCGCCGACCGCGAGCACTTCATGGCCTATGCGGCCACGACGATGCGCAACATCGTCATCGACTTCGTGCGCCGCCGCAAAGCCGGGCGCCACGGCGGCGACGCGCAGCATGTGACGCTCGACACGCTGGCCGCCGAGCAGTTGGGCGCCGCCAGCGACGACGAAATCCTCGACGTGCACCAAGCGCTGCAGACGCTGGCCGAGGTCGATCCGCGGCTGGTGCGTGTTGTCGAGATGCGCTACTTCGCCGGCCTCACCGACCTCGAAATCGCCAGTGCCCTGGGCGTCACCGACCGCACTGTGCGGCGTGATTGGGAACGGGCGCGCTTGCTGTTGGCGCAGATGCTCGGACGTTGATGTCCTTCGGCGGCCACGCTTTGCGTGGTACGCACGAGATGCCGCGATGAACACCACTGCCCGCAACGACGCCGCCGAACTCAGGCAGCTGAGCGCGCTGCTGGAAACCGCACTGGCGTTGTCGCCGGCCGAGCGCAGCGCGTGGCTGCGCTCGCTGCCTCTCCATCAGCAGCGCCTGGTGCCGATGCTGGCCTCGATGCTCGACCGTGCAGCGATCGAAACCGACAGCTTCATGCGCAGCGGCGCGCATGCGCGGCTGGAGGCGGTGGCCGACGATGCACCGGGCGACGCCATCGGCCCGTACGAGTTGATCCGCCCGCTCGGCCACGGCGGCATGTCCACCGTCTGGCTGGCGCGCCGCAGCGACGGCGCGCTGCAACGCGAAGTCGCGCTCAAGCTGCCCGCGCCCGCGGGCTTCGGCGGGCCGGGCATCGCGCGGCGCATGGCGCGCGAGCGCGACATCCTGGCCAGCCTCGAACACCCGCGAATCGCCCGCCTGTACGACGCTGGCGTCACTGGCGAGGGCCGGCCGTGGCTGGCGATGGAGTGCGTCGAGGGCGTGCCGATCGACGCCCATGTGGCCGCGCGCAAGCTGAGCGTCGAACAGCGCCTGCGCCTGTTCATCGACGTCGCCGACGCAGTGGCGCATGCGCATGCGCGGCTGGTCGTGCACCGCGACTTGAAGCCGGGCAACATCTTCGTCACCAAAAGCGGCGAGGTGCGCCTGCTCGACTTCGGCGTGGCGCAACTGCTCGAAGACGACACGCCGGCCGACCAGCAGCTGACGCGCCAGATTGGCCGCCCGGTGACGCCGGACTACGCGGCGCCGGAGCAGCTCGGCACGCAGCCCGTCGGCACCGCGGCCGACGTCTACTCGCTGGGCATCGTGCTCTTCGAGCTGCTCAGCGGCCAGCGGCCGTACAGCGTTTCGCATCACAGCGCGACCTCGCTGCAGGACGCGGTGCTGCACGCCGTGGTGCCCGCGGTGAGTTCGCGCGCGCCCGACAAGGCCACGGCACGATTGCTGCGCGGCGACCTCGACACCATCGTCGCCAAGGCGCTGCGCAAAAAACCGGCCGACCGCTACAGCAGCGTCGAAGCCTTCGCCGCCGACGTGCAGCGGCATCTGGGCGGCCAGGCCGTGCTCGCGCAAGCGCCGACCTGGGGCTATCGCGCGCGCAAGTTCGCGCGCCGCTACCGCCTGCCGCTGGCCGCGGCAGCGATGGTGCTGGCCTCGCTGCTGGCTGGCCTGGGCGCGGCGCTGTGGCAGGCCGACCTGGCACGCGCGCAGGCCGCACGGGCCGAGCAGAGCAAAGACTTCATCGCCTCGATCCTCAAACAGGCGCAGCCGCGCCAGGGCAGCGGCGGCGCAGTACTCGCCACCGATCTGCTGGTGGTGGCCGGCGCGCGCATCGAGCGCGAACTCAAGCCCGACCCGCAAGGCGCGGCCGAGCTCGGCGTGATCATCGGCGAAGGCTTGTCGATGCTCGGCGAGCCGCAGCGCGGCGAGGGCATCCTGCGCGCCGCGGTGGCGCGCGCCGACAGCGCCTGGGGCCCGCGCCACGACGTCACCCTGCGCGGCCGTGCGCTGCTGGCCGAAAGCCTGGCGCTGCAACAACCCGAAGAGGCCGCCCGCGTGGCCGACGCACTGGTGCCCGATGCGCTGGCCGGCCTGCCGCGCACGGCGCAGGTGGCAACGATGGCGCTGCGCCAGCAGTCGTTCCAGCGCGCCAGGCGCGACGAGGCCGAAGCCTCCTACAAGCCGCTCACGCAGGCCATCGACATCGCCGAGCGCCATCTCGGCCCGAACCATGCCGACACCGCACTGACGCTGGGCCTGCTGTCGAACACCTACGGCCGCTTCGGCGAGTACGAGATGCAGCTCGCCACCGCGCAGGAGGCGCTGACGCGCGCGATGGCCGGCCTCGGTGCGCAGCGCCCGCACCTGACGCTGACGGCGGTCGAGCGCTGGTATGCCGAAGCGCTGCGCCGCAACGACCGGCCCGCCGACGCCGTGCCGCTGCTGCGCCGCGTGGTCGATGATCAGCGCCAGCTCGACGGCTCGGACACACCACGCGCGCGCAACGCGCTCTACCAGCTCGGCCTGGCGCTGGCCGAAGCCGGCGAGCTCGGCGAAGCGGTGATGCATCTGCGCGAGGCGGTGGCGCTCGAAGCCAGGCACAACAACGGCAGCGACAATGAAGACCGGCGCAACTACCGCGCCTCGCTGGCCACGGTGCTGGGCTTTGCGCGGCGCGCCGACGAGTCGCTGGCGCTGATGCCGCGCGGTGCTGCCGGGCCCGAGCCGCTGCCGCCTGTGCCGTCGCTGGCGCAGATGATGAACCACCTGCGCTACGCCCACGTGCTCGCACTGGCCGGTGACAGCCGCGCCGCGGCGCGCCTGGCCGGCGAAGCCCGGCAGCACACCGACGAGGCTCACGCGCAGTACCGCGCCGAGGCGCTGCTGGTCGCCGCCTTCAACGCCCGCGTGCAGCGCCGCCACGCCGAAGCCCTCACCCTGGCCCAGCAGGCATGGAGCGACAGCGGCCGGGCCAAGGCGCGCCCCGCCCTCCAGGCGCAGATCGCCGCCGAGCTGGCTGCCGCGCTGATCGAGCGCGGCGAAGCGGCGCGCGCCGAGCCGCTGCTGCGCCAATCGCTGGCGCTGTTCGAGCAGGCGCAGGTCGTGCCGTCGCCGCGTTCGGCCACGGCCTGGATCGCGCAGGCGCGGCTGCATCTGTTGGCCGGCCGCAGCGACGAGGCCGAAGCCACGCTGCGGCCGCTACGCGCCGCCTGGGAAACGTCGCACCCGCAGAGCGACTGGCACGGCGAGACGCTCTACTGGCTGGCCCGCGTGCAGGCGCGGCGCGGCGATGTGCAGGGCCAGCGCGCGCTCGATCACCTGGCCGCGCCGCTGCTGCGCGCGTCGCCGCTGCCGGCGTTGCGCAGTCTGGTCCCTTCTCCCTAGCTTGGCGTGTCCGTTTGCGCGAGCGTTTCGCGTGGAGCGGTGACGGGGCGTGCATCCGCACGCCTCACGTCACCCTTGGAGATCCTTGTCATGAACCGCTCTGTCTTTTCCGTCGCCCGAACCTGGGCCGTCCTTGGCGCCGTGCTGCTCGCATTGACCGTGAGCGGCTGCGGCACGATGGTCCATCCGATGTCGGCCGACGCCTCGGCCGGCGTGATCCCGCCGGGCCGCGGTGCGCTCTGAACGGTGCTTAAGCCGTGCTGCGTTCGAAGGCTGTGAACAGCTCGACGGCCAGCGCACGCAGCGCATCGTCGGTGGCGGCATGCGCGCGCGCGAAACAATCGAAGGCGTAGAGCCGGTCGTAGCCCAGGCGCGCCGGCTGCACCGCCATGCCCTGTGCTGCCATCGCGCCAACAAAGGCGCGCAGCGTGGCCGGCCTGACGCAACCGCCGATCGGCAGGGCGACATTCGCCGCCGCCTCTGCAGCGTGCAGAAACTCCGGCGGGGCATGGAAAAGATCAGCCGTTTTGGGGGCGCGGTACATGGGTGAAATCATCGCCTGCGTGATCACCGCACAGTCGGGGAAATCGCACACGCCGCGCGGCGGCGTCGTGGAACCTGTGGATTACTTGGCGATTCAGGTCTTTGGCAGGGTGACGCCGCGCTGGCCCTGGTACTTGCCGCCGCGGTCCTTGTAGCTGGTCTCGCAGACCTCGTCGCTTTCGAAGAACAGCACCTGCGCGCAACCTTCACCCGCGTAAATCTTGGCCGGCAGCGGCGTCGTGTTGCTGAACTCCAGCGTCACGAAACCCTCCCACTCGGGCTCGAGCGGCGTCACGTTGACGATGATGCCGCAGCGCGCGTACGTGCTCTTGCCCAGGCAGATCGTGAGCACGTTGCGCGGGATGCGGAAGTATTCCAGCGTGCGCGCCAGCGCAAAGCTGTTCGGCGGGATCACGCAGACATCGGCGTAGATGTCGACAAAGCTCTTCTCGTCGAAGTTCTTCGGGTCGACCACCGTCGAGTAGATGTTGGTGAAGACCTTGAATTCCGGCGCGCAGCGGATGTCGTAGCCGTAGCTGGAGGTGCCGTAGCTGACGATGCGCTGGCCGTCGGCCGATTGCCGCACCTGCCCCGGCTCGAACGGCTCGATCATGCCGTGCTCGGCCGCCATGCGGCGGATCCACTTGTCGCTCTTGATGCTCATGAGGTGTTCTCGGGACTTCCGCGGCAGCGGGCATTGTAGGCACGCGGGTATCGCGAACGGGGCTCGCCGGTTGTCATGGCGTCGTAATATCGCGCTACCGTTCCCGTGGAGAAGTGCATGTCCACCGCCACCCAGCTGATGGCCCAATACGCCGCCTACCACCGCGACCGGCGCAACATCGCCACGCATTTCGTCGGTATCCCGTTGATCGTCTTCGCCGTCGGCGGCTTGCTCGCGCGGCCGGCGTTCGGCATCGGCAGTTGGATGCTGACGCCGGCTGCGGTGCTGTGGGGCCTGTCGTCGCTGTGGTACCTGACGCGCGGCAACCTGGCGCTCGGCCTGGCAACGAGTGTCGCCAACCTGCTGTTGATCGCCGCCGCGCTGCCTTTGGGGCAGCTGGAAACGCTGCCCTGGCTGGCCTGGAGCCTGGGCACCTTCGCCATCGGCTGGGCGGCGCAGTTCATCGGCCACTACTACGAGGGCCGCAAGCCGGCCTTCGTCGATGACTTGCGCGGCCTCTTGATCGGCCCGATGTTCGTCGTCGGCGAAGCGCTGTTCGCGCTCGGCTGGGGCAAGTCGATGCTGGCCGAGATCGAGGCTCGCGTCGGCCCGACGCACCTGCGCGATCTGCACGCCCCGGCGACCCGCTGACCGATTCTCAGAAAGTGACACCCGGCGCGCTGCTCGTCATGGGCGCGGGCAGTGTCGGCTGCTTCGTCGGCGGCTCGCTGCAAGCGGCCGGCGCGACGGTGTACTACGTCGGCCGGCGGCGCGTCTTCGATGCCTTGCGTGTGCATGGCCTGACGCTGACCGATCTGCAACGCCGGCGCACGCAACTGCCGGCCGACCTGCTGGCGCTCGGCGAATCCGTGCCCGACCTGAAACCCTCGCTGGTCTTGCTGACAGTCAAGAGCAACGCCACGGTGGCTGCCGCGGCCGAGCTGGCGCGGGTGCTGCCCGCCGGCACGCCGGTGCTGTCGCTGCAAAACGGCATCGGCAACGCGGCGGCAGCGCAGGACGCGGCGCCGGCGCTCGATGTCATCGCCGGCATGGTGCCATTCAACGTCGCCGAGCTGGCACCAGGCCAGTTCCACCGCGGCACCAGCGGCGCGTTGGCCGCGGCCGAGCACGAGGCGCTGCGCGCCTGGCAGCCGCTGTTCGAGCGCGCGGGCCTGCCGCTGGCACTGCACACCGACATGCGCGGCATGCAGTGGGGCAAGCTGCTGCTCAACCTCAACAACCCGGTCAACGCGCTGTCGGAGTTGCCGCTGCGCGAGGAGTTGCTGTCACGCGGCTACCGCCGTGCGCTGGCCGCGCTGCAGGACGAGGCGTTGCGGGTGCTTGCACGCCGCGCGCATCGAGCCGGCGCGGCTGACGCCGCTGCCGCCGCCTGGCTGCCGGCCGTGCTGCGCCTGCCGACGCCGCTGTTTCGGCTGCTCGCGGCACGCATGCTGCGCATCGACGGCAAAGCGCGTTCGAGCATGGCCGATGATCTGGCGCACGGCCGCAGCACCGAGGTTGACGCGTTGTGCGGCGAGGTCGTGCGCATGGCGCGCGGGCCTGAACATGGACGCGCCCGTCAACGCGCGCATGGCCAAGCTGGTGCATGAGCAGGGCCTGCTGCCGCAGCGCTACGATGCGCCGCGCCTGCTGGCGGCGCTGGGGCTGTCGCGCTGAAGTTCGGGTTGGAACTCGGCGCGCGGCGAAAGGGCCGTCGATTGGCGGCACGCTGGCGCTCACATCCCTAGCTTGATGGATGCCTGATCGGCGCGAGTGGTCTACCTTCGCAGCGCCAACCACACGAGGAGGAATCGATGCTGCGCCGTACCGTCCTGTTTCAGTCGCTCGCCGCCCTTCCCGGGCTGGCTCTGGCCCAGGCCGTCGTGCCAGCGCCCACCGTGCTCAGCGGCGAGGCGCCGGCCTACAAGGTGGGCGACACGTGGCACTGGGTGCGCAGCGATCGGCGCACCGGCCTGAAGGAGACGGAGAACCGGCGCGTCATCACCAAGGTCTCGCCGGAACGCATCGAGGGCACGGAGAACGATGGGCTGATGGTGATGTCGGGTGACTTGAACCTGCTGGAAACGCCTGAGTACGTGCGCACGGGTACTCCTCGCTTCATCGACTTCCCGCTGTCGGTGGGCAAGAAGTGGAGCTTCAAGTACACGCAGGCGAGCAAGACCGGTCCCCAACGCACGCGCTGGCAGTACGACGCCGAGGTGGTGGCGCAGGAAAGGGTCAAAGTGCCAGCCGGTGAGTTCGACGCCTACAAGGTTGTCGGCAAGGGGTACTGGAACAGCGAGACCGGCTCGGCCAGCGGCAGTGGCCAGCTGAGGCTTTGGTACGCCCCCGCTGCACGCGGTTCGGTCAAGCTTCGAATACGAGGGCGGCAACACTTTCAACGTGACCGAACTCGTGGAGCTGAAGCTCGTTCCGTAGAGGCTCTCAGGACAACACCGCGCCGCGTGCGCTGGCCGCGGAGGCAGCGAACTCAGCCGCTGACGACGCGCACCGCAGGCCGCTCGGGCTCCGGCTCGGCATCGAAACGGTCGAAGCCGCAGTAGCAGATGAAGTGGCGCTGGCTGGCGCGGCCGAAGAGCGTCATGCCGAGTTGGGTGGCCAGCTCGTAGCCCATCTGCGTGACGCCGTTGCGCGAGATGACGATCGGCACGCCGAGCTGCGCGGCCTTGGTCACCATCTCGCTGGTCAGGCGGCCCGTCGTGTAGAAAACCTTGTCGCCGCCCAGGCCCAGCGGCGCGTCGCCCTGCATCCACATCCAGCCGGCGATGGTGTCGATGGCGTTGTGGCGGCCGACGTCTTCGACGAAGGTCAGCATCTCGCTGCCGCGAAAGAGCGCGCAGCCGTGCACCGAGCCGGCGCGGCGGTGCACGCTGTCGACCTTGCGCATGGCGTCGTTGAGCTGGTGCAGCGTCGACTGGCGGATGCGCGCCGCCGACGGCGGCGGCAGCTTGACGTTGTCGATCTGCTCCATCAGCGTGCCGAACATCGTGCCCTGGCCGCAGCCGGTGGTGACGATGCGCTTGGCAGTGCGGGCTTCGAAATCGGTGTGGCTGCTGCCCGAGCGCGTCTTGACGGCCGCGGCGCCGACGTCCCAATCGACCGTCACCGAATCGATCTCGTCCAGCGAGGCCACCAGCTGCTGGTTGCGCAGGTAGCCGAGTGCCAGCAGCTCCGGCGCGGCGCCGAGCGTCATCAGCGTCACCAGCTCGCGCTTGTCGACGTACAGCGTCAGCGGCCTCTCGGCCGGAATCTGCACCGTGCGGCGTTGGCCGAACTCGTCGAGGACCTCGACTTCGCGCGTCAACGGCGCCGCCGCGCGCGTCAGGTGCGGCAGCGTGGGGTGATCGTGATGGGGCAGCGGCAACATGGTGACTGACCCGGAGTCTAGAGCGCGGCGCCCCGCGCCTTGCCGCTCAGGGCTTTGCTGCGGCCTTGGGCGTTGGGTTGGCAGCCGCTGCCGGCGCCTGGGTGTTGGGCGGCGACACCGCGGTGCCGGGCGGCGAGTGCGCGCCGGCGGCTTCGATCGGTTTGGCTGCGGCCGGTGTCAGCGCGAACTGGCCGGGGTCGGTGCACGGCGGCGTGGCCACGGCAGGCTTGACCTCGCGGCCTGCCTTCTTCGCGTCGGCTTGAGTACCTGGCGGCCACACGCTCCATCGACTGGCAGAGCTGGTAGGCGCCGACCTTGTCGCCATGCGCCGTTTTGGCGGCGGCTTCAGCGGCTTTGGCTTTGGCGTCGTCGGACAGCGGCGGCAACTTGGCAACGGCCAGACGCCGCCGTCAACGCACAGGACAACACAAGGGCAAGACGCTTCATCTAGCAAACTCCGTGAGGCTCAGATCTGTTCATTGACCAGCGGCGGCGCCGGCTGCGCCGAGCGCTGCGCCGGGATCTTGCCGGCGCGGATGTCGTCGGCCCAGTACGCATGGTGCTCGCGCGCCCAGGCTTCGTCGACATAGCCGGTGCGCATGGCGCTGAAGGCGCCCTTCATGCCGAGCGTGCCCATGTAGATGTGGCCGATGAAGGCCGCCATCATCATCACCGTTGCTGCGGCGTGCACCATGTGCGCGACCTGCATTTCGCCACGCGTGAAGACGAAGCCGGGCACCAGTTTGTCGAGGAACAGACCGGACGCGACGACGGTCAGGCCGAGCGCGAACACGCCGACCCAGAACAGGCCCTTCTCGCCGGCGTTGAAGCGGTGCGACGGCACCTCGGCGCCGCCGAACATACCGCCGCCCTTGCGCATCCACTCGACGTCGCCGCGCTGCGGGAAGTTGTCCTTGATGAAGGTGGCGATGACGACGATCAGCGACACCGCGAATACGGGCCCGGCAAAGTTGTGCGCCGTTTTCAGCGCGTAGGTCAGCCAGCCGAACAGCGCCGAGCCGATCACCGGCAGCAAGAAGAACTTGCCGAACGCCATGACGATGCCGGAGACGGCGAGGATGACGAAGGCGGTGGCGTTGGACCAATGCGCCGCGCGCTCGAACGGCGTGAAGCGCTCGATCTTGCGGCCGGTGTCGTGGCCGTGGCTGCCCAGCGAGCCGCGCGTGAAGTAGAAGATCGCGGCGGCCAGCAGCACGATGCCGAGCAGCGCCGCGCCGTAGGGAATGATGATCTTGTTGCGCACCTGGCGCCAGGCTTCGCCGGCGGTGGTGGGCGCGGCGCCGGGATAGTCGGCATCCGGCTGGATCAGCACGCCGCCTTCTTTTTCGGCGCCGGGCAGGTTGGTGATGCCCGGCTGCGTGCCCGAGTTCTTGACGCCGCGCCACAACGGCGCGTTGTTGCCGGGCTGGCTCTTGCTGCGCTCGGCGTTGGTCTCGTTCGGCTTGGACTCGGCCGGGGCCGCGAGGTCGTCGGCGGCACCGGCTTGCGGCTTGGCCGCGGGTGCGGCTGGCGCTGCGCTCTGCGCCAGCACCAAAGGCGGCGCCGTGGCCAGCGCCAATGCGAGAAAGACCGTTCTCAAACAGCGAGCCATGTTCGCCCCAACTTTCGCACTATGGTTTGGCCGATACTTTGTGCGAGTACTCGTTCTGACCGCGCTCGGTGCGGGCCTTGAGCTGTGTCTCCCACGCGGTCTTGTCGCCAGCTTTGTAGCCGGCGACCGTGTACTGACTGCCGCCGGCCACGCCTTCCCAGGCCTTGGCGTCGGACTTCTTGACGCCGCCGGAGTCGATGGTCTGCACTTTCTCGCCGCAGCCGGCCAGCATCAACACCGCCGCGGTGGCGACGAACAGCGCCATCGTGCTGCGCACCATCATGACTTGGTCCCTGTCGGCTTGCCGTAGGCGGTGCCCCAGCCCCAGACCTCGCTGCCCTTGCCACGGGCGAGGACGCGGGTGCGGAAGATGTCGGCGACAACGTCGCCGTCACCGCCGAGCAATGCCTTGGTCGAGCACATCTCGGCGCAGATCGGAAGCTTCCCCTCGGCCAGCCGGTTGCGGCCGTACTTCTCGTTCTCCGCTGCCGAGCCGTTCGCTTCCGGGCCGCCGGCGCAGAAGGTGCACTTGTCCATCTTGCCGCGCAAGCCGAAGGTGCCGTTGGTGGGGAATTGCGGCGCGCCGAACGGGCAGGCGTACGAGCAGTAGCCGCAGCCGATGCAGACGTCCTTGTCGTGCAGCACCACGCCTTCGTCGGTGCGGTAGAAGCAGTCGACCGGACACACCGCCATGCACGGCGCGTCGCTGCAATGCATGCAGGCCACGCTGATGCTGCGCTCGCCCGGCACGCCGTCGTTGAGCGTGACGACGCGCCGGCGGTTGACACCCCAGGGCACGTCGTGCTCGGCCTTGCAGGCGGTGACGCAGCCGTTGCACTCGATGCAGCGCTCGGCGTCGCAGATGAATTTCATCCTGGCCATATCAAGCAGCCCTCTCAATTTGGCAGACGGTCGTCTTCGTCTCTTGCATCATCGTCACGATGTCGTAGCCGTAGGTCGTCGCCGTGTTGACCGCTTCGCCGCGGATGATCGGCGCCGCACCGGTCGGGTAGTACTGGTTCATGTCCACACCCTGCCAGTGGCCGGAGAAGTGGTACGGCATGAACACGGTCTCGCGATCGACGCGCTCGGTGACCTGCGCCTTGACCTTGATGCGCGCACCGGTCGGTGTCGTCACCCAGACGTCTTCGCCGTTGCGGATGCCACGGTCGTTGGCCGCTGCCGGGTTGATCTCGACGAACATGTTCTGCTGCAACTCGGCGAGGAAGCGGTTCGAGCGCGTCTCTTCGCCGCCGCCCTCGTACTCGACCAAACGGCCGCTGGTCATGATCAGCGGGAAGGTCTTGCCGATGTCCTTGTTCTTCTCCTGCAAGGACTTGAACAGAATCGGCAGGCGCCAAGACGCCTTGCGGTCGTCGTGCGTCGGGTACTTGGCCACCAGCTCCGGCCGCGTCGAGTAGATCGGCTCGCGGTGCTGCGGGATCGGATCGGGGAAGTTCCAGACGATCGCGCGCGCCTTGGCGTTGCCGAACGGGTGGCAACCGTGTTTGACCATGGCCACGCGGATGATGCCGCCCGACGGATCGGTCTTCCAGTTCTTGCCTTCGGCCTTTTTCTTCTCGTCGTCCGTCAGCTCATCCCACCAGCCGAGCTTCTTCAGCAGCAGGTGATCGAACTCCGGGTAGCCGGTGGTGATGTCAGCGCCCTTGCTGTGCGAGCCGTCTTCGGCCAGCAGGCTGGTGCCGTCGCGCTCGACGCCGAAGTTGGCGCGGAAGTTGCCGCCCCCGTCCATGACGTGCTTCGAGGTGTCATAGAGGTTGTGCGTGCCCGGGTGCTTCATCTCCGGCGTGCCATAGCACGGCCACGGCAGGCCGAAATAGTCGCCGTCGAGCTTGTAGCCGGTTTCCTTGTCGATGCCACCCTTGGCCTTCAACGTCGTCACGTCGAAGACATGCATGTTGCGCATGTGGGCCTTCAGACGCTCCGGGCTCTGGCCGGTGTAGCCGATGGTCCAGACCGAGCGGTTCATCTCGCGCAGGATCTCTTCGGGCATGGGCTCGTCCATGCCCTTGACCTTCTGCAGCTTGTGGTTCTTCACCAGCTCGGCACCGAAACCCAGCTTCTGCGCGAGCTGGTACATGATCATGTGATCGGTACGCGACTCGTACAGCGGCTCCATGACCTTCTCGCGCCACTGCAGCGAGCGGTTCGATGCGGTGACCGAGCCGCTGGTCTCGAACTGCGTCGTCGCCGGGATCAGGTAGACGGCGCGATTCGGGTTCAGGTCTTCGGCCTTGCCGGGCATTGCCGCCATGGCCGCCGTCGCCGACGGGAAGGGATCGACAACGACCAGCAGGTCGAGCTTGTCCATCGCCTTCTTCATCTCCAGACCGCGGGTCTGCGAGTTCGGCGCATGGCCCCAATAGAACAGGCCGCGCAGGTTGCTGTCCTGATCGATCAGCTCGTTCTTCTCGAGCACGCCGTCGATCCAGCGCGACACGGTGATGCCGGGCTTGGTCATCATGCCGGGCGCGTACTGCTTCTTCATCCACTCGAAGTCCACGCCCCAGGCCGCCGCGTAGTGCTTGAACGCACCTTCGGCAATGCCGTAGTAGCCGGGCAGCGAATCCGGATTGCAGCCGATGTCGGTGATGCCCTGCACGTTGTCGTGGCCGCGGAAGATGTTGGCGCCGCCACCACTCTTGCCGATGTTGCCCAGCGCCAGTTGCAGCAGGCACGACGCGCGCACCATCGCGTTGCCGATGGTGTGCTGCGTGTGGCCGACGCACCAGACGAGCGTGCTCGGCCGGTTCTCGGCCAGCGTCTTGGCAACTTGCAGGCAGGTCGCTTCATCGACGCCCGAGGCTTCGAGCACCTTGTCCGGCGTCCACTTGGCCAGCACCTCGTCGCGCACCTTGTCCATGCCCCAGACGCGGTCGGCGATGAACTTCTTGTCGTCCCAGCCGTTCTTGAAGACGTGGAACATCACGCCGTACAGGAACGGAATGTCCGAGCCCGAGCGGATGCGCACGTATTGGTCCGCCTTGGCCGCCGTGCGCGTGAAGCGCGGGTCGACCACGATCATCTTCGCGCCCTGCTCCTTGGCGTGCAGCATGTGCATCACCGAGACCGGATGTGCTTCTGCAGCGTTGCTGCCGATGTACATCGCAGCCTTCGTGTTCTGCATGTCGTTGTACGAGTTGGTCATCGCACCGTATCCCCACGTATTCGCCACACCGGCGACAGTAGTGGAGTGGCATATTCGTGCCTGGTGGTCGCAGTTGTTGCTGCCCCAGAGGGACATCCACTTTCTGAGCAGGTAACCCTGCTCGTTGTTGTGTTTGCACGAACCGACAACGAAGATCGAATCGGGGCCGCTCTGCTTTTTCAGCTCGAGCATCTTGGCGCTGATCTCTTCCAGCGCCGTGTCCCACGAGATGCGCTGGTACTTGCCGCCCACCAGCTTCATCGGGTACTTGAGGCGGAACTCACCGCGACCGTTGTCGCGCACCGCCGCACCCTTGGCGCAATGCGCGCCCATGTTGATCGGCGAGTCGAACACCGGCTCCTGGCGCACCCAGACGCCGTTCTCGACGACGGCGTCGATCGCGCAGCCGACCGAGCAATGCGTGCACACCGTGCGCTTGACCTCGACCTTGGCCTCGCCGGCCTTGGCCGGAGCGTCCGCGGCCTCGGCCTTCTTGACCAGCGTCAACTGGCTGGCGGCGATGCCGGCGCCGACGCCTAAACCGGAGCGGCGCAAAAACTTGCGCCGGTCCATCGTGGGTATCGCGCGCGAGATGCCGCGTGCGAGGCTGTCAACGAGCGCGCCCGAAGAAGCGGATGCCCCCTCGCCGCCCGATGACCTTCGTGTCAACAACATGGTGAAAGCCTCCGGTGTGAATTCAGATGCGCGCGCTGGCGTAGTAGCGCTTCACGTGTTCGGTGAGGCGGTACCCGGCGGCCGTGTCGGGCAGCGGCTGCACGCCGGCTTGCTGCGCCGGCGCGATCTGGGCGCCGGGCAATACCGTTGCTGCGGCAGCCACCGCGGCGACGGTGCTGGCGCCGGCCAGCATGGTGCGGCGGTCCAACGAGTTCTTGGGATCTCTCATTTCGGGATCTCCTGATTGAGCGCAAACAACTTCAGACCGATAGCGTACCAGCCAGCCAGGCAATTGAATGCACAGGTGCTTGCGGCGGCAATACCGGTTTGCCCCTACTCGACTTGTCCGCGTGCGTCAGCGCCGCGCGATACGTCGAGTGCTTGGCTACCATCCTTGCCAACACATTCTTGTTCGGACTCACGTTGATCATCGGCACCGCAGGTCATATCGACCATGGCAAGACTTCGCTCGTCAAGGCGCTCACCGGCATCGACGCCGACCGACTGAAGGAAGAAAAAGCGCGCGGCATCACGATCGACCTGGGCTTTGCGTACCAGGCTTCGAGCGACGGCACGGTGCTTGGTTTCGTCGATGTGCCGGGCCACGAAAAACTGATCCGCAACATGCTCGCCGGCGCCACCGGCATTGACCACGTGATGCTCGTGGTTGCTGCCGACGACGGGCCGATGCCGCAGACGCGTGAGCACCTGGCGATCCTCGATCTGCTCGGGCTGTCGCGCGGTGTCGTCGCGCTGACCAAGGCCGATCTGGTGTCGGACGCGCGCCTGGCCGAGGTCAGCGCCGAGGTCCGCGTGCTGCTGGCGGCGACGGCGCTCGCGGATGCGCCGCTGCTGCCGGTGTCCAGCGTCAGCGGCCTCGGCATCGATGTGCTGATGCAACACCTGGCTGACGCGAGCGCTGCGCTGCCCGCGGCGCAACAGCGCGGCCACTTCCGCCTCGCCGTGGACCGCAGCTTCTCGCTGGCCGGCATCGGCACCGTCGTCACCGGCACCGCCTTGTCGGGCCGCGTGACCACCGGCGACAAGCTCGTCGTCTCGCCGAGCGGCAAAGCGGTGCGCGTACGCGGCTTGCATGCGCAAAACCAGCAGGCCGAAGCGGGTATTGCGGGCCAGCGCCTGGCGCTGAACCTGGCCGGCGTGGAAAAGAGCGACATCGCGCGTGGCGACTGGATCGTCGCCGAGCCCGCGCACGCGCCGACGCAGCGCATCGAGGCGCGCATCCGCGTGCTCGCCGGCGAGGCCAAGGCGCTCGCGCAGTGGACACCGCTGCACCTGCACCTCGGCGCCGTCAACGTCGGCGCGCGCGTGGTGCTGCTCGAAGGCGCGCCCATCCAACCCGGCGCCAGCGCCTGGGTGCAACTCGAACTCGACAGGCCGATCGGCGCGCTGCGCGGCGACCGCTTCATCCTGCGCGACCAGTCTGCGCTGCGCACCATCGGCGGCGGCACGGTGGCCAACGCGTTTGCGCCGATCGCACAGCGGCGCAAACACGAGCGCCTGGCCGTGCTGGCTGCGGCGGGCACCGCGTCGCCGGCCGACGCGCTGGCTGCGCTGCTGGCGCTGGAGCCGCCGAACGGCGTCGACCTGACGCGCTTCATCACGCAGTGCAATCTGTTGCCCGACGAGGCGCGTGCGCTGACGCAGGCCGTGCCGCACCGGGCCATCGACGACGGCGCGACGACGCTGGCCTTTGCCAAAGGCCAGCTCGAGAAACTCGTCGCCCGCATCGGCGAGGTGCTCGGCGCGCACCACAAACGCGCCGCCGACAGCCCGGGCATGACGGCCGAGGCGCTGCAAAGCGCGCTCGTCGCCAAGACGAAGGCCCGGCCGAGTACGGCCGTCTTCGCCTTGCTGCTCAAGGAGTTGACGCGCGGCGGCACGCTGCAACGCAGCGGCCCGTACTTGCGTTTGGCGGGGCATGAAGCCTCGCTGCAAGGCGCGGAGCAGAAACTCTGGGAGCGTTTGAAGCCGTGGCTCGCCGAAGGCGGCTGGAACCACCCGCCGAAGCTCTCCGACATGCTCGCCCGCGACCGCGCGCTGCCGCGCGATCAGGTGACGCGGCTGTTGCAGAAGGCGGCACGCATGGGCAAGGTCTATGCGGTCGGCCCCGAGTACTTCATCCTGGCGCCGCATCTGTGCGAACTCGCGCTGCGCGCACAGACGCTGGCGCAGGCCGACGAACACCATCGCCTGAACGTCAAGACGTACCGCGAGACGACCGGCATCAGCCGCCACCTCTCATTGCCGCTGGTAGAGTTCTTCGACCACATCGGCTTCACCAAGCGTGATCCGCAAGGCCGCAAGATCAGGCGCGACGCGCAAGAGATGTTCGGTGGTCACTGAACGACGAGGAGGAGGATCGTCCCCCGGTGGGGCGTCCGGTCTGCAAAACCGGGTGGGGCTGTTCGACAGTCCCAGGTAGGTTCGACTCCTACCCTCTTCCGCCACTGACAGCCCACCCCCGAAGCGCCTTCGGCGCCTCCCCCTCAAGGGGGCCACGCCAGCGGCCTGGCGGAGCCAGATCCGCGGCGTGCGCTTGGCAATACAGTCCTCTCGCCATGAGTTCCCACAATCGACCGCCGTCGCTCGACAAGCTGCTTGAATCGCCCGCGCTTCGTGAGCTGGCGCAAGCGCACGGACGCGCGGGCGTTCTCGCCGCCGCGCGAGACGCACTCGATGCCTGGCGTGCCGACACTTCGCAGCCCTTCGACAGCGCAGCGTTTGAACAGCGCTGCTGCACGCAGCTCGAACAGCGCGCGGCGCTGAATCTGCGGCCGGTCTTCAACCTCACCGGCACCGTGCTGCACACCAACCTCGGCCGCGCGCTGTTGCCGCAGGAGGCGATCGATGCGGTGACGGCGTTGATGGGCCAGGCCGGCAATCTCGAATACGACCTGGTCAGCGGCGCGCGCGGCGACCGCGACGATCACGTCGAAGGCTTGCTGCGCGAGCTCACCGGCGCCGAAGCGGCGACCGTCGTCAACAACAACGCGGCGGCGGTGCTGCTCGTGCTGGCGGCGCTGGCCGAGAAGAAGGAGGTCATCGTCTCGCGCGGCGAGCTGATCGAGATCGGCGGCGCCTTTCGCATCCCGGACATCATGCGCCGCGCCAACGCGAAGCTGGTCGAAGTCGGCACCACCAACCGCACGCACCTGCGCGACTTCGACGCCGCGATCGGCCCCAAGACCGCGCTGGTGATGAAGGTGCACGCCAGCAACTACGCGATCGCCGGCTTCGTCGCCAGCGTGCCGATCGCCGAACTCGCCGCGCTGTGCAAGACCAAAGGCGTGCCGTTCGCCGAAGACCTCGGCAGCGGCTCGCTGATCGACATGACGCGCTGGGGCCTGCCGCCAGAGCCGACGCCGCAGCAGTCGATCGCCGCCGGCGCCGACGTCGTCACCTTCAGCGGCGACAAGCTGCTCGGCGGACCGCAGGCCGGGCTGATCGTCGGCGACAAGGCGCTGATCGCGAAGATCAAGAAGAACCCGCTGAAGCGCGCGCTGCGCCTGGACAAGATGACGCTCGCCGCGCTCGAAGCGGTGCTGAAGCTCTACCGCGATCCCGACCGTCTGGCGCAACGCCTGCCGACGCTGCGTTTGCTGACGCGAACGCAGCACGACATCGAAGCCACCGCCGACCGCGTTGCGCCCGCGTTCGCCAAGGCGCTCGGCAACTCGGCCAGCGTGCAGGTGCTGCCGTGCAAGAGCCAGATCGGCAGCGGCTCGCTGCCGGTGGACCGGCTGCCCAGCGCCTGCATCGCCATCGCCGCGCCGTCAGGTGCCAAGCGCGCCGGGAGTTTTCCGGATCGGCTGGCCGCCACGCTGCGAGCGTTGCCGCGGCCGGTGATCGGCCGCGTGGTCGAAGGTCAGTTGCGGCTGGACCTGCGCTGCCTCGACGGCGAGGCGCAAGAGCAGGCGTTCATCGCGCAGTTGCAGCAGTTGCAGCAGTTGCAGCAGTTGCAGCGGTAGTTCAGTTCAACGTTCGTTGCTGGCGCGCTGCTGCGCCAACTCGTGCTCGCGCTGGCGCACGCAGGCCGCGTCGCCTTGGTGCTCGGCCTTGCCGCACTCGCGCGAGCGGCAAAACTGCTGGCTGAAGAAGTTGCCGGCGGCAGAGCACATCTCGGTGACGCTGCGCGGCGTGTTCATGGCGAGCTGCAATGACGCCAGGCGCGCCTGTTCTGCAGCGGCGGCGCGTTGACGCGCTTGCTCGGCAAGTTGCTGCTGTTGCGCGCGCTCGGATTGACGTTGCTGCGCCAGTTGCAGACGCTGCGTTTCTTCGGCCAGCGTGCGCGCCTGCGCCAACTGAGCCGCCTTGCGCCGCGCTTCCAGCGCCTTTGCAACCCGGGCCTTGCGCACGCCGTCATCCGCCGCGGCAGCCGGCTCGGCACCCACCGCAGCGGCCTGCGTCGCCGGCTGTGGCGGCGCGGCTGCCGCCGTGGGCTCGACCACCGTCAGCGCCGCTGCCTGCGCCACCGTTGGTGCGGCCGCCATTGGTACGGTCGCGATTGGTGCGGCCGCCATTGCGACTGCGGGCAGCGCTGGCGGCGTCGCTTCGGCCACCGGCGCCTGGGCCTGCGCCACGGCCACCGCCGGCTGCTGCCGAGACGCCGTCTTGCGCAGCGGCTCGTCCCCGCCGCCCCACATCGACGCGCCGCCCACGATCACCAGACCGCCGACGAGCGCCAGCAGCCACTCACTGGCGCCCAGCCCCTGCCGCGTGGCTTGCAGGTTCTGCGCGGCAATCTGGTCGAGTTGCGAAAAGACCGCATCGTCCTGCGGGCGCGCCGCTGTGGGCGCGGGCTGCGGGGCAACGGACGGCTGGGCAAACGTCGGCGTGGGCAAGGTCAACTGCATGGCGGGCTCTTGGCTTTTGAGTTTGTCGGCCAGCAAAGAATAGACCGGGCAGCGATCATTGCGAGCACGGGGCTGCCACCTGAATCCGTGTTTCCACTTAAACACAGGGCCGCGCGAGCATGCTCGTTCGTGACAAACGCCGCAGGGCGTCCCGCGCGCGTCGCGCCACCGCTACTCGATCATGTCGAAACCCTGCGTCTCGACCTGCACGAAGGCGCGGCTGAAAGCCGCCAGCGCGGCGTAAAGGCGGGCGCGCGGATGCTGCTGCACGGCAACGCACAGCGAGTCGGCGACCCAGGGCTGGATGTGGGCACGGAAAAACCGGCGCTGGCGTTCGAGGTTGCACACCGCCACGTCGTCGCCGGCGATCAGGTAGCGCATCACTTCGAGCAGGAACGAGACGTGGTCTTCGGTTTCGCCGATCGCCGTGTCGCGCGTCAGGCCGAGTTCGGCCAGGTCGGTGCGCAGCGCCACCAGCGGGCGCTCGTTGAGCGCGCCGGCCAGGTGGTGCGAGCCGTAGAGCAGGATGTCGGGCTTGCCGATGCCGATGAACAGCGCCTCGTACTCGTCGCTCGCCGCCTGCTCGCCGCCGGCGCGCATCGCCGCCACCAGGTCCTGCCACGGCGCTTCGAGGAACGCGCCGCGCTGCGGCGCTTCGGTGACGGCAACGGCGAACTGCTCGAACAGCGCCGCATCGGGCGGCGCGAACCACAGCCGCGCCAGCAGGCCGTACAGCTCGGCGCGCTGCAGCTCCTCGCCTTCGTCGCGGTCGATCAGTCGGATTTCAGTCACAGGTCGGTGATCCGCACTTCGCTCGGGTTGGTGTGGATGTCGATGACGCGGCAGTCGCCGCACATCTTCAAGCGCTCGGCGGCGACGCCCTGGAACATCGAGTGGCCGGCGAGCTTGCCGATCATCGACTCGATCGCCTTCAGCGTACCGAAGGGCTTGCCGCATTTGATGCACGCGTACGGCTCGGCTTCGTTCAAGACGCGCAGCTGCTTGCGCGCCTTGCCGCCGTCGGCCAGCCACAGCCGCGGTTCGAGCGTGATCGCATCTTCCGGGCAGGTGCTCGCGCACAGGCCGCACTGCACGCAGTTCTTTTCGATGAAACGCAGCTGCGGCGCTTCCGGGTTGTCGGCCAGCGCCGCTGCGGGGCAGGCGCCGACGCACGACAGGCACATCGTGCACTTGTCCTTGTCGATCGCCAGCGTGCCCCACGGCGCGCCAGCGGCCGGCAAGGCGATCGATTCGGGCGCGGCCTGCGGCGCCTGGGCCAGCAGGTGATCGAGCGCCAGGTCGAGCGTGGCGCGCTTGTCGGCCTGCGGAGACAGTGTGGCGGCTTTGGCAACGGTCTGCGCGGGCGGCGACTGCAGCGCGGCGTCGAGCGCGGCCAGGTCGCGCGCGTCGCTGGCTTCGAGCAAGCGCAGGTGCGTGCCGGCATAGCCCAGGCCGTTGAGCACCGCTTGCGCCACCGCCATCTGCTCGGCCAGCGCGACGCGGTACTCGGGGGCTTCTTCGTCGGTGAGCAGCACCCACAGGTCGCTGGCGCCGAGCGCGATCGCCGACAGCCACAGGTCGATGCCGATGCTCGCCGTGTGCCAGACCGCAAGTGGCATCACGCGCGCCGGCAGGCCACGGATCGTCTTGTCGGTGCGAGCCGCGCGGCCGAGGTCTTCGACCAGGCGCGCGCCGGTGCCCTGGCTGTGAAGCAACAGCGCCGCGTTCCGTCCACCGGCCTTCGCATACGTGGACAACAGCGTGCGCAAGACCTTGCCCTGGTCCACCGTGTTCGGCGTCGCATAGGCCAGCGCGCCGCTCGGGCAGACCGTGGTGCAGGCGCCGCAGCCGATGCACAGGTGCGGGTTGACGGCGATGCCACCGCCCTGCCCGCCGACGACCGGCGTCACCGACTCGGCCAGGTTGCGCCGCTGCGGCGCCGTGCTGGTCTTGCCCTTGAGCGAGGCTTCGCTGCGGATCGCACGCGCCGAGCAGACGTCGATGCAGGCCGTACACCCGATCTGCTCGTTGCGGCTGTGGGCGCAGAGCTTGGGCTTGTAGGCAAAGAACTTGGGCTTGTCGAATTCGCCGACCAGGTCGCGCAGCTTCAGCACAGCGTCGATGAGTTTGCGGTCGTCCGCTCCGGCATGGAAGTAGCCCTGCGGCAGCGCATGCTGCGTGAACGCCGGCGCACTGCGCAGATCGAGCACGAGGTCGAACGACTCGGTGGTTTCGCGCGCCGAGCGCTGGAAGTCGATCGCGCCCGCGGCCTCGCAGACGCGCACGCACTCGCGGTGGCTCTTGCACAGCGCCATGTCGATCTGGTAGCTGAAGTCGATCGCGTTCTCGGGACAAACGTCGATGCAGGCATTGCAGCGCGTGCACAGGTCCAGATCGATCGGGTTGCCCGATGACCAGGTGGCTTCGAACGCGCCGAGCCAGCCGACGAGCTTCGTCAACTCACCGGCGTGCACCGCGCGCTCACGGCGCTGCGCGAGCGCGCCGCCACCGGTGACGAGCAGGCTGACCTGCAAGGCAGCGCCGAGCATCGACGCCGCCCGTTCGGACGGCGTCGCATCGCCGATCACGAGGCAGCGCCCGGCGCTCTTGTACGGCACCGTCGGCACCGGCTCCGGATCGGGCAGTTGCGCGGCAGCGATCAGCGCGGCGATCTTCGACGTGGCCTGCGCCGCGTCTTTCGACCAACCGCCGGTCTCGCGGATGTTGACGAAACGGATCGGCCGCTCGGCGACGCTCGGCGCGCCAACGGTCTGCTCGTTCAACTCGAGAAAGAGCCGGCTCTCCTGCGTGCAGGCGACGAGCAGATCGTCACCCGACTTGGCCGCGCGCTGGAACTCAGGCGCTTCGCGGCGGCACAGGGTCGTGTGGATCGCCGTCGTCTGCCCCAGCGCCTTGGTCAGCAATGCGCCGTCCAGCGGCATCGTCCGGTTGCAGTTGCAGATCAGCGTTTTCATGGGTGGCGGCATTATCCGGCTTGGGTTGCTCTTCGAGCTCATCGTCGAGCAGACCGAGGGCGCGCGCGCTGGCAAGCTGGCGCAACATCGACTTCGGCAACGGATCGAGCTTGTTGTAGTCGTCGATGTAGGTATCCAGGCCGTCCATGACGTTGAAATGCGGGTCGGAGGCGAAGAGTTTTTTCATCGCTGCGTTCTTGACCCCAGGGTCGACATCGGGGGCGACGAAGCGCGAGAAGTCGGACTCTTTGGTCAGCTGGGCGACGTCGTCGAGGGTGGGCGGAGGAGTCTGCGTTGGCCCTGAGCCTGTCGAAGGGCCGGGGATGGGTTCGCGCTGGGCTTCGACACGCTCAGCCCGAACGGCAGGGGGTGACAGGTCGGGTGACTGCGGCGGCGGCTCTGGCGCCACCGGCACCCCTTGCTTGCCCGCCACCTTGCGCCGCGACCAGCGCGACAGGAAGTTGTCGTCGTTGTCAGCCACGGCGCGGCTCTTTCATCCCACGCGCCAGCTTCTCCCGCTCCTCGCCGCTCAGGAACGACTGCGCGCGCTGCCGGCGCGGCTCGTCGACCTTGAAATGCTCGTTGGTGAACAGGCGCAGCCAGTCGTGCAGGTCGTCCTGCAGCGGCACGTTGTCGACCTTCTCTTCGGCCGACAGCCAGCGGTCGGCCTCGATGTACGACACGCTGACCGCCTGCGGCCGCGCCATCGACGCGTCGCCTTCATCGGCGCGCCACATCACGAACCAGACCGGCTGGCCCGCGGTGAGGTTCAGGAAGTAGCCCTTGCACTCGTCGGCGAAAAGTTCGAGCTTGTGCCCCGGGTGCAGCCACTGCGAGACCTTGCCGTCGTCGTGCAGCTTGCGCGGCTCGGTGCCGAAGGCGCCCTCGTCGGCAATGACTTCGAGGACACGGTGGCCCCAGGCTTCCCACCGATTGGGCTCGGCCGTGCGCTCCATCACCACAGCAACGGTGACCGAAGGCCGCGCGCTCATCATCGACGCTCAGGTGGTCTTGGAGATCGAGATCGTCGGGAACTTCGAGCTGAAGTCCTTCGCCTTGGCCGCGATCTTCACCGCCACCTGGCGCGCCACCGACTTGTAGATGGCGGCGATCTCGCCGTCGGCGTCGCTGACCACCGTCGGCCGGCCGGCATCGGCCTGCTCGCGGATCGACAGCGACAGCGGCAGCGCACCGAGGTAATCGACGCCGTACTCGGCGGCCATCTTCTTGCCGCCGTCGGCGCCGAAGATGTGTTCGGCGTGGCCGCACTGCGAGCAGATGTGCACGGCCATGTTCTCGACGATGCCGAGGATCGGCACGCCGACCTTCTCGAACATCTTCAGGCCCTTCTTCGCGTCGAGCAGCGCAATGTCCTGCGGCGTCGTCACGATCACCGCGCCGGTCAGCGGCACACGCTGGCTCAGCGTCAGCTGGATGTCGCCGGTGCCCGGCGGCATGTCGACGATCAGGTAGTCGAGGTCGTTCCAGTTGGTCTGGCGCAGCAGTTGCTCCAGCGCCTGCGTGGCCATCGGGCCGCGCCAGATCATCGGGTTGTCGGTATCGACGAGGAAGCCGATCGACATCACCTGCACGCCGTAGTTCTCCATCGGCTCCATGCTCTTGCCGTCGGTGCTCTCCGGGCGGCCCTCGATGCCCATCATCATCGGCTGGCTGGGGCCGTAGATGTCGGCGTCGAGGATGCCGACGCGCGCGCCTTCCGCGGCCAACGCCAGCGCCAGGTTGCAAGCCGTCGTGCTCTTGCCCACCCCCCCCTTGCCCGACGCCACCGCGATCACGTTCTTGATCGTCGGCAGCAGTTGCACGCCGCGCTGCGCCGCATGCGCGGTGATCTTGCTCGACAGGTTGACGCTGACGTTCTCGACACCCGGCAGCGTGCGCACCGCGCCGATCAGCGCCTTGCGCAGCGAGGGCAACTGGCTCTTGGCCGGGTAGCCAAGCTCGACATCGAAAAACACATCGCCGCCTTCGACCTTGAGGTTCTTCACCTGCCGTGTCGAGACCATGTCTTTGCCGGTGTTCGGATCGACGACGGATTTCAGCGCTTCGGTAACGGTGGCTTCGGTGAGCGACATGGCGGCAGGGGCTTTTTGAGAGGAAGAAATTACCGTCAGTCTAGCCGCCACCCCACCATCGCATTGCCATGAGGGTCTGTCAGTCCAGGCCGAGCAGCGGCAACAGGCGCCGTTTGCCGCTCGGCGTGATGTCGAGCACGCGATGACCGCCGCGGCTGCCGCGTGCCGTGCGCTGGCGCACCCAGCCCTCGGCGACGAAGTGCTCGAACAACTGCCGCGCCAGGCTGCCGGCCATGTGGTCGCGGCGCTCGGACCAGTCGAGGCAGCCGCAGGCCCGGCGCTGCCCGGCGCGTGCGGCCGTGGGCTGCAGACCCAGCGTCGCCAGCCAGGCGCGGCCGGCATCGGTCAGCTCGACGCCCGCCGCCGTGTCGCGCAATCGGTCGCCGCGCTGCAACTGCTCCCACAACGCCACGCCGAGCCGCCCGGCGACGTGGCCATAACAACATCGCGGCTCGTGCGCGGCGGCACTCACTCTCGCAACGTCCCCGCCACGCCTTCGCAAAAGGTGCGCTCCTCGCGCAGGATGAAACGCTCGCGCTGCGCCCACTCGAAGTTGGCGCGGCCTTCCGGGTCGGCCTTCAGCGTGGCGCGGTAGGTCTCGTACGCAGCCAGGCTGTCGAACGAAATCAAGCCCCAGGCGATGTCGTTGGTGCCCTCGTGCGGCAAGAAGTAGCCGAGCAGCTTGCCGCCGCAGCGCGGGATGATGCGGCCCCAGTCTTCGGCATAGCGGCGGAAGGCATCGCGCTGAAACGGGTCGATCTGGTAGCGGATGAAGCAGGTGATGTTCATGGCGCGCAGTGTGCGCGCGGCAAGAGCGCCGATGTTTCGCTCGTCGCCGAAGTGTCGATTGCCAACTCTGGCATCATGATGCCTCCCCAGCTGATGCCTTGATGCCATGCGCACCACCGTCACCCTCGATCCCGACGTTGCGCGCCTTCTCGAAGAAGCGCAGCACCGCAGCAAGCGCCCGTTCAAGCAGGTGCTCAACGACGCGGTGCGCGCGGGGCTGGGCCGCCGGCCAGCCAAGTTGCCGCCGTTCAAACAATTCGCCGAGCCGCTGGGTCGTCCGATGGTGGACTTGACCAAGGCCAACGTGTTGGCGGGACAACTCGAAGACCAAGAGATCATGGCCAAGATCGCGCGCGGCAGATGAAATCGCTCGACGTCAATGTGCTGCTCTACGCGATCAACACCGAAAGTCCGCAGCACGCACAGGCGCGAGGTTGGATCGAGTCATCTTTTGCACAACCGACCGGCCTTGGGTTTCCTTGGCCGGTGCTCGTCGGTTTCCTGCGTCTATCGACGCGCAGCGGGATCTTCGCGCAGCCTCTTTCGATAGAACGCGCATTGGCCCACGTCGATCGCTGGCTGGCTCACCCGGGTTCGCACTTGCTGCAACCGACACCGCGCCATCAAACGGTGCTATCGAGCCTTCTTCTAGGTATCGGCAAAGGCGGGAATCTTGTCTCCGACGCTCACATCGCCGCCCTGGCGATCGAACATGGCGCCGAACTCGGCACCTTCGATCGCGACTTCGAACAGTTTGCCGGGCTTCGCGTCGCGCTGCTGAAATAATCCGACCATGACCCGCAAGCTCTTCGTCACCACCGCCCTGCCCTACGCCAACGCGCCGTTCCACATCGGCCACATGATGGAGTACATCCAGGCCGACATCTGGGTGCGCTTCCAGCGCATGCAGGGGCACGAGGTGCACTTCGTCTGCGCCGACGACGCGCATGGCGCGCCGATCATGATCGCAGCCGAGAAGGCGGGCAAGACGCCGCAAGCTTTTGTCGCCGAGATCGCGGCCGGCCGCAAGCCTTACCTCGACGGCTTCCACATCGCCTTCGACCACTGGCATTCGACCGACGCGCCGGAGAACCACGAACTGGCGCAGGACATCTACCGCGCGCTGCGCAAGCAGGGCCTGATCGCCGAGCGCACGATCGAGCAGTTCTTCGACCCGGTGAAGTCGATGTTCCTGCCCGACCGCTATATCAAGGGCGACTGCCCGAACTGCGGCGCCAAGGACCAGTACGGCGACAACTGCGACAACTGCGGCGCCGTCTATTCGCCCACCGACGTGAAGAACCCGGTGTCGGCGCTGTCGGGCGCGACACCCGTACTGAAATCGAGCGCGCACCACTTTTTTCAGCTCAGCTCGGAGCGCTGCATCGAGTTCCTGCAGCAGTGGACGCAGACGCCGGGCCGCCTGCAACCCGAGGTGCTGAACAAGATCCGCGAATGGTTCGCCGCCGACGACGACGGCCACGTCAGCCTGTCGGACTGGGACATCAGCCGCGACGCGCCGTACTTCGGCATCCGCATCCCGGACACCGAGGACAAGTACTTCTATGTCTGGCTCGACGCGCCGGTGGGCTACCTCGCGTCGCTGAAGCATTACCTCGGCGACCGGTTCGACGCCACGATGGCCGACCCGGCGCTGGAGCAGATCCATTTCATCGGCAAGGACATCGCCTACTTCCACACGCTGTTCTGGCCGGCGATGCTGCACTTCAGCGGACGAAAGACGCCGGACAAGATCTACGTGCACGGCTTCATCACGCTCGGCGGCGACAAGATGAGCAAGAGCCGCGGCACGGGCTTGTCGCCGCTGAAGTACCTGGAAGTCGGCCTGAATGCCGAGTGGCTGCGCTACTACATCGCCGCCAAGCTGAATGCGAAGGTCGAGGACATCGAGTTCAACCCGGAAGACTTCATCGCGCGGATCAACAGCGACCTGATCGGTAAATACATCAACATCGCCAGCCGCGCCGCGGGCTTCCTCGCCAAGCGTTTCGGCGGCCGCTTGTCGTCCGACCTCGGCGTCGAGGGCCGCACGCTGCTGGATGGCCTGCGGGCGCACAGCGGCACGGTGCGCGAACTCTACGAAGAGCGCGAGTTCGGCAAGGCGCTGCGCGAAGTGATGTTGCTGGCCGATCGCGTCAACGAATACGTCGATCGCCACAAGCCGTGGGATCTGGCCAAGCAACAAGGCATGGACGCCGCGCTGCACGACGTGTGCAGCGTCTGCATCGAGGCCTTCCGCGTGCTGACGGTGTACCTGAAGCCGGTGATGCCGGCACTCGCCGCGCAGGTCGAGGCCTTCCTGAAGATCGAGCCGCTCGATTGGCACGCCGCGACTCGCTCGCTCGGCGCGCACACGATCGGCGAGTACAAACATTTGATGCAGCGTGTCGATGCCAAGCAGGTCGATGCCCTGCTCGAAGCACCGGCCGCCGCGGTCGCGCTGCCCGGCGGCGAAGCGCTGGCGCCCGAAATCAGAATTGACGACTTCACCAAGATCGACCTGCGTCTGGCGAAGATCGTCAACGCCGAGCATGTCGAAGGCAGCGACAAGCTGCTGCGCCTGACGCTCGACGTCGGCGAAGGCAAGCATCGCAACGTCTTCTCCGGCATCAAGTCCGCCTACAAACCCGAAGAGCTGATCGGCAAGATGACGGTGGTGGTCGCCAACCTGGCGCCGCGCAAGATGAAGTTCGGCATCAGCGAGGGCATGGTGCTGGCCGCCAGCCACGCCGACGAGAAGTCCAACCCTGGGCTGTACGTCCTCGAGCCCTGGCCCGGCGCCACGCCGGGCTTGCGTGTGCGCTGAATGAAACTGGCGCTGCAGCGCTTTCGTCCCCGTTTGATCGACGCGCTGCGCAGCTACGACCGCCGCACGGCGATCGCCGACATCGGCGCCGGCGTCACCGTCGGCATCGTCGCGCTGCCGCTGGCGATGGCGTTTGCGATTGCGTCCGGCCTGAAGCCCGAGCAGGGCATCATCACCGCGATCGTCGCCGGCTTCCTGATCTCGGCGCTCGGCGGCTCCAACGTGCAGATCGGCGGGCCGGCCGGCGCCTTCATCGTCATCGTCTACGGCATCGTCGAGCGCTACGGCCTGACCAACCTGCTGATCTCGACGGCGCTCGCCGGCGCGCTGCTGTTCACGCTCGGCCTGTTCAAGCTCGGCGCGCTGGTGCGCTACATCCCGGTGACGATCATCATCGGCTTCACCAACGGCATCGCGGTGCTGATCGCGCTGTCGCAGTTGAAGGACCTGCTGGGCTTGAAGATCGACAGGATGCCGGCCGATTTCTTCTCGCAGATCAGCACGCTGTGGCTGCACCTGGGCAGCACGAACGTCTATGCGGTGGCGATCGGCGTGGCCTCGTTCGTGCTGCTGTGGCTGTGGCCGAAGCTGTTTGCGCGCGGCGCGTCGGCCGAAAGGCTGGTCGAAGGCCGCTCGCTCTCGGCGCTGTCGCGCGTGCCGGCCCCGGTGGTCGCGCTGGTGCTGATGACGCTGCTGTGCTGGTATCTGAGCCTGCCGGTGGAGACCATCGGCACGCGCTTCGGCGGCATCCCGCGCACGCTGCCCGAGCTCGCGCTGCCGCCCTTCTCGTGGGACAGCGCCAAGCAGTTGCTGATTCCCACGATCACGATTGCGCTGCTCGGTGCCATCGAGTCGCTGCTGTGCGCACGCATCGCCGACAACGCCGGCCACGACCTGCCGCGCCACGACCCGAACCAGGAGCTGATGGCGCAAGGCGTGGCCAACATGGTGAGCCCGCTGTTCGGCGGCATGCCGGCCACCGGCACCATCGCCCGCACCGTCACCAACGTGCGTGCCGGCGGCCGCACGCCCGTGGCCGGCATCGTGCATGCGGCCACGCTGCTGGCCACCGTGCTGCTGGCCGCTCCGCTGGCGGTGCATGTGCCGCTGCCGGCGCTGGCCGGCATCCTGCTGTTCGTGGCCTGGAACATGGGCGACTGGCACGAGTTCAAACGACTGCGCCACTTCAGCCTGCCCTACCGCACCATCCTGCTCGGCACGTTTTTCCTGACGGTGGTCTTCGACCTGACGGTGGCGGTGGAAGTGGGCCTGATCCTGGCCTGCGTGTTCTTCATCTACCGCATGAGCACGCTGTTCAAGGTGCAGCCCTATGACACCGGGCCCGATCAAAAACTGCCGGACGGCGTGGTCAGCTTCGAGCTGTTCGGCTCGCTGTTCTTCGGTGCCGTCGGCAAGATCGAAGCGCTGCCGGCGCAACTGCCGGCAGGCACACGCTGCGTCGTGCTGGAGATGCACCGCCTGATCTCGCTCGACACCTCGGGCCTGGATGCGCTGGACCACCTGCACAAAGACCTGAAGAAAGCCGGTACCGCGCTCGTGCTGGCCAACGTCAACGAGCAGCCGCTGTCGCTGATGCGGCGTTCGGGTTTCGCCGCCGTGCTGGGGGAAGACTCGATCGTGCCGACGCTGGCGGCGGCGTTCGACAAAGCGCTGTGAGCGTCAGTTCCGGCCTTGCGTCTCGCGCGGATCCTCGCTGACGGCGCTGGCCATGACCTTGCCGTCGCGGTTGAAAGTGACGGAGAAGATCTTGGGCACCTGGCCGTCGAGCCAGCGCCAGTCCCAATGCTCCTCGTCGGGCTTCAACTCGAACTTGGCCGTCTTGGCCGGCTTGCCGAGCACGCGCCGAACTTCGCCCTTGTCCATGCCCGGCTTGACCTTGGCGAACTCGCTGTTCTTCAACACCTGGCGCAGCGCGCTCATCTTGCCGTCGCCGCCGATGGTGATCATGTAGGCCACCTGGCCTTCGGGCTGGCGGCTGTACTCGAACGTCTTGCTGCCGTCGGCCTCGCTGTACGTGGCATGCGGCTCACCGAACTGCTTGCGCACGTCGGCCTCGGTGGCCACGCCCTCCTCGAGCTGGGCGATCTTCTGCGGATCGCAGCCGATCAGCGCCAACAGCGATGTCAGCCAAGTCACCATGATCAATCCTTTGCGCAGCCGCATCGAGAGCCCCCGTTAAACTCGTGACAACCAGCCATTCTGCCTCCGGGATCACGATGCCCTTGTTTTGGAAACCGTACCGCTCCGACGTGACGCAGTTCATCGACGAGTTGAAGACGCGCAAACCGACGCTCGAAGCCGAGCAGCGCGCCGGCCGCGCCCGGCTGTGGGACCGCGCGCAAGACCGCGAGGCCAGCGCCGATTGGCAAGACGCCAAGGTGCCGCAGCAGCCCTACGTCTATCAGACAGACAAGTGAGCGAGATCACCGAATTGCCGCCGCCCGCCGACCCGGTGGCGGTGGCCGAGCTGCCGCCGAAAGACATCGACTCGGTGGCCGTGGCCCGCCTGTACGGCGAGCCGCTGTTCACGATGCCGCAGGACCTGTACATCCCGCCGGACGCGCTCGAAGTTTTCCTGGAAGCCTTCGAAGGCCCGCTCGATCTGCTGCTGTATCTGATCCGCAAGCAGAACTTCAACATCCTCGACATCCCGCTGGCCGAGGTGACGCGCCAGTACCTGCGCTACGTCGACGAGATCCGCGTGCGCAACCTCGAACTTGCGGCCGAGTATCTGCTGATGGCGGCGATGCTGATCGAGATCAAGAGCCGCATGCTGCTGCCGGCGAGGAAGACCGACGACGGCAGCGAGCCCGAAGACCCGCGCGCCGAGCTCGTGCGCCGCCTGCTCGAGTACGAGCAGATGAAGCTCGCTGCGGCGCGCCTGGATGCGATGCCGGTGTTGGGCCGCGACTTCCTGCGCGCACAGGTGACGATCGAACAATCCATCGAGCCGCGCTTCCCCGACGTGGTGGCCGTCGATCTGCGCGACGCCTGGCGCGACATCCTGGCCCGCGCGCGGCTGATCCAGCACCACCACATCACACGCGAGCAACTCTCGGTGCGCGAGCACATGAGCATCGTGCTGCGCAAGCTGCAGGGCCGGCGCTTCGCGATGTTCGAAGACCTGTTCGACGCCACGCGCGGCGTGCCGGTGGTCGTGGTGACCTTCGTCGCGCTGCTCGAGCTGTCGCGCGAGCGCCTCGTCGAAGTCACCCAGGCCGAGGCTTTCGCGCCGATCTACGTGCGGCTGGCGTTCACACCGCGTAAGACGACAACCGGCCCGAAGGCCCGGTACTGAACGCCGCTTCGTCAAGGCCCGGTCGGGGCGATCAACGGCAGGCCGAGCTGGCCGAGCATGGCGTTGGCCGCCGGCAGGTTCAGGCGCACCTGCGCGACGATTGCGCCCACCCGGCTGCTGTAGCCGAAGTACACCGCGCCGCCGCGCTCGACGAAGACGCGCGTGAAGGTCATCGCTCGAACACGATGCCGGCACGTTGTTGAACTCATCACGCGGCCGTCACCGAGCGTGGTGATGGTGTACGTGCCGCTGCCGATGGCGGTGCAGTTGCGCGCCGACCGCGTTCGAGCGCGCTTGCAGGCACTCGTGGTAGACGACGCCGTTGCCGGTGCCAGTGAACGCTCACGCGCATGCGGCCGTGTTGGTGTAGTAGTTGCTCGTGCCGGCGGGCAAGGTGGCGATAGCCGTTGGGCACATTGCCCATCGACACCGTGGACAGACGCCCAGGCTTCATTGGGGTTCAGGCTGCGTGCCGTCGGCGTCGGTCGCCGGGTTGAAGACGCACGGCCGTGCCGCGGCGGCGCGCCACCATCTCATCGAGGCTCGTCGTCAGCACTTCGGGCGCCGGCCGTTCTGGCAGGCCGATGGTGCCGTGCGCGCGTCGCCGCCGTCGGCCGCGGCTTGGCTGAACACGGCCACGCGGTTCGATGTCTCGCGCTCGCATAGGCCAGGCCGCTTCGCGCGGCGTGCCGGTCTGGTAGAACAGCCTCGAGCCTTCGGGGAACGTGGCGGCGCCGAGCAGCGACAGGTCGGCCGGGCCCCAATCGGCAAAGTTCACGCCGCTCGAGCCGCCGGGCACGGTGCGGATGCGATCGGTCAGCACCGAGAGCAGGGTCTGGCCGGCGATGTCCACGCCACTCCTTCGCACGCGTCGTGCCCTTTTCGTAGCCGTCGCAGTAGTTGTAGCTGCTGCGTCCGGCCTGCATCGCGCTGCGTCCAGGTGCTGCGCGTGCCGAGGTCGCAGGTGCGCCAGGTGCTGCCGTTCCAGTAGCGGTCGCCGGCGCGCGTTGTAGTCGTTGTTGAACGCCCCAGGTGATGCCGCCCGGGTTGGCCGCGTCGACGCGGGTGCGCACGTCGAAGAAGCGCACCAGGCCGTTGGCGTCGGGCGTGTTGTCGGCGGCGGTGGACTGCAGGCTGCGCATGTACCAGTCGCTCGCGCTGGTGTAGCGCAGCGCGGCCAGCGACGCGCCGGGCGCCGGCGCCGCCGTCGAACCCGGGTCGGGCGGCAGTTTGCCGACGCCGATGGCGGCCACCGCCTCGGGCACGGTCGGGCCGTTCTGCGCAACCACGGCCGCGGCCAGCGCCGCAATGGCATCACGCAGCGCCGTGCCGGTCTTGCCTTGCAGCGATGCGTCGATCGCCGCAGCACCGATATTCGGCAACGATCCGAGCACCGACGTTGAGGCCAGCTCGTCGACGTCGTCCTGCGTCACCGCGCTGCCGCTGATGTCGGTCTGGCCGACTGCGGCAGCCAGCGCCTGGCTCTGCTGCGTTTGCGCCGCGCGGGTCAGGCGGGCGGCGTTGGCGGACTTGACGTTGTCGGCACTGCCGGAGCTTGTGAAGTCCGCCAGCGGAGACACCGCCAGGCCGAGCTGCGATTGCACGAAGCTCGTGGCGTCGGCGCGCGACTGCGCAGCGCTGACGCGCTGCAGCTCCACCAGCGTGCTCAGCGGGCTGACGAACACGCTGTGGTTGCCGCTGGCATCGGTGGCCGGCGCCACCATCTGGAAGGGCGCTGCCAACGGCTACGCCGGTGTCGGCATCGATGGCGCTGGCCGGCACGTCGACCAGCACTGCGTGCTTGCCGCTGTCGGCGACGGTCGATGCCGCTGATCGTGAACGCGCCATCGGCGCCCGTGGCGGCCGAGGTGGGCTCGCCGCTGTCGCATTCGTAGTTGTCGTTGAGGTCGTAGCAGGCGGTGACGCCTTGCAGCGGGCCGTCAACCGCCTTGCCGGTCACGGTGACGCTCGTCGCCGCCGGTGGGTCGTCCGAACCGCCGCCACCGCCGCCGCCGCAGGCGACCAACAGCGACGTGGTGGACACCAAAGCACTGAGCGCCTTCAGGCGGCGCAATCCATGCAGGTTCTTCATTGCCTTCTCCTTGTCGAATCGCTTGCACATGCCAGCGACGCAACGGTAGGCAGCGGGCGGGCGACGCGCCATTGGCCATTCAGGCAGGGCCATCGGCCATTTGGCCGACACGGGAGATCAATGGCGCTGGCCTGCAGCGCGATCTAGATTGAATGGCGAGCAGCGCGCTGCGACGCGCAAAGGACATCCGATGCAACACCTCGAGGCCAACCTGTCGTCCGGCGATCAGCGCACGGCCAAGGCGCCCAACTTGCCCACGGCACCGCTGCTTCAGGCACTGCTCGATGTCCTGCCGCAAGCCCTGGCAGTTCTCGACAGCAGCGGACAGCTGGCGTACTGGAACGCCGCCGCTCGCACGCGGCTCACGGCGTCCGGCTGGACGGTTGTCGATCAGCAGCTGCGCGCGCCCTGCGCAGCCGACCGCGACACCTGTCGCGCACGTTGCCGGATGCCTGCGCCCGCGGCCGCGTGCAATTGATCCGCTGTCGTTGCAGGGCCGGCCGGCCCAGCGGCTTTGGTACCGATCGCTGCGCAGGCCAATGCTGGGCGTTGCTGCTGCTCGACCGCGAGAGCCTGTGCGGCGCGATCGAAATGCAGCTCTTCGCCTCGAGCAACGGCCTGACGCCGGCCGAGTTGCGCGTGCTGTCGCGCCTGGCCCATGGCTTGCGCCCAACGCAGATCGCCAACGAACACGGCGTGTCGTTGACGACGGTGCAATCGCAGGTGGCCGCCCTGCGGGCCAAGACGCATACGTCGAGCGTGATCGACCTGCTGGGCAGCGTCGCGCGGCTTCCTGCCCTGCAGGCGATTCACCTCGTGCCGAGGCGGTAAGTCAGGCGTTCAGAAGCGCAGACCCAATCGGCTCGCGGCCACCACCGCCTGCGTGCGCGTGGTGACGTTGAGCGAGCGCAGCACCGCCGAGGTGTGGGCCTTGACGGTGCTCGCCGACAGATTCAACTCGCGCTCGATCAGCTTGGCGGGCTTGCCTTGCAGGATCAGGTGCAGCACGTCGGTTTGGCGCGGACTCAGACCCAGTTACGACGGCGATGGCGCGCGCGTCTCGACGCGGCTGGATTGCCGCGCCGGCGCAGCTTCGGCGGCAGCGCCGAGAAACGCCGTTGGCGGCAGGTAGATGCCGCGGGCGAGGATCAACTGCAAGGCCGCCATCAGCACGGCCGACGACGAACTCTTAGGCACGAAGCCCATCGCGCCGGCATCGATGGCCTCGAGCACGGTGTCGCGGTCATCGGCCGACGACAGCGCCACCACCGGCATCTGCGGCCAGCGCTCGCGCAGCAAGGCGATGCCTTGCAGGCCGGGCGTGCCGGGCATCGCCAGATCCATCAGCGCGAGGTCGGCCGCGCCGTGCTCGTCGAGCAGGGTCAGCGCCTCGTCGCAGGTGCCGGCCTGCCAGGTCTGGCCGCCGTCGATCAGCGGCTGCAGCAGCAAGGCCACGCCCTCGCGGAAGAGGGCGTGGTCGTCGGTGAGGAGGATGTTCATAGAGCTGTAGATGGCGCTCCCGCCATCCGCCACTTCGACGATCGGATGCGCGCACAGCGAGTCGCTTCTATGCTCGAGTGGCGACACGTTGTCACCGCGCGTTCAGCACCGAGTCGACTTCTGCCTGGGTCAACGCATCGGCACTTCCGGCGCGCATGGCACCGATCATCGCGCGAGCGATTTTCTCGCCAAGCTCTCTCCCGCCGGCCGTGTCGCTCTCGAAATGCAAGCCGGCTCTTTCGCGGTTGATGGCAACTTCGGTCGCCATGTCGACCATCTTCTGCTTCTTCGCCGCATCGTTCGTGAACTCCCTCAAGAACTCCGCCCAGAAGTACGCGAAAGTCGCATGTCCACCGGGAAACGAACCGTGCCCGGGGTGCAGCGGATGTTCCTTCGGCATGTACATCGGATTGAGGCCGCTGCACTTGTGATGCGGTCGCGCCCGCCCGCACTGCACCTTGAAGCGATACAACGGATACCTGATGTTCGACATGATGTCGCCGATCAACGCCCCAACCTTGGGCCAGGTCGCGTAGCTAATGTCCAGAACGTCCAGCACGGGTTGGATGATGCGGTTGTCACCTTGTGCCTGCTCGTTGATTTTGTCGAGCCACTTTTCGCGCTCGTCCTTGTCCGTCTCCATCCTCAAAAGATCCGGGCACTCCAGCGCCGTATCGCGCAGCGGCGTGACAAGTGTCAACGCGTCGGGATCGAACAGCGTGCGCTTAGGCTTCTCCTTGTCCAGATCTCGGAACGGCTCATTCCACTTGTTCTTGGGGTACTCGCCCTCACCGGTCTTTGTGTCGATAGTCATGTCGCATCTCCTGGTGTCAGGACTGCTCGTCGTCGAACGCGAGGAGAAAGAAGTTCCTGGCTTCTTTCGCCCACTGCTGCCCCTTTCTCTCGAGCCACTCCGCGGCCTTCTTGCGATCGCCGAACGCAGGGCCGAAGTCGAAAACCACGTCCGATCTCGGGTTGCCGTAGTGGACTTCGTCGGCGTCGAACCAGGCTGCGCTGCCATCAACGGCAGTGCGTTTCGGCCGCTTCGGCCCGTTGAAGGGTTCGATGATGAACTTCGGTATCGACCCGTCCTCCAGCTCGTAGCCACTTCCGGCCAAACTGGCCGGTATGACGCGGACCCAGCAGACGTAGCTCTTCTTGGCCATCACAACTCTCCTCGTTTGTCCTTGGGTTGAACTCCATGCCCTGCGGCATGATCGGTGTAGTCAAGATACACATCAATCGGCGTGAAGCCAATCCGCCATTTGCATCGGCCAATTGGCCTGCTAGTCACGGCGCTCGCCATTGCGATGGCGGCTCGGCAGGACGCCCCCTCGCCCGGCGCACGCCCACCATCACGTTCATTGGCGCCTTTGCCGAGGCCGAGGACGACAGCTTCGCCAGGTTTCGTGCAGCCCTTGCGCGCGTTGGCCAACCGGGCGCCGCCGCCCGTGTTGCGCTATCACGAGGGCAGCGACCTGGACCCGAGCCGCCTGCACCGCGCGATCTCGGCTGCTGCCGCGGAGCGCCCCACAGTGATCGTGCTGCCCAGCGGCGACAGCGCTGGCAGCGCGGTGGCTGAAGGTCGATGCGCCGCTGGTTTTCGCGACTTTTCCGGATCCGGTGCGCAAGGGCATCGTTGATTCGTTGCGCCGGCCAGGGCGCGGCGCCACAGGCGTGGCGTTGGGCGACACACTCGATCTGAAACGCCTGGAGTTGCTGAAGGACGCCTTCCCGCACATCGCGACGGTGGCGATGCTGGTCGACAACTCGTGGCTGGTGAACGAGGACACTGCGAGCGTGGTCGGTGAAGCGTGGCGCCGCCTCGGCCTGCGGGTGGTAGTGCGCGTAGCCGACACCACCGAATCGCTGGAAGCCCTGATCACCACTGCCGAGGCCACGGCCTTCGACGCCTGGTATGTCCCGCCAACCTACATCGCCGACCTCGCGGAGGCCAAGATCATCGCCGCCTTCAAGCGGCTGCGGCTGCCGGCGATCCACGCCACGGAAGACGAGGTGGCCGACGGCGCGCTCATGGCCTACTCGCAGGACACAAGCTTCGCCTACGACGCCATGGCCCAGCTGACCGTCCGCGTCGCCCTCGGCGAAGACGCCGGCACGATCCCCATGCAACGCCCCTACCGCTACACGCTGTCGGTGCGCATCGAGCCCGACGCGCCGTGGGCGCAGATCGCACCATCGGTGGTGCGCCGCGCCGACCGCGTGCATCGCCCGTGACGGCGCCGCGCACGACCACGCTGACGCGCCGCTATGCGACGCAGGTCGCCGGCATCGCCGCGCTGCTGCTGGCGTGCGCGGCGACGATCGAAGGCAGCTTCGGCTACCGCCAGGCGCGCGAGCAGATGGCATCGCGCCAGTCGGTGCTGGCGCGCGCCGCCGTCACCGAGATCGAGCTGTATCTCAAGGAGGTGACGGCCGGTCTGCGCCAGGTGCAGTTGCTGCCTTGGGGCGACGGCGACTTCGGCGCCGAACGTCGTCGCGAGGAGCTGCACCGCCTGCTGGCGCTGCATCCGGCGTTGGTCGATCTGCAGGACGTCGATGCCCAGGGCCGCGAGCGGCTGTTCGTCTCCCGCGCCGAACTCGATCGCACCGATGCGGCGCTTTTGCCGGCGGCTGGCTGGCGCGTCACCTGGTTTCGGCTTCGGCACGCCGCGCTTCGACGATCAGGGCGTGCCCAACGTGACGCTGACCTTGCCGCTGGAGCGATCGAGCCTCGGTGCCGCGACGCGCGCGACGATCAACCTGCGCTTCCTGGCCGACGTGGTCGCCGGCCCGCGCGCCGAGGACGGCAGCCGCATCTATGTCGTCGATGCCCAGGGTCACCTGATCGCGCACCCCGACCCGACGCTGGTGCTCAAGCAGCTCGACATCGCCTCCCATCCACCGGTAGCGGCGGTGCGGCAGGCCGTGGCAGACGGCGCCTCGGCGCCTGCGGCCACCGACGCTGCCGGCTTGACGGGCCAGGCCGCGGTGACGACCGCGTTGCCGATCGGCCTGACGGGCTGGCTGTTGTTCGTCGAACAATCGCGCGACCAGGCGCTGGCGCCGGCGCTTGGCGACGCTGCAGCGCATGTTCTGGCTGCTCGTCGGCGGCGGCAGCCTGGCGCTGCTCGTTGGCTGGCTGTCGGCGCGGCGCATGGCCGCGCCGATCTCGCGCCTGCGCGAAGCCACGGCGCGCCTGGCGGCCGGCCAATGGGACACCGATCCGAAAGTGCGCAGCGGCGACGAGATCGAGTTGCTGGCCGACGACTTCGGCGCCATGTCGCGCCAGCTTCAAGACAGCTACCGCGAACTCGAGCACAAGGTCGAGACGCGCACCGCCGAGTTGCGGCAGCGCCGCGACGAGGCCGAGCGCGCCAACGCGGCCAAGACACGGTTCCTCGCCGCGGCGAGCCATGACCTGCGGCAACCGATGCATGCCATCGGCCTGCTCGTGGGCGTGTTGCGCACGCGGCTCGTCGAGCCCGGCACACAAGCGCTGGCCGACAAGGCACAGCAGGCCGTGCGCACGATGGAAGGCCTGTTCGGTGCGCTGCTCGACATCAGCAAACTCGACGCCGGTGCGGTGACGGCGCGCCCGGAGATCGTGCACCTGGCCGATACGCTCGAACGGGCCGAGCGCGCCTATGCGCCGTTGGCCGCCGACAAGGGGCTGCGCTTTCATGCGCGCGCGACGAACCTGTCGGTGCGCACCGATGCCGCCTTGCTCGACCGCATCGTCGGCAACCTGTGCGTCAACGCCATCCGCTACACCGAACGCGGTGGCGTGCTGCTGGCCTGCCGTGCACGCCAAGGGCGTGTCGTGCTGCGCGTGTACGACAGCGGCATCGGCATCGCGCCCGAAGACCGGGCGGCGATCTTCGACGAGTTCGTGCGCCTGAATCCGAAGACCTCCGGTGACGAAGGCCTCGGCCTGGGTTTGTCGATCGTCAAGCGCAGCGCCGAACTGCTGGTCGCGGAGGTGCGGCTGGCCTCGTTGCCCGGCCGCGGTTCGCGTTTCGATCTCTGGCTGCCGGCCTTGCCTGCGGACGAAGTGCCGAGAACACGAGCCAGCGCGCGGCCGGCCGCCCTGCCGAACCTCGAAGGCCTGTTCGTGCTCGCGGTGGATGACGAGCCCGACGCCTTGCAAGCCACGATGGTGCTGCTCAGCCAGGCCGGCTGCCTGGTCGCCACGGCCACCGATGCCGCCACCGCCCTGGCCGAGGCGGACCGGCATCTGCGAGCGCCCGATGTGCTGTTGACGGATTTGCGCTTCGGTGGCCCGCGCACGATCGACGGCCGGACGACCTGCGACGGTTTCGATCTGATCCGCCGCTTGCGCGTGCAGACCGGAGAAGCGATCCCGGCCGTCGTGCTCACCGCCGACACCGATGCCAGCGCCGATGGACTGGCCGGCGTGTGGGTGCTGCACAAGCCCGCAGGGGCCGACAAGCTGCTTCACGCGCTGGCGGCAGCGGCCGGTGGCCGGTCGGCAGCGGCTCAGTGAATGTGCGGCGAAGGCGCCAGGCGCTACCGGGCTTGCGCCATCCGAGCGCGCAGGAACGCCGCGAACGCGTCGGCCGACAGCGGCCGCGCCAGCAAATACCCCTGCATCGCATTGCACCCCCGCTCGCGCAGGAACGCCAGCTGCTCCTGCGTCTCCACGCCCTCGGCGACGGTGCGCATGCCCAGGCTGGCCGCCATGCGGATGATGGCTTCGACGATCGCGCGGTCGCAGGCGCCGCGGCCGATGTCGCGCACGAAGCTACGGTCGATCTTCAGCTTGCCGACCTGAAAGTTCTTCAGGTACGCGAGCGACGAGTAGCCGGTGCCGAAGTCGTCGATCGCGAGTTCGGTGCCGTTTTCGTAGAGCGCGTTCATCACCGCAATCGCGCTCTGCGGGTCCTGCATCGCCGCCCCTTCGGTCAGCTCGACTTCGATGCGCTCGATGCCCAACCCCGCAGCGCCGAGCGTGCGCTGCACCAGCGATGGCAGGTCGGCCTGACGGAACTGCACCGACGACACGTTGACCGCCACCGTCAGCGCCGGCAGACCTTCGCGGTCCCACGCCGCGAGCTGACGCGCCGTCTCATTCAGCACCCACTCGCCGATCGGCAGGATCAGGCCGCTCGACTCGGCGATCGGAATGAACTCGGCCGGCGAGACGTTGCCGAAGTCGGCATGCTGCCAGCGCAGCAGCGCTTCGGCGCCTCGGCGCCGATGCTGCGGCCGCTGGCCAGGTCCATCTGCGGCTGGTAGGCCAGCGAGAGCTGATGGCGCTCGATCGCCCTGCGCAGTGCGTTGGACAGCAGCAGCGTGCGGTTCGATTGCGCCTGCAGCTCGGCGGTGTAGAAGCGCAAGGTGTTGCGGCCTTCGGCCTTGGTGCGGTTCATCGCCGTGTCGGCGGCGCGCGACAACGCGTCGAGGTCGTCGCCGTCGCGCGGCGACAGCGCGATGCCGATCGACGGCGTCACCGTCAGCTCGTGCGTCTCCACCTGAAACGGCACCTGCGCGGCGGCCAGCACCTTGGCCGCGACCTCGGCGGCGCCAGCGGCGTCGGTCTGCGGCAGCAGCAGCACGAACTCGTCGCCGCCCAGCCGCGACACCGTGTCCTGCGCGCGCACGACGCGAAGCAGGCGCGCGGCCAGCTCTCGCAGCACCGCGTCGCCGACGCGGTGGCCGAGCGAGTCGTTCACAGCCTTGAAGTGGTCGAGGTCGAGGAACATCACCGCCAGCGGCTGGCCCTGGCGGCGCGACGCGGCCGGCGCCTGCTGCGCGCGGTCGTCGAGCAGCGCGCGGTTGGGCAGGCCGGTGAGCACGTCATAGTGCGCCAGGCGATTGAGCGCTTCGGTGCGCTCGCGCACCTGGCGTTCGAGATCGGCCTGCGTGTCGCGCAGCGCGCGCTCGGCCGCCTTGCGCGCGGTGATGTCCAGCGTGATCCAGATCGAGCCGAGCGCGGGCTGCGCGGCATCGATGGCTTTGGCGCGGACCTCGCACTCGATGGCATGGCCGTCGCGGTGGCAGAGCACCAGCTCGCCCTCGAACGTGCCGCCGGCGCGCAGGGCTTCGCTGCAGCACTGCCGGGCTGCTTCCCAATCGGCGTCGCTGGCGTACCACTCGCGCGGCGAACGCCCGGAGAGCTCGCCCGGCTCCCAGCCGAGCAGTTGTTCGAAGGCGCGGTTGCACTGCGTGACGCGGCCCTCGCGCACGAAGGCCACGCCGACGAGCACGTTGTCGAGGATCAGGTGATGCTGCTCGCGCACGCTGACCAGCGCGGTTTCGGCAGATTTTTGTGCGTCGATGTCATCGACCACCCAGACCGAGCCGCGCGCGCTGTCGGCTGGGTCGAACAGCGTGCCGGTCAGGCTTGCCCAGAACAGCGGCGAGGCAAGCGCGCAGCAAGGCGCAGGGGCAGCACGGTGGCGGACATGGCGATGGGGGTGGTCCATCACTTGTTCGGCAGAGTGGCGGCGCGGCTGAAGTGCTGTGATGCGCGCGCGGCGACGTCAGCGGCAATAGTTGGCGACGGCGTCGGTGCCCGCGGGGTGCGGGCCGGCAACGTGGATCAACGCACCTTGCCGGGCGCCCTGTCCGTCAATCGCCCGAGGTCAGCAGCGCGCCCAGCGGTACAGCCTCGACGCGCTGCGCCAAGCGATAGCGGCGCGAGCCCGGGTACACAACATAAAGCGCATCGAGTTCAAGATCGGCCAGCGCGATGCGCATCGACGACGTCAGCAAGGGCGCATCGGCGCGTTTGAACTCGACACCGACGCGTCGGCCATCCTTGTGCATCAACAGATCGAGTTCGGCGCCGCCGTGCGTGGCCCAGAAGTAGGCCTGCTCGGGCCGCGCGATGCGCAGCACCTGGTCGAGCGCAAAGCCTTCCCACGACGCGCCGCTCTTCGGATGGCGAGCCAGTGCCGCGGCGTCTGCGAGGCCCAGCAGTTCATGCAGCAAACCCGAATCGCGCACGTAAACCTTTGGCGCCTTGACCTGCCGCTTGCCGAGATTCACGTGCCAGGGCTGCAACTGGCGCACCAGATACGCCTGCGTCAACCAGTCGAGATAACGGCGCACGGTGCTTTCGTTGACACCGAGCGAGCGCGCGGGTTCGGCGGCGTTCCAGATTTGCCCGTGGTAGTGCGCCAACATCGACCAGAAACGATGCATCGCCGGCGCGGGTGCGCCGATGCCGAGCTGCGGAAGATCGCGCTCGACGACGGTGCTGATGAACTCGCGCCGCCAGATGCGGCTGGCCGTGTCGTCGGGAGCTGTGTAGGAGCGCGGAAACCCACCGCGCCACCACAGCGCCGAGGCGTGGGCGATGCCGGTCTCGTCGAGGGTGAAGCCGCCGCTTTCGATCACCTCGATGCGGCCGGCAAGTGACTCGCTGGTCTGGCGCAGCAGTGCGGGCGAGGCGCTGCCCAGCAGCAGGAAGCGTGCGTCGGCGCCCGGCCGATCGATCAGCACGCGCAGCACCCTGAACAGCTCCGGCGCATGCTGCACCTCGTCGATCACGACGAGGCCACGCAGGTCTTTCAATGCCGTCATCGGCTGCGCGAGCTGGGCTTCGACCTGCGGATCTTCGAGATCGAAATAGTTTGCCGAGCCGGCGGCGAGCATCGAGCGCGCGAGCGTGGTCTTGCCAACCTGGCTATCTTGAAATTCCCGCTCTCGAAGCGGGAATTTCAAGCCACGTCTGACCGCCTCTGCCCCGAAGCTCGTTGTTGAATCGTCAGAACTTACGCCGCGCAAGCGCGGGGTGGGTCGGACCTGCGGCTTCAGCGCTGCCCGAGCTTGAACCCGATCATCGCCCGCAGCTTGTTCGGCAGCACCGGCTTGATCAGCAAGTGGAAGTCGTGCTTGGCCGACTCGTCTTCGTGGCCGCCCAAGCTGCTGCCGGTGACGACGATCGCCGGCAGCGCCAGGCCCGGCCAGCGCGCGCGAATCGCGGCCAGCGCCTGGATACCGGTGGCGCCGTCGGGCAGGCGGTAGTCGACGATCAACAAGTCCGGCGGCTGTCGCGTAGGGTCGGCGCGCCAGGCTTGCACCGCCGGCAGGTCGGGCAGCGCTTCGACCGTCGCGCCCCACGATTGCAGCAGCACGAGCAGGCCCTCGCGCACCGCGGGCTCGTCTTCGACGACGACGATGCTGGCGGCCGTCGAGCGTCAGGCCGAGGTGCGCGGCGCTGGAGGGCGGCGGCGGCGAGATCGTGCGCGGCTCGCGGCCCACGGGCACTTCGAACGGAGAACACCGTGCCGCGGCCGGCGACCGAGCGCACGGACAGCGGCGCTTCGAGCAAGCCGGCGAGTTTCTTGACGATGGCAAGGCCCAGGCCGAGACCCTTCTTGTGGTGCGCGGCCAGCGGCGCGCTGCCGTGCACTTGATAAAACTCGTCGAAGATGTGCGGCAGGTTGGCCTCGCTGATGCCGACGCCGCTGTCCCAGACCTGCAGCAGCAGCTTGCCGCCGTCATTGGGTTTGGGCCGGCAGGCCACGAGCACGCCGCCGTCTTCGCTGTAGCGGATGGCGTTGCTGACCAGGTTGCGCAGGATGCGCTCGACGAGCAGGCCGTCGCTGTGGGCCACACGCTGCGCGCCGTGAAACGACAGCGCCAGGCCTTTCTCAAACGCCACCGGCTCGAAGGTCAGGCGCAGGCGCGCAAAGATGTCCTTGATGCGCACGGGTGCGAGTTGCACATCGACGCCGCCGCTGTCGATGCGTGTCATGTCGAGCAGCTCGCCGAACAGGCCTTCGAGCGCATCGACGCTCTGGTTGATGCTGTTGACGAGCGATGACACCTCGGGGTCGCCCTGGCCCTGCGCGCTGCGCTGGCGCAAGGCTTCGGCGAACAGGCCCATGGCATGCAGCGGCTGGCGCAGATCGTGGCTGGCGGCGGCAAAAAACTGCGTCTTCGCGCGCGTGGCGGCTTCGGCGGCGCGGCGCGCTTCGTCGGCCACCGCCTTCTCGCGCTTCAACTGCTCGGCCAGGTGCTCGGTCTGCTGCTTGAGCACGATGGCCTGCGACAGCGCATCGCGGTAGGTGCGGCCGAGCACCAGCGTGATCACGAACAGCAGGCCGAGCACGAGCGCCAGTTGCCAGTGCCAGGCCTCGGCGGTGTCGGTGGCCACGCGCACGATGATCGGCACCAGCACGATCGACGTGAAGCTGATGAACAGCAGCGGCTGCGCCGCCAGCAACTGCACCGAGCCGAGGGCGTAGCTCATCGCGATCAGCACCAGCGCGACGGTGTGAAAGGTGAAGCCCATGCCCCAGAACAGCCACACCGCCAGCGGCCACATCGCGCCTTGCAGCAGCACCAGCACGCGCCAGCTCGTGCGCCAGCGCATCACCGTTTCGGCATCGGCATCACGGCGCGCTCGGTAGCGCAGGTAGTGCGCCAGGCGCACGCCCCAGAGCACGAGCGCCAGCACCAGCCAGCCGCCGATGCGCGGCAGCGGCGCAATCGGCCAGAAGGCGAGCAGCACCAGGCCGATGCCGATGGCATTGCCGGCCAGCACCGCCGGTGTCTGCTCGAAGAGCGCGCGCACATGGTCGGCGCGCTCGGCGTCGCTGTGGCTGTGGATGACGCCGCGCTTGTCTGCGCTCATCTCATTTCGAGGACTTCCAGCCCGCACCTGCGCGTTGCGTCATCTGGCTGACCGCCAGCACCGCCTGCGTGCGCGACGACACATTGAGCGCACGCAGCACCGCGGCCACATGGTCCTTCACAGTCTCGATGGAGATGCCCATCTCGCGCGCGATCAGTTTGTTGGGCAGGCCCTTCAACAGGTAGGCCAGCACGTCGGCCTGGCGTTTGGACAGGCCGAGTGATTCGAAGCTCGGCGCCGGTTCCGGGTGCGGCGCCTCGCGCGCACCGTGCGCCATGTCGTCGAGATCCATGTCGGCCAGGCGTGGCCGCATGATGTCGGGCACCGTGTCGCCTTCGGGCACGGGGTCCGGCGCGCCCTGCAGGCCCAGCGCCATCGGCGGCACGTAGATGCCGCCGCCCATGACCAGGGTCAGCGCTTCGACCAGCGTGTCGTTGGTGGCACGTTTGGGCACGAAGCCCATGGCGCCGGCGTCGATGGCGCGGATGACATCGCTGGTGCGGTCGGACGCCGAGACGACGACGATCGGCAGCGCCGGATAGGTCTTGCGCAGATCGGCCAGCAGCACGAAGCCGTCGCTGGCGCCGAGCTGCAGATCGAGCAGCACGAGGTCGTAGTCCGGGTCGCGTTTCAACGCCGCGCGCGCTTCTTTTTCGGTGGACACGCCGACCACGGTGACGTCGTCGCCGAGACCGCGGATCACGCTCTGCAACGCCGCCAGGATCAGCGGGTGGTCATCGACGAGCAGGACTTTCATCTCAGTGGCTCCATCGTGCTGCGCGTCCTTCGACGCTCGAAACTGCTGTCGGTTTGCGGCCCGTTGGCGAACTTCAAGGTCCGCAAAGAACCGTTCGGGCTGAGGTATCGAAGCCCCGCCTCCTCACCGTTCGGGCTGAGCCTGTCGAAGCCCTTGTCGTGCAGCACGAAGGCTCCCTTCGACAAGCTCAGGGCGATCGGGAATACAGGCTCAGCCTGGCCCTTCGACAAGCTCAGGGCGAACGGGGTGGAGAAGCCGACCGTCGTCAACAGCCGCTTCGGGCCGCAACCGGACGGCGACATTCGCATGGGTTTCCCATCACAGGGCACGGGCTTCATAGGGTGTATTGCCGCACCACCTGTTCGACCACACACACCGGCTTGGCGTGGCCCTCGCGCTCGATCGTGGCTTCGATCGTCAACTGCGCACCGCCGTCTATGGGCTCGAACGCCAGCAGCTTGAAGCGCGCCGAGATCCGGCTGCCCGCGGGCACCGGCGCCGGGAAGCGCACCCGGTTGACGCCGTAGTTGACGCCCATGCGCACGTCGTCGATGGCAAATGCGCTGTACATCAACGGCGGCAGCAGGCTGAGCGTGAGAAAGCCATGCGCGATGGTCGCACCAAATGGGCCGCTTGCGGCACGCGCGGGATCGACGTGAATCCACTGCCGGTCTTCGGTGGCCGCGGCAAAAGCGTCGATGCGCGGCTGATCGACGACGAGCGTGTCACTGCGCGCCAACTCCTGGCCGATCAGCGCCGACAGATCGGCCAGCCGCGCAAAGCGCTTCATGACGCCCCGGGAATCAGCACATCGGCGACCACGATTCCAGGCATGCAAAACCCTCCGGCGGTTGTTTGCGGCTATGGTAACGAGGCCGTCCGACGCAGCCACCGAATCAACCCGCAAGCCTTGACGCCGATCCTCGTCCTCGCCGCGCACCCGCACCTCGAACATTCGCGCGTCAACGTGCAGCTGATGCGCAGCGCCGCCGCATCGTCGCTGGCCGATCGCGTGCAGGTGCGCGACCTCTACGCGCTCTACCCGGACTACCTGATCGACGTTGCCGCCGAGCAGCGCGCGCTGGCCGCGGCGCAGCTCGTCGTCTGGCTGCAGCCGCTGCACTGGTACGGCATGACGCCGCTGTTGAAGCTCTGGGTCGACGAGGTCTTCGCCTTCGGCTGGGCCTACGGCCCCGGCGGACGGGCGCTGGCGGGCAAGGATCTGTGGCTAGTCGCTTCGACTGGCGGCGTCGAAGACAGCTACCGGCCGCAGGGCACGAACCGCCATTTCTTCGACGCCTTCCTGCCGCCGTACGAGCAGACTGCGGCGCTGTGCGGCATGCGCTTTCTGCCGCCGCTGTTGCTGCACGGCGCGCACCGCGTCGGCGAGGCCGAGATGGCGGCGCATGCGAAGGTCTTCAGCGAGCGGCTGCAGAGTTATCCGCAGTGGCCGGAGATCGATGAGATGCCGAGCTGCGAAGTGATCGCCGTGCCCGCCACCGATCGCCCGCGCATGACCTACTCGCTCGACACCAAAGCGATGCGGCAACTGCGCGGTGCGCGCTGGAGCGGCGTTGCGCCGACGGTCTATGCGCTCGGCGTCACCAGCCTGCTGACCGACGTGGCCTCGGAGATGGTGACGTCGATCCTGCCGCTGTACCTCGTCTTCGCGTTGCAGCTCTCACCGCTGCAGATCGGCCTGCTCGACTCGGTCTATCAAGGCGCCGCGGCGGCCGCGCGCCTGGCCGGCGGCTGGTGCGCCGACCGCTGGCAGCGCCACAAGCAGGTGGCCGCGGCGGGCTACGGCTTGTCGGCCGCGTGCAAGCTCGGCTGGCTCGCGGCGGGCACGTCGTGGCCGGCGCTGTCGGCCGTGATGGCGGCGGACCGCGTCGGCAAAGGCATCCGCACGTCGCCGCGCGACGCGATGATCTCGCTGGCCAGCGATCCGCAGCGCGTCGGCCTGGCTTTCGGCGTGCACCGCGCGTTCGACAGCGCCGGCGCGCTGCTCGGGCCGCTGGTGGCGTTTGCGATCCTTGCCGCCTTGCCCGAAGCGTTCGACGTTGTCTTTGTCACCAGCTTCTGCATCGCGCTGGCCGGTCTGGCGGCGTTGCTGCTCTTGGTGCGCAGCCCGAGCGGAACCACCGACGCGGCCACGCGGCCGACGTTTGCGCAGGCGATGGGCCTGCTGCGCATGACGCGCCTGCGCGCCGTGCTGATCGCCGCCGCGCTGCTCGGACTGGCCACCGTCGCCGATCCGTTCTTCTACCTGCTCTTGCAACGCAGCGCAGCGCTGCCGTTGGCCTGGTTTCCGCTGCTGTTTCTCGGCACCGCGCTGACGTATCTCGCACTCGCCGTGCCCGCGGGCAAACTCGCCGACCGCATCGGCCGCGGCCGCGTCATCCTGCTCGGCTACACGCTGCTGCTCGCGGCTTGTCTTTGCCTGCTGGCCTCGCAGCAGCACAAGCTGTGGGGCGCCCTGGCGCTGGCGCTGCTCGGTGCCTACTACGCCTGCACCGACGGCGTGCTGATGGCCGCGGTCAGCGCCTGGCTGCCGGCCGACCTGCGCGCCAGCGGCTTTGCGATGATCACCACCGCCACGGGGCTGTCGCGACTCGTCGGCTCGGCGCTGTTCGGTGTGTTGTGGAATGCGTGGAGCCTGGAGACGGCGGTCGCGGTGTTCGCGGGCGCCATGGCAGTGGCGCTGCTGCTCACCGCGCGCACCTGGATTCGATTGGAGCGCTTGACATGAACAACGTCGCCTCACCCTCACCCGCGCGCGTGCTCGCCTTTCTCGGCGTGGCACTGGCCTGCATCGCCGCTGCGGGCGCGTACGCGTGGTGGGCGGCGCAGCAGCGCGCGCAAGTCGCGGCGACGATCACGCGCAGCGAACGGCCGTTGCAGTCGCTGCCCGCCGCGCCGTACCTGCTGCTGCGCATCACCGGCCCTGGCGCCTCGCATGGCCGCATGGCGCTCGAAGCGCTCGGCGCCGGCGACGGCATGCGCTCGGTCAGCACGCTGAACTGCGACCGCGTGCACGCCGCTGCCGGCCGCGGCATCTGTCTCGAAGCCAAACGCGGCGCGATCACGACTTACCACGCGCACCTGTTCGACAGCAGCCTGCGCAAGACCGCCAGCTTCGACCTGGCCGGCGCGCCGAGCCGCACGCGCATGTCGGCCGACGGCTCGCTGGCCGCGACCACCGTCTTCGTCAGCGGGCATTCGTATTCGTCGCCGGGGTTTTCGACGCGCACCTCGATCATCGATGCGCAGAGCGGCCGCATGATCGCCGCCGACCTCGAAGCCTTTGCCGTCATCAAGGACGGCCAGCCGTTCAAGGCCGCCGACTTCAATTTCTGGGGCGTCACCTTCACGCCCGACGCGAAAGGTTTTTACGCGACGCTGCAAACCGACGGCAAGCAGTGGCTGGTGCAAGGCGACGTTGCGCAGCAGCGCATGACGGTGATCGCCGCCAACGTCGAGTGCCCGTCGCTCTCGCCCGACGGCCGGCGCATCGCCTTCAAGCGCCGCGTCGTGCCGGCGCCGCAAGGCCGCGTCGTCTGGCAAATGGTGGTGCGCGAGTTGGCCAGCGGCAAGGAGACGGCACTCGCGCGCGAGACGCGCAGCGTCGATGACCAGGTCGAGTGGATCGACAACCGCGAGATCGCCTACGCGCTGCCCGACGACACCACGCCGGCGGCCACCAACGTTTTTGCGCTGGCGATCGACGGCAGCAGCGCGCCGCGTTTGCTCGCGCCGCTGGCCTACTCGCCCGCCGTCGTCCGTCAATGAGGCCCCCAGCTCGCTGCGCTCGCGTCCCCCGAGGGGAGCGTCAGTGTCTTGGGGCGGCCCGGCACCACTGACCATGGAGCACTCCACCGCCTGGCTGACAACGAGCCTGATCTACCTCGCCGCTGCCGTGATCGCGGTGCCGCTGGCGCGCCTGCTCGGCCTGGGATCGATCATTGGCTACCTCGCCGCCGGCATCGTCATCGGCCCGTGGGGCCTCGCGCTCGTCACCGATGCGCGGACGATCCTGTCGGTGGCCGAGTTCGGCGTCGTGCTGATGTTGTTTCTCGTCGGCCTCGAGCTCGAACCGCGGCGCTTGTGGGCGATGCGGCGGCCGATCTTCGGCTGGGGCACGGCGCAGGTGGCGAGCTGCGCGGCGTTGATGGCGGGCGTGGCGATTGCGTTCGGCGTGCCGTGGCAGATCGCGCTCGCTGCGAGTCTTGGCCTGGCGATGAGCTCCACCGCCATCGGCCTGGCCGTGCTCGGCGAGCGCAACGCGATGCCGACCAACGCCGGCCAGGGCGTGCTCAGCGTCGCGCTGTTTCAAGACGTGGCCGCGATCCCGATCCTCGCGCTGCTGCCGTTGCTCGCGCCGCAGGCCGCACAAGCCGCGGGCGGCGGCTGGTGGGGCGCTGCAAAAGCGGTGGCGGTGATCGCTGCACTGCTGCTCGGTGGCCGCCTGCTGTTGCGCCCCGCGCTGCGCTGGATCGCCGGCAGCAAGACGCCGGAGATCTTCACCGCCGCGTCGCTGCTGCTCGTCGTCGCCACCGCGGCGTTGATGCATGCGGTGGGCTTGTCGATGGCCCTGGGCGCATTCCTCGCCGGCGTGCTGCTGGCAGAGAGCGAGTACCGGCGCGAACTCGAAACCGATCTCGAGCCGTTCAAGGGCCTGCTGCTCGGCCTGTTCTTCATCGCCGTCGGCATGAGCATCGACTTCGCGGTGGTGCTCGCGCAGCCGGGTCTGATCGCAGCCATCGTGCTCGGCTTTCTGCTCATCAAGGCGATCGTGCTGATCGTCATCGCGCGCGGCATGCCGATCCCGCTGGCCGAGCGGCCGGTGTTCGTGATCCTGCTGGCGCAAGGCGGCGAGTTCGGCTTCGTCGTCTTTCAGGCGGCGCAGCAGGCCGGCGTGATCGACGGCGCAACGTCGTCGCTGCTCGTCGCCGCGGTGGCGGTGTCGATGCTGATCTCGCCGCTGGCCCTCGTGCTGGCCGACAAGTGGCTGCTGCCGCGCCTGGCGCAGCAGGGCGCGAAAAAGCTCGCCGAGATCGACGAGCCGCAGCATGAGCAGGTGATCATCGCCGGCTTCGGCCGCTACGGCCAGATCATCGGCCGTGTGCTGCTGGCCAACGGCATCGAGCCGACGGTGCTCGACCACGACAGCGAAGCCGTCGAAGGCATCCGCCGCTTCGGCATCAGCGTGTTCTACGGCGACGCGACGCGGCTGGACCTGCTGCGCAAGGCCGGCGCGGCCGAGGCGCGCGTGCTCGTCGTCGCCATCGACGATGTCGAACGAAGCCTCGCCCTCGTCGACATGGCACGCGAACACTTCCCCGCGCTGCAGATCGTCGCCCGTGCGCGCAACGTGCAGCACTTCTACCAGCTGCGCGACCGCGGCGTCGCGCTGATCGAGCGCGAGACGTTCGACTCGGCGCTGATGAGCGCGCGAGGCGTGCTCGAAGTGCTCGGCTTCGAGCGCCACCAGGCGCGCAACCTGGCGCTGCGCTTTCGGCGCCACAACCTCGAACAGATCGAACAGGCGGCGCCGCACTTCAAGGACGAGTCCAAACTGATCGCCATGAGCAAGATCGGCCGCGCGCAGATGGAGCAATTCATGGCCGAGGAGCGGCAGAGGAAGGACAGCCGCGCCACCAGTGAAGGCTGGACAGAGTCGACAGGCGCGCCGGACTGACAAGAAGCTGCCTTCAGTCGCATCGACCCGAGGCTCCCGTTCGGCCCGTTGTGTGGGTTCGCGAACGTCCGGAAATGCGCTTGCTTGTCCGTTGTGCGCAGGCAAGGCATGGGGCCGGCCGGTGCCGGGCTGCGGAGACGACGCCCTGCTACGCAGGGTGCGCTGCGGTACTCGCCCTGGGCTCGCGCCGCAAAACTCACTTCACTCGCTGCGCTCGTTTCGTTCGGACAGTTGCGGCGAGTCAGTTGTGGAAGCGCGCGAGTACGCGCGCCGACCCCAGGGCTGCGTTCCTCGCCGTCGCCTACGCAGCCCGGCACCGGCCGGCCCCATGCCTTGCGGGGGAGGAGCGTTCTTGGGGAAGGGTGGTGGCAAGGTGCGGGCATCGAGCCCGCACCTTGCCGCGCGCCGCAGGCGCGCAACCGGGCGAGGGCCGGGCTCGATGCCCGGCTCTTGCCCTTCTCCAACAAAGAACAGGCGCGTGCCTCGCCAAGCCGTGGGCGGGTGTGCGCTGGCGCGCCTGTGCGGCGGCGAGGAGCACAGGGTTTCGGTCGGCGCGCGTACCCGCGCGCTTCGCACATCTGACTCGCCGCAACTGTTTGAGCGCAACGAACGCAGTGAGTGAAGCGAGTTTCGCAGCGCGACCGAAACCCGAGCACCGCAGCGCAGTCGGCGCGCCTTTGGCGCCGACCGCCGCAGTGGCGCGCCAGCGCACACCCGCCCACGGCTTGGCGATCGTCACATTGTGTGCAATGCACGCATTCAAGGTCAGCAATGGGCCGCAAACCGCCCGTCACCGCAGCCCATCCCACAACAGCTTGACCCCCGTCGCCGCCATACCGGTGTAGGCCATGCGGTAGAACCACGCCGAGGCGATGCGCCGCGCCAGCCAGATGCCGAGCCACACGCCCAGCGGCGCCAGCGGCACCAGCACCAGCGAGGTGGCGAGGTTGCGCATGTCGAGCAGGCCGAGCCACGCGTACGGGATCCACTTCGACAGGTTGATCGCGGTGAACAGCACCGCCATCGTCGCCGTGAAGCGGATCGGATCCAGGCGCAGCGGCAACACATACGCCGACAACGGCGGGCTGCCCGCGTGCGCAACAAAGCTGGTGAAGCCCGCAGCGATGCCGAGCACGAAGCCCACGGCCTTGGGCGGCGGCGGCGCATCGGGGCGCGGCGGGAAGACCAGGCGCTGCGCCAGAAAGAGCAGCGTCAGCACGCCGACCACGGCCGCCACGGCTTTCGACGACAAGACACCGAACAGCAGCGTGCCGATCACCGTGCCGATCAATCCGGCCGGCAGCAGCAGGCGCAGCAAGTCGCGATCGCGATGCCGCCAGAGTTGCTGGATGCTGGTGGCGTCCATCACCAGCAGCAGCGGCAGCATGATCGCCGCGGCCTGCGGCACCGGAACCGCCAAGGCCATCAGCGGTGTGGCCAACGCGCCGAAGCCGATCAGGAAACCGCTCTTCGACAAGCCCATCAGCAGCACCGCGGGGATCGCCGCGGCGTAGAACCAGGGGTCGCTGATGAAGGCCGTCACACCAAACTGCAGGCCTCTTCGAACGACAGCCGCGGGCTGCGCGCCATGACCTTGCCCGGGTCGCCCTCGCCGAGCGTGCAGATGAAATTCGTCTTCACCGTGGTGCCGCTCCAGAACGCGGCGTCGAGCTTGGCGGCGTCGAAGCCGCTCATCGGCCCGCAGCCCAGGCCGAGCGCGCGCGCGGCGATGATGAAGTAGCCGCCCTGCAGCGACGAGTTGCGAAACGCCGTCTCGGCGATCTTGGCGTCGTTGCCGGCGAACCAGGCGCGCGCGTCGGTGTGCGGGAACAGTTGCGGCAGCTTGTCGTGGAACGCCATGTCCATGCCGATGATTGCCGTCACCGGCGCTTGCTGGATCTTCGGCGCGTTGGCCGGCGAGACACAGGCCAACAGCTTTTCTTTTGCCTGCGCACCGCGCACGAACTGGAATCGCGCCGGCGAACAGTTGGCGGAGGTCGGGCCCCACTTCAGCAGCTCGTAGAGCGCGCGCAGTTGCTCGTCGCTGACGGCGGTGGGCTTGAAGCCGTTCTGCGTGCGGGCTTGGGTGAAGAGCTGTTCGGTGCTGACTTGCATGCTGTGCTTTCGTTGGCGGGCGACAATTGTGCTGCCTATGGATTTGGCCCCACGCTCACGTCGCCCGCGTCCCCGGAGATCCGTGCTGGCGGGCGCCAAGCCGCGTGCGGGTGCGCAGTGGCGCGCCACCGCGCACCCGCCCACGGCTTGGCGAGGAACCACCTGTTCTTTATTGGAGAAGTTCGAAGGCCGGGCATCGAGCCCGACCTTCGAACAGGCGCGCGCCTGCGGCGCGCGGCAAGGCGCGGGGCTCGATGCCCCGCGCCTTGCAAAACACCCTCCCCCAAGCTCGATCGTTCCCCGCAAGGCATGGGGCCGGCCGGCGCCGGGCTGCGTATGCGACGGCGAGGAACGCAGCCCTGGGGTCGGCGCGCGTACCCGCGCGCTTCCACAACTGACTCGCCGCAGCTGTTCGAGCGCAACGAGCGCAGCGAGTGAAGAGAGTTCTGCGGCGCGACCCCAGGGCGAGTACCGCAGCGCACCCCGCGCAGCGGGGCGTTGCATCCGCAGCCCGGCACCGGCCGGCCCCATGCCTTGCGCCCGCACAGACGGCGCCCAAGCGTATTCAAGAACTGTCGAGAACAAACACAACGGCCCGAAGCAGAAACCCGTTTCCTGCCTCGCGTATGGCGCAATGACCCGCTGACATGTTCAACCCCTCACAGCACGACGTCCGCCGCTTCTTCTGCGAGGCCTGGCGCAAGCAGCGCGAAGGCCTGGTGCAGGAGCCGATGGAAACCCTGGCCGCGCAGTGGATCGCCGAGCACCCCGAACACCACGCCGATCTCGCTGACCTGGAGCAAGCGCTGGCCGCGACCTACAGCGTCGAGAGCGGACACGCCAACCCGTTCCTGCATCTGTCGATGCACCTGACGATCAGCGAGCAGTGTTCAATCGATCAGCCGCGCGGCATCCGCCAGGCGGTCGAGCTGCTCGCCGCCAAACGCGGCTCGCTGCACGACGCCCACCACGAGGCCATGGAGTGCCTCGGCGAGATGGTGTGGGCGTCGCAGCGCAGCGGGCAGCCGCCCGACGGACGGGCCTTGCTCGAGTGCGTTCGCAAACGAGCCACGCGGTGAACTGCGCTCAAGGGAACCAGTAGCCGGCGTCGGCCGCGGCGCTGTAGTAGAACGGGTTGCCCCGGTCCTGCTGCGTGAAGCGGGCGCCGCAGACTGCTGCAACACCGCTGTAGCCCGAATAGCTGGCGAAGGCGCTGCACACCTGCTCGCGCATCACCGCCTGGCACTGCTCCATGCTCGGCGTGGTGGCGCTGTTGTAGTGGTTCGAGACCGACTGCCAGGCCACGTTCTGCAGCGCAGTGGCCTGCTCTGCGGTAACGCCGGACGGTGCCCAAGCACCCACCGGCGAGCGGCGGTACACCGAGGCGTAGGTGACCAGCGACAGGTAGTACTCGCCGAGCGGCGAGAGGTGCAGGCTGTCGGTGAACAGGCGGTCGATCGTCTGCGCCGCGTTGCCGGTGCTCGACGCCGGCCACCCAGCCGCGGACGGCGGCCTGCTCGACCAGATCGGCCAGTGCCAGGGCAGCCGGCAGGTAGGTCATGCGGTCACCACGACCGGCCGCCGCGAGCGAGACGTTGACGCGCGCCGCCGTGCACTGCCACGCCTTCGCCGCCGTGCGCTCGTAGGCCACCCACGATGCCGGGTTGGTCTTGTCGGCAATCGCCAGCCACGAGTGATAGAGATAGCTGTTGGCAGCAACGTTGCCGGCGGCGAGGCGGTCCTGGAAGTGCCGCGTGTAGCGCACGGTGTCTTCCCAGATCAGCGTGTTGACGATGTCGTGGCGCTCGGTCAGCACCAGCGTGTCGTAGCGCTGGCCGCCGATCGTCTGCGGGCTGAACAGCTCGGCAGCGATGTTCATGTTCGTGCCGTTGCGGTTCTCGCCCATGCGGTAGCCGGAGAACGAGGCATCGTTCAGATCAGCGCCGCGGGTGCGAAAGCGTGTCGGCGAGCCGTTGACGATCTGCTTGTTCCAGACCATCGGCGTGCCCTTGCTGGCCGCCACGGCTTCCATGTTGGCGAAGGTGCCGTGCGCGGTGAGGCTGTGGCCGGAGACCATGATGGCCGCGCTGGCGCGGGGGCTGGACAAACCGGGGCTGATCACAGGCGCTGGGGCGGGCGCGGGAGCCGGCGCGGGAGCAGGCGCTGGGGCGGGCGCGGGAGCCGGCGCGGGAGCAGGCGCGGCGCGGGGGCAGGCGCAGGCGCTGCCGCTGCGTCACGCCAGACTTCGCAATGTTTGACGACCATGAAGGCCGGGTCGGAGCCGAAGTAGCCGTTGCTGCACGCACCGCCGCTGCTCACGCTGCGTTGCAGCCACGCGCTGCCGGCGCCGTAGCGCACGGTGCTCGTGCCGGCCACCGCGAACGATGCGTTCTCTGCCGCGATGTAGGACCAGCCGCCGGCCACGGGCGCGGGTGCAGGGGCTGGTGCAGGAGCAGGCGCCGGCGCACTCGCGCCTTCGAGCTCGCAGCGCTTGGTCACCATGAAGGCCGGGTCGGAGCCGAAGAATTGATTGCTGCAGACCGCGCGCCCGGTGACGCTCTTCTGCACCCAGGAGCTGCCGGCGCCGTAGCGCACCGTGCTGGTGGATGCGATATCGAAGGCCTGGGACTCGTTGGCCACCAAGGTCCATGGGCCGGCGGCCAGCGCTTGCGCGCGCTCCGAAGAGGAGTCAGTGGCAGACGCTTGGGCGTCAGGCTCTGCACCGCCGCAAGCAACCAACAACACGGCGACGGAGCAAAACAAAACAAGGGACTTCATGGAGCGATCATCTTTGTAGTGGGAACGACAAAGAATGCTATCGAGACCGCTCGCTCTAAATGGCCACTGCATTGCAATCAACCGTAAGAGCGTGCGCGGCCACGCTCACAGTGCAAATTCGAGAAGCGGTGAAAGTTCTCTATTCACCGACCAATCCGTTGCGGATGGCGTAGACAGTGAGCTCCGAATTGTTTGCGAGGCCGAGTTTTTCGAGCACGCGCGCGCGGTACACCGACACCGTCTTCGGCGACAGCGTGAGCTCGGTGGCGATGTCCGAAAGGCGTTTTCCCGAGGCGATCATGAGCAGCGTCTGCAACTCGCGGTCGCTGAGTTTCTGGTGCGGCAGCTCGGGCACCGGCGTACTCAGGCTCTCGACGAGCATCTGCGCGATCTCGGGCGTGACGTACTTGCGGCCCTGCGCCACCATGCGCACCGCCTGCACGATCAGCTGCGGGTCGCCACCCTTGTTGACGTAGCCGAAGGCGCCGCCGCGTAAAGCGCGCAATGCGTACTGGTCTTCGGGGTACATGCTGACGACGAGCGCCTTGACCGCGCTGCCTTCGTCCTTCAGCGCATGCAGCACGTCCAGGCCGCTGCGCCCGGGCATGTTGATGTCGAGCACCAGCACGTCGCAGCGCGTCGTGCGCATCAGCGCTCGCAGCTCGCCGTAGTCGCCGGCCTCGCCGACGACGCGGATGTCGACCGCATCGGTCAGCGTGTCGCGGATGCCGCGGCGGATCAGCGCGTGGTCGTCGCAGATGATGACGTTGATCACAGGTCGCTGCCCCAGACTGAAGGGTCGTGTTCGGCGTTGTCGTCGACTTGCTGCGCGCCCGCGGCCGCCTTGGCACGCTGCGCTTGCGACACCGGCACCGACAGGATGATCGTCGTGCCCGACGTTCGAAGCATGGCTGCCGCTCGACAGATCGACCCAGCCGCTGACCGTTTCGGCGCGCTCGCGCAGGCCGCGGATGCCGAAGCTGCCGGACTTGGCCAGCGCGTCGGCGGGCAGGCCGCGGCCGTCGTCACTGACTTCGATCGACATCACGCCGCGCGACAGCGAGAGGTCGATCGTGACGCGCCGCGCCTGCGCGTGTTTGCTGACGTTGGTCAGCGCCTCCTGCACCGCGCGGTAGGCCACCAGCGGCACGCCTTGCGGCAGATCGAGGTGCTCGTGGCTGGTGCGAAACGAGCAGGCAACTCCCGTGCGCTTCTCGAAGCGCTGCGCCATCCATTGCAGCGCCGCGACCAGGCCCTGCTCCAAGATCGCCGGGCGCAGGTTGTGCATGATGCGCTGGCTGGCTTCGATGGCGTGGCCGGTCATCTCGAGCGCCGAGGTCACGCGGGCCAGCACGTCGGCGTCGTGCGCATGGCGCGCCATCCAGGCCAGGTCGAACTTGAGTGCCGCCAGCGAGCCGCCGACGTCGTCGTGGATCTCGCGCGCGATCGCCGCGCGCTCGCGCTCGATGCTGCTTTGCAGGTGCTGCGCCAGCTCCGACAGGCGCTTCTTGGAGGCGGCGAGCTCGCGGTCGGCGGCGTTGCGCGCGCGGCGCGATTCGTTGGCCTCGATCGCGCGCTCGAGCGCCGGCGCCAGGCGCGTCAGGTTGCTCTTGAGCAGGTAGTCGCTGGCGCCGGCGCGCATCGCCTGCACCGCCACATCCTCGCCGATCTCGCCGGACAGGATGACGAAGGGCAGCAGGCGGCCGCTGGCGTTCAAGATCTCCAATGCGGCCAGACCGGAGAAGCCCGGCAGGTTGTAGTCGGACAGCACCACGTCCCAGTCTTCTTCGAGCGCTGCGCGGTACGCGGCCTCGCTGTCGACACGCAGCACTGCGAGCGAGCGGCCGTCGCGCGCCAGCAGCGCCGCGGCCAGCTCGTGATCGACCTCGGAGTCTTCGAGGTGCAGCACGCGCAGGCTGCGCTTGGATTCGTGGATCGGCATGGCACGCGCACTGTAGCGCTGGCTAGAATTGGTCTTATGGGCAACGCCGATTCCCCCGCCGTTCTGCAACGGCACCGGCTCACGGTGGACGAGTACCACCTCATGGGCCAGGCCGGCGTGTTCGCGCCGGATGCACATGTCGAATTGATCGAAGGGGAGGTCGTGGATATGGCACCGATGAAGAGCCGTCATGCGAGCGTGGTCGCGCGCTTGCTGGCGACGTTGCAGAAAGGCGCTGGCGATCGAGCCCTCGTCTGGTGCCAGTTGCCCTTGCACCTCGGCCCGCGTTCCGAGCCCGAGCCTGACCTGATGCTGTTGCGCCCACGCGCGGATTTCTATGCGCACGCGCACCCCGCCGCCGACGATGTGCTGCTGCTGATCGAAGTCTCTGACAGCACGCTCAACTACGACCGCGGCGTCAAGCTGCCGCTGTACGCCAAACACGGCGTCGCCGAAGTCTGGATCGTCGACCTCGACAACAACGTCGTGCGCTTCTTCCGCCACGGCGACGGCGCGGCCTACACCGACATCACCGCCAGCGAAACGCCGCGCGCCACGCCGGTGGCGGCGTTGCCGGGCGTGACGATCGACCTCGCCGGTTTGCTCGCCTGATCTATTCAGACGTGGCGCGGCGCAAGGTCTCGATCACCGGCCGCCGCAGCACGTCACGCAGCCCCCACCAGCCTGCGGCCAATGCCAACACCGCCCCGGCCACACCGCCGGCCAGCGGCACCCACGGCGACGCGGTCCACTGGAACTCGAAGGCGTAGCGCGCCAACGCCCAGCCGACCACCATCGCCGCAATCGACGCCAGCACACCGGCCAGCGCACCGACGCCCGCCAACTCGGCGCGCTGCACGCGGCCGAGCAGCACCTGGCTGGCGCCGAGTGCGCGCATCACCGCGAACTCCTTGGCGCGCGCTTCGCGCGTCGCCGTGACGGCCGCGAACAGCACGACGAGTCCGGTGGCGAGCGTGAAGGCGAACAGAAACTCCACCGCGCGAATCACCTGGCCGAGCACGCGCTGCACCTGGTCGATTTGCGCCGAGACATCGACCGTGGTGACGTTCGGGAAGTCGCGCGACAGCGTGTTGTCGAAGCCGGCGACCTCCGGCGCGCGAAACGCCGTGATCACTGTCGCCGGCAGCCCCGGCATCTGCGCCTGCGGAAAAATGACGAAGAAGTTGACGCGCATCGAACCCCAGTCGACCTTGCGCAGGCTGGTGATGCGCGCCTCGTGCGTGGCGCCGCCGACGTCGAAGCGCATCGTGTCGCCGAGCTTCAAGCCCAGCTCCTGCGCCAGGCCGTCTTCGACGCTGGCCGCGCCGGCCTCGTCCTCGGTCCACTTGCCCGCCGACACCGTGTTGTGACTCGGCAGTTGCGCCGTGTGGCTCAAGTTGAATTCACGCTCGACGAGTCGCTTGGCGCGCTCGGCGCCGAAGGTCTCGGGCGTCACCGCCTTGCCGTTCACCGCCACCAGACGGCCGCGGATCATCGGGTACCAGTCGTAGCGCTGCACACCGGCGCCGTCGAGCACCTTGCGAAAGGCCGTCGCCTGCTCGGGCTGGATGTTGATGACAAAGCGGTTCGGCGCGTCCGGCGGCGTGGCCTTGCGCCAGCTCGAGACGAGGTCGGTGCGCAGCAGCACGAGCAGCACGAGCGCGAGCAGGCCGACCGCGAGCGACGAGACCTGCAGCACCGCGAAGGCGGGGCGCGCCGCGATCTGGCGCGTCGCCAGCACCAGCCAGCGCGGCGCGTTGGCTTCCGGCACCGCTTGCTTCAACACCAGCACCGCCGCCCAAGCCAGCAACGCAAACACCGCCACCGCCGCGGCAAACCCGCCGACCGCGATCAGGCCCAGCTTCAAGTCAGACGACACCGCCAGCAGCAGCGCCGCAAAGCCCAGCGCGCCGGCGCCGAGCACGAGCAGCGACGCCGGCTTCAAACCGCCGACATCGCGCCGGATGACACGCAGCGGCGGCACGCTGGCCAGTTGCAGCACGGGAGGCAGGCCGAAGCCCATCAGCAGTGTCAGGCCAACGCCAATGCCGAACAAAGCCGGCCACACGCCCACCGGCGGCAGGTCGGCCTGCACCAGCCCGGCGAGCAGCCAGACGAAGACGTTGTGCACCACCAGGCCGAGCAGCACGCCGGCCAGGCTGGCGATCAAGCCTACCGCGCCGAACTCCAGCGCATACGCGCCGGCAATCGAGCGCTGCGGCTGGCCGAGCACGCGCAGCATCGCGCAGTCGTTCAAGTGGCGCTCGGCAAACTCGCGCGACGCGATCGCCACCGCCACGGCGGCCAGCAGCGCGGCCAGCAGCGCGACGAGGTTGAGGAATTTTTTCGCGCGGTCGAGCGTCTGCTTCATCTCCGGCCGGCCGGACTCCATCGACTCGACACGCACGCCGCGCAATGGCTGCTTGGCAATCTGCTCTTCGGCCCAGCGCACGAAGGCCGAGACGTCGGCGTCGCGGCCGGCCGGCGAGGCCACGGCGAGCCGGTAGCCGACGCGGCTGGCCGGCTGGATCAACTGCGTCGCCGCGAGGTCGCCGTGGCCGAGCATGACGCGCGGCGAAAAGCTCGAAAAGCCGGCACCGCGATCGGGCTCGACAGCGACGATGCGCGCGATCTTCAGCGCCGCGTCGCCGAGCAGCAGCGTGTCGCCGATCTTCAACTGCAGCGCACCCAGCAGCGACGCATCGACCCATGCCGTGCCCGGATCCGGCGCACCGGCGCTGTCGCGCTCGGGCGCATCGGGCGCATTGCGCAGCTTCAAGCGGCCACGCAGCGGGTAGCCGTCGCTGACGGCTTTCACGGCGACGAGCTTGCTCGCGCCGCCCTTGTCGTCGGGCGCGCGGCCCATGCTCGGAAAGCCGGTCGTCGTGGCCACCTGCAGGCCACGCGCACGCGCCTCGTCGATGAACGACTGCGGCGTCGGCCGGTCGCTCGACACGATGGCATCGCCGCCCAACAACTGCCGCGCGTCGCGCGCCAGGCTGCGCTCCAGGCGGTCGGCGAAAAAGCCGACTGCGGTCAGCGCGCCGACGGCCAGCGTCACCGCCAGCAGCAGCAAGCGCAACTCGCCGGCGCGAAAGTCGCGCAGCGTCTGGCGCCAGGCCAAGGCGAAGGCGGACGGCGGCGTGGAGCGTTCTTCGGAGTTGGTCATGTCGGGCAACGCGGGCAACAGGAGCGCTGACCTTACCGCAGACCCCTGCCCCGAGCGGCCCGCACGGGCATGCGCCGCACGCCGCCCGCGGCCGGCTTGCGTTGGTGTCGTCAGGGGCGCTCGATGCCCGGCACGCCGCCTGTCGCCCGCATCACGCCGCCGACGTGGGCTTCGAGCAGGGCCATGTCCGCCGCGAACGCCGGCACCTCGTCGGCGGGCACCTCGCTGACCTTCATCTGGAACTCGATCGTCCGGGTTTCGCTGTTGCCGCGCACGTCGCGTGTGGTCCGCAAACGAAAGTACGGCGTCTCCCAGGGTAGCGACGCGGGCTCGTCGACGATCGCCATCCCCGCGGGCCAGTGCATGTCCACGCGGTAGCGATGCGTGGCGGGGTAGGAGAGCAAGGCCAGCGGAAACCGGCGCACGGCCTGCGGCGGCAACTGCAAGGCCTCGCCCAAGCTCGGCGCGAACGGGACGGCCCAGTACTCGCCCACGGCGCGTGCCAGACCGGGCACGGCAATGCGGGCGCGGATCGTCAACTGATTGAGCTGCCGGTCGTCGCTGACCTCGGGCTCGTCGAGCAAGCGGCTGCCCTCGTATTGCTGCAGATAGCCGGCCACCACGAAGCGCCGAAAGCCGGCGGCGTCCATGCGCAGCAGCGCCAGGCGCAGCAACTCCGCGGCGGCGCCGACCCATTGGATTTCGACGTCCAGGCGGCCGGTGGCGCCGATCTCGTCCAGGCTCAGTCGCTCGTGCAAGCGGTTGACAAAGATCTCGTCGCGGTTGGGCGAGCGCACGATCACCAGGCCCTGCGTCGCGGCGTCGACCGGCAACACCGCCGCTTCTTCGAGGCGCTGGCCCATGCGCGAGAGCAACCCGGCCTGGTCGACGTGGGTCGGGTCGAGGTAGTACTCGCGGCCGTGCAGCCGCACCTGGACGATGACGTGATCGAAGATGTCGGGCGCCGGCAGCATCAACGCCGGGCCGCCGCGGCTGGCCTGCGACACCAGGACCGGCCGCGCATCGATGGCCAGCGCGCGCAGCATCGTGCGCAGCAGCAATGCCTTGTCCTTGCAGTCACCGTAGCCGCGAGCGACCACCACCGCCGGCAGTTGCGGGCGCACGGTGTACTCGCCGACGGCCCGCGACCAATTGCGGATCTCGCCCTGCACCCATTGCAGGGCCTGCGACGTCCGTTGCTCGGCACTCGGCAGCCGGCGCAGGCGCGCCATCAGCGGCCCCATCGGCTCGGGCAACGGGGCATCGGCCGGGAACAGCTTTTGTGCCCAGCGGGCGACTTCGTTCCAGTCCGCGTACTCGCTGAACTGCAGGCGACGCCCGGCCTCGACATGCGCCGGCATGGCCGGCTCGGCCACCACGGCGACCAGGTCGCGGGCCTCGAAGCGCAAGCGTCGCACGCCAGCGACGACGGTCTCGGTCGGCTGCGGGCCGTCGCCGCCGTCGCCGCCGAGCCAGCGCCACAACACGCGACGCCCGACCGGTGCGACCAGCGTGACGCGGCGCCATGCCATCGGGTACGGCTGATCCCAGAGCGCGCGTTGCGAGAAACGCGCGCGCAGCGCCGGCGCTTCGCCGACGATCGAGTAGACGAGCTGCAAGGTGTCGCCGACACGCACGCCGGGCAGCACCATCGAGACCGTGATGACGCCGCTGTAGACGCCCTGTTCGAGCGCGGCCTCGCGCTGCAGCCAGCGCACCGGCGCCGTGCGCGTGTGGTCGATGGTCTGTCTGCCGCGCAGGATCAGCACCTTGTGCAGCAGCAGGCGTTCGAACCGCGGATTGAAGTCGAGCGCCAACTGGCCGATTTCCGCCAGCGCGCTGGCATGGTTGACTTGCAGCGTGCGCTGCGTCAGCCGCACCGGCAACGGCCCGACCAGCAGCTGGGTCTCCCACAGGTGCACGACCACCGGCGCGCGGCCGGCCTGCGCCGGCGCCGGCGGCACCAGCAAGTCGGCCCACGCCGGCAGCGCCGCCGCGCGCACGAACTGGCTGCCAACGTTGGCGATCTCGCGCAGCGGCTCGGCCGAGGACAGCGCGCAGTCGGCGCACGCCGCCTGCGCCAGCGCCAGCAGCAGCGCCGCGAGCCCGCAGGCGCGCCATTGCCGATGCAGGGCTGGGGGCAAACGCATGCAGGCAACCGTAGTCGAGGCCGCGGCCCGCGGCCCTGCGCCAAGTCAATCGGCGATCGATGCGATGTCACGGGCCCGGGCCGCCACGGACGCCAGGCTGAATGCCGCATTCAGTGCCTCGCAACGCCCAGGCCGCCCCCATGGTTTCCAATGGCGCATGACCCAAAGCCTGCCCCCGCTGTTCATCTCCCACGGCTCGCCGATGATCGCGCTCGAACCCGGCGCGGCCGGCGCGTTTCTGCAACGCCTCGGCCGGCCATCGACGCCGCCTTCGGCCGGCCCAAAGCGATCCTCATGCTGTCGGCGCACACGCTGGCGCGCGAGCCTGTTGCCTTGGCGGCAGCGCGGCACGCGGCGGTGTACGACTTCGGCAATTTCGACGAGCGGCTGTTCTCGTTGCGCTACGACGCGCCCGGCGCGCCCGAACTGGCGGCGCGCCTGCCGGCCCAGCGCGTCGATCAAGGCGGGCTCGACCACGGCATCTGGACGGCGCTGATGTACCTTTACCCGCAGGCCGACGTGCCGGTGCTGCCGCTCGCGTGGTCGCCGCGCGAGAGCCCGGCGGCGCTGTTCGCCTTCGGCCAATCGCTGGCCGCGCTGGCCGATGACGGCGTGCTGATCGTCGGCACCGGCAGCATCACGCACAACCTGCGCCGCGTCTTCGAGCGCGGCCTGCACGACAGCGGGCAGGCCGAGATCGCCGAGAGCAAAGCCTTCCGCACCTGGATGCGCGACACCAGCGCCGCGCGTGATTGGGACGCGCTGTTCGATTACCGCCGGCTGGCGCCGCACGCGGTGGACATGCACCCGAGCGACGAGCACCTGCTGCCCTGGTACATCGCCGCCGGTGCCGGCGGGCGCGACGCCGCACCGCAGCGCCTGCACGAGAGCGTGACGCACGGCGTGCTCGGCATGGACACCTACGCCTTCGGCGCGTCGGCAGAAAAGCTGGCGGCTACAGTGGCGGCGTGATCGAGGCCCTGCCCGAACTGCACACCGAACGACTGCTGCTGCGCGCCAGCAATCCGTCGCTGGCCGACGCGGCGGCGCCTACTACCAGCGCAACCGCGAGGCCCACGCGCGCTGGTCCCCGCCGCAAGCAGCGTCGATGTTCACCGCCGGCGGCCAGCGCGAGCGGCTGGCGGCATCGGCTGCCGCGGTGACTGCGGGCTCGCTGATCGGCTGGTGGCTGTTCCTGCACGACGAATCACCCGAGCAAGCCGTCGGCCAGATTCACCTGTCGCAAATCGCCCGCGCGCCGTTCTGCAACGCCATGCTCGGCTACTCGATCGATAGCGCCCATGAAGGCCGCGGCCTGATGCACGAAGCGCTGCTGGCCGTGCTCGCCGACGCCTTCGGCCCGCGCGTCGGCCTGCACCGCGTGCAAGCCAACGTGCGGCCGGAGAACACGCGCAGCCTGGCGCTGCTGGGTCGCCTGGGCTTCGAGCGCGAAGGGCTGGCGCGCGAGTACCTGTTCATCGACGGTGCTTGGCGCGACCATGTGCTGACGGCGCGCCGCGCCCCGCGCTGGCCGGCCGATCGCGCGCCGCTGGTCTGAATTCAAACCTGCATGCTTGTTTAACGTCCGCTAACGGCCCGTTGGCGACGTTCAAGGTCTGCAACAGAACTGCTCGGGCTGAGGTGGCTGTTCCGACCGTCCTGATACTAATTTGCGTTCAAACGATATAGAAGTGATCCAGTTGAATCCAGTCATTGATCGGGTTCGCGCTGGGTCGGCTTCGAGCGCGCGAGTCCCTCTGTGAGCGCTGCTCGACTGCGTCGAGGTCGGCGAAGACGTGGTTGGCGAAGCAGTCCTCGCGCAACGATTCCCACAGGTGCTCGGCCGGGTTCAGCTCGGGGCTGTAGGCCGGCAAGAACAACAGCCGCATGTTCCGCGGCACGACCAGCTCGCCGGCCAGATGCCAGCCGGCCTGGTCCATGACCATGAGCACGAACTCCTCGGCGTGGCGCTGCGCCACCTCGGCCAGGAACAGCGACATCGTCTCGGCGTTGACCCACGGCAGCACGAGGCTGTCGAGCACGCCGTCGTGCGGGCTGACGGCGCTGAAGGCGTAGCATGTACTTGCGCTCCAGCCGTGCGCCGACCACCGGGCGCATGCCGTGCGGCGCCCAGCAGCGCCGCGGCGTACCCAGCAGGCCGAAGCGGCCCTCGTCTTGGAACATCAGCCGCACCGCGCGGCCCTGCTCAGCCTGGCGCGAGACCTCTTGGCGTACCGCGCGGCGCAGTTTTTTTAAAGGCGGCCTGCGCCGCAACGTCTGCCTTGGGATGCCGCGGGCGCGGCACCACCTTGCGCCAGCCGTGGCGCTCCAGCAGCCGGTAGATCGTCGAGCGCGCCACCTCCTTGCCGGTACGCTTCCGGTAGGCCCGCGCAATCTCGGCCACCGTCAGCATGCCGCCTGCCTCGGCGCGCTCGACGAACGGCGCCAGCAGCGCCTGCTTCCTGCATCGGGCGTGAGGTGCTGGTGATGCCTGCCGCCGCGCCCGCGCACATCGAAGACCGCCTCGCCCTCGCTGGCCCAGCGCGAGTGCAGCACATGCACCGTGGCCGTGGACCAGCCCAGCAGCTGCGCGATCTCGTAGCCGCAGTGCTGCCCAGCGTGGCCCTGATCAGCACGCACTGGATGCGCTGGTATTCCGCATGACTGTCGGCTCGCTTGAGCCTGTCGGCCAAGCGCGCAACGGTCGCCTTGTCGCCCACGATCAGAGTCTTCATCCACGGCTCCTTGTAGTCCGTGGAACGACATGATATCTAAACTATTGAACGCGACTTGGTATGAGGTATCGAAGGAAGCCCCGCGTTGTCCCCGTTCGGGCTGAGCCTGTCGAAGCCCTTGGTGTGTGGCACGAAGGCTCCCTTCGACAGGCTCAGGGCGATCGGAAATACCAGCTCAGCCTGCCCTTCGACAGGCTCAGGGCGAACGTAAAGAAAAATCCCGTTCGGGCTGAGGTATCGAAGCCCCTGCGGCATGCGGCAAGAAGGCTTCGACGAGCTCAGCCTGGCCCTTCGATACCTCAGGGCGAACGGGGTGGAGAAGCCGACCGCCGTCAACAGCTGCAACGGGCCGCAAGCCGAAGCCCGTTTCATGCGTCGCAGTTGACGCCGGCTCAGCGCCTCAACCGCAAGGCCCGAGCGGCCGCGCGCTGATGCGCTGCCAGAACGTCATGTTCTTGCCACCCAGGCGCACGTCGAGCGTGCCGCTGAGGGCCTCGGGCCGCAGCGCCCACAGCGCCTGCCCGCTCGTGCCGTGGCCGCCGCTGCATTGCAGGCGGTACGCGGCGTCGGTGGCGGACTGTGCGGACTTGACCAGCTTGCAGTCCTGCAGCGACACGTCGTCCAACATCCAGAACAGGCGCGACAGCTCCTGCGGATCGACGCAGCGCCGCTCGGTGACGGTGGCGTAGCGCAGGTTCTCGTCCAGGTGCGGCATGCCGGTGAGCGTGGTCACTTCGTACAGCCGTGCGGGCAGCGGCTCGGCCGCCAGTGCGCAACCGGCGGCACCGACCCACGCGATGAACCACCCGCCGAGCCGGCTCTTTGTCATCGCACGCTCACCCAGCGCAGCTCCAGCAGATCGTTCGGCCACTGCACCGCCTCCACGTTCGGCCGCATCACCCAGTTGTGCTGGCGCCGGTACAGCGGCACCAGCGGCAGCTCGGCCTGCACGATGCGCAGTGCGTCCTGCACCATCGCGCGCCGCTTGGCGAGGTTCGGCTCGACGCGCATCGCATCGATCAGCGCGTCGAGTTTCGGGTTGCTGTAGCGCCCGGCGTTGAAGGCGCCGGCGGCCAGGCCGTCGTTCGTGCGCACCAGCGACTGAAAGATGTTCCACGCATCGGGCGTCGCGGTCCAGCCGAACTCGACGAGGGTGCCGGTGCCCTGGCTCAACTTTGGAAAGAACACAGAGCTCGGCGAGGTGATGAGGCTGGCCTTGATGCCGACCTTCTCCAGCATCGCCGCCGCGGCCTGGCAGACCGACGCGCGCCAGGCCACGTTGACGCAATCCATCTGCACCGCAAAGCCGTTCTCGTAGCCGGCTTGCCTGAGCAGCGTGCGTGCCGCAGCCGCGTCGGCCTTGGGCCGCGGCTCGAACTCGGGCAGGTGGCCGTCGACCAGCGGCGAGACGAAGGAGCCGGTGACGGTGCCTTCGCCGCGCAGCACCTGCTTGACGATCAGCTCGGTGTCGATCGCAAGCTGCACCGCTCGGCGCACGCGCAGATCCTTGAACGGGTTGCCGCCCTTCACGTCGCCGATCTCGGCGCTGTGCTGGTTGAGCGCGAAGTACTGCGTGCCGATGTCGTCGGTCTCTTTGACCTTGAGCGAGGTGTCGGCCTTGAGGCGCGCCAGATCCTGAAACGGCGGGTCGATGACGAAATCGATCTGTCCCGATTGCAGCGCCGCCAGCCGCGTGGCGTCGGACTGGATCACCTGGTAGTGCACTTCATCGAGGTTGCCGCCGCCGCTGCCTGTGCCCTTGCCCCACCACGCCGGGTTGGCCTTGAGCGTGGTCCGCACGTCGGCCTCGTAGCGCATGAGCATGAAGGGGCCGCTGCCGTTGGCGTTGCGCACCGCAAACGTCTCCTGCTTGGCGTTGAAGTCCTGCGGCTTGGTGACGTTGTGCTTTTCGGCCCAGGCCTTGCTCATCATGCCGACGAGAAACAGCTTGTCGGGCAGCACGGCGTCGGGCTGCGTCGTCGTCACGTCGATCGTCAACGCGTCGATCTTCTTCGCGCCGCTGATGCCGAGCATCTGGTTCTTGCGCTGCGAGGCCTTGTCGAGCGCGCGCTCGATCGAGAACACCGCGTCGTCGGCGCCGAACGGCGCGCCGTCGTGGAACTTCACGCCGGCTCGCAGCTTGAAGCGCCAGGTCGTCGGGCCGGTCATCGCCCACGACGTGGCCAGCGACGGCTCCAGCTTGAAGTCCTTGCCGCGGTTGACCAGGCCTTCGTAGACCTGCGTGATCACACGCGAGTGGTAGAGCAGCGCCAGCGTGTGCGGGTCCATGCTCTGCGGATCGAAGGCGCTGGCAAAGCGCAGTGTCTTGCCTTGCGCGAGCGCGCCGGTTGTTGCAAGGGCCAGAGCCAGGCCGATCAGCAAACGTCGCATCGCCGACTCCTTTACTTGGGCAAATTGCCGATCACACCTTGCACGAACCAGTCCATCCGCGCAATCGCCTCGTCGCCGAGCGCGCCGCGCTCCTGGCGCACGTGGCCGTCCTGATCGACCAGGCGGCCGATGAACGGGCCTGCGTTGCCGGCGACGAGCGCCCTCTCGCGCGCCGCGAGTTCGCGCTTGACCTGCGCAGGCACTGACCCATGCACGGCCGACAAGCGCACCATGCCGTCCTTCATGCCGCCCCACATCGGTTGCGGCTTCCACGTGCCGGCAGCCACCGCTTGCGCGACGCGGATGTAGTGGCCGCTCCAGTCGGACGTGACTGCCGCGAGCTGTGCATCCGGCGCGAAGCGCGACATGTCGCTCTGATAGCCGATGACCTTGACGCCGCGCTCCTGCGCCGTCTGCGGCACCGCGGGCGAGCCGCTGTGGTTGGCCAGCACGTCGGCGCCGCCGCCGATCAGCGCCAGCGCCGCCTCGCGCTCCTTCGGCGGGTCGAACCAGGTGCCGAGCCAGGCCACGCGCACGCTGGCGTTCGGATTCGCCGCGCGCATGCCGATCGCGAAGGCGTTGATGCCCTGGATGACCTCGGGCAACGGGAAGCCGGCGACATAACCGGCCACACCGCTCTGGCTCGTCTTGCCGGCCAGCCAGCCGGCGAGCCAGCGGCCTTCGTAGAAGCGCGCGTTGTAGGTGTTGAGGTTGGGCGCGGTCTTGTAGCCGCCGGCCTGTTCGATGCGCACGTCCTTGAACTCGGCGGCGACACGCAGCGCCGGTTCGAGATAGCCGAAGCTGGTGGCGAAGATCAGCCGCGTGCCGCCGGCCGCCATCTCGCGCATCACACGCTCGGCGTCGGCGCCTTCGGGCACGGCTTCGACGTAGCGCGTCTGCACGGTGGCGCCGAGCGCCTTTTCCATCGCCAGCCGCGCCTGGTCATGCTGCCAAGTCCAGCCGGCCTGGCCGATCGGGCTGACGTAAACGAAGCCGACCTTCAGCGGTTCGGCGGCGAACGTGGGTGAAATCAAAAGCGCACACGTGAGTGCGCCGATGAGGTTTTTGAGCATGGTTGTCCTCGACATGGCCACAGGTGGGGAACACAAACGCGCGGTGGCACGCGGCGCTTGTAGGACATAAGTCCAGGTCGGGATTGTAAGGAGAGCATGATCGGGAACCCGGTGGTCCAATCTCGCGGCTCATCGGTGGAACGACATGCACATCGCCATCTGGATCTTCACGCTCATCGGTCTGGCCGTCTGGTCGCTGCTCACCTGGGGCCTGCACGCGCTGTTGTCGATCGATCCGAAGTGGCTCGACGACGTGCAAGCGCTGGTCAAGAACGTGCCCTACGCCGACGTCATCGAGCGCTGGTTCCCCGGTTGGGAGCGCATGCTCGGCGTTGCCACGGACCTGGCGCAGACGGTGCTCGGCTGGGTCGGCAGCAATGCGCCGCTGGTGGCCTGGATCGTCTGGGGCATCGGCGCGCTGATGCTGCTCGCCGCGGGGGGCCTGCTGTCGCTGGTGGTGTGCCTGCTGCGCGAAAAGAAGCAGCCCTCTCGCGCGGCTGCCGCCTGAAACCGCCGCGCGCTCAGAGCGCGGCCACGGCCGCGAAATGCGCGTCGAGTTCGGCGATCCAGCGCGTCTTGTCGAGGCCTGACGCGAAGCTGGCTTCAAAACTGTTGCGCGCCAGCGTGTAAGCCTCGCGCGCACCGAGCGCCGGCAGTGCCGCGAAGGTGTCGACGAAGTTCTGGTTCAGGTAGCCGCCGAAGTACGCCGGGTCGTCGCTGTTGACGGTGGCGCACAGGCCGGCTTGCAGCAGCGCCGGCAGGTTGTGTTCGGCCAGCGTGGGAAACACGCGCAGCTTGACGTTCGACAGCGGGCACACCGTGAGCGGCATGCGCTCGCGCGCCAGGCGCTGCACCAGTGCCGGCGATTCGACGCAGCGCACGCCGTGGTCGATGCGCTCCACATGCAGCACGTCGAGCGCGCTCTCGATGTACGCCGGCGGCCCCTCCTCGCCCGCATGCGCGACGACGTGCAGGCCGAGCGCACGTGCGTGCGCGAAGACACGTGCGAACTTCTCCGGCGGGTGGCCTTGCTCGCTGCTGTCGAGGCCAACGCCGATGAAGTGCTCGCGCCACGGCAGCGCCGCGTCGAGCGTGGCCATCGCCTCGTCTTCGCTCAGGTGGCGCAGGAAGCACAGGATCAGCTTCGCCTGCAGGCCCCACTCGGCGTGCGCGCGGTGGCAGGCGTGCGCGAGGCCGAGGATGACCTGCTTCATCGCCACGCCGCGCTCGGTGTGCGTCTGCGGGTCGAAGAAGAGCTCGGCGCAGCGCACGTTCTCGGCCGCGGCTTTGTGCAAGTACGCGAAGCCGAGGTCGAAGAAATCCTGCTCGGCGAGCAGCACCGACGCGCCGGCGTAGTAGATGTCGAGAAAACTTTGCAGATCGGCAAATGCATAGGCCGCGCGCAGCGCCTCGATGTTCGGGTACGCCAACGCCACGCCGTTGCGCTTTGCCAGCGCGAAGATCATCTCGGGCTCCAGCGAACCTTCGATGTGGATGTGCAGCTCGGCCTTGGGCATCGTGCGCAAGAGCGATGGCACTCGATGACGCGGGATGCGATCGAAGTCGATGTTCATTTGCGGTACACCTCCCGTCTGTGGCCGATGCGCACGACGATCACCACCAGGCGCCGATCGACGATGCGCGCCACGATGCGGTAGTCGCCCAGCCGGTACTTCCAAAACTCGCCGAGCGCGTCGCCGCGCAGCGCCTCGCCGATCGAGCGCACATCTTCGAGCGCCGCCACGCGCTCGCGCAGAAACGAGACGATGCGTCGGGCAACCGCCGGATCGAGCTTGCGCAGCTCTTTGGCCGCCGCGGCATCGAACTCAACGCTCCACGCCAAGTTGCGCCTCCACCTCGTCGAGCGACAAGGTCTTGCTCTTGCCCTTCTCGATCAGTGCGTAGCGTTTTTGCGCGAGGTAGAGATCTTCGAGATCGTCGATGTACTCGACGATGGCTTCACGCGCGTACTGGCTCTTGGTGCGGCCGGTCTTCTTGGCCAGTGCGTCGAGCCGGGCTTCGATGTCGGGTGGCAATCGCAGGGCAAGCATGGTCGGGCTCCGTTGCTATACACGTATAGCATTGATTCTCTCATCTGAAGCGGGCCAACGCAAAAGGCCGCCGGAGTTGCCCGCGGCGGCCTCGGTTCAGATGCGGTCAGTGACTCACTTCTTGTCGCCCGACGGCACCTTGCCGTCCACGCCCTTGACGTAGAAGTTGATGCCGAGCATGAACTTGTCGTCCGGCGTCACGTCCTTCTCGACGGCGTTCTTGCCGTCCTGGCCGACGATGGGGCCCTTCCACGGATGGAAGCTGCCGTCCTTCAAGCCCGTGCGCGCGGCATCGACCTTGGCCTTGATCTCGGCCGGCACCTTGTCGCTCACCGCCACCAGGTCGATCGCGCCCTGCTTCACGCCCCACCACTCCTGCGTCGTCTTCCAGCTGCCGTCGAGCGCGTCCTTGACCGCCTTCTTGTAGTACGGGCCCCAGTTGATGATCGCCGAGCCGAGGTGCGCCTCTTTGGCGAAGCTGCTCATGTCGCTGTCCCAGCCGAAAGCCAGCTTCTTGTTCTTCTCGGCGGTCTGCAGCACGGCGGTCGAGTCGGTGTTCTGGAACAGCACGTCGGCGCCCTGGTTGATCAGGCTCTGCGCGGCCTCGCCTTCTTTCGGCGGGTCGAACCACTTGCCGATCCAGACCACCTTGGTGCTGATCTTCGGGTTCACGCTCTGCGCGCCGAGGGTGAAGCTGTTGATGTTGCGGATGACTTCCGGAATCGGGATCGAGCCGACGACGCCCAGCGTGTTGCTCTTGGTCATCGCGCCGGCGACGATGCCGGCCAGGTACGCGCCCTCATACGTGCGGCTGTCGTAGGTGCGCATGTTGTCGGCCGTCTTGAAGCCGGTGCCATGCTCGAACTTCACGTCCTTGGTGTCGGCGGCGACCTTCATCATCGGGTCCATGTAGCCGAAGGTGGTGCCGAAGATCAGCTTGTTGCCGTCGGCCACCATCTGCCGGATCACGCGCTCGGCATCGGCCGCTTCGGGCACGTTCTCGACATAGCTCGTCTTGACCTTGTCGCCGAACTCGGCCTCGACGGCCTTGCGGCCCTGGTCGTGCGCATAGGTCCAGCCGGCATCGCCGACCGGGCCGACGTAGGCGAAGGCGATCTTCAGCGGTTCGTTCTTCGGCGCCGCCGCAGAGGCGCCCGGCGCCGCTGCGGGCGCAGCTGCCGTCGGCGCGGCGGCCTCTTTTTTGCCGCAGCCGATGAGAGCGGCAGAAGCGGCCAGGGCAGCGAGCCCGGCCACGCGCATCAAGGCGCGTTTGTGGCAATCGATCATGCGTTCTCCTCGAACAAGTTGAGTGTTTGCGGCCAGCATTATCCGTGCCCGGCGGGCTTCACGGCCGCATCAGGCGCAGCGCCTCGGAGTGGAACTCGCGCATGAAGAGCACCCAGACCACGCCGGCACTGCCGATGGCAAAAGCGATCGGCGACACCAGCCACGCCGCCGCGGCGAAGGCAAAGTAATAGGCACGCAGGCCATCGTTGTGCGACTCGGCGGCCAGGCCCATCACGCCGCCGGCGCGGTCGGCGAAGCGTTCGCGGTCAGCCTCGCCGAGCTGTGCGAATTCATCATGCGCCGGTGCCGCGGCCACCAGCAGCGCGCCCAGGCTGTACTGGCGCAGGCTCCAGGTGAAACGGAAGAAGGCGTAGACGAAGACGCCGGTCAGCAGCAGCAGCTTCAAGTCGAGCACCAGGCGCGAGGTGCGCACCGCGAACGGCAGCTCCGAGACCAGCGCGCTCGTCTGCTCCGACGAGCCGAGCAGCGCCAGCAGGCCGCCGACGATCAGCAGCGTCGTCGAGGCGAAGAAGCTCGGGCTGGTGGACAGGTTCTGCACGATGATGGCGTCGATCACGCGCACGTCGCGGCGCGTCGATTGAATCATCCACAGCCGGCGCTCGCGGTTGCCTTCGGCGAGCAGCGACGGCTGCACCGTGGAGCGGCGCTTGGCGAAACGCGCGTAGCCGATCCAGCAGAAGAAGAACCAGGCCAGCGCCAGCCACTCCCAGCGCGGCAGGGCGGAGAAGATCAGTTGCCAGAAGTCTGTCACGCAAGAACTGTAGCCCGCGACAGGACTTCAACCCTGCCGTGACGTTGCCAACTTCAAAACTGCGTCAACCACGCCGGACAACATCGCCGCCGCCTTGGCATCGGCCAGCGTGCCGTCGGGCGCGAAGGCCTCGTGCGCGCGCGACACCGCCTGCTGCTGCGGCACGACGATCATCTGGAACGCCATCTGCAGGTACTGGCGCAGGTAGTTCAGCGCGCGCAATCCGCCGAGCGCGCCGGGCGAGCTGGCCAGCAGCGCGACCGGCTTGTCGGCGGTGGTGGCCAGACCGTCCTTCAGACGCGACAGCCAGTCGAAGGCGTTGATCACCAGCGGCGTCGGGAAGCCGTTGTACTCGGGCGTGACGATGACCAGCGCGTCGTGCGCGCGGATCGCATCGCGCAGCGTCGCCGCGCCGGCGGGCACGCCTTGCGCGGCTTCGATGTCGCCGTCGTACAGCGGCAGCGCCAACTCGCGCAGGTCGAGCACGGAAGTTTGGGCGCCCGCGGCTTGCGCCATCGTGCGCGCAGCGTCGCGCAGCTTGACGCTGTACGCGCCGCTGCGCGCGCTGCCGGCCAACAACAAGACCTTCATCGCGGTCTCACGCCGCCGCGCTGCGGCGCGCGTCGAGGCTGAGCGCCCCGGCGCCGAAAGCGAAGACCAACAGCAGGCCGCCGGTGACGGCAAGGTTCTTCATGAACATCAGCTGCTGCATCATCTGCTGCTCGGCCGGCATGGCCCAGAAGTTGTGGAAGATGACGCTGGCCACGACGGTGAAGCCCGCCAGCGCCAGCGCCGCCCAGCGCGCCTGCCAGCCGATGATCAACAGCACGCCGGCCACGAGCTCGACGACGCCGGCCGCAACGGCCAGCACCATCGGCATCGGCAGACCCTTGCTGGCGATGTAGCCGGCCGTGCCTTCGAGGCCGGTGAGCTTGCTGAAACCGGCAAGCACGAACATCAGCGCCAGCAGGATGCGGGCAATAACGACGGGGATTCCTTGGGTGTTCATCGAACGGGTCCTTTTGAAGTGAGAGAAGTTATTTGAGTAGCGCTGCCGCTTCGACGATGCGCTTGCCGAAAGCCTTGGCGGTGGCGATGTCGCCCGCGATCATCTCGTCGGGCGACGCGTCCGACGGCGAGACCGTCATCAAACCCCCGTAGCCACCGACGTTGTTGAGGTCGCCGCGCGTGCTCGCCTTCGCGTTCGCGGCATGCATGCCGATGCCGGCCCACAACATGCCGTGCTGCTGGCTGAGCGTCCACATGTACTGCAGCGTCGAAAACTTGTCACCGTTCAACGTGGCGGAGTTGGTGAATCCCGCGGCGAGCTTGTTGCGCCAGGCCATGCTGAACCATGGTTTGGAAGAGGCGTCGGCGAACTTCTTGAATTGCCAGCTGGCGCCGCCCATGTAGGTCGGCGAGCCGAAGACGATCACGTCGGCGGCATGCAACTGCTCCCAGGCACCGTCGGGCAGGTTGCCTTCGGCATCGATCGCGATCAGCTTGCCGCCGCTGCCCTCGGCCACCGCTTCGGCAACCTTCTTCGTATGGCCGTAGCCGCTGTGATAAACGATGGCGATGTTCTTGCTCATGGAAACCTTTTTTGGGTGGGTGTGGTTTTGATTCAGGCGAAGGCGCCTGGCGTCGGTGCCAACGCGCCCATCGCGCCGGACTGGAAACGACGGATCATGTCCGTCACCTCGGCGGCACTGCTGCCGATGAAGGGGCCTTTGGGAAAGATCGGTTCGGCCAGCGGACGGCCGGCGAACAGCGCGAGCCGCAAGCCCCGTTCGCCGCCTGACAAGGCCACGCCATCGCCTTCGTCGCCAAAGCGCAGCGCGTGCGTATCGCCGCTCACGACGAGCGCAAACGCGCGCTCGCCGTGGGGCAGCGGCACGTCGAGCGCGGTCTGCGGCGCCAGCGTGATGTCGAGCAAGGTCAGCGGCGTGTGCGCGCCGATGCGCGCCGACACGCCGCCGAAGTCGCCGAGCACGACGCGCACCCGCACACCGGGTGTTGGTTCGACAACGGCGATCTCGTCGGCGCCGTCTTCGCTGTCCTCGAACAGGTAGGTCACGGCCGAGAAGCCGGCATGCGGGTGCGGCGCAAAGGTCGGCTGGCTCATGCGGAAGTGATCGACGCTGATGACAGGGTCGAGCGCATGCGCGTCTGGCGGGTGCAGCATCCACGCGCCACTGTCGCCGCCGCGGAAACTGTGCCACGGCGTGTCGATGCGCTCCAGGATCGATCGGTTCTTCATGGCGCGAGATCGAAGACGATGACCTCGGCGTCGTGGCCTCGGTCGATGACGAGACGGCTTTCGCCGGTGAGCTTGGCGGCATCGCCCGCGGCGAGAGCCTGACCATTGATAACTACCGTGCCGCGCACGACGTGCGCGTAGGCCAAACGCTCGTTGCCGAGCGCGAGCTCGGCCCTTTCGCTGCCATCGAACAGGCCGGCATAGATCGCCGCATCGGCGTGGATCGTCACCGACCCATCGCGGCCATCGGGCGACGCGACGAGCTTCAACACACCGCGCTTGTCGGCGACCGAAAACGCCTTCTGCTCGTAGCCCGGCGCGATGCCCTGGCGGTCGGGCAGGATCCAGATCTGCAGAAAGTGCGTCGTCTTGTCGGCGGCGTGGTTGAACTCGCTGTGGCGCACGCCGCTGCCGGCGCTCATGCGCTGCACCTCGCCGGGCACGATCGAGGAGCTGTTGTTCATGCTGTCTTTGTGCGCGATGGCGCCGTCGAGCACGTAGGACACGATCTCCATGTCGCGGTGGGCGTGCGTGCCGAAGCCGGTGCCCGGCGCGATGCGGTCTTCATTGATGACGCGCAGGTTGCCGAAACCCATGTGGTCGGGGTCGTGATAGTCGGCAAACGAAAAGCTGTGGTGGCTCTTCAGCCAGCCGTGATCGGCGTAGCCGCGGTCCTGGGATTTGCGAAGTGTCAACATGATGGGGCGAACTGTAGGCAGCCGGGCCGCTGCCCGCGCGCTGCTCGCTTGAAGCCCCCGTTCAATTAAAGTGAACCCATGACCGACCGAAGGAACGCGCTGACACCGGACGCGCTGGTGATGATGGACACCATCGCCAAGGCCGGCAGCTTTGCCGCGGCGGCGCGCGAGCTCGGCAAGGTGCCTTCCGCGCTGACCTACAGCGTGCGCCAGTTGGAAGACGCGCTCGACGTGCTGCTGTTCGACCGCAAGAGCGGCCAGGCCGTGCTCACCGCGGCCGGCGAAGAACTGCTGCGCGAAGGCCGGCGCCTGCTCGCCGAGATGGACGCGGTGGCCAACCGCGTCAAGCGCGTTTCCTGCGGCTGGGAGACGCAGCTCACGGTGGCCGCCGACGGCGTGATCTCGCGTCTGACCTTGTTCGAGTTGTGCGAGGCCTTCTTCGCGCTGCGGCCGAACGACGATGCAGGCGGCCCCGGCACGCGCCTGCGCCTGCGCAGCGAGGTGCTCGGCGGCACCTGGGAAGCCCTGCTCGCCGGCGAGGCCGATCTGGCCATCGGCGTCGGCAGCGCCACCGCCACGCCGCCGGCCGGCATCGAGCTGAAGCCGCTGGGCGAGATCGACTTCGTCTTCGCCGTCGCGCCGCACCACCCGCTGGCCGCGCACGACGGCCCGATCGGCGACCACGAACTGCTGCGCCATCGCGCGGTGGCCGTGGCCGACAGCGCGCGCCGCCACGAGCCGCTGACCTATCACCTGCTGCCGGGACAGGACGTGTTCACCGTGGCCACCGTGCAGGCCAAACTCGAAGCGCATCTGCGCTGCCTGGGCTGCGGCTTCCTCGCCGAGCCGATCGCGCGCGAGCACATCCGCGCCGGGCGCCTGGTGGTCAAGGACGTGCAGCGAGACAACCCGCGCGCGCGCCTCGGCTATGCGTGGCGCGCTGCTGCCGCACCCGACCCGAAGAAGCCGCCGCAGGGCTTGGCGCTCGGCTGGTGGCTGCAGCAGCTGGAGAGCGAGACCACGCGGCGTGCGCTGCTCGAGCGGCACTCGGGGTTGCGGGCGGCGGTGGATTGAACATGCCCGATTACGTCGGCCGCTTCGCGCCGAGCCCGAGCGGGCCGCTGCACGCCGGCTCGCTGGTGGCGGCGCTGGCGAGCTGGCTCGACGCACGCGCGCACGGCGGCACGTGGCTGGTGCGCATCGAAGACGTCGATGGCCCGCGCACGGTGCCCGGCGCGCAAACCGAAATCCTGCGCCAGTTGCATGCGCTCGGCCTCGTGCCCGATGCGACGCCGGTGCGGCAAAGCGAACGCAGAGCGCTCTACGAAAGCGCGTTGCGGCAATTGCGCGACGCGCAGCTCGCTTACCCCTGCGGTTGCACGCGGCGCGAGATCGAGACCGAACTCGCCGCGCTAGGCCAATCGGCCGAGCGCGGCGCTGAACTTGTCTATCCCGGCACCTGCCGCAACGGCCTGAACGGCAAGCCCGCGCGCGCCTGGCGCTTGCGCTGCGGTGACGACGTGCCCATCGCGTGGCACGACCGCCGCCTCGGCGCGCAACGGCAAGACGTGGCGCGAACCGTCGGCGACTTCGTGCTGCAGCGCGCGGACGGCCCGTGCGCCTATCAGCTCGCCGTGGTCGTCGACGACGCCGAACAAGGCATCACCGATGTCGTGCGCGGTGAAGACCTGGCCGACAACACCGCGCGCCAGATTCACTTGCAACGCCTGCTCGGCCTGCCGACGCCGCGCTATCTGCACACGCCGCTGCTGCGCGATGCGCGCGGCGACAAGCTGTCGAAGAGCAACGGCGCGCCGGTGCTCGATCTGAGCGATCCGCTGGCCGCGTTGCAAGCCGCCGCTGGGGCTCTCGGCTTGCCGCGATCGGCCGCCGCGACATCGAACGACGCGCTGCAGCACATGGTGCAAGCCTGGCGCTTGCGCTGGCCGCCGTAGCCGCGCCTCAGCGCAGTTGCCGCGCCAGCGCCTCGAGCTGGTCGATGCAGGTGTCCCAGCCGTCGAAGAAGCCCATCTGCTCGTGCTGGTCGCGCGTCGCCTGGTCCGGGTGCATCACGGTGGCTGATGTAGCGCGTGCCGCTCGGCCTCGTCGGCCATCGAAATCACGGCGCTGAACGGCATCCACGGCGTGGCCGGCCGCCAGCCGCCGAGCAGCATCGACGTGAAGACGATGCGCTCGTGCGGCACGATCTCGACGAAGCAGCCCGGGTTGTCGCTGGTGCCGCCGTCGGGGCCTTGCAGGAAGGTGTGAAACGCGCCGCCTGGGCGCAGATCGAAAGCGCGGACCTCGGTGGTCCACGGCTTCGGGCACCACCACTCTTTCAACAGCGTGGGATCGGTCCAGGCCCGCCACAGCGTGGCGCGCGGCGCGCGCACCAGGCGCGAGATGATCAGATCGTGGGGTTCAGCGTTGACGGCGTTGGCGTTGGGCACGGGATAGCTCCTCTTGGTGAAGGGTTTCGCCAAAGCTGGCCATGCGATCACTGCGCGCCTGCCACAGCGCACGCTGATCGGCGAACCAGCGCTCGGCCTGCGACAGCGCCTGCGGCCGCAGCTCGCAGGTGCGCGTGCGCCCGACCTTGTTCGAGCGGATCAGTCCGCTGCGCTCGAGCACGGCCAGGTGCTTCATGAACGACGGCAACGCCATCGCGAACGGCGCCGCGAGCACCGTCACCGACTCGGGGCCGCGGCCGAGCAGCTTGACGATGGCACGTCGCGTGGGATCGGCCAGCGCGTAGAAGACGTCGGTGAGCACAGCGCTTTGGTTAGCCATTTGGCTTAGTATAGAAGATGAGCCGCGCTTTGCAAGACTGCGGTCGCCGCGGCAGCCACCAAATTGACAAACGCGACAATTGAGGCTAAATTGACAAGCATGCTGACCTGGTTCACGCTCCCATGACCGCTTCGATCGCCTCTATTCAGTCCTCCGTCGAGCCGGAAGACGCTGTTCGCGATGCCATCCGCACCTCCGCTGCGGCAATCCCTTCGCGCGATCTGCGTGCGCTGGCTTCGCAAGTCCACGCAGGTCAACGGGCGCAATTCGAGGCTGAGATGCAGCGTTTTGTCGATCGCGCGGTGGCTGACGTCGAGGCCGCGGTGCTGAAGACGCTCCGGCGACTGCGCATGCAACAGCGGGCACACGAGCAGGCGGCGTCCGAGCCTTGGCAGCCGCTGGCCAGCGACGTGCAGCGCGGCCGCATGGTCATGCTCGCGGAATTCAACCAACCGGGCAACTTGCCGATTCAGCGCTTTGCGCGGTTGGCCGGCAAGTCGAGGCAGCAGATCTACAAGGACATTGCCGATCGCAAGTTGCTGGCCATCGACGTTGGCGCGCGTGGCAAGCGGCTGCCCGAGTGGCAGTTGCAGGATGCGCCACGCGCATTGACGCAGGCCGTTCTGCGCCGCGCGCCAATGGTCGATGAGTGGACGCTGTACGGCGCGCTGTCGGAGCGCGGCGCCGTGTTCCCCGGCGCGGCTGCCGTTGCCAGGGTCACGCCGGCCAGCGTCGAGAAGACCGCGGCGCGGGTGTTGAGCGCTTTGGGCGTTCGTTGAGTGTCGGCGGCGGTCCCGCGCTGCACGATCGCCGCGGAGACGCTGCTGGTTCACATCAGCCGCGAGACTTATCGCGACTCACCGTTGCACTACGGCACTGAAGCAAGCAACCGCTACGACGCTGCCGACAAGAGCTACGGCGTGCTGTACGCCGCGTTCGACCTGCCGACGGCGTTGATGGAGTCGGTGTTTCACAAGCATCGGTGGCCGTCACGCAAGCAACGCACGATCACCAGGACCGAGCTCAATCAACGCATGGTTCGCATGGTTGGCGTGCTCGACGATCTCTTGCTGGCCGACCTCACAGCCGCGAACACAGTGGCATCGGTGTTCGGCCTGAACCTGTCGCAACTCAGCAGCAGGAACTATCGCCATACCCAGGCGCTGAGCGCGGTTGTCGCCGCACAAACCGACGACGCAGGCGCGACCGTGTTCGATGGCATTCGCTATCCATCACGCAACAACTATCCGGGCCCATGTGTGGCGTTGTTCGAGCGCGCGCACGACAAGATCGCCGTCATGGCCGACATCGGTCTGGCGCTGCACAAGGACTGGCCTGCGTTCAAGTCCAGCTTCGCCGTCACCGTGTTGCCGCGTTGACGCCGATCAGCGCCGTCAACGTCTGCAAGGTGTCGGCCTCGTGCAGCGGCTTGTCGTCGCGGGTGCGCAGCATGCGCGGAAAGCGCACCGCGATGCCGCTCTTGTGGCGCGGGCTTTTCTGAATGCCCTCGAAGCCGAGCTCGAAGACGAGCGTCGGCTTGACGCTGCGCACCGGACCGAACTTTTCCAGCGTCGTCGCGCGGATGGCGCGATCGATGCGCTTGAACTCTTCGTCGGTGAGGCCCGAGTAGGCCTTGGCGAAGGGCACGAGTTGCAGCGCGCCGTCTTGTGCCGGTTCACGGCGCGCGATCGCGTCGATCACGGCTTGCGCTTCTTCGGCGCTCGCCGGCGCGCGGTTCCAGACGGCAAAGGTGTAGTCGGTATAGACGCTGGCCCGTCGGCCGTGGCCGGCCTGCGCGTAGATCAGCACGGCGTCGGCCGTCATCGGCTCGATCTTCCACTTCCACCACGTGCCGTCGGCCTTGGTGCGGCCGCTGCCGTAGGCCGACGTGCGGTGCTTCAACATGAAGCCTTCGACGCCGCGCTCGCGCGACTGTGCGCGCAGCATCGCGAAGGCGGGCCAGTCGCTGGCTTGCACGAGCGGCGACAGCGCGATGCCGCTGCCTTGCAAGCGCGCTTCGAGCCGCGCGCGGCGTTCATGTTGCGGCTTTGCGCGCAGATCCGCGCCGTCGTCTTCGAGCAGGTCGTAGGCGACGAAGCGCACCGGCGCGTCGGCGAGCAGCTTCTTGCCGAGCACCTTGCGGTTCAGGCGCTTTTGCAGCAGCGCAAACGCGGCAGGCTGATCTGCGCCCTCGGGCCAGACGAGCAGCTCGCCGTCGAGCACGGTGCCGTCGGGCAGCGATGCCAACGGCGCGAGCGCATCGGGAAATCCTTCGCTGATCAGCTCTTCGCCGCGCGACCACAACCACACGCGTCCGGCGCGCTTGACGGCCTGCGCGCGGATGCCGTCGTACTTCCACTCGACCATCCAGTCGCTGCACGGGCCGAGCGATTCGGGCGGCGCCTCGAAGGCGTGGGCGAGGAAGAACGGATACGGCTGGCCGCTGTCGGCCGCGGTTTGCTGTGTGGCCGGCGCGAGCAGCGCGGCGTAACGCTCGGCCGTGGGTGCGCTGCGCGCGTCGGTGTAGCCCATCATGCGTTGCGCCACCAGCTTGGCATCGAGTGCGGCCACCTGCGCCAACGCGCGCTGCACGAGCAGCTTGCTGACGCCGACGCGAAAGCCGCCGCCGATGAGTTTGGTCAGCAAGAAACGCTGCGGCGTGTCGAGTGCGCTCCACCACTGCCGCAGTGCCGCCGCCTGCGCTTCAGGCGGCTGGCCGCGCAGAGGGCCCAGGCGCTCCTGCACCCAGACGGCCAGGCCTGCGTCGTCGCTCGCATCACCGGCCGGCAGCACATGCGCGATCGTTTCCGCCAGGTCGCCGACGGCCTGATAGCAAGCGTCGAACAACCAGTCATCGATGCCGGCCACCTCGCACGCGGTGCGCCGCAGCACCGCCGTCGGCACGGCCTGGCGCGGCTTGCCGCCGGCGAGAAAGTACGCGGCCCACGCGGCGTCTTCCTGCGGCGCGTCGGCGAAGTAGCGCTGCATCGCCTCGACCTTGTGAACCGTCGACGTGCTGGCGTCGAGCGTGTTGAAGAGCGCGCTGAAGGCTTTCACGCCGCCGCCTCGTGCGCTGCTTCGGCGGTGTCATCGCCGTACGACGTCTGAAAACTCTGCGCCTGCAAGCCCTGCTCGCCGAGCCAGCGCACCATCACCGCTTCATAACCATGGGTGACGATCACGCGCTCGGCCCCGGTGGCCTTGATCGCACGCTGCAGGCCCGGCCAATCGGCATGGTCGCTGAACACGAAGCCGCGATCGACGCCCTGCCGCCGCCGCGCGCCGCGCAGTTGCATCCAGCCGCTGGCAAACGCATCGCTGGCATCGCCGAGGCGCTTGGCCCAGGCGCTGCCTTGCACGGCGGGCGGTGCGATCGCCAGCGCGCGCTTGAGCTCGTCGCGCGGCACGTCGTCGATGCGTTGCGTCGCCGGCAGCGCGACGCCGGCTTCGCGGTACGCGGCGTTCAGCGTCTCGACCGCGCCGTGCGCAACGATCGGCCCGATGCCTGCATCCAGGCCGGCGAGCAGGCGCTGTGCCTTGCCGAAGCTGTAGCCGAGCAGCAGGCTGGCGCGGCCGGCGTCGGCGTTGGCTTGCCACCAGGTGTTGATCTCGGCCAGCACGTCCTGCTGCGCGCGCCAGCGGTAGATCGGCAGGCCGAACGTCGACTCGGTGATGAAGCAGTCGCAGCGCACCGCCTCGAATGGCGCGCAGGTGGTGTTGACGTCGCCTTCGACGCCGCTGACGAAATAGTCGCCCGATGCCACCCAGACCCGGCCGCGGTGTTCGACGCGCACCTGCGACGAGCCGAGCACATGCCCGGCCGGATGCAGGCTGATCCGCACGCCATTCATCTCGACGACCTCGCCATAGGCCAGCCCTTGCAGCGAAATGCCGGCGCCGAGCCGCGCGCGCAATACGCCTTCGCTGATCTCGGCGGCGAGGTAGGCACCATGGCCAACACGCGCATGGTCGGCATGCGCATGGGTAAGCACCGCGCGCGCCACGGGTCGCCACGGGTCGATGTGAAAATCGCCGGCGGGGCAGTACAGCCCTTCCGGGCGCAGCACGATCAGGTCTTGCTCGGTCAACATCGAAGCGCAGTGTGTCGCATCATCGCGCCTTCGTTTTCACAACCACGAGGAAACCCCACATGCCCACCACCACGACCGCCAGCGGCCTGCAATACGACGACATGACCGTCGGCAGCGGCGCTGCCGCGACAGCCGGCACCGAAGTCACCGTGCACTACACCGGCTGGCTTTACGACCCGGCGGCCACGAACAACCGCGGCAAGAAGTTCGATTCGAGCAAGGACCGCAACGACCCCTTCAAGTTCGACCTCGGCGCCGGCATGGTGATCGGCGGCTGGGACGAAGGCGTGCAAGGCATGCAGGTCGGCGGCAAGCGCGTGCTCGTGATCCCGCCCGAACTCGGCTACGGCGCGCGCGGCGCCGGCGGCGTGATCCCGCCGAACGCGACGCTGGTATTCGAGGTGGAGTTGCTCGGCGTCTGAACGCGCGCCAACGCACGCGACAGCGCACACGACATCGACGATGACCAACCCCTACGCCCCACCCGACGCCCCCGTCGCCGACATGAACCCGCCGCCGGCCGGATGGGGCAAGGTGATCGCGATGATTGCCGCCGGCTGGCTGCTGGCCAACTTTCTGGCGTGGCTGATCGCGCCGCTGCTGGCGAGCGCCGCCGTGCAGGCGGTGGGCGAAGAGCCGGACCAGTCGCTGTTCCTGGCGATCGATCTGCTGCTGTCGATCGCCGCGATCTTCATCGGCTGCCGCGTCGCGGCTGCGGGTTCGCGCGGGCGCATCGTCGTTGCCGCGTTGGGCGTGGCCGTATTGAGCGCGCTGTTCTACCTCTACCAGATTGGCGGTTTCGAGGGCATGGTGAGTGCTGAGTTCCCGCTGTGGTACCAGTTCTTCCCGGTCAACCTGACGGCGCTGCTGTTGGCGCTGTGGTCGTCGGGTTCGCTGCGGAGGTGACCAGCCGATGAACACCTTCCACGCCGTGTTGCCCGAGGGCACGCCGGCATTTGCCGAGTACTACGAGCGCGAGCACCTGTGGCCGGCAGAGCGCCTGGCGCGGCGGCAATCGATCCTGCCGCTGATCGAGGCGTACCAGGCTTCGGTGACGGCGTGATGCCTTGCGTGGGCGAGAGAACCTCGCCGATCAAGTTGCTCTTCGTCTGCAGCCGCAACCAATGGCGCAGCCCGACGGCTGAACAGGTGTGGCGCAAGCACCCGCGCGTGCAAGCGCGCTCGGCAGGCACGAGCGCGAATGCGCGGCACGCGGTGTCCGTCGATGATGTGCAGTGGGCCGACGTGATCTTCGCGATGGAAGAAAAACACAAGTCACGCTTGATGGCCGAGTACAGGCGGCTCATCGGCAGCAAGCCGGTGCATGTGCTCGATATCCCGGACGAGTACCGCTACATGGACCCGGCGCTGGTGCAGCAGATCGAAGCGTCGGTCGCGGCGATCCTCGGTTTGTAGCGATGCAGCTTGCACGCAACGCCGGCGGTGCCGGCGGTGGCTACAGTCTCGGCCAACCCATCACCTGACCCGGAGCAGACACCATCATGGCCCGACCGCAGATTCAAAAACCCACCGGCGCCTTCATCGCCGCCTCCTGGACGGCGTTGCTCATCGGTGGCGCGGTGTTCATCGCAGGCTTGTGGAGCGCGAACATGCCGCTCAACGAGAAGGGGCTGTACTTCACGATCCTGATGTATGGCCTGTTCGCGGCGGTGTCGCTGCAGAAATCGGTGCGCGACCGCCTGGAAGGCATTCCGGTGACGAGCCTGTACTTCGGCTTGTGCTGGCTGTCGCTGGCGATCACGGTCGGCCTGCTGATGGTGAGCTTGTGGAATGCGCAACTGGCCTTCGCCGAAAAAGGCTTCTACGGCATGGCCTTCCTGCTCGCGCTGTTCGGCGCCGTGGCGGTGCAGAAGAACATCCGCGATGTGGCGGCGTTTGGGGATGAGCCGGTGTTCAGTGACGAGCAGCGGTGATGGCCACCTTCGTCACCGATGATCGGCGCGAGAAACTTCGGGCCGCTGCCGCGCGGGTGCGGCGCAGCATGAAGCCGGCGTTCAGACGAATGAGCGCGCAGGAGATCATGGAGTTCCTGCGTGGCGACAGTACGGCAGCGCCAATCGAGCGCCGCAGCAAACGTCAGCCCGACTGACATGCCAGCGCGTCTATTGAGCTTTGCGAAACCCGTGACACCGTTCGCCCTGAGCTTGTCGAAGGGTTCGCAAGGGTCTTCGACAGGCTCAGCCCGAACGGCTGGGTGTCGTGCCATTGGCAAGGCTCAATAGCAAGTTGTCCAGCATCGCATCGACCATCGCATTCAGGTCGTAGCGCGCACACCAGCCCCAATCGCGCTGCGCGGCGCTGTCGTCGATCGAGCGCGGCCAGGTGGCGGCGATGGCCTGGCGGAAATCGGGTTCGACGTCCATCGTGAACGACGGCAGGCGCTGGCGAATCGCCGCGGCGATCTGCAGCGGCGTGAAGCTGATGCCGGCCAGGTTGTACGAATGGCGGTCGCGCACCTGTTCGGCCGGCGCGTCCATCAGTTCCAACGTGGCGCGGATGGCATCGTCCATGTACATCATCGGCAGCGCCTGGTCCTTGTCGAGGAAGCAGGTGTAGCGGCCGTCTTTCAACGCCGCGTGAAAGATCTCGACCGCGTAATCCGTGGTGCCGCCGCCGGGCGGTGTCTTCCAACTGATGAGGCCGGGATAGCGCAGGCTGCGCACATCGACGCCGTGATGCCGGTGGTACCACGCGCACCAGCCTTCGCCGGCGAGCTTGCTGATGCCGTAGACCGTACTCGGGTCCATCACGGTTTGCTGCGGCGTCTGCTCTTGCGGTGTGCCCGGGCCGAACGCTGCGATCGAGCTCGGCCAGAAGATGCGCTGCAGCTTGTGCGAGCGCGCCACTTCGAGCACGTTCAGCAGGCCCTTCATGTTCAGGTCCCAGGCCCACATCGGGTGCTTCTCGCCGCGCGCCGACAGCGCCGCCGCGAGGTGATAGACCTGCGTGATGGCGTGCCGCTCGACGATCTGCGTGAGTGCGCCGATGTCAGTGCAGTCGAGCGCTTCGTGGGCCAGGCCGGGCACCTTGCCTTGCGGCGCGAGGTCGCTGGTGACGACGGCGTCGGGGCCGTGTTCGTCGGCAAGTGCGACGGCAAGTTCGGTGCCGATCTGGCCGTTGGCGCCGATGAGCAGGATCTTCACTTCACGAGGCCCAGCTCGCGTCCCGCTTGCGCGAATGCTTTCAGCGCAGTTTCGAGATGATGCCGCTCGTGCACCGCACTCATCTGCACGCGAATCCGCGCCTGGCCCTTGGGCACGACCGGAAAAAAGAAACCGACGACATAGACGCCGAGTTCGAGCAGGCGCGCCGCCAACTGCTGCGCGCGGGCCGCGTCGTAGACCATGATCGGCACGATCGGATGTTCGCCGGGCTTGACGTCGAAGCCGGCGTCGGTGATCGCTTTTCGGAAGTAGGTGGTGTTGTCTTCCAGCTTGTCGCGCAGCGCGGTGCTGGCTTCGAGCAGATCGAGCACGGCGATCGACGCACCGGCAATCGCCGGCATCAGCGTGTTCGAGAACAGGTACGGCCGCGAGCGCTGGCGCAGCAGCTCCACCACTTCTCGGCGCGCCGCGGTGAAGCCGCCCGAGGCGCCGCCGAGCGCTTTGCCGAAGGTGCCGGTGATGATGTCGATCTTGCCGAACACGCCACGACGCTCGTGCGTGCCGCGCCCGGTCTTTCCCATGAAACCGCTGGCGTGGCATTCGTCGATCGCCAGCAGTGCGTCATAACGGTCGCAGAGCACGCGCATCTGGTCCAACTGCGCGATCGTGCCGTCCATCGAGAACACGCCGTCGGTGAAGACCATTCGAAATCGCGTGCCCTTGGCCTGCGCTTCTTGCAGACAGCGCTCGAGGTCGGCCATGCTGTTGTGCTCGTAGCGCCAGCGCTGCGCCTTGCACAGGCGGATGCCGTCGATGATCGAGGCGTGGTTCAGCGCATCGCTGATGACCGCGTCGTGCTCGCCCAAGAGCGGCTCGAACAGGCCGCCGTTGGCATCGAACGCCGCCGCGTAGAGGATCGCGTCTTCGCAGCCGACGAAGCGGGCGATGCGCTGCTCCAGCGTCTTGTGCAGATCCTGCGTGCCGCAGATGAAACGCACGCTGCTCATGCCGTAGCCATGCGTGCGCAGCGCCTCGTGTGCGGCTCGGATGACCTCGGGGTGCGACGACAGGCCGAGGTAGTTGTTGGCGCACAGGTTGATGACTTCGCGGCCGTCGGTGGTGCGCACCGTCGCGCCCTGCGGCGTGGTGATGACACGCTCGCTCTTGTAGAGGCCGGCCGCGCGCACGCCGTCGAGTTCGGATTGCAGGTGGGCGATGAAGGCGGTGGTCATGACGGTCCCCTCGGTTCAGATCAACTCGGCGAGCATCAACCGGTCGAGCCCCGTGCGCTCACGAAAAGCGCGGGTGGCGGCAGACGATTCAAGCAGCAGCGCCGTGACGAGTGCGCGCGCCGGCGTGGTTGCCGGCTCGGCCAGCAGCACCAGGCGCTGGCCGCCCTCTTCGTCCAGGCGCGCCACCCAGTCCATCGCCGCCAGCGCATCGACCACGGGCTCGACCTGCAGCGGGTCGGTGCCGAGCGCCGCGGCGAGTTCGTGCAGCGCCAGGCCGCGCGCACTGCCGCTCTTCGCGCGCGCCAACGCGCCGATCACCGACAGCGCCAGCGCAAAGCGGTGCCCCGGCGCGGTGGGCATGCGCGCGATGCGCATCGACAGGCTCGGCGCATAAGCGGCGATGACGGCGCCCCAGAGCACGATCAGCCAGCCGACGTAGATCCACAGCAGCAGGATCGGCACCGCGGCGAACGCGCCGTAAACCGCGGAGAGGGTCGGTATGGTGCCGATGTACCAGGCGAGCAGTCGCTTGGCGACCTCGATGCCGATGGCCACGAAAACACCGCCGGCCAGCGCATGGCGCCAGCGCACATGCGTGTGCGGCACGTAGTGGTACAGCGCGGCGATGCCCAGCGCCAGCAATCCAAACTCGACGACGTTGAGCAGCATCGCCACACCACCGGGCGGCGCGCGCACGAATCCCTGGCTGGCCGTCAGCACCCATGACGTGAGCGACAGGCTGATGCCGAGCAGCAACGGGCCGAGCGTCAGGCCGCCCCAATAGACGAGCACGCGTTTGGCGATCGGCCGCGGCCGGCGCACGCGCCAGATGGCGTTGAGCGCGCGGTCGATGGTCAGCATCAAGGCCAGCGCGGTGATCACCAGCACGCCCAGGCCGACGCCGCCCAGCCGCGCCGCCTTGGCCGCGAACTGCGTCAGCGCCGAGAGCACCGGCCGGGCGATGCCATCGGGCACCAGCGCCTGCAGAAAGTACTTCTCCAGCGCCGTCTGAAAACTCGCGAACATCGGAAAGGCGCTGAAGATGGCGAGCATCACCGTCACCAGCGGCACCAGGGCGATCAGCGTGGTGAAGGTCAGGCTGCTGGCGGTGAGGCCCAGGCGGTCTTCGCGAAAACGCTCGCGCAGCGTCTTTGCCGTGTCGAGCCAGGGCCAGCGCTGCAGCGTTTCGGCAAGCTCGTTCAAGCGGTTGCGCCATTGCGCAACGTCGAGGGTCATGGACATGATCCTATGATGCCAGCGATGAACACCGCTGCCGTTTCTACCGCGCCGGATGCCGTGCTGGTGCGCGCGCGCGCCGCGGCGCTGGCAAGCCTCGTCGGATTGATCGTGCTCGGCCTGGCCTGGGAGCTGTGGCTGGCGCCGACCGGCGCGCGCACCTGGGCGATCAAGGTGCTGCCGCTGGCCTTTGCCGTCGTCGGCATCGCGCGTTTTCGCATGTTCACGCACCGCTGGCTGAGCTTGCTCGTGTGGCTGTACGTCACCGAAGGTCTCGTGCGCGGCGTCACCGAGCGTGGTGTGTCGATGACGCTGGCGTGGCTGCAGGTGCTGCTGTGTCTCGTGCTGTTCGCAGCCTGCTCGACGCACGTGCGCTGGCGCTTGAGGAAAGCATGAGCGCTGCGTTGCTCGACGCTTTGTCTGCCGCCGTCGGCGCATCGCACGTGCTGACGCAGGGCGATCTGTCGGCGTGGGAGCTCGACTGGCGCAAGCGCTGGCGCGGCAAGGCGCTGGCCGTCGTGCGGCCGGGCAGCACCGATGAGGTGGCGGCCGTCGTGCGCTTGTGTGCGGCGCATGGCACAACGCTCGTGCCGCAAGGCGGCAACACGGGCCTCGTCGGCGGCGGCGTGCCCGATGCGAGCGGCACACAGGTGCTGCTCTCGCTCACGCGTTTGAACAGCATCCGCGAACTCGACCGCGCCAATCTCACGCTCGTCGCCGAAGCCGGCTGCGTGCTCCAGGCCGTGCAGCAGGCCGCCGACGATGCCGGCCTGCTGTTCCCGCTGTCGTTGGCCGCCGAAGGCAGTTGCACCATCGGCGGCAACCTGGCCACCAACGCCGGCGGCACGCAGGTGCTGCGCTACGGCAATGCGCGCGCGCTGTGTCTCGGACTCGAAGTGGTCACGGCCGCGGGCGATGTCTGGCACGGCCTCTCAGGCCTGCGCAAGGACAACACCGGCTACGACCTGCGCGACCTGTTTATCGGCAGCGAAGGCACGCTCGGCGTTATCACCGCGGCCACGTTGGCGTTGCATGCCAGACCGGCAGCGACGATGACGGCGATGGCCGCGTGCGCCACGCTCGCCGACAGCGTGACGCTGCTCGGCCTGGCACAGCAGCGCCTCGCCGCCGGCCTCACCGGCTTCGAAGCGATGAATGCGTTTTCGCTGTCGCTCGTTGCCAAGCACATGCCGCAGTTGCGCCAGCCGCTGCCGGCCGCGCCGTGGACGGTGCTGCTCGAGCTCTCCGACAACGAGAGCGAGGCCCACGCGCGCGAGCGTTTCGAAGGCCTGCTCGGCGACGCCTTGGAGCGCGGCACGATCGGCGACGCGGCCATCGCCGAGAGCGTGGCGCAGTCGCACGCGATGTGGCACCTGCGCGAGTCGATCCCGCTGGCGCAGGCGCAGGAGGGTCTGAACATCAAGCACGACATCGCGCTGCCGGTGTCGCGCATCCCGGCGTTCTGCGAAGCCACGCAGGCCGCGCTCGAACGCGCCGTGGCCGGGGTGCGCCTGGTCAACTTCGGCCACTTGGGCGACGGCAACCTGCACTACAACGTGCAGGCGCCGGTGGGTGTGGATGCCGCCCTGTTCCTTGCCGAGCGCGAGCACGAGATCAACCACATCGTCTACGACGCCGTGGCCGCGCACGGCGGCTCGATCTCGGCCGAGCACGGCATCGGCGTGTTGAAGCGCGATGAGCTGGTGCAGTACAAGGATGCGACGGCGCTCGGCTTGATGCGTGCTGTGAAAGCGGCGTTGGATCCGCAGGGGTTGATGAATCCAGGTCGGGTGGTTTAGCTTTGCCTGTGATGTGAAGAGCGCAAAGCCGTGGGCGGGTGCGCGGCGGCGCGCCACTGCGGCGGTCGGCGCCAAAGGCGCGCCGACTGCGCTGCGGTGCTCAGGATTCGGTCGCACTGCGTAACTCGCTACGCATCGAGCCCGGCTCTCGCGCTGACGCGCGCCTTCAGCGCGCCGGCAAGGCGCGGGCTCGATGCCCGCGGCTCGCCGCTCCACTCTTCCCCAAGCCTTGCGTGCGCACACACAACGCGAAGTCACCGCCGCGCACAAAAAAAGGCGCCCTCAGACGCCTTCTCTTTCAGCAGTGCGACAAACCCTCACCCCATATGCAAACCACCGTTGCACGAGAAATCCGCACCCGTGGTGAAGCCCGAGTCCTCGCCCGCCAGCCAGGCCACGATCGAGCCGATCTCCTCCGGCGTGCCCAGGCGCTTGACCGGAATCGTCGCCACGATCTTCTCCAGCACCTCGGGCTTGATCGCCTTGACCATGTCGGTGCCGATGTAGCCCGGGCTGACGGTGTTCACCGTCACGCCCTTGGCCGCCATCTCCTGGGCCAGCGCCATCGTGAAGCCGTGCATGCCGGCCTTGGCCGCCGAGTAGTTGGTCTGCCCGGCCTGGCCCTTTTCGCCGTTGACTGAAGAGATCTGCACGATGCGGCCCCAGCCTTTTTCCACCATGCCCGGCACCACCTGCTTGGTGACGTTGAACATGCTGTTCAGGTTGGTGTCGATCACCGCCTTCCAGTCTTCCGGCGTCATCTTCAGGAACATGCGGTCCTTGGTGATGCCGGCGTTGTTGACCAGGATGTCGATCACGCCGTGCTCGGCCACCGACTTGGTGAAGGCATCGACCGTACTCTGCCAATCGGCCACGTTGCCGACCGAGGCGTAGAAGGTGTAGCCGTGCTCCTTCTGCTCGGCGAGCCACTTGGCGTGGTCGCGGCTCGGGCCGCAGCCGGCGATCACCTTGTGGCCTTCCTTGTGCAGGCGCTGGCAGATCGCAGTGCCGATGCCGCCCATGCCACCGGTGACGTATGCGACTTTCTGTGCCATGAGAGTCTCCTGAGAAGGTTGAGGAAGTTAGCGTTCGACGGTCAACGCTACACCCATGCCGCCGCCGATGCAAAGGCTCGCGATGCCTTTTTTTGCGTTGCGCCTGCCCATCTCGTGCAGCAGCGTGACGAGGATGCGGCAGCCCGAGGCACCGATCGGGTGGCCGATGGCGATCGCACCGCCGTTGACATTGACCTTGCTCGTGTCCCAGCCCATCTCGTTGTTGACGGCGCAGGCCTGGGCGGCAAAGGCCTCGTTGATTTCGAGCAGGTCCAGGTCCTGCGGCTTCCAGCCCGCGCGTTGCAGCGCCTTCTGCGAAGCCGGCACCGGGCCCATGCCCATGATCGACGGGTCGAGCGCCACGGTGGCGTAGCTGGCAATGCGCGCCAGCGGCGTCAGGCCGAGTTGCTGCGCCTTCTTCGCACTCATCACCACCACGGCCGCGGCGCCGTCGTTGAGGCCCGAGGCGTTGCCCGCCGTCACGCTGCCGGCCTTGTCGAACGCCGGGCGCAGGCCGGCCAGGCCTTCGGCGCTGGTCTTGCGGTTGATGAACTCGTCGGCGGCGAAGACGATCGGGTCGCCCTTCTTCTGCGCGATGGAAAACGGCACGATCTCGTCCTTGAACTTGCCGGCCTCCTGCGCCGCCGCGGCCTTGTGCTGCGAGGCCAGCGCGAGTGCGTCCTGCTTCTCGCGCGTGATGTCGTACTTCTTGGCCACGTTCTCGGCGGTGATGCCCATGTGGTACTTGTTGTAGACGTCGAACAGGCCGTCGACGATCATCGTGTCGACCAGCTTCCAGTCGCCCATGCGCGTGCCGTCACGCGAGTTCGGCAGCGCGTGCGGCGACAGGCTCATGCTCTCCTGGCCGCCGGCGATGACGATCTCGCTGTCACCGTCGCGCACGGCTTGCGCGGCCAGCATCACGGCCTTCAAGCCCGAGCCGCAGACGGCGTTGATGGTCAGCGCCGGCACGCTCTGCGGCAGGCCGCTCTTGACGACGCTCTGCCGCGCCGGGTTCTGGCCGGCCGCAGCGGTCAGCACCTGGCCGAGGATGACCTCGTTGATCTGCTCGCCGCTGAGCTTGGCGCGCTTGAGCAACTCCTGGATCACCGCAGCGCCCAGCTCCGGTGCCGGGGTCTTGGCGAGCGTGCCGCCGAACTTGCCGACCGCGGTGCGCGCGGCGGCGACGATGACGATGTCTTCAGCCATTTGATTTCTCCTTCAGTGAGTCAAATACAAGTTGTTCATGCCTTCGCTTTGACGTAGCGCCCGGGCGCCGGTTCGATCGCTTTGTGGCTCTTGTCACCATACGCCTTCGGCGCGGCAATCATCTTGCCGGCATGCGGCTTCAACCACGCCGCCCATTCGGTCCACCAGCTGCCGGGCACTTCTTTCGCCGATTCGAGCCACTGTGCGGCCGTGCCGCCGAGCTTGCCATCGACCCAATGGCTGCGCTTCTTCGCCGCCGGCGGGTTGATGACGCCGGCGATGTGGCCCGACGCACCGAGCACGAAGCGCAGCTTGCCCTTCAGGATGTTGCTGCTCTCGAAGGCCGCGTCCCAGGGCACGATGTGGTCTTCGCGCGAGCCGTAGATGAAGACCGGCGCCTTGATCTTGGCCAGGTCGATCTTCTCGCCGCAGACTTTCAGCTTGCCCGGCTGGCGCAGCTCGTTTTGCAGGTAGGTGTGGCGCAGGTACCAGCAGAAGAACGGCCCCGGCAGATTCGTCGAGTCGCCGTTCCAGTACAGCAGATCGAACGGCGGCGGCTTGTCGCCCTTCAAGTAGTTGCCGACGACGTAGTTCCAGACCAGGTCGTTCGGGCGCAGGAAGCTGAACGTCGTGGCCAGCTCCTTGCCCTTGAGCAAGCCGGGGCCGTTCGGCGCCCTTTCGCCGATGGTCGCTTCACGCAGCTGCACCGCCGGCTCGTCGATGAAGATGTCGAGCACGCCGGTGTTGGAGAAGTCGAGCATCGAGGTCAGCAGCGACAGGCTGGCCGCAGGCTGTTCGCCGCGCGCCGCCAGCACCGCCAGCGCCGTCGACAAGATGGTGCCGCCGACGCAGAAGCCCATGACATCGAGCTGCGCGCTGCCGCTGATCGAACGCACCTCGGCGATGGCGCGGATCGGGCCGTCTTCGACATAGTCGTCCCAGGTCTTGTCTGCAATCGACTCGTCCGGGTTGCGCCAGCTCATGACGAACATGCGGTGGCCCTGGCTGACGAGATAGCGGATCAGCGAGTTGTCGGGCTGCAGATCGAGGATGTAGTACTTGTTGATGCACGGCGGCACGAACAGCATCGGCCGCTCGTGCACCTTGGCCGTGAGCGGCTTGTATTCGAGCAGCTGGAAGAGCTCGTTCTCGAACACCACCGCGCCTTCGCTGGTGGCGACGTTGCGGCCGACTTCGAACACGCTGTCGTCGGTCTGCGAGACATGGCCTTGCTGCACGTCGCCCCACAGGTGCGCCAGGCCCTGCGCGATCGACTCGCCCTTGGTTTCGAGCGCCTTCCTTTGCGCCTCCGGGTTCAGGGCCAGGAAGTTGCTCGGGCTGGCAGCGTCGATCCACTGCTGCACGGCAAAGCGCACGCGGGCCTTGGTCTTGGCATCGCCCTCGATCGCCTCGGCCATCTTCAGCAGCGTGCGCGAGTTCAGCAGGTAGGTTTGCGCGGCCAGCGCGGCGGCCGGGTTGGCGGCCCAATCGCTGGCGGCGAAGCGGCGGTCGCCGAGCTTGGGCGTGGCGTCGCCACTGGGCGTGCCGGTCAGGCGCTCGACGGCGCCGTTCCACATCTGCGCCGCCTCTTTCACGTACTCGGCTTGCAAGCTGCCGATGGCCGAGGGCGGCAATGTGAGCCCGGCTGCGGCCTGCAGCATGTCGCCCATGGCTTTGCCGAAGGCCTGCGGATCGCCGCTGCCCCAGTGGGGCGTGGATGCTGGGGCCATGAATCCTGTCTCCTGTGGTCTTGTGCGCAAGTCGTGAACAATCGCACGATTCGCTGGCTGCACTATGCCGCTGTTCTGCCAAATCGCAAATACGCCCGATCACGTACACCATGCTCCATCTCGTTGCGCTGGCCTGGATGTACGTTGTGCTGATGGTGGCGCTGGCCGAGGCGTTTTCGCCGCAAGGCACGGTCGTCGGCGCGGTCTTCACCGTGCTCGGCTGGGGTGTGATCCCGCTGTCGATCGTGCTCTACATCCTGGCCACGCCGTCGCGGCGGGCGGCGCGCAAGGCTCGCGAGTCAGCGGCGGATGAAGACGGCGGCGGCCATGCGGCCGGTGACCCGGTCGCGCCGGAACGAGAAGAACCGTGACAAATCGGAGGCGGTGCACCAGGTGCCGCCGCTCTGTTGGCTCACCCCGGCTGTGTGGAGGCGGTCGCGTGCCAGGGCGGGCAGGTCGGCGAGCCAGCGCGGCGAGCCGTCGGGGCGCGGCCGTGGCACGAAGCGAGACGCACCGGCGGGGCCGAATGCATCGAGCACCTCAACGCCGACCTCGAATTGCCTCGGCCCGATACACGGGCCGAGCCAGGCGACGAGTTCCCTGGGCTCGCACGCCGCCGCCTCGCACAACGCGTGGACCGTGGCTTCGAGCACACCGCCTGCCAGACCGCGCCACCCGGCGTGCGCAGCGCCAACGCCGCGCGCCTCGGGCGCTGCGAACAGCACGGGCAGGCAATCGGCCACCACCATCGTGCAGGCCAGGCCGGGCTGCGTTGTGATCGCGGCGTCAGCCTCGCTCGAAGCGGTTTCAGCGTGCGTCAGGCGCGCCACGCGCGCGCCGTGCACCTGCGACAGGTAGCGTGTGGGCACACCGAGCGCGGCTTCGAAGCGGCGCCGGTTTTCATCGACGGCGGCAGGGTCGTCGCCGGCCGAGCGGCCGAGGTTCAGGCTGTCGAACGGCGCAGCGCTGACACCTCCGGCGCGCGTCGTCATCAGTGCGCCGATGCGCGCATCGACGGGCCACTCGGGCGCGATCCAGTCACTCTGCATCCGGGCACTTCGACGGCTGCGTCTGCTCGAACGCCGGCAGCTTCATGCACGCCTCGAAGACACGCATCACCGCCGGCAGATGGTCGAGCCGGCAATCGAAGCGCTGGGCGTTGAAGATCTGCGGCACCAGCGTGATGTCGGCGAGCGTCGGTGTGTCGCCGTGGCAGAAGGTGCCGGCGCGCGGATCGTTCAGCTGCCGCTCCACCGTCTCGAGCCCGGTCTCGACCCAGTGCCGGTACCAGCGGTTCTTGTCGTCTTCGCTGACCTTCAGGTCCTTGACCAGGTAGCGCAGCACGCGCAGGTTGTTCAGCGGATGGATTTCGCACGCGATGTCGAGCGCCAGCGCGCGCACGCGCGCCCGGCCTATCGCATCGGCGGGCAGCAGCGGCGGTGTTGGGTGCGTCTCGTCTAGGTACTCGATGATCGCCAGCGACTGCGTGAGCGCGTTGTCGCCATCGACCAGCGTCGGCACGAGACGGGTCGCCGAGACGGCGGCGTACGACTCGTTGAACTGCTCGTTCTTCGGCAGGTGGACCGACTGGTAGTCGTAGTCAAGGCCCTTCAACGCCAGTGCGATGCGCACGCGGTACGAGGCCGAGGAGCGGAAGTAGTTGTAGAGCTTCATGACGATGATCATGCCAGCGTACACGCCGCTGCTTAGAATTTGCCTACATGCAGCATGGACGGAGGGTATCCACTTGAAGCGCAATTTCCTGACAGGTGCGATCGCGCTGGTGGCCGCGATGATCGCCGGCTGCGCGTCGCCACCCCCAGCACCGCTGGTCAAACCGGCTACGCCCAGCGCCTGGGTCGCCGACAGCGCCACCGGTGGTGGGCGCAGCGGCGGCGCGTTCTTCTTCGTCGCTGCGGCCGACGGCAAGGCCATCGAGATGAACAACCTGCGCGCCAGTCTCGCGGCCAGCGGCGGACGTGGCGCCGACCTGCAGATCAGGCCCATCGCACGGTATCTGCCCGCCGGCAAGACCACGCTGAAGCTGGCCGGGCGGTACGCGCATGCGGCACCAATCCAGAGCCTTTTCAGCAGCGCCGCGTCCTACTCGGTCGATGGCACGATCGAAGCGGAGCTGCGCGACGACGCGCGCTACCGGGTGGTGGGCATCCTCGATGCGTTCAAGCGCGAGATCTGGCTCGAGGACGAAGCCTCGGGCGCGATCGTCGGCCAGAAGGTCGTCACGCTTGCGGACAAGGCGACTGCCAACGCCGCCGACGGTCTGTTCACCTGCTGCAACCTGCGCTACGACGGCGACTGGATCAGCGACGCCAACTGGGCAACGTTGCCGATCATTCCCGCCGGGTCGAGGATCCAGGTCAAGGACTACGGCAGCAATCGTGCTTCCGTGCTCATCGAGGGCCGGCCGATGCGCATCGGCCTCGACTACGGTCGCGAGCAGGAAAGTGTGCAGAAGTACGTCGCACGCATTGCAGTCAAAGAAGATCCGCGGCAGAAGCTGACCACTTACGCCAAGCCGGTCCAGGACGCGATCCTTGCCGGCAAGGTGACCGCCGGCATGTCGAAGGAACAGGTCATCATGTCGCTAGGTTTCCCCCGCGCCGACAAGACGAGATCGATCGAAGCCGCAGAGTGGACCTACTGGACCCTCGACGGCGATGAATACGTGCTCCTGTGGGGGGCAGACCAGACGCTGAAGAGCGTCGATGCCGCGCGGAAGATCAGGCTGCTGGTGGTGGCAGGCGAGTGACGCCGGCGCCGCCCTAAACTGCGCCGCATGCTGTTGTCCGCCCGCGAGCCGATCCGTTTTTGCCGCGCCTGCGGCAGCGCGGCCTCCTACCGCATCCCCGCCGACGACAACCGCGAGCGCGCGGTCTGCACGGCCTGCGCCACGGTGCATTACGAAAACCCGACCAACGTCGTCGGCACGGTGCCGGTGTGGGGCGACGAGGTGCTGCTGTGCAAGCGCGCCATCGAGCCGCGCTACGGCTTGTGGACGCTGCCGGCCGGATTTCTCGAACTCGGCGAAACGACGGCCGAGGGCGCGATCCGCGAGACCGTCGAAGAAGCCGGCGCGCAGATCGAGATCGGGCCTTTGTTCACGCTGCTCAACGTCGTGCGCGTCGGCCAGGTGCATCTGTTCTACCGCGCCACGATGACCTCGCCCGAGCTCGACCCAGGCATCGAAACCCTCGAAGCGCGCCTGTTCCGCGAGGACGAGGTGCCCTGGGACCAGATCGCTTTTCGCACTGTCCGTGAAACCTTGCAGTTTTTCTTCGCAGATCGCGCTCGCTCTCGCTTTGAGTTTCACGTTGCCGATATAGCCTGACGGCTGTATGAACGTGATTGCTCCGACTCGCCTTCGCGAGGACCTGATCCATCCCGACCCGCTGCTCGACAGCCTGGTCGAAGTGTGCCGTTTGCACGCCCGCGGCGCCACGCGCGCGTCGCTGGCAGGTGGTTTGCCGCTGGTCGGCGGCCGGCTGACGCTGGAGCTGGCCGAGCGCGCCGGCGCGCGTGCCGGCATGGCAACACGAGTGCAGCGCGTGGGCTTGAGCGAGATCGACCCGGCCGCCCTGCCGGCCATCCTCGTGCTCGCCGACAACCAGACCTGCGTGCTCGTCGGCTGGACGGACGACGGCTCGGCACGCGTGCTGCTGCCGCAGACCGGCCAGGGCGAGATCGTGATGGCACGCGCCAACCTCGCCGAGCGCTACAGCGGCATCACGCTCTTCGTGCGTCCGCAGTTCCGCTTCGACAGCCGTACGCGCGAAGTTCGCGCGACGAAACGCGGCCATTGGTTCTGGAGCGCGGTCAGCGCACAGCGTTTCGTCTATCGCGACGTGCTCGCCGCCGCGGCGCTGGTCAACGTCTTCGCGCTGGCGTTCCCGATTTTCTCGATGAACGTCTATGACCGCGTGGTGCCGAACAACGCCGTCGAAACGCTGTGGGCGATGGCCATCGGCATCGTGCTCATCCTCTGTGCCGACCTGTGGCTGCGCAACCTGCGCAGCCGCTTCGTCGACGAGGCCAGCGCACGCATCGACGTCACGCTGTCGGCCCGGCTGATGGAGCGCGTGCTCGGCATGAAGCTCGCCAACCGGCCCGAATCGGTGGGCTCGTTCGCCAGCAACCTGCGCGGCTTCGAGCAGGTGCGCGACTTCATCGCCTCGTCCACCGTCACCGCCCTCATCGACCTGCCGTTCGCGGCGCTGTTCATGGCCGTGATGATCTGGCTGTCGCCGTGGCTGGCGATTCCGGTGGCGCTGACCTTCGGCATCATCGTCATGCTCGGCTGGGTCCTGCAACACCGCCTGCACCAGTTGTCCGAGACCACCTACCGCGCCTCGGCGCAGCGCAACGCGACGCTGATCGAAAGCCTGACCGGCATCGAAACCATCAAGGCGCAGGGCGCCGAGGGCGCGATCCAGGCCAAGTGGGAACGTGCCAACACCTTCCTCGCCCGCACCAACGTGCGCATGCGCGCGCTGTCGGCCTCGGCCTCCACCGGCACGGCGTGGCTGACGCAGTTGTGCAGCGTGATCACGATCCTCGTCGGCGTGTACCTGATCAGCGAGCGCCAGTTGACGATGGGCGCGCTGATTGCCGCCGGCATGCTCAGCGGCCGTGCACTGGCGCCGGCCGGCCAGGTCGTGGCGCTGCTGATGCAGTACCAAGGTGCGCGCACCGCGCTCGAATCGCTCGACAAGCTGATGGCGCAACCGGTCGAGCGCCCGGGCGCCGACGAAGGCGCAGCACCGTTCATCCAGCGCCGCGAGTTCAAGGGCGAGGTCGAGCTACGCAGTCTGCGCTTCTCGTATCCCCAACGTGAAGATGCGGCGCTCGACGGCATCAGCATGAAGATCCTGCCCGGCGAAAAAGTGGCCTTCATCGGCCGCGTCGGCTCGGGCAAATCGACCATCCAGCGCCTGGTGATGGGCCTCTACCAGCCGAACGACAAAGATGGCGGCGCGGTGCTGCTCGACGGCATCGACCTGCGCCAGCTCGACCCGGCCGACGTGCGGCGCAACATCGCCCATGTGGCGCAGGACGTGATGCTGTTCCACGGGTCCCTGCGCGACAACATCGCATTCGGCATGCCGCATGTCGATGACGCGGCGATCGTCGCCGCCGCCGAGATCGCGGGCTTGTCCGAATTCGTGCAGCGCCATCCGAAAGGCTTCGACCTGCCGGTCGGAGAGCGTGGCGAAATGCTTTCCGGCGGCCAGAAGCAGGCCGTCGGCATTGCCCGCGCGGTGCTGCACAACGCGCCGATCCTGCTGCTCGACGAGCCGACGAGCGCGATGGATTTTTCCACCGAAGCGCAGATCACGCAGCGCATCACCGCGTTTGCGAAAGACAAGACGGTGCTGCTGGTGACGCACCGCACGTCGCTGCTGTCGATGGTCGATCGTGTGATCGTGATCGACAACGGGCGCGTGGTGGCCGATGGGCCGCGCGAGCGGATCATGGAAGCACTGCAGAGCGGCCGGATTGCAAAGGCGGCATGACATGAACGCCGCCGGCAACCGCTTCGTCTCCGTGCTCGAACGCCTGCGCGTCGCGCTCGACCCCATCACCCGCCGCTGGCTCGGCAGCCCGCTCGACGATGCACAGGCGGCCGAAGCCGGCATGCGGCCGTTCGAGCTCGAAGCCGATGCACTCATCTCACGCCAACGCACGCACCGCGCGCAGAAGATCGTACGCGCGGCCTTGATGGTCTGCGTGCTGCTGCTCGTCTGGGCCGCACTGGCGCATGTCGACGAAGTCACGCGCGGCGATGCCCGCGTGATTCCGTCGCGGCAGTTGCAGGTGGTGCAGTCGCTCGACGGCGGCATCGTCTCGGAGATCCTGGTGCGCGAAGGCCAGGTCGTCGAAGAGGGTCAATTGCTGCTGCGCGTCGAAGAAACCCGCGCCACCGCCGGCGTGCGCGAGAGCGCTGCCACCGGCGTCACGCTGCGCGCCCGCGCGGCGCGGCTGCGGGCGCTGGCCGAGGGCAAACCGTTCCTGCCGCCAACCGCGACCGGCGATGAAGAGCGCCGCGTCGTCGAAGAAGAACGCCGCCTCTATGCCGCGCGCCTGAACGAACTCGGCGCGCAGTTGGCCGTCGTGCGCCAGCAGATGGCGCAGCGCCAGCAGGAGCAGAGCGAAGCGCAGGCCAAGCGCACCGCCGCGCTGCGCGGGCTCGAGCTGTCGCAGCAGGAGCTGGCGCAGACGCGGCCCCTGCTGGCCAGCGGCGCCGTCTCGCAGGTGGACATCCTGCGTCTGGAGCGCGACATCACCAGGTTCCGCGGCGAGGTCGAAGGCTCGGCAGCGCAGATCGCACGCGCACAAGCGGCGATGGGCGAGTCGCAGCGCAAGATCCAGGAGGCCGAGCTGACCTTCCGCAACGAGGCCCGCGTCGAGCTCGCCGATGCCACCGGCAAGTTGAACGCCCTCACCGAAAACGCCGTCGGCCTGGCCGACAAGGTGGCCAAGAGCCAGATCAAGAGCCCCGTGCGCGGCCGCGTGCAGCGCCTGTTGGCCAACACCGTCGGCGGCGTCGTGCAGCCGGGCAAGGACATCGTCGAGATCGTGCCGCTCGACGACACGCTGGTGCTCGAAGCGCGCGTGCAGCCGCGCGACATCGCCTTCATCCGCCCCGAGCAGAGCGCGATGGTCAAGTTCAGCGCCTACGATTTTTCGATCTACGGCGGCTTGGAAGCCAAGGTCGAGAACATCAGCCCCGACACCATCGTCGATGACAAGGGCAACGCGTTCTACCTGGTGCGCGTGCGCACGACCAAGGTCGGCTTCACCGACAAGCTGCCGATCATCCCCGGCATGACCGCCGAGGTCGATGTGCTCACCGGCAACAAGAGCGTGCTGTCGTACCTGTTGAAGCCGGTGCTCAAGGTGCGCGACGGGGCTCTGCGCGAGCGCTGAACGCCGCGGCGCGCGTGATCTCTTCACGCTGCAGCCGAACGACTCGTAACGCCGGCTCAAGCCGGCGAGTGGCGCACCGATAGACCGAGCGGGCGAGGAAGCAGACGTTGCGACCCTGGCCGAGCGCGCATGCGCGCCTGCAAATCGAGAGTCGAAGTTCCGCATTCGGTGATGCGGGTCACGCTGCAGGCGAGTTGTGAGGCCCGGGCTGTTTCAGGCGAGCTGATCCGCACCTATCCTCGTCTGGCTCTACTTATTTCACTCTCGAAACGCTCATGCCGACCATTCACAACACGACCCGCGGCCAAGTTGTCCAAATCTGGGGCAAGGCCTACATCCGGGGCACCGACGGCGTGTGGCGCCCGCTGTCCGTCGGCGAAGTGGTGCCGCAGGGCACGGAGATCCTGACCGAGCAGAACTCGATCGTCATGATGACGCGCGGCGAAACCAGCGTGCCGGCTGTGGCCGTGCCGAAGATCGCCGAGAGCGCGGTCGACCGCGTGATCACCGCCGTCGACAAGGGTGAAGATCCGCCGGCCGCCGGTTTGCAAGGCGGCGGCAGCGGCGACATGCAGCCGGGCCTGCGCGTCGATCGCATCGTGGAGTTGGTCACGCCGGCGTCGATCGACACGGCACTCGACCGCACGCCGTTCGAGTTCGGCCGCGCCACGCAGAGCGATCCGGGCGCCGGTGCGCCGCGCCTCGTCGCCCCCTCTTCGGCCATCACCTCGGTGGAAGCCGGCAGCTCGGTCAACCTGGCCTTGCGCGCCCCGAGCGGCCCCGGCACGCTGACGATCACCGTGACCACGCTGCCCACCATCGGCGACGTGTCCACCGCCGACGGCACCCGCGTGGCCGTGGGCGACGTGCTCAGCGCCGAAGAACTCGCCGGCCTGACCTACACGCCGCCCGCCGACTACAGCGCCGGCACGCCCATCGGCCGCTTCGGCTACAGCGTCAGCAACGGCACGGGCAGCGCCGACGGCGGCACGCGCATCGCCGTGACGGCGGTCAACGACCTGCCGCTGGCCATCGACAGCGGCAACAGCGGCGGCGAAGACATCCTGCTCGACGTCTCGCTGGCCGGCACCGACATCGACGGCAGCGTGACCAACGTCACGCTGCGCACCGCGCCGGCCAACGGAGCGCTGCTGCGCGGCGACACGCTGGCGCCCGTGGCTGCCGGCACGGTGCTCACGGCCGCACAAGCGGCCAACCTGGTCTTCCGCCCGAACGCCCACTGGAACGGCAGCACGTCGTTCACCTTCACCGTGACCGACAACGACGGCGGTGTCTCGGCGCCGGCCACGGTGCGGCTCACGGTGACGCCGGTCAACGACCCGCCGGCGGCGCGGAGCGACACCTCGAGCACCGTGGCGCAAGCGCCGGTCACGGTGGCCGTGCTCGGCAACGACAGCGATGCCGACAACGATGCACTGACCGTCACCAGCGCAAACGTCAGCGCCGCACTCGGCAGCGTCGTCGTCAACGCCGACGGCACGCTCACCTTCACTGCCGCAGCCGGCGTCACCGGCCCGGTGGTCATCAGCTACAGCGTCAGTGACGGCAACGGCGGCACGGCCAGCGCCACGCTCACCGTCAATGTGTCTGCGACACCGACGGTCAGCGTCGATGCCCCCGCACTGACCAACGACCGCACGCCCACGCTCACCGGCAGCAGCAACCTGCCGCCGGGCTCGACGGTCACGCTGACCGTGACCGACGCGCTCGGTGCCGTGCAGACCTTCACGACCACCGTGCGCGGCGACGGCACGTACAGCGTCGACGTGCCGGCGCAACTGGCCGAAGGCCCGTACACCGCCGTCGCCCGCGTCAACGGCCCCGGCGGCACGAGCGCCACGGCCAACGACAACGGCGTCGTCGACGCCACGCCGCCGGTGATCACCGTCGATGCACCGTCGCTGACCACCGACACCACGCCCGCCCTCACCGGCACCACCGACCTGCCCGCAGGCTCGACGATCACGCTCACCGTGACCGGCGCCAACGGCGTCTCGCAACTGTTCACGACCACCGTGCAAGCCGGCGGCGTGTTCAGCGTCGATGTGCCGGCCGCCCTCGTCAGCGGGCCGTTCAACGTCAGCGCGCGCGGCAGCGATGCCGCGGGCAACACGGCCACCGCCACCGACAACGGCGTGGTGGACAACGTACCGCCGGTGATCACCGTCGATGCCCCGGCGCTGACCAACGACACCACACCGCCGCTCACCGGCACGACCGATCTTCCGGTCGGCGCGACGATCACGCTCACCGTCACCGGCGCCAACGGCGCGGTGCAGACCTTCACGACCACGGTGCAAGCCGGCGGCGTGTTCAGCGTCAGCGTGCCCGCCGCACTCGTCGAAGGCGGCTTCACCGTCATTGCCAGCGGCACCGATGCCGCGGGCAACACCGCCACGGCCACGGACAACGGCGTCGTCGACATCACGCCGCCGACGGTCACCGTCGATGCACCGGCGCTGACCAACGACCCGACGCCGCCGCTCACCGGCACGACCAACCTGCCGGTCGGCGCCACCGTCACGCTGGCTGTCACCGGCGCCAACGGCGCGGTGCAGACGTTCACCGCTGTCGTGCAAAGCGGCGGCACGTTCAGCGTCAGCGTGCCCGCGGCATTGGTGCACGGCAACTTCAGCGTCACTGCCACCGCGACCGACGCGGCCGGCAACAGCGCCAGCGCCAGCGACACGGGCTCGATCGACATCACGCCGCCGGTCGCATCGATCACGATCGATCCGGTCACGGCCGACAACATCGTCAACGGCGATGAAGCCAGCGGCAGCATCACGATCACCGGCACGGTGGGCGGCGACGTGAAAGACGGCGACACCGTCACGCTCGCCATCGACGGCGTCGCCTACAGCGGCGTCGTTGCCGGCAACACGTTCGCGATCGGCGTGCCCGGCGCTGCCGTGCTCGCCGATGCCGACCGCCGCATCGACGGCAGCGTCACGACAACCGACAACGCCGGCAACAGCGTCACCGCCACCGCACAACGCCCGTATTCCGTCAACAGCGCACCGATCGCCGTCAACGACACGCTGTCGATCGGCGAAGACACCGCATCGGCCAGCGGCGACGTCGACGCCCGGCACCGCCGCGCAAGACCGCGACGCCGACGGCGACACGCTGACCGTCATCGGCATCGTCACCGGCGTGCAGCCAACGGCTGCCGGCAACGTCAACACGCCCCTGGCCGGCACCTGGGGCACGCTGCTGCTCGACGGCTTCGGCGCGTACACGTATGCGCCCTCGGCCGCAGCGCAAGCGCTCGACCCCGGACAGACCGTCAACGACAGCTTCACCTACACGATCGCCGACGGCCGCGGCGGCAGCGCCACCGCCACGCTCGTCATCAGCGTCGTCGGCGCCAACGACCCGACCACCCTCAGCGGCGTCTTCATCGGCAGCGTTGCCGAAGACGCGGTCGCCACCGCGAGCGGCACGCTTGCCAACAACGACCCGGACGTCGGCACCCGCGCCTTCGTCGCGCAGAGCAACAGCGCCGGCACCTACGGCCTGTTCTCGATCGACAGCACGGGCACGTGGAGCTACACGCTCACCAACGGCGCCGCCAACGTGCAGGCGCTGGCGCAAGGCCAGCGCGTCACGGAGACCTTCATCGTCGCCACCGACGACGGCACCACGGCGAGCATCACCGTCACCGTCAACGGCGCCAACGACGCACCGGTCGTCTCCTCGACGGCCATCAACGCCGTCGAAGAAGGCGCTGCGGTCGGCCTCGGCCTGGCCGTGCCGAGCGACATCGACAACGGCAGTGCGCTCACGATCACCGTCAGCGGCCTGCCGACCATCGGCCAGGTGCAGCTCGCCAACGGAGCGCCGGTGGCCAACGGCGCCGCGCTCAGCGCGGCACAACTCGCCGGCCTGCGCTATCTGCCGCCCACCGACTACGACGGCGTGGCCCCTGTCGGCACCTTTGCGTACTCGGTCAGCGACGGCATCACCACCGTCAACGGCGGCACGACGATCAGCGTCGGCGCCGTCAACGACCCGCCGTCCGCCTTCGACGATGCCCGCAGCACCGGCGAGAACTCGACGCTCGGCGCGAGCGTGCCGGCCGCCAGCGACGTCGATGGCACGATCGGCAGCTACACGCTGGCCGCAGGCGTCGGCGCCGGCAACGGCACGCTCGCGTTCAACAGCTCTGGCGCCTATGTCTTCAACACCGGCACGGCGTTCGACAGCCTGGCGGCCGGGCAGAGCCGCACGGTCAGCTTCACCTACACCGCCACCGACAACAACGGTGCGATCAGCGCGCCGGCCACGGTGCGCATCACCGTCACCGGCGCCAACGACGCACCGACCGGTGCCGACGCCACCTACACGATCGCCGAGGACGGCAACCGCGCCTTTGCCGGCGCCGACTTCGGTTTTGCCGATGTCGATGCCGGCGACACGCTGGCCCGTGTGCGCATCGACTCGCTGCCCAGCGCCGGCGCATTGACGTTGAACGGCACGCCCGTCAGCGCCGGCCAGCTGATCGACGCCGCACAACTCGCCAACCTCGTCTTCACACCGGTCGCCAACGCCAACGGGGCGAATTACGCCAACTTCACCTTCAGCGTGCAGGACAGCGGCGGCTTGTTCGACGCCGCGCCGAACACGATCACGCTCGACGTCACGCCCGTCAACGATCCGCCGCTGGCCGTCGTCACGCCGGCCTCGGGCGACGAAGACACGCCCATCGCCGTCTCGCTCACCGGCACCGACATCGACGGCACGATCGCCGCGGTGCGTGTCACCGTGCTGCCGGGCAACGGCGTGCTGTTCCTGGCCGACGGCATCACGCCCGTCGTCGCCAACACAACGCTGACGCCGGCGCAAGCCGCGTCGCTGGTCTTCGTTCCCGCCGCCAATTTCAACGGCACGGTCAACGTCACCTTCACCGTCAGCGACAACAGCGGCGCGACCTCGGCGCCTGCGGCAACACCGATCACCGTCGCGCCCGTCGTCGACCCGGCGATCTCGATCAACGACGTGAGCGTCAACGAAGCCGCCGGCACGATCACCTTCACGATCACGCTCGACCAGCCGACCAGCGCCAACGTGTCGGTGAACTACGCCACGGCCAATGGCAGCGCCACGTCCGGCGCCGACTACAGCGCCGTCAGCGGCACGGTCAGTTTCGCCCCCGGCACGATCACGCGCACCGTCAGCGTCAACATCGCCAACGACGCCGTCTTCGAAGGCAACGAAAATTTCAGCGTCGTGCTGAGCGGTGCGGTCAACGCGACGATCGCCGACAACCGCGGCACCGGCACGATCACCGACAACGACATGCCGACGCTGGCCGTCAGCTCGCCGACGGTCGGCGAAGGTGGCTTCGCCGTCTTCACCGTCTCGCTGTCGAACGTTTCGACGACGGCGGTGACGTTCAACCCGACGCTGGCTTCGGGCACGGCCAATGTCGGCACCGACACGTCGGGCGCACTGCAATACTTCAACGGCACGGCCTGGGTGGCGGTGCCTGCGGGCGGCGTCACGCTGGCCGCCGGCACGACCAGCGTGCAGGTGCGGGTGGCGACGAGCGACGACTTCGCCGCCGAAAGCAATGAAACCTTCGCGCTGACCGCCACCGTCACGGCCGGTACGACGGTCAATGCATCGGCCACCGGCACGGCGACGATCAGCGACGACAGCGACCTGACGACGCTAACGCTCAGTGCCACGCCGAGCGTCGCCGAGGGCGGCAGCATCGTCTACACGGCAACCCTCGACCACGCGGCAGTGACGCCGCTGGCGGTGACGTTGTCGAGCGGCCAGACGATCACCATCGCGGCCGGCGCCACCACGGGCAGCGTGACCATCGCCGCGCCGGGCGAAGATGTTTACATCGATGCCGGCAGCGTCTCGCGCAGCATCGCCTCGACCAGCGGCGGCGGTTTCGAATCGCTGAGCGTCAACGCTGCGGCCGCGACGACGACCGTCACCGACACGATCAACACGACGACGGTGTCGATCACCGGCAGCGCCGTTGTTGCCGAAGGTGCGACTGCGGCTTACGTGATCTCGCTGACGAGCCCGGCGCAGACCGCCGTCACCGTCAACCTCGCCTACAGCGGCACGGCCGCCAACGGAGCCGACTTCACCGGCGTGGCCACGGTCACGATCCCTGCCGGTTCGAGCAGCGCCGCCTTCAACGTCGCGACCTTGCAGGACGTGCTGGCCGAAGGCGCCGAGAACTTCACCGTCACGATCGGCAGTGCGGCCGGCGGCAACTTCGAGAACCTGGTCATCAGCGGCGCCAACGGTGCCGCGACGACGAGCATCAGCGACGACGACACGCCGACGCTTTCGGTCAGCTCGCCGACCCTCGGCGAAGGCGGCTTTGCCGTCTTCACCGTGTCGCTGTCGAATCCTTCGACGACGGCCGTGACCTTCAACCCGGCGCTGGCTTCGGGCACGGCGACGATCGGCAGCGACACGTCAACCGCTCTCGAGTACTTCAACGGCAGCGCGTGGGTCGCCGTGCCCGTCGGCGGCATCACGCTCGCCGCAGGCGCCACCAGCGTGCAAGTGCGAGTCGCCACGACCGACGATTTCGCGGCCGAAGGCAGCGAGCAGTTCGCTCTGACCGCGACGGTCACCGCGGGCACGACCGCGAACGCGAGCGCCACCGGCACCGCGACGATCACCGACGATGTCGATGCGACGACGGTCACGCTCACGGCCACGCCGAGCGTCGCCGAAGGCGGCTCGATCATCTACACCGCCACGCTCTCCAACGCCGCCGTGACGGCGATGACGGTCACGCTGTCGAGCGGCCAGACGATCGCCATCGCCGCCGGTGCGACCACCGGCAGCGTCTCGATCGCAGCGCCGACGGACGATCCGTACCTCGACGCCGGCTCGGTCTCGCGCACGATCGCTTCCACCAGCGGTGGCGGCCTCGAAGCGGTGACGATCAACACCGCGGCGGCCACGACAACGATCACCGACACGATCGACACCACCACCGCGACGCTGACGGCCACGCCGAGCGTTGCCGAAGGCGGCACGATCACCTACACCGTCAGCCTGACCGCGCCGGTGACCGGCAGCCCGGTCAGCGTGACGCTGACCAACGGCCAGACGATCAGCATCGCCGTCGGCGCATCGAGCGGCAGCATCACCACCGCCGTCGCCGACAACGCGTATTGCCGGCGGCGCCTCGGTGTCGAACAACATCGCATCGATCAGCGGCGGCAACTTCGAACAACTGACGCCGAACACGGCAGCGGTCACCACCACCGTCACCGATGACGGCGACGTCACCACCGTCTCGCTCGCGGCCACGCCGAGCGTCGTCGAAGGCGGCAGCATCACCTACACCGCCACGCTGAGCTTTGCGGCGCAGACGCCGGTTGCCGTCACGTTGTCCAACGGCGCGACGATCAACATCGCCGCCGGTGCGACGACCGGCACGGCCGTCGTTGCCGCACCTGGCGATGATCCGTACATCGACGCCTCGACCGTCAGCACAACGATCGCCACCGCCACCGGCGGCAACTTCGAGTCGCTGCAGATCAACCCGGCTGCCGCCAACACCAGCGTCACCGACGACGCCGATCCGACGAGCGTGTCGCTGTCGGCCACGGCCAGCGTCGCCGAAGGCGGCAGCATCGTTTACACGGCCACGTTGACCAACGCCGCGCAAACGCCGGTCACGGTCACGTTGTCCACGGGCGAGACGATCACCATCGCCGCCGGCAGCAGCACGGGCTCGGTGTCGGTCCTCGCGCCGACGGAAGACGTGTATGTCGATGCGGGCAGCATCTCGCGCACGATCACGAGCGCCACGGGCGGCAACTTCGAGGCGCTGAACGTCAATGCCAGCGCCGCCACAACCACCATCACCGACACGATCGATGCGACCACCGTCTCGATCACCGGCGACGCCGTCGTCGCCGAAGGCGCGACTGCGGCGTACGTCGTCTCGCTGACGAGCGCCGCGCAGACCGCCGTCACCGTCAACCTCACGTACAGCGGCACGGCCGCGAACGGCGCCGACTTCACCGGCGTGGCCACGGTCACGATCCCCGCCGGTTCGAGCAGCGCTAGCTTCAACATCGCCACGCTGCAGGACGTGCTCGCCGAAGGCGCCGAGAGCTTCAACGTCACCGTGGCCAGCGCGGCCGGCGGCAACTTCGAGAACCTGGTCATCAGCGGCGCCAACGGTGCTGCGACGACGAGCATCACCGACGACGACACGCCGAGCCCTTTCTGTCAGCTCGCCGACCCTCGGCGAAGGCGGCTTTGCCGTCTTCACCGTGTCGCTGTCGAATCCTTCGACGACGGCCGTGACCTTCAACCCGGCGCTGGCTTCGGGCACGGCGACGGTCGGCAGCGACACGTCAACCGCGCTCGAATACTTCAACGGCAGTGCGTGGGTCGCCGTGCCCGTCGGCGGCGTCACGCTCGCCGCAGGCACCACCAGCGTGCAAGTGCGCGTCGCGACGACCGACGATTTCGCGGCCGAAGGCAACGAGCAATTCACGCTGACCGCAACCGTCACCGCCGGCACGACCGGTAACGCCAGTCTGCCACCGGCACGGCAACGATCACCGACGACGTTGATGCGACCACGGTCAGCCTCACGGCCACGCCGAGCGTCGCCGAAGGCGGCTCGATCATCTACACCGCCACGCTCTCCAACGCCGCGGTGACGGCGATGACGGTCACGCTGTCGAGCGGCCAGACGATCACCATCGCGGCGGGTGCGACCACCGGCAGCGTCTCGATCGCAGCACCGACGGACGATCCGTACCTCGACGCCGGCTCGGTCTCGCGCACGATCGCTTCCACCAGCGGTGGCGGCCTCGAAGCGGTGACGATCAACACCGCGGCGGCCACGACAACGATCACCGACACGATCGACACCACCACCGCGACGCTGACGGCCACGCCGAGCGTTGCCGAAGGCGGCACGATCACCTACACCGTCAGCCTGACCGCGCCGGTGACCGGCAGCCCGGTCAGCGTGACGCTGACCAACGGCCAGACGATCAGCATCGCCGTCGGCGCATCGAGCGGCAGCATCACCACCGCCGTCGCCGACAACGCATACAGCGGCGGCGGTTCGGTGTCGAACAGCATCGCGACGATCAGCGGCGGTAACTTCGAACAACTGACGCCGAACACCGCACCGGTGACGACGACTGTCACCGATGACGGCGACGTGACCACGGTTTCTTTGAGTGCCACAGCCAGCGTCGTCGAGGGCGGCAGCATCACCTACACCGCTGCACTGAGTTTTGCGGCGCAGACGCCGGTCAACGTGACGCTGTCCAACGGCGCCGTCATCACGATCGCCGCCGGCGCCACGAGCGGCACGGTCGTCGTTGCCGCACCCGGCGATGACCCGTACATCGACGCCTCGAGCGTCAGCGCGACGATCGCCACCGCCACCGGCGGCAACTTCGAGTCGCTGCAGATCAACCCGGCCGCGGCCAACACCAGCGTCACCGATGACGCCGATCCGACGACGGTGAGCCTCAGCGCAACCGCCAGCGTCGCCGAAGGCGGCAGCATCGTCTACACGGCCACGCTGACGCATGCGGCGCAGACGCCGGTCACCGTCACGTTGTCCACCGGCCAGACGATCACGATCGCGGCCGGCGCCACCACGGGATCGGTGTCGATCGCGGCGCCGACGGAAGACGTTTACATCGACGCGGGCAGCGTCTCGCGCAGCATCAGCACCGCCACCGGCGGCAACTTCGAGGCGCTGAACGTCAGCGCGACCACAGCCACGACGACCGTCACCGACACGATCGATGCGACCACGGTCTCGATCACCGGCGACGCTGTCGTTGCTGAAGGTGCAACTGCGGCTTATGTCATCTCGCTGACGAGCGCGGCGCAGACTGCGGTCACCGTCAACCTCACTTACAGCGGCGTCGCTGCCGATGGCACCGACTTCACCGGTGTCGCCACGGTGACGATCCCTGCTGGTTCGAGCAGCGCCGCGCTCAACATCGCGACGCTGCAAGACGTTCTCGCAGAAGGTGCAGAGAGCTTCACCGTCACGATCGGCAGCGCGGCCGGCGGCAACTTCGAGAACCTGGTCATCAGCGGCGCCAACGGCACGGCGACAACGAGCATCACCGACGACGACACGCCGGCCCTGTCTGTCAGCTCGCCGACCATCGGCGAGGGCGGCTTTGCCGTCTTCGCCGTCTCGCTGACCAATCCTTCGACGACGGCCGTCACGTTCAACCCGACGCTGACTTCCGGCACGGCCACGGTCGGCACCGACACATCGACCGCACTCGAATACTTCGATGGCACGGCGTGGGTCGCCGTGCCCGTCGGCGGCGTCACGCTCGCAGCCGGCAGCACCAGCGTGCAGGTGCGCGTGGCCACGAGCGATGACTTCGCCGCCGAAGGCGACGAGCAGTTCTCGCTGACCGCGACGGTCACCACCGGCACGACCGCGAACGCGAGCGCCACCGGCACCGCGACGATCACCGACGACGTCGATGCGACGACGCTCACGCTGAGCGCCACGCCGAGCGTTGCCGAAGGCGGCTCGATCACCTACACCGCCACGCTGACCAACGCCGCTGTGACGGCGATGACGGTCACGTTGTCCAACGGCGCGACGATCGCGATCGCGGCCGGAGCCACCAGCGGCAGCACGTCCGTTGCAGCGCCGAGCGACGATGTCGTCATCGATGCCGGCAGCGTGTCGGCGACCATCGCCAGCACCAGCGGCGGCGGCCTCGAGGCCGTCACCATCGACACCGCGGCGGCAACGACGACCGTCACCGACACGATCGACATCACCACCGCGACACTGACGGCCACATCCGCTGTCGCCGAAGGCGGCTCGATCACCTACACCGTCAGCCTGACCGCGCCGGTCACCGGCAGCGCCGTCAGCGTGCTGCTGGCCAACGGCCAGACAGTGACCATCCCCGCCGGCGCGTCGAGCGCCAGCGTGACCTCGATCGCACCGGACAACGTCTACGGCGGCGGCGCCAGCGTGGCCAACAACATCGTCTCGGCCAGCGGCGGCAACTTCGAACAACTGACGCCGAACACAGCGCCGGTAACGACGACCGTCACCGATGACGGTGACGTCACCACCGTGACGCTCGCGGCCACGCCGAGCGTGGTCGAGGGCGGCAACATCACCTACACCGCCACACTGACGTTCGCGGCGCAGACGCCGGTCAACGTGACGCTGTCCAACGGCGCCATCATCACGATCGCCGCCGGCGCCATGAGCGGCACGGTCGTCGTTGCGGCACCCGGCGACGACCCGTACATCGATGCGTCGAGCGTCAGCGCGACGATCGCCACCGCCACCGGCGGCAACTTCGAGTCGCTGCAGATCGATCCTGCAGCCGCATCGACCACCGTGACCGACGACGCCGATCCGACGAGCGTGTCGCTGTCGGCCACGGCCAGCGTCGCCGAGGGCGGCAGCATCGTCTACACGGCCACACTGACGAATGCCGCGCAGACGCCGCTCACCGTCACGTTGTCGAGCGGCGAGACGATCACGATCGCCGCAGGCGCCACGACCGGCAGCGTGTCGATCGCCGCGCCGACCGAAGACGTTTACATCGATGCCGGCAGCGTCTCCCGCACCATCACGACCGCCACCGGCGGCAACTTCGAGTCGCTGACGGTCAACCCTGCAGCCGCCTCGACGATCATCACCGACACCCTCGACACGACGACGGTGTCGATCACCGGCGACGCCGTCGTCGCCGAAGGCGCGACGGCGACCTACACGGTTTCGCTGACCAGCGCCGCGCAGACCGCGGTCACCGTCAACCTGACCTACAGCGGCACGGCGGCAGATGGCACCGACTTCACCGGCGTGGCCACGGTCACGATCCCTGCCGGTTCGAGCAGCGCCAACTTCAACATCGCGACGCTGCAGGACGTGCTGGCCGAGGGCGCCGAAAACTTCACGGTGACGATCGGCAGTGCGGCCGGCGGCAACTTCGAGAACCTGGTCGTCAGCAGCGCCAACGGTGCAGCCACGACGAGCATCAGCGACGACGACACGCCGACGCTGGCCGTGAGCTCGCCGACGGTCACTGAAGGCGGCCTCGCCGTCTTCACTGTCTCGCTGTCGAATCTTTCGACGACGGCCGTCACCTTCAACCCGGCGCTGGCCTCGGGCACGGCCACGGTCGGCACCGACACGTCAAACGCGCTCGAATACTTCAACGGCACAGCCTGGGTCGCCGTGCCCGTCGGCGGCGTGACGATCGCCGCCGGCAGCACCAGCGTGCAGATCCGCGTGGCGACGAGCGACGACTTCGCCGCCGAAGGCAGCGAGACCTTCGCCCTCACCGCCACCGTCTCCAGCGGCAACACCGGCAACGCCAGCGCTTCGGGCACGGCGACGATCAGCGACGACAGCGATGTCACGACGGTCAGCCTCACGGCCACGCCGAGCGTCGCCGAAGGCGGCTCGATCACCTACACCGCGACGCTGTCCAACGCCGCGGTGACGCCGATGACGGTGACGCTGTCCAACGGCGCGGTCATCAACATCAGCGCCGGCGCCACCAGCGGCAACATCGCGGTGCCGGCGCCGAGCGACGACGTGGTTGTCGATGCCGGCAGCGTCTCGGCCACGATCGCCACCACCAGCGGCGGCAGCTTCGAAGCGCTGTCGATCGACACGACCGCGGCCACGACGGCTGTCACCGACACCCTCGACACGACCACCGCCACGCTGACGGCGACGTCCGCCGTCGCCGAGGGCGGCACGATCACCTACACCGTCAGCCTGACGGCACCGGTCAGCGGCAGCGACGTCACGGTCCTGCTCGCCGGAGGCCAGACGATCACGATTGCCGTCGGTTCGTCGAGCGGAACGGCGACCGCGGTCGCGCCCGACAACGTCTATGCCGGCGGCAACGCGGTGTCGAACAGCATCGCGACGATCAGCGGCGGCAACTTCGAACAACTGACACCGAACACCGCGCCGGTGACGACGACCGTCACCGATGACGGCGATGTCACCACCGTGACGCTCGCGGCCACGCCGAGCGTGGTCGAGGGCGGCAACATCATCTACACCGCCACGCTGACGTTCGCGGCGCAGACGCCGGTCAGCGTGACGCTGTCCAACGGCGCCGTCATCAACATCGCCGCCGGTGCGACGAGCGGCACGGTCTCCGTCGCCGCGCCCGGCAACGACCCGTACATCGACGCCTCGACCGTCAGCGCGACGATCGCCACCGCCACCGGCGGCAACTTCGAGTCGCTGCAGATCGACCCGGCCGCCGCCAACACGAACATCACCGATGACGCCGATCCGACGACGGTGAGCCTCAGCGCAACCGCCAGCGTTGCCGAAGGCGGCAGCATCGTCTACACGGCCACGCTGACCAACGCCGCGCAAACCGCAGTCACGGTCACGCTGTCCACGGGCGAGACGATCACGATTGCCGCTGGTGCCACCACGGGATCGGTGTCGATCCTGGCGCCGACCGAAGATGTCTACACCGATGCGGGCAGCGTCTCGCGCACGATCACCAGCGCCACGGGCGGCAACTTCGAAGCGCTGAACGTCAACGCCGCGGCAGCCACGACGACCGTCACCGACACGATCGATGCAACCACGGTCTCGATCACCGGCGATGCTGTTGTTGCCGAAGGCGCGACCGCGAGCTATACCGTCTCGCTGACCAGCGCCGCACAGACCGCCGTCACCGTCAACCTCACCTACAGCGGCACGGCAGCCGACGGAGCCGACTTCACCGGTGTCGCCACAGTCACGATCCCCGCCGGTTCGAGCAGCGCCAACTTCAACATCGCGACGCTGCAGGACGTGCTGGCCGAAGGCGCCGAGAGCTTCACCGTCACCATCGCCAGCGCGAGCGGCGGCAACTTCGAGAACCTGGTCATCAGCAGCGCCAACGGCGCCGCTACGACGAGCATCACCGACGACGACACGCCGGCACTGTCGGTCAGCTCGCCGACCCTCGGCGAAGGTGGCTTTGCTGTCTTCACCGTGTCGTTGTCGAATCCTTCGACGACGGCCGTGACCTTCAACCCAGCGCTGGCCTCGGGCACGGCGACGGTCGGCACCGACACGTCAACGGCGCTCGAGTACTTCAATGGCTCGACATGGGTTGCCGTCCCGGTTGGTGGCGTGACGCTCGCCGCCGGTATGACCAGCGTGCAGGTGCGCGTCGCGACAACCGACGACTTCGCGGCCGAAGGCGATGAGCAGTTCGCTTTGACCGCGACGGTCACTGCCGGCACGACCGCCAACGCGAGTGCGACCGGCACCGCCACGATCACCGACGACGTCGATACGACGACGGTCAGCCTCACCGCCACGCCGAGCGTCGCCGAGGGCGGCAACATCATCTACACGGCGACGCTCGACCATGCGGCCGTGACGGCGATGACGGTCACGCTGTCGAGCGGCCAGACGATCACCATCGCGGCAGGTGCGGCCAGCGGCACGGTGTCGATCGCAGCGCCGACGGACGATCCTTACATCGACGCGGGTTCGGTCTCGCGCACGATCGCTTCCACCTCGGGCGGCGGACTCGAAGCGGTGACGATCAACACGGCGGCCGCCACGACGGCCGTCACCGACACGATCGACACCACCACCGCCACGCTGACGGCCACGCCGAGCGTCGCCGAAGGCGGCACGATCACCTACACCGTCAGCCTGACAGCGCCGGTGACCGGCAGCCCGGTCACGGTGACGCTGGCCAACGGCGAGACGATCACGATCGCCGTCGGCGCGTCCAACGGCAGCCTCACCACCGCAGTGGCCGACAACGTCTATGCCGGCGGCGGCTCGGTGTCGAACAGCATCGCGTCGATCGGCGGCGGCAACTTCGAACAACTGACGCCGAACACGGCTCCCGTCGCCACCACCGTCACCGATGACGGCGACGTCACCACGGTTTCTCTGAGTGCCACGGCCAGCGTCGTCGAAGGCGGCAACATCACCTACACGGCGACGTTGACGAACGCCGCACAAACGCCGGTCAGCGTCACGCTGTCCAACGGCGCGACGATCACGATCGCTGCCGGTGCGACGACAGGCACGGCCATCGTGGCCGCGCCCGGCGATGACCCGTACATCGACGCCTCGAGCGTCAGCGCGACGATCGCCACCGCCACCGGCGGCAACTTCGAGTCGCTGCAGATCGACAGCAGCGCGGCGAACACCAGCGTCAGCGACGACGTGGATGCCACCAGCGTGTCCTTGTCGGCCAGCGGCAGCGTCGCCGAGGGCGGCAGCATCGTCTACACGGCCACGCTGACCAACGCCGCGCAAACGCCGGTCAGCGTCACGCTGTCCACGGGCGAGACGATCACGATCGCTGCCGGCAGCACGGCCGGCAGCGTGTCGATCGCTGCGCCGGGTGAAGACGTCTATCTCGACGCCAGCACGGTCAGCCGCACGATCACCGCGGCGGCCGGCGGCAACTTTGAAGCGCTGACGGTCAACGCGACTGCGGCGACGACCACCGTCACCGACACGATCGATACGACCACCGTGTCGATCACCGGCGACGCGGTGGTGGCTGAAGGCGCGACCGCCGCGTACATCATCTCGCTGACGAGCCCGGCGCAAACCGCCGTCACTGTCAACCTGACCTACAGCGGCGTTGCCGCCGACGGAGCCGACTTCACCGGTATGGCCACAGTCACGATCCCTGCCGGATCGAGCAGCGCGGCGCTGAACATCGCCACGCTGCAAGACGTGCTCGCAGAAGGCGCAGAGAGCTTCACCGTCACCATCGCCAGCGCGGCGGGCGGCAACTTCGAGAGCCTCGTCATCAGCGGCGTCAACGGTGAAGCGACGACGAGCATCACCGACGACGACACGCCGGTGCTGTCGGTCAGCTCGCCGACGGTGGGCGAAGGCGGCTTTGCCGTCTTCACCGTCTCGCTGTCGAATCCGTCAACGACGGCCGTGACCTTCAACCCGGCGCTGTCGTCGGGCACGGCGACGGTCGGCACCGACACGTCAACGGCGCTCGAATACTTCAACGGCAGCACCTGGGTCGCCGTGCCCGTCGGCGGCGTCACGCTCGCCGCCGGCGCGACCAGCGTGCAAGTGCGCGTGGCGACGACAGACGATTTCGCGGCCGAAGGCAACGAGCAGTTCGCGCTGACCGCCACGGTCACTGCTGGCACCACGGCCAACGCGAGTGCGACCGGCACCGCCACCATCACCGACGACGTCGATACGACGACGGTCAGCCTCACGGCCACGCCGAGCGTCGCCGAAGGCGGCAGCATCACCTACACCGCCACGCTCGACCACGCCGCCGTGACCGCGATGACGGTCACGCTGTCGAGCGGCCAGACGATCACGATCGCGGCCGGTGCGACCAGCGGCTCGGTGTCGATCCTGGCGCCGACGGACGATCCGTACCTCGACGCCGGTTCGGTCGCGCGCACGATCGCTTCCACTTCCGGCGGCGGCCTCGAAGCCGTGTCGATCAACACCGCGGCGGCCACGACGACGATCACCGACACGATCGATGTCACCACCGCCACCCTCACCGCCACGCCGAGTGTGGCCGAGGGCGGCACGATCACCTATACCGTCAGCCTGACCGGGCCGGTAACCGGCTCGGATGTGACCGTTACGCTGGCCAACGGCCAGACCGTCACCATCGCCGCCGGTTCGTCGAGCGCCAGCGTCAGCGTCGCGGCACCGGACAACGTCTATGGCGGCGGCGCCAGCGTGGCCAACAACATCGAATCGATCAGCGGCGGCAACTTCGAGCAGCTGACGCCGAACACGGCACCGGTGACGACCACCGTCACCGATGACGGCGACGTCACTACCGTGTCGCTTGCCGCCACGGCCAGCGTAGCCGAAGGCGGCAGCATCACCTACACCGCCACCCTGACCTTTGCGGCGCAGACGCCGGTCAGCGTGACGCTGTCCAACGGCGCCGTCATCACGATTGCCGCCGGTGCGACGACCGGCACGGCCGTCGTTGCCGCGCCTGGCGACGATCCGTACATCGACGCCTCGAGCGTCAGCGCGACGATCGCCACCGCCACCGGCGGCAACTTCGAGTCGCTGCAGATCAACCCGGCCGCGGCCAACACCAGTGTCACCGACGACGCCGATCCGACGAGCGTGTCGCTGTCGGCCACGGCCAGCGTCGCCGAAGGCGGCAGCATCGTTTACACGGCCACGCTGACCAACGCCGCGCAAACGCCGGTCACGGTCACGCTGTCGAGCGGCCAGACGATCACGATCGCTGCGGGCGCCACCACCGGTTCGGTCTCCATCCTGGCACCCACCGAAGACGTGTACGTCGATGCGGGCAGCGTCTCGCGCACGATCACGAGCGCCACCGGTGGCAACTTCGAGGCGCTGAACGTCAACGCGACCGCAGCCACGACGACCGTCACCGACACGATCGATGCGACCACGGTGTCGATCACCGGCGACGCCGTCGTCGCTGAAGGCGCAACCGCGGCTTATGTCATCTCGCTGACGAGCGCGGCGCAAACCGCAGTCACCGTCAACCTCGCCTACAGCGGCGTTGCCGCCGACGGCACGGACTTCACCGGCGTGGCCACAGTCACGATCCCTGCCGGTTCGAGCAGCGCCAGCTTCAACATCGCGACGCTGCAGGACGTGCTGGCCGAAGGCGCCGAGAACTTCACCGTCACCATCGCCAGCGCGGCCGGCGGCAACTTCGAGAGCCTGGTCATCAGCGGCGCCAACGGCGCGGCGACAACGAGCATCACCGACGACGACACGCCGGCATTGTCGGTCAGCTCGCCGACGATCGGCGAAGGCGGCTTTGCCGTCTTCACCGTGTCGTTGTCGAATCCTTCGACGACGGCCGTGACCTTCAACCCGGCGCTGTCGTCGGGCACGGCAACGGTCGGCACCGACACATCGACCGCACTCGAATACTTCAATGGCACGGCGTGGGTCGTCGTGCCCGTCGGCGGCATCACGCTCGCCGCAGGCAGCACCAGCGTGCAAGTGCGCGTGGCGACGAGCGACGATTTCGCGGCCGAAGGCGACGAGCAATTCACGCTGACCGCAACCGTCAGCGCCGGCACGACCGGCAACGCCAGCGCCACCGGCACTGCCACCATCACCGACGACGTCGATGCGACGACGGTCAGCCTCACGGCCACGCCGAGCGTCGCCGAGGGCGGCTCGATCATCTACACCGCCACGTTGACCAACGCCGCGGTGACGCCGCTGACGGTCACGCTGTCGAGCGGCCAGACGATCGCCATCGCGGCGGGTGCGACCACCGGCAGCGTCTCGATCGCAGCGCCGACGGACGATCCGTACCTCGACGCCGGCTCGGTCTCGCGCACGATCGCTTCCACGTCAGGCGGCGGCTTCGAGTCGCTGTCGATCAACAGCACCGCCGCGACGACGACGGTCAGCGACACGATCGATGTCACCACCGCCACCCTCACCGCCACGCCGAGCGTCGCCGAAGGCGGCACGATCACCTACACCGTCAGCCTCGGCGCAGCGGTCACCGGCAGCGCGGTCAACGTGCTGCTGGCCAATGGCCAGACCGTGACGATCCCCGTCGGCTCGTCGAGCGCCAGCGTCACCTCGATCGCCCCGGACAACGTCTATGGCGGCGGCGCCAGCGTGGCCAACAACATCGTCTCGGCCAGCGGCGGCAACTTCGAACAGCTGACGCCGAACACCGCACCGGTGATCACCAGCGTCGCCGATGACGGCGACGTCACCACCGTCTCGCTCGCCGCCACGGCCAGCGTCGTCGAGGGCACGTCGATCACCTACACCGCGACGTTGACCAACGCCGCGCAGACGGCGGTTGCCGTCACGTTGTCCAACGGCGCCGTCATCAACATCGCCGCCGGTGCGACGACCGGCACGCGCCATCGTTGCCGCCCCCGGCGATGACCCGTACATCGACGCCTCGAGCGTCAGCGCAACGATCGCCACCGCCACCGGCGGCAACTTCGAGTCGCTGCAGATCGACCCGGCCGCGGCCAACACCACGGTCACCGATGACAGCGACCCGACGACGCTCGACCTGTCGGCCACGGCGAGCGTGGCCGAAGGCGGCAGCATCGTCTACACGGCCACGCTGACGAATGCGGCGCAGACGCCGCTCAGCGTCACGCTGTCCACCGGCCAGACGATCACCATCGCCGCCGGTGCGACCAGTGGCAGCATCTCCATCGCCGCGCCGAGCGATGACCCCTACCTCGACGCCGGCAGCGTCACGCGCGGGGTCATCGCCACCAGCGGCGGCAACTTCGAGAACCTGCAGATCGGCACGGCGTCGGCCACGACCAGCGTCAGCGACACGATCGATGCGACGACGGTCTCGATCACCGGCAACAGCACGGTGGCCGAAGGCGCGACCGCGAGCTACACCGTCTCGCTGACGAGCCCGGCGCAGACCGCCGTCAGCGTCAACCTCACCTACACCGGCACGGCAGCCGACGGCAGCGACTACACCGGCGTGGCCTCGGTGACGATTCCCGCAGGTGCCAGCAGCGCCAGCTTCAACATCGCGACCTTGCAGGACGTGATCGGTGAAGGCGCCGAGAACTTCACCGTGACGATCGCCAGCGCTTCGGGCGGCAACTTCGAGAGCCTCGCCATCAGCGGCGCCAACGGCGCGCAGACGACGACGATCACCGACGACGACACGCCGACGCTGGCCGTCAGTTCGCCGACGGTCGGCGAAGGCGGCCTGGCCGTCTTCACCGTGTCGCTGTCCAACCCGTCGGCCGCCGCCGTCACCTTCAACCCGACGTTGTCCAGTGGCACCGCAACGGTCGGCACCGACACCGCAACCGCGCTCGAATACTTCAACGGCACGGCCTGGGTCGCCGTGCCTGTGGGCGGCGTGACGATCGCTGCCGGCAGCACCAGCGTGCAGATCCGCGTCGCAACCAACGACGACGTCGCCGCCGAAGGCGACGAAACCTTCTCGCTGACCGCCACCGTCACCGCCGGCACCACCGCCAATGCGAGCGCCGTTGGCACCGCGACGATCACCGACGACGTCGATGCGACCACGCTGCTGCTCACGGCCACGCCGAGCGTCGCCGAGGGCGGCACGATCGTCTACACCGCCACGCTGTCCAACGCCGCAGTGACACCGCTGACGGTGACGCTGTCCACGGGGCAGACGATCGCCATCGCCGCGGGTGCCACCAGCGGCACGCTGTCGATCGCGGCGCCGGGCGAAGACCCGTATGTCGATGCGAGCACCGTCTCGCGCACGATCGCCGGCACGAGCGGCGGCGGCTTCGAAGTCGCTCGCCGTCAACCCGGCCGCAGCGGCGACGAGCGTCACCGACACGATCGACACGACCACGCTGTCGATCAGCGGCAGCACGACGGTTGCCGAGGGCGCGGCCGGCACCTACACGGTGTCGCTGACGAGCCCGGCGCAGACCGCCGTCACCGTCACCCTCACCTACAGCGGCACGGCCGCCAATGGCGCCGACTACACCGGCGTGGCCTCGGTGATCATCGCCGCCGGTGCGAGCAGCGCCACGTTCAACATCGCCACCATCGACGACCTGATCGACGAGGTCGCGGCCGAGTCGTTCACCGTCAGCGTGGCCTCGGCAACGGGCGGCAACTTCGAGAACCTGGTCATCAGCGGCACCAACAACAGCGTCACGACCGCGATCACCGACAACGACAACGCACCGGCGATCGCCGTGTCGAGCCAGAGCGTCGCCGAAGCCGGCTTCGCGGTGTTCACGGTCAGCCTGACCCATCCGTCTTCGACCGCAACCACGGTCAGCCTGGCGCTGGCCAACGGCACGGCCACCGGCGCCGACTTCGGCCCGGCGCTGGAGGTCTCGACCGACGGCGGCTCAACCTGGACGGCAGCCAGCAGCGCCACCTTCGCCGCCGGCGCGACGAGCGTGCTCGTGCGCACGCCGATCACCAGCGATGCGCTCGACGAAACCGACGAGACCTTCACCCTCACCGCCACGCGCACGGCAGGCACCACCGCCAACAGCAGCGCCGCCGGCACGACGACGATCAGCGACGACGATGCAACGCCGTCGCTGATCATCGACGACGTGACCGTCAACGAGACGAGCAACACCGCCACCTTCACCGTCACGCTGTCGGCCGCTTCGGGCCAGAGCGTCAGCGTCAACGTGGCCACGGGCAACGTCTCGGCCACGGCCGGCGCCGACTACACGGCGCTGCCGAGCACGACGCTGACCTTCGCGCCGGGCGTGCTGACGCAGACCATCACCGTGCCGCTCACGGACGACAACGTCTACGAAGGCGTCGAGACCTTCAACGTGCTGTTGTCGGGCGCCGTCAACGCGACCATCGCCGACCCCAGCGGCCTCGGCACGATCAACGACAACGACCTGCCGGCCCTGTCGGTCAGCTCGCCGACGGTCGGCGAAGGCGGCTTCGCCGTCTTCACCGTCGCGCTGTCGAACCCGTCGACGACGGCGGTGACCTTCAACCCGGCGCTGGCCAGCGGCACGGCGACGGTCGGCACCGACACCGCAACAGCGCTCGAATACTTCAACGGCACCGCCTGGGTTGCCGCGCCCGTCGGCGGCGTGACCATCGCCGCCGGCAGCACCAGCGTGCAGGTGCGTGTGGCGACGAGCGATGACTTCGCGGCCGAAGGCAACGAAACGTTCACCCTCACCGCCACTGTCACCGCGGGCTCGACATCGAACGCCAGCGCCGTCGGCACGGCAACCATCAGCGACGACAGCGACACGACCACCGTCAGCCTGACCGCGACGCCGAGCGTGGTCGAAGGCGGCTCGATCACCTACACCGCCACGCTGACCAATGCCGCGGTGACGCCGCTGACGGTCACGCTGTCCACCGGCCAGACGATCGGCATCGCGGCCGGTGCCACCACCGGCACGGTGGCCATCGCCGCGCCCGGCGATGACCCGTACATCGACGCCGGCAGCGTCTCGCGCACGATCGCCACCACCAGCGGTGGCGGGCTCGAAGCGCTCGCGATCGACACCACCGCCGCGGTGACCAGCGTCACCGACGACAACGACGCCACGACAGTCACGCTCGCGGCCACGCCGAGCGTTGCCGAGGGCGGCACGATCGTCTACACGGCCACGCTGACCAACGCGGCGCAGACGGCCGTCACGGTCACGTTGTCCACTGGCCAGACGATCGCGATCGCTGCCGGCGCCACCACCGGCACGGTGTCGATCCTGGCGCCGACCGACGACGCCGTACATCGACGCCGGCAGCGTCTCGCGCACGATCGCGAGTGCTGCCGGCGGCAACTTCGAGTCGCTCGCCATCAACCCGGCCGCGGCAACGACCACGGTCAGCGACACGATCGACACCACCACCGCCACGCTCACGGCCACGCCGAGCGTTGCCGAAGGCGGCACGATCACCTACACCGTGAGCCTCACGGCGCCGGTGACCGGCAGCGCGGTCACCGTGACGCTGGCCGGCGGCCAGACGATCGTCATTGCCGTCGGCGCATCGAGCGGCACAGCGACTGCGACGGCACCGGACAACGCCTACGTCGGCGGCGGCTCGGTGGCCAACAACATCGCCAGCATCAGCGGCGGCAACTTCGAACAGCTGACGCCGAACAACGCCGTCGTGACGACCACCGTCACCGACGATGCCGACGTCACCACCGTCACGCTCACGGCCACGGCGAGCGTCGTCGAAGGCAACAACATCACCTACACGGCGACGCTGACCAACGCCGCGCAAACCGCAGTCACGGTCACGCTGTCCACGGGACAGACGATCGCAATAGCGGCCGGTGCCACCAGCGGCACGGTCAACATCGCCGCACCCGGCGACGACCCGTACATCGACGCCGGCAGCGTCTCGCGCACGATCAGCACCGCCACCGGCGGCGCCTTCGAGTCGCTGGCGATCAACCCGGCCGCGGCCAGCACCAGCGTCAGCGACGACAGCGACGCGACGACGCTGACGCTGACGGCCACGCCGAGCGTCGTCGAAGGTGGCACGATCACCTACACCGCGACTTTGACCAACGCCGCGCAAACCGCGGTCACGGTGACGCTGTCGAGCGGCGAGACGATCACCATCGCCGCCGGCGCGACCACCGGCACCGTCAACATCGCCGCACCCGGCGACGACGTGTACATCGATGCCGGCAGCGTCTCGCGCACCATCAGCACCGCCACCGGCGGCAACTTCGAGCTGCTTGACCGTCAACCCGGCCGCCGCGGTGACCAGCGTCACCGACGACAGCGACGCCACCACGGTGACGCTCACGGCCACGCCGAGCGTCGTCGAGGGCGGCACGATCACCTACACGGCAACGCTGAGCAGCGCGGCACAGACGGCAGTCACGGTCACGCTGTCCACGGGGCAGACGATCGCCATCGCCGCCGGCGCCACCACGGGCACGGTCAACATCGCCGCACCGGGCGACGACCCATACATCGACGCCAGCACCGTCTCGCGCACGATCACGAGCGCCACCGGCGGCAACTTCGAAACGCTGACGGTCAACCCCGCGGCCGCAGCGACGACGATCACCGACGACAGCGATGCGACCACGGTCACGCTCACGGCCACGCCGAGCGTTGCCGAGGGCGGCACGATCGTCTACACCGCGACGCTGAGCAACGCCGCGCAGACGGCCGTCACCGTCACGCTGTCCAGCGGGCAGACGATCGCCATCGCCGCCGGTGCGACCAGCGGCACGGTGTCGATCGCCGCGCCGACCGAAGACGTGTATGTCGATGCCGGCACGGTGTCGCGCACGATCACGAGCGCCACCGGCGGCAACTTCGAGTCGCTCGCCGTCAACCCGGCCGCGGCGACGACCACCGTCACCGACACGATCGACACGACGACGCTGTCGATCAGCGGCAGCGCTTCTGTCACTGAAGGCGCTCCCGGCACCTACACCGTCTCGCTGACGAGCCCGGCGCAGACCGCCGTCACCGTCAACCTCACCTACAGCGGCACGGCGGCCAACGGCGCCGACTACACCGGTGTGGCCTCGGTGGTCATCGCCGCCGGTGCGAGCAGCGCGACGTTCAACATCGCGACCATCGACGACAACATCGACGAGGTCGCGGCCGAGTCGTTCACCGTCACGGTGGCCTCGGCCACGGGCGGCAACTTCGAGAACCTGGTCATCAGCGGCGCCAACAACAGCGTCACGACCGCGATCACCGACAACGACGCCGCGCCGGCGATCGCGGTGTCGAGCCAGAGCGTCGCCGAGGCCGGCGGCTTCGCGGTATTCACGATCAGCCTGACCAACCCGTCGTCCACGGCAACCACGGTCAGCCTGGCGCTGGCCAACGGCACCGCCACCGGCGCCGGCACCGACTACGGCTCGGCCACGGCAACGAATCTGCAGGTCTCCACCGACGGCGGCAGCACGTGGGCCAACGCCACGAGCGCGACCATCGCCGCCGGCGCGACGAGCGTGCTCGTGCGCACGCCGATCACCAGCGACGCGCTCGACGAAACCGACGAGACCTTCACGCTGACCGCCACGCGCACCGCAGGCACCACCGCCAACACCAGCGCCGCCGGCACGACGACGATCAGCGACGACGATGCGACGCCGTCGCTGTCGATCGGCAACGTCAGCGTCAACGAGAGCGCGGGCACGATGACCTTCACCGTCACGCTGTCGGCCGCCTCGGGCCAGAACGTCAGCGTCAACTACGACACCAGCAGCGGCAGCGCGGCGGCGGGCAGCGACTACACCGCCAACAGCGGCACGCTGACCTTTGCCGCCGGCGTGACGACGCAGACCATCACCGTCGCCATCGCCGACGACGCGCTCACCGAGGCCAGCGAAACCCTCAACGTCACGCTGAGCAGCGCCGAGCAACGCGACCATCAGCGGCAGCGGCATCGCTGTCGGCACGATCATCGACAACGACACGCCGCCGCAGGGCCGCGATGCGACGCTGACCACGCTCGAAGACACGGCGCTGGTGTTCGGCCTGGCCAACTTCCTGATGGACGATGCCGAACAGGGCAACAACGTCAACCCGAGCTCGGTGCGCATCGACGCGCTGCCGAGCAACGGCAGCCTGTACCTCAACGGCGTGCTGGTGACCTCGGGCCAGGTCGTCAGCGCGGCGGCCATCAGCGCCGGCCAGTTGACGTTTGCACCGGCGTCCAACGCCAACGGAGCGGCCTACGCCAACTTCACCTTCAGCGTGCGCGACGCCAGCGGCCAGTACGACAGCGCGCCGAACACGATCACCGTCAACGTCACGCCGGTGTCCGACGGCGCACCCGACGCGCGCAACGATTCATTCCAGACCACGGGCACGACGCCGATCGTGCTCACCGTGGCGCAGCTGCTGTCCAACGACACGCTGGTCGATGGCGCCGCCATCACCTCCATCACGGCGGTCAGCGGCGGCACGCTGGTCAACAACGGCAACGGCACCTACACCTGGACGCCGAGCGGCCCGGGCGCCGGCACCTTCAACTACACGCTGACCGACCAGGACGGGCAGACCGACACCGCCACCGTGCGCATCGTCTCGACGGCCGCCAACGACGACCTGGCGACGGTCAACGAAAGCGCCCTCGCCGACGGCACCGGCGCCGGCACCATCACCGCCAGCGGCACGCTGTTTGCCAACGACGTCGGCAACACCACGGTCAACAGCATCACCTTCAACGGCACCACCGTCACCGACGCCAGCGATGGCGCTACCGACGGCTTCATCACGGTCAACAGCACCGACGGCCGCCTGGTCGTCGATGCCACGGGCACCGGCGCCGGCGACTACACCTACACGCTGCTCGACAACGCCGACAACAGCGCCGTTGCCGATGACACCAGCGTCACCGAAGTCTTCAGCTACGACGCCAACGGCGTCGACGCCGCACTGCGCGTCAGCATCACCGACGATGCACCGCTGGCGGTCAGCCGCACGGTGCAGGTCTCCGAAGACCAGGTGCCGAGCTACCGCCTGGTGCTGGTGCTCGACGTCTCCGGCTCGATGGACACCGCCAGCGCGGGCGGCGAGGTGCGCCAGGTCAATGCCGACGGCAGCGTGTCCATCACCACCCGCCTGGCGATGGCACGCCAGGCCCTGGCACAACTCGTCGCCGAGTACTACAACCAGGCGCAGAACGTCTCGATCACGTTGATCACGTTCTCCGACGGCGCCACCGTCGTCAACCCCGGCGCGCCGTACACCAGCAAGGCCGCCGCGGTGGCCGCCATCCTGGCGGCCGACGGCACCGGCGGCACCAACTACAGCAACGCACTGACGGCCACGCAGGCCGCGTTCGGCACGGTCGACCCGGCGCTACGCAACGCGGTCTACTTCCTCTCCGACGGCGCGCCGTCCGGCGGCGACCTGACGGCTCCGGCCGCAAGCACCGGCTATGCCACCTTCGTCAACAACAACAACATCGACTCTTACGCGGTCGGCATCGGCACCGGCATCGCCACCAGCGGCCCGTTGAACGGCATCCACAACGTCGATGCCAACGGCAACGGCGTCTCCGACGGCGCGATCATCGTGCCCGACCTGAACGACCTCGGCTCGGCACTGCTGTCGACCGTGCCGCTGGCCTACGGCGGCAACGTCGTCAGCAGCGCCGCCGACGGCAACGTGCTCGGTGCCGACGGCGGCAACATCACCACCGTGACGATTCGCCTGGACACCAACGGCGACGGCATCCGCGACACCGACGTCACCTTCACGCGCAACACCGCCACCAACCAGATCAGCAGCAGCAACGCCTTCCCATCGGGCTTCCCGATCAGCGGCGACCTGCTGACGCTGGGCACCAGCCGCGGCTTCCCGCTGGGCACGCTGACCTTCAACTTCTCGACCGGCGACTACACCTACTTCACCGGCGGCACGGCGGCCGAGGGCGACAGCTTCTCGTTCTCCTTCGTCGCCCGCGACGGCGACGGCGACATCACCGCGCCGACGGTGCTGACGGTGAACATCGCCGACGGCCACCCGGTGGCACGCCCCGACAGCGACACGCTGTCGGCCAACCAGACGCGCCTCGAAGGCAACGTCATCAGCGGCCTGGGCACCGACGGCGGCCAGGCGCTCGGCGGCGCGCTGACCAACTTCTCGCCCAACGGCGCCGGCGTGGACGACGCCATCGACGGCGCGCAGGTCAGCAGCATCGTCTTCAAGGGCGTGAGCTACGCACTCGGCACGGCGGCCTCGGGCAGCGGAGCCGGCTTCACCTGGAGCGTGGCCGGAGGCCAGCTGACGTGGACGGCCAGCAGCGGCGGCGAACAGTTGGTCATGGCGAGCACCGGCTATTACCAATACACGCCGCCGACGGCGGCGTTGCCCACGGTTCTGACCGGTGCAGCCCTGACGACGCAGTTCAACAGCGCCGCCAACGCAGCGCTCAACGGCGTCACGCTCACCGGCATCGGCCGCACCGGCACGCTGCCGGGTCTGAACTACAACAACCCGAGCGGCAGCGGTGACGACGGCGTCGGCGTCAACGGCGGCGACGCCAACGGCACGGTCGACAACCTCGAGACCCTGGTCGTCAACTTCAGCACGGCGACGCACCCGCAAGGTGTGCAGGGCGTGAGCTTCGTCGTCAGCTCGAACATCAGCAACCTCGGCGACAACGGCTCGGGCACGATCCGTTCGCTGACCTACACGGTCTACGACGTGGCCGGCAACGAGCTCGGCCAGTTCTACAGCCTGTCCGAAGGCACGGTGACGATGCCGGCGCAATACAGCAACATCGGCCGCATCGAGATCGAAGCCAACAGCGCGGCCGACGCCCGCATCACCAGCGTCAGCTTCGCATCGATCAGCGTCAACACGACCGCGGCCGAAGTGGCGCCGGTGGAGATCGGCTACACGCTGACCGACACCGACACGCCGGTGGGCGACAGCAGCAGCGCCACGCTGACGCTGCGCACGATGAGCAACAACCTGTTCGGCGACGGAGCGGCCAACACCATCAACGGCACCAGCGCCAACGACCGCATCGACGGTGCCGCGGGCAACGACACCTTGAACGGCAACGCCGGCAACGACCTCTTGATCGGCGGCGCGGGCATCGACACGCTCGGCGGCGGCGACGGCATCGACGAGCTGCGCGGCGGCGCCGGCAACGACATCCTCGGCGGCGGCAACGGCAACGACATCCTGGTCGGCGGCATGGGCAACGACGCGCTCGCCGGCGGCGCCGGCGCCGATGTCTTCCGCTGGGAGTTCGCCGACCGCGGCGTCGCCGGCACGCCGGCCAGCGACACGATCGCCGACTTCAGCACCGCGCAAGGCGACAAGCTCGACCTGCGCGACCTGCTGCAAGGCGAAACGCTCGACGGCGGCGCGATCGGCAACCTGTCGAACTACCTCTTCGTCGAACGCACGGGGGCCAACACGACGATCCACATTTCGAGCAACGGCGGCTTCACCTCGGGCTACAACTCAGGCGCCGAAGACCAGACGATCGTGCTCACCGGCGTCGATCTGACGGCGACGAACACGCTGACGAGCCAGCAGGTGATTCAGGATCTGCTGAACAACAACCGCTTGAGCATCGATCCTTGATCGAGGGCGTCCTGTCTCGCCGTGCGGGACAGGACGCTACCGTTCACGCAGACTGAAGAATCCGGACTGCCACGGTGCAAACCTCCCGTTCGCACTGAGCTTCGCGAGCTTCATACGGTTTTGCATTCAATCGCATAAGAAACCGTTCGGGCTGAGGTATCGAAGCCCTGCGCGAGCCCTTCGATACCTCAGGGCGAACGGACGGTTGGCTCGTGGCACATCTAAGTTTTTGAACGCATGTTCGTATCAGTCACCGTCGATCAGCTCAGACAGCGCATTCTTGCTGCGTCCTGAGTACGCAAAGTCGTCCCCCGGATCTGGCGGTTCGCGATATTGCCGAGAAGGTTTTTCAGGCGCCCGATGAACAGCCAGGGTGATGATCGCGCCGACGATCGGCAGCAGCCAGACCAGCACCAGTTGCCAGAGCTTCTGCGAGCGCTCCGACAAGGCGTCTCTGGCGATCGCGACAGTCGCCGTGATGTTCAGGGCGATCACGGCGCAGAACACGAACGCGATGAGCACGACTTCCATGGCGAGCCTCCACACAGGCTTGAATTGTCACTCCGGCACGAAATCCGCCTGCATGCCCGTCCTGTTCACACCGCCGGCACCCGCGCGCTCGCCCACGGCCCGGTGATCGCTTCGACGCCGCACTCCCACAGCGCTTGTGCATCGTCGGCGTCATCGACGCCTTCGGCGCAGACCGTTACCGGCAGCGCACGCAGCAGGGCCACGCTGCCGGCGACGAAGCGGCGTGCAGCGTCGTCGTGCGCGGCACCGCGCACCAGGGCGACGTCGAGCTTGACGTAGTCGAGTCCGAGCTCGTACAGCCGCGGCGCGCGGTAGAGCTGGTGACCCGCATGCTCCAGGCCGAAGCGCACGCCGAGCGGCCGTACCAGCGACGCGAACGCACGCACGAGGTCGAAGTGGCCGAGCGCAGCGCCCTCGCCGACTTCGAGCCACAAGCCGCGTGCGCCGCGCGGCATGTCGACCAGCAATTGGCGCAGCTGCGTCGTGAAGGCGCCGTCCGACAGCGAGGCCAGTGCGAGGTTGATGGCGCGCGCGCGGCCGTCGGCGGCGATCGCCGTCAGCGCCAGGCGCACCGCCAGCAGATCGATCGCCGGCAGCAGCCGGCTGCGCGAGGCCAGCGGCAGCCAGCGTGCCGCCGACTCGTACGCGCCGTCCTTGCCGAGCTGCACGCGCAGCGGACACTCGAGATGCGAGAGCGCACCGCCGCGGTCGAGCACGACGTACTCGGCCAGGCGCGCGCGGCGTTCGGCCAACGCGTCCTGCAGATCGCGGTGCCAGCCCTGCTCGCCGGCGGCCATCGCGCCGCCGGCCTCGGCATCGACCTCGGCCGCGAACGGCCCCTGGCCTTCGGCGCGGGCCAGGGCCTGGTCGGCACGGGCCAGCAACGCGCCGGCGTTCGGCGCCGCGCCGTGCGACCAGAGCGCGGCACCGAGGTGAACGACAAAACGCTCGCTGCTGCCGGACAGCGCCGCCCGCAGCGCCGAGGCAACGCGCGACGCGGCTTCTTCAGCCGTCGGCGAGGTACCCGATGTCGAGCCGGGCAAGGCGAGCGCAAAGTCCGCGCCGTTCAAGCGGCCGGCCAGCACGCCGTCCTGCGGCCAGCCGCGCAGCACATCGGCCAACGTGCGCAATCCGCGGTCGGTGGCCTCGCGGCCGAGGTCGCGGTTGACGCTGGCCAGATCGGCCACGCGAATCAGCAGCAGGCAACCGCCCGCGGCCTGCGCGTCGTCGGCCAGCAGCGCTGCAAAGCGCTGCATGAAGTGCGCGCGGTGCGGCAGGCCGGTGAGGCGGTCTTCATGCGCTTCGCGGCGCAGCTGCTCGACCTGCGCGGCCTGCGATTCGAACAGGCGGCGCACCCGCTCGACCATGCCGTTCATGGCCTGCGCGACGCGCTTCAATTCCGGCACGCCGGGCTCGTCGACCAGCAGGTAGCGGCCTTCGACGAGCGCATTGGCCTGGGCGACGGTGTCGTCGAGCGGACGGCGGATGCGGCGCACGCCGGCGGCGGCCAGGGCCATCGCCGCGCTGCCGAGTGCGGCCAGCAGCCACAGCGCGCGCGCGCCGCCGCGCCACAGCTCGTCGTGCACGTAGGCGACATGGCTGACCACTTCGACGCGGCCGAGCGCGCGCCAGCCGTCGCTGACCTGCGCGGCGCCGGGTGCGGAGTCGATCGGCAACAGGCGCGCGAACCAGCCCGGCGCTTCCTGCGGCCGCGCTGCGGCTTCACGATCGAACGACAACGCGCCGTCGACGCCGACGAAACGCATGCGGCTGTAGAAGCCGGTGTCGGCCTGCGTGGCCAGCAGCAGGTTCATCAACTGCGCATCGCCGTGCTGCTGCGACAGCGCCAGCGCGATGTTCTGCGCGTTGTCGCTGTTCTTCAGGCGCAACTGCGTCTGTAGCGCGTCGCGCGTCGAGGCCAGGTTGATCCCCACCGCGCCGGCCAGCGCCAGCAGCAGTACCGCAGCCAGCAGCAGGCCGATTTGTCGCATCAAGCTCATCGCGTGTACCTCATATGAATCCCTCGGCGCGTGCCTTCGTCAACACCAGCCGCCAGCGCGACAGCCGCGCCTGCGGATCGCCCGCGCTCTGCGCGCCGACGCCTTGCCACAAGCCTTCGCTGTTGAAGCTGAAGACGGGGGTCAGATCGGGCCGGCGCGATGCAGGCCGCACGCTGGTGACGAGGTTGTCGAGGATCAGCGGCTCGGCGTTGGGCTGCGGGTAGTAGGCGAGCACCATGTGCGCCTGACCTTCGTTGCCCGCGATCTGCGCGCGCACGTAGACCAGGCGCAAGCGCGCCACCGGCGTGCCCGCGGCAACGAGGCTGAAGTACTTGGCGATGGCGTAGTCCTCGCAGTCGCCGTGGCCGGCCTGCAAGGTCTCGAGCGGACTGGCCCAGTGGTCGGCCTCGCCCGAGGCTGCATCGTCCGTGCGAAAGATCACGCGGCGGTTGAACCAGGCATTGACCGGCTCGAGGCGCGCTTCGTCGTCGAGGCCGGCGCAGCGTTGCAGCAGCTCTTGCAGCGGGCCCAGAGCGGCCACGGCCTGCGGGCCCAGGCGCTCGGCGGCGCTGCGCATGCGCGCACGGTCGAAGGCGCGCGGTGCACTCGTCAGCGCGCAGGCCGCGGCCAGGCTCGCCAGCATGGCGCGGCGGGTGCAGCGAGTGGCAAGCAAGAGTTGGCATGACAGAGGGCGGGGTGGCGCAGGCACGTGCAAGAGGAGATGGGGCCCGCAAGCGGCTGCGAGCTCTTCCGTTGCTTCATCGGCCTGTCGCCACCGGCGCTTCAGCGCTGTCTCACGGCGACGGCAAATGGAGTTGCCCCGGCGTGGAAAACTGCCGATGCCCCGTGGCATTGCGCGGCCGCAGTGGCCTCGACGCCAAAGTGCCCCACTTAAACTCGCCGCGCACTACAACTGACAACGTTCAGGCCGTGGCCTCCCACACCTGAGACACAACGAAAGCTCCTTCATGAACCGATCGATGCGATTCACGCTTGCCGCCGCGGCTGCGCTGCTGGCCTGCGCCGCATCGGCGCAGACGGCGCCGCCCGTGCCCGCGGCCGACGCCGTGCGCGCGGCCGCGCAAAAGGCGATTGCCGCCAACCCCGAAGTCGCGCAGCGGCTGAACGCGCTGCGCGCCGCCAACGCCGCGGTCGATGTCGTGCGCGGCGGTCTGCGCCCACGCGTCGATCTCGAAGCCAGCGTCGGCCGCACGACGGATCGCATCACGACACGCAACCCGGAGGGCGAGACCCTCAACCGCGGCGGCGCGGCCCTCTCCGTGAGCCAGGTGCTGTGGGACGCCAACGTGATCCGCAGCGACATCGAACGCGCCGGCCACGAACAGAAGGCGCGCTGGTTCGAGTTTCTCGATGCCACCGAAGTCACCGCGCTCGAAGCCGTGCGCGCACACCACGACGTGATGCGCCAGCGCGCGCTGGTGGCGCTGGCCGAAGACAACTACGTGCAGCACCGCTACGCCAACACGCAGATTGGCAGCCGGGTCAACGCCGGCGTCGGCCGCGGCGTCGATCTCGAACAGGCCAAGGCGCGCCTGGCGCTGGCCGAAAGCAACCTGACCACCGAGACGGCGAACCTGCACGACGTGACGGCGCGTTATGCGCGCCTGGTCGGCGAGTTGCCGCCGCAGCGCGTGGGCAAGTCAGCGGCCTCGACCGCGGGCCTGCCGGCCAGTGCCGGTGAGGCCGGCACGCTGGCGGTGATCAACAGCCCGGCGATCAGCGCGGCGATCGAGAACCTGCGCGGCGCACGCTCCACCACCAAGGGCCGCGAAGGCCAGCAGTGGCAGCCGACGGTCGAGGCGCGCCTGCGCACCGGCGCCGGCCGCAACTTCGACGGTGTGCCGGACCAGAAGCGCGACACCAGTGCCGAGGTGGTGCTCAACTGGAACCTCTACAACGGCGGCAGCGATCAGGCGCGGGTGCGCCAGGCGGTGGACACGGTCAACCAGGCCAGCGACATCCGCGACAAAACCTGCCGCGACACGCGCCAGCAGGCCGCCATTGCGTTCAACGACACGCAGAAGTACGTGCAGACGCTCGAAGCGCTCGACCGCAACGTGCTGGCGATCGAGAAGGCGCGTGACGCCTACCGCCAGCAGTTCGACATCGGCCAGCGCAGCCTGCTCGACTTGCTCAATGCCGAGAACGAACTCTTCACGGCCAAGCGCGCTTATGCGAATGCCGAATACGACCTGCTGATCGCGCAGGCGCGCACGCTGTCGTGGAGCCAGCGCCTGGTGACGCAGTTGGGTCTGACGCGCATGGATGCCGGCGCGCTCGAAGCCAGGAACTGGGCCGCCGGCGAAGACGTGCCGTCGCGTTGCCCGGCGTTGATGTACGAGCCGATCAATCTGGCGGCACGCGGTGAGCTCGACAAGCGCGCGGCGCAGCTGGTGCAGGCCGCGCCGCCGGTGGCGGCGGTGCCGGCGAGCGCAGCCTCGGCGCCTGCTGCGCCGGCCTCAACGGCATCGGCCCCGGCGCCGGTGAAGCCGCCGGCCCAACCGAAGATCATTCGCAAGACGCCGTAGGCGAGGCCAAGCTGGCCAACTTGGTCAGCTTGTCTAGAATGGCGTGGCCCAGAAGGAGTGCGCCATGCAAGTCAACATGCTCGAAGCCAAGACCCAGCTATCCAAGTTGGTGGAAGCGGCGTTGCGCGGCGAAGAAGTCGTCATCGCCAACCGCGGCAAACCGGTGGTCAGGTTGGTGAAGGCCGAGGCAACGGTCAAGCGCAAGTGGGGCGCCTGGGAAGGGCTGATGACCGAGGAGGAACTCGACCACGCCTTTTCGCCCGAAGTCGAAGCCGAGATGGCGCGCGAGTGGATCGCTTCGCTCGAACGCCCGCTCGAAGCCGGTCTGAAGCCACGACGTGGCCGCTCGACCGCGAAAAAGACCGCGCCAGCGAAGACGCGGCGCAAGTGAAGCGCTACCTGCTGGATACGCACATCGTGCTGTGGGGCCTGACGGCGCCACGCAAGCTGAGCCGCTCGACTCGCGCGATTCTCGACAACGAGCCTGTTCATGTCAGCGCACTCAGTGTCTGGGAGCTGATGCTGAAGTACCACGCCGGACGCCTGGACTTGCCGACGCCCGACGTGATCGGTGCCATCGAGCGCGCTGGTGCGAAGCTGCTGCCGCTGACAGCGGAACACGCGGACTCGGCTGCCGCGCTGCAGTTGGCGCAGGGCGATCCAATCGACCGCATGCTCGTGGGCACCGCGCGCGTGGAGCGGATGATCTTGATAACTCGCGATACCCAGATTCTCGAGTCGGCGGCAGCGATCCTCGGCGACCTGTTGCTCGAAGGCTGAAAGCTTTAGCGCTTCTGCGGCGGCAGATCGGTGCACGAGCCGTGCGCCACTTCCGCCGCCATGCCGATGCTCTCGCCGAGCGTCGGATGCGGGTGGATCGTCTTGCCGATATCGACCGCGTCGGCGCCCATCTCGATGGCGAGTGCCACCTCGCCGATCATGTCGCCGGCATGGGTGCCGACGATGCCGCCGCCGACGATGCGGTGCGTCTCTTCATCGAACAACAGTTTGGTGAAACCTTCGTCGCGGCCGTTGGCGATCGCGCGGCCGGAGGCGGTCCACGGGAACAGGCCCTTCTTGACCTTCATGCCCTTGGCCTTGGCTTCGTCTTCCGTGACGCCGACCCAGGCGATCTCCGGATCGGTGTAGGCCACGCTCGGGATCACGCGCGCGTCGAACGCGGCCTTGGTGTCGCCGCTCGCCACTTCCGCGGCCACATGCGCTTCGTGCACCGCCTTGTGCGCGAGCATCGGCTGGCCGACGATGTCGCCGATGGCGAAGATGTGCGGCACGTTGGTGCGCATCTGGATGTCCACCGCAATGAAGCCGCGCTCACCGACGATCACGCCGGCCTTGTCGGCGCCGATCTTCTTGCCGTTGGGGCTGCGGCCGACGGCCTGCAGCACGAGGTCGTAGCGCACGGGATCTTTCGGCGCGCCTTCGCCTTCGAACTTGATGTGGATGCCGTCCTTCTTGGCTTCGCCGCCGACGGTCTTGGTCTTCAGCATGATGTTGTCGAAGCGCTTGGCGTTCATCTTCTGCCAGACCTTCACCAGGTCGCGGTCGGCGCCGAGCATCAGCGAGTCCATCATCTCGACCACGTCCAGCCGCGCGCCGAGCGTCGAGTACACCGTGCCCATCTCCAGGCCGATGATGCCGCCGCCGATGACGAGCATCTTCTCGGGCTTCTGTCTGAGTTCGAGTGCGCCGGTGGAGGTGACGATGCGCGGATCGTCTTTCGGCAGGAACGGCAGCTTCACCGCTTCGGAGCCGGCGGCGATGATCGCGTTCTTGAACTTGATCGTCTGTGCTTTGCCGTCGGCGCCGGTGACCTTCATGTGATGCGGGTCGGCGAACTCGCCCGTGCCTTGCACGACCGTCACCTTGCGCATCTTCGCCATCGCGGCCAGGCCACCGGTCAACTTGCCGACGACCTTGTTCTTGTGCGCGAGCAATTTTGCGAGATCGACTTTCGGCGCGCCGAAGGTGATGCCGAGATCGGCGAAGTGGCTCGCTTCGTCCATCACCGCGGCCACGTGCAGCAGCGCCTTGCTCGGAATGCAGCCGACGTTCAGGCACACGCCGCCGAGCGTCGGGTAGCGCTCGACGAGCACCGTCTTCATGCCGAGGTCGGCGGCGCGGAACGCGGCCGAGTAGCCGCCGGGGCCGGCGCCGAGCACGAGCATGTCGCACTCCAGATCGGCGCCGCCAGCGTAGCTTGCGGCGGCTGGTGCTGCCTCCGTTCGCCCTGAGCTTGTCGAAGGGCTTTGTGCTTTCGGTGCCGGGGCCCGATCGTCCTGAGCCTGTCGAAGGGCAGGCTCAGCCCGAACGGTGGAGGACGACTCAAGCATCAACACCACCGACCCCATCGCCACCTTGTCGCCGATCTTCACCTTCAACTCTTTGACGACGCCGGCATGCGACGACGGAATCTCCATCGACGCCTTGTCGCTCTCCACCGTGATCAACGACTGCTCGGCGGCGACGGTATCGCCCGGCTTGACGAGCAGTTCGATCACCGCAACTTCCGCGAAATCGCCGATGTCGGGCACCTTGACTTCGATCGTGGCCATGCGCTACCTCTTCTGATTGAGTTTGATCGTGTGCAGCCGCACGGGCGCGGCCGAGTTCTTGTCGAATTCACAACCCGCCGCGACGCCGATGCGCGCCAGCTCGCCCGCACTCTTCGCGCGCGAGTACGCGGCGTGCATCGCGCCGAGCGCGAACGCGCGGCCCGAGCCGATGGACCAGAAGCGCTCGAACTCGAACACCTCGCGGTACGAGTACACGCCGAACAGGCCCTGCCGGTTGGCGATCAGCACCGTGAACTGGCTGCTCTCGTACGGGTCGGCGTCTTCCTCCTTGGTGTTGAGGAAGTACTGCTCTTTCAACTTCGGATGCAGCTTCAGGAACGTGTCGAAGACTTCGTCGCGCGAGCCGAGCTTGAGTTCATCTTTCGGCAGCGCGGTCAGCGCCTTGCGCAGCACCGGGAAATGCGCCGTCGTGCCCGACATGCCGAAGTACGAATCTGCCACCTTGAACAGCTTGTCGTTGTCTTCGTAGCCATGCGGCAGGCGCGTGTCGCCGAAGGTGACGAGGCTGTCGGCGGCGATCGCGAGTTGTCCGCCTTTGCGGACGACGCAGACTGTCGTCATCTCAGAGCAAAACGCGTCGGAAGTCAGCGAGGATCTGGCCCAGGTAGGCGTTGAAGCGCGCCGCCGACGCGCCGTCGATCACGCGGTGGTCCCAGGAGAGTGACAACGGCAACATCAATCGCGGAGCGAAAGCCTTGCCGTCCCACTTCGGCTCGATCGCGCTCTTGCACACGCCGAGGATCGAGACCTCGGGCGCGTTGATGATCGGCGTGAAGTAGCGCCCGCCGATGCCGCCGAGCGAGCTGATCGTGAAGCAGGCGCCGGACATGTCGGCCGGACCCGAGCTTGCCGTCGCGCGCCTTCTTCGCCAGCTCGCCCATCTCGGTGCTGATCTGCATCACGCCCTTCTTGTCGGCGTCCTTGATCACCGGCACCACCAGGCCGTTGGGCGTGTCGGCGGCAAAGCCGATGTGGAAGTACTTCTTCAACACCGAGCTGTTCACCGTCGAGCGACGAATTGAAGTCAGGAAATTTCTTCAGCGCTGCGACCGAGGCCTTGATGAGGAAGGCCAGCATCGTCACCTTGACGCCGGACTTTTCGTTTTCCTTGTTGGTGGCGACGCGGAAGGCTTCGAGCTCGGTGATGTCGGCGTCGTCGTGGTTCGTCACATGCGGGATGACGACCCAGTTGCGGTGCAGATTCGCGCCGCTGATCTTCTTGATGCGCGACAGGTCCTTGCGCTCGGTCTCGCCGAACTTGCTGAAATCGACCTGCGGCCAGGGCAGCAGGCCGGGGAAGGCGCCGCCGGCTGCCGCGCCCGCGGGCGCTTTACCTTTCTGCGCGGCGGTCTGCGTGTCGCCCGACATCACGCCCTTGACGAAGCCCTGCACGTCGGTCTGCGTGATGCGGCCCTTCGGACCCGAGCCTTTGACTTCGGTCAGCGGCACGCCGAGTTCGCGCGCGAACTTGCGGATGCTCGGTGAGGCATGAGGCAACGCGCCTTTGGCGGCGGTGGGGTCGTGTGCCGGCACAGATTCCGTTCGCCCTGAGCTTGTCGAAGGGCTTGTGCTTGCGGCAGGGGCTTCGACAAGCTCAGCCCGAACGGGTGCCGCTGCAGGCGCCGCAGCACCAGCCGACCCTTCCAGTACCACCAGCGGCGACCCCATGTTCACCTTGTCGCCGACCTTCACCAACACCGTTTTCACGACACCCGCGTGAGACGACGGAATCTCCATCGACGCCTTGTCGCTCTCGACGGTGATCAGCGACTGCTCGACCTTCACCGTGTCGCCCGGCTTGACGAAGACCTCGATCACGGCCACGTCCTTGAAGTCGCCGATGTCGGGCACCGCAACGTCGATCGTGCCGCCCGCGCTCGGCGCGGCAGCAGGGGCCGGCGGCGGCGGTGGCGCGGCCACCAACGCCGGCTGCACGGGCGCAGCCGCGGCCGGTGCTGCCGCGGCACCCGCCGCTTCGAGCATCAGCACCACCGAGCCTTGCTTGACCTTGTCGCCGATCTTCACCTTGAGTTCTTTGACCACGCCCGCGGCCGACGACGGAATCTCCATCGACGCCTTGTCCGACTCGACCGTGATCAGCGACTGCTCCGCCGTCACCGCATCACCCGGCTTGACCAGCAACTCGATCACCGCGACTTCGTCGAAGTCGCCGATGTCGGGCACCTTGATTTCAACCAACGCCATGTTTCTTCTCCGAGGTTGTTATGCGTACAGCGGGTTGATCTTGTCGGCGGCGATGCCGTATTTGGCGATCGCTTCGGCCACCTTGGTGAACGGCAGCGAGCCGTCGTCGGCCAACGCTTTCAACGACGCAACGACGATGTAGTGGCGGTTGATCTCGAAGTGCTTGCGCAGCTCGCTGCGGAAGTCGCTGCGGCCGAAGCCGTCGGTGCCGAGCACCTTGTACGTGCGGCCCTTGGGGATGAAGGCGCGGATCTGCTCGGCGTAGTTCTTCATGTAGTCGGTCGACGCGATCACCGGGCCATGGTGCTTCTCCAACTGCTGCGTGACGAACGGCATCTTCGGCTCGGCAGCAGGGTGCAGCATGTTCCAACGCTCGCAGTCCTGACCGTCGCGCGTCAGCTCGTTGAAGCTCGGGCAGCTCCAGACGTTGGCGGCAACGCCCCACTCTTTTTCGAGCAACTCCTTGGCTGCCATCGACTCGCGCAGGATCGTGCCGCTGCCGAGCAGGTTGACGCGCGGTGTCTTCTTGGCACCTTCTTGCAGCAGGTACATGCCTTTGAGGATCTGCTCTTCGGTGCCTTCTTTCAGCCCCGGCATCGGGTAGTTCTCGTTGAGCAGCGTGAGGTAGAAGTAGACGTTGTCCTGCTTCTCGACCATGCGCTTCAGGCCGTGGTGCAGGATCACGCCGACCTCGTGCGCGAAGGTCGGGTCGTAGCTGATGCAGTTCGGGATCGTGCCAGCCAGGATGTGGCTGTGGCCGTCTTCGTGCTGCAGGCCCTCGCCGTTCAGTGTCGTGCGGCCGCTCGTGCCGCCGAGCAAAAAGCCGCGGGCCTGCATGTCGCCGGCCGCCCACGCCAAGTCACCGATGCGCTGGAAACCGAACATCGAGTAGTAGATGTAGAACGGGATCATCATGCGGTTGTTCGTCGAGTACGACGTCGCCGCGGCGATCCAGCTCGCCATGCCGCCGGCTTCGTTGATGCCCTCCTGCAGGATCTGGCCGTTGACCATTTCCTTGTAGTACATGACCTGTTCTTTATCGACCGGCGTGTACTTCTGCCCTTCCGGGTTGTAGATGCCGATCTGGCGGAACAGGCCTTCCATGCCGAAGGTGCGCGCTTCGTCGACCAGGATCGGCACGACGCGCGGGCCGATCGCCTTGTCGCGCAGCAGTTGCGTCAGGAAGCGCACGTAGGCCTGCGTGGTGCTGATCTCGCGGCCTTCGACGGTCGGCTCCAACACCGCCTTGAAGGTGTCGAGCGGCGGGATGGTGAAGGTCTCGTCGGCCTTGACGCGGCGCTTGGGCAGATAACCGCCGAGCGCCTTGCGCCGCTCGTGCAGGTACTTCATCTCCGGCGTGTCGTCGGCCGGCTTGTAGAACGGAATCTTCGGCAGGTCGGCGTCGGCGATCGGGATGTTGAAGCGGTCGCGGATGTAGCGCAGATCGTCGTCGCTGAGCTTCTTCGTCTGGTGCGCGGTGTTCTTGCCTTCGCCGGCGCCGCCCATGCCCCAGCCCTTGACGGTCTTGACGAGCAGCACCGTCGGCTGGCCCTGCATTTCATTGGCGGCGTGGAAGGCGGCATACACCTTGGCGGCATCGTGGCCGCCGCGGCGCAGCGCCCAGACGTCGGCGTCGCTCATCTTGGACACCATCTCGAGCGTGCGCGGGTCGCGGCCGAAGAAGTTCTTGCGCACGAAGGCGCCGTCATTCGCTTTGAACGCCTGGTAGTCGCCGTCGAGCGTGTCGAGCATGACCTTGCGCAGCGCGCCGTCCTTGTCCTTGGTCAGCAGCGGATCCCAGTTGCTGCCCCAGATGAGCTTCAGCACGTTCCAGCCGGCGCCGCGGAACTCGCCTTCGAGCTCCTGGATGATCTTGCCGTTGCCGCGCACGGGGCCGTCGAGGCGCTGCAGGTTGCAGTTGATGACGAAGACCAGGTTGTCGAGCTTCTCGCGCGCTGCGAGACCGATCGCGCCGAGCGATTCCGGCTCGTCCATCTCGCCGTCGCCGCAGAAGACCCAGACCTTGCGCTTCGCGGTGTCGGCGATGCCGCGCGCGTGCAGGTACTTGAGGAAGCGCGCCTGGTAGATCGCCATCAGCGGCCCCAGGCCCATGCTCACCGTCGGGAACTGCCAGAACTCGGGCATCAGCTTCGGGTGCGGGTAGCTCGCTCAAGCCCTTGCCGCCGACCTCCTGCCGAAAGTTCAGCATCTGCTCTTCGCTGATGCGCCCTTCCATGAAGGCGCGTGCGTAGACGCCCGGCGCGCTGTGGCCCTGGATGTAGAGCAGGTCGCCGCCGTGGTCCGCGCTCTCGGCATGCCAGAAGTGGTTGAAGCCGGCGGCAAACATGTGCGCCACCGATGCGAAGCTGCTGATGTGCCCGCCGAGATCGCCGCCGTCTTTGGGGTCCAGGCGATTGGCCTTGACCACCATCGCCATCGCGTTCCAGCGCATGTAGGCGCGCAAGCGGCCTTCGAGTTCGAGGTTGCCGGGGCTCTTGGCCTCATCGGCCGGCTCGATGGTGTTGACGTATGCCGTGTTGGCCGAGAACGGCCGGTCAACGCCGTGCTGGCGCGCTTCTTCGAGCAGGTGATCGAGCAGGAAGTGCGCGCGGTCCTTGCCGTCGGCACCGATCACCGCGGTCAGCGCGTCGAGCCACTCGCGGGTTTCCTGGTGGTCGGTGTCACCAGCGGCGGGGGTGCCGGCGGCGCCGGGCAGCGATTCGGGAAGGGCTGACATCGGTGTCTCCTGTTGTTTGCAATGCGCGCAGACGCGCGGTGTCAAAAAATCAGCAGCCGGAGTTTCGCATCAAACGGCGAAGATTCCAAATAGCGGTGTCGCGTTTCATGATATGGAATACTGAAGACGATCGATCGAGAACGTGACCTCGATAATCGACCGCATGCCGTTGCGCGCAGACCCCCTTCGCACCGTGGCACCGACGGTGCCGCGCACCCAGCGACTGTTCGGCCGCTGGTGGCGGCGCCAGTCGCCGACGCGCCAGGATCGCTTTGCGACCCTTGGCCCGTTGATATCGGTGCTGCTGTTCCTGGCGGCCATCATCGCGGCCTTCTGGACGCTGCGCAACGAGGAGATCGACCGGGAAGCCGATGCGGTGCAGCGCGACACCGAGATCGCGCAGCAGCAGATCCGCCTGTACCTGTCGGACGACCAGGAACAACTGATGCGCCTGGCGCGCGACGTCGGCGGCGGCGCGCTCGACGCCAAGGCCTTCATCGCCGCGGCGACCGAGCTGGCGCGCGAGCGGCCCGCGATGACGCATGTGTCGTGGGTCGGGCCGCAGCGCGAGTTGCGGGCCACGCACGCCGCAGCCGTCTTCCACCCCGAAGTCAATCCGAGCGGCGGCGCCATCGTGCCCGAGCTGCCGGCCGCCGGCGTCACCAGCGAGGCCGAGCGCGCCTTCAACAACGCGCGCAACCTGCGCAGCCCGATCTACTCGGCGGCGTTTCGCAGTGCCAGCGGCTCGCCGGCTTTTCAGTTGCAGGTGCCGGTGTTCGAGCAGGCGCAATTTGCCGGCGTGCTGGTCACCGAGTACGCGATCGAGCCGATGCTGCGCCAGATGGTGCCGCCCGAAGTGACGCAGCGCCACACGGTGGCCGTGGTCGATGGCAGCGGCAAGGAACTCGCCGGCAGCGTGCTGCAGATGCCGGGCCGCGTCGGCAACCGGCCGACGATCGTCGTCGATCTGCCGCTGGCGCCCGCCGCCAACGGCCTGCTGCTGCGCGGCATGGGCTGGCGCACGTCGGTTGGCCTGGTCAGCAATGCGCTGTTCTGGATGGTGGTGGCGCTGTCGGTGCTGACGGTGTGGATGCTGCTCGGCACCTGGCGCCATGTGCGCCGGCGCAGCCAGATCCAGAACGCGCTGGTGCAGGAGACGAACTTCCGCCGCGCGATGGAAGACTCGATGCTGACCGGCATGCGCGCGCTCGACAACGAAGGCCGCATCACCTACGTCAACCCGGCGTTCTGCGCGATGACCGGATTCTCCGAAGCCGAGCTGGTTGGCCGCCTGCCGCCGTTTCCGTACTGGCCGCCGGACCGCGTCGAAGAAAACGCGCGCCTGCTGACGCAGGAGATGCAGGGCCGCAGCCCGGCCGGCGGCATCGAAGTCAAGGTGATGCGCAAGGACGGCGGCGTCTTCGATGCGCGCATGTACGTCTCGCCGCTGGTCGATTCGCGCAGCCACCAGACCGGCTGGATGACGTCGATGACCAACATCACCGAGGCCAAGCGCATCCGCGACCAGCTCTCGGCGTCGCACGAGCGTTTCACCACCGTGCTCGAAGGCCTCGACGCCGCGGTCTCGGTGATGTCGGTGCAGCAGCGCGAGCTGCTGTTCGCCAACCGCAGCTACCGGCTGTGGTTCGGCGCCGATCCGAAGGGCCACGCGCAACTCGCCGGCCAGTCGCTGGCGCTGCCGTTTCTCGCCGCGCCGGTCGCCGGCGTGGTGGCGAGCAACGACGACGGAGGCGACATCGACAACCTCTCCGGTCTGCCCGCCGAGCAGCTCACCGCCTTTGGCGCCGACCCGCGCGAGGTCTATGTCGAGTCGCAGAAAAAGTGGTTCGACGTGCGCTCGCGTTATCTGCAGTGGACCGACGGCC
>CAVTAM010000041.1:0-209360 GCA_963732625.1 uncultured beta proteobacterium | reverse complement strand
AAGTCCTACATCAAGGACCCGAACAACGGCACCTACGACAAGACCAAGTTCCGCACCTCGACGATCTCGCTCAAAGACGAGAAGGACGGCAAGGGCACCTTCCGCATGATCACGTCGGCCGGTCGTCCGGACCCATGCATCAGCGCCGGCGATCTGCCGGCTGAGGTGGTGCGCAGCGCCGAGACGCTGACGATCACCGTGTTGCCGACGCTGAACGGCTGTGCGCCCTTCCGCTACGTGATCAAGACCGACGGCAGCGGCGGCGTTCGCATGGCGCGGCGCAACGACTTGTGGGAGCCCGATGGCTTCGACCATGACCTGACCCCGAAAAAGTGAGCACCGCGCCCAGTTGGCAACTCACGCGCCGCCGCCGAACAGATCGATCGCCTGCTGCACGTCGTCGGGGCTGAGCACACGCGCCAGCCGCGTCGCCGGATCGACGCACAAGCGGCGCAGCGTCTCGGGCGCAAAACCGCCGATGCCGCGCAGCGCGCGCACCATCGGCGGCGGCGCATCCGCCGCCGTGCGCGCAGCGACTGCTCGATGCGCTGGCGGTGGTCCGGCGTCAGCGCGTGATGGACCACGCCGTCGGCATCGACCAGCTCGTACATCGGCGCGCGGCACAGGCACAGCAAGCCGGCCTCGACGACCGCCGGCAGCCAGCGCGCGAAATACAGCTGCACCAGCGCGCCGATGTGGATGCCGTCGGCATCGGGGTCGAACAGCAGCACGATGCGCTCGTAGCGCAGCGCCGTCACGCCGCCTTCCGGCAGCGCGGTCGGGCTCGGCAATCCAAGCGCTTGCGCCAGTTGCTGGAACAGCACGTGCTGCGTCACCTTGTCTTGCGACGCGCACCCAGGCATTGAGCGGTTTGCCCTGCAGCGGCAGCACCGCCTGTGTGCGCGCGTCGCGCACCGCGAGCACCGAGTCCTGCGCCGAATCGCCCTCGACGAGGATCAGCTCGGCGCCCGAGCCGCACCGTGCAGCTCGCAGTCGGCGAGCTTGGCGCGGGCTTGCGAGTAGCGGGCGGGGCCGGGCATGGGCTACTCGGCCGGCTTGGCGCGCAAAACCGCATCGACCTGTTGTGCCACGGTCAGCCCGCGTTCGAGCTTGAACACCATCGCAAACAAGCATTGCCCAGCGAGCGCTCGGCCCAGACCCGGCCGACCTGATCCTTCTCGATCTCCTTGACGACGTTGCGCAGATGCTCGCCCTTGTATTCAACGACGAATAAGCGGCCGTCCATCAATTCGCAGACGAAGTCGGGATAGAACCGCGTCGTTGACGTTGGCAACCAAAAGCCCGCCACCGGATCGGAGTCGATGTTGCGCACCCAGTGCTTGATCAGCGGGTGCTCGTCGAGCGCCAGAGCGCAGCGCCACTCCTCCTTGCCGTCTTCGAGGTCCGACAGGACCGGATAGAAGTGCTTGCTGAACTGGAACTTGCCGCGGTAGCGCTTGTTGGCCGGCACCGGATAGTTGTCGGGCTCGAAGCGGAAGTTGTGCTGCGCGCTGGCGCGCAAGTCCCAGCCGCCGTCGAGCACCAGCTGCTGGAACGCGGACTTGGCTGCCCTGTCACGCAATTCGCCGATGCGGGCGGCGAGCTTCTGCGCCAGCGGGTGCTGGTGGCGCGCGAGCTGTTCGAGTGGAATGGATTGCTGGTGCACCAGGTGCTTCACCGTGGCCAGCACGAAGGCGCGCAGGTGGCTGGGCGTCACATCCAGCGCCGCGTTGCGCGACGGGTGCTGCAACGCCGCGCACAGCCACCGGGCGAGATCGTCCTCGGTCAGGGCGCCACCGCCGCTGTCCAGCAAGAGCTGCTCGGTGGCGCCACGGCCCACGCGCAGGCGCTGGCCGTCGAGGTACACCTCCCAGACGCGGCCGGACTGCTCGGCCATCTCGAAGCCAGGCAGTTCGATCACCTCGGCGAGCAGGTTGAGGTCCGTCTCGCTGGTGACGCACTCGCGTTCGAGCAGCGCCAGCTCGCCTTGCGCGCCCGCCGTGCGGTAGCACAGCCGCGGCACGGGCGCGAACGTCACGCCGCGGTGGCACGGCGCGCCCAGCGACGCGACCACCGCGTTGTGAACCTCGATCTGCTGTGCCGTGGCCTCGCGCTGCTTGCCGCGCTGCGCCGCCACCAGATCGCTCGCCAGCGCCTCGCCGATGTTGCCGCGCAGCTGCACCTGCTGGCGTTTGCCATCGCTGCTGACGTGTCGCGCTGCCCTGCGCCACGGCGTCGCTCACCGCCGCGGGCAAGGGCTTGCCCGCGGGCAGCTCGACGGTCAGCGTCGGCAGCGGCGGCTGCGCGTTCGCGAACAGCGGGCCATCGTCGCGCGCCAGGTCCAGCGGCAACTGCGGCGCAATCATCGACGCCATGTCCAGCGGATCGAAGCCCATGCCTTGGATCAGCCGGTCGGCCAGCGCGTTGGCGGCCTGGCCGGTTTGTGCCTCGGTCACATGGGCATAGGCCTTGTTCAGCGCCGCTCGTTGGCGCCGTGCGGCGTAGGGCATGCGCAGCACGCGGCCGAGCAATTGCTCCACGGCCGTCGCCGAGCGGATGCTCTGCACCGAGCAGAGCACGTAGGCGAAGGGGCAGTCCCAGCCTTCGCGCAGCGCCTGCACGGTGATGATGAAGCGCACCGGGCAGTCGCGGCGCGGCCAGGTCGAGCCCATCGAGCTCGCGCAGCGTGCCGGTGGCCACCTTGACCTGCTCGGCGGGGATGTGCAGCTCGTCGGTCAGGTGCGCGCGCAGCACGTCAACGTTCACCGGCTCGGTGCTGTTCTGCGCCTGCAGCAGCACGATCGGCCGAATGTAGGCGCCCGTTGGTTCGCGGCCTCTTCCTGCTGCGCTTCGGCTTCGAGCGCACGCTGGTTCTGCACCGCCGCGAGCACGGCCGTCTGCCAGCCGTGGGTGTGCTCCATCAGCGCAATCGGCATCTTGATCATGTGCTCGGCCTGCAGCTGCTGCGCCGAGACATGGAAAAGCACGTTGGTGCGCTGCGGCACCGGCGTCGCCGTGAGTTCGAGGATCAGCGCCGGGTTCAGGCGCTGCAGCGCCTCGAAGCTGCGCTCGGTCTGCGTGTTGTGCGCTTCATCGACGATCAGGTAAGGCTGGCGCAGCGCCAGCCAGTTGGCCAGGCTCCAGCGCGGCTGGCCGACAAAGCGCTGCAGCATGGCGCGGCCGGCCTGCTCGGCCGCCGCTTCCTCGGCGCTGACGAGCGCGTTCGGCAAGTCACGCAGCGTGTGCAGCGCGTCCGGCGGCAGGCCGCGGAAATGCGGCTCCAGCGCCTCGGTGAAGGCATAGACATTGCGCTGGCCGGTGTCTTCGATGCGAAAACTCTGGATCGTGGCCACCACGACCACGGCGTGGGCGTCGAAGTCTTGCGGCGACAGCGTGCCCACGGTGTCGAGCTCGCACACGCGCACGCTCTCGCCCAGGCCTTGCGCCAAGGCGTCGCGAAACGGGTGGCCCGGCTGCGACAGCGCCGCCAGCGTCTGCGCGCGGATCGTCTCGCTCGGCGTCAGCCACAGCGCCAGCGGCTGCCGCAGTTGGGTCGGCCACTCGCGCGCCAGGCGGCCGATCGCGTGCGCGGCCAGCAGCGTCTTGCCGCCGCCGGTGGGGATGCGCAGGCACACGCAGGGCACGTCGGCAAAAGGCTCGCTGCGGTAGCCGTAGCCGGTTTCGCTCTCGAAGGCGCTGCGTGCGCCGTGCAGCCGGGCCGCGCGCAAATAGCTGTCGAGCTTGGCCAGCGCCTGCTCCTGGTAGCGCTTGAGGGTGAAGCTGCTCATCGCGGCACCGCGTGCGGCAGTTGCTTGAAGACGATGCCCTCGGCCGCCAGGCGGGCTTCGCCCAGGCGGCAGGCTTCGCCGTAGATCACCTTCGGCCCGGCATGCCAGCAGGTGGCGCGCAGCGCGTCGAGCACCGCGCCGTTGAGCACGTTGCCGCCGGCGGGCCGGCGGTCACCGAGCACGCCGTTGAAGAGCAGGTAGTAGGCCGTGTCCGCGTGCGTGCCGACGAGCGGCGTGCCGGGCGCGAGGGCGTCGAGCGCGCTGCCGGTCTCGCGCATCCACAGGAACGCCGCGAGGTCGGCGAAGCGCACCTCGGGGTGGATGTCGCCGTGGGCATCGAACAGCGGCGCGCCGAGCTGCATCACGCGAAAGCCGCCGCCGCCTTGCCAGTTGACGGCGGCGCTGATGCCGCCCTGTTCGCCTTCGACCACTTTGGTCAAGCGCGGCAGGCAATGCGTGATCGCGTGCTCGCCCATCTCGATGCCGATCCAGCGCCGGCCCATCTTGTGCGCGACGGCGGCGGTGGTGCCGCTGCCGAGGAAGCTGTCGAGGACGAGGTCGTTGGGGTTGGTGGCGATGTGGAAGCACGCGCTGCATCAGTCGCTCGGGCTTTGGCGTCGCCAAAGACGTCTCCCGATCTGCAAACACGTCCAATGCACTTCTTTCCGCGACTTGTCGGTTGTGGCCAGCGTCCTTCGAAGGCCACAGAGTCGATTGGGCACTACGCCCGTTCATGCTCGGCAAAGATGCTTGATGCGTGGACGGCCAGTGCCGTTCCTGTTTCGCCGAAGTACAGCATGTCGTCCGCGACGCGTGCTTCGTGCATCGTCATTCGGGCTCCCGCGCCAGCAGCGGCCGTTGTGGCGGATCACGTCGTCGTTCTCGGAGCGGTCGAACTGGTACATGCAGGTTCTGCGCCGCGGCTTCGGCCGCTTGTTGCAGCGGATTTCGTCTGCCACGGGCCATCGCTGCGTCGTCGTCTGGATTCGGTAGAGTGCGATCGCTTGCTCGTTCGACAGGCTCGAGCCTGTTCCAAGTCACCCAGCTCGCGCGTGCAGCGAGCACAAGTAGGTGGTCGTGCATCGACGCAATCGTCTTTGCGATCGTTGGCGACGGTGTACTCTTTTGCCAAACCACGTTCGCAACAAAATTCCCCCGCCCAAACACCTCATCCATCAACACCTTGAGGTAATGCCCCTCGTTGTCGTCGATCGTCACCCAGATCGAGCCGTCCTCGCGCAGAAACTCGCGCAGCAGTTGCAGCCGCGGCAGCATCATCGTCAGCCACGGCCGGTGCTCGAGGTTGTCGTCGTAATGCTCGAACGCGCTCTTCGTGTTGTACGGCGGGTCGATGAAGATGCACTTCACCCGGCCGCGGTAGAACGGCAGCAGCGCAGCCAGCGCTTCGAGGTTGTCGCCCTGCACCAGCAGGTTGTCTCGGGCCGCGGCGGCATCGCCGACCGAGGACAGCGCCGCCGCATGCGGCCGCAGCACGCGCGTGGGCACGCGCGCAGCGATGCGAAAAGCGTCTTCGCGGTTGAGCCAGTCGAGCGTGGGCATGCTTCAGCGCGGCCAGACGATGTCGAACCGGCGACGGCCGTGGAGGCGATAGATGCCGAAGTCGGTGGCGTCCACGGTCGCAATGCGGTGGATGCCGGTGGTTTCGGCCAGCCAGACGAGTTCGATGTCGGCCCAGTCGGGGTCGATGTCGGCGTACTTGTCGAGCAGCCAGGCCATGCGCGCAAAGCCTGTGGCATCCGGGGTGTGCAGGCGGACGGCGCCCGTGCGCGCCAGGTCGGCAACCAGCCGGCGGTCGCGCGCGGGCAGTTGCCACGCCGTCTCGGCCAGCACGGAACCGACGGTGAGCAGCGCGCCGCGATAAGCCGCCATCCAGCGGCGCGCCGCGGCATGCAACGGATCACCCACCGAATAAAGCGCGACCAGCAGGCCGGTGTCCACCAGCACCGCCTCGGATAGGGACTCCCGCCGCGACGCCGCGGGCATCAGCGCTTGCGGGTTGCGCTGCGAGCGGCCATGCGCTGCGCGATGACTTCGCGCACGCGGGCCTTGTCGGCCGAGCGGCCACCCAGGTCGCCGGCGCCGATCAACCCCAGCGCCTCGAAGGCACGGTAGTTGGCGCTGGGCTCGGCCGGCTGCGCGGGCGCGGCGGCGCGGCGGGCACCGCCGCGCGCCCGGCCGCGCCAGATACTCGGCCAGCACTTCTTGCACCACCAGGCTCTTGGTCACGCCGCGCTCGGCGCAGTGCAACTCGAGCGCCGATTCGAGTTCCGGTTGCAGGCGAACGGTCAGTGTCATGGTGATCCCCGAAAGTAATACACGATTTGACGCCAGTGTATTACAAACCGCCGCGGCCGGCGCATGCGGTGGTCGCCGTGAGTCGTCCAGGAGCGGCCTCTTTAACAAGCATGCAAATTCTCTGCCTTGTTAAAAGAAGTGGCTCAAATGTTTCTTCAAGACTCGATGGGCTGACGGCATATCAAAACCGCAGGGTCCAACCTGAAATAGCGCGCGCCGCTATTTCAACTTCCGCCGCTTCCCTGAAACAAGCGCAGGCCCTACTCGACCGCCTTCACCATGTCCTCGACCACCTTCTTCGCGTCGCCGAAGACCATCATCGTCTTGTCCATGTAGAACAGCTCGTTGTCGAGGCCGGCGTAGCCCGCGGCCATCGAGCGCTTGTTGACGATCACGGTCTTGGCCTTGTAGGCCTCCAGGATCGGCATGCCGTAGATCGGGCTGCCCTTGGTCATCGCGGCCGGGTTCACGACGTCGTTGGCGCCGAGGATGATGGCCACGTCGACCTGGCCGAACTCGCCGTTGATGTCTTCCATCTCGAAGACCTGGTCGTACGGCACTTCGGCTTCGGCGAGCAGCACGTTCATGTGCCCCGGCATGCGGCCGGCCACCGGGTGGATCGCGTACTTGACGCTGATGCCCTTGTGGATGAGCTTCTCGGCGAGCTCTTTGACCGCATGCTGCGCGCGCGCGACGGCCAGGCCGTAGCCGGGCACGATGACCACCGTCTCGGCGTTGCCGAGCACGAAGGCGGCGTCGTCGGCGCTGCCGCTCTTGACCGGCCGCTTCTCGGCGCTGCCCGCAACAGCAGTGGTGGCTTCACCGCCGAAGCCGCCGAGGATGACGTTGAAGAACGAGCGGTTCATCGCCTTGCACATGATGTACGAGAGGATCGCGCCCGAGCTGCCGACCAGCGAGCCGGCGATGATCAGCATCGAGTTGTTGAGCGAAAAGCCGATGCCCGCCGCCGCCCAGCCCGAGTAGCTGTTGAGCATCGAGACGACCACCGGCATGTCGGCGCCGCCGATCGGGATGATGAGGGTCACGCCGATGACGAAGGCGATGGCCAGCAACAGCGCGAAGTCCATCTTCGACTCGCTGTGCGTGTAGCCGACGATGAAAAACAGCATCGCCAGGCCGAGCGCCAGGTTCAGCCAGTGCTGGCCCTTGAACTGCACCGGCGCGCCTTGAAAGAGGCGGAACTTGTAGGTGCCCGACAACTTGCCGAAGGCGATCACCGAGCCGCTGAAGGTGATGGCGCCGATGGCCGCGCCGAGCGCCAGTTCGAGCCGGTTGCCCGGCGGGATCGCGCCGCCTTTTTCGGTGATCGCAAAGGCCCACGGCTCGACGACGGCGGCCACGGCAATGAACACCGCCGCCAAACCGATCATGCTGTGGAAGAACGCCACCAGCTCGGGCATCTTCGTCATCTCGACCGTGCGTGCGCGCCACGCGCCGTACGCACCGCCGGCCACCAGGCCGAGCAGCACCCAGCCCAGGCCGAGGCCCGAGCCGGCGAGCTTGACGATCAGCGCCGCGGTGGTGAAGACGGCGATCGCCATGCCGACCATGCCGAACAGGTTGCCGCGGATCGACGTCGTCGGGTGCGACAGGCCCTTCAGCGCCTGGATGAAGCAGACGCTGGCGATGAGGTAGAGCAGCGCGACGAGGTTCAAACTCATTTTTTCACCTCGATCTGCTTGGCCGGCCGGTCCTTCTTCTTGAACATCTCCAGCATGCGGCGCGTCACCAGAAAGCCGCCGAAGATGTTCACCGCCGCCAGCGCCACGGCGAGCACGCCCATCGACTTGCCGAGCCAGGTTTCAGTCAGCGCCGCGGCGAGCATCGCGCCGACGATGACGACCGCCGACAGCGCGTTCGTGACCGCCATCAGCGGCGTGTGCAAGGCCGGCGTGACGGTCCACACCACGTGGTAGCCGACATAGATGGCGAGCACGAAGATGATCAGGTTGAGAACGGTGGGGGAGACGGCGTCCATGATGTTGTTCCTCAGCTTCGCAGCACTTTTCCGCCCTGCGTGACCATGCACGCAGTGACGATGTCGTCGTCGGTGGGGATCGCGAGCGCGCCTTCCTTGGTGACGATCAGCTTCAGGAAGTCGAGCACGTTGCGCGCGTACAGCGCGCTGCTGTCGGTGGCCACCAGCGCCGGGATGTTGGTCTCGCCGATGATCGTCACGCCATGCTTGACGACGGTCTTGCCGGCTTCGGTGAGCGGGCAGTTGCCGCCGGCGGGTGCGGCCATGTCGACGATCACCGAGCCCGGCTTCATGCTCTTGACCATCTCTTCGGTGATCAGCACCGGCGCGGCGCGGCCGGGGATCAGCGCGGTCGAGATGACGATGTCGGCCATCGCCACGCGCTTGGCGACCTCGACCTTCTGCCGTTCGAGCCACGACGGCGGCATCGGCTTGGCATAACCGCCGACGCCCTCGGCCGCTTCCTTTTCCTCAGCCGTTTCGTAAGGCACGTCGATGAACTTGCCGCCGAGCGACTCGACCTGTTCTTTCACCGACGGCCGCACGTCCGAGGCCTCGATCACTGCACCCAAACGCTTGGCCGTCGCAATCGCCTGCAGGCCGGCCACGCCGACGCCGAGGATGACGACGCGCCCGGCCTTGATCGTGCCGGCGGCCGTCATCAGCATCGGCATCAGCCGCTGGTACTGGCTGGCGCCGATCATCACCGCCTTGTAGCCGGCGATGTTGGCTTGCGAGCTCAGCACGTCCATGCTCTGCGCGCGCGTCGTGCGCGGCGCGGCTTCGAGCGCGAATGCAGTCACGCCGGCGCCGGCCAGGCGCGCCAGGTTGTCCTTGTCGAACGGGTTCAGCATGCCGACGAGCACGGCGTTGGTTTTCATGCGCGGCAGCTCGTCGAGCGACGGGCTGCGCACCTTCAGCACCAGATCGGCACCGAAAGCGCCGGCGCGGTCGGTGATCTCCGCGCCGGCGGCCGTGTAGGCCTCGTCGGTGAAGTGCGCGGCGGCACCGGCTTGCGACTGCACGCGCAGCGTGTGGCCCTGGGCCTTGAGTTTTTTCGCCGTCTCGGGGGTCACGGCCACACGGGTCTCGCCCGGCGCCGTCTCGAGCGCAACGCCGATCAGCATGGTGAAAGCCTCCTCGCTCTACCCTTGTGCGCCACCAGGCGCTGCGGGCACTGAATACAGGGCCGCAGCTTAACCTCCTTGTCGGGGGGATCGGGGCGTGGCGCGACACGCGCTCGATCCGGATAATTCGCCCGCAGCAGCAAGACGGGGATGGGGAAGGCGCATGGCAGCGAACGTACAACTGGTGTTTCGGGGCGAGGTGCTCGACGGCTTCAAGGCCGACGACGTGCGGCGCCAGCTGGCGCTCGCGCTCAAGCTCGATGAGGCCCGCGTGGCCCAGCTGTTCACCGGCACGCGCACCGTGCTCAAGCGCTCGGTCGAGCCGGCGCTGGCGCGGCGCTACGCCGACAAGCTGGCCGGCCTGGGCGCCAAAGTGCATCTCGAGCCGAGCGACGCACCGCCGACGACCGGCTTCGCCCCGCTGCCGGAGCTGCCCGAAGTGCCCGAGTCGAACGCACCGCCGCCGCCGCCGTGGGGCACGCCGCCGCGGCCAACGCGGCCGGCACCGCTGTCGCCCGTGATGCCACCCGCCGCGCCGGCGCCGATCCCGGCGGCGCGCGGCACGGCCTCGGGGGCCGCCTTGGCGCTCGAAGGCGTCGACGAGGTCACCTGCCCGAACTGCAACGAGCGCCAGAGCAGGCGCCTCTTGTGCCGCAACTGCTCGACCAACATCGAGATGGCGATCGCCAACAAGGAAGAAGAGCAGGGGCAGGTGCGCGAGGCGCGGCAGCAGGCCCGCGACGCACGCCTGGGCCGCCGCCCTGCGGCGCGGGCCGGGGTCGCCTCGGCCGGCGCCGCCGGTGCCGGTGTTTTCGGCTTCACCCTGGGCGGCCGCATGGGCCGGCTCAAGTACGCCACCGCCAACCTCGTGCTGACGGCGCTGTTCTACATCCCGGTGATCATGGCGCTGACGCGGCCGACGCTCGGGCGCTTTGCGCTGCTGGCGATCGCCGGTGTGGCGCTGACGGTCTTCGGCATGCGCCTGGCCGTGCTGCGCTGCCATGACTGCGACAAGTCCGGCTGGTGGAGCATGCTGTTGTGGTTGCCGACGGTGAACTTCATCGTCACCGTCGTGCTGGCGTGCGCGGCGGGCACCGACGGCGACAACGAGTACGGCGAACAACCGCCGCCGACGAGCTGGTGGGCCTTCGGCGCCGCCGCGTTGTGCCTCGTGCTGCTGTTCGTGCTGACCTTCTCGCATGTCGTCAAGTTCATCGAGCGCCAGAGCGAAGACGACGCCGAGGACGACAACGCCATCACCTTCCAGGCCGACCCGCGCGCCGCCACCCTGCCCAGTTTCGACGCGCAGGTGAGCTTCAACGAGTCGTACCTCTCGGCCAAGGGCCACAAGGCCTTTGCCACCTCGCCGAGCGGCGGCTGGGGCTGGGCGGCAACGCGGCGCTCGCAGAACGAAGCCGCGCGCGATGCGCTGCTCGACTGCGAAACCCGCCGGCCGACCTACACCGCGCCGTGCGAGCTGGTCAACGTCAATGGGCAGTGGGCGCAGGGTCAGTGAACGAGCGCTGGAAGCCCAACGTCACCGTGGCTGCCGTGGTCGAGCGCAACGGCCGCTACCTGCTGGTCGAAGAAGCCTCGCCGCGTGGGCCGCTGCTCAACAACCCGGCCGGCCATCTCGACCCGGGCGAGACGCTGCTGCAGGCCGTCGTGCGCGAGGTGCTCGAAGAGACGGCCTGCGTGTTCACGCCGACGCATCTGCAGGGCATCCACCTGGCGCCGTCGGCGAGCGACGACGGCGTGACCTACCTGCGCTTTGCGTTCACCGGCAGCGTCGGCGAGCCGCTGCCCGGGCGTGCGCTCGACCACGCCATCCTGCGCACGCTGTGGCTGACGCCGGACGAGATCGCCGCCGAGCGGGCGCGCCATCGCAGCGCGCTGCTGATGCGCTGCATCGAAGATCACCGCGCCGGGCGGCGCTATCCGCTCGATCTGTTGCAGGCCGACGCATCGGACTTCTCCGCGCTCGGATAATCGACGGATCATGAAGCAGCGTGTCGTCGTCGGCTTGTCCGGCGGAGTGGACTCCGCCGTCAGCGCCTGGTTGCTCAAGCAGCAAGGCCACGAGGTCATCGGCCTGTTCATGAAGAACTGGGAGGATGACGACGACAGCGAATTTTGCTCGTCGAACATCGACTTCGTCGATGCCGCCGCAGTGGCTGATGTGATCGGCATCGAGATCCTGCACGTCAACTTTGCTGCCGAGTACAAGGACCGCGTCTTCGCCGAGTTCCTGCGCGAGTACCAGGCCGGCCGCACGCCGAACCCGGATGTGCTGTGCAACGCCGAGATCAAGTTCAAGGCTTTTCTCGACCATGCGATGCGCCTGGGCGCAGCGAAGATCGCCACCGGCCACTACGCCCGTGTGCGTGAACGCGAGGGCCGCTTCGAGTTGTTGAAGGGGCTCGACCCGGCCAAGGACCAGAGCTACTTTCTGCACCGCCTGAACCAGGCGCAGTTGTCGCGCACGCTGTTCCCGGTGGGCGGGTTGAAGAAAACCGAAGTGCGCCGCATCGCCGCCGAGATCGGCCTGCCGAATGCGAAGAAAAAAGATTCGACCGGCATCTGCTTCATCGGCGAGCGGCCGTTCCGCGAGTTCCTCAATCGCTATCTGAGCCACGCGCCGGGGCCGATCGAAGACGAGCGCGGAAAAAAACTCGGCCAGCATGTCGGCCTGTCGTTCTACACGCTCGGCCAGCGTCAGGGCCTGGGCATCGGCGGCGTCAAGGGACGCGCCGACGCGCAGGGCGGGCATGCGCCGTGGTTCGTCGCACGCAAGGAGCCGGCGCGCAATGCGCTGATCGTCGTTCAGGGTCACGAGCACCCTGCGTTGCAGTACGGCGCGCTGGCGGCCGACGACGTGAGTTGGACCACCGGCGCGCCGCCGCCGCCCGGCCGCTACGCCGCCAAAACGCGCTACCGCCAGGCCGACGCAGCCTGCGCGCTGACGTTGCACGACGGCGGCTTCGCACTCGCCTTCGAGGATGCGCAGTGGGCGGTGACGCCGGGCCAGAGCGCCGTGCTCTACGACGGCGAGGTCTGCCTCGGCGGCGGCGTCATCGCGGCGGCGAAGCTCGCCGGTGCGCACGCCGCGCGAGCGCGCCGCCGCATGACGAACTCAGGGGATGATGCCCAGGACGACGTGGATGACGCCGTTGCTGCCGGAGAAATCGACGTCGGAGATCGTCACCCCGCTGATGGTGGGCGGAGAGCCCGTGCGCAGCGTCAGCGCGCCGCCAGCCAGCGGCGTCAGGGCTCGATTGCTGAAGGCGCCCGAGTTCAGCAACTCCCGCGACGACGTGGTGGCGCCGCTGAGCCCGCGTCAGGGGCGGCGTGAAGCTGCCGTCGAACGGCACGAAAACCGTGAAGGCGCCGGCGCCGTTCAACTCGGGCACGTCCGCCGTGACCGAGGCGGCAAAGCCCTTGAACGAATCGACGCTGACGCGCAGCATCTGCGACAGGGTCAACGTGTAGCGCGGCAGCAGCACGTCGCTGGGCACGTGCATGACGCCGTTGACGGCGCCGAGGTCGCTCTGCTGCAAGGTGATCAGGTAGCGCCCCACGCCGTCCCAGATGTTCAACGGGGCGCCGTTGTTGGGCACGAAGATCAACTGCGCCGCGTCGCCGGTGGGCTGCGTGAACAGGGTCGGCAGGCGAACGTCCTGCCCGGCACGCGCTGTCAGGTTGCACAGCGCGCTGCGCTGCGCCAGCAGCGAGAACTCGAGGATACTGCGCCACTTTTCAGCCGACAGGCCCGCCACGACGCCGTTGCGGTCACCCATGCCGATGCGCGCACCCATGCGGTCGAAGGCGTCGTTGTCGGGCGCAAACAGCGTCAGGTTGGCGCCGCGGTCATCGAGCGTGCCGGCCAGGCCGGCCTTGTTGACGGCCTGGAGCAGCGCACTGAAGCGGCTTTCTTGCAGGCGCTGCAGCAGCGAATCGGTGCCGCTCGGCGTCTGGCAACCGCCAAGGTCACCATCGCCGCTGCCACCGCCACCACCGCCGCCGCAGGCCTTGAGCAGCGCAGCCGCAGCAGCGCCGCCGGCCGCTTTGAGGAACAGTCGTTTCACGAAGGCACTTTCTTTTCGGGTTTCGTTGCTCATGGGCGGGGCTTCATGGCGTCACCGGCGGCAGCACCGGCAGCAGCACCTTGTCGATGACATGCACGACGCCGTTGCTGGCAACGATGTCGACGCTGGTGATGCGGGCGTTGGTGTCGCTGCTGTCGTCGATCGTCGGCGGGCTGCCGGCGCTGATGGTGATCGTCTGCCCGGCCAGCAGCGTGTTTGCCGGTGTGCCGGCGAACCCCGACGACAGCACGCGCGTGCCCAGCACGTGATAGCGCAGCGCGGCCTCGATCTGGTTGGGCGCCAGCGGCTGCAGAACTGCGGCCACGGCGGTGAAAGCCTCGTTGACCGGCGCGAACAGCGTGTACGCCGCGGCGGGGTCGTTGAGCAGCGTCATCAGCGCCGGGTTGACGTTGTTGACCAGGCCCTGGAACCGCTCCGGATTGCTCTGCACGGTTTGCAGCACGGTCAGCAGGCCCGGCGGCAGCAGCACGCGGTCGACGACGTGAAAGACGCCGTTGTCGTTGGGCACGTCGGTCAGGCCGACGATGCCGACGCGGCCGATCGAGTCGGTGATGCGCACGCCGTTGCTGGTGTTGACGGCCAGCGCCAGCGTGGTGCCGTTCTGGGCCAGCGATGTCGGCTGAACCGCCCCGCCCGCCAGGATCTGCGGCCCGGTGAGGCTGCCCGGCAGCACGTGATAGAGCAGGATGCTCTCCAGCGTCGATGCCGGCAGGGCCTCGACCATCGCGCCGATGGTGCGAAAGCCGAGCTGGCCGGCCAGCGCGCCGAAGGCGTCGTTGCTCGGCGCCAGCAGCGTGATGTTGCTGTCGGGAGCCGCCAGTTGATCGGCCAGGCCGGCCTTGTCTGCCGCCAGCAGCAGGCCCGAGAAGCCGCCGCGCCGGGCCACGTCGGCCATCGTGCCGGGCGTCTTGTCGTCGCCGCTGTCGGTGCCGCCGCAGGCGCTGATCAGGCCTGCGGCGAGCGTTGCCGCGGCCAACTTCAGAAACGAGCGTTTCATTGTGGGTCTCCTGGTTGGGAATGCGGCGCTGACGTGGCGTGTGCAGCCATAGTCAATACCGCTGACAAGCGCACAGTATCGCCTGACTGCGCACGCGGCCTGGTTGCCAGCGACCGGCCACGCACACACAAAAAAGCCTCGCCCGCGCGCGGCGAGCGAGGCCTGAGCGGTTTCGCGCTTAAGTCAACCCGGCGGCGGCAGGATGCCCGTCGGGATCAGCACCTTGTCGATGACGTGGATGACGCCGTTGCTGGCCGGCACATCGACCGCGGTGATCGTGGCCGGCGTCGACGTGCTGTCGGCGATGGTCGCGATCACCGGCGGCGTCCCCGCCGTGATGGTGATGGTCTCGGTGTTCACCGTGGCCACCGGCGTGCCGAACGGGATGGCGCTCGACGCGACCTTGGTGCTCAGCACGTGGTACGTCAGGATCGTCGCCAGTTGCTCTTTGGACAGCCGCTCGACCATTGCCGTTGCGCTGGCATCGCCGAGCTGGGTTGCCAATGCACCGAAGGCGGCATCGGTGGGCGCGAACACGGTCAACGTGGCGGTGCTGCTGCTGAGCGTCGGCACCAGTTCAGCCTTCGTCGCGGCCGCCACCAAGGCTGTGAACCCGCGTTTGGTGGCAACCTGGGCCACCGTGCCGGGCGCATCATCGTCGTCGTCGCTGCCACCGCAAGCGCTCACTAGCGCGAAAACGGCTGTTGCCACGGCAAACTTCAAAAACGTTCGCTTCATGTTTGGATCTCCATCCTGAACTTCAGGCACTGCATCGCGAGTCGAGCGGTGTCCTGCGGCCAACTGCCGAGGTCAGATATTGATCGACATGGTTCAAAAAAATACTACAAAGTGCAACTCGATGCGAAACCTGCCTCGAGAGCATTGCAAACGCTACAGCAACGCCCCGCTACAAAAGAAAAACGCCCCGGCGGGCGGGGCGTTTCTGGTTGGCTGAAACGAGCGCTGTGTCAGAACGGGATGTCGTCGTCCATGTCGTCGAAGCCGGTGGACGATTTCTGCGGCGCCGGCCTGCTGCTGCCTGCCGCCGGCCGGGCCGCCGGGGCACCACCGCCGCTGCCGCTGGTGCCGCGCGACTCGCCGTCGCCCAGGCCTTCACGGCTGCCGAGCAATTGCATCTCGGTGGCGACGACCTCGGTGGCGTACTTCTCGACACCGTCCTTGTCGTTGTACTTGCGCGTCTTCAGCCGGCCCTCAACGTACACCGAGCGGCCCTTGCGCAGGTACTCGCCGGCGATTTCGGCCAGGCGGTCGCGGAAGACGACACGGTGCCACTCGGTTTCTTCCTGCTTCTCGCCGCTGGTCTTGTCCTTCCACTGCCGGCTCGTGGCGATGGTGATGTTGCAGATCGTGCCGCCGTCGGGGAAGACGCGCGTTTCCGGGTCGCGGCCGAGGTTGCCGACGAGGATGACTTTGTTGACCGAGGGCATAGCAGAACTCTCCGAGACGGGGCGCCGCGGGAACGCCCCGCCGCTGCCGACAGATTGTGACGCATGGCCGGTGCACGACGGCGCGCCGCGCGGCGTTGCTCCCTTGAATGAAAGGCCGTAGATGACCTCATTGACCCGGCGCCAGGCGCTCGCGAATGTCAGCGCTTTGTCTGTGCCGGCATGGCTCGCCGGCTGCGCCACGGTGGACGATGCGCTGCCGCCCGCCGAGGGCGTGGACCTGTCGGCCGCCGATCTGGCCTGGTTGAACCGCGTCACCTGGGGCGCCAGTGCGTCGTCGGCGGCGCAGCTCTCACGCCAGGGCCGCGAGCGTTTTCTCGCCCGCCAGCTCGATGCACGTGCGCCGGGCACGCTGCCGGCCGCGGTGCAGACGCAGATCGACGCGCTGCGCATCAGCCGCACGCCGATGGTCACGCTGGTGACGGAGATGGAGCAGCAGCGCAAGGCCGCCGATGCCATCGCCGACGACGAGCAGAAGAATCAGGCGCGGCAGGTCTATCAGCAGGAGCTGACGCGCCTGGCGCGCGGCGCCAGCGCGCGCATGCTGCTGCGCGCCGTGTACTCGACAGCGCAGTTGCGCGAGCAGATGACGTGGTTCTGGTTCAACCACTTCAACGTTCACCAGTACAAGCACAACCTGCGGGCGATGGTCGGCGACTACGAAGATGGATTGCGTGCGCACGCGCTCGGCCGCTTTCGCGACCTGCTCGGCGCGAGTGCCTTGCACCCGGCGATGCTGCGCTACCTCGACAACGAGGCCAACGCCGCGAACCGCATCAACGAGAACTACGCGCGCGAGCTGCTGGAGCTGCACACGCTCGGCGTCGACGGCGGCTACGCGCAGACCGATGTGCAAGAGCTGGCGCGCGTGCTCACCGGCCTGGGCGTCAACCTCAGCGGCCAGCCGCCGCAGGTGCGCCCGGCATTGCAGCCGCTGGTCGTCACGCGCGGCCTCGTGCTGTTCAACCCGCAGCGCCACGACATGGGCGACAAGCGCGTGCTCGGCGACACCATCAAGGGCCGCGGCTTCGACGAGATCGACGAGGTGCTCGACCGCCTGGCCCGGCACCCGAGCACCGCGCGTTTCGTGTCGCGCAAGATCGCCGCGTACTTCGTTGCCGACCAGCCGCCGCCGGCGCTCGTCGAGCGCATGGCGCAGCGCTTTTTGCAAAGCGATGGCCGCATGGCCGAGGTGCTGCGCGTGATGTTCGAAGCGCCGGAGTTCGAGGCTTCGTTGGCCGCAGGCCAGGGCAAGTTCAAGGATCCGACGCACTACATCGTCTCCGCGGTGCGCGTGGCCTATGACCGCGAGCCGATCGTCAACGCGCAGCCGATCGTCAGTGCGCTCTACCGCATGGGCCAGGCGCCGTACAACCGCCAGACGCCCGACGGCTACCCGTTGGACGAAGCCGCATGGGCCAGCCCCGGGCAGATGGCGGTGCGCTTCGAAGTGGCACGGCAGATCGGCGGCGGCACTGCAAACCTGTTTCGCCCGGACGGCGCGGCAGCGGACCCGGTGCAACAAAAAGAGGCACAAATGCGCGCACTGCCGCAACTCAACCGGCCGCAGGTCCAACGAACGTGGCAAGGTGCGCTGTCATCCGCCACGCGCCGGGCGCTCGAGCGCGCCGCCACGCCGCAGGAATGGAACACCTACTTCCTCTGCGCGCCTGAATTCATGCTTCGATGAGGAGACAGCCGATGCAACGCCGCCGATGGCTTCAATGGAGCGCTGCCGCGCCGCTGGCCGCGTCGCTGCCGCTGTTCGCCGCTGCCGCGACCGAGCCAGAGCAAGCGCGCTTCCTGCTCGTCTTCCTGCGCGGCGCGTATGACTGCGCCAACCTGCTGGTGCCGCATGTCAGCCCGTTCTACTACGAGTCGCGGCCCAACATCGCGATTGCCAGACCAAACGCGGGCGATGCCACCGCGGCGCTCGAACTCGACGCGTCATGGGCGCTGCACCCGGCGTTGAAAGACACGATGCTGCCGCTGTGGCAGCAAGGCCAGCTCGCCTTCGTGCCCTTTGCCGGCAGCGAAGACACGTCACGCAGCCACTTCGAAACGCAGGACAGCATCGAGCTCGGCCAACCGCTGCAGGGCACGCGCGACTTTCAATCGGGCTTTCTGAACCGCCTGGCCGGTGTGCTCGGCGCCGCCGGCAGCAGCCGTGCGATCGCCTTCACCGATCAACTGCCGCTGGTCTTTCGCGGCCAGCCCGCGGTGACCAACATGGCCCTGGGCAGCGCCGGCAAGCCGCAGGTCAACAACCAGCAGGCCGAGGTCATCCGCTCGATGTACGCCAACACGCGCCTGGCCGGCGCGGTGGCCGGCGGATTCGAGACGCGCGATGAGGTCATGCGCAGCATGGAGTCGGCAAGCTCAATGGGCATGGGCGGCATGGGCGAGATGGAAGCGGCCAGCCGCAACGCCATCACCACCAAGGGCTTCGAAGGCGAAGCGCGCCGCGTCGCGCGGGTGATGCGCGACCGCTTTCGCCTCGGCTTCATCGACGTGGGCGGCTGGGACACGCACGTCGGCCAGGGCGGCGCCACCGGCACGCTGGCCACCAAGCTCGGCGAACTCGGCCGCGGCCTCTCCGGCTTTGCGCAGGAGATGGGCGCCGCCTGGCAGCACACCGTCGTCGTCGTCATGAGCGAGTTCGGCCGCACCTTGCGCGAAAACGGCAACCGCGGCACCGACCACGGCCACGGCAGCGTGTTCTGGGTCCTGGGTGGTGCCGTCAAGGGCGGGCGCATCGTTGGCGAGCAGCAGGACGTGACGCCGGCCACGCTGTTCCAGAACCGCGACTTCCCGGTGTTGAACGAGTACCGCGCCGTGCTCGGCGGCTTGTTCGCGCGGCAGTACGGACTCAACGCCACGCAGTTGGAGCGCGTGTTCGCCGGCGTGAAACCGCGCGATCTCGGTCTCGTCTAGGGCTCGCCGTCCCAGTAGTCCAGCGCCTCGCCTTTGCGCTGCATCACGCGGTGGCCTTCTGCAAACGCGCCGAGCTTGTTCGAATCCGGGTAGTAGCAGATCTCGGGCTTCTCCTGCGTGCTGATCGACAGGTACTTCATCGGCACCGTCCCCGTGTTGATCAGATGGTGCGGGTACTCGGGCCCCGGCGGAATCACGATCACGTCGCCCGCGCGCACCGGCACGCGCTCACCCGCCACACGCAGCGTGCCCTCGCCTTCCAGGATGACGAACATCTCTTCCTGCGCCAGGTGGTAGTGGTACGGGCAGCCGATCTTGCCGGGCTCGAGGATGTCGAAGCCGGCGCCGAGCTTCTTCGCGGCCGTGCCGTCGGTGACGCGGCCGCAGCGCGTGTCGTACAGCGGCGCGCGCTCCTGGCGTTCGAGCGCGACCTCGGCCACGTTGCGCACCAGGCGCTGGCGCAGATCGGCGGCGTTCACTTCATCTGCACCGCGCGGGCGCGCTTGGTGTAGTCGCTGTAAGCCGGCAGCGCGATCGCGGCCAGGATGCCGACGATGAACAGCACGAGCGGGATCGCGACCAGCCAGCCCACGCCGCGCGGGTTCGGCGGCGGTGGCGCGCCGAAGCGGTTGGCCCCCGGCGTGCCGGGCACGAACCAGAAGATCAGACCGACCAGCGGAATGATCATCAGCAGCGACGCCCAGCCGCTCCAGTCCATGTCGTGGCAGCGCTGCACCGTCCACAGTGCCCAGACCACCATGTAGGCGATGTAGGCGGCGCCGAGCAGCACGTAGAGCACGGCCTCGGAGCCGATGGCCGCGCCCAGGATGCCGGCGACAAACGCCACCGGCATGATGGCCAGCGAGCCGAGCATCGACCAGCCGATGTAGCGCAGGCGCCCCATGCGGCCGGCGGCCGACCAGAGATTGATCGGCTGCGTCTGGCTGGTGTCGTGGATGTCCTGCACGCGCGCCATCGGCGGCGCGTAGGGGTTGCTGCTGCTCAGTTCGGCCATGGTGTGTTCCTCCCTCGTCGATCGAGCTGGTGTGATGCCGGGAAGCCTACACCGGGCCGGCGACAATCCGCGCCGTGAGTGACCCGAGTACAACGCCGCCGCTGTCGATCCTGCGTGAAGTTTTTGGCTATGCCGACTTCCGCGGCCTGCAAGCCGACATCGTCGGCCACGTTGTCGGCGGTGGCGACGCGCTGGTGCTGATGCCCACCGGCGGCGGCAAGAGCATCACCTACCAGGTGCCGGCGATCACGCGGCATCGCGCCGGCCGCGGTGTGGCGCTGGTGGTGAGCCCGCTGATCGCGCTGATGCAAGACCAGGTCGGCGCGCTCGAAGAAGCCGGCGTGCACGCCTCGTTTTTGAACAGCACGCTCGACGGCGCCGAGGCGCGCGGCATCGAGCGCGAGCTGCTGGCCGGCCGGCTGGTGCTGCTCTATGCGGCGCCGGAGCGCATCCTGACGCCGCGCTTTCTGGCCATGCTCGACTCGCTGCACGAACGCGGCCTGTTCTCGCTGGTGGCGATCGACGAGGCGCATTGCGTCAGCCAGTGGGGGCACGACTTTCGCGAGGACTACCTCGGCCTGACAGTGTTCGCCGAGCGCTACGCCGGCGTGCCGCGCATGGCGCTCACCGCCACCGCCGACGCGATCACGCGCCAGGACATCGTGGAGCGCCTGTCGCTCGGCAACGCGCGCACCTTCATCGAGAGCTTCGACCGGCCGAACATCCGCTACACGATCGTCGAGAAGGACGAGCCCAAGCGCCAGTTGCTGCGCCTGCTGCAAGACGAGCATGTGGGCGAAGCCGGCATCGTCTATTGCGGCACGCGCAAGCGGGTCGAAGAAACGGCGGCGTGGCTTTGCGCCGAAGGCATCGCCGCGCTGCCGTACCACGCCGGCCTCGATGCCGGCGTGCGCGAGAAACACCAGAACCGATTCCTGCGCGAAGACGGCCTGGTGATGGTGGCGACGATCGCCTTCGGCATGGGCATCGACAAGCCCGACGTGCGCTTCGTCGCTCATCTCGACCTGCCGAAGAACATCGAGGCCTACTACCAGGAGACCGGCCGCGCCGGCCGCGACGGGCAGCCGGCCGAAGCCTGGATGGCCTACGGCCTGCAAGACGTGGTCAACCAGCGCCGCATGATCGACGAGAGCACGGGCGGCGAAGAGTTCAAGCGCGTGCAGCGCGGCAAGCTCGAAGCGCTGCTGGCGCTGTGCGAGGCCAGCAACTGCCGGCGGGCCCGTCTGCTGAACTACTTCGGCGAGGCCAGCGGCCCCTGCGGCAACTGCGACAGTTGCCTCTCGCCACCGGGCACCTGGGACGGCACCGAAGCCGCGCGCAAGTTGCTCTCGTGCATCTACCGCATCAAGCAGTCGAGCGGCATCGGCTACGGCGCCGGCCATTTGATCGACGTGCTGCGCGGCAAGGTGACGGACAAGGTCAAGCAGCACCATCACGACCGGCTGTCGACCTTCGCCATCGGCGCCGACCTCGACGAGGCGCGCTGGCGCGGCGTGCTGCGCCAGCTCGTGGCACTCGGCCACGTCGTCACCGAAGGCGAATACAACACGCTGGCGCTGACCGACAGTGCGCGCACGGTCTTGAAAGGCGAAGTGCCGATCGTGCTGCGCGTGCCGCGCGAAGCGCCGCCGCGAGTGCGAGCACGCCGCGATCGCGGCGTGATCGCGCCGGGCAAGGCCGGCCCCGGCCTCGCCGCCACGCTCGACGCCGACACGCAAGCCCGCTTCGCCGCGCTGCGCGCCTGGCGCGCCGACGTGGCCAAAGAACACAACCTGCCGGCCTACGTCGTCTTCCACGACGCCACGCTGGCGACGATGGCGCAGCAGCAGCCGACAACGCTGGGAGAACTGGCGACGATCAGCGGCGTCGGGGCGAAGAAGCTGGAGGCGTACGGCGCGGCGATCCTGCGTGTGCTGGGAAACTGACGCATGAGCGCTGCTTACACTGCCGCGCAGAGGTAAGCCCGTGGCTCTGCACCCAGCCTTTCCCACATCCCCCTACGACGTTCTCGATCCCCCGCACCGCTGGTTTCCGGCCGACGAAGCGCTGCGTGAAAGCGCCTACGAGAAGCTGTTGCCGCCGCTTGGTGGCGCAGGTGCGCGCTGAGGTCAAGGCCTGGCGCGACACCGGCTACGCCGGCGCGTCGGCGACTTCGCTGGCGCTGCTGGGATGGTGGTTCAACACCGACCACCTGATCGAACAGGCCGACGGCACGCGCAGCGCCTTCCGCTACTACTTCGCCCAGCGCGAGGCCGTGGAAACCGTGATCTGGCTGCACGACGTGCGAGGCGCGCGCGACAAGTTCGACCTGATGCGCTTCGATGCCTCGGGCGCGGTCTCCGCCGGCATGTTCGACGAAGACTGGCCGCGCTACGTGGTCAAGATGGCCACCGGCGCCGGCAAGACCAAGGTGCTGTCGCTGCTGATCGCCTGGAGCTACTTCCACAAGCTCTACGAGCCCGACTCGGCGCTGGCGCGCAACTTCCTGCTGATCGCGCCCAACATCATCGTGCTCGACCGTCTGCGCGCCGACTTCGATGGCCTGCGCATCTTCTTCAACGACCCGGTCCTGCCCGACAACGGCCACGCCGGCCGCAACTGGCGCGACGACTTTCAGCTCACGCTGCACCTGCAGGACGACGTGCGCGTCGTGCGCGAGACCGGCAACATCTTCCTCACCAACATCCACCGCGTCTATCTCGGCGACGTGCGCGAGCCCTCGCTCGATGACGACGACCTCGCGCGACTATTTCCTCTCGCCCTTCGGCCCCAAGCCGGTGGGCAAGACGACCGACAGCAAGACCGATCTCGGCGAGATCGTGCGCGAGATCGACGAACTGGCCGTGTTCAACGACGAAGCGCACCACATCCACGACCCGCGCATGGCCTGGTTCGGCAGCATCCACGACATCCACCACCGCATGCTGCAAAAGGACCGCCGCCTGGCGCTGCAGGTGGACGTGACCGCCACGCCGCGCCACAACAACGGCGCGATCTTCGTGCAGACCGTCAGCGACTACCCGCTGGTCGAGGCCATCCACCAGAACGTGGTCAAGCATCCGGTGCTGCCCGACGCCGCCAGCCGCGCGCGCTGCCGAGCACCAGAGCGCGATCTTTCACGAGAAGTCGCCGACTACCTGCGCTCGGCGTCGAGGAGTGGCGAAGAGCTTCGAGCAGCACGAGCATCTGGGCAAGAAGGCGGTGCTGTTCGTGATGGTCGACGACACGCGCAACTGCGACGACGTCGGCGCGTATCTGAGAGATCGCCCCGAGCTGCAAGGCGCGTGCTCGTCATCCACACCAAGAACAACGGCGAGATTTCCGAGGCGCAGCGGCAAGACCAAGGAGAACTGGAGACCCTGCGCCGCGAGGCCAACGGCATCGACAGCTGGGACAGCCCGTACAAGGCATCGTCTCGGTGCTGATGCTCAAGGAAGGCTGGGACGTGCGCAACGTCACCACCATCGTCGGCCTGCGCGCCTACGCGGCGGCGAGCAACATCCTGCCCGAGCAGACGCTGGGCCGCGGCCTGCGCCGCATGTACTTCGGCAGCGACATGGCCGAGACGGTGTCGGTGATGGGCACGCCCGCGTTCATGGAGTTCGTCGAGCCGATCCAGAGCGAAGGCGTGGAGCTGGAGCGGGTGCCGATGGGCGGCGGCAGCGTTCGCGAGGACTCGCTGGTGGTCGAAATCGAAACCGCCAACCCCGCCAAGGACGTGGAGGCGCTTGACATCACGCTGCCGCGCCTCGCGCGCCGCTTCCAGCGCGAGTACAAGGACCTGGACGCGCTCGATCCGGCCGCCATCGGCGGCCAGCGCCTGAGGCGCATCGCCTTCACGCCCGAGCAGACGCGCGAGATCGTCTTCAAGACCCTGCTCGATGGCGAGGCGCATCACACCATCGAGCTCGACGGCATGGGCGGCGGCGACGGCCGCAGCGTGGTCGCTTTCTTCGCACGCCAGATCATGCGCGAGCTGCGGCTGGTCAGCGGCTACGAGGTGCTGTACGGCAAGGTCAAGACCTTCGTGCGCGAGCACCTGTTCGAAGGCGCGGCGATCGAACTCGACGACCCGGTGGCGCTGCGCAACCTGGCCGAACCGGCGGCCGCCAAGCGCGTGTTCGACGGCTTCAAGGCCGCGATCAACGCGCTGACCGTGCGCGACAGCGGCAACGCCCGCATCGAAGACCGCATCCGCCTGCGCGACGTGCGGCCTTTCCGTACCCAGCACCGCGACTACCTCACCGCGCGCAAGTCGCTCTTCAACCGCATCGTCGGTGAGCCCGGCGCCGGCGGCTTCGAGCTGCGCTTCGCGCGCTTTCTGGACGACGCGGCCGACGTGCAAGCCTTCGCCAAGAACTATCTGGCGCTCGGCTTCAAGATCGACTACGTCAAGACCGACGGCGACCTGTCCACCTACACGCCCGACTTCATCGTCAAAGATGCGCAAGGCGCGGTGTGGATCATCGAGACCAAGGGCCGCGAGGAGCTCGACCTGCCGCGCAAGATGGCGCGGCTGGCGCAGTGGTGCGCGGACGCGACCGCGGCGTCGCCAGCCGAAGGCGGGCCAGCCTACCGCTTCGTCTATGTCGATCAGGACGGCTTCGAGCGCCACGCGCCTAAGAGCTTGGCCGAGCTGGCGACGATGTTTCGTGAGTACCAACCGGAGGCGTGATGATCACTCGCTTCACCATCGAGAACTTCAAACGCTTGGGCACTGCCACGCTCGACTTGGGCAGCGCGGCTGTGTTCATCGGTCCCAACAACTCGGGCAAGACAACCGCGCTTCAGGCGCTCGCCTTGTGGGACATCGGTCTGCGCCGCTGGACCGAGAAACGCGACAAGAGCTCACCGGCCGAGCGCCAGGGCGTCACTATCAACCGGCGTGACCTTTACGCGATCCCCGCACCGAGCGCCAAGTTGCTGTGGAAAGACCTGCACACGCAAGACAGCGTGCGCGAGGACGGAAAGGCAAAGACCGAGAAAGTCCACATCACCCTGACGGCCGAGGGCGTGCATGAAGGGCAGCCGTGGACGTGTGCGTTCGAGTTCTACTACGCCAACGAAGAGTCCTTTTACTGCCGGCTCAAGAACGCGAGCAATGGCGAGGGCCCCACCAACAAGGTGCCCGAGGGCGCGCGCAAGCACAGCGTCGTGTTCCTGCCGCCCATGTCAGGACTGGCTGCGCGCGAGTACCGCAAAGAGCAAGGCGAGATCAGCGTCCTGATCGGTGAAGGCCAAACGGCCCAGGTGCTGCGCAATCTGTGTTGGCGACTCTTCACGCTTGAGGACAAAGGCGCATGGAAACTCTTGTGCGAGAAGGTGCACAAGTTATTCAACGTCAGGCTCAACGAGCCCACTTACATCAAGGAGCGCAGTGAGCTGAAACTGACGTACCGCGAACGCAACGAAGTGGAATTCGATCTGTCCTCTGCCGGCCGGGGTTGCCAGCAAGTGCTCTTGCTTCTTTCATTTCTGCTGGCCAATCCTGGCTCCGTGTTGCTGCTCGACGAGCCCGACGCTCACCTGGAGATCCTGCGCCAGCGTGATGTGTACAACCTGCTGACCGAGGTCGCGGAAGCCAATGGCTCGCAGATCGTTGCGGCCAGCCACTCCGAGGTGATCTTGCAAGAGGCGTCCGAGCGCGATGTCGTCATGGCATTTCTCGGGCGCGTGCCCCACCGCATCGACACGCGCTCCCGCAGCAGCCAAGTCAAGAAGGCGCTGGAGAGCATTCGCATGGCCGACTACTACTTGGCCGAGCAGAAGGGATGGATGCTGTATCTCGAAGGCGCCACCGACTTGGCGATCCTGCACCGATTGGCAGATCGCCTGAATCATCCCGCCAAGACCGTGCTCGAGGGTTCGGTTCCCGTCATGTACCTGGGCAGCAACAAGCCGCAGGAGGCCCGCGACCACTTTCACGGTCTGCGCGAAGCAAAGGCTGATCTCGTCGGCTTCGCGCTGTTCGATCGTCTCGACAAAGAGTTGCACAGCGGATCGCAACTGACAGAACGCATGTGGTCCCGTCGCGAAATCGAGAACTACCTCGTCACGCCGCAATCCTTGCAGCGATTCGTGCAGCTCGACCTGCGCGACAACGATCTGCTGGATGACGCCGAGCGCCAGCGCCGCCTGGAAGCGCTGGCTGCGTGCATCACCGAGCTTGAAGCCGCCCTGAAGGTAGCGCGGCGGCCCGACCCGTGGGGTCCGGACGTGAAAGTCACGGACGACTTTCTCGACCCGCTGTTCGAAAACTACTTTCAGCGGCTCGGAACACCGCAGCAGATCTACAAGCGTGACTACCACGGGCTGGCTGACGCAATACCGCTTGAGGCCATCGACAGCGAAGTCGTGACCAAGCTCGACGAGCTGCTTGCGGTGGCCCAAGCGGCCAAGCCCAACGCTTGACGGGGCAGCCGGATGTGGCTTCTGTCTTTGTTTGGCTGCGCGTAGTTTCCGGGCAAGAAACTTTGGAAACTGCAGGAGTTCGAGCAAGCGAGAAGCGCAAGTCATTGATTCATCGAGGCTTTGCCAAAGTTTTCTCGTGTCCGGTAAGCCACCGCGAAACCAAAGAAAACCAAGCTCAACCATGCCCCGCCCCACCCCCATCGCCCTCACCGAAGCCGAGAAGCGCGACCTGATCACGCTGATCCAGCAGGGCCATGCGCTGCCCGAGAAGTACCGCTTCGTGTTGTTCGAGGACAAGCGCGAGGTCGAGCTGGTGTGGAACGGCAAGACGCGCGATGTCTGCACCACGGTGCTGCCGTTCCAGACCCTGGAGCATGTGGACGAGCCGCGCAAGGAGGCCGCCGCCTCGCCGCAGGGCGAGCTGTTCGACCCGCGCGGCCGCCAGATCAAGGGCTGGACCAACAAGCTGATCCTGCGGGTGCTGGGCGATGAGGAATAGGACAGGAGCAGTCATGGGAATCACGCGCAACACCCTCGACTCCTCAAAGTTCAACGGCTGGTTGGCGACAATTACCTTGGCGGGTTGACGACAACTATCTTGGCGGGTTTTGCACCGGCGCGGGCCGGTCCGGGAAGCGGGGTCTATCGTGAGCCGATCGTCATTCAACGAAGGTTCGCGTTGTGCCCGGCAAGAAGATCACGGACCACCAAGTGCAAAAGTACAAGCAACACCGCCTGAAGATCAACCAAGTGGCCGTCGCCGCCAAGGCCGGCATCAGCGAACGCAGTGCACAGCGCATCGAACACAGTGAAGGGTTGCCCTCGCAACACGAGGCTCGGGGATGGCGTACCCGTGCCGACCCGCTGGCGCCGGTGTGGGTCAGCGAAGTCGTACCGCTGCTCGAAGCCGACGGTGCGCTCAACGCGGTCACGCTGCTGGAGGAGCTGCAGCGCCGCTACCCGGGCGACTATGACTCGGCCGTACTGCGCACGCTGCAGCGGCGCGTGCGCCAGTGGCGCGCCGTGCATGGCCCCGAGCGTGAGGTCTACTTCGCGCAGGAGCACCCGCCCGGCCGGCTCGGTCTGTCGGACTTCACCGTCTGCGACGAACTCGGCGACCTGACAGAACCCATCAAACGACCGAGCTATGGTCAATCCACCGCATATCGACATCGACCGCCTCTCGGAGCCCGAGCTGATCGCTCTCAACCGCCGCATCATCGAGCGCCTGAAGATGATCGCAGCGCTGCGCTCGCACCAGCAGATGATGAAGTTTTCCGTCGGCCAGCGTGTGCGGTTCGAACCACCCGGGCGCGGCGCGCTCGAAGGGTTCGTCGTGCGCTACAACCGCAAGACCGTGACCCTCGTCACCAGCGGCGGCGAGCAATGGAACGTCGCTCCGTCGCTGCTGCGGCCGGCGGTGGTGGCCACCGACGCGGTCGAGGTCGTCGACGTGACCACGCGCAGGGAACAACCATGACGATCGGCTCGGTGTTGGATCGCCCGCTCGACGATGCCGAGATCGACCGTCTGAGCGACCTGCTCGATGCCTTGCCCAGCGACGACGCGATGAGCCTCGAAGCCATGGACGGCTTCTTCAGCGCGCTGATTTGCGCGCCGCGTGCCGTACCGATGGGTGTGGCGATGGAGTTCGTGTTGGGGCGCTGAGTCAGGCGAGGAGCCAGGCTTTGCCAGCGCGGACGAGGTCAACGAGTTCATGGGCTTGGCCATGCGCCACTGGAACGCCATCAGCGCCGGTTTGGCGGGCAGCAAGAACAGCGACCCCGAGAACTTTCACATGCCCCTGCTGTTCAACGACGACGCAGGCATCGCGCGTGGCAATGAATGGGCCAGCGGGTTCTGGCGCGGCATGCAGCTCGATTTCGCGTCGTGGCGCGAGTTGATCGACGACCCCGACCACGGCGGCGCGGTGCTGCCGGTGATGGCCCTGGCCCACGAACACGACCCCGATCCGTCGATGCGTCCCGAGCCGATCAGCGACGAGCGTCGCGTCGCCATGGTCACTTACATGGCGGCGGGCCTGCACGAGGCGTGGCGCTACTTCGCGGACGATCGGCGCGAGCTGGCCTCACAACTGCAACACGGCCCACGCACTATCGTGCGCGAGGAGCCCAAGGTCGGCCGCAACGAACCCTGCCCCTGCGGCAGTGGCCGCAAGTACAAGCGCTGCCACGGGGCGGCTTGAGCCGCGCGGCTCAGCGCACCGTCACCACCACCTCCTGGCTGTCCGACTCCTGCCCCGCGTCGTCGACCGCGCGCGCGAAGTAGCGCACTGCGTTCGCCGCACCGGCCGGCAGCGCGGTTTCGACGGCATAGGGCGCGCTGCTGTCGCGGCCGAGCAGGGTGTCGCCGCCGGCATCGACGCGGAAGAACTGCACTTCGCGGACCACGTAGTCGTCGCTGGCGGCGGCCACCAGGCCGATGCGCTCGCCGGCCGCAGCTTCCTGAGGCGCGGCGGCCAGGCTGATGCTGGGCGGGTCGTCGTCGGGGCCGATGCCCAGCGACACGCCGACGCCGCAGGCGGCGAGCGTGGCGCCTACCGCCGCTGCAACGAGGACTGGGCAAACCTTCATCACTGGCATGATGACCCTGCGGCGCGCAGACTTCAATGCGCGGGCGCAAGCCGGCGTAACCCCGTTGCCGTGGCCGGCGCGTACAAGCCGGAGACGACCGACACTCCCCCTTCCACGATGGCCCCCGACGATGAAGACGACGACGCCCTGATGCGCGCCTTTGCGCAAGGCGACGCGCGCGCCTTCGAGCGCCTGTATGCGCGCCACCATGGCGCGCTGTACCGCTTCGTGCGCCGTCTGCTCGGCCGCGAGGCCGGCACGCAGGGCGATGAGGTCTTTCAGGACACCTGGCTGCGCGTCGTTCACGCGCGCGAGCGCTGGCAGCCGCAGGGCGCGACGTTTCGCACCTGGCTGTTCACGCTGGCCCACCACCGCGCGATCGACGTGCTGAGGAAGAGCGGGCGCGAGGTCAGCAGCAGTGGCGACGGCGACGATGAGCGCGAGCCTTGGCAGCCCGCCGCGGCATCGCAAGCCTGGCGCGAGTGGCCGCCCGCGTCGCCCGGCGTCGAAGACCAGGCCTTCTGGCGCTCGGCCGGGCAGCGCTTGCTCGACTGCCTGGAATCGCTGCCGGCGGCGCAGCGCAGCGTCTTCCTGCTGCACCACGAAGACGGCCTGGGTCTGGACGAGCTGGCGCGCTCGCTCGAGGTGGGTTTCGAAACCGCGAAGAGCCGGCTGCGCTACGCGATGTCCAAGCTGCGCACCTGCATGGGCGCTTTCTTGCCGGCGGGTCAAGGCTCATGAACGAACAACGAAACAACGACGATCCGCGCGACGCGCACCTGCTGGCCGCGCTGCGCCACGCGCCGGACCGCGACGCGCTGCCGCCGCGCGAGGTCAGCGCGCGCATCCTCGCTGCTGCCCGAGCGGCGGCCTCGCAGCCGTCACGGGCCGCGCCGTGGTGGCAGCGTGTCGGCGCGTGGCTGGTGCAGCCGCAGGTCGCGGCGTCGTTCGGCACGCTGGCCGTGGCCTCGATCGTCGGCCTCATGTGGAGCACGCGCGAGCCGCCGTGGGTCGAACCTGCGCCGCGGCAGAGCGTGGCCGAGCAGGGTGCCGCCGAACAGGCTGCGGCAACTTCGGCCGTGGCCTCGACCGCGGCGCCGGCCGCCGCACCGTCCGAGCTCAGGCGTGATGAGCGCGATCTGTTGGCGCAGACGACGCCCGCCACGCCGGCGCCGAAGCAAGAGGCCGCGCCCCGCCGGGCCAAGGAAGCGAGGACTGTGGACAAAGCCGGCGCGCGGCCGGCACCGGCCGCGTCACCCGAGACGGTAGCCGACAGCGTGGCCGCAGCGCCAGCGCCGCCGGCCGAGCGGCTGGAAGAAGCGCGTGGTGCCGACGCTGCCGTCAGCGCCGACACCGCCAAGGCGAGCCGGCCGCGCGTGGCCGCGGCGTCGATGCCTGCGCTTGAATCGTCGTCGCGGCAGGCGCTGGCCATCGGCAACACGGCCGCTGCCGACCCGCTGGCGCGCATCGATGCACTGCTGGCCGGCGGCGACGGCAGCTGGTCGAGCGCGGACCGCGCGCTGCCGCATGGCCCGGCGCAAGCGGCTTGGTGGGCGCAACTGCGGCGGGCGACGGCCGGGGCCTGGCAGCCCGCGCTGCCAACGCGCGCCGACGCGGCGGCGGCGTCGCCGTCGCTGAGGCTGCGGGTGGCGGGCCAAGGCATCGCATCGTTCGACTTCGCCGCCGACAGCGTGCAGTGGTGCGCGGCCGACCGCAATGCCTGCTGGCGCGCGCCGCTCACCGCCGCCCAACGCGAGGCCTGGATCGCCGAGGTGGCGCGCTGGTAGCGGCTCTGCCGATAATGCCCGGTTGACCTCACGGGACCGGCCATGCCGCCAGAAGCTCCGCAGTTGAAGGTTCGTGGAGCCCGCACCCACAACCTGAAGAACATCGACCTCGACATCCCCAAGCACGCCCTGGTCGTGATCACCGGGCTGTCGGGCTCGGGCAAATCGAGCCTGGCCTTCGACACGCTGTATGCCGAAGGCCAGCGGCGCTATGTCGAGAGCCTCTCGGCCTACGCGCGCCAGTTCCTGCAGTTGATGGACAAGCCCGACGTCGATGTCATCGAGGGCTTGTCGCCCGCAATCTCCATCGAGCAAAAAGCGACGAGCCACAACCCGCGCTCGACCGTCGGCACGATCACCGAAATCCACGACTACCTGCGCCTGCTCTACGCGCGCGCCGGCACGCCGTATTGCCCGGATCACGATCTGCCGCTGACCGCGCAGTCGGTCGCGCAGATGGTCGACGCCGTGCTGGCGTTGCCCGACGACACCAAGCTCGCCGTGCTGGCCCCCGCGGTGCGCGACCGCAAAGGCGAGTTCGCGGACCTGCTCGCGGCGATGCAGGCCCAGGGCTACGTGCGTTTTCGTGTCGATGGCGCTGTGGTCGAAGCCGATGCGTTGCCGGCGTTGAAGAAGACCGAGAAGCACGACATCGATGTCGTCATCGACCGCGTCAGAACCAAACCCGACCTGACGCAGCGCCTGGCCGAAAGTTTCGAAGCGGCGATGCGCATCGCCGACGGCCGCGCGATCGCGCTCGAACTCGACACCGGCAAGGAACACCTGTTCTCCAGCAAGTTCGGCTGCCCCGTCTGCAGCTACTCGCTGCCCGAGTTGGAGCCGCGCCTGTTCTCGTTCAACTCGCCGGTCGGCGCCTGCCCGAGCTGCGACGGCCTGGGCCAGGTGACGGTGTTCGACGCCGAACGGGTCGTCGCCTTCCCGACGCTGAGCCTGGCCAGCGGCGCCGTCAAGGGCTGGGACAAGCGCAACAGCTACAGCTTCGGCTTGCTGGAGAGCGTGGCCAAACACTACGCCTTCGACCTCGGCACGCCGTTCGAGCAACTGGCCAAAGAGCACCAGCAGGTGCTGCTGCACGGCAGCGGCAAGACCGAGATCGCTTTCGTCTACACGGCCGAAGGGGCCGGCGGCAAGCGGCGCGCGGTCAAACGCTGGCATCCGTGGGAAGGCCTGCTGCCGAACTTCGAGCGTCGCTGGCGCGAGACCGATTCGGCCGCCGTGCGCGAGGACCTGGCGCGCCTGCAATCCGCCAAGCCCTGCCCGGCCTGCCACGGCACGCGCCTGCGGCGCGAGGCGCGGCATGTGTTCCTGCAAGGCAGCGATGCGGCGCTGCGCGGCCTGGCGATCTTCGAAGCCGAGCACCTGACGCTGGCGCATTGCCAGGCGCACTTCGACGCGCTGCGCCTCGTCGGCAACAAGGCCGACATCGGTGAAAAGGTGATGCGCGAGATCCGCTCGCGGCTGAAGTTCCTGAACGACGTCGGCCTGTGCGTACCTGAGCCTGGAGCGCAGCGCCGACACGCTGTCCGGCGGCGAGGCGCAGCGCATCCGCCTGGCGTCGCAGATCGGCTCGGGCCTGACCGGCGTGATGTACGTGCTCGACGAGCCGAGCATCGGCCTGCACCAGCGCGACAACGAGCGCCTGATCGGCACGCTGCGCCACCTGCGCGACATCGGCAACAGCGTGCTCGTCGTCGAGCACGACGAAGACATGATCCGCGCCGCCGATCACGTGGTCGATCTCGGCCCCGGCGCCGGCGTGCATGGCGGGCGCGTCATGGCGCAGGGCACGCCGGATGAAGTGGCGGCCAACGCCGAGTCGCTGACCGGGCGCTACCTCGGCGGCCTGCTGCGCATCCCGCTGCCGAAGACGCGGACCACGCTCGCCGCCAGCACCGATCCGCAGGTGCTGACGATCCACGGCGCGCGCGGCAACAACCTGAAGAACGTGACCGTCGAGATCCCGGTCGGCCTGTTCACCTGCGTCAGCGGCGTCTCCGGTTCGGGCAAGAGCACGCTGGTCAACGACACGCTGTACGCGGCCGTGGCGAAGAAGCTCTACCAGAGCCACGCCGAGCCGGCGCCGCACGACACGCATCGACGGCCTCGATGCGTTCGACAAGGTGATCAACGTCGATCAAAGCCCGATCGGCCGCACGCCGCGATCGAACCCCGCCACGTACACCGGCCTGTTCACGCCGATCCGCGAACTCTTCGCCGAGGTGCCCGCGGCGCGCGAGCGCGGCTACGGCCCCGGCCGCTTCTCGTTCAACGTCGCCGGCGGCCGCTGCGAAGCCTGCCAGGGCGACGGCGTGATCAAGGTCGAGATGCACTTCCTGCCCGACGTCTACGTGCCCTGCGACACCTGCCACGGCAGCCGCTACAACCGCGAGACGCTGGAGATCCTCTACAAGGGCAAGCACATCACCGAGGTGCTGAAGCTCACGGTCGAAGACGCGCATGCGTTCTTCGCCGCGGTGCCGAACATCGCGCGCAAGCTGCAGACGCTGCTCGATGTCGGCCTGGGCTACATCACGCTCGGCCAGAGCGCGACCACGCTGTCCGGCGGCGAGGCGCAGCGCGTCAAGCTGGCGCTCGAACTCAGCAAGCGCGACACCGGGCGCACGCTCTACATCCTCGACGAGCCGACCACCGGCCTGCACTTCGCCGACATCGAGCTGCTGCTCAAGGTGCTGCACCAGCTGCGCGACGCCGGCAACACGATCGTCGTCATCGAGCACAACCTCGATGTCATCAAGACGGCCGATTGGGTGATCGACATGGGCCCCGAAGGCGGCGGCGGCGGCGGCGAGGTGGTGGTGGCCGGCACGCCCGAGCAGGTCGCGGTGCACGCACAAAGTCACACCGCGCGCTTTTTGACGCCGTTGCTGGCGCGCGATCGTTGATTCCGCACAGGCGAGAAACCCGTGCCGGCGCCGGAGCGTGAATTGCGTCGTTCGTGCGGCGCGGGGCTGCGTTTCGACAATCGCATGCATGCCGATTTCGCCGCTGCCCCCCTCCGCCCGCCGTCGCTGGCGCGCGCTGGCCGTGGCAGCCATGGTCTTCGCCGCGGCCTCGTCGGCGCAGACCGACAGCGGCACGCTCGAGCCCTGCATCGACGAGCAGCAGATGCAACGTGCCGTCGAGCAGCTCAACGTCATGCGCCGCCAGCCGGCGCAGTGCGCGGCGGCCGGCGCCGACGTGCAGAGCCTGTCCTGGGAAACGCGGCTCGCCGCGAGCGCGCGCGAGCAGGCGCGCGATCTGGCGGTGCAGGACCGCCTGTCGCATGTCGACTCGCGCAACCGCGGTCTGGGCGTGCGCTTGCGCAGCGTCGGTTATGCGGCGGCGGGCGCGGGTGAAAACCTGGCCGCCGGCCAGACCGACATCGACGATGCGCTACAGGCCTGGCTGGCCAGCCCGTCGCATTGCGCCAACCTGATGCAGCCCGAGTACCGCGATGTCGGTCTGGCCTGCGTGCAGCGCCGCGGCTCGCGCTACGAGCGTTTCTGGGTCGCGCACTTCGGCGTGCCGGCGGCTGTGCCGCGGCGCTGACGCCGCACCAGCCACAGCAGCAACGCCAGGCCGCTGGCCAGGCTGGCCCAGGTGGCCGGCTCCGGGATCGGCGTCACGGGCGGTGTGCCCGGGTCGATGGCGCCACCGCCGCCACCGCCACCACCGCCACCGCCGCCGGATCGGGCACGCCGCCACCACCACCGCCGCCCGGATCGGGAACGACACCACCACCGCCACCACCACCCGGGCCGGGCACGACGCCGACCACGGACACACCACCACCGCCGCCCGGCACGTACAGCAGCGGCGGAAACGGCAGTGCACCGGGAGCGAAGCTGTCGCTGCTGCCGGCACCCGGCCCGGCGGCGACCCCCGCAGGCGGTGTGCCGGCACCCAGCGGCATGTCGCCGACAGGGCCCAGCAGCGGCACCGCCGCGCCGGCCACGGCTTCGGAGAACGATGAGGTCACCGCAGGGTCCGCTGGCGCGGCGCCGGCGGCACCTTCACGCCCGACAGAGGCCAAAGGATCGCCCCCAGGCACCCCTGGCGGAGGCTTCAGCGTGTCGCCGGCCACCAGGGCCGGCTTGCGATCGATGCGGCTCAGATTGCGGCAGATGGTGGGCACCAGCAGGCAATGCTCGGCCTCGCAATAGACCATGCCACGCTCGTGGGTCTTGGCCGTCCACTTGGTGCGCGTGACCTTGCGGCAGACCCGGTCCTTGCCGAAATGCATCTCGCGGATCGTGCTCGCGTACTCGAACTTGCCTTTGATCGAATCACGGCGGATGTCGACCATGTCGTCGTATTCGCGAGCCTGGATGCGCTCTTTGAGGCGCGCGCGCACGGGGGTCGGGATGTCGCTGTAGCGGTCCACCGCGGCCACCACGTCGCCGCTGAAGGCGTTGCGCCCGGGGCGGTCCCAGCTGCACTCGGCCAGCGTGTCGTTGCGCGGCGCGCGTTTGGCAGCACCGTGGGCCACGGGCGGCAGCGCCGCGCCGAAGCACAACAGGCAAACCAAGAAGCGGGACATTGAAAACATGAGGCTGCGCATCCTAGCGGAAGGAGCGTGATTTTCGTCACACGACGGCATTTTCTTGGGCTCGGCGTGGCACAGGGGTGTCAGCCACCCCGGTGAGGGGCGCCGAGTCCGGCGCCGCAATCCGCGGCCTGACGGCGCACGGCGAATCGGCTACCGTGCGCCCTTTGCAGCCCAGTTCAGGAGCGCGCCGATGGCCACCGACGTCCAGTACTACTTCGCCCCGCAGTCGCCGTGGACCTACCTCGGCCACCTGCGCTTCTGGGACGTGGCGCGCAAGCACGGCGCGCGCATCGAGGTGCTGCCGGTCGATCTCGGCGGCAAGGTCTTTCCGGTCTCGGGCGGTTTGCCGCTGGGCAAGCGCGCGCCGCAGCGCCAGGCCTACCGGCTGGTCGAGATGAAGCGCTTCTCCGAACACCTGCACGCGCCGCTCAACGTGGCGCCGAAGTTCTTCCCGGTGGCCGGCGACGATGCCGCCAAGCTCATCATCGCCGTGGCCCAGCACGACGGCGCCGATGCGGCGATGCACATCACCGATGCCGTGCTGCGCGCGGTCTGGGTCGAGGAGCGCAACATCGCCGACGAGGCCACGCTGGCGGCGCTGCTCAAGGAGCGCGAGCTGCCGTCGCGGCGGCTCGAAGACGCGCACTCGCAGGCCGTGGCCGAGCGCTACGAAGCCAACACGCAGCGCGCCATCGAGGCCGGCGTCTTCGGCGCGCCGAGCTATGTCGTCGATGGCGAAATCTTCTGGGGCCAGGACCGGCTCGACTTCGTCGATCGCCGCCTGGCCGCCGCGTGATGCGGCGTCGGCGTCTTCTGGGCGCCGCAGTGCTCGGCGCCGCGCTGCCGCTGCGCGCCGCCGCGCGCTATGCCGGCCCGCTGTTCGACGCCCATCTGCACTACAACGACGAAGCGCAGGCGCCGCATCCGCTGGCCGATGTGCTCGGGCGTTTGCAGCGCAGCGGCGTGCGCGCCATCGTCGCCAACAGCCGGCCCAACGACGGCACGCAGGCGCTGGCGGCGGCGCTCGAGGCGACGCGCGCGGCCGGTGTCAGCGTCGTGCCGTTCGTGCGCCTGTACCGCAACCGCGCCGACTACAGCAGCTGGTTCGGCGACGAATCGATTCACCAGATGGTGCTGCGCGAGCTCGACCGCGGCACGCCCGCCGGGCCGTTCCGCGGCTTGGGCGAGTTCCACCTTCAAGACAGCGCCAACGCCGATGGCGCGGTGGCGGCCAAGCTGATGAAGCTGGCGCGCGAGCGCGGTCTTGCCGTGCTCGCGCATTGCGATGAGGTGGCGATCGACAAGCTGATGGCGCATGCGCCGGGCGCCACGCTGATCTGGGCGCACAGCGGCATCGGCGGCACGCCGGTGGGCCGCGTGCGTGAGCTGATGCGCCGCCATGCGTCGCTGCGCGGCGAGCTGTCGTACCGCCCGGGGCTCACCGCCAACGGCGCCTTGTCAGCCGAGTGGCGCGAGACCTTCATCGCCCTGCCCGAACGCTTCTTGATCGGCTCGGACACCTGGATCAATCAGCGCTGGCAGCAGTACGAAGCGCTGATGGACGAGTACCGGGCCTGGCTCGGCACCTTGCCGGCGGCGGTGGCGCAGCGCATCGCGTGGGGCAACGGCGCGAGCCTCTTCGGACTGACCGAGCCCAAATGAAAAAAGCCGGCACGAGGCCGGCTTCTTCAAGACAAACGAGCGTCTTACTTCAGATGCCCGTTGATCAGCTTGGTCATCTCGAACATCGATGCTTGCGCCTTCTTGAAGATTTCCTTCAGCTTGGCGTCGGCATTGATCATCCGGCGATTGACTGCGTCTTGCAGCTTGTTCTTCTTGATGTACTCCCAGACCTTCTTGGTCACTTCGGTGCGCGGCATCGGCTTGTCGCCGATGATCGCGGCCAGAGCGGCCGAAGGCGTCATCGCCTTCATGAAGGCAGCGTTCGGAGCACGCTTCTTCGCGGGAGCCTTGGCTTTCTTGGCCGGTGCGGCCTTCTTCGCCGGGGCCGCCTTCTTCGCCGGTGCGGCCTTCTTGGCCGGGGCCTTCTTCGCCGGTGCAGCCTTCTTCACCGGCGGCTTCTTGGCCATGGCCTTCTTGGCCGGGGCCTTTTTGGCGGGAGCTTTCTTCGCCGCCTTTTTCGCAGTTGCCATTTGGATTCACTCCATCAAAGTGTTGTTGATGTGCCGGGGTCCGGTGACAGCCACATGAACTGTCTTACTCGTCAACCTCCGTGCGGCGCGATGGTAATGCGTGTTCACAGCGAAGCAAAGTGGTTTGCCCTCTGAAAAGGCACTTTCTTCCCTCTGTGGCGCTGCTTTTGTCGCTCTGTGGCGTCACTGAGCGCGCTCTCGCATCACGCAGCGTGCGCTGCGCTGCTGCAGATGATCGTGATGGCGAGCATGCAGACCACGCCGTCGAGCGCGATCAGCACGAGCCGCGCGTCATCATCGTCATCAGCAGCAGCGGTCTTGCGCTAGGCTGCGAGCGATCGTCAATTCAGCGAGCGTGATGCTTCGTGCAGATCCTTCTTCCTCGATCGATCGCGGCGCTCGTTCGCTGCAGTGCCGTCGCCTGGCTGGGTGCATCGCTCGTCGCTTGCGCTGCGCCGCCACCGCCCGTGAACACCGCTGCGATCCAGTCGCTGTTGCCCGCGCTGCTCGATGACGCGGCGCGGCGCAGCGCGCTGCCGGCGTCACGCTTGCGCGTGATGACGCTGGAGGCAGTGGTCTGGCGCGACGGCGCGCTGGGTTGTCCGCAGCCCGGGCGCCTGTACCCGCAGGTTCTGGTGCCGGGCTATCGCGTGCGCATCGCGCCGATCGATGGTGCCGGTGTGGGCGCACTCGACTATCACGTCAGCGAACGCGGCGGCTGGCTGCACTGCCCAGCGGGGCAGGCGCAGCCGGCGCTGCCGCGCGAGGTCGATCCGCGGATCTGAAGCAGAAAAGAAAAACGCCCCGCGCGAGGCGGGGCGTTGTCTGCGAGAGGCGCTGTGTGCGGCTTACGGATCGATGCGCACGATCGTCGGGTTGGGCATGCCCGCGGCGCCGCCGTAGGCCACCGAGCCGAGGTACTTGACCCCGCCGGTCAGGCCGTTGGTGGTGATGCCGATGGCACCCGACTGCCCCAGCACGGCGGTGGCCGGTGCCGTGACCGTCATGTTGCCGGCGGCGGTGGCACCGAGCACCCAAGCGTGTAGCTTGAACGGCGATGAGCCGCTCGGCAGTCCCCAGCCATGGATGTAGACCGTGTAGGTACCTGCCGCAGGACTGACCAGGTTCGCCTCCTCGTCCGAGCCACCGCTGCCGCTGACAGCGACCAAGGTGCCGGCGCTGTTGGTCACGTACAGGTCGATGTCAGACCCGGCCGCCACGTCGGCATCGAACAGCGAGAACCTGGCGTGGGTGGTGCCGGCCGGGATCACCACCTGCACCGCCACGGTTCCCGTCGGGTCCGCCGCACTGAAGGTCTGGTCCGGATCCTGGGTCACGGTGCCGGACGTGAGTGCAGCCGGGATCAGCCCGCGCGCTGTGGCCGTGAACGGCCCGCTGTAGCCGAAGGTGACGCTGTACGACCCGCTCGCCTGCGGCGGCGCGGCCAGCGCAACCGGCCTCACCACCACGGGCACGCGCACGCTGTGTGTGCCGTCGCTGAGCCTCAACTGTCCGCCGGTGTAGCTGTTCAGCGGCGCCGCCGTGCGCGTGAACGTGACCGTGAACGGCTTGGTCTCGCCCGCAGCCAACACCAATGAGGACGGCGTCACGACCACGTTGAAGCCCGCCAGTCCGGCGACCGACGGCGTGTAGGTGGCCGGGTTGCCGCCGACGTTGGTGACGCGCCGTGTCACCGTCTGCACGCCCGCGAGGTCGCCGATGGCGATCGACGGCGTGTTCAGGTTGCTCGGGTCGAGCACCGGCACGCCGGCGTCGGTGCAGAACGACGTCGGCAGTTGCGTGCCGCACAGGAAGCCCAGCCAATCGGCGAAGTTCGAGTCGAACACCAGGCCGGGGTCGGCCGCAGAGTTCGGCCGCACGTGACCGGCCCCCTGGCGGAAGATCAGCACCGGGTTGGTTTCCGGCGCTGGCGTGCCGCCATCGAGCACATCGCCGGCGGTGGTCATCAAGGCCGACTTGATCGCCATCGGCGACCAGCCGGGCTTGAGCTCCTTCAGCAGCGCCGCCAGACCGGCGACGTGCGGGCTCGACATCGAGGTGCCGCTGAGCGAATCGAACAGCCGGCCGTTGTAGCCGATCGGCGAGACGGCGGCGAGGATGTCCTGGCCGGGCGCGATGATGTCGGGCTTCAACAGGTCGCCATTGCCGGCCAGCAGCGGGCCGCGCGATGAGAACGATGCGGTGAACGGTGCCGCTGCGTTGAAGATGATCGTCGCCGCGTTGATGGCCGCCGTGGCGCCGGCACCGGCCGCGTAAGCCTTGATCGGCGGGCCGGTTGTCGACCGGCAGGTGCACGGTGGGCACCGCGTGCAGGTCGGCGTTGATCGAGTTGACGTTCGTGTTCAACAGGATCATGCCCGACGCCGCCGGCCTGCTGCACAGCCAGGCTCTTGTCGGTGCGCGCGCTGACGCCGCGGTCGCAGACGACGATCTTGCCGGCCACCTTGGCCGGATCGAGCACTGGCGTGCCACCGTTGTCGCCGGCCGTGAAGCACAACGCCAGCGCCGTCGGATCGGCACCGGGCAGGCCGGCCGCCGTCGAGTCGATCAGCGGCTTGGAAGCCAGGCGCCGCTGCCACCGAGGCGCCGGAGTAGGTCACGCCATTGCCCAGCGTGACCGAACCGGCGCCATCACGGTTGTGCGTGCCCGCGGCCACGGTCGTGATCCAGGGGCTCGGATGCGCAACGGTGGCCGTGGTCGGCCCAGAGTTGCCGGCCGAGGCCGCAACGAAGACGCCCGCGTCAGCCGCGAACAGGAAGGCGATCTCGACCGGGTCGCGGAAGTTGGTGCTGGTGCCGCTGATCGAGAAGTTGATGACGTCCACGCCATCGGCGACGGCCTGGTCGATCGCTGCGACGCTGTCGACGCCGGCGCAGCCGCCCTCGCCGTTGTTGCCCCAGCAGACCTTGTAGGCCGAGATGCGGGCCCGCGGCGCGATGCCGTTGATGCTGCCGAACACCGCGGCCGGGCCGGTGGCCGCCACGTTGGCGTTGCCGCCGGCGGTGGACGCGGTGTGCGAGCCGTGGCCGTCGGCGTCGCGCGGCGAGTTGAATTCGTACGGGAACTGCCTCCTTGATGCCGGCGTTGCCGCCGAAGCCGGCGTTGAAGAACTGCGCGCCGATCAGCTTCTGGTTGCAGTCGCTGGCAGTGAAGGCCTCGCCGGGCGTGCACTTGCCGTTCCAGCCGGGGATCTGCTGGTAGTCGAGCTTGCCGTCCTGCGTGCCGTTGCCGTTGCTGCCGGTGCGGTCCGAGAAGCTCGGATGCTCGGGCCAGATGCCGCTGTCGACGATGCCGATGACGACGTTCTCGCCCTTGGCCTTGGTGGCCCAGAAGCCGCTGTTGCCGGTCAAGCCCAGGAAGGCCGGCGTGCTGGCGGTGTCGAGCTTGCGGATCTCGTCCTTGGTGACGGCCAGCACGCCCGGCATCTGCGCCAGCTTCTGCGCCTGGGCCTCGCTCAGTTCGGCGGCGAAGCCGTTGAAGACATAGCCGTAGTTGTAGAGCTTCTTGCCGCCGCCGGCGGCGCCGAGCAGGCTGTCCTGGCGCGTCGCCAGGTAGCCCATGTACCGCGAGACCTGCGGGTCGTTGGGGTTGATCTTCTGGCCCTTGCGCGGCTTGGTGGCCGCGTAGCCCGCGATGCCGCCTGTGTACGCCGCGACGGGTTGCTCGGCCAACTGCACGATGTAGGCGTTGTTCTTCGGCGCTTTGGCGGCACTGGCCGCGATGGCCGTTGGCGCCAGCACGGACACGCCTGCGGCCGCAATGAGCAGCCCTCGCAGGCTCGGATTTCAAGTTCATGTTGCTTGCCCTCATGGATGGACTTTGATTGACCGGCAGTGGCGACCGAAGGCTCTTGGCTCCGGGCTGCCGCGGCGATCGCGTCTCTTTCTGAAAGAGGAAGGCATGGTTGTCGCTGCAGCGACACCAGGTCAATGGGGGGAACGCGGCGCTACGGCGGCTTCATGCTGCCTCCGCGGGTTTGTCCGCCCCGCGTTCGAGGCGGTCGCCGCGCGCTGCTATCCTGCCGCGCATGCTCAAACTCATCGTCCGCTGGCTGCTGCTGGCCGCCGCCCTGCTGCTGGTGGCCTACCTCTACCCCGGCGTCACCGTGTCGAGCTTCGGCGCGGCGATGATCGCGGCGCTGGTGCTGGGCCTGCTCAACACCATCGTGCGGCCGCTGCTGGTGCTGCTGACGCTGCCGGTGACGCTGATCACGCTCGGCCTGTTCCTGTTCGTCATCAACGCGCTGATGTTCTGGGCCGCGGCCGGCGTGCTGCAGGGCTTCAACGTCACCGGCTTCGCCGCGGCGCTGATCGGCTCGCTGATCTACAGCCTGTGCGGCATGGTGATCGACGTGGCGGTCGAGCGCATGTTCTCCCGCGACACGGCTGCGGCCTGAGCTACCGATCCGGGTTGCGCTCGCCGCGCAGTTCGGCCAGTTGCGCGCGGCGCTGCGCCGTCAGGTCGCGCAGGCGGGCGTCGATGATCGAGACCTCGATGAAATCCGGCGCACCCGCGCTGCCGCTGCGCGCCTGACGCTGCGCGGCGCGCAGGCGGTCGATGGCGCCGACGAGATCGCCGCGCGCCGCCGCCGCTTCGCCGTCGGCGCGCATCGAGCGCAGCTTCAGGCCCAGCAAGTCGGCGCCCTGCGCCAGCAGCGACCACGCGCTGGCGTCGAGGCTGTGCTCGGCGACCCAGGTCTGCAGCGCTTCGGTGCTGTTGCGCAGGGAGGCGTTGGCCGGGCCTGCGCCGCCCGCACGGGCAACGTCGATCGCGGCCTGCGCCGCGCATCAACATCAGCGGCCGCGCTGCCGGGCCCGACGCCGGCGAGCGTTGCGCATCGAACCAGGCCAGCGCGCGCGGCTGCCTGGCCGCTGGCCTGCCAGACCTGGGCCTGCAAGGCGCCGAGCGCGAACGCGGCGCGCGGGTTGTCGCTGTCTCTTGTCGTTCTGCAGCAGCGCCGCCGCGGCTATCGAGCGTGGCTCTGCGCGCGCGCCGGCTCGCGCAGTTCGAGCGAGGCCAGCGCGCTGGCGTAGAGCATCGCCAGCCGTTCGCCGCCGCTGGCCGCGCCGGCATCGACGGACTGCCAGCGGCGCAGCGATTGCACGGCCGGGTCCATCAGCACGCGGGCGCGGGCCTGCATCAACTGGTGGTCGAGCGTCGGCCGCGGCGCCGCACGCGCGGCCGGCGCGGCGTCGATGCGCGAGCGCGCTTCGCCGATGCGGTCCACCGTCAACGGGTGCGAGCGCAGGTAGGGGAAGGAGCCGCTGTCGGTCAGGCGGTAGGCGTTTTCCAGGCGCTCGAACATGGCCGCCATGCCCTGCGGCGCAAAGCCGGCGCCCTGATGCACGCCCCAGCCGATGCGGTCGGCCTCGCGCTCCATGTCGCGCGAAAAATTGAGCTGGCCCTGCACCATCGCCGCCTGGCTGCCGACGATCACGGCCTGCGTGGCGTCGCCGCTGCTGTTGCCGGCGCGGCTGGCGGCCAGCACGCCGAGCAGCAGCGCCGCCATGCCGACCAGCGACTGCCGGCTCGAGCTGGCGATGCTGCGCGCGATGTGGCGCTGCGTCACGTGCGACAGCTCGTGCGCCAGCACCGAGGCCAGCTCGTCGCGCGTGGCGGTGGCGGCCATCAGCCCCAGGTGCACGCCGACAAAACCGCCGGGCAGCGCAAAGGCATTGATCGAGCGGTCGCGGACGAGAAAGGCTTCCCAGGTGAACGCCGCATCGAGGTCGGCGCTGATGTTGCCGCGCGCGCGCGCGGCGGCCACCAGCGGCAGCCACATCGACTGGATGTGGTCGAGCAGCAGCGGGTCGTCGATGTAGGCCGGGTCGCGCCGCACCTCGGCCATGATCTGCTCGCCCAGGCGGCGCTCGGTGCCGACCGGGAAATCATCGCCCGCCGATTCGCCGAGCGACGGCAGGCGCACGTCGCCGTTGTCGCTGCGCGTGGACGGCTGCGCCCACAGCGGCGGTGCGGGCAGTGCCGTGGCCAGGGCCGCGGCGAGCAGCAGGCGAGAGGGCAGTTGGTGTTTCATGCGCGTGGCTATCATGCACCCGACAGGTTGCTGCAACGTAAACGCGCATGACATCGCCGACGCCGGGCTCGCCCCTCACGCATTTCGACGCACAAGGGCAGGCGCACATGGTGGACGTGGGCGCCAAGGCGGCGACGCACCGCGTGGCGGTGGCCACGCGGCTGCATCCGCATGCAGCGCGCCACGTTCGCTCTGATTGCGCAGGGCACGCGCGAAGAAGGGCGACGTGATCGGCGTGGCCCGCGTCGCGGCGATCCAGGGCGCCAAGCGCACGCCCGAGCTGATCCCGCTGTGCCACCCGATCGCGCTGACGCGCGTGGCGGTCGATTTCGAACTCGACGCGGCGCTGCCCGGTGTGCGCTGCACCGCGACCACCGAAACCGTCGGCGCCACCGGCGTCGAGATGGAAGCGCTGACCGCCGTGCAGGTCGGCCTGCTGACGATTTACGACATGTGCAAGGCGGCCGACCGCGGCATGGTCATCGGCGAGGTGCGGCTGCTCGAGAAGCGCGGCGGCAAGTCCGGCGAGTGGACGGCAGCGGCTACCTGAAATCGCGCCAGGTGAAAGCGCGCGTCGGCGGCGTGCACTGAAACGGCTTTTCGACCACGGCCGCATCGTCGCAAGGCGCGAAGAAGTCTTCCGAGTTCGGGTTGCGGAACTCGCGCAATCGCGCCGCGATGTACCGCGCGCGCTCGACATCGCCCTGCGCCGCCAGCCCCTTGGCCCAGGCCATCATCAGCCGCGTGTCGAGCAGGAAATGCGGCGCGCGGTCGAACACGCCGGGCAGCGTGCCGGCGCCGTCGATCGTCGTCACCAGCGCGTAGTCGGCGTGGTGGGCGAAGAACCAGCTGTGCCGGCCTTCGATGATGCGATCGGCCAGCGTCGCCGTGCTGTCGATGCGGCGGCGAGAAGATGGCGACGACTTTTCGGTAGTCCCACACCGTCACCGCGGCGGACAGCATCATCGCCACGCCGGCGATCGCCAGCCACGGCGACGGCTTGTCGCTCGGCGGCGTCGGCCGCCGCCGCCCAGGCACAGGCCCCAGGCAAACGCCGTCGGCAGCAGGAAGTAGGCGTACCACAGCGGGTACTCGAGCTGGCTGTGCAGCGCCATCAGCAGCACCATCACCAGCGCGGCGCGGCGCGCCACGCCCTGCGCGCCGTCGACGCGCCGGCTGCGCTCGAACGCCTGCCACAGCCCCCACAGCAGCAGCCCCAGCACCAGCAACGCGAGCGGAACGCCCAACTCCACCGCCAGATGCAGCGGCAGGTTGTGCGTGTGGTCGAAGAACTGCGGGTTGCGATCGGCAAACGGCGTCAGCGTCCAGGCAAAGTTGAACTCGCCGAAACCGACGCCGAGCCACGGGTGCTGCGCGATCAGGACCAGCGTGTCGCGCCAGATCGACCAGCGCCCGCTCGAGTAGTCCTGGCTTTCGCCGAGCCGCGTCGCGGCGCCGAGCGCGCCGGTGTCGAGCAGCGACGACAGCCAGCCGAGCAGCATCCAGCTGACGAGGCAGATCAGCGGCGAGGCGATCAGCAAGCCGCGTGAAGTGCGCGAGAGCCGGCGGTCGAACAGCCCCCAGGCCACCAGCCCGGCCACGCCCAACAGCCCGGTGCGCGAGCCGGAGAGCACGACGCCGAAGAGCATGGCCGCGAACAGCACGCCCAGCGCCACCCTTGGCAGCGGCATGGCGGCGCGACGCGACGCGTTTCCAGCAGCGGCACCACCGCCACCGCCGACCACAACAGCAGCGTGCTCAGGTGATTCGGCTGGCGCAGGTTGCCGACCGCGCGGCCCGGCGATGCTGGAGCGCGCGATCCACTGGCCGTCCACCGCGTCGGGCGCGAACACCTGCACCAGACCGATCAGCACGCAGACCACGCCGGTGGCCAGCCAGGCGGCGAAGAAGCCGACGTACCAACGGCGGCGACGCGCTGCACGGCAGCACCCGCACACAGGACCACCGCCGCGAGCAGGCAGACCGCTGCGGCGCTCACGGCCAACCCGGCGGGCAGGCCGCCCGCAGCGCCGGACAACAGCGCTGCCGCAGCGAGCAGCGCCAACGCAGTCAGCGGCGCGCCGCAGCGCGTCAAACGCGCGGCGCCAAGCGGCGCCACCAGCGCCGGTTGCATCAGCAGCAGCACCAGCCCCCAGCCGCCGATCGCCGTGGCCTGATTCAACGCCGTCGGCGACGGCGGCAGGTTGTGCGCCAGCAGCGCCGGCAGGCCGGCCGCGATGCACAGGCCGGCAGACAGGGCGATGCCGGGCAGCCGAGGCGTGTGTGAAGAAGGCAAGGTCTGTTCGGCGGGCGGTGGCTGCGCAGCCGGCGACTCTACTGCCCTGGGCGTGAGGTTCTCGCAGCGTCCGTGACGGAATGCTGCGATCGCCCGCGCAGAGGCTTCGCCCTGACCGGCCAAGGCGCGCGACACGGCCGACCGCGGCAGTACCATGCCAGCCCGAACGCAAGCCCAGACGGAGAGCCGGCCAGTGAAAGCTGCAACGCGATGAAGGCGGTCATCCTTGCCGGCGGCCTGGGCACGCGGATCTCCGAAGAGACGCACCTGAAGCCCAAGCCGATGGTCGAGATCGGCGGCAGGCCGATCCTGTGGCACATCATGAAGATCGTACTCGGCCACGGCATCAACGACTTCGTCATCTGCTGCGGCTACAAGGGCTACGTCATCAAGGAGTACTTCGCCAACTACTTCCTGCACATGTCGGACGTGACCTTCGACATGCGGCAACAACACGATGCAGGTGCACCAGCGCAAGGCCGAACCGTGGCGCGTGACGCTGGTCGACACCGGCGACGACACGCATGACCGGCGGGCGCCTGAAGCGCGTCGCCGAATACGTCGAGGACGAAGAGGCGTTCTGCTTCACCTACGGCGACGGCGTGGCCGACGTCGACATCGACGCCGCTGATCGCCTTCCATCGCGCCACGGCAAGCTCGCCACGGTGACCGCGGTGCAGCCGCCCGGCCGCTACGGCGCGCTTGAGCATGTCGAGCGGACGACGGCGTCAGCGGCTTCGTCGAAAAGCCGGTCGGCGACGGCGGCTGGATCAACGGCGGCTTCTTCGTGCTGTCGCCGCGCGTGCCTCGACCTACATCGACGGCGACCGCACCGTCTGGGAGCGCGAGCCGCTGAGCGCCTGGCCGCGCGACGGGCGAGCTGATGGCGTTCAGGCATCGCCGGCTTCTGGCAGCCGATGGACACGCTGCGCGACAAGACCCAGCTCGAAGCAGCTGTGGGCCAGCGGCAGCGGCGCCGTGGAAGACCTGGGCATGAGCCGACGCGACTTCTGGCGCGGCCGGCGCGTCTTCGTCACCGGCCACACCGGCTTCAAGGGCAGCTGGCTGGCGCTGTGGCTGCGCAGCGCTCGGCGCGCAGGTGCACGGCTTTGCGCTGGCGCCGCCGACCGAGCCCAGCCTGTTCGACGTGGCGCGCGCTGCGGCGAGCCTGGCCAGCCACACGCTCGGCGACATCCGCGACGCCGACGCGCTGCGGCGCGCGCTGCGCCGCCGCCGCGCCCGAGATCGTGTTCCACCTCGCCGCGCAGCCGCTGGTGCGCCGCTCGTACGTCGACCCGGTCGAGACCTTCGCCGTCAACGTCATGGGCACGGTGCACCTGCTCGAGGCCGTGCGCGCGTGCGCCGCGCGTGCGCGCCGTCGTCAACGTCACCACCGACAAGTGCTACGACAACCGCGAGCGGGCGCGGGCCTACCGCGAGAGCGATCCGCTGGGCGGGCGCGACCCGTATTCGAGCAGCAAGGCCTGCGCCGAGCTGGTCACCGCGGCCTACCGCGACTCGTTTCTCGCCGCGGCCGGCGTCGCGGTGGCCACGGCGCGCGCCGGCAACGTGATCGGCGGCGGCGACTGGGCCGCGGACCGGCTGGTGCCCGACTTCTTCCGCGCCTGCGACGCAGGGCCGCACGCTGCCGTGCGCTACCCCGAGGCGGTGCGGCCCTGGCAGCACGTGCTGGAGCCGCTGGCCGGCTACCTGCTGCTGGCGCAGCGTCTGGTCGAGCACGGCCGAGCGCTGCGCCGGCGCGTGGAACTTCGGCCCCGCCGACGCCGACGCGAAGCCGGTGCGCTGGGTGCTCGACTACCTGGCCGCGCGCATGCCCGGCGCGCGCTGGCAGGCCGAGCGCCGGGCCGCAGCCGCATGAAGCGCAGCACCTCGCAGCTCGACAGCGCCAAGGCGCGCACGCAGCTCGGCTGGGCGCCGCGTGGGAGCTGGCCACTGCGCTGGACCGCACGATCGAATGGCATGACGCCTGGCGCGCCAGGCGCGACATGCGCAGCGCTGTGCCTGGCGCAGATCGAAGCGCGGCAGATGGCCGCTGCTGTCTGAGGCGCCGCTATGGACTGGTTCGAGATCCGCATCCACCCCGCTCGCCGGCTTGGCGCGTCGTGCAGCGCCATGTGCGCGAAGACGCGCGCGGCTTCTTCAGCCGCTTCTTCTGCGCGGAGGAACTGGCCGCCGCAGGCTTCGTTGCTGCCGGTGGCGCAGATCAACCACACGCGGACCTCGCGGCGCGGCGCGGTGCGCGGCCTGCACTTCCAGCGCCCGCCGCATGCCGAAGACAAGTTCGTCAGCTGCCTGCGCGGCGAGGTCTTCGACGTCGCCGTCGATCTGCGCCGCGGCTCGCCGACCTTCCTGCGCTGGCACGCGCGAAGTCCTGTCGGCAGACAACCGCCGTCAGCCTGCTGATCCCGCAGGGCTTCGCGCATGGCTTTCAGACGCTACCGACGACTGCGAGCTGCTGTACCTGCACTCGCGGCCCTACGCGCCCGACGCGGAAGGCGGCGCTGCACGTCGAGCGACCCGCGCTGGCGATCGCGTGGCCGCTGCCGATCGCCGACATTTCGGAGCGCGACGCCCGCCATGCGCCGATCACGCCGGCGTTCAACGGGATCTGACGACCATGATGAAGTGCCGCCACTGCCGACGCCGAACTGACGCTGCCGTTCCTCGACCTGGGCACCGCGCCGCCGTCGAATGCCTACCTCTCGCCCGAGCAGCTCGACGCGCCCGAGACCTGGTACCCGCTGCGCGTGTTCGCCTGCACCGCCTGCTGGCTGGTGCAGACCGAGGACTACGCGCACCACGGCGAACTGTTCGCCAGCGACTACGCCTACTTCAGCTCGTACTCCGACAGCTGGCTGGCGCATGCCGAGGCTATGTCGAGGCGATGACGCAGCGCTTCGAGCTCGGCGCCGCGTCGCTCGTCGTCGAGGTCGCCTCCAACGACGGCTATCTGCTGCAGTACGTGCAGGCCAAGGGCATCCCGTGCCTGGGCATCGAGCCCACCGCCGGCACCGCGGAGGCGGCGCGAGCCAAAGGCATCGACGTCCGGGAAGAATTCTTCGGCCGCGAGCTGGCGCAGCGCCTGGTCGCCGAAGGCCGCGCCGCCGATCTGACCGCGGCCAACAACGTGCTCGCCCATGTGCCCGACATCAACGACTTCGTCGCCGGCTTCGCGCTGCTGCTCAAGCCGCACGGCGTGGCCACGTTCGAGTTTCCGCACCTGATGCGGCTGGTCGCCGAGTGCCAGTTCGACACGATCTATCACGAGCACTTCTCGTACCTGTCGCTGACCGCGGTGGAGCGCATCTTCGAGCGCAACGGCCTGGCGCTGTTCGACGTCGAGGAGATCGCGCACCCACGGCGGCAGCCTGCGCGTGTTTGCGCAGCGCGCCGACAGCGGGCGGCGCGACGCGCGCGCCGGCGGTCGATGCGCTGCTCGAACGCGAGCGCGCCGCGGGCATGACGACGCGCGCGCTACTACGAGGGCTTCCAGGCCGCGCGCCGACCGCATCAAGGACGACTTCGTCGCCTTCCTGATCGAGGCCAAGCGCGCCGGCAAGCGGGTGGCGGCCTACGGCGCGGCCGCCAAGGGCAATACGCTGATGAACTACGCGGGCGTGCGCGCCGACCTGATTGCCGTGCGTCGCGGACCGCAACCCGGCCAAGCAGGGCAAGTTCATGCCCGGCAGCCGCATCCCGATCGTGGCCGAAGATCGATTGACGCAGGCGCGGCCCGACTACGTCGTGCATCCTGCCGTGGAACCTGAAGGCCGAAGTGATGCAGCAACTGCAGTACGCGCGCGAGTGGGGCGGGCGTTTCGTGACCGCGGTGCCGAGCTGGAGGTGGCTGTGAAGCCGCGCATCCACTACACCAAGCCCTCGATCACCGAGCTCGAGGTCGGGCTACGCCACCGACGCCGCGCGCAACGGCTGGGGCGAGCGCTGCTACGACTACATCCACCGCTTCGAGGCGCTGTTCAGGGAGCACCTGGGCGTGCAAGCATGCGATCGCGACTTCGAGCTGCACCGGCGCGCTGCACATGGGCATGGCGGCACTCGGCATCGGCCCGGGCGACGAGGTCATCCTTGCCGACACCAACTGGATCGCGTCGGTCGCGCCGGTGACGCACCTGGGCGCGACGCCGGTGTTCGTCGATATCCTGCGCCGACACTTGGTGCCTCGACCCGGCGCAGGTGGAAGCGGCGATCACGCCGCGCACCAAGGCCATCCTCGCGGTGCACCTGTACGGCAACCTGTGCGACATGGATCGCGCTGCTGGAGATCGGCCGAACGCCACGGCATTGCCGTCATCGAGGATGCGGCCGAGGCGATCGGCTCGGTCTGGCACGGCCGGCGCGCCGGCAGCATGGGCGCGTTCGGCGCCTTCTCGTTCCACGGCACCAAGACGCTCACCACCGGCGAGGGCGGCATGTTCGTCACCGACGACGATGGCGCTCTACGAGACGCGTGCTCACGCTGTCCAATCATGGCCGCGCGCGCGGCCAGACGCGCCAGTTCTGGCCCGATGTCATCGGCTTCAAGTACAAGATGTCGAACGTGCAGGCCGCGATCGGCTGCGCGCAGATGGAGCGCATCGACGAGCTTGACCGAACGCAAGCGCGCGATCCTGGCGCGCTACCAGCGAATTGCTTGCGCCGTTGCCTGGCGTCGCGCTGAACCCCGAGCCCGCCGGCACCGTCAACGGCGCCTGGATGCCGACGGCGGTGTTCGCGCCGCGAACCGGCGTCACGCGCGAACGACTTCAGGCGCGTTTGCAGCCGAAACATCGATGCGCGCGTGTTCTTCCATCCGCTGTCAACCCTGCCGATGTTCGGCTCGCAAGCAGGCGCGCTGCACGCCGCAGACATCGCTGCACGCTCGATCAACCTGCCGAGTTTCCATGACATGACCGATGCCGAGCAGCAGCGTGTGCGTCGCAGTCCTTCGAGCGGCCCTGAATGGCTTGAGCCGCGCTACGTCATCTGGGGCAGCGCCGGCCACGCCAAGGTGCTGGCGAGCCTGGTCGCCTTGCGCGGCGGCAGAGTGATCGCCTTGTTCGACAAGCATCGACGTGCCTCGCCATTGGCCGGCGTCGCGGTGCACGTCGGCGAAGCCGGGCTTCGAACGCTGGGCCGATTCGAGCCGAAGCGCTATCGCAGGTGTTCGCGCCTGGTCGCGATCGGCGGCAGCCGCGGCCGCGACCGCCTCGCCATCCAGCAACGCTTCAGGTCGCGCGGTTTGCGCGTCGAGAGCATTGTTCACCCCGACGCGTCGGTGTGTGCCAGCGCCAGCCTCGGTGCCGGCACGCAGGTGCTGGCGCAAGCCGTGGTGGCTGCGGATGCGCGGGTGGGCCAGGCCTGCATCGTCAACCACCGCGCGTCGATCGACCATGAATGTGTCATTGGCGACGGTGTGCACATTGCGCCCGGCGCAACGTTGTGCGGATGCGTCACCGTGCACGACAACGTGATGGTCGGCGCCGGCGCGGTGGTCCTGCCGCGCCTGTCGATCGGCGAAGACTCGATCGATCGGCGCCGGTGCGGTGGTCACGCGCGACGTGCCGCCGAATGTCACCGTGGTCGGCAACCCGGCCCGCAAGATCTGAAGCGCTTTGAGGCTAACGCAATGTCCCAATACGAACTCTTCAAGCAAGAAAGCGCGCACCGAGATCGCTGCGCAGGGCGCCGACGAGGCGCTGGGCGAGGCAACGCGAGACTGGATGAACAAGGCCAACGCGCGAAAGTACTCCTACCACTTTGAGTGGATGGGCCGGCCGATCATTCAGTACCCGCAAGATGTCTTTGCGATGCAGGAGCTGATCTGGGCGGTGCAGCCCGACCTCATCATCGAGACCGGCATCGCGCACGGCGGATCGTTGATCTTCATGGCGGCGATGCTGGAGTTGAACGCCGCCTGCGGGGGCCCAAAAGAAGCGAGTGTGTTGGGCATCGACATCGACATCCGCGCCCACAACCGTGCCGCCATCGAGGCGCACCCGATGGCGCGCCGCATTTCGATGATCCAAGGGTCGAGCGTTGCGCCAGAGGTGGTCGCGCAAGCGCGCGCCGCTGCCGCTGGCAAGGCTCGCGTGCTGGTGTCGCTCGACAGCAATCACACCCACAGCCATGTACTGGCCGAGCTGAAGGCCTATGCACCTATGACCTCGGTAGGCAGCTACTGCGTGGTCTTCGACACCGTGATCGAGGACATGCCCGCCGGCATGTTCCCCGACCGGCCTTGGGGACCTGGCGACAACCCGAAGACGGCACTTCGTGAGTATCTGAAAGACCGCACCCGAGTTCGAGATCGACAGGTCAGTGGACAACAAGCTACTCATCAGCGTCGCTCCGCAGGGATATTTGAAGCGGGTGCGGTGAGCGGTCCGTGCGGGTGGAATCAGCGGGGCGCTGCTTCACTTGCCCAGATCGAAAACATCTCCCGGTAAGCACTTTCGACCCTGCGCGCAAAACCGGCTTCGTCCCTGAGCGGACTGGCTTCCATTTGCGCACGCAACCCGGCGCGCAGCCGTGCCAGCTTCGGCAGATCGCTCGCCAGAGCAACCGCCATCTCGATGTACTCGTCCTCGCTAAGCGCGATCCATTCGGGATGACCCACGCCTCGCAACATTGCGCTGCCGAGGCGTCCCACGCTGGGTCGGCCCGCCAAAGTGACATACGGGATGCCCATGTACAAACTTTCGCACAAGGTCGTACCCGAGTTGTGCGGGAAACAATCGAGGCCGATGTCGATCCCGCGCATCACGTCCCAAGGCGGCGTCTGGTAGCCGATCTCGAGACGCTCCGTTTCGACTCCTCGCGCTGCAAACTTCGGCAGCAACCAGTCGCGCATGGCCGGTTCACGAAAGCTCGTGCTGTTGACGACCAGCCGTGCGCCGGGCATACGGGCGAGAATTTCGGACCAAACGCGAATGGAGCGGTGATTGATGCGCACCGCGCGCGTTAGCGTACCGAAGGTCACGAAGCCTCGGCTCTGCGCCGGCAAAGGGCTGACCGGGCCCATTTGCGCGGCGGGCCGGTAAGCGCATGACGGAGTGCTCAGGCGCCATGGTTTCTCGGCAAACAGACTCTCGCTGCCGAGCGGAGCGCTGGCGCTATCAGTAAGAAAGTAGTCGATGGCGCTGAGTCCGGTCGTGTATCCGTAGCCCATCCAGGAAAGCGATACAGGTGCCGGTTTTCTTGCAAAGACCCCCAGCCGGTTCTTGGCCGTGTGGCCCGCCAGATCGACGAGGATGTCGATCTTGTCGAGCCGAATGCGTTCAGCGAGTTCGTCGTCGGACAGGCCCACAGTCGGCGTCCAGTGGTCTATGTATCGCTTGAAAATTGCCGTTGTCGAGTCTTCTTTGGCCAGCTCCGCATAGGCAAACACTTCCACGGCGGATCGGTCGTGGTGGGCTAGCAGGGGCTCCAAGAAGAATCGCACCGCGTGCTCGTAAAAATCCGGCGACACATAGCCCACCCTGAGACGCCGCGTAGCGTTGCGATCGTTGTCGTGCGCCCGCCAACCGGCGCGCAGTGGCAGGCCTAGATGGGCATCGTAGGCCCGGTATGCCGCGAATATTTCGTCCGCCCCGAGATCCGGGTGGTAGTTCAGCGGGAACAGCATCGTGCTGTAGGCATTCGGGTAGTCTCGGGTCGAGCGAAATCACTTTCTGAAAAGACTCGAGCGATGCTTCGAGTTCGCCTTGTGCCAGATAGGTGTTGCCCAGATTGTTGTGGACTTCCACATGGGCCGGTTGCAGCGTCAATGCCTTCTGGAAGCACGAGACGGCCGCGTCGAGCTCACGCGCCTCGTGATGCAGGTTGCCCAGGTAGTAGTGCAGATCGGCCGATTCGGGCTCGATGGCGATGCCGGCTTCAACGACTTGCTTGGCCTCGTCAGCACGACCGCGCTCGAACAGCAAGCGGCACAGATCGAGCCGGCAGAGCGAGAAGTCGGGCTTCAGGGCCAGCGTCGAGCGGAAGTGCTCGATCGCCTGGTCCGGGTTGCCGCTGGCGCGCTCGACGGTGCCCAGGATGTACAGGGCATCGTCCTGCTTCGGGTCGAGCTGAGTCGCCTTGCTCGAGATGCGAGCGAGCCTCCACGAACTGTTCGAGCTGGCTCAGCACAAAGCCCAGGTTTACCAGCGCACCGACGTCGTTCGGCGCCAGTGCCAGGGCCTGCCGATAGCACTGCGCGGCCTTCTCTAGATCGCCTTGTTCGCGCAGTGCGTTGCCGCGCTTCTTGAACTCCGAGGCGTTGGCCTCGGCTTCGGTCGGCGGTGCGGCGGCAACGCGCGCCGACATGTCCGGCGGGCTCTTTGCCGCGCCGCCGAACAGCTTCTTCTTCAACGACGTGAACATGCCTGCGAGCTCCGAACTCAGGCCGAGCCTGCGGCCCAGCGCGAGAACATCTCGCGATAAGCCGCCTCGACCTTGCGCGCAAAACCGGGCTCGTCCATGACCGCGCTGGCCTGCATCTGCGCGCGCAAGCCCGCGCGCAGCGCGGCCAGCGCAGGCAGATCGCCGGCCAGGGCAACCGCGATGTCGACGTACTCGTCCTCGCTGCGCGCGATCCACTCCGGGTGGCCCGCGCCGATCAGGATCGAGCTGCCCAGGCGGCCCACGCTGGGCCGCCCGGCCAGCGTGACGTAGGGCACGCCCATGAACAGCGACTCGAACAGCGTCGTGCCCGAGTTGTGCGGAAAGCAGTCCAGCCCGATGTCCATGCCGCGCAGCACGTCCCACGGCGGCGAGTGAAAACCGATCTCCAGCCGCTCGGGCCCGATGCCGTGGGCCGACGAACTTTCCGAATCAGCGCGTCGCGCACCGATGTGGTTCGATAGTTCATGCTGTCCACCACCAGTCGCGATCCTGGCACGCGATGCAGTATTTGCGACCACACCCGGATGGAGCGGTGGTTGATGCGCACCGAGCGCGTCAACGTGCCGAAGGTGACGAAGCCTCGGTCTTGCGCGGGCAAGGCGCTGACAGGACCCATGCCTTCGGCGGGACGATAGACATAGCCCGGCGTCGCCAGCCGCCAGGGCTGCTCGGCAAACAAGTCTTCGCTGCCTTCGGGCGCGCTCGCGTCATCGGTCAGCAAGTAGTCGATGGCGCTCAGGCCCGTCGTGTAGCCGAACCCCAGCCACGACATCGACACCGGCGCAGGCTTGCGCGCAAAGACGCCCAGTCGATTCTTTGCCAGTGTGCCCGGCCAGGTCGACCAGGATGTCGATGCCGTCCGCGCGGATGCGCTCGGCAAGCGCATCGTCGCTCAGGCCGACAGTGGCCATCCAGTGGTCGACGTAGGCTGCGATAGCGCGCCGTCGTGGCGTCTTCCAGCGACAGCTCTGCATAGGCGAACACCTCGACCAGAGCGCTTGTCGTGGTGCGCCAGCAGCGGCTCCAGGAAATGGCGAACCGAGTGCTGGCGAAAGTCTGGCGAGACATAGCCCACCTTCAGTCGCTTGGTCGGGATCGCGCGAGTTGGCATGCTCGCGCCAGGTGCCGCGCAGCGGCAGGCCCACCCGCTCGTCGTACTCGCGGTAGGCCGCGAAAATCTCCTGCGCGCTCTTGTCGGGGTGATAGTTCAGCGCGAAGAGCAGGTTGTTCTGGGCCGCTTCGAGTCCCGGATGCAGCTGCAGAGCCTTTTCGTGCGCAATCGATGGCGCGATCCAGGTCGCCACGTTCCTGCAATGAATTGGCCAGGTTGCCGTACACCTCGGCGTAGTCCGGGTTGATGGACAGAGCCTGCTCGAAGCACGCCGACGCCTCGTCCAACTCACGCGCTTCGTGGTGCAGATTGCCCAGGTAGTAGTGCAGGTCGGCCGAGTCGGGCTCGATGGCGATGCCGGCTTGGACGACTTGCTCTGGCCTCGTGCACGCGACCGCGCTCGAACAGCAAGCGGCACAGGTCGAGCCGGCAGAGCGAGAAGTCGGGCTTCAGGGCCAGCGTCGAGCGCGAAGCGCTCGATCGCCTTGTCCGGGTTGCCGGTGGCGCGCTCGATGGTGCCCAGGATGTACAAGGCATCGTCCTGCTTCGGGTCGAGCCGAGCCGCCTGCTCGAGATGCGAGCGAGCCTCCACGTACTGCTCGAGCTCGCTCGAGCACAAAGCCCAGGTTGACCAGCGCACCGACATCGTTCGGCGCCAGTGCGAGGGCCTGCCGATAGCACTGCGCGGCCTCCTCGAGATGGCCTTGTTCGCGCAGTGCGTTGCCGCGCTTCTTGAACTCCGAAGCGTCGTCTCGGCTTCGCTGGCTGTGCGGCGCGATCGCGGCTCCGGCGGCTCTTCGCTGCGCCGCCGAACAGCTTCTTCTTCAACGACGTGAACATGCCTGCACGCTCCGAACTCAGGCCGAGCCTGCAGCCCAGCGCGAGAACATCTCGCGGTAAGCCGCCTCGACCTTGCGCGCAAAGCCGGGCTCGTCCATCAGCGCGCTGGCCTGCATCTGCGCGCGCAAGCCCGCGCGCAGCGCGGCCAGCGTCGGCAGATCGCTGGCCAGCGCAACCGCGATGTCGACGTACTCGTCCTCGCTGCGCGCGATCCACTCCGGGTGGCCCACGCCGTGCAGGATCGAGCTGCCCAGGCGGCCCACGCTGGGCCGCCCGGCCAGCGTGACGTAGGGCACGCCCATGAACAGCGACTCGAACAGCGTCGTGCCCGAGTTGTGCGGAAAGCAGTCCAGCCCGATGTCCATGCCGCGCAGCACGTCCCACGGCGGCGAGTGAAAACCGATCTCCAGCCGCTCGGGGCCGATGCCGTGGGCCGAGAACTTGTCCAGCAGCGCGGCGCGCATGCTCTGGTCCCGGTAGTTCATGCTGTCCACCACCAATCGCGACCCTGGCACGCGCTGCAGAATTTGCGACCACACCCGGATGGTGCGGTGGTTGATGCGCACCGAGCGCGTCAACGTGCCGAAGGTGACGAAGCCGCGGTCTTGCGCGGGCAAGCGCGCTGACGTGACCCATGCCTTCGGCGGGACGATAGACATAGCCCGGCGTCGCCAGCCGCCAGGGCTGCTCGGCAAACAAGTCTTCGCTGCCTTCGGGCGCGCTGGCGCCATCGGTCAGAAAGTAGTCGATGGCGCTCAGGCCCGTCGTGTAGCCGAACCCCAGCCACGACATCGACACCGGCGCGGGCTTGCGCGCGAAGACTCGCAGCCGGTTCTTCGCCGTGTGCCCCGCCAGATCGACCAGGATGTCGATGCCGTCGGCGCGGATGCGTTCGGCCAGTGCCTCGTCGCTCAGGCCGACGGTGGGCACCCAGTGATCGACCAAGCCGCGGTAGCGTGCCGTCATGTCGTCTTCGACCGACAGCTCTGCATAGGCGAACACCTCGACCAAGCGCTTGTCGTGGTGAGCCAGCAGCGGCTCGAGGAAATGGCGCACCGAGTGCTGGCGAAAGTCCGGCGAGACGTAGCCCACCTTCAGGCGCCTGGTCGCATCGCGCGAGTTGGCATGCTCGCGCCAAGTGCTGCGCAGCGGCAGGCCCACCCGCTCGTCGTACTCGCGGTAGGCCGCAAAGATCTCCTGCGCACTCTTGTCGGGGTGATAGTTCAGCGTGAAGAGCAAGTTGTTCTGCGCGTCCGCGTAGTCCGGCTCGATCGACAGCGCGCTGCGGTAGCTTGCGATGGCCGCGTCGTGCTCGCCCAGCTCTTGCAGGACGGCTCCGAGGTTGCCGTGCGCCGCGGCATGGTCCGGGCTGAGCGCCAGCGCGCGACGGTAGCTGGCCAGCGCTGCGTCGAGTTCGGATCGCTCCCGCAGCGCGATCCCGAGGTTGATGTGCGACCCCACATGATCGGGGGCCAGACGAATCGCCTTGTTCAACACCTCACAGGCCTCGGGCAGATGGCGCAAACCCGTCAGTGCCGACCCGAGGTTGCTGAGGACCTCGATGTGGTCGGGTGCAACCGCCAGCGCATCTCGATAAATCCTGACCGCTGCCGGTCAGGTCGCCTTGGCGATGCAGCAACAAGCCCATGTTCAGCCGCGCCTCTACCAACTTTGGCTCGAGTTGCAGTGCGCGTTGGTAGCAGGCCAAGGCTTCGGGCAAGTCACCTCGCTCCTGCAGCGCCTCTCCCAGGTTGGCGTGCACATGCGCGGCGTTCGGCAGCAGTGACTGTGCCGTGCGGAAACTGGCGACCGCCAGATCCAACTCGCCGGCTTGGCGGTGCAGGTTGCCCATGATCGTGTGCAACTCGGCGGCCCGTGGGTCGGCGGCAATGCCCAGCGCGGCCTCCCGGCGCGCAGCATCGTGGTCACCGCGGCGCACGTGGATCAGGCACAGGTCGCGGCGGCAGGGTTCGAAGTCGGGCCGGACGGCAAGCGCGCGACCGAAGTGGGCCATCGCGGCAGCCTCATTGTCGAGCGCCAGCTCGGCAGTGCCCAGCAAGTACAGCGCGTCGTCGCTGTTCGGATCGAGTTCGACGGCCCGCTCGAGAACGGCCTTGGCTTCGTCAAACTCCTGGCGATCATTGAGCACGAAGCCGAGGTTGACCCAGGCGCCTTGATTGCTGGGGTCGAGTTCGACGGCTTGGCGGTACGCACGCAGGGCCTGCTCGACTTGGCCCTGTTCGAGCAGCGCATTGCCGCTCTTTCTGAGCGCTTCGCTGTCCGTGCCGCCGTCGGACGACGGCGCCGCATGCGGCTTGGCGGCGGATTCGCTTGGGCCGGAGGTTTGGGCGCGGGCTTGTTGCGACGGAGCCAGGACAGCATGAAGGTGCGGCCTTCGGTGCGGGGCCTAGAGTCGAGTGACCAGCCAGCTCGTCAGGCGATCGATGTAAGCCGTGTCGTAGCCGGCATCGCGCAAAGCCCACTTGAAGGCGTTGCCGAGCTGGGCCTTCTTGTAGGTGTTCAGTGTGTTCGCCTCTTTGAATTGCGCGACCCGCAGCGCCATCTTGTCGAGCACCTCCTTGGTCTTCGCGGCGAACTTCTTTTCGTTGGCGCCCGAATCGGCGGGAATTCTCTCGACATAGAACCGCGCCAGGTCGGTGCCAAACTCCTTGGCGGCGGCGGCGTTGAACCAGCTGAACAGCATCGGCTATCTCCTTGAGCTTGTCGGTTGGATGCGACGTTGGCACATCCGTTGCACACACCAGGATGGTAGCGGCCTTGGACTTGGCGGAAGAGGCGCACGTGCCCAGCGCGGCGCCTGATCAGCGGGCGAAAATGGTCGCATCGGTCAACGTAAACCGCGCTAGGCGCTGCGTAGCAGAGCTCAACTTGTGACGATTCGCGTCAGCGAAAGTGACAAAAGCCTCATCGTTCCGAGGCAATTCGCTTGGCACGGCGCTCGCATATTTCAGTGTGATTCGTCCGCCACCCCTCAAAGGAGTTAGTCAATGAACCGAATTTCCAAAGGCCTGCAAAAGGGCTTCACGCTGATCGAGTTGATGATCGTTGTTGCGATCATCGGCATCCTGGCCGCCATCGCGCTGCCGGCTTACCAGGACTACATCGCCCGCTCGCAGGTGTCGGAAGCGTTCGCGCTGATCGACGGCAGCGTGGGTTATCGTCGAGGCCTGTACCGATCTATGGACCTGTGCCGGTGTTGCCGCCGGGGTGTCGCTGCCCGCTGACGGCAAGTACTCCGACCTTCCCTCCAACGCCGCTAACGGCGTCCTGACATGCGACCATGACCGCTGGTGCTTCAAGCGCGCTGGTTTCGGGTTCGACCGTGATCATGACCCCGTCGTTGAGCGGCGGCTCGGTCACCTGGGCCTGCACCGGCACGATCCGACGGGCGCGAGCGCAAGTACGTTCCCAAGTCCTGCACGCCGATAACGCTCCTGCAATCGTCGAAAGGGCTGCCTTGGCAGCTCTTTTTGTCGCCGCTGACAATGTATGAGACCGATTTACGACGATTCTCGTCAGCGATACGCCTGAAGAGCGTCACGGCTGTGACAGTCGCTTGGCACGGCTTTCGCATACACCAGGAAGCCGTTATCGTTAATCACTTCACGGAGTTCAACTTATGAACCAATTTCCAAAGGCCTGCAAAAAGGCTTCACGTTGATCGAGTTGATGATCGTTGTTGCGATCATCGGCATCCTGGCTGCCATCGCGCTGCCGGCTTACCAGGACTACATCGCCCGCTCGCAGGTGTCGGAAGCGTTCGCGCTGATCGACGGGCAGCGCGGGACTCATCGTCGAGGCTTGTACCGACACTGGAACCTGCACCGGTGTCGCCTCCGAGGTGTCGCTGCCGGCTACCGGCAAGTACTCCGACCTTCCGGCCAACGGCGCGGACGGTGTCCTGACGTCGACCATGGGCGGTGATGCAAGCTCGCTGGTTACGCGGTTCGACCGTGATCATGACCCCGCACGTTGAGCGGCGGCGCGGTCACCTGGGCCTGCACCGGCACACCTCCAGGCGTACCAAGTACGCACCCAAGTCCTGCAGCGTAAGCGCCTGCGATCGAACAAAGGCTGCCTTGGCAGCCTTTTTTGTCGCCGCTGACGATGTGTGCGAAACGGTCTACGACGATTTTCGTCAGCGACTTAAAACCTCGCACATTTGCAAGTCCATGGCATGGCATTCGCATCTGTCCGTATGTCCTATTCCTCAACCACTTTACGGAGTTCATCCATGAACCGAATTTCTAAGGGTCTGCAAAAGGGTTTCACGCTGATCGAGTTGATGATCGTCGTTGCGATCATCGGCATCCTGGCGGCGATCGCGCTGCCGGCTTACCAGGACTACATCGCCCGCTCGCAGGTGTCGGAAGCATTCACGCTGATGGACGGCAGCGCGGGACCATCGCCGAAGCTTGCACCGACACTCGGGAGCTGCACCGGTGTCGCCGCCGACGTGTCACTGACGGCTACAGGCAAGTACTCCGGCCTTCCGTCCAACGCCACGACGGCGTCCTGACGTCGACCATGAGCGGTGTTGCAAGCACGCTGGTTACCGGTTCGACCGTGATCATGACCCCGACGTTGAGCGGCGGCGCCGTCACCTGGGCCTGCACCGGCACCATCCATGGCGCGGGCGCAAGTACACGCCCAAGTCCTGCACGCTAAACGCCTGCGATCGAAAAAAGGGCTGCCTTGGCAGCCCTTTTCCGTTGCGCTGAGCCGCATCCGGGCGCTCGTTCCTCGTCTTCGGTGGTGCGCTACCTCTTCAACTCGCATCTGCTGAACTGCCATGGCCGCCGTGAACAGCCCGCTGCGCTTCGATTGGCGCTCTCGATTCAAGACCTGCGCTGATCCACCTGGCCGCGAGCCTATTGGTCGCGATCGCCGTGGCGGCCATGGTGTTTACGCTGTGGTTTCCCGGCGTGTATCGGACCTTGTCCGGCGGCACCGAGCTGTTCTTGCTCGTCGTCGGCGTCGACTGGGCGCTCGGCCCGTTGATCACGTTGGTGATCTTCGACCGGCGCAAGCCGCTGACCGAACTGCGCCGCGACGTGGCCGATCGTCATTGCACTGCAGCTCGCGGCGCTCGGCTACGGCTTGCACATGGTGAGCATCTCGCGCCCCGTCGTGCTGGCGCTCGAGGAAGACCGCTTTCGTGTGGTTGCCGCCTCCGGCGTCTATGAGAAGGAACTGCCGGCCGCGCTGCCGGAGTTTCGCAGCCTCTCGCTGACCGGGCCGCGGCTGGTGCGCAGCGTGCTGCCGACGGACCCGGTCAAGAAGTCCGAGGCCCTCAGCTAGGCCTGTCCGGATACGACATCGGCGCGCGGCCGGCCCTGTGGCAGCCTTGGGACGACAAGGCGCGAGCCGAAGCTCTCTCCCATGCCAAGCCGCTGACCGCGCTGGCGCAGCGATACCCCGACCGCCGTGCCGAACTCGACGCTGCCGCTTCGGCAACCGGACGGGCGGCGCAGGCGCTGGTCTACATGCCGATGATCACGTTCCGCGGTGACTGGGTGGCGTTGCTCGACGCCGCCAAGGGCGATGTGGTGGGCTTTGCGCCCTTCGACGGGTTTTGATCGCTGACGAGCAGGCAGGCCCTACGCCTGCTTCGCGCGGTCTTCGACCGCTGCGGGAAACTCGCTGAACAGTTGAGCAAAGAATCCGTCGCGCCAGACGGCGAGCGCCGTGGTCAGGTCGATCAGCACGAAGCTGGCCAGCAGCACCTCGGGCCATAGGGCCCAATCGTCCGACGACCACAACAAGCGCGCGGTCCAGGCCAGATTCAACAACGCGCTCAGCGTGACGATGACGCGACCGTTGCGCCACAGCACGCGCGCCCAGCGGCCGCCGGTGGGGACGCGATGCGCGCCGGCGATCATCAGCAGCACGATCGGCAGTTGCAGCGCGAGCCAAGCCCAGGGCACACCATCGTTGCCGAGCAGCAGAGTCGATAGTTGCGATTGCCCGCCGCTGACAATGATGACGAGCATCAGCAGCCAGTAGCGCGCGAGCACCGCAAAGCCCAACCACAGCGGCCCGGGCACGCGCAGCACGCCGTGATCGTTGACGTCGAGGTAGGCGCTGTCTTGCACGGCAAATCTAAAGCGTGAAGACCTGCCCGCTGTGCAGCGCACTCGCGCTGTGCCGCATCGTCTGCCCTTCGATCTGGCTCATCACCGCCGCCACTTCGCCCGGCTTGATGTGCGTGATGTGCACCTGCCACCTCCCCATCCAGCTGCGCCAGCTCGCGCGCCAGCGTCGTCGGGCACAGGTGCGAGCTGATGCGGGCCAGTTGCTGCTCGTCGTCGCTGAACGCCGTTTCGATCACCAGGTGCGCGATGCGCATGCCGGTCAGCCGCCGCCACAGCGCCGGGTTGGGGCCGGTGTCGCCGGTGAAGACCCAGGCCCCGCTTTGATTGCCTTCGGGCGTCACGGCAAAGCCGACCGCCGGCACGGTGTGCTCGGCCGGCAGCACTTCGATGCGCCGGCCGCCGAACTGCAAGGTCTGACCGACGGCAAACGGCTCGAACTTCAGCAGCGGGTGCTCGGGGCTCGGCAGGCGCGTGAAGTCGGGCCAGATGGCGCCGTTGAAGATGTGGGTGCGCAGCACCTCGGCCGTCTGCGGCAGCGCGTGCACGCGGATCGGCCCGCGGCGGCTGTGCTGGCGCGACAGGCGCCGCCGCGCCACGCTGTCGGCGAGCAGGCCGATGCCCAGCACATGGTCCAAGTGCGAGTGCGTGACGACGATGTGGTCGATCGCCGTCATCTCGTCGAGCGTCAGGTCGCCCACGCCGGTGCCGGCGTCGATGAGCACATCGTCGTCGAGCAGAAAGGAGGTGGTGCGGTCGCCGGCGGCGATGGAGCCGGAGCAGCCGAGCACGCGGATCTTCATGCGTGACCGCCCGGCCGCCCGAAGGGAACGCGCGCCCCCCGGGCCACAGAGTGGCCCGTGCCGAGCCACTGGGGCAGCGAACGAAGTGAGCTTGGGGGCCACATGCGCCGATTGTCCTGTGCGGGGAGGTCCCGCTGCCGCTAACCCTACTCGCGGCGTGACCTACTGCACACCCTGAAGAGTAAGGAGCGGCGACATCAAATCTGGATGAACTGCATTTGCGTGCCGGCGAGCTCGATCACGTCGCCGTTGCGCAGTTGCGCCGAATCGCCGGCCAGGTGCGAGCCGTTGACCGTGGGTTTGGACGCGCCTTCAACATGCGCCAGCACGTAGCCGCCGGGCCGCTTGGTGATCGAGGCCACCTGCACGCCCGGTTTGCCGACGGTGGTGACGACCTTGGTCAGCGGCACCTCGCGGCCCGCAGCCGCGCCGTTGAGCACCTTGATGGCGGCGCTGCCCGGCGAGTTGGCCAGGCCGCCGAAGCCCGAGTTGCTGCTCGCCGGCATGGTGTGGGCAAAGGTCGGGCGGTCGGCCGAGTTCACCGTGGCACCGACCGCGCCGGCCACCATGCCCGGCTTCATGATCATCGTCTTTTCGTAGTCGACGCCGTCTTCGACCAGGTACTTGATCTTGTACTTGCCGATCTCGACCGTGTCGTTGTGCGCCAGCAGCTGCTTCTTCACGGCCTTGCCGTTGATGTAGGTGCCGTTGGTGCTGTTCAGGTCTTCGATGAAGACATCGGCGCCCACCATCTGCAGCACGGCGTGCTCGCCGCTGACCGCCAGGTTGTCGATGACGATGTCGTTGTAAGGCCGCCGGCCGAGCGTGGTCTTGTCTTTGGTGACCTGCACTTCCTTGATCACCACACCATCGAGCGACACCACGAGCTTGCCCATCTTGTAGCCTTTGTCTGCCCCTCTAAGGGCGTTGTTGTCAGCGCCGGAACGGAGCCCACCAGGACTTGGTGGCCGCAGCCGGGCTGCCCGGCGCGCGCGCCAGAATGACCGCAATATTATCCTTGCCGCCGGCGTCGTTGGCCGCGGCGATCAGCGCCGCGCCCATCTCGTCGAGCGAATCGTAACCCTGCAACAACTGCGACAGGGTCTCGTCGTCGAGCATGTCCGACAGGCCGTCGGAGCACAAGAGCAGCAAGTCGCCGGGGTGCACTTCGTGCTGGTGGATTTCCAGCAAAACCGTGTCTTCCACACCCACGGCGCGCGTGACCAGGTTCTTGTTGGCCGAAAAGCTCGCCTGCTCGGGCGTGATCAGGCCGGCGTCGATCTGCTCTTGCAGCAGCGAGTGGTCGCGCGTCAGCTGCATCAGCCGGCCGCCGCGCAGGCGGTAGGCGCGCGAGTCGCCGACGTGGCCGATCAGCACGCGCGTGCCGCGAAACGCCAACACGACGAGCGTGGTGCCCATGCCCGAGTACTGCGGGTTGGCGTTGGCGGCATTGAAGATCGCGCGGTTGGCGTTGTCGACGCAGATGTCCATCGCGCGCCGCACTTCGGGGTCGGTGGCCGAGTCGCCCACTTCGCCGAGCCAGCGGCCGAGCTCGGTCTGGATGAACGAGGTGGCCATGCCGCTGGCGACTTCGCCGGCGTTGTAGCCGCCCATGCCGTCGGCGAGGATCGCCAAGGCGTTGTGAGCGTCAACGGCGACCGAGTCTTCGTTGTTGGTGCGAGCCCGGCCCGTGTCGGTGGCGCCGAAGAACTCGATGGGCATGTGGGTCTGCGACACAGGAAAAAGGTCAGTTGTAGCGGCGCCGCTGCCGGGCGCGTGGGCAGATCAATGAGAGGAGCCGCATTGTGCCTCGGCTGGCGGGCCTGCCATGGCCGCGGCCGCTTGTCGTGCCGGCCATTCAATCGGGCTTCGTGGTGTTTGCCGCGGACATTAACCACTGCGCCGTCTGGCGTGCCTCCATGGCCCAGGCCTGGCCGTCGGCAACGCGCTGCGCGGGCTGCTTGGCCAGCAGCGGTGCGAGCAGCCGGTCGAGCTGCGCGGCGGCGGGCGGCGGCAGGTCGGCTGCGCAGGGTGGCCAGCAGCGGCGGCGCCGATTGCGCCACCGAGCGCAGCAGCGCGCCCATCGACGTGGCTTCGAACGGCGGCCGGCCGGCCAGCAGCTCGTAGGCCAGCACGCCGAGCGCGTAGAGGTCGCTGCGCGCGTCGGGCGGCTGGCCGGCGAGCAGCTCGGGCGCCATGTAGACCGGCGAGCCGACAAAGACGCCGCTGCGCGAGGCCAGCGCATCCGGGGCTCGGGCCAGGCCGAAGTCGGTCAGCACCGCGCGCCGCGTCGCCAGATCGAACAGCACGTTGCTCGGTTTGACGTCGCGGTGCACGACACCCTGGCGGTGCGCGTGGGCCAGCGCTTCGGCGAGTTGCGCGGCGATGTCGAGCACCAGCGGCTCGGGCAGGCGATGCGAGGCGCCGGCGTAGCGCGCCAGCGTGCTGCCGGCCAGCAGCTCCATGACGATGAACGTCAGACCCGCCTTGCGAGCCGCCGCCGAAGACGCGCACGATGCCGGCGTGGCTGAGCGCCATCGCCTGTTGCGCTTCTTGCAGAAAGCGCGTGCGCGCGGTGGCGTCATCGGCGTCGGCCCCGGACTGCGGCGCCCACACCTTGACCGCGCGCGGCGCTTGCGTCGTCAGGTCGACGCCGCCATAGACCACGGCGGTGGCGCCGCGGCCGATGGCCTGCGCCAGGGTGACGCCGCCGAGCACGCGGCCCGGCGGCAACGCGTCGGCACGCATCGCCGACGCGGCGGCGGCGGCGGGCGGGGCGGACGAAGCGCGGGCGCTCCTGCGTGCGAACGGATTCATCGGCCGCCGAGCGTGCCAGGCGCGGCTCGGCAGCGGCTCAGGTGCCTGCTCAGGTGCCCGCCGCCGTGCGCGCCGCGCGCCGGCTGGCGACCACCTTGCCCCAGGCCAGCACCAACAGCGCCCCGGCGATGCCGGCGCCGTAGCGCACGGTGGCCGTGACCTCCGGCGGCAGACCGGGCTTGTCCGGCGGCACGGTGGGCATGTAGCCGAGGATGGCCGGGTCGGTCACGGCCATCGTGCCGGCGATCCAGCCGAGCAGCATGCCGCCGATGGTGATGATGATCGGGTAGCGGTCCATCAGCTTGATGACGAGCTGGCTGCCCCAGACGATGATCGGGATGCTGACCAAGAGGCCGAAGATCACCAGCGGCATCTTGTGGTCGCCGCCGGCGCTCTCGGCCGCGCCGGCGATGGCGATGACGTTGTCGACGCTCATCACCAGGTCGGCGACGATGACGGTCTTCACAGCCGCCCACAGCTTGTCGCTGCCTTCGATGTTGCCGTGCGCGTCTTCGTCTTCGGGCAGCAGCAGCTTGATGCCGATCCAGATCAGCAGGATCGCGCCGATGATCTTCAGGTACGGAATCGCCAGCAGCGTCAGCGCGAAGAAGATCAGCACCACGCGCAGCACGATCGCGCCGGCCGTGCCCCAGAGGATGCCCAGCGTGCGCTGCTTGGGCGGCAGCTTGCGGCAGGCCAGCGCGATGACGACCGCGTTGTCGCCGCCGAGCAGGATGTCGATCATGATGATCTGGCCGACGGCGATCCAGAAGTCGGCTTGCATGAACTGGTCCATCGGCGGTCTCGGTGTGCTGTGGGGATGTCGGGGCGAGCCGACAAGTTTAGTGGGCTCGTCGGGCGGCCCGTTTGTGGCAACTACAGATCAGAACGAACAAGGCCGCCTCGCGGCGGCCTTTGCGGCAAGCGGTGTGCCGCGGCTCAGAGCAGCGCCTTGAGCAGCTTGGCCATCTCGCTCGGGTTGCGCGTGATCGTGAAGCCGCACTCTTCCATCACCGCCAGCTTGGCGTCGGCCGTGTCGGCGCCGCCGGAGATCAGCGCGCCGGCATGGCCCATGCGCTTGCCCGCGGGCGCGGTGACGCCGGCGATGAAGCCGACGATCGGCTTTTTCATGTGCGCCTTGCACCAGCGCGCGGCGTCGGCTTCATCCGGGCCGCCGATCTCGCCGATCATGATCACGGCGTCGGTGCCCGGGTCGTCGTTGAAGAGCTGCATCACGTCGATGTGCTTCAGGCCGTTGATCGGGTCGCCGCCGATGCCGACGGCGCTCGATTGGCCGAGGCCGATTTCGGTGAGCTGCGCCACCGCTTCGTAGGTCAGCGTGCCCGAGCGGCTGACGACGCCGATGCGGCCCTTGCGATGGATGTGGCCCGGCATGATGCCGATCTTGATTTCTTCCGGTGTGATCAGGCCGGGGCAGTTGGGGCCGAGCAGCAGCGTCTTCTTGCCGCCCGCCGCTTCCTTGGCCTTCATCTTGTTGCGCACTTCGAGCATGTCCTTGACCGGGATGCCTTCGGTGATGCAGATCGCCAGATCGAGGTCGGCCTCGACCGCTTCCCAGATGGCGGCTGCCGCGCCGGCGGGCGGCACGTAGATCACGCTGACGGTGGCACCCGTCGCGGCCTTGGCGTCTTTGACCGTGGCGTGGATCGGAATGCCTTCGAAGTCTTCGCCGGCCTTCTTCGGGTTCACGCCGGCAACGAAGCAGGCGCGGCCGTTGGCGTAGTCGCGGCACATGCGGGTGTGGAACTGGCCCGTCTTGCCGGTGATGCCCTGCGTGATGACGCGTGTGTTCTTGTCGATGAGGATGCTCATGGAGGCTTCTCTTTTCGGATTCCGTTCGCCCTGAGGTATCGAAGGGCTGGGTGGCGGTTCGCTTGGGCTTCGATACCTCAGCCCGAACGGAGCGCGGCTACTTCACGGCCGCAACGATCTTCGTCGCCGCTTCGGCCATCGTGTCGGCGCTGATGATCGGCAGGCCGGACTCTTTCAACATCTTCTTGCCCAGGTCTTCGTTGGTGCCCTTCATGCGCACGACCAGCGGCACGCTGAGATTCACGGCTTTGCACGCCGCGATCACGCCTTCGGCGATGGTGTCGCACTTCATGATGCCGCCGAAGATGTTGACCAGGATGCCCTTGACGTTCTTGTTCTTGAGCATGATCTTGAAGGCCTCGGTGACCTTCTCGGCGGTGGCGCCGCCGCCGACATCGAGAAAGTTCGCCGGCTCGCCGCCGAAGAGCTTGATCGTGTCCATCGTCGCCATCGCCAGGCCCGCACCGTTGACGAGGCAGCCGATGTTGCCGTCGAGGCTGATGTAGCTCAGGTCGAACTTGCTGGCTTCGACTTCGGCCGGGTCTTCTTCGTCGAGGTCACGGTAGGCGACGATCTCCGGGTGGCGGAAAAGGGCGTTGGCGTCGAAGTTGAATTTCGCGTCGAGGGCCTTGATGCCGCCGTTGCCTTCCAAGATCAGCGGGTTGATCTCGGCCAGGCTGGCGTCGGTGCCCATGTAGCAGGCGTAGAGCTTTTTCAACACATCGACGGCCTGGGCTTTGCTCGCGGCCGGCACGCCGATGCCGTCGGCGAGTTGCCCGGCCTGCGCGTCGGTCAGGCCCGCGGCCGGATCGACGAAGACCTTGATGATCTTCTCCGGTGTGCTGTGCGCGACCTCTTCGATGTCCATGCCGCCTTCGCTGCTGGCCATCATCGCCACCTTCTGCGTCGCCCGGTCGGTGAGCGCGGCGACGTAGTACTCCTTCTTGATGTCGGCGCCTTCTTCGATCAGCAGGCGGCGCACTTTCTGGCCGGTGGGGCCGGTCTGGTGCGTCTTCAACTGCATGCCGAGGATTTCGCCCGACAGCGCTTCGACTTCGGCCATCGAGCGCGCGAGCTTGACGCCGCCGCCCTTGCCGCGGCCGCCGGCGTGGATCTGCGCCTTGACGACCCAGACGCTGCCGCCGAGTTTTTGCGCGGCTTCGTTGGCTTCGCGCACCGAGAAGGCGGGGTAGCCGCGCGGCACGGGCACGCCGAACTGGCGCAGGACTTCCTTGCCTTGGTATTCGTGGATCTTCATGGGGGGTGCCGCGGGCCGGGAATGCGCCGCAGGTTCAGGCGGTTGGGGGGCGCAGTGAATTTAGCATGGTGCGCTGCACCAAGACTGACGCGACTGCGTTGCGCTCAGTCGTCGTCGCTGCCCTTGACGACGCGGCGGATGACGTCGCTCGCAAAGCCGCGGCCGGCCAGGAAGCGCATTTGTTTGGCGCGCACGGCCGCGTCTGCCGCCGGCTCGGCGCCGAAGCGGCGCGCCCAGAGGGCTTGGGCGCGCGCGAACTCGCTGGCGCGAAGGCGCTCTGCGGTGTCGGCATCGAGCGTCGCACCGTGCTGGCCCAGCTCCTGCGCGATGCGGCGCTGGCCGAAGCGCGCCGCGCGGGCGTGGACGCGCGACTCGACGAAGCGCGCCTCGCTCAGGTAGCGGTGCTCGGTGAGCCAGTCGAGCAGGGTGTCGATTTCGGCCGCCCGCTCCGCTGCCCCCCCAGGCTGTGATTCCGACGCCGCCGCTTCATCGCGCAGCCGCGCCGCGCGCATCAGCTTGCGCCGCAGCTCGATGCGGCTGTGCTCGCGCTGCGACAGCCATTGCAGCGCGCGGCCTTTGAGCGACAGCGGCGGACGCACCGCCACTTCGAACCCTCCTCAGGCCTTCTTCTCGCTTCCGGACCCAGGGGCCACAGGGGCGGCGATCAGCGGAATGCCCATCGACTCGCGCACCTTGTTCTCGATCTCGACCGCCACGTCGGCGTTCTCGCGCAGGAACTCGCGCGCGTTGTCCTTGCCCTGGCCGATCTTCTCGCCGTTGTAGGCGTACCAGGAGCCGGACTTTTCGAGGATGTGGGCGTTAACACCCATGTCGATGATCTCGCCCTCGCGGCTGATGCCTTCGCCGTAGAGGATGTCGAACTCGGCGATCTTGAACGGCGATGCGACCTTGTTCTTGACGACCTTGACCTTGGTCTCGCTGCCGATGACCTCTTCGCCCTTCTTGATGCTGCCGGTGCGGCGGATATCGAGGCGCACCGAGGCGTAGAACTTGAGCGCGTTGCCGCCGGTGGTGGTTTCCGGGTTGCCGAACATGACACCGATCTTCATGCGGATCTGGTTGATGAAGATGACCATGGTGTTGGTCTTCTTGATGTTGGCGGTGAGCTTGCGCAGGGCCTGGCTCATCAGGCGCGCTTGCAAACCCGGTAGCGAATCGCCCATCTCGCCTTCGAGTTCGGCCTTGGGCGTGAGCGCGGCCACCGAGTCGATGACGATCAGGTCGATCGAGCCCGAGCGCACCAGCGCATCGACGATTTCGAGCGCCTGCTCTCCCGTGTCGGGCTGGCTGATCAGCAGCTCTTGCAGATTGACGCCGAGCTTCTGCGCGTACTGGGCATCGAGCGCGTGCTCGGCGTCGATGAAGGCGCAGGTGCCGGCCACCTTCTGCATCTGGGCGATGACCTGCAGCGTCAGCGTGGTCTTGCCGCTCGACTCCGGGCCGTAGATTTCGATCACCCGGCCACGCGGCAGGCCGCCGATGCCCAGCGCGATGTCCAGGCCGAGCGAGCCGGTGGACACGGCCTCGATGGCGTCGACCGCTTCGCCGTCGCCCAGGCGCATGATCGAGCCCTTGCCGAATTGTTTTTCAATCTGCGCCAGGGCGGCTTGCAGGGCCTTGGCTTTTTCGGTGTTGAGGGCTTTGACGGGGGCGTCCATGCGTGTGGTCTCCGGTGGATGGCTTGTGAAGATGCAGCGTATTGTGCGCGACAACTGGATATTCGTACAGGTCTGGTTTTCCGTCAAGCGGGGCCGCGCCGAGGCTCCCTAAAATTATTCGAATCAGGAGACGATGACGATGCGAGTGCTCGTTGCCGAAGACGATCAAGTGCTGGCCGATGGCCTGCTGCGTTCGCTGCGTGCAGCGGGTTATGCGGCCGATCATGTGGCCTCGGGCAGCGAGGCCGAGGCGGCACTGGCCTCACACGAGTTTGACCTGGTGATTCTCGACCTCGGTCTGCCCAAGGTGCATGGCCTCGAGGTGTTGCGCAAGTTCCGCGCCCGTGGCTCGTCCACGCCGGTGCTGATCCTCACCGCCGCCGACAGCGTCGAGCAGCGTGTCAAGGGCCTGGACCTCGGCGCCGACGACTACATGGCCAAGCCGTTTTCGCTGCAGGAGTTGGAAGCCCGCGTGCGCGCGCTGATGCGGCGCGGCCTGGGCACCGCCAGCAGCGTCTTGAAGCACGGCCCGCTGACCTTCGATGCGACCGGGCGCGTCTGCTACATCAACGAGCAGATGATCGACTTGTCGGCGCGCGAGATCTCGCTGCTCGAAGTGCTGCTGCAGCGCGCCGGCCGCCTGGTCAGCAAGGACCAGCTGGTCGAGCGCCTGTGCGAGTGGGGCGAAGAGGTCAGCAACAACGCCATCGAGGTCTATGTGCACCGGCTGCGCAAGAAGATCGAGCAGGGGCCGATCCGCATCGCCACCGTGCGCGGCTTGGGCTACTGCCTGGAGAAGATCAACTCATGACAGCCTGACCGCGCGTGCCCGACAAGACCGCGCCCAGCGCGCGCCCGCAGCGCTCGCTGTTCGGCGACATCCTCGACTGGCTGCTGGTGCCGCTGCTGCTGTTGTGGCCGCTGTCGGTGGTCATCATCTGGGTGTCGGCGCAGGCCATCGCCAACCGGCCGTTCGACCGTGAACTGGCGGAGACGGCGCGCACGCTGGCGCGCCGCGTCAGCGTGCCGGTGGCGCCCACGCCGCGCGCGCAGATCAACCTGCCCGAGGTCTCGGTGGCCATCCTGCGCGGCGAGGAGTCGGAGAACTTCTACTTCCAGATCCTCGGCACGCGCGGCGAGCATGTGGCCGGCGACCGCGTGCTGCCGGTGCCGGAGGAAAAGCCGCGCGACGACGGCGAAGTGCGCCTGCGCGACGACGAGCTCGATGGCCGCGCGGTGCGGGTGGCCTACCTCTGGGTGCCGGCCGCGGCGCCGTCGCCGGCCGACCGGGCGCCGCCGCTGCTGCTGCCTTTGGTGCAAGTGGCCGAGACGCTCGACAAGCGCTCGCAACTGGCCACCGAAATCGCGCGCGGCGTGATGCTGTCGCAGTTCGCCATCCTGCCGCTGGCGGTGGTGCTGATCTGGTTCGCCCTGTCGCGCGGCCTGCGCCCGCTCGACGAGCTGCAGCGGCGCATCCGCCAGCGCGCCATCGGCGACCTGTCGCCGATCGACGAGCGCGCGGCGCCGGAGGAGGTCAGCCCGCTGGTGGCGGCGATCAACGATCTGCTGGCGCGGCTCGACCGCTCGATCGGCGCGCAAAAACACTTCCTGGCCGATGCCGCGCACCAGCTGAAGACGCCGCTGGCCGGGCTGCGCATGCAGGCCGAGCTGGCGCAGCGCGAGGCCGAGGGCGGCGACGCGAAGGCGGTCAAGCGCTCGCTGCACCAGATCGCGCGCTCGTCGCAGCAGGCCGCGCACATGGTCAACCAGTTGCTGGCGATGGCGCGTGCCGAAGACGCCAATGAAGCGCGCCGCGTGACGCCGTTCAACCTCTCGGCCGTGGCCACCGAGGTCGTGCACGACTTCGTGCCGCGCGCGCTGGCCAAGGGTTTGGATCTCGGCTACGAGGGCCCGGGCGCGAAAGACGCCGCGGCGCCGCGCGTCGTCGGCGAAGCGCTGCTGGTGCGCGAGCTGATCCGCAACCTGGTCGACAACGCCGTGCAGTACACGCCCGGCGGCGGCACGGTAACCGTGCGGCTGCTGCCCGATCCCTATGGCCAGGTGGTCGTCGTGCAGGTCGAGGACAACGGCCCCGGCATCCCGGAGGACGAGCGCGAGCTGGTGTTCCAGCCGTTCTACCGCGCGCTCGGCTCCGACGTCGATGGCTCGGGCCTCGGCCTGGCCATCGTGCGCGAGATCGCCGAGCGGCATGGTGGCACGGTGGCGATCGAAGCGACGAATCCGCGCGCGGTGTCGCCGGGCACGCGATTTACGGTGCGGTTGCCCACGGCAGCGCCTGCCTAACTTTGCATCAACCGCCGGCTGCGCGCGATCGACATCAGCATGCCGATCGCCAGGCCCAGCGTCACCATCGCCGTGCCGCCGTAACTCACGAACGGCAGCGGGATGCCGACGACGGGCAGGATGCCGCTGACCATGCCCATGTTGACGAAGACGTAGGTGAAGATCGACAGCGTGATCGAGCCGGCGAGCAGGCGCGCGAACAGCGTCGGCGCCTCGGCGGCGATGAACAAGCCGCGCAGGATCAGGAAGCTGAAGGCCAGCAACAGGCCGATCGTGCCGACGAGGCCGAACTCCTCCGAGAACGCGGCGAAGATGAAGTCGGTCGTGCGCTCGGGGATGAACTCGAGGTGCGTCTGCGTGCCCTGCATGAAGCCCTTGCCGTAGAGGCCGCCGGAGCCGATGGCGATCATGCCCTGCAGGATGTGGAAGCCCTTGCCCAGCGGGTCCTTCGACGGGTCGAGCAGCGTGCACACGCGCTGCTGCTGGTACGCCTTGAGCAACGGCCACTCGACGCCGGGCTGGCAGATGGTGGGCTCGGAGATGACCAGCGCGGCGATCGCGGCCACGGCGGCCAGCATCACCGGCACGATCAGGCGCCAGCTGAGGCCGGCGAAAAACAGCACGTACAGGCCGGCCGAGAGGATGAGGATCGCCGTGCCCAGGTCGGGCTGCTTGGCGACGAGCGCGAACGGCACGAGCAGGATCACCGCGGCGACGATCCACTCGGCAGCGCGCATGCGGCCTTCGCAGGTCTGGAACCACCAGGCCAGCATCAGCGGCGTGGCGAGCTTCAGGATCTCGCTCGGCTGGATCACCGTGACGCCGATGTTGAGCCAGCGTGTCGCGCCCTTCTTGCTGATGCCGAACAGCGCCGTGGCGATCAGCAGCATCACGCCCAGCGTGTAGATCGGCACCGCCAGCGCCATCAGCCGCTGCGGCGGCACCTGCGACACCGCCCACAGGATCGCCAGCGCGATCAGCATGTTGCGGCTGTGATCGATGAAACGCGTGCCGTGGTCGAAGCCGGCCGAGTACATCGTCATCAGGCCGAACGCCGCCAAGATCAGCACCGCCACCGACAGCAGGCCGTCGAAGCCGAACAGCACCGGCTTGATGCGTTGCCAAACCGACGGTTGTTCGAAGACGGCGCTCATGGTTTGATGTTCAGCGCCACCGGACCCGGCGCGGTCGTCACCGACTGCGCGAAGCCGCCACCTTGCAGCCCTGGCAACAACACGTCCTTGGCCTCGCGCTGCTTGCCGATCGGGCCGGTGGACTTGCCGATCTGCGTGGCTGCCATGTCTTCGTCGCTCGGCCACAGGCCGGCGATCCAGTAGTCGAAGACGCGGCGCGCGATCGGCGCGGCGGCCTCCGAGCCGAAGCCGGCGTTCTCGACGACGACGGCCAGCGCAATCGTCGGCTCGTCGAGCGGCGCGAAGGCGTTGTACAGCGAATGGTCGCGCTGGTACTCGTCGATCTTCGAAGCGTTGTACTTCTCGTTGGCCTTGATGCCGATCGCCTGCGCGGTGCCGGTCTTGCCGCCGGTCTTGTACGGCGCGCCGACGAAGGAGCGCACCGAGGTGCCTTCCTGCGTCACGCCGTAGAGCGCGCGCTTGATCAGCGCCACATGCTCCGGGTCATAGGGCAGCGGCGGCAGTGCCTGGGCTTGCGGGCTGCTCTTGGTGTGCTTGACGGCGGCTTCAATCTCGCGCACCAGCCGCGGCTCGAAGCGCTGGCCGCCGGCCACCAGCGTGGCCGTGGCGCTGGCCAGTTGCAGCATGGTGAAGTTGTTGTAGCCCTGGCCGATGCCCAGCGAGATCGTCTCGCCGGCGTACCAGCGCTGCTGCTCGGCTTTCTTGTAGGCTTTTTTCTTCCACGCCGTCGACGGCAACAAGCCGGTGACTTCGCCGTCGAGGTCGATGCCGGTCTTGCGGCCGAAACCCATCGGCGAGAGCTGCTCGTGCATCAGATCGACGCCCATCTCGTTGGCCAGCGAGTAGTAGTAGACGTTGCTCGACTTGACGATCGAGCGATACATGTCCACGGCGCCCAGGCCATGGTCGCCGTGGCTGCGGAAGGTGTGGTTGCCGAAGACGAAGCTGCCGCCGTCGTGGATCACCGTGCCGGCAGCGCGCTTGCCGGAATTGAGCGCCGCCATCGCCATGAAGGGCTTGAAGGTCGAGCCCGGCGGGTAGGTGCCGCGCAAGGCCCGGTTGAGCAGCGGCTTGTCGATGCTCTCGTTCAACTCGCGCCAGTTGTCGACGTCGATGCCATCGACGAACAGGTTGGGGTCGAACGAAGGCTTGCTGACGAAGGCCAGCACCTCGCCGTTGCGCGGATCGATGGCCACCAGTGCGCCGCGGCGCTCGCCGAACATCTGCTCGACCAGCGCTTGCAGCTTGATGTCGATCGACAGATAGACCTGGTCGCCCGGCGTCGCCGCCTTGTGGTCGAGGCGGCGCATCGCGCGTCCGCCGGCGCTGGTTTCGACCTCTTCGACGCCGGTGACGCCGTGCAGCTGCTGCTCGTAGCGCTGCTCGATGCCGAGCTTGCCGATGTACTCGGTGCCGCGGTAGTTGGCTTGCAGCTCGTCTTCCCAGTCTTCGATCGCTTCCTTCTCGGCCTGGTTGATGCGGCCGATGTAGCCCAGCAGGTGGGCGCCGGTCTCGCCCAGCGGGTAGTTGCGGAACAGCCGCGCTTTCACGTCGACGCCGGGGAAGCGGAAGCGCTGGGCGATGAAGCGCGCCACTTCGTCGTCGGTCAGCTTGGTGCGGATCGGCAGCGACTCGAAGTTCTTGCTGTCGGCCTGCTGGCGCTTGAAGCGGCGGCGGTCGCGCGGCGTGATCTCCACCAGCTCGGCCAGCGCGTCGATGGTCACGTCCAGCGGCTGCGCCAGCCGCGACGGCATGATCTCCAGCGTGTAGGCCGAGTAGTTGTTGGCCAGCACGATGCCGTTGCGATCGACGATCAGGCCGCGGTTGGGCACCACCGGCACGACCGCGGTGCGGTTGTTCTCGGCCTGCGTGAACAGGTCGTCATGGCGCACGACCTGCAGATGCACCAGCCGCGCCGCCAGCAGGGAAAAGCAGACGAGCACGAACAACGCCGCAGCCACCAGGCGGATGCGAAAGCCGCCCAGTTCGCGTTCGACGTCGCGCAGTTCAGTCACAGCGGTCGATTCTCGTCAGGATCGGGGGCTCTGCGTTGCGGCGCGAGGAAGACGAACGAGACGATCGGCCAAAGTACCGCTTCGAAGCACGGCGCGATGAAGTAGCTCCAGCCGGGGAACAGATCACCGGCGAGCATGCGCAGCACCAGCGACACCAGGTGCGCGGCGATGAACAGGGGCAGCACCTGCGCCGCCTGCTGGAACACCGGGAACCAGAGCAGCCGCCGGTGCAGCGCGATGGCGACGAAGGCCAGCAGCGTGTAGGCCAGCGCGTGCTGGCCGAGGATCGAGCCCTGATGCACGTCCATCAACAGGCCGAAGAAAAACGACACGCCCACGCCGACGCGGCGCGGCTGGTGCACCACCCAGAAGGCCAGCGTCAGCGCCAGCAGGTCGGGCAGCCACGGGCTGCGGCCGAGCGGCAGCATGTTGAAGGCCAGTGCCAGCAGCAGCGTGATGACGATGAAGAGCGGGTTGGCGGGCAGCAAAAGCTGATCGCCGCGCGGCATGATGCTCATTGGAGCCCCTCGTCCAACGGGTACGTTGGCCGATCCCCCGAGGGGATGCGGGCCGGCTCCGGAGCGGCCGCGCGCTCGGCCCGACATGGAGCCCCTCGTCCAACGGGTACGTTGGCCGATCCCCCAAGGGGATCGCGGGCCGGCTCCGGAGCGGCCGCGCGCTCGGCCCGCGCTCGCGCAAATAACGTCACTTCCTGCCCCTTCCAGCCTTCGGCGCAGAAGCGGGCTCCGCTGCAGGCGGCGGCGGCAACTGGTTTCTCAGCGGCTCCAGCACCAGCACATGCCGCACCCGATCGACGGAGGCCAGCGGCGCCAGCTCGACGCGCGTGAAGCCGCCGTCGGCCTGCCGCTCGACGAGAGTCACCTTGGCCACCGGCAGCCCCGGCGGGTAGATGCCATCCACACCCGAGGTGTGCAGCACGTCGCCGACCTTGACATCGGTGTTGGCCGAGACAAAACGCAGCTCGAGCGCGCTGCCCTGCGCCACGCCGCCGAAGGCCGCGGCGCGCAGTTGCGTGCGCGTGTTGAGCAGCGGGATCGCGGCGTCGCGGTCGGTCAGCAGCGTGACCTCGGAGGACAGCGGATAGACCCGCGTCACCTGGCCGATGACGCCGCCTTCGGTGATCACCGGCGAGCTCGGCACCAGGCCCTGCGCCAGCCCGCGGTCGATATAGAACTTGCGCGAGAACGGGTCGGCCGCTTCGTACATCACCTCGGCCGCCACCGACTTCACCTTCAAGCCGGGCCGCAGTTCGAGCAGGCCACGCAGCTGCCGGTTCTCGTTGGCCAGGCGCTCGGCCGACTGCGCTTGTTCGGCCTGCAGCACGAGCTGCTTGCGGGCCGCGTCTTCCGCCGCCAGCGCCTTGGTCAGGCCTTGCAGGTAATCGTTGCCGCCGAGCGCCACATCCACCGGCACCAGCAGCGAGCGCTGCACCGGCGCCAACGCCGCGGCAATCGCCGAGCGCAGCGGCGCGATGACGGTGAAGCGCGTGTCGGCCACCATCATGAACACCGACAGCGCGGTGAAAAAGATCAGCTTGGTAAGCGCCGAGTAGCCCTGGCGAAAGAAGGGCGGCGGCGTGCGGTCGATGGTGCCGAGCTGCAACTTCGGCTCTCGTGGTTCAGTGGTCCGTCAGGTGACGGGTCATTCCGAGGTGAAGATCGAGCCCAGGCGCTCCATGCGCTCCAGCGCCATGCCGCAACCGCGCACGACGCAGGTCAGCGGGTCCTCGGCCACCAGCACCGGCAGGCCGGTTTCTTCGGCCAGCAGGCGGTCCAGATCGCGCAGCAGCGCGCCGCCGCCGGTGAGCATCATGCCGCGCTCGGCGATGTCGGCGCCGAGCTCGGGCGGCGTCTGTTCGAGCGCGTTCTTCACCGACGAGACGATCTGGTTCAGCGGGTCGGTCAGCGCTTCCAAGATCTCGTTCGAGGAGATCGTGAAGCTGCGCGGCACGCCTTCAGAGAGGTTGCGGCCCTTGACCTCCATCTCGCGCACTTCGCTGCCGGGGAAGGCCGAGCCGATTTCCTTCTTGATCGCTTCGGCCGTCGGCTCGCCGATCAGCATGCCGTAGTTGCGGCGGATGTAGTTGATGATCGCCTCGTCGAACTTGTCGCCGCCGACGCGCACGCTGCCCTTGTAGACCGTGCCGCCGAGCGAGATCACGCCGACTTCGGTCGTGCCGCCGCCGATGTCGACGACCATCGAGCCGCTGGCTTCGGCCACCGGCAGGCCGGCGCCGATCGCCGCGGCCATCGGCTCTTCGATCAGATAGACCTCGCTCGCGCCGGCACCCAAGGCCGACTCGCGGATCGCGCGCCGCTCGACCTGCGTCGAGCCGCAGGGCACGCAGATGATGATGCGCGGGCTCGGCCTGAACAGCGAGCGCGGGTGAACCATCTTGATGAACTGCTTCAACATCTGCTCGGTGACGGTGAAGTCGGCGATCACGCCGTCCTTCATCGGCCGGATGGCTTCGATGTTGCCCGGCACCTTGCCCAGCATCGCCTTGGCTTCCTTGCCCACGGCCTGGATCGTCTTCTTGCCGTTGGGCCCGCCCTCGTGGCGGATCGCCACGACCGACGGCTCGTCGAGCACGATGCCCTTGCCGCGCACGTAGATCAATGTGTTGGCCGTGCCGAGGTCGATGGCCAGGTCGGTGGAAACGTAGCGGCGCAGGAATGCGAACATGGTCGAGCCGGTGATGCAGCTTTGCGTCACGGCCGGAAAACGCCGTTGCGCAAGCGCTTTTTTGCAAGAAAACCCCCCGCGCCGAGAGGCGTCGGAGGGCTCTAATTTGGGGCGCGATAATACCCCAAGGCCTCTCGAAGATAGCCGCATCCGCGCCCTGCGAAGTGCGCAAAATCCACGGCCCGGCCGGCAGTTGCATCCGCTTTCGAATCCCCTTCCTCAAGTTTTTCAAGCTCCGCCATGCCCCTCGCCCCGGACGATGTCCGCCGCATCGCGCACCTCGCGCGGCTCGAACTGCAACCCGCCGAAGAGCAGGCGATGCTGCAGCAATTGAACGGCTTTTTTGCCATCGTCGAGCAGATGAGCGCGGTTGAAACCTCGGGGGTCGAGCCGCTGTACACGCCGCTGGCCGCGGTGCAGACCGCCGCCTTGCGCCTGCGTGACGATGTGGTCACGGAAAGCGATCAGCGCGCAGCGAATCAGGCCAGCGCGCCGCTGGTCGAAGACGGGTTGTTTCTCGTGCCGAAGGTGATCGAGTGACGGCGCTGCACGAGATGGGCGTGGCCGCACTCGGCCGCGCGCTGGCGGCGCGCGAGGTCAGCAGCGTCGAGGTGGTGACGCATCTGCTGGCGCGCATCGAGTCGCACAAGGCGCTCGGCGCGTTCCTGCATGTCGATGGCGAGCGTGCGCTCGACGCTGCGCGCGCCATCGACGCGCGGCGTGCGAAGGGCGAAGCGCTCGGCGCGCTGGCCGGCGTGCCGATCGCGCACAAGGACATCTTTGCCACCCGCGGCGAGCCGACGACGGCCGGCTCGAAGATGCTCGCCGGCTACCAGAGCCCGTTCGATGCCACCGTCGTCTCGCGTCTGGGGAGCGGTGAGGCGGGCGGACGCCCGGGGGCCGGCGCCATCAGCCTGGGCAAGTTGAACTGCGACGAGTTCGCGATGGGCTCGTCGAACGAGAACTCGGCCTTCGGCGTCGTGCGCAACCCGTGGAACACCGAGCGCGTGCCCGGCGGTTCCTCCGGCGGCTCGGCGGCGGCGGTGGCGGCTCGCCTGTTGCCCGCAGCCACCGGCACCGACACGGGAGGATCGATCCGCCAGCCCGCCAGCTTTGCCGGCATCACCGGCATCAAGCCGACCTACGGCGTGTGCTCGCGCTGGGGCATGGTGGCGTTTGCATCGAGCCTCGATCAGGCCGGGCCGCTGGCGCGCAGCGCAGAAGATTGCGCGCTGCTGCTCTCGGCGATGAGCGGCTTTGACGAGCGCGACTCGACCAGTGCCGAGCGAGCGCCGCAGGACTTTCATGCGCAGATGCAACGTGCGCGCGAAGGCGCGGCGGCCGGCAAACCGCTGGCCGGGCTGCGCGTCGGCCTGCCGCGCGAGTTCTTTCCCACAGCGCTGTCGGGCGACGTCAACAGCGCCGTGCGCAACGCCCTGGCCGAGTTCGAAAAACTGGGCGCAACGCTGGTCGACGTGAGCCTGCCGCGCACCGAGCTGTCGATCCCCGTCTACTACATCATCGCGCCGGCCGAAGCCAGCTCGAACCTGTCGCGCTACGACGGTGTGCGCTACGGCCACCGCACGGCCCAGCACGGCGATCTGATGGACATGTACAAGAAGTCGCGCGCCGAAGGCTTCGGCGCCGAGGTCAAGCGCCGCATCATGATCGGCACCTACGTGCTCTCGCACGGCTACTACGACGCGTATTACCTGCAGGCACAGAAACTGCGCCGCATGATCGCCGACGACTTTCAGCAGTGCTTTCAGCAATGCGACATCATCGCCGGCCCGGTCGCACCCACGGTGGCGTGGAAGCTAGGCGCGCAGGACGATGACCCGGTGGCCGCGTACCTGGCCGACATCTTCACGCTGCCGGCGAGTCTGGCGGGCCTGCCGGGCATGAGCGTGCCGGCCGGTTTTGGCGAGGGCGGCATGCCGGTCGGCTTGCAGCTGATCGGCAACTACTTTGCCGAAGGTCAGTTGCTGCATGCGGCGCATGCGTTTCAGCAGGCGACCGATTTTCATCAGCGCACGCCGCAGGCCTTTCGATGAGCGCGCTGATCCGCGGCTACGAGGTCGTCATCGGCTTGGAGACGCACGCCCAACTGTCGACGGCGAGCAAGATCTTCAGCGGCTCGTCCACCGCCTTCGGCGCCGCGCCGAACACGCAGGCCAGCGCCGTCGATCTGGCGCTGCCGGGCACGCTGCCGGTGATGAACCGCGGCGCCGTGGAGCGCGCGATCCGCTTCGGCCTGGCGGTGGGCGCCAAGATCGCGCCGCAATCGATCTTCGCGCGCAAGAACTATTTCTATCCCGACTCGCCCAAGGGCTACCAGATCAGCCAGTACGAGATTCCGGTGGTGCAGGGCGGCACGCTCGAGTTCGTCGTCGGTGCAGAGAAGAAGACCGTTCACCTGACACGCGCGCACCTCGAAGAGGACGCCGGCAAGAGCCTGCACGAGGATTACCAGGGCCAGAGCGGCATCGACTTGAACCGGGCAGGCACGCCGCTGCTCGAGATCGTCTCCGAGCCCGACATGCGCTCTTCGGCCGAAGCGGTGGCCTACGCGAAAGCGCTGCACGCGCTCGTCGTCTGGCTCGGCATCTGCGACGGCAACATGCAGGAAGGCAGCTTCCGCTGCGACGCCAACGTCTCGGTGCGCAAGCCGGGCCAGCCGTTCGGCACGCGGCGCGAGATCAAGAACCTGAACAGCTTCAAGTTCATGCAGCAGGCGATCGATTTCGAAGTGCAGTGGCAGATCGACCGCGTCGAAGACGGCCTGAAGATCGAGCAGGCCACCGTGCTGTTCGACCCCGCCACCGGCGAGACGCGCGCGATGCGCAGCAAGGAAGACGCGCAGGACTACCGCTACTTCCCCGATCCCGATCTGCCGCCGCTGGTGATCGCGCCCGAGTGGGTCGAGCGCGTGAAATCGACGCTGCCCGAGCTGCCCGCTGCGATGGCGGCGCGCTTCGAGCGTGATGACGGCCTGTCGGCGTACGACGCCGCGATGATGGCGCAGAGCCTGCCGTTTGCGCGCTACTACGAGGCGGCGCGCGAGGCGTGCCGGCAGCCCAAGCTCGTCGCCAACTGGCTGATGGGCGAGATCAGCAAGCGCCTGAATGCCGAAGAGCGCGAGATCGACGCCTCGCCGGTCGGCGCGCGCGCGTTGGCTGCGCTGATCGGCCGCGTCGCGGACGGCACCGTCAGCAACAACGGCGCGCGCCAGGTCTTGGAGTTGCTGTGGACGGGCGAGGGCGCGGATGTCGATGCCTTGATCGCCGCCAAAGGCCTGAAGCAGATGAGCGACAGCGGCGCCTCGAAAAAATCGTCGACGACGTTCTCGCCGCCAACGCCAAGTCCGTCGATGAGTTTCGCGCCGGCAAGGACAAAGCCTTCAACGCGCTCGTCGGCCAGGTGATGAAAGCGTCCAAGGGCCAGGCCAATCCGGCCCAGGCCAGCGAGTTGCTGAAGAAAAAACTGGGCTCCGGCTGAGCGCTCGGCGCCCTTCGCAGCGCTAGTCGGCGCCGCGCGCGCTGTTGACCACCGGCACCGCGCCCGGGTGCTTGGACTTGGCGCTGTTGGCCTCGCCGGGCATGTGCAGCGAACCCGGCAAGGCGCCGGCCCACAGCTTCTTCAGGTGCGCCAGCTCCACGTCGTAGAGCTTCGAGGCGCGCTCCAGCTCGGCCTTCTGCTGCACCAGCAGTTCTTTCTGCGCCGAGGTGGCGGCATCGTTGGCGTCGAGCTGGCCCTTCAACTTGCCCGGCAGCGACTTGCCCTTGTAGAACTCGGACTCGTCCATCAGCGGCTTGCGCTCGCGCTCCAGATCGGCCAGCCGCGCCTCGGATTGCGTGATCGCGAACTGCGTCACCTCCAGCGCCTGCTCGCGCGCTTTCTGGTGCGCGGCGGCGTTGGGGAAGCGCTGCATCAGGTTGCGGTCGCGGCGCACGGCTTCCGACCTGGCGTCGCGCTCGGCGGCCAGCTTTTTCTCGCGCGCTTCCTTCTCGGCGCGCTCGTCGGCGGTCAGCGAGGGCGGCACGATGCGCAGCAGGGTGCCGTCGCGCGCCAGCACGCGCTGTTCGCGGTCCATGCAGTCGCCGATCAGGCGGTCGGACGTGAGCGCACGTCCGGCCGCGTTGATGCAGGTGAACACCTGGTCGTTGGAGCGCGTGTTGGCCTGAGCGCAGGTCAGCCCGCTGAGTGCGAGCAGGGTGCATGCGAACAGGCGGTGGCAGAAACGGCGGTCAGTCATGGCGTTGAGCACTGGGGCGGATTGAAACCGATGACGGCTCGGCAAGGGGTTAAACGCCGTAACGGGCCCGGTAGGCCGACACCGATTGTCGGTAGGGGGCGAGTGCGGCGTCAGATGTAGCGCTCAGATAGTGCAACAGGTCGGCCAGCGTCGCAACGGCACAAACTTTCAAGGCCGAGTTGCGCCGTGATGTACTGCACTGCCGAAAACGGCAAATCTACACCGTTTTCGGCGCTCTTCTCCTGCCGGTCCAGCGCAATTGCCACGCCGACCGGCGTGGCGCCGGCGGCGCCGATCATCGCGATCGACTCGCGCACCGAGGTGCCGGCCGAGACCACGTCATCGACGATCACCACCCGCCCGGCCAGCGGCGCGCCGACCAGCGTGCCGCCTTCGCCGTGGTCCTTGGCCTCCTTGCGGTTGTAGGCAAAGGGCACGTTGCGGCCCAGCCGCGCCAGCTCGATGGCCACCGCCGCGGCCAGCGTGATGCCCTTGTAGGCCGGGCCGAACAGCATGTCGAACTCGAGCCCCGAGCGCCAGCAGGCGGCGCGCGTAGAAGCCGGCCACGCGGCCGAGCTTGGCGCCGTCGTCGAAGCCGCCGGCGTTGAAAAAGTAGGGCGACAATCGCCCGGCCTTGGTCTTGAACTCGCCGAAGCGCAGCACGCCGGCGCCGAGCGCGAACTGCACGAACTCCTGCGCCAGCGCGTCGGTCTGCGGCTGCTGCGTCATCACCACTCCTTGCACTCGAAGAAAGCCCGTTGTTGCATGTTCCGCCTCGTCACGCTCAACCTGAACGGCATCCGCTCGGCGGCAGACAAGGGCTTCGTGCAATGGGCCGAGCAAGCGGGCGCCGATTGTATTGGCGTGCAGGAGGTCAAGGCCCAGGCCGACACGGTGCAAGGCCGCTTCGACAAACTCGGCGACCTGCACGGCCACTTCCACTACGCGCAGAAGAAGGGCTACTCCGGCGTCGGCCTGTACGCGAAGAAGGCGCCGAGCGACGTGAAGATCGGCTTCGGCTCGCAAAGAGTTCGACGCCGAAGGCCGCTGGATCGAAACGCGCTTCGACACGGCGAAGAAAAAGTTCAGCGTCATCAGCTGCTACTTCCCCAGCGGCACCACCGGCGAGGAACGGCAGGCGGCCAAGTTCCGCTTCCTCGCCCGCATGTACCCGCACCTGGTCAAGCTCAAGGCCGAGCGCGAGTTCGTGCTTGCTGGGCGACGTCAACATCGCCCACCACGAGATCGACCTGAAGAACTGGAAGGGCAACCAGAAGAACAGCGGCTTCCTGCCCGAAGAGCGCGCGTGGCTGACCAAGCTGTTCGACAAGGCCGGGCTGGTGGACGTGTTCCGCACGCTCAACCAGAAGCCCGAGCAGTACACGTGGTGGAGCCAGCGCGGCCAGGCGCGGGCGAAGAACGTCGGCTGGCGGCTCGACTATCACATCGCCACGCCGGCGATTGCGGCCACTGCCAGGCGCGAAGAGATCTTCCTGGCGCAGCGCTTTTCGGACCATGCGCCGGTGGTGATGGATTACGGCTGGAAGCTGTAGAGCCGATGTGAATAAGTCACAAACGGCGGTGGCAGATTCACCGCCCGCGCAAGCGCGCTGACGCCTACCTTTCTCCCCATGCGCTGAGCGGTTCAGCGCGAGTCGAGGAGGAAGCTGCCATGTTCGATTTGCTCGCGACCACGACAACGGCAACGCAGCATCCACAGCCAGGCCTGCTGCCCGCGGCCATCCGACCGCGCAGCGCGCCGCCGCACTGGTTCGCGCTGATGCTCGACGAGATCGACTACGGCATGCTGCTGCTGGCCGATGACAGCGTCGTGCTGCACGCCAACCACGTCGCCCGCGCCGAGCTCGATGCCGAGCATCCGCTGCAACTGCTCGGGCGCCGAACTGCGCGTGCGCCGCCCGCAGGACGTGGCGCCGCTGCGCGAGGCGCTCGCCGCCGCGCGCGCAACGCGGCCTGCGGCGGCTGCTGAGCCTGGGCCAGGGGCAGCAGCGCGTCTCGGTGGCGGTGGTGCCGCTGCCCGCCGCAGCGCGGCGACGACGCGCTGACGCTGCTCGTCTTCGGCAAGCGCCGCATGTGCGAGGCCTTGTCGGCGCACTGGTTTGCGCGCGAGCACGGCCTCACGCCGGCCGAGTCGCGCGTGCTGGCGGCGCTGTGCGAAGGCGAGCCGCCCGCTGAAGATCGCCGCAGCGCAAGGCGTGGCCATTTCCACCGTGCGCTCGCAGATCGGCGCCATCCGCGCCAAGACCGGCGCCGCCAGCATCCGCGCGCTGGTGCGGCAGGTGGCGGTGCTGCCGCCGCTGGTGGGCGCGCTGCGCGGCGGTGCGCTGCACTGACACCTGCATTGCGCTACCATCGCGCGCGCGCGCCGGGCCTCGCTGCCCGGCGCGCGCACGATGCCGCCGCCGAAAAACCCGACCCCCTCGACATCAACACCGTCCTGCCGCCGCCGCTGCGCGCCCTGGCCGCACGCGGCACGCCGCGCAGCTACCGCAAGGGCACGCTGATCATCGAAGAAGGCACGCACGGCGACACGCTGTACCTGCTGCTGGCCGGCCGCGTGAAGGCCTTTTCCAGCGACGCGCGCGGGCGCGAGGTGGTCTATGGCGTGTACGGCCCGGGCGACTACTTCGGCGAGATGAGCCTGGACGGCGGGCCGCGCTCGGCCAGCGTGATCGCCGACAGCGCCTGCACCTGCGCCGTGCTGACGCGGCAGACGCTGCGCGAGCACATCAAGGCCGAGCCGGAGTTCGCGTTCGAGCTGATCGGCGCGCGTGATCCGGCGCGCGCGGCACCCGGTGGACGGCCTGCCCATCGGGCTCGAGAAGCAGTGGGGCTTCAGGTGCGTGAGCTACCGGCTGCGCCATCGCCGCGACTTGCGCTTCGTGCAGCAGCCGCTCAATGTCGTGATGCGCATCAAGACCCCGACCGCAGCCAACGCGCAGGCGCTGCGCGGCGTCATCCGTCTACGGCGCGACTCGTCGCATCGAAGCCAGTCCTGCGCATCTGCACCATGCCCGGACTTCTGCTTGGTCCCAGTTCATCGAGTTCAACAGCAAGCTGTGTCCTGCACACGGTCTTCGACGGCGATTTCAACGCCTATCCTGCAGCATCTTCTCGCGCTGGTCGTGGCCGATGTCTTCAACCGCTTGTTCCAGCAACATCGAAGAGGCGCCGCCGCGGCCGGTCGCAGCTACTTCCCGAACGAGTTCGTCGTACCACCATCCGGCGCTTCCATCAGCCGGCCGCGATGGGCTTCTTCTTCAGCGCCTACCCGACAACCCATACGGCGCAGATCACCCGCGCCAGCCGGAGCCGGCCATGAGAAGCCGGCCCACCGCAGCGCGCATCACGGAGCGCGGCTGGTGAGCGCCGTGCCCGACCTGCCCGCGCAAGAGATCCAGCGCCTAGTGCTGAACGACCCGCCTGGCGGGCATGTGATGCACGCCATCGTCACGTTCCCAGAGCAAGCGGGCGGGCGCTCGTTTCTTCGGCCCGATTCACGGCACGGATGCCGCTCGACGTCAGCCACGCATCGCGCCTGGTCGCGGTGCATGCCAGCCTGGGTTTCTCGTACCGCGGTCTCCTGCGTCTTGCAGGTGCCGGCGCCGGTGCTCGGACAGTTCCAGCTCCGCGCACCGGCGTTCACATGCCGGGGCATGGCCGTGCGTCGCCCAACACCTGGGCGACACCGGTCCGACAGTGCCGCCATAAGGTGGTACCCTTGTTTTGCCATGGACATCTGCGCATGCCGTCTTCACCCCTGCATGCCTCGAAGAAAGAGGCCGATGGTGCGCTGCTCGAAAAAGAGGCTCCTGCGACTGGCCGCGGTGTGCCGCGTCAAGCTGCACCTGCTGCGCGGCGAGCACCTCGGTGCGCCACAAGGCGAAAAGGGGCATGGGTTCCATTCCCTCGGCTTCTCGCGTTGGTCTGTCGCGCGTGGTAGTGCGTGGCTGGCCGGCCGCTCATCCCAGCAAGGCGACTTCAGAGCACGAGGCCGGTGAATTCCTGCTCGGCCGCATCAACGACCACAGGTTCAATCCCTGGCTCCTGCCGAGTGCGCACAAGGAACGTGCGCCGCTTCTTCCTCGACGGCAGCTTCGCCGTGCTGCGCCAGATGGAGCAGGACGTGAGCGGCTTCCACAATTGGGTGCAGGAGCGGGCGAAGTGGCTGCGTGGACGATTCCCGAAGCCGGCCGAGGGCGCTGCGGCGCTCGCTGCTGCCGGGTCTGCGCCGCCGACAGCGCCGCAGCCATCATCCTGGAGCGACTATGTCAAGGCCAGGTCTGCCGGCGCTGGCCCGACGGCCGCCGCATCACCCGTGGGCCCGGCTGGTGCGAGCCTGGCAGCGAGAGCGCCGAGGCCGACTTCGACTACACCCACGATCCTGAAGGCTTGGGCTGCCCCTTCGGCTCGCATGCGCGGCGCATGAATCCGCGCCTGCCCGCCAAGCTGCCGAATGCACAGGCCGCAGGCGACGTGGTGCATGCGCGCCGGCGCCCGCTGATCCGGCGCGGGCACCCCTACGGTGCGCTGTGGAGCGCTCCCAGCGATGACGCCGAACCCGCCGTGCCCGACGACACGCCGCGCGGCATGCTGGGCATGTTTTGCTGCGCCGGCCTGGAAGACCAGTTCGAGCATCTGCTCGGTCAGTGGGCCGAACGCCCGGTGCTCGGCGTGGACGACCGCGGCGATGCCAAGGACCCGATGATGGGCCAGCACGATGACCCGGAAAGCCGATTCCATGTGCCGCTGCCCGATCGCCAGTCGGTCGATCTTGCTCGGTCTGCGCGCCTTCGTGCGCACGCGCGGCACGCTGTACCTGCTTCCACCCCAGCCTGCCGGCCCTGAAGCTGATGCTGGACAACCCCCGATTCTTCGACCTGCCTGAAGCGCCGCCTCGAGCCATGAGCTGGTCTGCACCGCGGCGCCGACCGCGCGCCCCGCGCCGGACCACTGCCGGAGCTGGGCGACGACGAAGCGCAGGTGCCGAATCCGGTGACCGAGTCGCCACCGCCCGACCGCTTCTGCGATCTGGTGCTGCACCGGTGGCGTGGCCAGCGGGGTGGTCTATCCGTGGGCCATCGTCGAGTTGGCCCGTGCCTTCCAGCTTCAAGAGCATCGGCGGCGACATCCGGTCGGGGCGATGGCCGCTGCGTTGGCAGCCGCTGCCGAGTACCGGCCGGCGCTGCAGCGCGCCGGCCCCGTTCGAAGTGCTGCGCCGCCTGCCGGCAAGCTGGCCAAGGACGCCGGTGGCGGGCGCACGCGGATGCTAGCCTTGTTTCAACCGGCGCCGCGCGGCCAGCGGCTCTTCGACCTGTTCGTCGATGCCGTGAAGGTTCTCGCCAGCGGCAGCAAGCCGCGGCTTTGGCACAAGCTGGCGTGGGTCGCGGCGAGCGTTGTGGGCCTTTCGATGCGAGGCGTTTCTTGCCGCCTTGTTGGCCATGGCCGCGTGCGCCGTTGTCGGGGTGTTCGTGCTTTGGCTCCTGGCGACCCGAGACCGCGCGTACGGGTGGAGCTGGCTGCTGGCCTTGGTGCCGGTGGCGCTGACGGCCGCGTGGTCGGCATCGTCTGCGCGCTGTCGGCCGACGTTCGCCATGGCCTGATCGCCAACGATCTGGCCGGCGCGCGGCCGCGCCGCGGACGGCCGCGACGCGAAGAAGGACCCCGGTCTCGTCGATCGGCTGCATGAAGGCATCCAGCGCTCCGCCGGCTTCAACCCCGACGACCCGCAGAGCCCGCCGCTGACCTTTCGCGATTTGTGGCGCGCACCCGCCTATGCCGGCGCCCCGCCGCCCGACGGGCGGCCGACCGACGCGCGCAAGGAGCGCTCGATCCATCTCGAGATGATCACCACCAATGTCAGCCATGGCCGGCCGTACCGGTTGCCGCTGGACGACGAATCCACCCGTCTGTATTTCAAGCCCGCAGACCTGGCCAACTTCTTTCCGGCCGACGTGATGCGGGCCATGATGAAGGTGGCTGAGCCTTACCGGCCGCTGTCCGGGTCCGACCCCGCCGCCGAACGCGGTGCCGGTTTTTACCTGCTGCCCAGTGCCGAGCTGCCCATCGTTGTCGCGGCCCGGCTGAGCCTGAGCTACCCACTGCTCTTCTCGGCCGTACCGCTGTATGCCGTGGACTACGAGATGCGGCCGGGCCAGCGCGAGCTCAAGCCCTGCCGTTTTTCCGACGGTGGCATCTGCTCGAACTTTCCGATCCACCTCTTCGACTCGGCCACCCCGCGCTGGCCGACCTCGGCATGTGGCTGGGCAGGCGCAGCCCTTACCACCATGGCCCGGTCTCGGCTACCCGACAACCACCTCAGCGGTCGTGGCGATGCTTGGCATCGTTTCGGCCCCGCGCATCCGGACAGCGCAGGCGTGCCGATGTGGCGCACGCTGCTCGGCTTTCTGTTCGGCGTGGGTTTGAGTGCCAAGGACTGGAGCGACAAACCAGCATGCGCATGCCCAACGTGCGCAACCGCGTTGCGCGGCTGAACCTGCTCAGCGGCGAAGGCGAGTTGAACATCGCCATGCCCCGACAGCGCATCCTGCACATGGCGCAAACCTACGGCACGGCGGCCGGGCGCCTGTTTGTCAAAGACTTCGTTGCCGGGCCGGGCGAGATCCCCAGACCGGCGTGGCGCGAGCATCAGTGGCTGCGCTTGCACACGCTGCTCCAGGCCTGCGCGAATATCTCGCCGGCCTGGGCGAGGCCAGCCGCAACGCCACCCACAGCATGCCATTGCGCGTGTTGATCGATCGCGCCACGCGGCGCGCCGGCGCGCGCGGTGATGCAGCCGGCGCGCCGGCCGAGTCGCCGGTGCGCATGCCCGCTGCGGAGACGGACCCCGACGGCAGCGAGCTAGGCGCGATGCCGGCCGCCGCGCCGCGCAGCCGTGCCGGCACGACGCCGCCGCCGAGGCAGACACTCGAGCCAGGCCAGGCCGAGGCCCTCGAGCAGATGCTCGATGCGGCCGAGGCGCTGGAGGCGGCGCTGGCCCGCTGCAATGTGGCGCTGCCGTATCAAGCCATCCCAACACCCGGCCTGCGCGTGCGGCCCCCGCTCTAAGCGAACGGTTTTTCAGAATCGAAGCCGAATATTCGCGCCGCCTCAGGCTTTCGCCGGCGGCGCGAACTTGCGCTCCGGCTTGGCGGCCCGGGCATAGATCGGCTCCACCTTGCCCAGCTTGCCTTCGATGTCCTTGATGCGCGTCTCGCCCGCCGGGTGCGTGGACATGAATTGCGGCGGCGCGCCTTTGGCTGCGGCCATCATCTTCTGCCACAGCGTCACGCCGGCCGCCGGGTCGAAGCCACCGCGCGCGGCGATGTCCATGCCGACGATGTCGGCCTCGCTCTCGTCTTCGCGGCTGAACTTGAGCGTCAGCATCTGCGCACCCATGTTCAGCGCCGCGTCGCCGACGTTGCCCAGGCCGAGCAGCGCCGACAGCGCGCCGGCGCCCAGCCGCGTGGCCGCCGTCTTGCCCATGCGCTCGCGCGCGTGTTCGCGCAGCGCATGCGCCATCTCGTGGCCCATGATCGTCGCCACCTCGTCGTCGCTGAGCTGCAGCTGCGACAGGATGCCGAAGTAGAAAGCGATCTTGCCGCCGGGCATGCAGAAGGCGTTGAGGTCCTTGCTGCCGAGCAGGTTGACCTCCCACTTCCACTGCTTGGCACGCGAGTTCCACTCGTCGGTGTGCGGGATCAGGCGCTGCGCGATGTAGCGCAGCCGCTCCACCTGCGGGTGGCTGTCCGGCGCGAGCGCCTTCTGCTGCTGCGCCTGCGTCAGCATCTGCGCGTACTGCTTCTGCGCCGCGGCTTCCACCTGCTCGGCCGAGACGAGCTTGGTGAACTTGCTTTCCTTGCCGACGTCGCGGCGCACGCCTTCGTCGGCCGTGCGTTTTCTGTTGTGCCCACGCCGGCAACGCGGCGCCGGCCAGCAAGCCGGTGAACAGGCGGCGCGAACGCAGCAGGTGCATCGGGCACGAACACGAAACACCGTGCGACAGGTTCAACGCCGCATCGGTACGGAACAACGAAACACCATCAGCCGCCATGGTCACTAGTCCTCTGCAGACACCGTCGATGGATTGTGGTCGAGCGCGCGCACGCTCGCCCGCAGCCACCAGAGCAGCCCCAACGCCGGCACGGCGGCCAGCGTGGACACGATGAAAAAGCTCGGCCAGCCGATGCTCTCGGCGAGCACGCCCGCCAGCGGCCCCACCCAGACGCGGCCGATCGACGCAAACGCCGACAGCAGCGCGAACTGCGTGGCCGTGAAGCGCTGGTTGGTCAGGCTCATCAGGAAGGCGACGAAGGCCGCGGTGCCCATGCCGCCGGTGAGGTTCTCCACCGCCACCGCCATCAGGAGCGCGCCGTCCACCGGCGTCGGCGCGGCCAACTCGACCACGATCCAGTCGAAGGCCGGCAGCGTCAACGCGCCGAGCGTGCCCTTGCCGCCGACGGCGAGCCACCAGAAGGCGAGGTTGCTGACGAGCTGGCCGACGCCGAACAGCATCAGCGAGCGCCACAGGCCGAGCTTGATCATCAGTGCGCCGCCGATGAGCGCACCGGCGATCGTCAGCCACAGGCCCATCACCTTGTTGACCACGCCCACTTCGGCCGGCGAGTACGCCATCGCCTTCAACAGAAACGGCGTCAGCAGCGAGCCGGCGAAGGCGTCGCCGAGTTTGTAGAAGACGATCAGCACCAGAAACGCCGCCGCACCCTTGGTGCTGAAGTAGCTCGACAGGCCCGACAGCAGCGTTTCGAACTTGGCGCGCCGTGCGGCGAACGCCGCCAGCGGCAGCGTGATCGCGATGCCGGCGAGCAACGACACGAGGTCGGCCCAGCGGCCTTGCAGGTTCGTGCTCAAGCTGCTGCCCTGCCACAGCGGCGCCATCAATGAACGCACGCCCGGCGCGACGAGGCGGTCGGTGACGAGGTAGCCCACCGCCACCGCGGCGACCACGGCCGCAAACCCGATCAGGTCGTTGCGCGGCACGCTCTGCGGCGCGGGCGCCACCTTCAACCGCGGCAGCAGCGTCGCCGACAACACCGCCGCGCCGACCATCAGCCAGGCCATGAAGCGGTACACGTCGGGCCAGCTCCAGCCGCCGCCTTGCTGCGTGTCGGTCCAGATCAGCGCGATGCCGCCCGACAGGATCATCGCCATGCGGTAGCCGGCGATGTTCAGCGACGCACCCATGCCGCGCTCGGCCGCGGGCAGCATGTCGGTGCGGTAGGCATCGATCACCACGTCCTGCGACGCCGAGATGAACGCCACTGCGACCGCCATCAACGCGAAGGCCTGCGTCGCGCCCTTCGGCGACACGCCGGCGAGCACGAACAACGCCACCGCCAGCGCGAGCTGCGTCAACACCAGCCAGCCGCGCCGCCGGCCGAGCCACGGCAGGTCGAAGCGGTCCATCAACGGCGCCCACAAGAATTTGAAGGTGTAGGGCAGGCCGACCAGCGAGAGAAACCCGATGGTGGCCACATCGAGCCCTTCCATCGACAGCCAGGCCTGCATCGCCTGGCCGGTGAGGGCCAGCGGCAGCCCCGATGCAAAGCCGAGCACGATGACGACGACGGCGCGGTGCCAGGCGGCGAAGCGGTGCGGGTGCGCCACGGCGGCGGTGTCGGTCATGGGCATCGGGGGATTCTAGGGAGCACACAATGCGCGGCGATGCAAACACTGCACACATCACGCCTCGTGCTCGAGCCGTTATCGGCCACGCACGCCGATGCGCTGTACCCGATGCTGTGCGACCCGCGGCAGCTCGAGTACCTCGACCACGGCGCGCCGGCGTCGCTCGACGCGCTGCGCGAGCGCCACCGCAAACTCGAATCACGCCGCTCGGCGGATGGCAGCGAACACTGGCTCAACTGGGCGATCGTGCTGCGTGAAGGAAACGCCGATGCGATCGGCTTCGTGCAGGCCACGGTGTTGGACGATCACCGCGCATGGATCGCTTACCAAGTGGCTACGGCGCGGTGGAGCCAAGGCATCGCCAGCGAAGCCACGCGGGCGATGGTCGAACACCTGATCTCGCACTACGCGGTCACGCAATGCCTGGCCACGGTGGATCGGCGCAATCAGCGTTCGTGGCGATTGCTGGAGCGGTTGGGCTTTGCACGCGCCGATGCGGCGCAGACTGAGGCAATGGATGTGCAGACTGGCGATTGGCTGTATCAGCGCGACGCGCCCGGCACTTTCAGGCGGGCCACGTGACCTCCAAGCTGAATTGAGAAGAATGCTGGCGCCGCAGTAACAGTCGCGAGCCGCGCCATCGCAGGATACGCAGCGACCAACAACTCATACGGTTTTTCATTCAATCGCATAAGAAACCGTTCGGGCTGAGGTATCGAAGCCCTGCGCGAGCCCTTCGATACCTCAGGGCGAACGGACGGTTGGCTCGTGGCACATCCAAGTTTTTGAACGCATGTTCGTATCAGCGGTTTGCGCAGCGGGTAGCGCGCCTCGCGTAAAGACAAAGAGATGCAAGCCCGCTCGCATTGCCGCCGCTTGTTCGTTGACCTTGTAGCGGATCTGCTGATCCCGGGTGACAACAAGCCAACCTTTGCCCGCAACCCCTTCGAGCCAGACTTCATCCGGGCATGCCGGAGGGAAGAGCTGAGCGTGCTCGACGAATGGAATGCCAGCAGCAGTGAGCGCCCGGCCAAGCAGGCCGCTCCAAGCGCAGCGATCGATGAACAGCGTCGGCCGTTCAGGCGGCGCGGCGCTGCGAGTCAAGTTCGAAGCGGATGGCTTCCATGATGTCGGCCAGGTCCACGCGGTAGTCCTCGGCCATCTCTCGCGGATCGTCGCCCGCGACGAAACGATCGGCGATCACCTGTGTTGTCACGCCAGCCCTGGTCAGCGCCGGGCGTCCAAAAGCCATTCGGGGATCGATGACCACGGCGCCCTCAGGTGGGTTGGCGGTCTCGGGGACATTTGCCGACGGCGCGATCAGCGGGAAAAGCCGCATCGGCGTGCCGCGCTGATCGCGCTCAATGCGCTTGAGCGCTCGCAGGAAATCTCCACTCATGGCTTCTTGCCCACGAAGACTTGCGTTGGTCAATCGGCCAGCTTCTTCATAAAACAGATGCAAGCCGTTGGTCAGGAACTGGCGAGCCACCAGCGGCCGGCTCGTACCGAGCTTTTGGCTGACGTGGTCAAGACTGTCGCGGACGACTGGCATCGGCAGGCGATGACTGCGCCGCAACGCCGACAGGACGTACAACTCGCACAGGTTCGTGAACGAGAGATAGCGCCGTTTCGCATCCGCGGCTTCAATAAGCTTGACGAACCGTTTGGGGCGGCCGTCGCGATAACGATAGTTCTGCCCGAACGCCCATGCCTTCACCGTACCGAGCGGTAGCGCAAGGATGCTGGCCACTTCGCTCGCGCGGTAGGCGGGTTCGTCGTGCAGGTTGTTTGGCTGAGTGCTCAAGGCTGTCGCGGTCGAGGATGCGAGATGCACACGAAAGTGTAGGCGCGCACCCGCCATCGCGCTATCGCCCCGGACTCGATGCAGCCGCCGGCAGCGGCGCAATGCCCTGCCGATAAATCGCCTGCGCCAGCGCCAGCAGCCGCTCCTTCGGCAGCGGACCGACCAGCGCATAACCGGCGCCGGCTTCGACCCAGTAGAACGTGCCGAGATCGCCTTGCTGCACGTAGCGAAACGCCGTCGGCGCGTCGGCGTCGGGCTTGCGCAGGTAGACGGTGACGCGCTCCTTGGTGCGCGCGTTGTCGTACATCAGCTGCGCACTCTTGCCGCCGGCATCGGGCAAGAGGCGCCCGCCCATCAGCTCGAAGCCTTCGTCGCGCAGGTCGAACAGCTTGACGGGGATGTCGATGCGCCGCGTCAGCCAGCGCGACAGGTGTTCTTCCTGCGCCCGCACTTCCACCGCATGCCGCGGCTCGGGCACGAAGACGCTGTGCGCATAGGCCGCGCGCTGCACCCAGCCCGACGGCGTGCCGGCTTGCGCCTGGGCCACACGCTGGCTCTGCACTTGCCACGTCAGCGCCGAGCCGATGACACCGCCGGCGACGAGCAATGCGGCCACGGCCGCAGCCTGCATCCAGCGCCCGCTCCAGCGCTTGCCGTTGGCCACGGTATCGGCCAGCCGCGGCGGAATCGCCTCGCCGTGCACGGCGTCGAAGCGCGCGCGCAGTGCATCGCGGTCGGCCGACCACAGCCGCACCTTGGCGGCGGCGTGCTCGTCGCTGCGCAGGTAGGCCTCGACGCGCGCGCGCTCGTCGGCGCTGCCTTCGCCGTCGAGCCAGGCCGACAGGTCGGTGTCGCTGAAGTCGGGGTGCGGGTTCATCGCCGTCAGATCACCCGCCGCAGATCGGGCTTGATGTGCGCCGCCGGCCGCACGCTGCCGTCGAGAAATGCGCGCAGCACAACGCGGGCGCGGCTGACGCGGCTCATCACCGTGCCTTCGGGCACGTGCAGCACCTCGGCCGCTTCGGCATAACTGAGCTGCTCGACGATGACCAGCAGCAGCGCGCTGCGCTGGTCGGGCACGAGGCGGGCCAGCGCCGCGGTGAGATCCATCTGCAGGCCGATGTCGGGCTCGTGGCGGCGCTCGCGGTCGAGCACGTCGGCCACGCGCTCGGGCGAGACGATATCGAGGTGCTTGTCGCGGCGCAGGCTGTCGAGCCAGGCGTTGTGCGCAATCGCCAGCAGCCAGAGCACGAGGTCGCGCTTCGGATCGAACTGCCGCCAGTGGTTGAGCGCGCGTTCGAGCGCCGACTGCACCAGGTCGTCCGCCGTGGCGGCGTCGAAGACGAGCGAGCGCGCGTAGCGGCGCAAGCGCGGGATGGCGACGAGCAGTTGCTCACGGAAGGCGGGTGGGGCACTCATGTTCAGAGCTTCTGAGCTTACGCGCAGCGCCGGCCGATCATTCCGCCGGCACGTCGACAAAGCGCCAGACGTCGCGCATGAACGGATGGCGCCAGAAGTTGCGCGTGCCGGGCTGCAGCAGGTCGACGCGGATGCGGTGCGCATGCGCCTTGAACGGCATGTAGGCGACGAGCAGGTCCTTGGCTCGCCGCATCACCGCTTCGCGCTCGGCGCCGTCCGGCAGGCCAAGCTGCTGCTCGAACAGGCGGTCGAAGGCCGGCAGGTTGAAGCGCGGGTCGTTCGATTCGGCGGCGTTGGGGCCGTAGGCGATGCCGAGGAAATAGCTGCCGTCGGGCGAGGTGGCGCTCCAGGCGTAGCCCCACATCATCAGCGTGCCGGCGCGCGTGCGCTTCAACAGCTCCGACCAGGTGGCGACCTCGAACTCGATCTTGAGCCCCACCGCATCCAGGCAACGTTTCCAGAGCTCGTTTTCCTTGCGTGAGCGCTGATCGCTCATCGTCGCCAGCTTGAGCACCAGCGGCTGGCCGTCGGGCTGCTCGCGCCAGCCGTCGCCGTTGCGATCGACATAGCCGAAGGTGTCGAGCAGCGCCTTGGCGCGCGCCGGGTCGTACTCGCTCATCGCGCTCTTGTAGTCGGCGTCGTAGCCGGAGGTGAACGGCGCGATCGTCGATTGCGCCGGGATCGCCAGGCCGCCGAGCACGTGGCGGATGTAGGCGCTGCCGTCGAAGGCCAGGCCGATGGCGCGGCGCAGCGCCACCTTGTCCGGCGTGTAGCCGCCGACCAGCGGATGCTCCATGTAGAAGAAGGTCATACCCATGTCCGGGCGCAGCGCCTTTTGCAGCCGCACGCCCTTCTTGGCCAGAAACGGTGCCAGCTCGCCATTCGGCGCGGCCACGGAGGCCATCGAGCCGGGCACTTCCAACCACGCATAGGTGCCGTTGACGAAGGTCAGCCAGCGCGGCTGGTCTTCCTCGACCACGTCGATGATCACCTCGTCGACCAGCGGCAGCGTCTTGCCGGCGAGCGCGGCGGCGATCTGTTGCGCCAGCGGCTCGTCGGCCGGCGTGCCCTCGTAGCGCACACCGCGAAAGTTCGGCGAGCGTTCGAGCACGATGCGCGAGGCCCGGCGCCAGCTCTTCAGGCGGAGCGCCCCCGTGCCCACCGGGTGCGCGCCGATCTCGTCGCCATAGCGCTCGACCACCTCGCGCGCCACCGCGCCGCAGTACACCGGGTCGGCCAGCAGATAGATGAAGCGCGGGTTGGGCACGCCGAGCGTGATGCGGTAGGTGTATTTGTCGAGCACGCGCAGGCCTTCGACGGCGGCCTCGTAGTCAAACGGCGAGCGTGTCTTCACCGCGTGCCGGCGCAGCTCCGACAAGCCGGGCAGCTTCAACTGCTCGAAGTTGTAGAGGTCGCCCGAGTTGTACTTCGGGTCGTAGAAGCGCTTGATGCTGTAGACGTAGTCGGCCGCCGTCAGCTCGCGCGGCTTGCCGTTGAACGCCGGGTCGTCGGCGAACAGGATGCCGGGCTGGAGGCGGATGGTGAAGACCTTGCCGTCGGCGGAGATCTCGGGCATCGACGCGGCAGTGCCCAGCGCCAGCCGCGCCGGGCGCGCCAGGTAGTCGTAGGTCAGCGGCGCTTCGAAGATATGCGCCAGGATTTCGCTGGTGCGTTGGTCGCTGTTGATCTGCACCGGGTCGAGGGCCGATTCCGGCGTCGGGATCGGCAGGCGCAGCACCTTGCGGCCGGGCGGGCGTGAGGGTTGTGCGAGCGACAGCGCCGGCAACGCGCCGCCGGCGGCCAGCAGCGCGCGCCGGCGCAGGTCCATCAGGCGGCACGCAGCAGCAGCGGCGAACTCACTGCTGCTTCTCGTGCTTCAGGGCCATGTCCACATCGACCATGTGCATCCACTCCTGCCAGAACAGCGGCCGCTTGAAGCCGATCACCCACGGGTGCCAGAGGTCGGTGGACTTGCGGTGGCCCATGCCCTTGTACGGCATGTAGGCCACGCCGATCTGTTGCGCTTCTCTGAACAGAGCCTTGCGCTCCGGCCCGTCGGGCAGCGACGAGAGCTGCTTGTAGATCTCGTTCATGCGCGGATTGTTGAAGCGGGCCTGGTTCTGGCCCCCGATCTGCGTGCCGTCGAAGCGCTGCAACGAGCCCTGACCGTCGGGGTCGGCGGCCGAGCCGGCCAGCGACCAGACTTGCAGCTTGCCGGCGCGCGACTGCTTCAAGCTCTCGGCGAACTTCTGTACGCTGAACACGGTGCGGATGCCGATGGCGTCCAGGTTCTTCTTCCACAGCGTGTCGAACTCGCGGTGATCTGCTCGGGCAGCGTCGAGCGCGTGATCACGAGCGGTTTGCCGTCGGGCAGCTCGCGCCAGCCGTCGCCGTCGACGTCCTTGTAGCCGTACAGGTCGAGCAGGGCCTTGGCGCGCGCCGGGTCGTGGTCGCCCATCTCGCTCTTGAAGGTCGGGTCGTAGCCGTAGGTGTGCGGTTGCAGGATCGACTGCGCCGGAATCGCCTGTCCGCGGCAGATGGTGCGGATCTCGCGTTCGACGTTCGTGAGCCAGGCCGATCGCGCGCCGCAGCGCCACCTTGTCGGCGTGTAGCCGCCGACCGTCGGGTCGTCCATGTTGAAGTAGACGTAGCCGACATCGGAGTTGACCTGTTGCCGGCCGACGATGCCGCGCTTGGCCAGGTTGGGCGCCACCTTGCCGTTGGGCATGGCCTGGTTGACGAACTCGCCGGGCACCGCGCCGGTGTTGAGGTGGCCAGGATGTCGACCTCCGCGTTCAGGAACGCCAGCCAGAACGGCTGGCTCTCCTGATGACCGCGATGCGAACCTCGTCAAGCATCGGGATGCTTGCGGCCCTTCAATCGCGCCAGGATCTGCTGGCCGCGCGCGTCGTCGGCCGCGGGCTGCTCGTCGTACAGCCTCTCGCGGTAGTCGGGGTTGCGCTCCAGCACGATCAGCGAGCCGCGCCGCCACTGCTTCAATCTTGAACGGGCCGCTGCCCACGGGGTGCTGCGTCGATCTTGTCGCCGTAGAACTCCACCACTTCGCGCGCCTGTGCGCCGGCTGACGGTCGGAGCCGGCGAGCAAGCCGGCAACAGCGCGGCCGCGGCGTCTTTCAGCTTGAACTGCATCGGTGTAGCGGTCCAGGGCCTTCATGCCTTCGAGCGGCGCGTCATAGTCGAAAGGCTTCTTGCCGTCGAGCGCGGCCTTGCGCACGCTCGGCCAAGCCGAGCGATGCTGCCCGTAGGCGTCGATCCAGCCCCACAGTCGCGCTCTTGTTGGCCGGGTCGGCCATGCGTTGGAAGGCGTAGATGAAATCTTGTGCCATGACCTCGCGCTTCTGGCCTTTGAACGCCGGGTCGTCCTGGAAGTAGATGCCAGGCCTGATCTTGACCGTCCAGGTGCGGAAGTCGGCCGAGGGCACGGGCATGCCGTCGGCATCAGCGGCTTCGGATGTCGGCCGGCCGCGCCAGGTGGTCGTAGGTGTAGAGCGCTTCGAAGATGTGGGCGCGCGACGGCGCGCGAATAGAGGTCGCTGGTCTTGGCCGGGTCGAACGTCGTCTCGGCGTTGGCGAAGGCGATGTTGAGCACCTTCTTCGGCGTCGCCGTTGGTCGCAGCGGGCTGCGCCCAGGCGCTCGCAGTCGCCAGCACGGCGCCGAGCACGAATGCGCTCGCAGCACACAGGAAGCGCGATCGTCATCTTCATTGCGGCTGCGTCGCTTCGATGTCCACATACCGCCACCAATCGCGCAAAAACGGATGTCGCTTGTAGCCGACGAGCTGCGGCTGCATCAGGTCGGTGGCGATGCGGTGCGCGCTGACCTTGTAGGGCATGTAGACGATGGCGAGTTGTTTGGCGTCGCGCATCAGCGCCTCGCGCTCGGGGCCGTCGGGCAGGACGGCGATGCGCTCGTACAACGCGTTGAACGCCGGCAGGTCGAAGCGCGCGTGGTTCGCCTGGCCCTTGTTCGGACCGTAGAGCAGATCGAGGTAGTACTGACCGTCCGGGTTGGTACCGCCCCAGGCCACGCCCCAGATCATCAGCTTGCCGGCGCGGCTTTGCTTCAACTGCTCGGGCCATTTGGCGATCCGGAATTCGATGCGCACGTTGATCGCGTTCATCGCCTTCTGCCACAGGTCTTGCTGTGTGCGCGAGAGCTGGTCGGGCTGCGCCGAGTACTCCAGCAACAGTGGCTCGCCGCTCGGCTGATCGCGCCAGCCGTCGCCGTTCTTGTCGACATAACCATACAGATCGAGCAGCGCCTTGGCGCGCGCCACGTCGTACTGACTCATCTCGGTTTTCAGCTTCGGGTCGTAGCCGGAGAGCAGCGGCGGGATGATGCTTTGCGCCGGAATCGCCTGGCCGCGGCGCAGCACGGTGATCTCGCGCTCGTTGTCGTAGGCCAGCGAGACGGCGCGGCGCAGCGCCACGCGATCGGGCGTGTAGCCGCCGACCACCGGATGCTCCATGCCGAAGTACACCAGCGTCGAGTCGACCAGCGGCACGCGCTCCATGCGCATGCCTTGCTTGGCGAAGTTGGGCGCGAGCTTGCCGTTGGGTGTGGCAAGGGTGGCAAATTCGGCTGGCAGGCGATCGATCATGTCGTGATCGCCGTTGAGGAAGGCCAGCCAGCGCGGCTGCGTTTCTTCGATGATGCTGACCTCGACGCGATCGACCAGCGGCAGGCGCTTGTTGGCGAGCTTGCCGGCAATCGCTTGCGCGCTCGGATCGTTGGCCGCGGCCTGTTCGTCGTACGGATCGTCGCGGTAGTTCGGGTTGCGCTCCAGGACGATCTTGGCGCTGCGCCGCCACTCGGTCAGGCGAAACGGCCCGGTGCCCACCGGGTGCTCCATCTCCTTGCCCGCATAGGCCTCGATCACCTCGCGTGCCACCGCGCCCATCACCCCGCCTTCGGCAAACACGTAGTACAGGCGCGGTGAGGGTTGCGCCAGGCGCAATTCGAAGGTGTAGCGATCCAGCGTGCGCAAGCCTTCGACCTCGGTGTCGTAAGGGAACGGCACCTTGTCGGCGATCGCCTTCTTGCGCAGCTCCGACAGGCCGAGGATCTTGGCGTTTTCCAACTGGAAAAGGTTGGGGCTCTTGAACTTGGGGTCGTAGTGGCGCTTGACGCTGTACACGTAGTCGGCTGCGGTGAGTTCGCGCTTCTGGCCTTTGAACACAGGGTCGTCGGCAAAGTAGATGCCGGGGCGGATGCGAAAGACGAAGCGCTTGCCGTCGTCGCTGATCTCAGGCAGCGCTACGGCCGTCTGCGGCTTGAACTTCGCCGGCCGCGCCAGGTAGTCGTAAGTCAGCGGCGCATCGAAGATGTTGGAGGCGACGGTGCGCGAGTACAGATCGGAGATCTGCGCCGGGTCGAAGCCGGTTTCGGCGATGGGGAACGCATAGCGAAGCACCTTCTTCGGCGCCTGCGCCGCGGCGCTGCCGCACGCCAGCGCGAGGCTCGTGACCAGCGCCAGCAACAGGGAAGTTTTCATGGCTCTTGGGTGCGAGCTGGAGAAGCATCGCAGTCTATCGAGGCGCCAAACCCTGGAGCGGCACGGGCAAATGCGGGGGAACCCGCGCACGGCTGCGCCCTACACTCGCGCGTCTCAAAAGGACGGGTGATCCCACGACATGGCGGCCTATCTGATCCGGCGCCTGTGGCAAATGGTGCCGACGTTGCTCGGCGCCGTGCTGCTGGTGTTCTTTCTCTTCAAGTACTTCGGCAGCGACCCGGCCGAAATCCTCGGCGGCCTGAACGCCACGCCCGAGCAGATCGCGGCGATCCGGCAGACGCTCGGCCTCGACCAGCCGTGGTGGACGCAGCTCGGCATCTATCTCAAGAACATCGTCACCTTCGATTGGGGCAGAAGCTGGGCGACCAATGAATCGGTGGCCAGCCTGTTCGCGTCGCGCCTGCCGGCCACGCTGACGGTGATGATCCCGATCCTCGTCCTCGACGTGCTGCTGGCGCTGCCGATCGCGATGTGGGTCGCCTACCGGCGCGGCACGATCGCCGACCGCACGATCATGATCGTGACGACGATCGCGCTGTCGATCAGCTTTCTGGTCTACATCATCGTCGGCCAGTACCTGTTCGGGTTTCAGCTCGGCTGGTTCCCGGTGCAGGGCTGGAGCGACAGCGTCTGGACCAACCTCGTCACCTACGCGCCGCTGCCGGTGCTGCTGGCGGTGATGGTCGGCCTGGCGCCGCAGACGCGGCTGTACCGCACCTTCTTTCTCGACGAGCTCGGCCACGACTACGTGCGCACTGCGCGCGCCAAGGGCCTGACCGAGAACGTGATCCTGTTCAAGCATGTGCTGCGCAACGCGATGATCCCGATCCTGACCAACATCGGGCTGCAGCTGCCGAGCATCTTCGTCGGCGCGTTTTTGATCGAGGTCTTCTTCTCGATTCCGGGGCTGGGGCGCGAGGTGCTGCTGGCCGTGAATCGCAGCGACTACCCGGTGATCCAGGCGGTGACGGTGTACCTGGCGGCGATCACGATGCTGATCAACCTCGTCGTCGATGTGCTGTTCAAGGTCGTCGATCCGCGGGTGACGTTGAAATGAGCGCCGCCCGGCCGCTCCGAAGGCGCTCGCTCCCCCTCGGGGGGACGACGCGAAGCGTCAAGGGGTCAGTGAACACCGCTGTTCTCAACGCCCGCCACGTCGAAGAACACAGCGACGGCGTCTGGCATTCGGCGTGGCTGCGCTTCAAGCGCGACCGCGTCGGCATGGTCTCGGCGGTCATCGTCATCGCCTTCCTGCTGCTGATCGTGTTCGCCGCACTCGGCTTCGTCGCCAAGAACTGGCAGAAGGAAGTCGGCGTGGCCAACGCGCCGCCGACCTTCATCGGCCCGCGGCCGGCCGAAGCGATCGGTGTCATCGAGGTGCCGAAAGGTCCGAACGTCGATCTGTCGGCGATCGACCCGCTGGCGCCGAAGTACAAGGAGTGGGACGAGCGCGCCGCCAAGTTCAAGACCGAAGAGGTCATCAAGGCCGAGACGCTGCCGATGGGCGGCGACCGCTTCGGCCGTGACGTCTGGTCGAAGGCGGTCAAGGGCACGCAGGTCTCGGTGTTCGTCGGCGTCATGGCCGCACTCGTCGCCACGCTGATCGGCACGCTGCTCGGCGCGCTGTCGGGCTTTTTCGGCGGCAAGGTCGGTGATTTTCTGGAGTGGCTCTACAACGTCTTCGAAGCCATCCCCGGCATCCTGCTGATCTTCGCCTTCGCGGCGGTGTTCGGCCGCGGCATCGGCACCGTGGTGCTGATCCTCGGCCTCACCGGCTGGTCGGGCATCTACCGGCAAGTGCGCTCGGAGTTCATCAAGCACCGCAGCCGCGAGTACGTGCGCGCGGCCGAAGCCATCGGCGCCTCGGTGTGGAGCCGCATCTTCACGCACATCCTGCCCAACGTCAGCCACGTCGTGCTGGTGCGCATGAGCATCCTCGTCGTCGGCTTCATCAAGGCCGAGGTCATCCTGTCGTACCTCGGCCTCGGTGTCGGCGTCGATGACGTGTCCTGGGGCACGATGCTCGCCGAAGCGCAGAGCGAGCTGATCCTCGGCCATTGGTGGCAGCTCGCCGCCGCGACGCTGTTCATGGCGGTATTCGTGACGGCGTTTTCGTTGATGACCGACGCGCTGCGCGATGCGCTCGATCCGAAGTTGCGGGGGTTGGAATGAGTCTGCGCACCGCCTATCCCGTTCGGGCTGAGGTATCGAAGCCCTCTTCGCACTTGCATGCCCTTCGATACCTCAGGGCGAACGGGCTATGACCTTGCTTTCCATCCAGGACCTGCGCGTCGCCTTCCGCATGGGCAAGGTCGGCGGCGTGATGCAGCGCGCCGAAGCCGTCAAGGGCGTGTCGTTCGACATCGCCGAGAACACGACGGTCGCACTCGTCGGTGAATCGGGCTCCGGCAAGAGCGTGACGGCGATGTCGATCCTGAACCTGCTGCCCGACAACGCCGAGCGCAGCGGCAAGATCCTTTGGCAAGGCAAGGACCTGCTGCAAACGCCGCTGCACGAGCTGCAGCGTCTGCGCGGCAAGGAAATCGCCTGTGTCTTTCAGGACCCGATGCAGTCGCTGAACCCGGTGTTCACCGTCGGCGACCAATTGATCGAGCCGCTGATCAAGCACATGAAGATGGGTAAGCGCGCCGCGCTGGAGCGCGCCGAGCAGTGCCTCGTGGAAGTGGGCATGCCCGAGCCGAAGCGCCGCCTGAACGCCTACCCGCACGAGCTGTCGGGCGGTCAGCAGCAGCGCGTGATGATCGCGATGGCGCTGGCCTGCGAGCCCAAGCTGCTGATCGCCGACGAGCCGACGACGGCGCTGGACGTGACGATCCAGCGGCAGATTTTGGAGCTGATCGCCGAGATCCAGCGCAAGCACCGCATGAGCGTGCTCTTCATCAGTCACGACCTCGGCCTCGTCGGCGAGATTGCCGACGAGGTGCTGGTGATGCGCCACGGCATCCTGCGCGAGCAGGGTTCTGTGGCCGGCATCTTTGCGGCGCCGAAAGACGCCTACACGCAGGCCCTGCTGGCCTGCCGGCCGAGCCTGACGCAGAACCAGGCGCGGCTGACGGTGATCGACGATCACATTGCCGGCCGCAAGATGCAGGAGCACGCGAAGCCGAAAGATGCGAACGCGCCGGTCGTGCTCGAAGTCAAAAGCCTGTGCAAGAGCTTCTGGATCAAGGAAGGCCTGTTCGGCCGCCGCGAGTTCAAGGCCGTGCAGAACGTCACGTTCCAACTGCGCAAGGGCCACACGCTCGGCGTCGTCGGCGAGTCGGGTTCGGGCAAGACGACGATGGGCCTGTCGCTGCTGCGCCTGCACGAGAGCAACACCGGCCCGATGTCGGGCGAAGCGATCTTCGGCGGCAAGAACCTGCTCACGCTCACCGACCGCGAGCGCCAGCCGATGCGCCGCCGCATCCAGGTCGTGTTCCAGAACCCGTACGCGAGCCTGAACCCGCGCTTCACGATCGGCCAGACGCTGATCGAGCCGATGGCGATCCACCGCATCGGCGAGTCGACCGCGGCGCGCGAGGAAAAAGCACGCGCGCTGCTCGGCAAGGTGGGCCTCGACGGCAGCGCGTTTGCCAAGTACCCGCACGAGTTCTCCGGCGGCCAGCGCCAGCGCATCGCCATCGCGCGCGCGCTGACGTTGAACCCCGAGGTGCTGGTGCTCGACGAAGCGGTGAGTGCGCTCGACGTCTCGGTGCAGGCCCAGGTGCTCAACCTGCTCAAGGACTTGCAGGACGAATTCGGCCTGGCCTACGTCTTCATCAGTCACGACCTGGCCGTGGTGCGCTTCATCAGCGACGAGGTGCTGGTGATGAAGGACGGCGTCGTCGTCGAGCAGGCGAGTGCGGCGCAAATCCTCGCCGCGCCGCGCGAGGCATACACGCAGCGGCTGCTGGCGGCGATTCCTCGCGGGTACCGCGCAGCGGCCTGACGGCACAGTCCCGTTCGCCCTGATCCTTCGATACCTCAGCCCGAACGGGTGTCTTCGCGCACGTGACCACCGGCGTGGATTGATCGCGTTGTAAAGCGTTGTAGCGCGACGCGCGCGCTGCGTTCGCCCGAACGCAGTGCTTCGTGATCGACCTCACGCCGCCTCGCCCTGCCGGCCTTGGCACAGAAGCTGCACTTCCATCGCGTGCCCGCAAGGCACCGTGCTCTCCACGCCGACGACGACAACACCACCGAACTGAAAGACCCTCATGCGACCGACCGCCCACCGCCCCTTGCTCACGCCGCAGCGCCTTCGCGCTGCAGCCGCGCGCACGCCGCGGGGATCGTCGTCGCTGTTGCGTCTGTCGAATGGCACGGCGCGCTGGCCGCGCGGCGCCGATCTGTCGTTATGGATCGGCCGCGCAGCGCTCGCGCTGGCCGCCGGCTGAAGACGAGGAGCACACCATGGTTCTGCATTCCCGCCCGATCGCCCGATCCGCCGCTGCCGCCGCAGCACCGGCCAGTACACAAAAGCCGGCCGCCGCCAAGTCCGTCACGCCACCGCGCGTGCTGCAGTCGGCACACTCGCCGGCGCAACTTTGTTTTTTCTTCAAGCGCGGCTGAACTCGAAAAACGAGAACAACAACAAGCCGCAACGTCACTCAAAGGTTTCGGACCCAAGGTTGACGTCCAAGGGGAGCGGGCGCGGCGCTGGTGAGGAGAGCGCATCGGCGCCAATCCACGTCCCGCTCCCCGTCTTTTTTGACTGACAAACGAGCCGTCGCCGCTGACCATCGAAGGTCACCGCGAAGCAATAGGCCAGGCTGCGCGCGCGGCAATGGATCACGACGGCTTGGCCAGCCCCAGCTTGTCCACCAGCGCCTTCTCGCGCCGGAACGTGTCTTGCGCGAAGCGCGTGTATTGCGACGGGCTCATCGGCATCAACTGCTGGTCGTACTTGGCCAACGCCTCGACGTGACTCGGTGCTTCCATCGCCTGCTTGAAGGCGTCGTGGATGCGCTGCACCAGCGCCGGCTCCATGCCCTTGGGCCCGCCCAGGCCGTAGGGCGAGGCCTGCACCAGCGGGATGCCGAGTTCCTTCAACGTCGGCACGTCGGGAAACTTGGCCAGGCGCTGCTCGCCCCAGGTGTTGAGCACGCGCAGCTTGCCGCTGGCCACATGCGGCGCAAAGCCGGTGGAGTCGGCGGCGGCCATCAACTGGCCGCCGAGCAGCGACTGCATCAGATCGGCGCTTCCTTTGTACGGGATGTGGTTCAGCTCGAGGCCCAGGCGCTGCGCGATGTCTTCCATCGTCAGGTGCGGACTGGTCAGCACGCCGGTCGAGCCGTAGGCCAGCTTGCCCGGGTTGGCCTTGGCGTAGGCGACGAAGTCGCTCCACTGCTTGAGCGGCCCGTCGGCGGGCACGACGATGCCGAAGGCATAACCGGTGATGCCCAGGATGTAGCTGATGTCCTGGATCGGGTCCCAGGTGATCTTGGTGGTGTAGGGCAGGCGGAACACCCCCAGCGGAATCTGCGCCAGCGTGTAGCCGTCGGGCTTGCTCTGCTGCAGCTGCTGCGCCGGCAAGGTGCCGCCGGCGCCGGGCTTGTTGTCGATCACCACCGCCTGGCCGATCAGCTTGGCCGCGTTGTCCGCCAGCACGCGCATCGTGATATCGGTCGGCCCGCCGGCGGGAAAGGCGATCATCAGCTTGACGGGTTGGGTTGGCCACGTGGGCTGAGCGCGCAAGGCGGGCGCAGCGATCAGCGAGGCGGTGGCGGCGAGGGCATGGCGGCGGTGCATGGCGTCAACTCCTGAAGTGGTGCCGCAGTGTCGCGCGCGCGGCCCGCGTGGCTACCGGGCTTCCCCGGGCGGCACACCGCACGATTCCTATGTCAACACCCCCTAGACTGCGACCCAACCACCGGAGCGTCTCACATGCCCTCACGCCGCCAACTCGCCTTTGCTCTGCTCGCCGCGCCGCTGGCGGCCCGCGCTCAAGCTGCCTGGCCGAGCAGAGCCGTGCGCATCGTCGTGCCGTTCGCCGCCGGCGGCACCACCGACATCCTCGCCCGCGCCCTCGCACCGGAGCTGCAGCGCGCCTTCGGCCAACCGGTGATCGTCGAGAACAAACCCGGCGCCGGCGGCAACACCGGTGCCGCCGACGTCGCCAAGGCCGCGCCCGACGGCCATACCTTCTTGATGGGCACGGTGGGCACGCACGCCATCAACCCGGCGCTGTACGCCAAGATGCCGTACGACCACGTCAAGGACTTCGTGCCGGTGACGCTGGTGGCCGGTGTGCCCAACGTGCTGGTGATGAACCCGGTGCATGCGCAGCAGAACGGCATCGACAGCGTGCCCACGCTGATCGACTTCGCGCGCAAGCGGCCGGGCAAACTGAACATGGCGAGTTCCGGCAACGGCACCTCGATCCACCTCGCCGGCGAGCTGTTCAAGACGATGACCGGCACCTTCATGCTGCACCTGCCCTACGGCGGCTCGGGCCCGGCGCTGATCGATCTGATCGCCGGCAACACCGACCTGATGTTCGACAACCTGCCGTCGTCGCTGCCGCACATCAAGTCCGGCCGCTTGAAGGCACTGGCGGTGACGAGTGCCGCGCGCTCGGCCGCGCTGCCCGACGTGCCGACGGTCGAAGAAGCCGGCGCTGCGGCGCTGAAGGGTTATGAAGCCAGCTCGTGGTTCGGCTTGTTGGCGCCGGCCGGCACGCCGATGGACATCGTCAACCGCGTGCAAGCCGAAACCGCGAAGGCGTTGGCCTCGCCCGCGATCAAGGAGCGCCTGCAATCGCAAGGCGCCGTGCCCAGCGGCATGACCAGCGCCGAGTTCGCGCGCCACATCGCTGCCGAGACGGCGAAGTGGGCCAAGGTCGTCAAGGCGTCGGGCGCGAAGGTCGATTGACGGCCAGCAGTCGGCCCTTTACGACTGTTGACGACGGTCGGCTTCCCACACCCCCGTTCGCCCTGAGCTTGTCGAAGGGCCTGGCTGAGCTTGCCGAAGCCTTGGTGCCACACGCAAAGGGCTTCGACAAGCTCAGCCCGAACGGGGAAAAGACGGGGCTTCGATACCTCAGCCCGAACGGTTCTTTGCGGACCTTCAAGTTCGGCAAAGGGCCGTCAGCGGACGAAGACGCGAAAGCGGCACGAACCAAGCGACCGCCGCGGAACCGGCTTTGCCGGGCCGCTGGCGGTGCCCCCTGGGGGGAGGCGGCGAAGCCGCTTCGGGGGCGTCAATTCACGCTGGCTTGACGGCGACTACGCCGACGCAGTCGTACTTGATGCGCGCCGGCGCCCACGCCGTCTTCAGCAGCAGACGCCACGCGCGCGCGGCCGAGTTGCGTACGGCCGGCTGCGCGCCGCCGAGGTGGTCGAAGATGCGCTGCTCGGTGCCGATGTAGCCATCGGCGAAGTAGCGGCAGTACTCGTTGAAGAACGCGCCTTCGACCGCCAGGCCGGCCGCGCTGGCCGTGGCCTGCAGCGTGGCTTGCGTGAAGAAGTTGATGTGCCGCGGCACGTCCATGTGTTCCCACGACAGGCCCGATTGACGCGCGATCGCGCTCTCGTTGTTCGGCACCTCGACGAACACCACGCCGCCGGCTTTGAGCAGTTGCGCCGCGTTGCGCAAAGCGGCCACCGGGTCGACCAGATGTTCGAGCACCTGCTTGAACATCACGGCGTCGAAACTGCCGTGCGCCAGCTGCGCCGGCAGCGCTTCGGCCGTGCCTTCGAAGACCAGCGTGCGCTCGGCTTGCAGCGAAGCGCTCTTGGTGTCGCGCTCGACGCCGGTCATGCGAAAGCCGCGCGGCGCCAGCAACTCCATCTGTGCGCCGTCGCCGCTGCCGATATCGACGATCGACGCGCCCCTCGGCAGGCGCCGCGTGATGACGTCGATCATGTCGTCGCTGCGGTCGACGCGCCAGGCCAGGTGATTGCGCAGCCGCGACAGGAAACCGCGTGCGACGACGGACGCCGCGAGATCGAAGCCGCCCTGCGTGTAGTAGCCGTCGATGTCGTAGAAGCGCGCCGTCTCCTGCGGCGTCGGCCGCGGCGCGATGTACTCGAAGGCGCAGCCGCCGCAGCGGTGCACGCGGCCATGCACCGTCGGCGCGAAGGTCATGGCATCGACCGGCATCGTGCGCACGTGCCGGCCCGGGCCGCCGCACAACGGGCAGGGCGAGAGGCTCAAGGTGCTGCCGCCATCACCTGCGCCACGCTGGCGGTGAGTTTCTTGCCGTACGGCACATGCAGGAACTCGTTCGGCCCGTGAGCGTTGCTCTTCGGCCCGAGCACGCCGCAGACCATCATCTGCGCCTTCGGAAATCCCTTGGCCAGCATGCTCATCAGCGGGATCGTGCCGCCTTGGCCGATGAAGCCGACCGGCGCGCCGAACTGCGTGCGGCTCGCCGCGTCGAGCGCGCTGTGCAGCCACGGCGCGATCTCGGGCGCGCTCCAGCCGGTGGCGCCGAGTTGTCCGGCGCGGCCGTCCGGGTGGAAAGTGACACGGGCGTTGTACGGCGCGTTGTCTTCGAGCAGTTGCTTGAGTTTCATCGACGCCTCGTGGCCGTCGACCAGCGGCGGCAGGCGCAGGCTCAGCTTGAACGCGGTGTACGGCCGCAGCACGTTGCCGGCGCTCGTCATCTCGGGAAAACCATCGACGCCGGTCACCGACAGCGTCGGCTTCCAGGTGCGGTTGATCAGCGCCTGCGCCGGGTCGGTGGTCGTCGGCAGCGCCAATCCGCCATCGGCGCCGCAGGCCCAGGGGAAGCGCTTGTAGACCTCGTCCTTCAAGATCGCGCCGGCGGCCTGCGCCTCCTCGAGGCGCGCGGCCGGCACAGCGCAATGAAAACTCTGCGGCAGCAGCTCGCCGGTGGCGCTGTCTTCGAGCCGGTCCAACACCTGCCGCATGATGCGAAAGCTCGACGGCACCAAGCCGCTGGCATCGCCCGAGTGCACGCCCTCGGTGAGGATCTCGACCTTGAGCACGCCGCTGACCATGCCGCGCAGGCTGGTTGTCAGCCACAACTGGTCGTAGTTGCCGGCGCCGCTGTCCAGGCAGACGACGAGACCGACGTTGCCCAGCCGCGGCTTCAATGCTTCGAGATAGTGCGGCAGATCGAACGAGCCGCTCTCTTCGCAGCTCTCGATCAAGCCGACGCAGCGCGGCCGCGCGATGCCTTGCGCATCGAGCGCCATGATCGCCGCCAGCGACGCATAGACCGCATAGCCGTCGTCGGCGCCGCCGCGGCCGTACAACTTGCCGTCCTCGTACTTCGGCGTCCACGGCCCGAGGTCGCTGCGCCAGCCGTTGAACTCGGGCTGCTTGTCGAGGTGGCCGTAAAGCAGCACGGTGTCGGTTGATGCAGGCTTGGTGGCCGGCACCTCGAACAGGATCACCGGCGTGCGGCCTTCCAGGCGGATCACTTCGAGCTTCAGCCCATGCAGTTTCTTGCCCTCGACCCAGGCCGCCGCGTCGCGCACGACACGATCGACATAACCGTTCTTCGCCCAGTCGGCGTCGAACATCGGGCTCTTCGCCGGCACTTCGATGTAGCGCTTGAGCGCCGGCACGATTTCTTCGTCCCACAGGCGGTCAGTGAAGGCCGACAGCGTTTGCGTGTTCAACGGGGCGTTCATGGCATGGCTTCCGTCCGTCAAGAAGGCGGCGAGTTTAGGGCGCGCGGCGGCTTGGAATTGGTGCGCCGCCGGCCTACCATGAAGACATGCCGGCCCATCGTCTGCTCGGTCTGCTCAACATGTTGCTCGCAACGCTGCTGCTGGCAGCCTGCGCCACGCCGCCGCCCGCGTCGGCGCCGCCGCCGCCGAGCCTGTTCGAAGACGCCGCGTTCGCGCCGCCCCACAACGTGCCCGACGCCAAAGCCGTGTTCGCGCTCAGCCCGGCGATGCTGAACTACCTCGAGCGCGACATCGCCGCGTCGATCCGCCAGCAGGGTGCGCAGCGGGCGCTCGTCGATGCCCTGCACACCAAGGCGCAGTTGCGGCTCGAGTACGACGCCGAGCTGACGCGCAACGCCGCCGAGGCCTTCGACGCGCGCGCCGGCAACTGCCTGTCGCTGGTGGTGATGACGGCCGCGCTGGCCCGCCACCTGCAGTTGCCGATCGCTTTTCAGTCCCTCACCGGCCATGAAACCTGGAGCCGCAGCGGCGACCTGTCGTTCGTCAACGGCCACGTCAACATCACCGTGGCCAAGCGCCTGGTCGACCGGCTCGGCGCCTATGACGCCGACGCGTTGCTGCGCCTGGACTTCGGCACCATCCCAGCAGGCCGCGGGCAGGCGCTGCACGTCGTCAGCGAGGCGACGATCGTGGCCATGTTCATGAACAACCGCGCCGCCGAATACCTGGTGCGCGGCGCCCTCGACGACGCCTACGCCCACGCGCGCGAGGCGGTGTTGCAGGACCCGGCCTACGCCGGCGCCTACAACACGCTGGGCGTGGTCTACCAGCGGCGCGGCCTCGCCGCCGCCGCCGAGCGCGCCTACCGCGAGGCCGTGGCGCGCGACGAGCGGCACAAGGCGGCGTTGCAGAACGTGGCCCAGCTGCTGCAGCAGCAGGGGCGCACGGCGGAGGCGCTGCTGTTCCAGCAGCGCCTGGCAGCGATCGAGCACGACCCGCCGTTTGCCCACTTCGACCGCGGCGTGGCGGCGGCCAAGGCCGGCCAGTACGCCGCCGCGCGCGAGCACCTGCTGCGCGAGATGCAGCGCGACCCGGACTACCACGAGTTCCACTTCTGGCTCGCCGTGTCGCTCTATGGCCTGGGCGATGTGCAACAGGCGCGCCATCACCTCGACGTGGCGATGAAGAACAGCGTCACTGCGCGCGAGCGGGCGATCTATGCGTCCAAGCTGCGCAGCATCGAGCCGCCGGGGGCGGGCGGCGAGTCAACGCGGCGCAATTGACGGCGGCAGCGCGCGCAGGTAGTCGATCAGCGCGCCGACGACGAAGTCGCGTTCGGGCTCGTTGAAGATCTCGTGCGCCAGGCCGTCGAAGCAGCGCCTGCGCACGAAGTACTTCGGCGCTGCCGCCGCGAAGGCCGCGCTGCCGCGCGGCGACACGCAGCGGTCGGCGCCGGACCACAGCAGCAGCGTCGGCAGGCGCCACTGCGCGGCGCTGCCCTGAACGCGCCGGCCGGCGCTGACGATGGAGCGCGCCAGCAGCGGCGTCACGCGGTCGTGCACGCGCGTGTCGTCGATGTAGTCGCGCACGACCTGGGCATCGCGGCTGATCGACTGCGGCGACAGGCCGCTGCCGACGGCGCGGTGCGGCCGCAGGCGCGCGCCGACGGCCAGACGAATTTTCTGCAGCGCATCGAGGCCGAGGTCGAACGCCGGCGACGACAGCACCAGCGCCTCGACGCCGTCGCCGCGGCCGTCGGCCAGCAGGCTCGCCGCCACGGTGCCGCCCATGCTGTGACCGAGCAGCACCAGCGGTCGCGGCGCCCGCTCGTCGTTCAAGGTGTCGAGCAGCAGCGCCAGGTCATCCTGCAAGCTGGTGGGCGTGGCGATGTCGCCGCGCGCGCCCTCGGAAGCGCCGTGGCCGCGCTGGTCGAAGGCTTGCACCGCCCAGCCTGCCGTGGCCAGGTCCGCGGCCAGGCGCACGTAGCGCTCGGCGTGCTCACCGAGGCCGTGAACGATCAGCACCGTGCCGCGGGGCCGTTCTGACGCCGGCCAGACGACACGGGCGAGGTGCAGGCCGTCCGCGGTGATCAGCGGCGCCATCAGCCACGCCTCAACGCCGTTCGAACTTGAAGACGGCCACACTCGCGCGCCAGTTCGCGCCGCGGCGCACCGGCTTGCCGTCGCGCAGACCGAAGCTGTCGAGGATCGACAGGCCGTTCTTGCGCGCCAGCACATCGAAGTCTAGAAGCGTGCCGACGCGGATGTTGGGCGTGTCGTACCACTGGTACGGCAGCACCTTGGTCACCGGCATGCGCCCGCGCAGCACGGCCAGGCGGTTCGGCCAGTGCGCGAAATTCGGAAAGCTGACGATGCCGATGCGGCCGACGCGCGCGGTTTCGACCAGCATCTTCTCGGCATTGCGCAGGTGCTGCAGCGTGTCGAGCTGCAGCACGACGTCGAAGCTGGCGTCGCCGAACATCGCCAGCCCTTCTTCGAGGTTGAGCTGCAGCACGTCGATACCGCGCGCCATTGCCGCGCGCAGATTGGCGTCGTCGATCTCGACGCCGTAGCCGCTGCATTGTTTGTGCTTGACCAGGTGCGCCAGCAGCTCGCCGCTGCCGCAGCCGAGGTCGAGCACGCGCGAACCGGCCGGCACGAGATCGGCAATCACCTCGAGGTCGCGGCGCTCGCTCATGGCCCACCCCCGTAGCGGCTTCGCCGCACCCCCTCAAGGGGGCAACGCCAGCGGCCCGGCAAAGCCGGATCCGCGGCGTTCGCTTGAACAGGTGCGTGCATCGTGCGCATTCCGGTCTTTGGTCGCCGGGCGTTAGCGCGGCCCCGCCGGCGGCCCACACGCACCCGCCTGCGCGATGCCCTTCAGGTACGCGCGCCGCACCGTGCCGGCTGCGATGGCCGCCGCCACGTCGCGCGAATAGCGCTCGGCGCCCGAGAGCTTGCGCACCCAGCCGCGGTAGGGAATGACGTTCTGCGCCGCGCTGCGCAGCGCATCACCGGCGCTGCGCTCGATCAGGCTCGGGTTGTTGTCGCTCGGCGCGGTGTCCAGGTCTGCGCCGAGCGCGGCGTCGAGTGCCTGCACGTCGATGTCGAGCGCAGCGCAGCTCCTGTCGGCCGGCACGGCGTACGGCGCCTTCTGCGCGGCCGACAGCAGCGGCGGAATCTCGGCGCGCACCACGTTCAGGTCTTGCAGCGGCGCGTTGGCCGCGTCGCGCACGCTTTTTTCCCCGCTGGCGCAGGCGGTGAGCGTCAGTGCGGCGAGTAGCAGCAGCATCGTCTTCATCGTCGTGTCTCCTTCGTGAACTCGGCCGCGATGCGGTCGAAGGTGGTGCCGAGCACGCCGTGGTAGCGCGCATCGTCGAGCAGGAACGCGTCGTGGCCGTGCGGCGCCGCGATCTCGGCGTAGCTGACGCGGTGGCGGTTGGTCACCAGCGCCTTGACCAGCTCGCGCGAGCGCGCCGGCGAGAAGCGCCAGTCCGTCGTGAAGCTGATCAGCAGGAACTGTGCGCGCACGTCGGCAAAGGTGCGCGCCAGATCGCCGCCGTGTGCTGATGCGGGGTCGAAGTAGTCGAGCGCGCGCGTGATCAGCAGGTAGGTGTTGGCGTCGAAGTAGTCGCTGAACTTGTCGCCCTGGTAGCGCAGGTAGCTCTCGATCTCGAAATCGACGTCGTAGCCGAAGGACAGGGCGCCGTTGCCGTTGCGCAGCTTGCGGCCGAACTTCGTGCCCATCACATCGTCACTCAGGTAGGTGACGTGGCCGATCATGCGCGCGATGGTCAGGCCGCGCCGCGGCACGACGCCGTGCGCGTAGTAGTGGCCGCCGTGGAAGTCCGGGTCGGTGATGATGGCGCGGCGCGCGATCTCGTTGAAGGCGATGTTCTCGGCCGAGAGGTTCGGCGCCGTCGCCACGCCGATGCAGTGGCGGATGCGGTTCGGGTAGCGCAGCGTCCAGGCGAGGGCTTGCATGCCGCCCAGGCTGCCGCCGAGCACGGCCGCGAGCTGCGTGATGCCCAGGCGGTCGATCAGCCGCGCCTGCGCATCGACCCAGTCTTCGACGGTGATGACGGGAAAGTCCGCGCCATACGGTGTGCCGGTGGCGGCGTTGATGTGCATCGGCCCGGTGGAGCCGAAACACGAGCCCGGATTGTTGACGCCGATGACGAAGAAGCGCTCAGTGTCCAGGGGCTTGCCGGGGCCGACGAGGTTGTCCCACCAGCCCGTGGCTCCACTGGCATCGACGCCGGCCACATGGTGAGAGGCGTTCAACGCGTGGCAGACCAGCACCGCATTGCTCTTGTCGGCATTGAGCGCGCCGTAGGTTTCGTAGGTGAGCTGGTAGTCAGCCAGGCGGGCACCGCTTCTCAGTGCCAGCGGCTCGCTGAAAGACATCGACTGAGCGGTGACGGTTCCAACCGTGGTCATCAAAAGCCTTCGCGCTCCGCGCTGCGGCGCGAGCACCTTCGACAACGGCCGGGCGGTGCTCATGGCCTGTTTAGCGGAATTTCTTGAGCGCCCGCAAGCTGGTGCAAATCGGCGCTGACGCGGCGCAGTATATCGAGCGCACCGCGTCACCAAAAAGCTGCACTGCGCCCGAAAGACATTGCTGATGAAACGCTGCATCTGCCTGCTCGGCGCATTGACCTTGGCCGCCTGCCAGCGCACCTCCGAGCGCCTGTGGCCGGGCCATGTCGAAGGCGAGTACGTGGATGTCGCCTCACCGCTCGGCGGCGCGTTGACGACGCTGGCCCAGCTCGTTTAGGCGCGTGCGCAGGCGGCGCTGGCGGCGAGCGAGTTGAAGCGCGCGCAGCAACTGTTGACGCAGGGTTTCGTCTCGCCATCGCGCCTGGACGATGCGCGCACGGCCGCAAGCCAGTCGCGGGCGCATGTGGCTGAACTCGAAGCCGCACAGCGGCCGAGGCGCTGTCGGATGCGGCGCGCTCGGTGCTCGCGCAGTCGCAGTGGCGCGAGCAGCAGAAGCAGCAGCGCGCGCCGGATGACGCGCTGGTCGCTGTCGACGCACTACATGGACGAGGCCGAGCGCTGTCACGAGCTGGTGTATATCGCCTACGGCAAGGTGCTGGCGCGCGGCACCGAGCGCAAGATCGGCGTTCGCCAACGCGTTGCCGCGGGCCTGACGTGGACACACACCGACGCCAACCTCGAAGACGTGTTCACCAGCCTGCTCGCCGACGCGCCGGACAACTTCAAGAAGGCGGCATGACCCGCTCACCCATGCTGTTCAGTGCTCCCTGCCCCAGCTCCACCCCATTCGGGCTGAGCTTGTCGAAGCCCCGCCCTGAGCTTGTCGAAGGGGCTCGCCATGCCACCCACCCTTCGACACGGGGCCTTCGGCAAGCTCAGTCCCGTGCTCAGGGCGAACGGTTGGGGTAACGGATATGACATCGTTCTGCTGGCAGCGCCTGCTCGCCATCTTCATCAAGGAGTTCCAACAGATGCTGCGCGACCGGCTGACGTTCGCGATGGCCATCGGCGTGCCGATCATGCGACTGGTTCTCTTCGGCTACGCGATCAACACCGACCCCAAGGGCCTGCCGACGGCCGCGTCTCGGCCGACAGCGGCCCGTTGGCGCGCAGCCTGTCGGCGGCCTTGCAGAACACCGGCTACTTCAGTAGACAGTGCCCCAACGTATTGCTACTATGCAATACGTGAGAGCAACGCTGCTCGTTCGCACCAAGGAAGTTCGAGACGACGGCACCATCGTCGAGATCGTTGTCTGGGAACTGCCCAAACCGCTGCCACCCTGCTCTCACCACTACAAGTACCGGCTGTTCTACGGCAATGAGAGTGCCAGCCGCGTTCGCTACGACAACGAACGTGGCAAGGGTGACCATCGGCACGTCGGTGAGAAGGAGACCAGCTATGCCTTCTCGACACTCGAACAACTGCTCGATGACTTTGAACGCGACATCGCGGACGGGAGCTAGACCATGAAAGCGATCATCGAAGTAGCGCGCAAGGGCTCGGCAGTCCGCACGGCCCGGCAACAGCTTTCGGGCGCGCGGCAAGGCCGAACGCCGGACTTTCGCTTGAGCTTCGAGTCTGCGAGGTCGCTGTTTGCCGAACTCACGCCGGCGCGGCTGGACCTTCTCGATACGCTGCGCAAAGTGGGTCCGTGCAGCGTGTACGCGCTGGCCAAAGCGGCGGACCGGAACTACTCGAACGTGCATACCGACGTGGCGCGTCTCGAGCAGTTGGGTCTGATCGAGCGCAACGAGGATGCGGCGATCTCGGTGCCGTTCGAGGCCGTCGAGATCGTGCTGCCGCTCGCCCAAGTCGCTTGACGCGCACCGCTGAGGCTGCGCGCTCGACAGTCGGGGACTTCGAAGAGCCGAGTCCCAACAGGTGGTGCGCGTTCTTCGGCCGCTACCATCGCGCGCCGAGGAGACAACACGATGCACGACTGGCTGACCCGACTCGATGCGCAATTCCCCGTGCGCTACACCGCCTGGTTTTTGAGCGCGGTGCTGGCGCTGCTCGCGGCGTTCACGTGGGTGGCCTTCGGCTTCGGCGGCTTCTGGGCGCTGTTCTTTCTGTTCCTCGTCGGCCTCGGTTTGCGCGACACGCGGCAGACGCGGCACTCGGTGCTGCGCAACTATCCGGTAATCGGGCACTTGCGCTTTCTGCTCGAGTTCGTGCGCCCGGAGATCCGCCAGTACTTCATCGAGAGCGACCGCGAGGCGGCGCCGTTTTCGCGCCAGCAGCGCTCGCTCGTCTATCAGCGCAGCAAGGGCCAGCAGGACAAGCGGCCGTTCGGCACCCAGCTCGATCTCGGCCAGCCGGGCTACGAGTGGATCAACCACTCGGTGGCGCCGACGGCGCTGGCGAGCCACGACTTTCGCATCACGGTCGGCGGCATGCAATGCACGCAGCCCTACAGCGCCAGCGTCTTCAACATCTCGGCGATGAGCTTCGGCGCGCTGTCGGCCAACGCGATTCTTGCGTTGAACGAAGGGGCGAAACGCGGCGGGTTTGCGCACGACACCGGCGAAGGTTCGATCAGCGTGCACCACCGCGCCAAGGGCGGCGATCTGATCTGGGAGATCGGTTCGGGCTACTTCGGTTGCCGCAATGCCGACGGCACGTTCAACGCCGACAAGTTCGCCGACAACGCGCGCGACCCGCAGGTCAAGATGATCGAGCTGAAGCTGTCGCAAGGCGCCAAGCCCGGCCACGGCGGTGTGCTGCCGGGTGCCAAGGTGACGGCCGAGATCGCAGCAGCACGCGGCGTGCCCGAAGGCCAGGACTGCATCAGCCCGGCGCGCCACAGCGCGTTTTCCACGCCGATCGAGATGCTGCAGTTCATCGCGCGGCTGCGTGAGTTGTCAGGCGGCAAGCCGGTGGGCTTCAAGCTCTGCATCGGCCACCCGTGGGAATGGTTCGCGCTGGCCAAGGCGATGCTGGAGACGCAACTGCTGCCGGACTTCATCGTCATCGACGGCGGCGAGGGCGGCACCGGCGCGGCGCCGCTGGAGTTCACCGACCATGTCGGCGCGCCGCTGCAGGAGGGGCTGCTGCTGGTCCACAACACGCTGGTCGGCCTGAACCTGCGCCACCGCATCAAACTCGGTGCGGCCGGCAAGGTCATCAGCTCGTTCGACATCGCGCGCCTGATGGCGCTGGGCGCCGACTGGTGCAACGCCGCGCGCGGCTTCATGTTTGCGCTGGGCTGCATACAGGCCCAGGCCTGCCACACGGGGCACTGCCCAACGGGCGTGACGACGCAGGACCCGCAGCGCATGCGCGCGCTGGTGGTGCCGAGCAAGGCCGAGCGGGTGTGGCGCTTCCACGATCAGACGCTCGATGCGCTCAAGGAACTGGTGCAGGCCGCGGGCTTGAAGCACCCGGGCGAGATCAGCGCGCGCCACATCGTGCGCCGCACGGGCGAGCAGGAGGTCAAGCTGCTGATCAACCTGCTGCCGTTCGTCAAGCCGGGGTCATTGCTGGCGGCGATGCACGGCGAGGCCGATTGGCCGCACAACGTCTATCGCGTGTACTGGCCGCAGTCGAGCAGCCAGACGTGGCAGTTGCAGAATGCCTAGGCCTTCGGCGGCGCCGAGTCGATAAAGCTCTGCCGCTGTTCGAGCTTGTCAGACAACCCTGCCAGCGACAGATGCCGCCTGCGCCAATCGATCTGCGGAAAGCGGAAGTCGAGATAACCGAGCGCACAGCCGACGGCGATGTCGGCCAGCGTCAGGTGAATGCCGGCGCAATACGGCTTGTCACCGAGGCCCTTGGCCATCGCCGCCAATGCCGCGTCGATCTTGCCCATCTGGCGGTCGATCCAGGCTTGCGAGCGCTCGGCTTCACTGCGGCCGGCCCAGGTTTGTTCCAACCGCGCGAGGAGTGCCGCGTCCATCAGGCCGTCGGCCAGCGCTTCCCAGGTGCGCACCTCGGCGCGCTCGCGGCCCGAGCCCGGAATCAGCTTGCCCACCGGCGACAGCGCGTCCACGTACTCGACGATGACGCGCGAGTCGAAGACCGCTTCGCCGCCTTCCATGATCAGGCACGGCACCTTGCCCAGCGGGTTCGACGTGACGATGGCGTCGTTGGCCCAGACGTCTTCGAGCACGAACTGGTAGTCGAGTTTTTTTTCCGCCATGACGACGCGGACCTTGCGCACATACGGGCTGGTGACGGCGCCGATCAACTTCATTGCGGACCTGTGGTGGGTGGGGTGCGGCCGATTCTAGCGAGCGCACTGCGCCGGCCGGCCGCCCCCGCACCCTCTGTTCACTGGGTGCCGAAGATGCGGTCGCCGGCGTCACCCAGGCCCGGCAGGATGTAGCCGCGCTCGTTCAGGCAGCGGTCGATGGCGCAGGTGGTCACCGGCACGTCGGGGTGTCGCTGGTGAAAGTGCGCTAGGCCTTCGGGCGCGGCGAGCAGGCAGGCGAAGTGGATCGATCGCGGCTGCGTCGCCTTCAAGCGCGTCACCGCCGCCGCGGCCGAGTGCCCGGTGGCGAGCATCGGGTCCAAGACGATCACGTCGCGCTCGTTCATGTGCTCGGGCATCTTGAAGTAGTACTCCACCGCTTCGAGCGTGGCGTGGTCGCGGTACAGGCCGATGTGGCCGACACGCGCGCCGGGCACGACTTCGAGCATGCCTTCGACCAGGCCCAGGCCGGCGCGCAGGATCGGCACCAGCACCGTCTTCTTGCCGTCGATGGCGATGCCGCGCATTTTTTCCAGCGGCGTCTCGATCTCGACCTCCTGCGTCGGCATGTCGCGCGTCAGCTCGTAGGCCATCAAGAGCGCGATTTCGCGCACCAGGGTGCGAAAACCGCTGGTGCTGCGCGTCTTCTCGCGCAGCAGCGTCAGCTTGTGCTGGATCAGCGGGTGGCTGAGTTGATGCACCGTGCTCATCGCGGTCCTCTTCTGCAAGTCCGCGCCGAGCATAAGGCTCTCAGCGCATATACCTACGGACCGCCGCGACGATGCCTTTTTCAATGATGGCTTCGCGCGTGCCGGCCGGCTTCCAGCCCAGCGCCTCGCGTGTGGCCGCGCTGTCGTAGCGCGCGATGTGCCGCCGGCAGGCCCAATCGTGATAACTCGGGCGCTTGCGGTTGGGGTGGCCGATGGCGTTTTTCACCACCTCCTTGGCGGCGTCGAGCATCGCAAAGCGCCAGATCGGCGTCGGCGTGGCGCGCATGCGCGTCTGCGAATGTTCGGACACGGCGTTCACGTACTCGCGCGCCGTCAGCAGCGGCTCGTCGGTGAGCAGGAAGCTGCGGCCTTCGATCTGCGGCGCATCGTGCGCCAGCACCAGCGCCTGCGCCACGTCGTCGACCAGCACCAGCGGCAGCTTGTTGTTGCCGTCGCCCCAGTACTCGACGCGGCTGTCTGAATGGAACATGCCCACGCCCCAATGCGCCGGCGGGCAGCCTTCGCCGATGACGATGCCCGGGCGAAAGATCACCAGCGGCAGCTTCTTGCTGCGGTGCATCTCCAGCAGCAGCGCTTCGCACGCGGCCTTCGAGCGTGCATACAGATTGCGTGTGTCGATGCGCGCGTCGAGCGGCGTCTTGCCGTCGATCACCGAGCCGTCGCGCGCCGAGTCGTACGAGTCGATCGTGCCGGTGTAGATGAAGCGCCGCACACCGGCGTCGATCGCGCACTGCGCGACGACGCGCGTCGGCTCGACGTCCTGCTCGAGGTAATCCTGCCAGCGCTGTCCTGTGGCCTTGCCGAGGTGATAGACGACGTCGATGCCCTGCATGGCGGCGGTCACGGCCTTGGCGTCGTGCAGCGCGCCTTCGGCCACTTCCACCGGCAGGCCTTCGAGCTCGTAGGCCGCGGTGGCGCGGCTGCGCGAGAGCACGCGCACGCCGCGGCCGGCGGCGAGCAACGCGCGCACGAGGCGCTTGCCGATGAAGCCGGTGCCGCCGATGACGAGCACCGTCGCCGCCTTCGGTGCGGCCAGTGCCGGCGGCGCTGTTTTCGCGGCTGATGACGCCGGCACGACGCCGGCGCTCTGCATGATCTGCTCGCACACGCCGATCACGCGCGCGCCGAAGCGTGCGTCCAGGCGCGGGTCGAGCTGGCCGGCGTCGATGCCGCGGTAGAACGCGGCCACCGCATTGCCCACGCTGTCGTAGAACGGGTTGGCCTGCGAGCCTTTCTTCAGCGTGCCGGTGAACTGGCGGCGAAAGTTCGACCAGGCCTGGCGCCGCATTTCCGCGCCGCTGGCACGGCCCTGGCGCAGCGCGTCGAACAGGCTGCTGATGACTTTCGCTTCTTCCACCAGCAGCGTGTTGCGCTCGAAGTCCATGCGCGCGCAGGCGGCCAGGCCGCGCACGCTGACGCTGCGGTCCACCTGCCCTGGCGTGGCGGACAACTCGAAGCTCAGGCCCGTCGGACCCTTGCGCGCCAGCACGCTCCAATGGCGGTACACGCGCTGCGCGCCGGGCAGGTCGATCGGGTTCGAGGCGATGGCATGCAGCTCTTCCGGGATGCCGACCAGATCGACCATGAACGCCGCCAGGTGCGAGCCGAGTTCCAACAGCACGTTGGGCTCGGCGCGCAGGATCCAGTTGTTGAACGGCCCGAACTGCACCAGGCCCAGCGGGTACAGCCAACGCAGCGACACGTGATCGAGGCGGCCGATCGTGCCGTCGCGCAGGTGCTCACGCAGCTTCTCGTACGCCGGCATGAAGAGGAAGTTGTGGCTCACGGCCAGGCGCAGACCCTTGGCCTCGGCCAGATCGGCCAGCGCGTGGCAGGCCGCGGCGGAGGTGCCCATCGGCTTTTCGATCAGCGCATGGGCGCCGCCTTCGAGCACCTGGCGCGCCAGATCGGTGTGCAGCTGCGGCGGCACAAGAACGTGCACCGCGTCCACGCCCGAGCGCAGCATGTCCTGCACCGAGGTGAAGACGCCGGGGATGCCGTGGCTCGCGGCGGCGGCTTCGGCGCGGGTTTTCGAGACGTCGCAGACCGCCACCAGCGTGGCGTTGGGCAGCGCGCGCACGGCCTTGACATGCGCCTCGACGATGTAGCCGGCGCCGAGCAGGCCGACGCGATGGATCTTTTGGGTCATGGTGGCGACGGCCGAATTGCTTCGGCCCCGTCTGACTATTTGTATTCGATGATTCGGACGCGGCCGCGCATGCGATTGAAGTGGTACTTCAGCAGCCCCAGTCCGTTGGCGTATTTGCCCAGCACGGTGAAGGCGGCGTAGAGCCGCGCTTCGCGCTGGTCGTCGCCGACGCCCAAGCGATATTTCGCGATGCGCCAGCCGAGTGTAAGACAGCCCGCTGCCAGCAGCAGCAGCGACAGGCCCTTGGTCAGCGGTGCGGCCAGCACCAGCGCCAGCGACATCAGGCCCCACAACCAGGTGCTGCGGCGCTCACGGGCGCAATCGCGCAGCGGCCCGGCGGCATGCAGCTGCGCGCGCTGGCCGATGGCGTGGCCGGCGCGCACCGCGCGCATCCACCACTGCGAGAAGTGGTGCACGTTGGCGTCGTGCAGGGCCATCGGCACGTCCAGCTTGCGCGCGCCGTGGCCAGCCAGGCCAACGCGCACACCGAACTCCGAGTCTTCGCCGGCGATGACTTCGGGCCGGAAGCCGCCCAGCGCTTCGAACACGCTTCGCCGCACCATCATGTTGCCGATCAGGTGGCCGAAGTTGGTCAGCGGGCCGCTGGCCGAGCGCCACTCGAGCGCGAACAGCAGGTTGTAGATCGACGCCTGCGGGTGCTGCTCGCTCTGGTGGCCGAGGACGAGCGCGCACTGCGGGTCGGCGCGCAGCGCGGCTTCGGCAGCGTCGAGCCAGCCCGGTGCCATGAAGCAGTCGCCGTCGAGGAATTGCAGCAAGGTCAGCTCCGGGTGCCGTTGCAGCAGCGCCTGCGCGCCTTCGTTGCGCGCCCGCGCTGCCGAGAAGGGCTGTGACGGGTCGAGCCGCAGCACCGCGATGCCGAGCGCCTGCACGTTGTCGGCGCTGCCGTCGCTGGAGCCGGAGTCGACATACATCAGCGGCCGTTGTTGCTTCAACAGCTCACGCAGCACCGCCAGCAAGCGGCTGCCTTCGTTGCGGCCGATGACGACCACGCCGGCGCGGGGCGACGGGGCAGCAGAGGTGTCGGCGTTGACGGGCGGCATGCGGTGGCGGTGTGGATAACGATCGATTCGCGGCGGATTATCCGGTGCGAAGCCGGCCCGCGCTCGACACGCCGCGCTGCGTTGCGCCGCACTCCCCCGGCTCGCGCGTGGCGGGCGAGCGACAAGAAACGCGGTTGTCGGCCTTCATACAATCCAGCGCTCCATGAGTGACCCCCTTTCGCCCCTGACCGCCCTGTCGCCGCTCGATGGCCGCTACGCCGCCAAGCTCGACGCCCTGCGCCCGCTGCTCACCGAGTTCGGGCTGATGCAGCGCCGCGTGCAGGTCGAGGTCGAGTGGTTCATCGCTTTGTCCGACGCCGGTTTTGCCGAGTTCGCGCCGCTCACCGAAGCCGCGCGTGGCTTCTTGCGCGGCCTCGTCATGCGTTTTTCGGAGATCGACGCGCAGGCGATCAAGGACATCGAGGCGACGACCAACCACGACGTCAAGGCGGTCGAGTATTGGTTGAAGCAGCGCATGGGCAGCAGCGCCGAGTTGAAAGCCGCCGCCGAGTTCGTGCACTTCGCCTGCACCAGCGAAGACATCAACAACACCAGCCACGCGCTGATGCTCACCGCCGCACGCGGCGAGGTCTTGCTGCCGGCGCTCGACGGCCTCGTCGCCACGCTGACGCCGCATGGCGCACGCGCAGGCGGCGCAGCCAATGCTGGCGCGCACCCATGGCCAGACGGCGAGTCCGACGACGGTGGGCAAGGAAGTAGCCAACGTCGCCGCACGGCTGGCCCGCGCGCGGGCGGACATCGCCGCCGTGCAGCCGCTGGCCAAGATGAACGGCGCGGTGGGCAACTACAACGCGCACCTGGCCGCGTACCCGGCGTTCGACTGGGAGGCCTTCTCGCGCAGCGTGGTCGTTGACGGCCTCGGCCTGGCCTTCAACCCGTACACGATCCAGATCGAGCCGCACGACTGGATGGCCGAGCTGTTCGATGCGATGGCGCGCGCCAACACCATCCTCATCGATTGGTCGCGCGACGCCTGGGGCTACATCTCGCTCGGCTACTTCTCGCAGAAGACAAAAGAAGGCGAGATCGGCAGCTCGACGATGCCGCACAAGGTCAATCCGATCGACTTCGAAAACGCCGAGGGCAACTTCGGCCTGGCCAACGCGCTGCTCGACCACCTGGCGCGCAAGCTGCCGGTGAGCCGCTGGCAGCGCGACCTCACCGATTCGACCGTGCTGCGCAACCTCGGCGTGGCCTTCGGCTACACGCTGCTCGGCATCGACGGCCTGGCGCGCGGCATGGGCAAACTCAGCGTCAACGCCGAGGCGTTGGATGCCGACCTTGACGCCGCCTGGGAAGTGCTGGCCGAGCCGATCCAGACCGTGATGCGGCGCTACGGCGCGGCCAATCCGTACGAGCGTCTCAAGGAGCTGACACGCGGGCGCACGATCACGCGCGAGGCGATCGCCGCTTTCATCGACACGCTGACCGAAGTGCCGGCGGCCGAGCGCGAGCGGCTGAAGGCGATGACGCCGGGCTCGTACACCGGATTGGCTGCAACGCTGGCCAAGCGCTTCGAGCCCGGTTGAAACTCGCGCGCTTATCGGGATCGCTAACGGCCCGTTGGCGACGTTCAAGGTCCGCAACAGAACCGTTCGGGCTGAGGTGGCTGTTCCGACCGTCCTGAGGTATCGAAGGAAGCCGCGTTTTGTCCCCGTTCGGAAAGAAGAGTCCCGTTCGGGCTGAGGTATCGAAGCCCCTGGCGTGTGGCAAGAAGGCTTCGACGAGCTCAGCCTGGCCCTTCGATACCTCAGGGCGAACGGGGTGGAGAAGCCGACCGTCGCCAACAGCCGCAAAGGGCCGCTTGCAGACACTTGTCCTGGTCTGTCGCGGGTGCCGCGTGGTGCGATGCCGAGTCCGCCTCAAGGGCGGGCTTTCCGAGACAATGCCCGCATGACATTCCTCGACCGCCTCACCGCCGCGCAACAACGCCACGGCTCGCTGCTGTGTGTCGGCCTCGACCCCGAGCCGGCCAAGTTTCCTCAGCCCTGGCGCGGCGACGGGCAAAAAATCTTCGACTTCTGCGCCCGCATCGTCGATGCCACCAAGGATGTCGTCTGCGCCTTCAAACCGCAGATCGCCTACTTCGCCGCCGAGCGCGCCGAGGATCAACTCGAGCGCCTGATGGCCTACATCAAACGCGTCGCCCCCGACGTGCCGGTGATCCTCGACGCCAAGCGCGGCGACATCGGCGCCACGGCCGAGCAGTACGCGCGCGAGGCCTTCGTGCGCTATCAGGCCGACGCGGTCACGCTGTCGCCGTACATGGGCTTCGATTCGATCGAGCCGTACCTGAAGCACGACGGCCGCGGCCTGTTCCTGCTCTGCCGCACGTCCAACCCCGGCGGCGCCGATCTGCAATCGCTGCCGCTGGCCGCCGGCGGCGCGCTCTACGAGCATGTGGCGGCGCTGGCCGCCGGCGCGTGGAACCGCAGCGGCCGGCTCGGCCTGGTCGTCGGCGCCACCGTGCCGGCCGAAATCGAGCGCGTGCGCGCCCTGGCGCCGACGCTGCCGCTGCTGATTCCCGGCGTCGGCGCGCAGGGCGGCGATGCGCCGGCCGCGGTGGCGGCCGGCTGGCGGCCGGGCGCGCCGATCATCGTCAACTCGTCGCGCGCCATCCTCTACGCCGGCGCCGATGACGACTTCGCCGGCGCTGCACGCCGCGCCGCGCTGGCCACGCGCGAACAGCTGCAACGTGCACAACGTGCGCAAGCGGCGCACGTGGCGGTCGACTGAGAGGCGCTGCGACCGGACGTCTCAAGATGAAGCGCAGCCCGACGCCGCCATTCACGGCTTCGCTGCTGCCGGGCGGCGGCAGCGAGCGCCAGCGGGCGGCCGGCGAACAGCGCGTGGTGCGCCTGCTGACGGTGGTCGGCATGGTCGTCGCGGCCGGCTTTGCCTTGCTCTACGCGCTGCTGCCGCTGCCGGTGGCCGCGGCGCGCATCGCCGCCGCGGCCTGCGCCGCGCTGGCCGTCGTTTACGCCGTGCTCTCGCTGTGGCCGCGCCTGCTCGGCCTGGGGCCGACGGTGGCGCTGGCGCTGCTGGCGACCACGGCCACCGCCGGCGTGGTGGCTTGCAGCGACGACGGCCTGCTCTCGTCCGGCCTGGCCTTCGTGCCGCTGTTGTTGTGCGCTTCGGCAACGCTGATCCGCCCCGCGGCCACCGCCGGGCTGGCGGCGGCGCACGCGCTGTTGTTGATCGGCCTGGCCGCGGCGCAGGCCAGCGGCTGGATCGGCCCGCCCGGCAGCCATCTGATTCAACTCGTCTGGCCGCTGGCCGCGCAGATGACGCTGTTGGCCGTGGCCGCCGTCATCGGCGTGCTGATGCGGCGCGCGATCGTTGCCTCGCTGGCCCGCGCGCGCTCGCGAGAGCAGCGCTTTGCCGGCCTGCTCGCGGTGGCCGCCGACTGGTACTGGGAAACCGACTCCCAGCTGCGCTACACCCATCTCTCGGAGCCGGTGACGGGCACCTCGGGTCTGGCGCTCGAGCGGCGGCTGGGCAAGGCGCCGTGGGAGATCAGCGACTTTGGCCTCGGTGACGAGGCGATGGACGTGCACCGCTCCGACCTCGAGCTGCGCCGCCCGTTCACCGACCTGCGCACGCTGCAGCGCCGCGCCGACGGCGGCCCACGCTGCCTGTCGTTGTCGGGCCGGCCGCGCTACGACGAGCGCGGCGTCTTCCTCGGCTACTGGGGCGTCGGCCGCGACATCACCGACGAAGACGCCGCCGAGTCGCAGCGCAGCGCCACCGAGCTGCGCTACCGCGAACTCTTCGCGCGCTCGCCGTCGCCGCTGGTGCTGCACCGCGAGGGCCGCGTGCTCGACGCCAACGTCGCCGCGCTGGCCCTCTTCGGCGCCTGGGAGCAAAGCGATCTGATCGGCCAGTCGCTGCTCGGCTTCTACGACGCCGAGGACGGCTCGCGCGAGCTGGCGGCGCGGCGCCTGGCGCGGCTGGAGTCGGTGCCCATCGGCGAGGCCACGCCGCCGCAGCAGTTCGCGATGCGCACCACCGCCGGCCGCCGCCTGGCCGTGCAGGTGACCAGCGTCAAGGTCGAGGCCGAAGGCGGCGAGGCGCTGCTGTCGATCTACCGCGACGAAACCGAGCGCCAGCGGGCCGAAGGCGCGCGCGCCCGCTCCGAGGCGCTGCTGTCGCACGTGGTCGCCACCAGCCCCGACATCATCACGCTGCTCGACCTGTCCACCGAGCGCTATGTGATGGTCAACGAGGCGTTTGCCGCGCTCTCCGGCTACACCCGCGACGAGGTCATCGGCCGCACCGCCACCGAGCTTGGCCTGTGGGGCAGCGCCGCGGCGCACGACGAGTTCTTTTCGGAGATGCTGGCCCACAACGGCGTGCGCGACCGCGCCATCGCCTTTCGCCCGCGCGACGGCCGCGACGTGCTGCTGCTGGTGTCGGCGGCGCGCTTCGGCATGGAAGGCCGCGACTACCTGGTCATCAACGGCCGCGACATCACGCACAGCGAGCGCGCGCGGCTGGAGCGCGAGGCCATCCTCGCCAATGCCTCGATCGGCATCGCCATGACGCGCGGCCAGATCTTCCAGCTCGCCAACCCGTGCTTCGAGCAGATGTTCGGCTGGCCCGCCGGCACGCTCGTCGGCCAGCCGGGCGACGTGCTCTCGGTGGACAACGCGGCTTACGAGGAACTGGGCGCCCTCTGCGGCCCGCCGTTGATGCGCGGCCAGGCGGTGGAGTTCGAGCGCCTGATGAAGCGCCGCGACGACAGCACCTTCCTCTGCCGCCTGCTGGCGCGGCCGATCGACCCGACGCACCCGGCCCAGGGCGGCACCATCTGGATCGCCGAAGACGTGACCGAAAAGCGCGCGGTCGCCCTGGCGCTGGCGCGCGCCCGCGACGACGCCGAGGCCGCCAACCGCGCCAAGAGCGCTTTCCTCGCCAACACCAGCCACGAGATCCGCACGCCGCTCAACGGCCTGGTCGGCCTGGCGCGGCTGGCGCGGCAGCCGGGCCTCGACGCGGCGCGGCGCGAGCAGTACCTGACGCAGATCGACGACAGCGCGCAGGCCCTGGCCGGCGTCATCAGCGACATCCTCGACCTGTCGAAGATCGAGGCCGGCAAGCTGCGCCTGGAGCAGGCCGATTTCGATCTGCACGCGCTGCTCGAATCGGTCGAGCATGGTTATGCCGCGCTGGCCGAAGCGCACGCGCTGCAGCTGACGATGCATGTCGGCGGCGCCGTGCCGCGGCGAGTGCGCGGCGACCCGGTGCGGCTGCGGCAGATTCTGTCCAACCTGCTCAGCAATGCGCTCAAGTTCACCGACGCCGGTTTCGTGCGCTTGCACGTCCGGGGCGACGGGCCGCTGGTGCGCTTCGAAGTCGAAGACAGCGGCCCCGGCATCAGCGACGAGGTGCAGGCGCGGCTGTTCCAGCCGTTCACGCAGGGCGACGTGTCGACGACGCGGCGCTACGGCGGCACCGGGCTGGGGCTGTCGATCTGCCGCGAGCTCGCCGAGCTGATGGGCGGCCGCGTCGGCGTGCACAGCCAGGCCGGGCAGGGCAGCCGCTTCTGGGCCGAGCTGCCGCTGCCGGCGAGCGCGCAAGAGGCGCCTTCGTCGGCCTTCGCGCCGGCCGACGATGCCGAGCGCCGGCTCGCCGGCCTCGAGTTGCTGGTGGTCGAAGACAACCCGGTCAACATGATGATCGCCACCGCGATCGTGCGCCAGTGGGGCGTCGTCGCCACCGAGGCCGTCGACGGTGCCGAGGCGGTGGCGGCAATCACCGCGCGCGCCGACGCCGGCCGGCCGTTCGACCTGGTGCTGATGGACGTGCAGATGCCGGTGCAGGGCGGCCATGAAGCGACGCGGGTGCTGCGCCGGCGTTTCGATGCGCGCACCTTGCCGATCATCGCCCTGACTGCCGCCGCGTTGACCTCCGAGCGCGAAGAGGCCCTGGCCGCCGGCATGAACGACTTCCTGACCAAGCCGCTCGACGCGCAGCGCCTGCAGGACACGCTGCTGCGCTGGGCGCCTAAGCGATCAGCGGTCGAATCAACCAGGCCGCCAGTGCCCACATCGTGACGCCGATCAGGGCGTCGAGCACGCGCCAGGCGGCGCGGCGTTCGAACAAAGGCGCGAGCAGGCGCGCGCCGTAGGCCAGGCCGAAGAACCAAGCGAAGCTGGCGGCGCAGGTGCCGATGAGAAACGCCGCGCGCAGAGCACCGGCCGGCTGCTGCGCACCGACGCTGCCGACCAGCAAGACCGTGTCGAGATAGACATGCGGGTTCAGGAACGTGAACGCCGCCGCTTGCGCCAGCACCTGCAATCGCGAGCGCTGCGGCGCCAACGCGCCGGCATGCAGCGCGCCCGGCCGCCAGGCCCGCAGCAGCGCGCGCAGCCCGTAGCCGGCGAGAAAGATGGCGCCGACCAGGGCCATCGTGCGCGCCAGCGCCGGCATCGCGGCAATCGCCTGGCCCATGCCGAGCACGCCGGCGGTCATCAGCAGCGCGTCGCTGGCCGAGCAGAACAGCGCCACCGCACCGGCATGTTCGCGCGCCAGGCCTTGGCGCAGCACGAAGGCGTTCTGCGCGCCGATGGCAATGATCAGCGAGGCCGACAAGGCGAAGCCGGCAGCCAGCGAGGAGATGAGGGCAGTGGACATCGGCGCGTATCGTCAGCGTGCGGCACAGTTCAGTCCAGCTAAACTTTCTTCATTAACATTAGCAGCGCTCATGTCACTCGACTATGCCCAACTGGCGGCGCTGGCCGCCGTGGTCAGCGAAGGCAGTTTCGACGGCGCGGCGCGCGCGCTGCACGTCACGCCGTCGGCGGTGTCGCAGCGCATCCGCCAGCTCGAAGAGCGTGTCGGCGCGGTGCTGGTGCAGCGCATCACGCCCTGCGTGGCCACGGCCGCCGGTGCGCCGCTGTTGCGCCATGCCGAGCGCGTGGCGCTGCTCGAAGCCGAACTCGCGGCCACGCTGCCGGCGCTCGGCAGCGCGCGCGGCCGCGCGCACGGCGGCGCCACCACGGCCTTGCGCATCGCCGTCAACGCCGACTCGCTGGCCACCTGGTTCGTCGGCGCGCTGGCGGCGTTTGCCGCGGCGCAACCCGCGCTGCGCATCGACCTGCTGGTCGATGACCAGGACCACACCGCCGAGGCGCTGCGCCGCGGCGACGTGCTGGCCGCCGTCAGCGCCTCGGCGGCGCCGGTGCAGGGCTGCCGCAGCCTGCCGCTCGGCCGTCTGCGCTACCTCGCCACGGCCAGCCCGGCCTTCATGCGGCGCTGGTTTGCGCAAGGCGTCAACGCCGCGTCGCTGCAACGCGCGCCGTGTCTGCTCTTCAACCGCAAAGACCAGCTGCAGGCGCGCTGGATGCGCCGCCTGACGCGCCGCGCCGTCGAGCCGGGGTGCCACCGCCTGCCGTCGTCGCAGGCCTTCGTCGAACGGCTGTCTGGCCGGCCTGGGCTGGGGCATGAACCCGCAGTCGCTCGCGCAGCCGCATCTGACGGCGCGGCGGCTGGTTGAAGTCGTGCCCGGCCAAGGCATCGACGTGCCGCTGCATTGGCAGGTCAGCCGCCTGGCGCTGCCGGCGCTGGCCGACCTCACCGCGGCGGTGCGCGCTGCGGCCAAAGACGTGCTCGGCTGATGACGCCGGAGTATCCTGAGGCGATGCCAAAAACGCTCGCCGATCTGCGCAGCCGCCGCTGGTTCTCGGGTGCGGGCATGCGCGCCTTTGCGCACCGCCAGCGGATGCAGCAGCAGGGCCTGCGGCGCGAGGACGTGATGCAGCGGCCGTGCATCGCCATCGTCAACACCTGGAGCGATCTCTCGCCGTGCCACGCGCATTTGCGCGAGCGTGCGCAGGCCGTGAAGCGCGGCGTGCTGATGGCCGGCGGCCTGCCGTTCGAGCTGCCGGCATTGAGCCTCGGCGAGGTCATCGTCAAGCCGACGACGATGCTCTACCGCAATTTGCTGGCGATGGAAGTCGAAGAGCTATTGCGCTCGCACCCGGTGGACGGCGTCGTGCTGCTGGCCGGCTGCGACAAGACGACACCGGGCACGGTGATGGGCGCGATCAGCATGGGCCTGCCGACTATTTTTTGCGCGGCCGGGCCGATGTTGAACGACCGTTATCTCAAAGCCGGCGAGCCGGAAAGAAAAGTCGGCGCCGGCACGCACACGCGCCTGTTCTGGGACGAGGTCCAGGCAGGCAAGGTCAGCGACGCCGAGTGGATCCAACTTGAAGCGCACATGACGCGCAGCCCCGGCACCTGCAACACGATGGGCACGGCGAGCACGATGACATCGATCGTCGAAGCGCTCGGCCTGGCGCTGCCGGGCTCGACGGCGATCCCGGCGATGGACGCTGCGCACACGCGCATGGCCACCACCTGCGGCGAGCGCATCGTGCAGATGGTCTGGGACGATCTGAAGCCGCGCGACATCCTGACGCGCGGTGCCTTCATGAATGCGGTGGCGGTGCAGATGGCGCTCGGCGGCTCGACCAACGCCGCGGTGCACATCATCGCCATGGCGCGCCGTGCGGGTGTGGACCTGACGCTCGACCACCTGGACGCGATCGGCCGCGAGGTGCCGGTGCTGGCCAACCTGTTCCCCAGCGGCGACCGGCTGATGGAAGATTTCTACTACGCCGGTGGCCTGCCGGCGTTGATGAGCCGCCTCACGCCGCACCTGTTTCTCGACCAGCGCAACGTCAACGGCAAGACGCTCGGCGAGAACCTGCAAGGCGTGCAGGTGTTGGACGACGCGGTGATCCGCCCGCTGAACAACCCCGTCAGCGCCAACGGCGCACTCGCCGTGCTGCGCGGCAACCTCGCGCCCGAAGGCGCGGTGATGAAGGCCAGCGCGGCGAGCCCGAAGTTCTTCAAGCACCGCGGCCGCGCGATCGTCTTCGACGACCCTGCGGCGATGAACCAGGCCTGCGCGGATGTGAACCTCGACTGCGACGAGACCACCGTGCTCGTGCTGCGCAACGCCGGCCCGGTCGGCGCGCCCGGCATGCCCGAGTGGGGCGGCCTGCCGATCCCGAAAAAACTGCTCGACCAGGGCGTGCGCGACATGGTGCGCATCTCCGACGCACGCATGAGCGGCACCCACTACGGCACCTGCGTGCTGCACGTCAGCCCCGAGAGCGCCGTCGGCGGGCCGCTGGCGCTGGTGGCGAGCGGCGACTGGATCGAGCTCGACCTGGCGGCGCGCCGCCTGCATCTGGACGTGGGCGCCGAAGAACTCGCGCGCCGCCGCGCTGCGTGGCAAGCGCCGCACCCGAGCCGGCGTCGCGCGGCTTCGTCAAGCTCTACCGCGCGCATGTGACGCAGGCCCACGAAGGCTGCGATTTCGATTTCCTGCAAGGCACGGACGCGACAGCCGAGCCGGTCATCTACTGAGTGAGGTCCAACCCATGAACCCCTTACGTCAACTCCTCAAATCCGCCGGCTCGCAAGCGCCGCTCGGCACCTGGCTGATGGCCGCCAGCCCGCTCGTCACCGAGGCCATGGGCCACGCCGGCTTCCAGTGGGGCGTGATCGACATGGAGCACACGCCGCTGGACATGATGGAGGTGATCCATCTGCTGCAAGCCGCCGGCAACACGAAGATGGTGCCGATCGTGCGCGTGCCGTGGAACGACGCGGTGAGCATCAAGCGCGTGCTCGACGCCGGCGCGCAGACGCTGCTGATCCCGTTCGTGCAGAACGCCGACGAGGCGCGGCGCGCGGTGGCGGCCACGCGCTATCCGCCGGAAGGCATCCGCGGTCTGGCGGGCATGAGCCGCGGCTCGAAGTTCGGCACCATCCCCGATTACGCGAAGACTGCGAACAAGACCGTCGGCGCGGTGCTGCAACTCGAAACGCCGGCGGCGGTGGCGCAGTTGGAAGCCATCGCCGCCGTGCCCGGTGTGGACTCGCTGTTCATGGGCCCGGGTGACTTGTCGGCTGCGCTCGGCCATGCCGGCAACACCACGCACGCCGACGTCATGACGGTGATGGCCGACGCCGCGCGGCGCTGCAACGCCATCGGCATGCCGGTGGGCACGGTCGGCGGCACGCCCGAGCTGGTGGTGCAGTACCGCGCGATGGGCTTCAACTACGTCGCCATCGGCAGCGATCTCGGCCTGTTGATGCGCGGCGCGCAGGCGGCGGTGAAGGCGCTGACCACGCCTGACGGTGAAACCCATGTGCACACGCTGTCGGGCGGCACGCAGACGCACCCGACCGGCTACTGACGACGATGGAGACGATCCGCTACGGCATCATCGGCTGCGGCAGCATGGGCCGCGAACACATCGAGAACATTCGCGCGATGGGCGGCGGCGTGGTCACGGCCGTGTCGGACCCGCACGCCGGCAGCCGCGACGCAGCCGCGGCCCTGCAGGGCGGCAGCGTGCAACTCTTCGAGCACCACGGCGAGCTGTTGAAAGGCGGCCTGTGTGATGCGGTGATCGTCGCCAGCCCGAACTTCACGCACATCGAGGTCATGCGCGACGCGCTGGCGACCAACCTGCACATCCTGTGCGAGAAGCCGCTGGTGACGACGATGGCCGACGGTGTCGAGATGCTGGAACGCGCGAAGGGCCGCAAGGCCATCGCCTGGGTGGCGCAGGAGTACCGCTACATGCCGCCGGTGGCCGAGATGATCCGCATCGCGCACGACGGCGGCGTCGGCCGGCTGCACCAGGTGGCGGTGCGCGAACACCGCGAGCCGTTCTATCCGAAGGTTGGCGACTGGAACCGCTTTTCCGCCAACACCGGCGGCACGCTGGTCGAGAAGTGCTGCCACTACTTCAACCTGATGGACTTCATCCTGAAGGAGAAGCCACTGCGCGTCTTCGCTTCCGGCGGCCAACGCGTGAACCACCTCGATGAAACCTACGGCGGCCCCAATGGTCAGGTCGTGCCGGACATCCTCGACAGCGCCTACGTCATCGTCGAGTACCCGAGCGGCGCGCGCGGCAGCATGGACCTGTGCATGTTTGCCGAGAACTCGATCGACAACGAACACGTCACCATCGTCGGCGACCAGGGCAAGCTCGAATCGCTGCTGCCTTCCGGCGTGTTGCGTTACGGCCGGCGTGAAGACTGGGGCCGGCGCGAGGTCTGGGGGCAGCCCTCGGGCACGGCCAAGGGCGTGGCCGTGCGCCAGATCCGCGACACCAACATCAAGTACCTCGGCCAGCACTTCGGCGCCAGCTACATCGAGCACCAGCGCTTCGCGCACGCGGTGCGCAACGGCTTGCCGCCGGAGATCGGGCTCGAAGAAGGCCTGCGTGCCGTGGCCACCGGCATCGCGGCGCACAAGAGCATCGACGAAGGGCGTGTGGTCGCGTTGTCGGAGGTCTTGCCGGCCGGCTGGTGAACGCCTTGCCGTAGGATGCATGCGTCACCGGCTTCCCGCGGATTGCATCGCATGAACGACAAGACCACCGCTCTCGAACTTCGCGCCGGCAAGCTGCGCCTGGCGCTGCGCCCCGACCTCGGCGGCTCGATCGCCGGCCTGTGGCACGGCGACACGCCGGTGCTGCGCAGTGTCGAGCCCGCCGCGCTCACCGCGCCGCGCCAATCGGCCTGCTTCCCGCTGGCGCCGTACTCCGGCCGCCTGGGCTACAAGCGCTTTCGCTGGCTCGGCCGCGAGCACACCACGGTGGCCAACTTCGGCGACGACTACCCGCACTCGCTGCACGGCAGCGCGTGGACGCAGCCGTGGCGCGTGACGCAGCAAGACGCCAACTCGGCAGAGCTGATGCTCACGCAGCGCAGCGACGCGCACTGGCCGTTCACCTTCGACTTGATGCAGCGCTTCGAGCTCGCCGACGACGCGCTGACGGTGCGCCTGCAGTTCACCAACATCGACGCGCGCACGCAGCCGGTGGGCCTGGGCTGGCACCCGTACTTCCCCAAGCGCAGCCGCAGCCGCCTGCATGTGGAGTGCAGCGGGCGCTGGGAGTCCGACGCCGCGACGCATCTGCCGACGCGCCGCGTGGCGCAGAACGGCATCGACGGCGAGCCGCGCCATCTCAACTACGACCACTGCTTCGACGGCTGGCAGGGCGCGGCGCGCGTGCGCGACGAAGCGCTGTCGGTGTCGCTCACCTCGTCGCTGCCCTACCTCGTCGTCTACACGCCGCCGGACAGCGACTACTTCTGCGTCGAGCCGGTGAGCCATGTCAGCAACGCCATCCACATGGCCGATCCGGCGGCGCATGGACTCGTCGCCTTGGGCGCGGCGGAGTCGATGGAGGCGTGGATGAAGATCGAGGTGAATGCGGCTTGAGTGCCATCACGTCGCTTGGCGGCGTGCCGCCGAGCCTGCTCGGTGAATCACCGCTGTGGCATCCGAGCGAGCAGGTGCTGTACTGGTGCGACATCCCGGGCCACGCGCTCAATCGCTTCGATCCGAAGAGTGGCGAGCACAAAACCTGGCCTTTCGACACCGACGTGGCCTGCTGCGCGCCGCTGATGGAAGGCGGCTTGCTGCTGGCGCTGCGCAGCGGCATCGTGCGCTTCGACACCGCGACGGGCGCAGTCCAGAGCGCTGCTCGCGAGCGCCCTACGACCCGAAGACCGAACGCTTCAACGACGGCAAGGCCGACGCGCAGGGCCGCCTGTGGGTCGGCACGATCCACGAGCAGCGCGAGCCCAAGGCGGCGCTGTACCGCTACGCCAGCGGCAAGCTCGACAAGGTGGCCGACCAGATCACCGTCAGCAATGGCCTGGCCTGGAGCCCGGATGCGCGCACGATGTACTGGGCCGACACCAAGGCGCACGCCGTCTTCGCGTTCGATTTTGAGCGCGCCGGCGGCGCGATCTCCAACAAGCGCGTGTTCGCGCAGTTTCCGTTCAAGGCGGCGGGTCAAGATCTCGCCGCGTACGGCGGCCGCCCCGACGGCGCGGCGATGGATGTGCAAGGCCACTACTGGGTCGCGATGTTCGAAGGCGCGCGGCTGTTGCGCATCTCGCCCGACGGCACGCAGGTGCAAGCCATCGAGTTGCCGGTGCGCTGCCCGACGATGCCGTGCTTCGGCGGCGCCGATCTGAAGACTTTGTACGTCACCACTTCGCGCGAGAAGCGGCCGGCCGACGAACTCGCGCGCGAGGCGCTGGCGGGGTGCGTGCTGCAGATGCGCGTCGACGTGGCCGGGTTGCCGGCGAACTTCGCGAGACTGTGATGAAGCTGCGCGGCATCGATCTCCTCGAAGCGGCCGGTGAGTTGCTACAGGGATTGGTGGCTGTGGGCGCGGTGTCGGGCGCGGCAGTGGCTGCTGCGTTCGGTCAGTTCCTGCTCGCGATCGTGCTGGCCGCCGTGGCGCTCGGTGTTTTCTTGCGATTCAAGCGCGGGCGGTTGCGCCGAGATTCAAAGACAACGTCACCATGACCTTCGCGAGGCTGTGATGCCGGGTGCGATCAGATGATCGTGCCGCAATACTGGGCCGAGGCGCGCCGCCAACAGCATGCCGATGGCAAGCAGGTCACGCTGCGCCGCTTCGGCTGGTCGGATGCTTCGCAGGCCGATGCGCAAACGCATGCCGAGCAGCGCGCCGCCGAGGCCCTCGAACGCTGGCTCGCCGGCGAGCAGGTGGTGCGTCGCGAGTTGAAGCGTGCCTACAACGGCGCTGCGGGCGTGCCGATCCGCGAGGAGATCGTCAGCCGTCACGGGGTGGTCGTGATCACGCGCAACGCGTATGGCGCGCGCTGCCTGAATACGCCGGACGTCTTTTTTGCCGACATCGACTTCACCCCGCCCGGCGCGGGACGACTCGGCTGGGCCGTGTTCGCGTTGCTGGCGCTGCTGGCCGTCGCCGCGGGCTGGTGGGAGCGCAGCGCGCTGGTCACGGCGGTGTTGTGCGCGCTGTCTGCACTCGTCAGCCCGTTCATCGCCAGCGCCATCAACAAGGCCATCGTGCTGGCCGGCGGTGGCGCGGAGCAAGTGGCGCTGCGCCGGGTCGAGGCCTTCGTCGCCCGACAAACCGATTGGGGCGCGCGCGTGTACCGCACGCCGTCCGGCCTGCGCGTGCTGGCGACGCATCGCACCTTCGATCCGCGCGATGCGGGCGTCGAACGCCAATTGAACGAACTCGGCGCCGACCCGCAGTTCACGCGCATGTGCGTGCGGCAGAACTGCTTTCGCGCCCGCGTCAGCGCCAAGCCGTGGCGCATCGGCATCGCCGCGCACCTGCGCCCGCGGCCCGGCGTGTGGCCGATCGCGCCCGACAAGTTGCCGTTGCGGCGCGGGTGGATCGAGGCCTACGAGAAGGCGGCAGCCACGCATGCCGCCTGCCGCTTTGTCAAGGCGCTCGGCGCGGCGATGATCCATGCCGACGTGCTGCCCACGCAGCGCTTGCACGACGAACTGTGCCGCGCTGACAGCGCGCTGCCCATCGCCTGAACAACCAGCAAGGCACGACATGGCCTACACCATCTACCCCAGCCTGCGCGACCGTGTCGTCTTCATCTCCGGCGGCAGCTCCGGCATCGGCGCCGAACTGGTTCGCGCGTTTGCGGCGCAAGGGGCGAAGGTCGCTTTCTGCGGCACGAAGGCCGAGGGCGGCAAGCCGCTGATCGACGAGCTCATGGCCGCGGGCCACTCGGCGCCGTGGTACGGCGCTTGCGACGTTCGCGACGTGGCGGCGTACCAGGCGCTGCTGGCACGCGTGGCCAGCGAGGTCGGCCCGATCCGCGTGCTGGTCAACAACGCCGGCCGCGACGACCGGCACAAGCTGGAAGACGTGACAAGCGAGTTCTGGGACGACCGCATTGCGCTCAATCTCAAGCACTATTTTTTTGCGATTCAGGCCGTCGCGCCGGGCATGGAGAAAGCCGGCGGCGGCAGCATCGTCAACATGGGCTCGGTGAGCTGGATGCGTGGCCGGCCGAACCTCGTCGGCTACACGACGGCCAAGGCCGGCATCCTCGGTCTGACGCGCACGCTGGCGCGCGAACTCGGCGCGCGCAACATTCGCGTCAACGCGCTGGTGCCGGGCGCCATCGTCACCGATCGGCAGAGCGCGTTGCATCGCGATCCGGCGGCGGACAAGGAGTTTCTGGACGCGCAGTGCCTGAAGATCCGCCTCGAACCGGGGCATGTGGCGCGCGCGACGTTGTTCCTTGCCGCCGACGACAGCGACGGCATGACCGGACAGCACGTGCTCGTTGACGGCGGGATCGCTCAGCAGTCGGTCATCACTTGAAGCGAGCGGTCCCCGTCAGGCCCTTCGATACGCTTAAAGGCCTTGCCCTGAGGTATCGAAGGGGCAGGGCAAACGGAAGAGGGGCGATCGATCAGCCGTCCGAGTACTTCACCGAGCACCCATACGGCCGCGTCGTTGCCTGCGCCACCGGCTTGCCGGCCAGCACATCGGCGAGCGCCGCGTTGACGTGGTTCTTCGCCGTCTTCACATCGGCCGGGTTGGCGGTGGCCTTGTCGTCGATGCCGCCGGCATAGACCAGCGTGCCCTTGGCATCGACCACGTACAGGTGCGGCGTCGTGCGTGCGCCGTAGGCCTTGCCGAGCTTGCCGTCGCTGTCCATCAGCGTGTGCGTCGCCGCAGCCTTCTGCTGCTGCATCCACGCCGCCATCTCGGCCGGCTTCTTGTAGTCGCCATGCGCCGACGCGGTGGAGTTGACGGCGAGCCAGACCACGCCTTTGTCGGCCGCGCCTTTCTGCGTGGCCTGCATGTTGGCGCTGTCGTAGTGCTTGCGCACGTAAGGGCAGCCGGGGTTGACCCACTCGAGGACGACGGTCTTGCCTTTGAAGTCGGCCAGCGACACGGCCTTGCCGCCGGCATCGCTGACGCTGAACGTTGGCGCCGCTTGGCCGACGACGGCGGTGGCAGCGAACGCCGGCAGCGCGGCGAACATCAGGGCGGAGAGCAGAAACGTCTTCATTGCGGTGACTCCTTGACTCGCGCCAACGCCAGCGCGTCGCGCACGGTTTGAACACTCAGCAGTTCGGGCAGCAGCATCGGCTGCGTCTGCCCGGGTTTGTAGATCGCATACACAGGCACGCCGTTGCGGCCCAGGCGTGACAGCTCGTTGCTGATGGTGGCGTCGCGGCGCGTCCAGTCGGCGCGCAGCAGCGCCACGCGCGCCGCGTCCATGTCGGCCATCAGCGCGCTGTCGGTGAGCGTCGAGCGTTTGTTGACCTGGCAGGTGACGCACCACGCGGCGGTGAAATCGACGAACACGGTGCGGCCTTCGGCGTTCAACGCCGCCACACGCTCCGGGCTCCAGGCTTGCCAGCGCTCGGTGCTGCTCGGTGCGACGGCGGCCTGCGCTTCACGCCACGTCGGCAGCGCCCAGGCGACGGACAAGCCGAGCAGCGCCACGCCGAGCGCGCTCCACGCCGTGCGCGCGATGCGCGTGCTGTCGACGCGCCCCCAGGCCCACAGCGCAAACGCCAGTGCCACCAGCACCGCGAGCAGCGCGGCCGCGCCGTCGATGCTGGTCTGCTGGCCGAGGATCCAGACCAGCCAGACGACCGTGGCGAGCATCGGGAAGGCCATCACCGTTTTGAAGGTCGCCATCCACACACCCGGCTTGGGCATGGTGCGTGCGACCGCCGGCCACAGGCTCATCACGAGATACGGCAGCGCCATGCCGAGGCCGAGCACGGCGAACAGCAACAGCGATTGCGCGGCGGGCAGCGTGAACGCAAAGCCCAGGGCCGCGCCCATGAACGGCGCGGTGCACGGCGAGGCCACGGCCACGGCGAGCACGCCGGTGAGGAAACTGTCGGCGAGCGGATGGCGCAGGCGTGCCGAGGCCAGGCCGCTCGGCAACACGGTGCCGAACTCGAACAGGCCGGCGAGGTTGAGCGCGATCATCGTGAACAGCACCGCCAGCGCAGCGACGAACCCCGGCGACTGCAACTGGAAGCCCCAGCCGATCTGCTCGCCGCCGGCGCGCAGCGCGATCAGCAGCGCCGCGAGCGCAACGAACGACAGCACCACGCCGGCCGAGTAAGCCAACCCGCCGCCGACGAGCGCGCGACGGCTGTGGGCATGGCCGGCAAAACCGAGCACCTTGAGCGACAGGATCGGGAACACGCACGGCATCAGGTTCAGCAGCGCGCCGCCGATCAAGGCGAACAGCAGCGCCGCGCCGAAGGCCAATTCGGGCGGCGGCGGCGCGACGGCCGCAGCCTCGGTCTGCAACGGCGCCACGGCCGGCGGCGGCGTCAATGCCGGCCACGCGCCGGCAATCTTCATCTCCACACGCGTGCCGGCCGCCTGCCCCGGCGCGGTGAGCACCGCATGCATGCGCGACGGGCTCTCGAAGCGCTGCGGCGAGATCGGCACGTCGGCTTGCCACGTCGCGCCGTCCCAGCGGCCCTTGATCTTCGCGGCGTGGTCGATCACGCCGGCGGTTTCGGCAAACAGCGCCAGCTCCTTGCCTTGCAACGCGGCGGGCAGGCCGCCGATGGCGACGCGCAGCGCCTTCGCATCATCGACCAGCTCGGCGCTGACCTGGGCGTTGGTCTCGTCCTTCGGCTCGGCAGCCCACGCCGCGTTGAACAGCGCCGTATGCGCCGCCGTCGTCGCCTTCGCCGGCACGCGCAAAACAAACTCGCCTTGCTGCGGAATGCACACGTCCTTGCACACCAGCCACTGCGCCGACAGCTTGACGTTCAGCGACTCGCCCTTGAAATCGGGCTGCGACAGTCACCGGCACCGGCAGCAGCAGCTGGCCTTCGAAGCCGTAGTTGACGAGCGGCCCGATCGGCAAGCGCGACGGCGTCGGCCACGCGATCTCGCCGGCGGCAACACCATCCGGCAACTGCCACGCCAGCGTCGTCGGCAGGCCCGAGTCGCCGGGGTTCTTCCAGTAGGTGTGCCAATGCGGCGCGTGTTCGATGACCAGGCCGAGCCACACCGGCTGACCCGCCGACACGCCCTCGGGCGCGTGGGCGACGAGCTCGGCACGCACCTCGTCGGTCTTGACGACAGCGGACTGCGCCTGCGCCGCCAGTGACGAGGCCGCGGCAAGGAGGGCGACGAGCCAACGCTTCATGATGCCGTCAGTGTCACACGCGCGCCGCGCGTTGTCGCAGTGCGCGCTGTCGCAGCCGCCACGCCAGGCTGAGGCGGGAGAACAGCTTGACGCCGAAGTAGCCGAGCGCCGCGCCGCCGACGGCGACTCGCCGCCGGAGTCGGTCACCGGGTTCCAGTTGAGACGCGGTCGCGGACCGATGCCGTCGTTCACAGACGTGGTATCGGCATCGTCGGCGCCAGGCTTGAGGGTTTCCAGAACCTCGCCCGTGCCTGGAGGAGGGTCGTTCGGCGGCTCGGGATCCGCTTCGAACGCGGGGGCGTCCGCTGCGTCGCCGCCCTCGGGCGCGTCGGTGTCGTCGCGCCAGTCATCGCCTCCGCCGGTCGCCGCCCGCCGCTGCAGCTCGTCGACCACCGCAGCGTCGGCGAGGGTCGTGGTGTCGCCGAGGTTGCGGCCCTCGGCGACGTCGCGCAGCAGGCGGCGCATGATCTTGCCCGACCGGGTCTTCGGCAGGTCCGGGGTGATGAAGATCGCCTTCGGCTTGGCGATCGCGCCGATCTCGTGGGCGACGTGGTCGCGCAGCTCCTCGACGGTCAGCTCGTCCGGCGCCGCCGCGCAGGATCACGTAGGCGAAGATCGCCTGCCCGGTCGTGGCGTCGTTGGCGCCGACCACCGCCGCCTCGGCGACGGCAGGGTGGGACACGAGCGCCGACTCCACCTCGGTGGTCGAGATGCGGTGGCCCGACACGTTCATGACGTCGTCGACGCGGCCGAGGAGCCAGAGGTAGCCGTCGTCGTCGAGCTTGGCGCCGTCGCCGGCGAAGTAGCGGCCCTCGAACCGCGACCAGTAGGTGTCGACGTAGCGCTCGGGTCGCCCCAGATGCCGCGCAGCATGCCGGGCCACGGCCGAGTCGAGCGTGAGGTAGCCGCCGCCGACGTCGACGCGGTTGCGCCTCGTCGTCGACGACCTCGGCGCTGACGCCGGGCAACGGGAACGTGGCCGAGCCGGGCTTGGTGGTGGTGGCGCCCGGGCAGCGGGGTGATCATGATGCCGCCGGTCTCGGTCTGCCACCAGGTGTCGACGATCGGGCAGCGGCCGCCGCCGATGTGCTCGTGGTACCACATCCACGCCTCGGGGTTGATCGGCTCGCCGACCGTGCCCAGCAGCCGCAGCGACGACAGGTCGTGCTTGGCCGGCTCCTGCGTCGCCCCACTTCATGAAGGTGCGGATCGCCGTGGGCGCGGTGTAGAACTTCGTCACGCCGTACTTGGCGATGATCTCCCAGAAGCGGTCGTTGCCCGGGAAGTTCGGGACGCCCTCGTACATCACCTGCGTGGCACCCGTTGGCCAGCGGGCCGTAGACGATGTAGCTGTGGCCGGTGACCCAGCCGACGTCGGCGGTGCACCAGAACACGTCGGTGTCGGGATGCAGGTCGAACACGTACTTGTGGGTGTAGGTGACGTGGGTGAGGTAGCCGCCGGTCGTGTGCATGATGCCCTTGGGCTTGCCGGTGGTGCCGCTGGTGTAGAGGAGGAACAGCAGGTCCTCGGAGTCCATCGGCTCGGCGGGCAGTCGGCCGACGCGTCGTCGATGAGCTCGTGGTACCAGTGGTCGCGGCCCTCGACCATCGTGACGTCGTTGCCGCCGCGCTCGCACGACGACCACGTGCTCGATCGTCGGGCTGTCGGCGACCGCCTCGTCGACGGCGGCCTTGAGCGGGAACACCTTGCCGCGCCGATAGCCGCCGTCGGCGGTGATCAGCACCTTCGCCTCGGCGTCGTTGATGCGGTCGCGCGAGCGCTCTGCGCGAGAAGCCGCCGAAGACGACGCTGTGCGGGGCGCCGATCCGGGCGCAGGCGAGCATCGCCACGGCGGCCTCGGGGATCATCGGCAGGTAGATGGCGACGCGGTCGCCCTTCGCGACGCCCAGCGCCTTGAGCACGTTGGCGAACTTCGACACCTCGTCGAGCAGCTCGGCATAGGTGATGGTGCGGGTGTCGCCGGGCTCGCCCTCCCAGTGGATCGCGACCTTGTCGCCGCGGCCGGCCTCGACGTGCCGGTCGAGGCAGTTGTACGACGACGTTGAGCTTGCCGCCGACGAACCACTTGGCGAACGGCAGCTCCCACTCGAGGATCGTGTGCCACGGGTCGACCAGTCGATCAGTTCGGCCGCCTGGCGCGCCCAGAACCCCTCGTCGTCCTGGCGCCGCCTCGTCGTAGAGGTGCGTGCCGACGACGAGCGCGTCGCGCCTTGAACGCCTCCGACGGCGGGAACCGGCGATTCTCGGCCATCAACGCGTCGATCGTGTCGTGCTGCTCGTCACCCGTGTTCGGCCCCATGACGGCAATGGTACGCGACCGGGGATTCTGGCGGCCCTTCGTGGCCGACCCGGGCATCGAGCGCCAGCTCGGGCGCGAGCTCGGCGCAGCATCGCGACGACGGCCGGGCGGTCGGGGCCGGCGGCGAGCACGGCGACGGCGTCGGCCGCGAGCGGCAACCAGGCCGCCGCGCATCCGGCCTCGACCACCGACGCGAGCCGCCCGCCTCGACACCCACGAGCACGGCCTGGCACACGTGGCGCGCCCCGGCGGTCGACACGACGCTGCCCGCGCCCGGCTGCGTCGGGCCGAACCGCTCGACGTGGTGCACGAGCGGACGACCGCCACGCTCGACCCGCAGCCGCAGCTCGAGCTCGCCGCTGCGCTCGCCGTGGCGGCCGAGCGCGACCTCCTCGACGATCACGGCGGTGGCGTCGGCGGCGAGTCGCACGACGTGCTCGCCAGATGGTCGGAGCCCTCGCACCGACACCATCGGGTACGGCCGCCACAGCAGGCGCCCGCCCTCGGCGACCGTGATCGTGGTGGTCATCACCGACAGCGCCGGCAGTCGGCGCCGGCCAGATCATCGTGGCGGCGACGGTGCCGATGTCGGCGGTGGCGCCCGGGCCGACGTCGACCTCGAGCGCGAGATCGTCGCCGCCCACCGGCGCCGCGGCCGACGACACGAGCAGCACGCGCGACGCCCGATCGCCGGATCGCGAACGGCGGCTCGGATCGGATGTCGACCGGCATCGACCGAACGCCGTCGGACATGACCCGGAGGTGCGCGGTCGCCTTCACGACACGCGAGCCGCGTGCCATGCTGCGGCACTGCTCGCGGACCCAGTCGGCGATCGGCGCCGCGCCCTCCGGTGTCACCAACGACGCCGGCAGCACCGGGCCGCCGTCGCGCCTGGTCGCTCGCGTCGGCGAGCATCCGGTCGACGTCGGAACCGACGTACGGCGCGAGGTCGGTCTTGTTGATCACGAGCAGGTCGGCCTGGCGCGACGCCGGGCCCACCCTTGCGCGGGACGTCGTCGCCGCCCGCCGTGTCGAGCACGAAGATCTGCACGTCGACGAGCCCGCGGCTGAAGATCGCCGTGAGGTTGTCGCCGCCCGACTCGACGAGCGTCAGCTCGACCGGGTCGTGGACGCGCCTCGAGCTCCTCGACCGCGTCGAGGTTGGCGGCGATGTCGTCGCGGATCGCCGTGTGCGGGCAGCAGCCCGTCTCGACCGCGACGATCCGCTCGATCGGGAGCACGCCCGCGGCGCGCAGCGCGTCGGCATCCTCCGTCGTGAAGATGTCGTTGGTGACGACCACGATCGAGAGCTCGTCGCGCAGCAGCGTGCAGAGCGCGCCGACGAGGGTCGTCTTGCCGCTGCCGACCGGCCCGCCGACGCCCACCCGCAGCGCGCGCTCGCCGGGCCGCGCGGTCGGCGTGGTGATGGTGACGAGTGATGGATGCCGAGGCCGTCGACGTCGTGGGGTGGGCCATGGTCGGTGTCTCCGTGTCGCGGGTGCTCGTCAGGCGACGAACAGTCGGTGGTCCCAGGTGCCGTGGTGCTCGCCCAGGATCTCGGTCAGGGTGCCGCCGGCACCGGGCAGCGCGCTCGCCGGGCGTGACTGCCCAGGCCGGCGCGTCGGCGATCAGCGTCGCCGACCACGCCGACAGCCTGGCCTGCAGCGCCGCGCAGGCGATCGGGTCGAGGCCGAGCAGGCGCACGGTCGCGGTGACGACGGCGTTGGCGAGGTGGTGGACGCTGATCGCCGCCGCGTCGTGCGGCGTCGCCGCCGGCGGCCACCACCGCGGCGCCGAGCGCGACCGGCTGGTGCGGGCCGCCGGGCGTCGTCGCGACCGCGTCGAGCGCCGGGTGCTGCCACGCGGCGCGCGCGACCCGGCAGAGCTGGCGGCCGAGCCGCCGGCTGATGCCGCGGACCCGGGGCGACGAGCACCCGGGCCTCGTACTCGGCGTCGAGCTCGTCGTACGTGCCGCCGCACCCGAGCGCGATGCCGGCGCTGCGCGCGGCGACCGCCGCCTCGGTGACGCCGGTGGTGGCGAGCCGGCCGCGCAGGTAGCGGTCCATCGTCGCGAGGTCGATCACGTCGCCGGCGCGCACCGCCGCCTCGACGCCCGCCGAGTAGGCGTGGCCCCCGCCGGGAAGCGGCCGTCGGCGAGCAGCAGCAGACCGGGGTCACCGTCAGGCATCGCGCACGTCAGAACAGGAAGTAGCGCTGCGCCATCGGCAGCTCGACCGCGGGTTGCTCGGTCATCAGCTCGCCGTCGACGTAGACGGCGAACGTGTCGGGGTCGATCGCGGATGTCGGGGGTGGCGTCGTTGAGCGGCAGGTCGGCCTTGCCGAGCGCGGCGGGTGTCGGCGATCGCCACGAGCGGCCGGCGCACGCCGATGCCGATCGCCGAGCCGGTCGTCGAGCGCAGCCTGCGCGACGAACGCGAGCGACAGCCCCGGCGCGACGCCGGGCGCGGCGCCGAACATCGGCCGCGGCAGCTCGGGCTGCGGCGTCGGGATCGACGCGTTGGCGTCGCCCATCGTCGCCCAGGCGATCATGCCGCCCTTCACCACCACGTGCGGGCGGACGCCGAAGAACGCCGGGTCCCAGAGCACGAGGTCGGCGAGCTTGCCGACCTCGACCGACCCGACGTGCTCGGCGAGGCCGTGCGTGATCGCCGGGTTGATCGTGTACTTGGCGACGTAGCGGCGGGCGCGCAGGTTGTCGGCGGCGCCGTCGCCCGGCAGCGAGCCGCGGCGCACCTTCATCACGTGCGCCGTCTGCCAGGTGCGGATGACGACCTCGCCGATGCGGCCCATCGCCTGCGAGTCGGAGCCGATCATCGAGATCGCGCCCAGGTCGTGGAGGACGTCCTCGGCGGCGATGGTCGACGGGCGGATCCGGCTCTCGGCGAACGCGAGGTCCTCGGGCACCGACGGCTTGAGGTGGTGGCAGACCATCAGCATGTCGAGGTGCTCGTCGACCGTGTTCACCGTGTGCGGCCGGGTCGGGTTGGTCGACGACGGCAGCACGTTCGGCTGCGACGCGACCGTCATGATGTCGGGCGCGTGGCCGCCGCCGGCGCCCTCGGTGTGGTACGTGTGGATCGACCGGCCGGCGATCGCGGCGAGCGTGCTCTCCACGTAGCCGGCCTCGTTGAGCGTGTCGGTGTGGATCGCCACCTGCACGCCCGACGCGTCGGCGACGCGCAGGCTAGTGTCGATCACCGCCGGCGTGGTGCCCCAGTCCTCGTGGAGCTTGAAGCCGGCCGCGCCCGAGCGCAGCTGCTCCCACAGCGCCGTCCTCGCTCATCGTGTTGCCCTTGCCGAGCAGGGCGACGTTGATCGGCCAGTGGTCGAGCGCCTCGAGCATCCGCTCGAGGTACCAGGCGCCGGTGACCGTGGTGGCCTTGGTGCCGTCGGCGGGGCCGGTGCCGCCGCCGATGATCGTCGTGATGCCGGCGCCGAGCGCCTCGTCGAGCTGCTGCGGGCAGATGAGGTGGACGTGGCAGTCGATCGCGCCGGCGGTGAGGATCTTGCCGTTGCCCGACAGGATCTCGGTCGACGGCCCGATCACGAGCGCCGGGTGGACGCCGTCCATCGTGTCGGGGTTGCCGGCCTTGCCGATGCCGACGATGCGGCCGTCGCGCACGCCGATGTCGGCCTTGACGATGCCCCAGTGGTCGAGGATCACGGCGCCGGTGATCACGAGGTCGGGCGCGCCCGTCGGCGCAGCGTGGTGGCCATGCCCTGGCCCATCGACTCGCGGATCACCTTGCCGCCGCCGAACACGACCTCGTCGCCGCCGGCGCAGTGGTCGTCGGTGACCTCGATGAACAGGTCGGTGTCGGCGAGCCGGATGCGGTCGCCGGTGGTCGGGCCGTACAGGGCGCGGTACCGGTCGCGGCTGACGATGCTCATCGACGCGCCCCCGTCTCGGTGTCGAGCGGTCCGCCGACGCAGCCCGCGGAGCCCGGGGATCGACGCGGGCGCCGACGAACGGCACGAGGTCGACGTCGACCGCGATGCCGGGTTCGAAGCGCACCGCCGTGCCGGCGGGGACGTCGAGCCGGTGCCCGTGCGCGGCGTCGCGGTCGAACTGCAGCGCCGCGTTCGCCTCGGCGAAGTGGTAGTGCGAGCCCGACCTGCACGGGCCGGTCGCCGTGGTGCTCGACGCGCAGCGTGAGCACCGGCCGGCCGGCGTTGATCTCGATCGGGTCGTCGGGCCCGAGGATCTCGCCCGGGCACGAGCGCGCCGGGCGCGACCGGGATCGGGTCGTGGAGCGTGACGAGCTTCGTGCCGTCGGGGAACGTCGCCTCCACCTGCACCTCGGGGATCAGCGCAGCGACGCCGTCCAGCACGTCGTCGGCGGCGAGCACGTGGCGGCCGGCCTGCATCAGGTCGGCGACGCGGCGGCCGTCGCGGGCCGCCTCGAGCACCCAGTCGGTGAGCACCGCGACCGCCTCGGGATGGTTGAGGCGCAGGCCGCGTGCGCGACGGCGCGCGTGCGCGGTCTGGGCGGCGACGTGGACGAGCAGGCGCTCCTGTTCGTGCGGGGTGAGGCGCATCGCGGAACCTAGTGCGCCAGCAGTGTCGTGGCTGACGGCGGCGTGGCAGCCGACGGTGCCGTCGACGACCTGGGTGATGCCGAGGTCGATCGCCACCGACGCCAGCGAGTACGCCTCGTCCATCGTGAAGCCCGCCGCGGTCGACGATGCAGCTTGAGCATCGCCTCGGCCGCCATCGCCATCGCGGCGTCGAGGTCGTCGCCGAACCCGTGGGTGAACCACTGGGTGCCGGTGCGCAGCAGCGGCGCGTCGGCGGTGACGTCGTCGGCGATCGACAGCCGCAGGCGCACGTCGAGCGACGCCTCGATCGCGGTGCCGCAGATCTCGCCGTCGCCCTGCGCGAAGTGCGGATCGCCGACGTAGAAGCCGGCGCCCTCGTGGAACACGGGGTAGTGGACCGCGGCGCCCGGCCCGAAGCGCCAGTTGTCGACGTTGCCGCCGAACACGCCGGGCGGGATGCTGCTCAACCGCTCGGCGCCGGCGGGCGCGACGCCGATCACGCCGAGGTGCGGCCGCACCGGCACGGTGACGGGCCGGCTGAACGGCTGGCGTGCCGCCGGGTCGGGCGGCGTGATCGACCCCGGGCACGTCGTAGAGCGCGAGGGTCGTGAAGTCGAACCCGAACACGGGCCGGGCGGCAGCCGGGAACTCGTCGTCGGGCGGGTCGACGAGCTCGTAGATCGTGATGCGCTCCTTGCCGAACCGCTCGTGGAACAGGCCCCAGTTGGCGGCGCAGTTCGAGCCGTACGGCAGGCGCGGTCGCATCTCGAGGATCTCGACCCGCAGCGTGTCGCCCGGGCTCGGCGCCGTCGACGTGGATCGGCCCGGTCATGATGTGCACGCCCGGGGCGCGGGTCTCGGCGGGATCGCGTCCCAGATCGCGTGGATGCCGTCGTCCATGAGCAGGTCGGGCGCGTCGCCGGCGTGGTGGGTGACGGCCTCGATCCAGAGCTCGGTGCCCGGGTCGACCGCGAGCGCCGCCGGCTGCGCGGCGTCGAGGTAGCCCCAGTAACACGTGTCCGGCGTGGCAGGCAGGAGCGGCGGAGCGGGTCTCGGCTGATGGTCAGACCGTAGGACCACCATGTGAACACCGGATTTCCGGCCCGTCACGATCCCCGCGCCCTGCGCCCCGAAACCGGTGGATCCCGACCGGCGTACGTGCATACGGTCGGGGGCATGGAACCCTGGTGGCATGCGGCGCTCGCCGGTGCCGTCGCAGCCGCGACGTCATCCTCGCGGGCGCCGTTCCGGCGGCGTGGAACGAGTTGGTTCGTCAGCTCGGCGAGGCCGGAGCCGGGCGGATCATGATCGTGGCCACCGAGGGTGTGGCGTGGGTCGCGGCCCCGACGTCCCCACCGTCGTCGCGGCGCCATCGGCCGACGTGTCGATGATGGCCCGGCGTCCACTTCGGGATCGCGACCGCTGCTGGAACCGCCGCCACACGTCGTCGACGCGGTGCGGGCCTTCGACCCGACGCGATCGGCGCTCGTCGTCGGCACGTTCCTCAACGAGGCGGTTCGAGCTCGACGGGAGACGTCCTCGCCTACCGCCGAGCCGAGTGCTCGCACTCGAGGACAAGACTCGTCGTCGATGCCTTCTGGGATCGGAGCGGCGTTCGCAGGCTCGCGTCCGTGGTCGTCCCACCGACGGAGGCTGCCGGACGTTGCACGCACGGTCGACCGCGGTGCCGGCACGGTGTGGGCCGCCGACGCGCGCGACGGGTATCCACGGAGGCGCGCACCACACCCACTGGGTTGCCGACGCAGCTTCCCGTCAGCGGGCGCTGGCTGCCCTCGGGCCCGTGTGCGATCGCGTGCGGGTCATGCCGTTCATCGAAGGCGTGCCGTGCTCGATCCACGCGATCGTGATGGACGACGGCGCAGCGGTGTTGCGGCCCGTCGAGATGGTGACGTTGCGTCCGCGGCCACGACCTGGTCTACGCCGGTTGCTCGACGTTCTGGGATCCGCCGACGTGGGTCCGCGAGGCGATGCGCGACGTCGCCCGCCTCGCCGCCCGACAACTGCGGTCGGAGGTCGCGTTCCGCGGGACGTTCACCGTCGACGGCGTCGTCGATGCCGACGGCTTCTGGCCGACGGAGCTCAATCCCCGCTTCGGTGCCGGCATCAACGTCATCGCGCGTGCGGCCGGCAACCCGCCGCTGCCGTTCATCCACGATCTGATCGTCGGCGAGTACGACATCGGGATCGGCGCGAGCGACCTGGAGCGCGTAGCTCGTGACCCATGCCGACAGCGCATCGAGCGGGCGGTACGTGGTCCGACGCCTCGACCGACACGGACCCCGATCGCGGAGCGCCCGGCGATGTTCGATGGACGCTCGTGGCGGTGGGCCGAAGCTGGCGCCACAGAGGATCCATCGGGGACCGTCCTGGCCGGACCGCACTTCGCACGCTGCGTCTGGAACCCGGCCGTCACGCCGGTCGGACCGAGCGTCGCGCCGCGGGCGACGGCGTTCTGGCGCTTCGCCGACCGGGAGCTGGCGACCGGTCTCGGCCCGCTGACGGCGGCGCCCGACCCGTTCGACTGACCCGGGCCGTCGCGCAACGGCTAGCGCGTACCGGTCATTGGCCCCGGGCGCGCCACTCGAGCACGGTGAAGCCACCCAGACCGCCGGGGTCGAGCAGCGCTTCGGCCTCGCTGACGCGGCTGCGCATCCGCATCGCCGCGAGGTCGGGACGGGCGGCGTGTGCCTCCCAGTGACGCTTGCCCTCGTCGACGAGATCGGCGATGCCGTGGAGCTGGAGCCACTGGGCCTGGCTGCGCGACGGTGTCGGGTTCGGGCAGCTGATCGATCGCCACCTCGGTGGTGATGTCCTGCGAGCCCGGATCGGCGAGGTAGTGGCCGCCGCGATCGTGCCGGCGGTAGGTGCGCAACCACTCGCGCCACGGCCGGGCAGCGAGCTCGGCGGTCGTCGGCGTCATGTAGTCGATGGCGACGAGCGTGCCGGCCGCCAGCCGGGCCCGGGCGTCAGCGACCCAGTCGCGGGCGGCGTCCTGCAGCGGCGCGCGGGCGCCGAGCGAGGCCCGGGCAGGGAGCACCGGCGGCACCGGATCGAACGGCGCGCTGAGCGACTCGACGAGTTGCCCGTCGGGCAGTGTGACCACGTACGCCTCGCGCCAACCGCCGTCGTTGACGGCGAGCCGGAACGGAAGGTTGTCGAGCAGCTCGTTGGCGATGATCACGCCGGTGATCGGTCCGTCGGGCAGCGCCGCGAGCGACTCGACGCCGTCGGGGTGCGATGCCCGCTGTGCCTCCGACACGTCGACCGCGACGTAGCGGAGCGCGCCGAGACAGGCCGGCACCGCTGCGAGCACCGATCGGGCGAGCGCACCCGGCCCGGCTCCTGCGTCGACCACCGTGAACGTGTCTGGCCTGCCGAGTCGTACCCACTCTGCGTCGAGGAAGCGTGCGACCACCGCCCCGAACAGCGGCCCGACCTCCGGCGACGTGAGGAAGTCCCCCCGCCGCCCGGCCCGCCCGCCGGACGTGTAGAACCCCGCCGGTCCGTAGAGCGCCGACGCCATGAAGTCGGAGAACGCAACGGCGCTCGCCGCAGTCCACGTCCTAGCACTCAGAGTGCGGATCAGCGTCAGACTCGCCGGTCGCTGCCGAAGTCGAGGTCCGGGAGGTCGGCGAAGCGCAGCACCAGGCCGGGGATGAGGCCCAGCACGAGCGTGCCGGCGGCGCAGATGCCGAGCGCGGCCCACACCGGCTGCGGCGGCACGATCGGGGTGGTGTCGCCGTCGGGAACGGGCTTCATCCACATCTCGCGGAGAACCTTCATGTAGTACGCCGCGGCGATGACCGTGTTGACCGCGGCGATGACGCGCCAGCGACGTACGCGGCCGTGTCGCCGGCGTCGAGCAGCGTCTTGAACGACTGCAGCTTGGCGATCCAGATGCCGAACGGCGGGATGCCGGTCAGCGATGCGAGGAAGATCGTCATCAGCAGGCCGAGGCCCGGCGCGTAACTCATCAGGCCACCGAACGAGCTGATCTCTCCGCTCTTCGTCTTGCGGCTGACGGCGATGACCACCGCGAACGCACCGAGGTTCGAGAAGGCATAGATCAGCAGGTAGATGACGACCGACTTGAGCGCCGACTCGGCGGTCGACGAATCACCCGTGGCCATCACCGCGAGCGGCATCAGGATGAAGCCGCCCTGGCTGATCGACGAGTACGCGAGCAGGCGGACGATGTTCGTCTGGCGCAGCGCGAGGATGTTGCCGACCGTCATGGTGAGCGCCGCGAGCACCCACAGGAACGGCTCGTACACCCCGTCGGCCGGGTGCATCGCGACGAACAGCATCGTCACGAGCCCGACGAAACCGGCCGCCTTCGCGGCGACCGACAGGAACGCGGTGACGGGGTGGGCGCGCCCTCGTACGTGTCGGGCGCCCACGTGTGGAACGGCACGGCCGAGACCTTGAAGCCGAACCCGACGATCACGAACGCCACCGCGATGACCTGCATGGGCAGGAGGTCGTCGCCGTTCATCTTGCTGGCGATCTCGGTGAGCTTGGTGCTGCCGGTGGTGCCGTAGAGGTAGCTCATGCCGTACAGCAGCACGCCCGACGCGAACACACCCAGCAGGTAGTACTTCACACCGGCCTCGTTCGACCTGCGGTCGCGCTTGCGCCACGCAGCGAGCATGTAGGCCGGGATCGAGAGCAGTTCGAGGGCCACGAACACCGAGACGAGGTCGCGGGCCGAGGCCATCATCACCATGCCGAGCACGCTGACGATCAGCAGCACGTAGTACTCGCCCTGGTAGTAGCCGCCCTCCTCGAGCTCGGTCTGGCTGAGGAGCACGATGACGTATCCGACCAGCAGGAACAGTGCCTTCAGGATCAGCGCGTACTCGTCGACGACGTAGCGGCCGTCGAACATCGAGCGCACGTCGTCACCGATGACGGCGAGGGTGACGATCGGCACGAACGCGCCGAGCATCACGAAGCCGGCGAGCGTGGCCATCATCCACTTCTTGCTCTGATCGATCCACAGGTCGACGAGCAGGACGATGTTGATGCCGATCACCAGAACGATCTCGGGCGCGAGCGCGTGCCAATCGATTTCGGGCGCCTGCCACTCCGACGCCTGCGCGATCAGGCCGGCGATCACGGGATGCCGGCCCCCACGTGCTCGACGAGCTGCGTGACGGCGGGGTCCATGACCTGGAACATGAGCTGCGGGTACACACCGAACACGACGATCGCGATGAGGAACGGTGTCCAGGCGATCCACTCGATCCGCGTGACGTCGTGGATGTCGGCCGAGTGATCGACATCGTGTTCGTCGTGGTCGGCGTTGGCGGCCGCGCTCAGCGAGTGGGCGGCGGCGTGACCGCCGTGATCACCGTGACCGGCGAACTCGTCGCTCGGCTCGCCGAACGCGGTGCGCTGGTACAGCCACAGCAGGTAGCCGGCGGCGAGCACCGTGCCGAGCGCAGCGATGACGGTGAGCACGCGGAACAGATCCTGGTCGAGCGCCGGGTGGGGGTTCCACGACGCCAGGAGGGCGGGGAACTCGCCCCAGAAGCCGGCCAGACCCGGCAGGCCGAGCGATGCCATCGCGGAGAACCCGAGGATCCAACCCAGCTTCGGCATCTGGATCAGCATGCCGGAGAGCCGCTTGATCTCGAGCGTGTGGTAGCGGTGCTTCACCGAGCCGGCGACGAAGAAGAGCATGCCGGTGATGAGACCGTGGGCGACCATGCCGAACAGCGCGGCGTTGATGCCCATGGTCGTGAGGGTCGAGATGCCGAGCATCACGAAGCCCATGTGGGCCACCGACGAGAACGCGATCAGGCGCTTCATGTCGGTCTGGGCGAGGCAGCCGAGCGCGCCGTAGATGATGCCGATCACGGCGAGCACGCCGATCACCGGCGCCCACTCCTCGGCGCCCTGCGGCAGCATCGGGATCGCGATCCGCACGAAGCCGTAGGTGCCGAGCTTCAGGAGGATCGCGGCCAGGATCACCGAGCCCTGCGTGGGCGCCTCGGTGTGGGCATCCGGCAGCCACGTGTGGAACGGGAACATCGGCACCTTGATCGCGAAGCCGACGAACATGCCGGCGAAGATCCAGATCTGCGTGTCCTTGTCGATCGCCGCGCCCGCCTCCATGAGGTGCGCGAACGAGAAGCTCTCGGCGCCGGTCTGGAAGAACAGCGCGAGGAACGCGACGAGCATGAGCGCCGAGCCGAACATCGTGTACAGGAAGAACTTGAGCGATGCGTACTGGCGCTGCTCGCCACCCCACACACCGATCATGAAGTACATCGGCAGCAGCACGATCTCGAAGAAGACGAAGAACAGGATGAGGTCCTGGGCGATGAACGAACCGGCCATGCCGACCTGGAGCACGAGCATCAGCATCAGGAACGACTTCGGGTTCCCGGCGTCCGGCACGTTGTTCCACGTGTAGATCGCCACCAGGAACGTGACCGCCATCGAGAGGACGTACAGCGGCAGGCTGATGCCGTCGAGACCGATCGTGTAGTTCGACTTGATGACCGTGATCCACTCCTCGTTCACGAAGAACTGGAGCTTCTCGCTCTGGTCGTAGTCGAACACCGCCAAGGTCCAGATGCCGACGGCGAGCGTGGCGCCCGACGTCAGGATCGCGATCTGCTTGTGCAGTTGCTCCTCGGCGGCCGGGATGAACAACATCACCAGCACGCCGACCAGCGGCAGGAACGTGCCGACGGTGAGCATCCAATTGTCGTTGGTGAGGACTTCCATGGGAGTGCCTTGTCGCCTTACGCGTTGATGAGGATGAGGACGATCGCGCCGACCGCGGCCGCGCCGAAGAAGAGCGCGCCGTACTGGTTGACCTTGCCTGACTGCACCGTCTGCGCGGCGTGGCCGCTCTCGGAGGCCACGGTGCCCGATGCGTTCACCGCTCGATCGACCAGGCCCTGGTCGATGTAGCGATACACCAGATCGCCGGCCTGTTTGCCGGCTCGACCGGTGCCGTTGACGATGCCGTCGATCACGACCTGGTTGAACCAGTACGCAGCCTTCGCGATCGGGTGGGCGACGGCGTGGACGATGACCTTCTCGTACAAGACGTCGAGGTAGTACTTGTTCACCAGGAAGCGGTGACCGGCGCCGAGCAACCTGTTGCGCCCGGTGATGCCGACGACCGGCGTGAACGGCGACTTCTCCCGGTTGAAGATCGCCTTGCTCAGCATCAGGCTGAGTGCGAAGCCCAGCACGACGAGCGCGAAGCCCGGGAAGAGCGCCGCGCTCCACGTGAACTCGGGCGGTTCGGGCACGCTGTAGATGGCCGCGTCCTCGCCGTGTGCGACGTCGGCGCCTGCCTCCTCGGTCGCGGCGGCCTCTTCGCCGCCCTCCCCTTCGTGCTCGGCGATCGGGAGGCCGATCGACGACTCCGTCTGGTGCTCGAACCAGTGGATGCCGAACGCCGGCGCGTTGAGGTAACCGGAGCCGAATGCCAGCACGCCGAGGATCAGCAACGGTGCGGTGATCTGCCACGCGGAGTCGAACGGCGCGAACGGCAGCTTCCTGCTCGCGTGTGCCGGCGCGTGCACGTCGTGCACGTCGTGATCGTGATCGTGATCGTCGTGAGCGTGCGCATCGTGACCGGTCGCCGTCCAGTCCTCCACTCCCATGAAGTGGGCGGCGCCACCGCGCGGTCGGCCGAAGAACGTGAGGTAGGTGGCCCGCGTCATGTACGCGGTGGTCATGAAGGCACCGACGAGGCCGACGACCCAGAACACCGTGTAGTCGTTGTGCTTCGCCGAGTCGATGATCTCGTCCTTGGAGAAGAAGCCGCTGAAGAACGGCACGCCGCACAGCGCAGCCGTGCTCACCATCCACGTCCCGAACGTGACCGGCATCTTCCTCCAGATGCCGCCCATGTCCTTCTTCATGTCGAAGCTGTGATGACTGGCCGTGTGGCTGACCGAGCCGGCACAGAGGAACAGGCAGCACTTGAAGAAGGCGTGGGTGAAGATGTGGAACACCGCGGCGGTCCAGGCGCCGACACCGAGGCCCATCATCATGTAGCCGAGCTGCGACACCGTCGAGTAGGCGAGCACCTTCTTGATGTCGTTCTGCACGAACGCGAGCAGCGCCGCGATCAGCACCGTGATGCCGCCGATCACGGCGATCAGGTTGAACGACTGGCCCGCGGCGTTGATCTCGAGCCCGACGTGGAACACCGGGTAGAGGCGGGCGACGAGGAAGACACCGGCGACGACCATCGTGGACGAGTGGAGCAGCGACGACACCGGCGTGGGGCCGGCCATGGCGTCGGGCAGCCATGTGTGCAGCGGGAACTGACCCGACTTGCCGATGCAGGCGATGAACAGTGCGATCGCCGCGCCCATCAGGACCGTCTTGCTGTCGAACTCGCCGGCCGCTGTCGAGTTCGTTGATCTCGCCGATGTCGAGCGTGCCGAAGATGCCGAGCAGCATCGCGATGCCGACGAGGAGGCCCACGTCGCCGACGCGAACCGTGAGGAATGCCTTCAGCGCCGCCCGGCTGTTGGCCTCCTCCTCCCACCAGTGCCCGATCAGCAGGAACGAGCAGAGGCCCATGATCTCCCAGCCGAGGAGGAGCTGCACCATGTTCGGTGCGAGCACCATCGCGAGCATGCCGGCGGAGAAGAGGGTGAGGCTGGCGAAGAAGTGGGTGAACCGGCGGTCGCCGCGGACGTACTCGGTCGAGTAGACCTGCACGAGGGTCGAGATGAACGCGACGAGGATCAGCGCCATCACGGCGAGGCCGTCGATGTGCTGGCCGATGCCGAACTCGGTGCCTCCCGACTGCCACCACGTCCACTGCCGGATGACCGGCTCGGCCTCCTCGCCGTGGAAGTCCTCGACACGGCCCACCCATTGGAACGCGGCGCCGGCGGCGAGCACGAACGCGGCGACCATCGACGCGATGCCGAGCTCGCTACCGCCCTTCGGCAGCATCTTGCCGAAGAAGATGATCGCGAAGAAGGCGACCGCCGGGATGACCGGGATCAGCCAGGCGTGCTCGAGGAACCAGCCCGCGGCCACGACGCCTTCCGTCTGTGCTGCCAGCAGCATGTCAGCCCTTCATCTCCGAGAGCTCGTCCAACGCGATCGAGCGCCGGTTGCGGTAGATCATCAGCACCATCGCGAGCCCGACGCCGACCTCGGCGGCGGCGACGGCGATGACGAACAGGGCGAAGACGTGCCCGTCGATGGTGTTGTTCATGAGCGCGAACGCGATCAGGTTCAAATTGACCGAGTTGAGGATCAGCTCGATCGACATCAGCACCAGGACGGCGTTGCGGCGGGCGATGACACCGAACACGCCGATCGAGAACAGCACCGCACTGAGCAGCAGGAAGTTGGCTGCGTACATGTCGGCGTCAGTCCTTCCGTGCCAGGACGATCGCGCCGATGGCGGCGGCGAGCAGGACGAACGAGAGTGCGATCAGCGGCACCAGGTACGGGCCGAGGTAACCGTCGCTGATCGCGGTGGTGGTCGATGCGATCTGGGCCTCGTCCTTGTCGACCATCACGGTGTCCTCGACCGCGTCGAGCACCGCGTAGGCGAGCACGCCGAGCAGCGCGAGCGCCACCGGGACACCGACCCACCATCCCTTGTTGTTGAGGTCGGTGTCGGCGCCGATCGTGGCCCGCGTCAGCATGATGCCGAACAGGAACAGCACCATCACGGCGCCGATGTAGACGAGCACCTGCGAGATCGCGACGAACTCGGCCGCAGCGAGGATGTACTGGGCGGCGATCCCGCCGAGCACCGTGATGAGCCACAGCGCGGCGTGCACGACGTTGTTCGTGGTCACCACGCGAATGGCGCCCCAGATCATCACCGCGGCGATGACGTAGAACCCGACGTTCTGGGCGACGTTGACGTCGGCAGCGAGCAGGAAGGCCGACGCGCTCACTTCTTGCTGGCTCCCGCTTCGAGCTCTGGCGCCTCGGGCACGGTCTCCATCCACTCGCCGAGCTTCGTCTTGTCGTGCAGCAGGTCCGCGATGTGGGGCTCGGAGTACTCGTACTCGGGGCTCCAGAACAGGGCGTCGAACGGGCACACCTCGACGCAGATGCCGCAGTACATGCACAGCGCGTAGTCGATGTCGAAGCGGTCGAGGTGGTTCACCTGGCGCGGCTTGCCGCCGGCGCGACGGGGCGGCGCGAGCTGCTTGTGCGCCTCGATGTAGATGCACCAGTCGGGGCACGAGCGGGCACAGAGCATGCAGGCCGTGCAGTTGTCCTCGCGGAGCGCGATCACGCCACGCGCGTGGATCGGCGGGGTCTCCTTCTCGTGCGGGTACTGGACCGTGTTCGCGCCGTCCTTGACGGTGCGGAACATGGTGCCCATCGTGACCCCGAGGCCCTTCAGGAGGCCCGGCACCCTCGGCTTGGCTGGCATCAGAACGCCACCTTCAGGACGGCCGTCACGGCGATGTTGAGCAGCGAGATGGGGATCAGCACCTTCCAGGCGAAGCGCTGGAGTTGATCCTCGCGGAAGCGCGGGTAGCTGAAGCGGACCCACATGATGATGCCGACGAGCAGCATCATCTTCGTGAGCATGATCACGGGGCCGGCGACGTTCATCCAGTCGTCGACGTCGTCGATGCCGGTCCAATCGAACCAGGCGAACGGCACACCCCAGCCGCCGAGGAACAGCACCGCGGCGATGAACGCGAACACTCCGGCGGTCGCGAACTCACCGATGAAGAAGATCAGGAAGCGGAACCCCGAGTACTCGGTCATGTAACCCGACACCAGCTCGGACTCGGCGATCGGCATGTCGAACGGCGCCTGCGTGAGCTCGGCCTGCACGGCGATCATGAAGATCAGGAAGCCGACGAACTGGGTGATGACGAACGGGAGGCCGAGCCACGCCAAGCCGAAGATCTCCTGCGTGTTCTGGGCGACCACGATGTCCTGCAGGTTCATCGAACCGGCCTGGATCACGACGCCGACGACCGCGAGCACCATCGGGAGCTCGTAGGCGATGAGCTGGCCGGCGGCGCGGAGACCGCCGAGCAGCGAGTACTTGTTGGCGCTCGACCAGCCGGCGATGAGGATGCCGATCACGGACACCGATCCGATCGCCAGCGCGTAGAACACACCCGCCTGGAAGTCGGTGAACCAGGCGTCGGGTCCGAACGGCACCACCGCGACGAGGAGGAACGTCGACAGCAGCACGATGACCGGGGCGATCTTGTAGATCTTCGCGTCGGCGTTCTCGGGGATGATGTCTTCCTTCTGCAGCCACTTGCCGACCTCGGCGAGGAGCTGCATCGACCCGTAGGGACCGGCCTCCATCGGCCCGAGGCGGCTCTGCATGAACGACATCATCTTGAACAGGAAGACGTAGACGATCGTGCCGGCCGGCAGCAGCACCGCGACGATGCCGCCGAGCACGCGCAGCAGCGACTGCCCCCAGTAGGGAATCTCGACCGCGAACTGGGACATCAGCGATCAATGTCTCCGAGGATGAAGTAGAGGCTGGCGAGGATCGTGATGATGTCGGGGACGTAGACACCCTTGAGCACCCACGACGCGATCGAGATGTTGTTGAAGCTCGCGGAGCGGATCTTCACGCGGAACGGGCCGAGCTCGCCCTTGCTCACCACGTAGTACCCCATCTCACCGAGCGGGTTCTCCGTCGAGACCCACGCCTCGCCCTTGGGCACCTTGATGATGCGCGGCACCTTGGCCATCACGGGGCCCGCCGGGATCGAGTCGATGAGTTGATCGACGATCTTCGTGGCCTCGCGGGTCTCCTGCAGGCGGACCCAGCAGCGCGCCCACGAGTCGCCGTCGGGGTGCGTCCAGACCTTGAAGTCGGCCTTGTCCCAGGCCATCGGCAGGCTCTGGTCGCGACGCAGGTCCCAGTCGACGCCCGACGCGCGCAGGTTGGCGCCCGAGAGGCCGTACGACTGGGCAACATCGGCGGGGATGATGCCGACGCCACGGGTGCGGGTCTGGAAGATCTCGTTGCCGAACAGCAGGTCCTCGATCTGATCGCAGAACATCCGCAGCTTCTTCATCACCTGCTTGGTCTCGTCGATCCAGCCCTTCGGCAGGTCGTCCTTGAGGCCGCCGATGCGGTCGAAGTTGGGGTGGAACCGACCACCGGTGGCGCCCTCGATCAGGTTGAGCACGTACTCACGGTCGCGGAACGCCATGAACACGGGAGTGATCGCACCGAGCTGCACCCCGAGGTCACCGAGGAACAGGCTCACGTTCGCGATGCGCGACAGCTCGAACATGATCGTGCGGATGTATTGGGCGCGCGGTGGCGCCTCGACCTCCATCAGCTGCTCGGCGGCGAGGATGAACGGCACCTCGTTGGCGAAGCTGCCGAGCCAGTCGATCCGGTTGATCAGCGTGGTGACCTGGGGGAACGTGCGGACCTCTGTGAGCTTCTCGTACCCGCGGTGCATGTAGCCGGCCACCGGCTCGGCCCACACGACCTGCTCGCCGTCGAGGCGGGCGATGATGCGCAGCGTGCCGTGCGTGGCCGGGTGCTGTGGGCCGATGTTGAGGGTCATGCCCTCGGTCTCGAGCTCGACGTTGAGGCGCGCGTCGGCGGCCTGGGACGCGATGTAGCTGAGCTGCTGCCGCTCGTTGAGCATCGTCATCCCGCCCCCGCGCCGTCCTCCGCGCCGTCTTCCGGGTCGGCCGCACCGGGCATGGGTTCGACGTCGACGATGCCCGGCCACGGCTTGACCATCCGCGACAGCAGCGGGAAGTCCTTGCGCAGCGGGTAGCCCTCGAACGCACCGGGTAGGTACAGGTTGCGCAGGTCGGGGTGGCCGTCGAAGGAGATGCCGAACATCTCGTGCGTCTCGCGCTCGTGCCAGTTGGCGCCGGCGTACGCCGTGATCCAGGTCGCCATCGTCATCGACTCGGGCACGTCGGCCTTGATCGTCACGCCGACGTGACGCTTGATGTCGGTGAGGCGGGCGAACACCTGGAAGCGCGACTCGCCACCGGCGTAGCCCTGCTCGATCGCTCCGGCGTCGGGGTCGGGCTCGGCGGGCGGCGCGGACGGGTCGTCCTCGCCCTTGCCGTACGGCGACGGCATCCAGTCGATCGCCGACAGGAAGCAGAAGTAGTCGAAGCCTTGGGCCTTCAGAGACCTCGCGGCGAGCACCCACGCCTCGGGCGCGACGCGCACCCAGAGGTCGGTCTGCGGGACCAGGTACACGTCGAGCAGCGCCGCCCCGAGATCGGAGCGCAGCGCAGCGACGATGCCGTCGCGCAGCCCGTCGCCCGGCAGCGCCGCGGTCCCGGTGTCGGTGACGGTGATGTCACTCAATCGGACCACCCCCGACGACGATCGGCTGGCGGTCGACCGGTTGGCCGACCGACGTGTCGGTGCCCGCCTCGCGGCTGCTGTCTTCTGGAGCGAGGTGTACTCCTCGTTGCGCCACTTGGCGCCCATGTCCTCGTTCTTGATGCGCTGCTGGAGCAGCACGATGCCCTCGAGCAGGGCTTCGGGCCGGGGCGGGCAGCCGGGCACGTAGACGTCGACCGGGATGATCTGATCGACGCCCTTCGTGACCGAGTACGAGTCCCAGTACGGGCCGCCGCAGTTGGCGCACGAGCCCATCGAGATCACGTACTTGGGTTCGGGCATCTGCTCGTAGAGGCGCTTGACGGCCGGGGCCATCTTGTCGGTGACGGTGCCCGAGACGACGACGAGGTCGGCCTGGCGGGGGCTGGCGGGCAACGGGATCACGCCGAGGCGCATCACGTCGTAGCGTGGCGAGCCAAAGGCCGCGCCCATCTCGATCGCGCAACACGCGAGACCCCACTGGTAGACCCACATGGAGTACGAGCGCCCGATGTTGAACAGCTTGGTGAGCGGCGCGGGCATGCGCCCGCGTTCGACTAGACCCATCGGAGCAGACCCCGCTTCCAGGCGTACACGAGGCCATCGAGCAGGAGCACGATGAAGATCAGCATCGCGATGACGCCGAACCAGCCGTAGCGCTCGAGCGAAGCCGCCCACGGGAAGATGAAGACCGCCTCGACGTCGAAGATCACGAAGAGCAGGGCGAACACGTAGTAGCGCACCTGGCTCTGCGACCAACCGTGACCGACCGGGTCGACGCCCGATTCGTAGGCCGTGAGCTTGTCCTTGCTGGGCTTCGACGGCCTGACCACGGACGCGATGCCGAGCAACAGCCCTGCGAGCAGGATCGCGGCAAGGCCGAACCAGACGATGGTGAGGTAATCGCGCAGGAAGAGCGACATCGGCCAGCGAGGCTACCAGGGGGCATGAGTCGAACCCAAACTCTCATGGGGGTCTCGCGGCGTGTGTCGTCCGACGGCCCTCAGCGGCGCGGCCCGCGGCGGTGTCGATCGCGTCGCTCTTGGTGCAGCGTCCGCGGGCCCATCAGCTTGGCCATCAGGTGCTCGCCGGCGGTGACCGGCGGGTACTTCGGCGGGTGATCGGGATCGGTGCACGTGGGCACGCACTCGATGCGGGCGTCCCAGTCGGCGTCGAAGAAGAACGCCGTGCTGCGGCGCTTCGCCGGGCCCGGCGCGCTCGGGCGGCACCACGCGATGCAACGTCGAACGCCATCGGTCGTTCGTCCACTCGGCGGTCAGATCGCCGAGGTTGACGAGCAGGGCACCGGCGCCGGGCACCACGCCGTGCCACCGGTCGTCGGCACCGAGGATCTGAGGCCGGGGGTGCGCGTCTGCCCACAGCACGGTGACGACGCCGTAGTCGGTGTGGGCGCCCATCCGCTGCTGGCCGGGCAGCGGATCGGCCGCATCGGCAGAGCGCTCGTAGTTGATCGTGCGCATCGTCGTCGTCGAGCGCTCGACGAACGGACGGAACCACTGCTCGGGCAGTCCGAGCGCGACGGCGAACACGTCGGTCAGCGCGAGCGCGACGCGGCGCGCCTCGGCGAAGTAGGTCACCAGCGCCGCGCCGCAACCCGGCGGGTTCGGCCGGCCAGATGTTGGGGGCGAACAGACGCTGGCGCTCGGCGGCGTAGAACGGGTCGGCGTGGTCGACCGCGTCCTCGCCGATGTTGAACGCCTCGAAGAGGTCGGGTGGTGTGGCGTCACCGATGCTGTACGAGAGCGCTTCGGTGCCGGACGCCGCGTAGCCGCGGTTCACGTCGAGGTTGCTGGGGCGAGTTGCGAGCTTCTCGTGCAACGGTCGCGCGAAGAACGCGTCGCTGGCGGTGACCATCTCGGCGATCACCTGGGCGGGGATCCGGTGGCCGACGATCTGTACGAAGCCGACCTCGCTCGCGGCCGCGTCGAACGCGGCGCCGACCGCGGCGCGCGCTGCGGCGTCGCCCTCCCACCACGATTCGAGGTCGACGGTCGGCACGACGAACGCCATGGCGGTTCACCCTACGGGTTACGGTCGAGCGCGATGTCGGTCGATCTCGATGCGATCCGAGCGGCCCGCGAAGTCGGCCGCAACCTCGTCGAGCACACGCCCGTCGTGGCATCCGTGACGCTGTCCGAACGCGTCGGGGCGGCGGTCGTGCTGAAGGCCGAGAACCTGCAGCGCACCGGCGCGTTCAAGATCCGCGGCGCGATGAACAAGCTGGCGATGCTCGGTGCGACGGCCCGGAACGGGGTGACGGCCGGCAGCGCCGGCAACCATGCGCTGGCGCTCGCGTTCGCGGCGCACCACCACGGGGTGCCGTGCGAGCTGTTCGTCCCGGTCGGGGCATCGATCTCGAAGATCGAGGCCTGCCGCGCCTCCGGGGCGATCGTCCACGAGGGCGGTGACAGCCTCAGCGAGGCGATGACCGCCTCGCGGCGGTGGGCCGAGTCGGCAGGGCTCGTGTTCTGCCACCCGTTCGACGATCCGGCGGTCGTCGCGGGACAGGGCACGCTCGGCCTCGAGCTGCTCGACGACATCGACGACCTCGGCTCGGTGATCGTGCCGCTCGGCGGCGGCGGCTTGGCGGCCGGCATCGCGATCGCGGTGAAGTCGGTGCGGCCATCGGTGCGCGTGATCGGCGTGCAAGCGGCCGTGTGCGCGCCCTATCTCGGCGCGACCCCGCCGGACGGTGCCGTGAACACCCTCGCCGACGGCATCGCCGTGAAGGTGCCGGGCGCGGTGACCCGTCCGTTGATCGAGCGTTGGGTCGACCAGGTGGTCGCCGTCGACGAGGACACGATCGCCGACGCGATGGTGCTGCTCATGGAACGGGCAAAGCTCTACGTCGAGGGCGCCGGCGCGGTCGGTGTCGCGGCGTTGCTGGGTGGGCTCGTCGCGCCGGCTCGATCGGGCTCGACGTGCGTCGTGCTGTCCGGCGGCAACGTCGACCTCGGCGTGGTGCCGGGCCTGATCCGCCGGCACGAGACCCAGCGCCGGGCGGCGGCTGACCGTGTTCGTCCGAATCGACGACCGGCCGGGCCGGCTGGCGCGCCTGCTCGACATCTTCGCGACGTCCGGTGCCAACCTGCTCGAGGTGCAGCACGTGCGCGAGGGGCTCGCGCTGCACGTCCGCGAGACCGGCGTGCGAGCGTCGTTCGAAGTCCGCGGCCGCGACCATGCGTTGACCACGATGGACGCCGCGAGAGCAGCCGGGTACACCCTCGACGAGGAGCACCCGATCGGGTCGTGAGCGGGGTGGGTAGCGTGCTCGGCATGAACGTCGCTGTCGTCGACTACACGGCGCCCGATGCGCCAGAGACCTTCACCCGCAGCCTGCGCGAGACGGGGTTCGCCGTGCTCGTGAACCACCCGCTCCCGTGGTCTGTCGTCGAGCAGGTCTACGCCGAATGGGCGGCGCTGTTCGACTCACCGGCGGTCGAGCGGTACATGATGGACCCGGGTGGGCAGGTCGGCTGGTTCCCGCCCGACAAGAGCGAGACCGCCAAGGGCGCGAGCGTCCGCGACCTCAAGGAGTTCTTCCACGTCTACGACTGGTCGGTGTACCCGGCCGAGGTCAGCGATGCCGCGCTGCGCTATCGCGAGATCGCGACGGCGCTCGCCCGGACGCTGCTCGACTGGGTCGAGGCGAACACGCCTGCGGAGGTCGCGTCGCGCCTGTCGATGCCGCTCTCGTCGATGATGAACGGCAGCACGCGAACCCTGCTGCGCGTGCTGCGCTACCCGCCGCTCTCGGGCGACGAGCCCGAGGGGGCCGTGCGGGCGGCCGCCCACGAGGACATCAACCTCCTCACCGTCCTCCCTGCCTCCGACGAGCCGGGACTCGAGCTGCTCGGCACGAACGGTCGGTGGTACGCAGTGCCGTGCGACCCGGGTTCGCTCGCGGTCAACGCAGGCGAGATGCTCGATCTCGCGACCGGCGGCTACTTCCCGGCCACCACGCACCGCGTGGTCAACCCGACCGGTGACGGCGCCCGCCGCTCGCGCATGTCGTTGCCGCTCTTCCTCCACCCCGCCGACGACGTCGTGCTGGCGGAAGGGCGCACCGCGGTCGAGTTCCTGATGCAGCGCATCGCCGAGCTCCGCAGCAATGGCTGAACGACCGGTTCAGGCGCGGAGGTAGGTCAGCACTGCCAACACCCGGCGGTGCGCACCGTCCTCGGGTTCGAGGCCGAGCTTCATGAAGACGTTCGAGATGTGCTTCTCGACCGCCCCGCCCGAAACCACGAGGCGGTCGGCGATGCCGGTGTTCGACAGTCCCTCGGCCATCAGCGTGAGCACCTCTCGCTCGCGAGGCGTGAGGCGGTCGAGTTCGCTGCCGCGACGCGAGCGACCGAGGATCTGGCTGATCACCTCGGCGTCGACGGCGCTGCCGCCCGCAGCGACCCGCCGCAGCGACGTGAGGAAGTCGTCGACGTCGATCACACGATCCTTGAGCAGGTAGCCGACGCCGGCGACGTCGCCGGCGAGCAGCTCGCCCGCGTAGCGTTCCTCGACGTACTGGGAGAGCACGAGCACGGCGGTGGTCGGGTAGCGGCGCCGGATCTCGAGCGCGGCCCGCAACCCTTCGTCGGTGTGACTCGGGGGCATGCGCACGTCCACCACGCACAGGTCGGGGGCGTGCTCGGTCACCGCATCGAGGAGGGCATCGGCATCGCCGACGGCGGCGACCACGTCGAATCCTGAGTCGGTCAGCAGGCGGACGACCCCGTCGCGCAGCAGCACCGAGTCGTCGGCGACGACCGTTCGGATCGGTGCCTCGATCATGACCGGCTCCGATCAGGCCGCCCGCGACCGCCCGCTCGGTGGCGTGGGATCTCGGCGACGATCGTGGTGGGGCCGCCGTTCGGCGAGGTGATCGTCAAGGTGCCGTCGACCGCGTTGACGCGGGCTCGGATGCCGGCGACGCCGGTGCCCCGCGACGGGTCGATCCCGCCCTGACCGTCGTCGTGGACCGTGATCCGGACGTTGGCCGCGACCCTGCTGACGTGGACCGAGGCGACCCTCGCCTTCGCATGCTTCAACACGTTCGCGATCGCCTCGTTGGCAACGAAGTACACGGTCTCGGCGACGTCGGTCGACAGGTCGAGCGCCGGGTCGACGTGGACCGAGATCGGGATCGGAGAACCGGCGACGACGGCGGACAGGGCGGCGTCGATGCCGCGGTCGGAGAGGATCGCTGGGTGCAGGCCCCGGCCGAGCTGACGCAGCTCGCCGATCGACCCCTGCACCTTCTCACGGGCGCTCACGATCAACTCCCGCGCCCGCTCGGGTGCCGCGTCGAGGTGGTGCTCGGCCATTCCGAGGTCGAGGCCGATCGCGACGAGTTGCTGTTGCACGCCGTCGTGGAGGTTGCGCTCGATGCGGCGACGCTCGCTGGCCACGGCATCGAGGATGTCCTGGCGTTGGCTCGAGAGCGTGCTGACACGCTCGTTGGCCTCGGCGAGTTGGTCGACGCCCAGGAACCACGCGGCCACCTGGGCCTTGAAGCGTGCCACGAACAGCGCGATGCGGGGGGCGGCGCCCAGCAGCACGGCGGCCACCGCGAGCGCGATCAACCAGGCGAGCGGGCCGAGGCCGAACGGGCCCCAGCCGCCGCTGAACGGGTCGTTGAACGCGATCTGCGGCACGAGGCCGTAGGCGGCGAGCCCGATGTTCCCGATCGCCGTGCCCAGCAGGATGTTCAACGCGAGGTACCCGACCTGGCGCCAACGCTCGGGGTCGACCACGGCCTTGAAGCCGAGGCCGGTCATCGGCGCGATCGGTCGGGGTTCGATCCGCACGCCGATCCATTCGGGCATCCTGCGCTCGGCCCTCGCCATCACCTCGACGAGCGCGAAGAACGGGCGGATCAGGAAGACGCCGATGCCGGCGAACAGCAGGCCGAACATGGTGAACCCGACGACCGTGAGGGCGACGAAGAACCCGATCGCGGCGAAGATCCCGACGAAGAGATACAGGGCTGCCATCCAGCCCTCCCGCTCGAGCAGCGGCTGGTACCAGTGCCTCGCCAGTTCCTGGATGCGGTCGAGGTCCAAGTCGGACGGGGCACCCGCGCCGCGAGCCGGTCCGTCACCGGCGCCCGGCGGAGGGGGCGGCGGGAGGGAGTTCACGTGGTGAGTCTCGCGCCCTGGGGCCGAGGGCGCCGGTCCGGGAGCGGGCAGCGGGCTTCGCCCGCTTTCGATGATTCGCTCGCTCATGCCGCACCCCGCAGGGTGACGGCGACGGGCCGGCGCGCGGCGCTGCGCACCGCGAGCAGGCCGAGGCAGACGAGGGCGACCAACGTCGACGCCGCGATGTACGGCACGGCCCCGGTGGCGTCGACCACCCCGATGTCGACGGCGTTGCTCGACTCGAACGACCCGATGATCGCCCGTGAGCCGAGCGCGCCCAGCGGCAGGCCGATCACGAGGCCGACGAGGCCGAGCGGCACGAGCTCGCGGACGAGCAGCGCCCGCAGGCGGCGACGACGCGCCCCGAGGGCCTGGAGCGTGGCGAGCTCGTGGCGGCGCTCGAAGAGGCTGACGAGCATCGACGACATGACGGCGAGCGCTGCGACCCCCGCCACGATCACACCGATCGCCCCGAAGATCACGACGATCGCATCGCGCCCTTCGCCGTCGGCCTCGGCGATGTCCGACTTGGACGAGGTCTCCACGGCGCCGGGCAGATCCGCCGTGGTGGACTCGTTCGTCGACCACACGATGTTGGCCATGCCTGGTGCACCGAGATCGGAGGCGAGCTCGCCGCGGTCGGTGTAGAGCGTGCGGTTGTAGTCGTTCGACAGGCCGACGATCGTGTAGTCGACCGTGCCGGCCGCGAGGTCGACCGCGACGGTGTCGCCGACCTCGACCCCCGTGCGCTCCGCGAATCCAGCGCTCAGCACCGCCTCGTGGCCGCCCGGCTCGAACCAGCGGCCGGCGCTGATGTTCGGGTCGATCATCGTGCTGCCGGGTGCGATGCCATAGGCGTCGATGTCCCAGTCGTCGATCGATCCCCACACCCAGACGGCGGACTCCGACGAGGGATCGGTGTCGGCGACGCCGGCCGCGAAGGGCAAGCCGGGGTCGCGGGCGAGACTTCGCGACCCCCACCGCCAGACGGCCTGGGCGTTGCTGTTGTAGTCGTTGACCGACGTGGCGAGCGTGGGGATGAGGAAGGCGACGCCGACCGCAGCGGCGATCTGGGCGACCACGGCCACCGTACGGGCCGGCCGACGAAGCGAGGCGCGGGCAGCGATCCGGCCGAAGAGGCCACCGCTGGGGAGGCGCATGAGGCCGCGCTGTACGGCCGAACGACCGAAGGGCGAGCCCTCGCGGTCGCGCAAGGCGGCTGCGAGAGGTTGCCTCGTGACGCGGCGTGCGGCGCGAGCGGCGACCAAGCGGGCGCCGAGCAGCGCCCCGACGGCCGAGCCGGCGAGCACCCGCCAGTCGATGGCGAGGTCGGGCGTGATGCCGACGAACTTCTCGAGCACCATGCGAGCGATCATGTTGCTGATCGCGACGCCGAGCGGCAGACCGACAACGAGGGCGATCGCGGTGATGCCGAGTGCGATCCTGCGCAGGCGGCGGCGGAGTGGGCGTTGGCGGCCTCCGAGGGCCCGCATGACGGCGACCTCGCGGGTTCGCTCGGTGATGAGCGTGTTCGTCGTCGATGCCAGCAGGATCAACGCGACGACGCCGGCCATGATGCCCAGCATGCCGATCAGCGTGCTGATCTGGCGGATGTCGGCGTCGATCGGCGTCGTGCCGTTCGGGAGGTAGATCGGGAAGTCGGTGAACGTGTCGCCGGAGGGCGCCAGGACGGAGCGGACGTCGTCGACGATCGCGCGCAGCGCATCGTCGTCGTCGTCGATCGCGCTGATCACGAGGCGATTGGTCGCGTGCTCCGGCGTGAGCGCCCGCACGGTGTCGAGACCGGCGTATGCGGTGGCGCCGCCCGCCCACCAGAGCGTCTCGCCGACGCCAACGACGTCATAGCGACGGTCGCCGAGGGCGAGCTGATCACCGACCGCGACCGCCGCTTCGTCGGCCAGGCCGGGAGAGACGACGATCTCGTCGGTGTGATCGGGCTGCCGGCCCGATTCGAGCGCGACGAGGTCCATGCTGCGGTCGGCCGCGAGACCGACGAGCTGGACGTCCGCTGCCTGTGCGGTGGTGGCGAGCTCGGCCTGGCCCTCGGCCGCCTGGACGTTCGGCAGCGACGCGATCCGGTCGATCTGACCGGCGTCGAGCGGGGTGGTGGGGACGATGATGTCGCCGAGGCCATCGCTGCCGACCGCGGCATGCAGCGACCCTTCCGTGACATGGGGGATCGCGAGGACACCGATCGCGCCGACCGCGAGGGCCAGCGCGAGAACGCTGGAGAGGATTCGGCCGGGTGCCCGACGGAACTGACGGAGGAGGGCGGTCATGCCACGACCTCTGCCATCCGGTGGGCGCCGGCACGGCGCGCGGTCACGGATTCGATGCGGCCGTCGATCATCGACACGACGCGGTCGGCGGCCGCGGCGAGGCCGAGGTCGTGCGTGATCAACACGACCGTGGTGCCGTTGCGGGCGACGCCGGTGAGCAGGTCGAACACGACATGCCCGTTCGCCTGGTCGAGCGCGCCGGTCGGTTCGTCGGCGACGATCAGAGCCGGCTCGGTGACGAGGGCCCTGGCGATGCCGACGCGCTGCTGCTCGCCGCCGCTCATCTGAGCGGGGAGCTTTCGGAGGAGGGCACCGAGCCCGACCTGTTCGAGCGCGCTCCGAGCGGCTCGCTTGCGCAACCGGCGCCCGGCGCCGCTGGGGCCGAGCTCGATTGCGAGCTCGACGTTCTCCTGTGCAGTGAGGGTGGGGAGCAGATGGAAGTCCTGGAAGACGATGCCGACGTTGGCACCGCGCCACTCGGCGAGGCGGTCGGACTTCATGCGGTCGATGCGCGTGCCGTTGACCACGAGCGAGCCGGATGTCGGGGTGTCGATGCCGGCGATCAGCGCGCCGAGGGTGCTCTTGCCCGAACCGCTCGGCCCGACCACGGCGACGAGCTCGCCGCGGCCGATCTCGAGATCGACGCCGGCGATCCCGATCTGGGCGGCGTCGCCCCTGCCCCAGATTCGTGTGAGGTCGCGGGCTTCGACGAGCACCGGGGCGGCCGCGGGTTGGGCGAGGGGTGTGATGTCCATGCCGTCATCGTCCTCCTCGCGATCGATGTGCGACATGGAGCGCCCCGGCGAACCGATGGTGGGGTTAGCCGGAGTACGCGACGGCGGCCGACCGCTAGATCGAGCCGTTGACCAGCATCCCGGTGGCGACGACGACGAACGCGAGCGCGAGCGCCTCGATGACGAGAGTCGTGCGAGCCCTCGCCAGTTCGGCCTGGGTGGCACCGCCCGGCGCGGCGAGGCGCGGCACGGTCACGAAGTGGTGGTATGCGCCGATCAGGGTGGCGACGCCGACGGCGACGACCTTGATCGTGAGCCGACGCCCCCAGACGGTCGACGTCAGCTCGTCGAAGTCGTCGAGGATCATCCACGCCATGGTCGCGCCGGCGACGACGACCGCGAGCAGCGCGGCGGTGGCGACCGACGAGAAGCGCACGACGAGTTCGGCGATGGAGTCGCCGGTGCGGTGCCGCAGTGCGGCGACCACGACGAGGGCGACGATCCCGCCGAACCAGACCGCGCCGGCGGTGACGTGGACCGCGTCGGCGATCATGTGCACCCCGCGCGGGCCCTCGCTGACGGTGTGGCCGTCGAACGAGAACGACAGCACGCCGAGCGCGAGCCCGACGATGCCGAACGACGAGTCGACGCCGGCCGACCAGCGGAGCGACCCCTCGACGCCGTGATCGACGACGGTCTCCCCCAGGCCGAACACGACGAGCACGCCCGCGATCATTCGCATCATCGCGGCCGAGCTCACGTCGACCGTCAGGACGTCGCGCCAACCGGTCTCGAACACCGACTGGATGCCGGCCAGCTCGGCCGTGGCGCCCGCGAGCAACGCGACGCCGCCGACCCCGGCGAGCAGGACGAGTGCCCGGATCTCCCGCAGCGTGCCGCGATGGACGTGGGCGAGGTACACCACGACGCCGAGCGCGAGCAGGAGGCCGCCGGTCGAGAGCCCGGCGCCGATGTCGCGGACGCGCTCTGCGTTGTGCGTGTCGGAGCGGCCGAGGAACTCGTCGAGCGGTGTGGTGGCCAGGAGCGCAGCTCCGAGGCTCACGCTGCTCCAGAGGCGCGGGAGCGGAGCACGACGAACGCGACTGCTGCGGCAGCGAGCGCGGCGCCCACCCCGATGATCAGACCCGCGTTGGACCCGCCGTCGTCATCGTCGCCCTGATCGTCGTCGGCGCTCGGCGCAAGCGTCGTGGCCGGAGCGGGCGGCGGGGTGGCGGGCCCTGTCGGTGGTGGTGGTGGTGGTGACGGCGCCGTCGGCGCCGTGGCGAGAACGGTGAAGCTGAAGCCGCCCTCGAGCACGTGCCCGTCGGCGGCGACGACCTCGTAGCGAACCCCCGCTGCCCCGCCGGCGAGCGGAACGTCGAGCTGCAGGACGAAGACCCGATCGTCCTCCGTGAACACCCCCGGCTCGACGATGACCTGCTGCGGGGTGAAGACCTCGAAACCGACGCCGACGAGCGTCACCGGATCGCTGAACGCCACGGTGATCTCGCTCACCGGTTCCTCGACCTCGTCCTGGTCGGCGGGCAATGAGTACTCGATGTCGGTGTGGGCGGCCGCTGGCGAGGCGGCGAGGAGCGATGCCGCGACCGCGATGAGCGCACCTGCGGACGCGCCTCGGACACGACGTGTTGGGGGGCCGGCGAGTCGCTGCATGGCCGCCAACGGTATCCGGTCGGCCACGCGCGTAGGGTGGCGACGTGGCAGCGTACCCACCGCTCCGTCTCGCCGACGCCGAGCCGACGTTCCTCGACGCGGTCGCGTGCCGGCGGCACCGCATGCGACGCACGGCACTCGCCTACCGTCTGTTCGGCGCCTATCGCTGGGGTGAGCACGGCGATGGGCACATCTCGGCCCGCGATCCGGAGCGCACCGACTGCTTCTGGTTGCTTCGTTACGGCGTGCCGTTCGGTGAGGCGACGGTTCGTGACCTGGTGCTGGTCGGCCCCGAGGGGACGGTCGTCGACGCCAACGGCAACGACGCGGCGGAGATCAACATCACCGCGTACAACATCCACTGGCCGATCCACGAGGCACGCCCGGACACGGTCTGCGCGGCACACACGCACACGCCGTACGGCACGCCATGGTCGGCGAACGCCGAACCGTTCAGCCAGATCGTGCAAGAGGCGACCGCGTTCCACGGATGTCACAGCGTGTACGAAGGCGTCGACGTGAACGTGCAGTCGACCGACGGTGGCAAGCGGATCGCGGCGGCCCTCGGCGAGGGCCGCGGCGTCATCCTCCGCAACCACGGACTACTCACGGTCGGCGGATCGGTCGACGAGGCGATCGGCTGGTTCATCATGATGGAGCGCGTCGCCGAGGTGCACGTGAAGGCGCTCCGGCCGCTGCCGATCGACGACGACGCAGCCGCGGTGAGCGCGACGGTGATCGCCGACCCGCACCAGGGCTGGCACGCGTTCAACTGGGCGATCAGAGCGCGCCTGCCCGACCCGTCCGTGGTCGAATGAGGCCGCTGCGCACGAGCCCGCGCTCCCCGGACGTCCACTGCGGAGCAACCGGTCAGCGGGCGTAGGCGACCACGTTCTCGGCCGCGTCGAGCAACCACTGCGGCCACACGCCCACGGCGAGCGTGAACGTCGCCGCGAGCAGCACCGCGATCCCGGTCATCACCGGCACCGGCTCCGTCGTCGCATCCGCAGCACCTTCGCGCAGCCACGTGCTCACCATGATCCGCAGGTACAGGTATGCGGCGATCACCGCCGCCACCATCGCGATGATCGCGATCGCATAGCTCTGCTGCTCGACCGAGGCCTGGATCACACCCCACTTCGCGACGAATCCCGACGTCAGCGGCACGCCGGCCTGCGCGAGCAGGAAGACCGTCAGACCGAGCGCCAGCGCCGGCCGCCGCCTACCCAGCCCGGAGAACGCATCGAGCGACGTGTCACCACCGCTGTTGCGGCCGACCAGCGTGACCACTGCGAACGATCCGACCGTCAGCACCGAGTACAACAGCAGGTACGTCACGACGCTCGGCATGCCGTCGTTCTCGCCAGGGACACCGCCGTGCCCGGCCGCCTCGACACCGACGAGGATGAAGCCGGCGTGGCTGATCGACGAGTACGCGAGCATCCGCTTCACGTCGGTCTGCACGACGGCGAGCGCCGAGCCGAACACGAGGCTCGCCACCGCCAGCACCCAGATCGCGGGCCGCCAGTCGTCGCGCTGGAACGGAAGCGCGACGACGAGCACCCGCAGCATCGCGGCGAACGCAGCCGCCTTACCGACCGATGCCATGAACGCCGTCACATTGGTCGGCGCTCCCTGGTACACGTCGGGTGTCCACACGTGGAACGGGACCGCTGCCACCTTGAATCCGAGCCCGACGATGAGCATCGCCATCCCAGCGAGCACGAATGGGTCGTCACCCTCGATCAGGACCGACCCCTGGAAGGCCTGCACGATCTCGCCGATGTTCGTCGACTGCGTGCCGCCGTAGACCAGCGCGACACCGTAGAGGAAGAACGCCGAAGCGAAGCCGCCGAGCACGAAGTACTTGATGCCCGCCTCCTGGCTCGCCCGCCGGTCGCGGTCGGACTCCGCCAGCACGTACAGCGCCAGCGACAAGGTCTCGAGACCGAGGAACAGCACGATCAGGTCGTTCGCCGCCGCCATCACCACACCGCCGGTCGCGGAGAGGAGCATCAGCGCGTAGACCTCCGGTCCGTCGGTGCCGGCGCGATGCAGCTCGTCCGCGGTCACCAGCGCGACCAGCAGCGTCGCCGCGCAGATCGTGATCGTGAGGAACTGGGTGAACGTGTCGAACGCCAGCGCGCGGCTGAGCACGGTCGCCGGGCCGTCATCGGAGATCTCGTCCCACTGGAGCGCCGCCAGACCCCCGGCGACGAGCGTCGTCAGCACGGTGACACCTGCGTACAGCCCGCGCGGCCAGGTCGGCGTGAGCGCGCCAACGACCAACAGGAACAGCGCACCCGACACGAGCGCGATGAGCGGGCTGATGTGCCACCACTCCACCGAGGGAGCAACGAAGTCCTGAGCGAACAGTGCGTGCACGGTCACTCCCCTGCCTCGGTCGCGTCGAGCCGCCGGCGGATCGGCCGGCTCCTCCGCCGGCTCGACCTCGATCACGGTCGGCCGCGACACCTCGAAACCCCCGCGCTCCGCGACGTGGGCGATCAGCCGATCGACCGACGGTTCGATCCGCTCGAGCATCGGCTTCGGGTAGACCCCGGTGAAGACGATGACCCCGATGAACGGCAGCAGCACCGCCGCTTCCTTGAGCTTGAGTTCTGGGAACGAGCGGTTGTCGTCGTCGGGCTCCCCGTGGAACACCCGCTGGTACGCCCACAACAGGTACAGCGCGGCGATGATCACGCCGGCCGCGGCGACCACGACCCACCAACGAGCCGAGCCGAACGAGCCGATCAGGATCAGGAACTCACCGACGAACCCGTTGAGGCCGGGCACGCCGATCGAGCTGAGCATGACGATCGTGAACGCCGCGGCGAAGATCGGCGCGACCGCCTGGATCCCCCGCAACTCCGCGATCTGGCGCGTGTGGCGGCGCTCGTAGATCATGCCGACGAGGAGGAACAGCGCTCCGGTGGACACACCGTGGTTCACCATCTGCATCACCGACCCGGTGATCGCCTCCGATGTGAACGCGAACGTGCCGAGCAGGATGAACCCCAGGTGGGCGACCGACGAATAGGCCACCAGTCGCTTGAGGTCCTTCTGCATCGTCGCCGTGATCGCGCCGTACGTGATGCCGATCACCGCCAACGTCAACCACAACGACCGGCTCCAGTGCGCCGCCTCGGGAAACAGGTAGAGGCCGAACCGCAGCAGGCCGTACGTGCCCAGCTTCAGCATCACACCGGCCAGCACGACCGAACCGGCCGTGGGCGCCTGCGTGTGCGCGTCGGGCAGCCACGTGTGCAACGGGAACACGGGCACCTTCACCGCGAACGCGACCGGCGAAGCCGAAGAACAACCACCGTCCCGTCGACGCCGCGAACGACGCGTTCTCGGCGATCTCGACCAGATCGAACGTCACACCGTCGACGCCGTTGCGGCTGGCGATGAACGCCGTGGCGATGATCGACACGAACATGAACGACGAGCCGATCATCGTGTACAGGAAGAACTTCGTCGCCGCGTACTCGCGACCTTCGTAGCCCCAGCCTCCGATCAGGAAGTACATCGGCACCAGCACGATCTCGAAGAACACGAAGAACAGGAACAGGTCGAGGCTGAGGAACGACCCCATCACTCCCGCCTCGAGCAGCAGCAGCCACGCGAAGTACGGCTTGTCCTGGCCGGGATCGCTGTTGTGCGGGTCGATGCCGAGGATCGCGAGCGGGAACAGCACGCCCGTCAGCAGCACGAGGAACAGGGAGATCCCGTCGACACCGAGGTGCCAGCCGATCCCCCACTGCTCGATCCACGGATGGTTCGAGACGAACTGGAAGCCATCGTCAGAGCCGTCGAACTCCCACGTCAACCAGATGGCCAGCGCGCCGGTGACGACCGACGAGATCGCGGCGACGAGCTTCATGAACTCCGGCCGCCGCTTCGACAGCAGGGTGATCACCACCGCCCCCGCCACCGGAACGGCGATCAGCATCGACAGGATCGGGAATTCGAGGGTGCCTTCCATCACAGCACCCCCCGCCCGATCACGAACCACGCCAGGAGCAGCACCACGCCCACGCCGACGATGCCGGCGTAGTTGCGCACGTTGCCGGTCTGGCCGCGTCGGACGACGCTCGCGCCTTTCACGGTCGCCCGCCCGGCGCCGTTGACCGCACCGTCGATGACGGTCCTGTCGAACCACGCGATCGCCTCGAACGCCTTGCGACCCGGACCGCCCATGAACGCGCTCACGGTCGAGTCGTACTTCCAGCCCTCGGCCAGGATCTTCGGCTCGATCGGCCGGCGCACCTTCTTCGCGTAGATCGCGACACCGACCCCGATGCCGATGAGGGCGACCGCGATCCGCGATCAGCGCGAGCAGTTCCTTGCTGTCGTACGCGCTCGTGCCGGTGATGTTCGCCTCACCCGCCTCGACGACGGGCTCGAGCCAGTGCTCGAGCTTGTGTTGCCACGCCTCCGGGATGAAGCCAAACGCCGGCAGTTGGATCAGCCCGCCGACGATCGACAGCCCGGCGAGCACGACGAGCGGAAACAGCATCAACGGTGGCGACTCGTGCGGTTTGTACTCGCCGTGGGCACCGTGCTCCTCCGCGTGCGACTCCCACTTCGCCTCACCGAAGAAGACCATGATCACCTGGCGGGTCATGTAGTAGGCGGTCAGCAGGGCCGTGAGCAGACCGACGACGTAGAGGATCGGCCCGAGCGTGCCGCCCTTCGCGAGGGTGAACAGCAGGATCTCGTCCTTCGACCAGAAACCAGCGAACGGCGGCACGCCGGCGATCGCCAGCCAGCCGACGATGAACGTCGACGCGGTGATCGGCATCAGCTTGCGCAGCGCGCCCATCCTGCGCATGTCCTGCTCATGGTGCATCCCGTGGATGACCGAACCCGAGCCGAGGAACAACAGCGCCTTGAAGAAGGCGTGCGTGACCATGTGGAAGATCGCGGCGACGAACGCCCCCGACCCGACGGCCAGGAACATGTACCCGAGCTGCGAAACCGTCGAGTAGGCCAGCACCTTCTTGATGTCGTTCTGGGCCACGGCGACGGTGGCCGCGAACAGCGCGGTCGCCGCACCGACGATCGCGATCACGTTCGAGGCCTCTGGCGCAGCCGCCGCCAGCATCGGGTTCATGCGCGTCATGAGGAACACGCCGGCGGTGACCATCGTCGCCGCGTGGATCAATGCTGACACCGGCGTCGGGCCCTCCATGGCGTCGGGCAGCCAGAGGTACAGCGGCAGCTGCGCCGACTTTCCCACGGCACCGACGAACAACAGCATCGCGATCGCGGTCGACGTCGACGTCGCCAGCGCACCGGCCTCCGCCGCCCCGTTCAACGCGTCGTAGCTGACCGAGCCCACCGCCCAGAACCCGAGGAACATGGCGATCATGAAGCCCCAGTCACCGATGCGGTTGGTGACGAACGCCTTCTTGCCGGCAGTGGCAGCCGACTCACGCGTGTGCCAGAACGCGATCAGGAAGTACGAGCAGGTGCCGACGCCCTCCCACCCGAGGAAGGTGACGAGCAGGTTCTCGCCGAGCACCAGCACCGTCATCGAGAGGACGAACAGGTTCATGTACAGGAAGAACTTCGAGAACTTCGGGTCGCCTTGCATGTACCCGATCGCGAACAGATGGATGAGGAAGCCGACGCCCGTGACGAACAGACACATCGTGATCGACAGCGGATCGGCCAGGAATGCGAGATCGACCTGCAGCGACGACACCGGCACCCACGAGAACAGCACCTCGACATGGCTGCGCTCCTCGGCGTCCATGCCGAGCAGATCGATGTACGAGCCGACCGCGACGACGAACGAGCCGAGCACCGCCGCCGACGCGGTATAGCCCGCCGCCGGCTCGCCGAGGCGCCGTCCGAACACGAGGATCAGCAGGAACCCGAACAGCGGGAAGGCAGGGATCAACCAGATGACGTCGAGCATGGATTATCCCTTGAGGTCCGCGAGGTCGTCGGCCGTCGCACCGGGACGCCGCTTCAGGATCGAGATGATGATGCCGAGACCGACGACCACCTCGGCAGCCGCGACCACCAACACGAAGAACACCGCCGTCTGCCCGTCGATGTTCGCGAACCGGCTCGAGAGGGCGACGAACGAGAGGTTCACGGCGTTCAGCATCAACTCGATGCACATGAACATCACGAGCGGGTTGCGGCGCACGAGCACGCCCATCGCCCCGATCGCGAACAGGACCGCCCCGAGCACGAGGTAGTACGTCGTGGTCGGCGCGGCCGCCACCACGGCGGCGCTGACCGCGCCGTTCATTCGGCACCCCCGGTCTTCTTCGACTTGCGGGTGAGCAGCACCGTGCCGGCGACGGCGACGATCAACAGCACGGACGTGAACTCGAACGCGAAAACGTGATCCTCGAAGAGGTTCTGCGCCAACGCCTTGATGTTGTTGTCGCCCGACGCGTCGAGCGGGGCGTTCGCTTCCTGCAGTGAGTCGCGGCCGCGCACGATGGCGGCGATCACGAGCCCCGCGATGCCGAGCGCGACCACACCGGCGAGCGGCCGTTGGATCGGGAACGGCTCGATCGACAGGTCCTCCGCCTTGTCGACGCCGAGCAACATGATCACGAACAGGAAGAGCACGACGATCGCGCCGGCGTACACGATCACCTGCACGGCAGCCAGGAAGTGGGCCTCGAGCGCGACGAAGTGCACCGCGACGCCGAACAGGGTCAGCACCAGCGACAGCGCCGCGTGCACCGGGTTGCTGCGCGTGATCACGCCGACCGCGCCGGCGAGCACCATCGCTGACGCGAGCACGAAGACGAGCATCTCCATCAGCGGTCGGCCTCCGGCTGCGGGGCCTCCGGCGGGCGCTCGCCATAGCCGAGCTCGCTGCTCCAGCCGACCACGCCGCCGAACGTCGCGTCACCCGACGGCGATGTGGCGCGCATCCAGCCCGAGGTGTGCTCGTCCTCGCCGTCGCGCCAATCCTCCCAGGGCAGCTGCTTCGGCTTGCCGTCGTCGCCGACGACGAGCTCGGCCTTGGTGTAGATCGCGTCCTGGCGGTTGGTGAAGCTGAACTCGAACAGCTTCGACTCGGTGATCGCCTCGGTCGGGCAGGCCTCGACGCACAGGTCGCAGTGGATGCACCGGAGATAGTTGATCTCGTAGACGAAGCCGAATCGCTCGCCGGGCGAGGTCGGGTCGTCGGGGTCGTTGTCGGCACCGCGCACGTAGATGCACTTGGCCGGGCACACGCCGGCGCACAGCTCACACCCGATGCACTTCTCCATCCCGTCCTCGTACCGGTTGAGGACGTGGCGGCCGTGCAGGCGTTCGGGCTTGTCGATCTTCTCGTCGTCGCTGACGGTCGGGTCGTTGCCCTTTCCCTTCTTGCGCGGCGTAGCGACCGCCCGAGTACTCGGTCGTGACCTGCTTGCCGCCGAACAGGCGGTGCTGGCGGATCGTGACCGCGAAGCCGTCGAGATACCCCATCAGTACGCAGCCCCTTCCCGTTCGCGATTGCGTCGGCTGACCACGAGCGCCGCGTTGAACAGCAGGTATGCCGCACCGAGCCCCACCAGGCAGCCCGCCACGACGGCGACGATGTTCCAGTCGCGGTCGCGGCCGAGCTGGATCGCTGCGAGAACGAGGAACCAGCCGAGCGCGACCGGGATCAGCAGCTTCCAACCGAAGTCCATGAGCTGGTCGTACCGCAGGCGCGGCAGCGTCGCACGGAACCAGACGTACACGTACAGGAACAACAGCACCTTGGCGACGAACCAGATCGTGCCCTCGATCCACGCCAGGGACGACCGGGATGTCGAACAGTCCCTGCGGGCCGCCGAGGAACAACGTCACGAGCACGCCGCTCATCGTGATCACGTTCATGAACTCGGCGAGGAAGAACAGCGCGAAACGGATCGACGAGTACTCGGTGTTGAAGCCCCCGACGAGCTCCTGCTCGGCCTCGACGAGGTCGAACGGCGGCCGGTTGAGCTCGGCCGTCATCGCGATGAGGAACACGATGAACGGGATGAAACCGGTCGAGACGAGGTGCCAGTTCGTGAGGCCGTCCTGGACGTCGACGATGCCAGCCGTCGACAACGTGCCCGACATCAGCAGCACCGCGGCAAGGCTGAGGCCGAGCGCCGCCTCGTACGAGATCATCTGCGCCGTCGCCCGCACCGAACCGAGCAGCGGGTACTTCGAGCCCGAAGCCCATCCGGCGAGCATGATGCCGTACACGCCGATCGAGCTAAGGGCGAACACGAGCAGGATCCCGACCGGCGGATCGGCGAGCTGGACGCGCGTGACCTCACCGGACCATGTCACCGTGCCGTCGTTGCCGCCGCAGAAGTCGCCGCCCAGCGGGATCACCGACCACATCAGGAAGGCGGGGACGAATGCCAGGAACGGCGCGAGACGGAACACCCACTTGTCGGCCTTGTCGGGCAGCAGGTCCTCCTTGAAGAAGAGCTTGGTGCCGTCGGCCAGCGTCTGGAGGATCCCGAAGGGGCCGGCCTTGTTCGGCCCGACGCGGTTCTGCATGCCCGAGACGATCTTGCGCTCGAACCACACCATGAACATCGTGCCCACGAGGCCGATGACGAAGATCACCAGCACCTTGATCGCGACGAAGACGAGAACCTTCGACCACCAGTCGTCGGTGTCGAGCATCGGGTCGACAGCCAGAATCGAGGCGAACATCATGAGAGCCGCTCGATCCGCACGTCGGTGACCGTCGCCTGCCGGCGTCGACGAGATCGCTCGACGTCGCGCGCCGGCTGGTTGAACGGCGACCAGATCGTGCCGCGCTGCACCGATTCGTCGGGACGAGCGGTAGCACCACCGAGCCGTCGTCCCGACCAACTTCGACCTCGGTGCCGGCGGCGCACCGCCCACCTGTCGAAGTCGTGCGGGTGCAGATGGGCGCGCGGCGCCGGGCGCCAGCGCCGCGAGCGACGGCGACATCGCCGTTCCCACCGCCCGGTCGTACAGCTTGCGGCTGACCACGAGCCGATAGTCGTAGCTGTTGCGGTCGGGTGTCGGCCGAGGAGCCGACCGGCAGTGCGGACGCCGGCGGCGTCGTGACGACTCCCTCGGGTGCGGCGCCGAGCGCCGATGAGGTGGCCCCGGCGAACGCCGCGACGCTCGCCGCGATCGTGGCGGTGACTTCCTCCACCGACGTGAAGCCGAGATCGTGGCCGAGCATCAGCGCCAGCTCGGCGGCGATCATCCAGTCGGGACGCGACGTGCCGTGGGCGGTGACCTTCTGGGCGACGGTGGTGACGCGGCCCTCGAGGTTCGTGGTGGTGCCGCCTGCTCGCCGAACGCCGCGGCCGGCAGGACGAGGTCGGCCTGCTGCGTGGAATCGGACGGAACGTGTCGATCGAGATGACCCGACCGGCACCCGGCGAGCGCCCGGCGGGCGAGGTCGGTGTCGGGGCAGTCGTTCAGCGGGTCGGCGCCGAGCAGCACGAGCAGGTCGAGCTTGCCGTCGGCCGCGGCGCGGAGTGTGGCGAGCGCGTCGTGGTCGGCGTCGGCGGGTGCCAGCCCGAGCTGGAGCGCACCGACGACGTTGCCGCGCCGGAGCGCAGGGAGCACCCGAGCGCCCGGGACCGCGGCGAGCAGCGCCGACAGCGCGGCGACGGCCGAGGCCTCGGACTCGGCGAGGTTGCGCGCGCCCGGCGACGACGACGACGTCGCCCGGCGCCGAGCTGCTCTGCGATCACATGATCGGCGAACGCCTTCGCGACCTCGGCCGGTGCGCCGCCCGGCAGGTGGCGATCGTGCGCCAGGCGTGCTTCGTCATGCCGGTGGCGCGGGCGTCGAGCTCGATGATGCGGACCTTGCGCTGCTCCGCCGCTGCCCGCAACCGCAGGTACAGCACGGGGAGCTCCTCCTTCAGGTCGGGTGCGAGCAGCACGACGGTGGCCGCCGTGACGGCCTCGTCGATCGTGGCGCGGGGCAGGCCGAGCACGGCCGCCGGCAGTCCGTCGCCGAGCTGGGCGTCGCGGTGCCGGATGCCCGAGCGCGTCGGCGAGCTGCGCCCAGGCGTACGCCTCTTCGTTCGTCCGCGGGCCCCGCCGAGCAGGCCGATCGAACCCGCCGACCGGATCAGCCTGCACGGCGATGCCGCAACGCGGCCGACCACGTGGTCGCCCGATGTCCCGACTCGCGTGCGCACGAGCGGCTCGGCGAGCCGGTGCTGGCATGTCGACCGCCTCGAAGTTGAAACGGCCGCGGTCGCACAGCCAACCCCAGTTCACCGATCGCTCGGTGTCGACGCCCTGGTGCCGAACGATCTGGTCGCGGCTCGACTGGACCGAGATGCGGCAACCGACCGAGCACGTCGTGCACGTCGCCTCGGCCTGCTCGAGGTCCCACGGGCGGGCCTTGAATCGGTACGGCTTCGCCGTCAAGGCTCCGACCGGGCAGATCTGCACGGCGTTGCCGGAGAAGTACGACGCGAACGGCTCGTCGGGGAACGTATCGACCTGCGTGTCGTTGCCGCGGTTGATGAAGTGGATCAGCTTGTCGCCGGCTACCTCGTCGGCGAAGCGGGTGCAGCGATCGCAGAGGATGCAGCGCTCGCGGTCGAGCAGCACGAGGTCGCTGATCGGGATCGGCTTCTCGTAGTGGCGCTTCTCCTCGACGTAGCGGCTCTCGCCGGGCCCATGGGTGAACGCCTGATCCTGCAGCGGGCACTCGCCGCCCTTGTCGCAGACCGGGCAGTCGAGTGGGTGGTTGGCGAGCAGCAGTTCGAGGATGCCCTCCTGCGCCCGCTTGGCCGTCGGTGACTCGGTTCGACCTTCATGTCGGGCGCGACGGTGATCATGCACGCACGGCTGCAGCATCGCCCCCCGGCCGGTGTCGATCTCGACCAGGCACTGCCGGCACATGCCGACCGAGCTCATCCGGGGGTGGTAGCAGAACCGCGGGATGTACTCCCCGGCCCGCTCGGCGGCGGCGATCACCAGCTCGCCCTTCGCGCGCGACGACGGGCTTGCCGTTGACGGTGATCGACGACCGCGTTCGGGTCGACGACGGCGGCTCGCTCGGCTCGGGGTCTCGCGCCGTGTCGGTCATGCGTCGCTCCGGGAACGCTCGACCGGGATCAGCCGGCGCACCGTCGCGCTTGGTCACGATCTTGGCCTCGAACTCTTCGGGGAACAGCGTCAGCGCGGAGTGGATCGGGACGTACGCCGACGGCCCGACGAAGCAGATCGTCGTCATCTTGTACGGGAACGGCACGGCCTCGAGACCCGAGCCGCTCGCTCGACGCGTGGGGCATGTCGCCCGGGCAGATCGACTCGCCGACCTCGCGGATCAGCTGTCGAGGTCGGCGTCGGTGCCCTCGCCGGCGACGATCCGCTCGACGATCCGGTACAGCCACGTGCCACCCTCGCGGCACGGGACGCACTTGCCGCACGATTCGTGGGCGTAGAACTTCACGAGCGTCAACGCCGCCGCCGGAATGTCGGTGGTGTCGTCCATCACCATGATCGGCACCCGAGCCGAGCATCGACCCGGCCGACGCCGACGGCTCGCCCTCGAACGGCATGTCGAGCTGGTCGGCGCACGAACCACGGCGCCGACCCACCGCCGGGCACGAACGCCTTCAGTTGGCGGCCGTCGCGCATGCCCTGCCGCAGTACTCGGCGCCGTACAGCAGGTCGCGGAACGTCGTCGAGCCGTTGACGATCTCGAACACCCCTGGCCGCTTCGACGTGGCCCGACACGGCGATCATGCGCGTCCCCGGCGACGTCTCGGTTCCGATCGCCGTGTACGCGGCCGACCCGTTGAGCGCGATGACACGGCAGGTTCGCCAGCGTCTCGACGTTGTTGACGATCGTCGGCTTGCCGTAGAGGCCGATCGCGGCCGGGAAGTACGGCGGCTTGAGCCGCGGCATGCCGCGCTCGCCCTCGAGCGACTCGATCAACGCCGTCTCCTCGCCGACGACATATGCGCCGGCACCCCAGTGCAGGACGATGTCGACGCGAGAAGTTCGGTGCCGAGGATGTTCGGTGCCGATGTAGCCGGCGTCGTAGGCGTCGTCGAGCGCCTTCGGCGACACGCTCGTGGGCGAGCGCCATCTCGCCGCGGATGTAGAGGAAGCACCGCGAGAGGCCCGCCGCGTAGCAGGCGATCAGGCATCCCTCGATCAACTGGTGCGGGTCGCGCTCCATGAGGAGACGGTCCTTGTACGTACCGGCTCGGACTCGTCACCGTTGACGACGAGGTAGCGCGGCCACACGCCCTGGCGGGGTGAAGCCCCACTTCGTGCCGGCCGGGAAACCGGCGCCGCCACGACCGAGGAGGGTCGACTTCTTGACCTCTTCGCTCACGTCCGGCGGCGTCATCGTCAGCGCCTTGCGCAGACCCCGGTAGCCGCCGGTGGCGTGATAGCGCTCGATCGTGTACGCGTCCTCGAACTGGAATCGCGACGTGACCACCTTCGGGCGGTCGCCGGCGGTAGAACCCGGCCGCCCACGGATACGGCGAGGGGGTCGCAGTCATGACACCCCTCCCGCCGGGGCGACGTCCAGCCAGATCGGGCCGACCTGTGACATCGTCGGGGTGGACGGCGCCGACCGCCTTGTCGGTGGGGATGTGCTGGCGGTTGCGGCCGAGCGTGCCGTGGGGTGGGATCTCGCCGTCGAGTCTGCCGGCGCGCAGGTCGTCGACGAGCTGGTCGAAGTCGGCGGGCGTCACACGGAAGCGGTGGCGGTAGTTCACCTGCAACGCCGGCGCCTCGGTGCACGCAGCCTGGCACTCGGCCTGCTGCAGCGTGATCAGCCCGTCGGCGGTGGTGCTCCCGGCCTTGACGCCGAGCGCGCGCTCGGCGTGGTGCATCAACTCGTTCGCTCCCAGCAGTGCGCACGACATCGTGCCGCAGATGTTGATCAGGTACTTGCCCGTCGGCTCGAACCGGAACATCTCGTAGAACGAGGCCGTGCCGTACACCTCGGCGGGCGTGACGTCGACCAGCTCTGCGACGTGGCGCATCGCCTCCTTGGTCACGTACCCGTTCTGCTCTTGCGAGAGATGTAGCGAGGGGGATCAGCGCCGACTTCCGCCTCGGGTAACGGGCGATGATCTCGCGTGCCAGCGCGACGTTGGCATCGGTGAGACGACTCACGCGGCGGCCTCCCGGAGGAACTCGAACGAATCGAGGAACGGCGGACGCGACCGTCTCGACGGTCGCCGGCTCGCCGACCACGAGGACCTGGCAGAGCTGGAGATCGTCGAGGTAGCTGCGGGCGAGGACACCGCCGGCCTCGCCGATGACGCCGCGGTACCCGACACCGGGGCGGCCCTGCAACTCGATCGGCTCGCTGTCGACCAGCTCGGCGCCGACGTTGTCGAGCGCTCCGTCGCGGGCGGCATCGAGCACCTCGGTCGGATCGATCACGGTGCCCTCCGGGTACACGACGCACGAGGCGATCAACGCCGCGCCGCTGACCTCGGCGAGGTAGGCGGTGACCGGCAACGACGTGCCGTCGGGCAGCGGCGCCTGCAGGTTCTGCGTGCTCGGCTCGGCCGGGAACGCCACGGTGAAGACGCCTTCGGGGTCGCGCCACGTGTCGCCGGCGACCGGCGCCACCGTGGTGACGGGTGACGCGGTGGTGGCCGAGGCCGACGTCGGCGCGTCGGTCGACCGTCGGAACCGTTGGAGGCGACCGTCGTGGGCGGTGGCATGGGCGCCGGCGCGGTCATCGCCGGGGGCCGCGTCGGGGTGATCGGCACCGGTCGAGGGTCCGGCGGCCGCGACCGTGGTGACGCCGGCTGCGTCGTCGTCGCCACCGCCACACGCGGCGAGTACGACGACCGCGGCAGCCGCGCCGAGGCGGTGCGGGCGTGTTGCGTTGACGGGTCTCATCGGTCGACCTCGCCGAGCACCGGATCGACGCTGGAGATCACGGCGACGGCATCGGCGACGAGCCCGCCGCGCATCATGTGCGGCAGGCACTGGATGTTGACGAACGACGGGCCGCGCACGTGCATGCGGTAGGGCGTCGCCGACCCGTCGCTCGCGATGTAGCAGCCGATCTCGCCGCGGGGCTCTCGATCGCGACGTAGACCTCGCCCTCGGGCACCTTGAAGCCCTCTGTGAAGATCTTGAAGTGGTGGATCAACGCCTCCATCGACTCGTCGATGCGGGCCCGCGGCGGCGGCGTGACCTTCTTGTCCTGGATGCGGTAATCGCCCTCGGGCATCCGGTCGAGGACCTGGCGGACGATCTTCATCGACTCGCGGATCTCGTTGAGGCGGATCGCGTACCGGTCGAAGGCGTCGCCGTACGAGCCCACGATGACATCGAAGTCGACCTCGTCGTAGTGCAGGTAGGGCATGTCGCGACGGAGGTCCCAGGCGACGCCGGTCGACCGCAGGATCGGGCCGGTGGCGGCGAGCGCCAGCGCCTCGTGCGGCGTGATCACACCGACGCCCTGGAGCCGCTCGCGCCAGATCGGCTGACCGGTCATCAGAATGTCGTACTCGTCGAGTCGCTCGGGGATCAGCTCGAGCAGGCGCAGCACGTCGTCGCGCCAACCCGGAGGCAGGTCGGCGGCGAGACCGCCGGGCCGGATGAAGTTGTGGTTCATCCGCAGCCCCGTGACCTTCTGGAAGAACCGCAGCACTTCCTCGCGCTCGCGCCAGCCGTAGATCATCATCGAGACGGCGCCGAGATCCATGCCGTTGGTGGCCATGAACAGCAGGTGGCTGCTCATGCGGTTCAGCTCGCTGAGGAGCATCCGCATCCAGACGGCGCGTTCGGGGATGTCGCCGTCGATGCCGAGCAGCTTCTCGGTGGCCATGGAGAAGACGAGCTCGTTGCCGAACGGGCTGAGGTAGTCCATGCGCGTGACGTTGGTGCCACCCTGCATGTAGGTCAGCTGCTCGCCCGTCTTCTCCATCCCCGTGTGCAGGTATCCGATGATCGGCTTGCACCGCAGGACGGTCTCGCCCTGGAGCTCGAGCATCAGCCGGAGCACGCCGTGCGTCGACGGGTGCTGCGGCCCCATGTTGATGATCATCGTCTGGTCCGCGTCGATGTCACGGTCGAGATCGTCCGGGAGATCGCCGAGCCGGGCTGCCTCGGCCTCGCTCATGCGCAGCACCGAGCCGACCTCGCGCATCAGCTCGCGGGCGCTGACCTCCGACCGCGGTTTGAGCTCCTGCGCCCCCTCGGTGTGGACCGTCGAGCTCACGAGTTCGCTCCCTTGAACTGCACGGGGATGCGGCCGACGTCGTAGTCCTTGCGCAGCGGGTGACCGATCCAGTCCTCGGGCATCAGGATCCGCGACAGGTCGGGATGCCCGCTGAACTCGACGCCGAACATGTCGAACGTCTCGCGTTCCATCGCGTCCGTGCCAGGGTGGATGTCGAACAGTGACGGCACCGTCGGGTCGTCGGCTGGCACCTGCACCCGGAGCCGGATCCGCCGGCGGGCGATGATGTCGAGCAGGTTGACGACGACTTCGAACCGTTCGGGGGTGACACCCGGCGGGACGGCGCGGGTCATGTGGTCGAGGTAGTCGACGCCGGTGAGGTCGACGCACATCGCATAACCCTCGTCGGCGAGCGCCTTGACCACCCCGACGTACCGCTCGCGGGTCGGGTGCAGGACCACCTGGCCGTACGAGTCGGTGACCGGGCAACCGTGGACGAGCACCGGCTCCGGGGCGGCTTCGACCGCTTCGGGTTCCGGGGTGGTGGTGTCGGACATCACTTGATCCCGAGCAGCACCGGGATCGCCGACGAAGCGATCTGCTCGACGTGCACGTTGGCGCCGGCGCCGGTGGCATGACGGCGACGCAACAACTCGTCGTTCTCGATGAGACCGTGGAGGGTCTCGATCGCATGGATCAGCGTCTCCGGCGTGGGCGGGCACCCCGGTGCATACACGTCGACGGGAACGATCTGGTCGACGCCCTGCACGATCGCGTAGTTGTTGAACATGCCACCCGACGAGGCGCAGACACCCATCGAGATGACCCACTTCGGTTCCATCATCTGGTCGTAGACCTGCCGCAGCACGGGCGCCATCTTCTGGCTGACGCGACCGGCCACGATCATGATGTCGGCCTGCCGAGGTGAACCGCGGAACACCTCCATGCCGAATCGTGAGATGTCGTAGTGCGCGGCGCCGGTGGCCATCATCTCGATCGCGCAGCACGCGAGGCCGAACGACGCTGGCCAGGACGAGCGGGCGCGCGCCCAGTTGACGAGGTCCTCCAGCTTCCCGGTGATGACGTTGTGGTGGAGCCCACCGAGTCCGTCGGTGAGCACATCGTTGGTGATTCCCACACCGGCCTCCTAGGCAGCGACGCCGTCGTCTGGTTGGGTGTCCGATCCCCCGGCGGCCACGCGGTCGGGCCCACGCTCGGGTGAGGTGACGACGTCGCGCCCCTCGAGCCCGACGCGGCGGATGGTGGACGAGGAGTCGCGGGCCGACGACACCATCGCCGCGTCACGATCGAGGCTCCGGTACTGGTGCAGCGGGCCCCAATCGAGCCCGCCTCTGGCGACCTCGTAGACGAACGTCAGGAAGAAGACCACGGAGAACACGACGATCGCCCAGAACCCGAAGGCGCCGAGCGTCGCCCGCTCGACCGCGTACGGGTAGATGAAGATGATCTCGATGTCGAACATGATGAACAACATCGCGACCACGTAGAAGCTCACCGGGAATCGTTCCGGTTGCTCACGGCTTGGCACGATCCCGCACTCGTACGGTGCCTGCTTCGCGCCCGACGGTCGCCTGGGCGCGAGCAGCCGCGACGCCACGAAGCTCAGGCCACCGAAGGCGACGGCGAGCCCCATCAGGACGACGAACGGAAGGTACTGACCCATGGTCAGGCCGCGGCCAGCGCCTTCCGGCCGAGGTTCACGGCCACGTGGCGGTCGCGGCGGTGCAACAGCCAGCACAGGGTGAGGAACACGATCGACGACCCGATGCAGATGTATGCCGACGGCTCGCGGAGCGAGCCGAGGTCGCGGACCATGTAGACGTACTGCCGCTGCATCGATGTGTCGATCTCTGGCGGGATGGGGGCGCGACCCGGCTCGGCGCGGAGCGGCACGAACGGGGCGACCTCGACGAGGGTGTAATACGGGGTGTGGAAGAACGCGACCTGGTCGAGCGCGTCGATGCCGAACAGCTTCGGTCGCGCCTCGCCGCCGATCTCGTAGACCGCGGTCACGTCGAACTCACCCGCGGCGAACGCCTCCTCCTCCTCGAGGAAGATGGTCGCCGACGCCTCTGCCTGACCGAACTCGGGGGCCGACTCGTCGACCGTGCGCCAGCCCTCCACGTCGAGCTGGGTGCCGAGCGCCGCTGAGGCCTCGAGCGAGTCGTCGGCCGCGGTGAAGGGGATCTGTGTCTCGAGGATGCCCACCTCGTAGAGCCGGTCGACCTCTTGGACGACGGTCTTGCCCGGCACCTGTTTCCACTCGGGCGCCGCTCCCTTGAGGCCGATGCCGTAGATCCACCAGATGCCGCCCATCAGGGCCATCCAGCCGGCGAACCCAGCGAGCGCCACGATGAAGCCGAGGCGGGCGCCCATGTTCGTGGCGAGGACGAGATACACCGACCCCATCAGGACGCTCGCGCCGATGATGACCGTGAGGGCACCGCGCAACTCCCATTCCCAGTTGACCGCGAGCAGCGTGCCCACCATCACAAGCTCCTCACGTATTCGACGATGGCCGTGATCTGCTCGTCGGTGAGCATCGCGCCGAAGCCGGGCATCTTGCCGCTGCCCTGACCCTGGATGCCGTACTTGGCTCCGAGCACCGAACCGTTCTTGATGAAGTCGATCATGTCGGCCTGGTTCGGAAAGACGGTCCCGGCGCGGCCTGCGGTCAGGTTCGGACCGAGGCCACCCTGGCCGCTGACGCCCGGCTCGTCCCAGCTCCAACCCGGCGTGTGGCAGCGTGCGCAGCTGTAGGCACCGCTGTTGATGCTCAGGTTGTAGAGCGCCTCGCCGTACGAGGCGGCCTGGCCGTCCTCGACCGCTTTGAGCGCCGCCGCGTCGATGGCTTCCTGGTCGGTCGACGGGAGGTGGCCCGACGCACAGGTCTTGACGTCCTCCTCGCCCTCGGCACACCCCTCGCGGTCGATCTGGAGGCTGTGGAGGTAGGCCAACAGCGTGTCGATCTGCTGATTGTTCATCGGGCCACCGCCGGCGACACCCCACGGCGACATCGGCGAGAAGGGCCGGCCGTACACCAGGATGAAGCGGACCTCGTCCTCGGAGAAGCGATAGAAGATCGTGTCGAGCGCCGGGGCCTTCCAGCTCACCGCCCTGACCTCGCCGGTGGCCGGGTCGTTGAGGTTGTACGCGGCGACACCACCGCCGCCCTTGGCGCCGTGACAACCCGCGCAGTTGAAACCGCCGTCGGCGGTGGGTGCGAACAGCCGCGAGCCCCACTCGACGAAGAGTTCCTCCTGCGCCGCCTGGGCCCCTGCCTGACGGTTGGGCTCGAGGACCCAGTAGACCGGCAGCGCGACCACCGTGATCGCGAGCAGTACGACACCCAGGCCGAGCACGCGGTCGAGCCGTTTGCCCTCGAGCGTCTCGTCGTCGAAATAGGGTTTGCGGTTGGGCGCCAGCTCGATCTCCGACCCCAACTCGTCGCGCGCCTGACGGTTGTTGAGGAAGAAGTAGACGAGGTACCCGACCGTGAGGATGGTGACGATCAGCCACCCGATCGATGTGGACGCGAGTGCGATCATCAGTGCTCAGCAGCTCCCACGCAGTGCGGACCCTCGGCCTCCTGGCCGGTGGTGTTGGTGCCGATCGGGCGACCCTGGGCGATGAGGCCCGTGTTCACGGTGACGTCGCCGGCAGCCGAGAACTCGAGCGGGAAGTGGTCCATGCCGCGCGGCGCCGGGCCGCCCTTCTTCTCGCCGACGCGGTTGTACTGCGAACCGTGGCAGCCGCACTCGAACCACTGGCTCGAGACGCACTGCGGAACACGGCACCCGAGGTGCGGGCACTTCTGGTACTGCGCGGTGAGCCCGCGGCGCATGCCGACGAGCAGGCTCTCGGCATACCCCGCGGCCTCGGCCTTCGGGATCGACTCTGCCGGGTAGGCCGTGATCCAGGCGCGCGCCTCGGGGGCGTAGAAGAAGCCGTTGCCGGTGCGGATGCCCGCGACGATGTCGTCGTAGCGGCCCACCGCGACCTTGCCGCCGAAGCCGCCCGTCTTGGTCGGCCACAGGAAGGCGACGAAGGCGGCGGCCGAGAAGGTGGCGATACCGGCGCCCATCAGCGAGATCGTGGCGCGGTTGAAGAACTGGCGGCGGCTGACGCCGAGTGCCTCCGGGTCGGGCGGGGTCCAGGGGGCCAGTCCGGTGTCGGTGGTGACCGGCACGAGCGCAGTACCGGTGCGGGCGACGACGCCCTCGGCCTCCGCGTCCGCCCCGGTGCGGCCGGTGTCGGCGACGCCGGAGGCGGCGCGCGCCTTGGCGTCGCGCTTGACGGTCTCGTTGCTGAGCGCACCGGCGCCGCGCACGTCGGAGCGGCGGGCGAGCGTCATGAACGCGAGCGCGCCGAGCACGACGGCGACGGCGACCCCGAGCACGATGGCGGCAGTGGTGTTCATGTCGTCTCCTTGCCCTGTCGTGTCACTGGCTCACAGCTCGAAGAACAGGCCGTCGCGCCATGGCAGGGTGAAGTTGAAGCCCGGGCCCCTGAAGAACGAGCCGATCATGACGAGTGTCGCCCAGAACATGATGTGCACCGTCATGAGCGCCGTCGCGAACTTGCGGTCCTCGGGCTTGGTGGAGGGGTTCTTGTCGATGTAGGGGGCGAAGATCAGCACGATCAGGCCCACACCAGGGATCGTCACGCCGGCCACCATGGGGTGGAACATCGTGAGCAACTCCTGGAGGCCCAGGAAGTACCACGGGGCCTTCGAGGGGTTCGGCGTCTGGTTCGGATTGGAGTGCTGCAGCAGCGGCGCGTTCACCCAGACCGAGAACAGGAAGGTGAACAGCAGGCAACCGAGGGCGGCCACGAACTCGGCGGCGAGCAGGTGCGGCCAGGTGTGGACCTTGTCGACCGGCTGTGCCTTGACGTCCTGGATCGAACCCGACTTCACGACCGTCAGCAGCCGCTGGGTGTGACCGCCGGGGCCGGCACCGACCGGCACGCCGCCACCGCCGGGCGTCGCCTGCACGACCGCCGCGACCTTCTCGGCGACGGCGACGCCACCGCCCGACGAGGTGGCCTCGCCGCCGGCCTTCTGCTTGGCCGAGCGGCTGCGCTCGAGGAGGTGGGCCGGGATGCGCGAATCACCAGGGCTCTCCGCCGCCGCGGACGCGCTCGCATCGGCTGGCGCGACGCTCTCGGCAGCGGCCTTCTCGCGAGCCGCCTGGGCCCGCTTCAAGAGGTGTTCGGGGATCTCGGTCATGCGCTCACGTCCCTTGGAACATCAGGTCGGCGATCATCAGGTCGGCGCTGGGTAGGTCGATCACAACGGACCACTGATGCCACCGTCCTTGCGGACCCGCCAGAAGTGGATGGCCATGAAGATCACGATCACGAACGGGAGGAACAGCACGTGGAGCACGTACCACCGCAGGAGCGTCTCCGAGCCGATCTCGGCCCCGCCGAGCAGCACGAACCGGACGTCCTGACCGAACACCGGCGTGTACCCCATCATGTTCGTGCCCACGGCGACGGCCCACAGTGCCAACTGGTCCCACGGGAGCAGGTACCCGGTGAACGACAGCAGCAGGGTGAGCTTGAGCAGCATCACGCCGATCACCCAGTTGAACTCGCGCGGCGGCTTGTAGGCGCCGTGGTAGAAGACGCGGGCCATGTGGAGGAACACCGACAGCACCATGAGGTGCGCGCCCCACCGGTGCATGTTGCGGACGAGCAGCCCGAAGGTCACCGACGTCTGCAGGTTCGAGATGTCGTCCCATGCGGCGGTGGCCTCGGGACGGTAGAAGAACATGAGGAAGATGCCGGTGACCGTCAACAGGATGAACAGGAAGAAGCTGAGACCGCCGAGGCAGAGGGTGTAGCTCACCTTGACCGCGTGGCGCTTCACCTTCACCGGGTGCAGGTGGTACAGCACCGAGTTCATGATGACGTACGAGCGGTTGCGCGGGCTGTCGCTGTAGCCCTTGCGGAAGATCGACCCCGGCCGGAAGATGCTCGACCAGACCTGGCCGCCCTGCACGCCGTCGACGGCTTTCTGGACGCGGTCCTTGACCGTTGGCTTGGGGGTGTCGTCGATGATCTTCGCCATGGGTGTTGCCTGTGTCTCGCTCGAAACTCGTCAGTCAGAATCGCATGCCATAGCCGTAGCCATGGTTGTTGGTGCGGGCATGGGAGTCGCCGGCCGCCGTCGGCTGGCCGGCCCTCCCGAGGATGATGACCCCGGTGGGGCACCGGTCGACGCACAACGCGCACCGGGTACAGATGTCGTCGTCGATGATGAACAACACGTTGTCGCTCGGGTCGTCGCCCGGCTGCTCGGTGCCCTCCGCCTCGACGATCGCCTCGGTCGACACCATGTGGATGCACTTCCACGGGCAGATGTCGACGCAGCCCTCGCACATGATGCACTCGGTCTGGTCGATGTGGATGAACTGCTTCGGCTTGACCGCGGCGTGAGGTAATCCGCGTCGACCTCGACGAGCGTGTACTCGTCGGTGTACGGCATCATCGGCGGATTGGCGTCGGTCTTGGCCATCTCGGTTTCGATCGTCGGAGTGTCGGGCGGTTGGGTCGGGCGGCGGTCGGGCGGTCGGGGCGATGGGACGGGGTGGTTGCGGAGCGGGGCTCAGGCCTTCTTCACGAGCGGGCGACCGTACGTGCTCGTCTCGAGCTCCGGCGTGGTGCTGGCGCCACGCTTCTGCCACCAGTTCCACATGAAGATGAGGAGTCCGAAGAAGTACACGTGGATGATCACGACGATGATGTCGCGCACCGCCTGGTACTGCAGCGTGATCGGGTTCCAGCCGCCGGCGGTCTGCGGCTTCAGGATGCCGGCCGGGCCGTAGATGATCTTGGTGCGATCCCAGCCGAGGTCCTTGTCGGCGTGGTCGATCCACTGGTGCGGCACGACGCCGAACGCGAGGAACATCACCCCGAACGTATACACCGAGCCGAGCATCGCCTCACCCCACGAGAAGGGCGTGCCGCGCGGTCGGCGCTTGCCGTACGGGATCACGATCAGGGTCAGGACCGTGGCGGCGATCAGCGACGCGAGGAAGGCGGTGTTCATGCCCGGCCACTCCCGTGCGTCCCAGTTGAAGGCGATCATCTCGCTCCTCGTGCCCTTTCGCGAATCGTTCCGTCACGGCTCGTTCGCGAGCCACAGGCCAGGGCCGCATGCCTGCGGGAATGGCTCGTGAACACTCGCACGAAGTCGTGAGCTGCACTGTAGTCGGCGACCCCCCGACGGCGGGCAACCTTGCGAGGACAGTCTGCCGCACCCGGGAGATTGTGAAAAAGTGATCAGCGTGCCTACCCGACCACCCGGGTGAGCGACCGGTGTCGGAAATTCCAGGATCGGGTGCCGGGACGTCTATCGTGTTGCCGTTCGACGGCGCGCCGGATGCGCTGCGGCACCCAGTGAACGCGTGAGAGGACGAGCGTGACCGAGATCCCCGAGCACCTGCTGAAGCGAAGCCGCGAGCGCCGCTCCGCGCTCGGCCTCGGGGGCGACGGCGGATCGGGTGACGCGGCCCCGGCGGGGGCCGCCGCGCCCGCCACCACCGCCAGCGCTGCTCCCGCCACCACCGCGCCCGCCGCACCGGTCGGCCGCGCCGCGGCGCCGGTCCCGAGCACACCGCCGCCGGCCAAACCCGACAGCTTCGTCGTCGCCGCGTACAAGCGTCGAAAGCGGATCCCGGCCTGGGCGATGCTCGCGCTCGAGCCTGCTGCCGATCTGGGCGTTCATGTACACCCGCGCCATCACCACGCAGGCGGTCGAGGCCGCCGGCCCGCTCGGCGACCGGCAAGGTGGCCTACGGCGGTTGCCAGAGCTGCCACGGCACCGACGGTTCCGGCGGCGTCGGCTACCCGTTCTCGAACGGCGAGGTGCTCAAGACCTTCCCGCACATCGAGGACCAGCTCCGCTTCGTGTACTACGGCACCGAGCAGTACAACGCGGCCGGCGTCGAGATCTACGGCGACCCGAACCGCGAGGGCGGCCCCCACATCACCGGCGCCCGCAACGTGATGCCGAACCAGGGCAGCCAGGCGGGCGGCGGACTGACCGACGCCGAACTGCTCGGCGTCGTGTGCCACGAGCGCTACACCCTCGGTGGCGCCGACCTCGGCGGCGCCTACGCCGCCGAGTACGAGCTGTGGTGCTCCGAGAACTCGGCGATCTTCGCCGACCTCGAGGGTGGCGGCGACATCCGCGACCTCGAGGCACGCTTCGACGACATCATCCCGATCGGCATGGCGCCGGTCGCGGGCTCGACCGCTACCGCAGCGGCAGTGATCGTCCGCGAGTTCGACGCGACTCGTGGTCGGGGCCGGTCCAGCCGGCGCCGCGGCGGCCGCGAGCCTCGTCGGGCAGGGTCACCGCGTGCGTCATCGTCGACCGCGACGACGGGCCGGGCGGCAAGGCGTGCGGCGAGCTCGTCACGCCGCGGGCGGTGCACTCGTTCGGACGGTGCGGCGTGCCCGAGGACGCGCTCGGCCGGTTCCACCGGTCGACCCACCTCCGGCTCACGACCGACCGCTCCAGCAGCTCCACGCGCTGGCCGGCGCACGACCGCTACCCCGACCACGGCATACGTCGTGCCACGCCGCGAGCTCGACGAGCTGCTCGTCGACCGAGCCGTCGCGGGCGGCGCGACGGTGCTGCGCAGGCACGAGGCCACCGCGCCGATCGTCAGCCGCGGCTTCGTCCGCGGCGCCCACGTCACCGACCCGGACGGCGACTCGTTCGAGGTTCGTGCCGCGTTCACGGTGGTCGCCGACGGCGCCAACAGCCGGTTCGGCCGCGCGCTCGGCACGTACCGCGAGCCCGCCTGGCCCTGGGCGATCGCCCAACGCGCGATCTACCCGTCGGCGCTCCACGACGCCGCCGAGGCCGAGCTCGTGCTCGATCTCACCGATCGTGCCGGCACACCGATCAACGGCTACGGCTGGCTGTTCCCGCGCGGCGACGGCACGGTGAACGTCGGCGTGATGATCATGTCGACGTCGCCGTCGTTCCGGGTGATCAACCCGGTCCACCTCCTCGACCAGTTCGTCGCCGAGCACGGTCGGCGCTGGCACCTCGGCGACGAGCCGGTGCACACGGCTCGCCGGCGGCCGCATCCCGCTCGGCACCTCGGTGGGCCCGACCGCCGGCCCGACCTACCTCGTGGTCGGCGACGCCGCCGGCGCCGCGCAACCCGCTGTCGGGCGCGGGCATCGAGTACGCGATCGAGACGGGCATGCTGGCGGGCGAGGTGCTCGGCGAGGCGTTGCGCACCGGCACCGCGACCGCGCTCCAGCGGTACCCGCAGCTGCTCGACGACCGATACGGCTCGTACTTCCAGGTGGGCCGGCTGGTCGAGCGCCTCCTCGGCCGCCCGAGCGTCGCCCGGCGCATCGGCCTCCTTCGCGTCCGTCACGCCCGTCGGCCGCGAACTCGATCGTTCGCTTCGCCGGCAACGAGCTCCGCTCGCACTACCCCGGCGCCACCGAGCTCGCCTACCGCCTCGGCCGCGCCCTCACCCTCGTCGCCCCCGACCACTGACGGCGTCGAGTCGACCGGCACAGCGACGTGGCGAGGAGGTAGCCGGGCGCTTCGCGGCATCGCGTCGACGACGGGGCCGTCGCCGAGGCGGTCGCACGCGGCGATCGCCGCGGCGACGTACTGGCGGGCGGCGGCGATCGCGCCCTCGATGCCCGCGTCGCTGCGGACGATCGCCAGCGCCTTGTCGCGCTCGGCAGCGTCGAGCGGCTTGCCGAGCAGCTCGCGCAACTCGTCGCCGCTGGGTCGCCCGTTGGCGATCGTGCGCAGTACGGGCAGCGTGTACACGCCCTCTTCCATGTCGTGACCCGCCGGCTTGCCGAGCTGCTCGGCGGTGGCGGTGAGATCGAGCACGTCGTCGACGATCTGGAACACCATGCCGAAGGCGTTGCCGTACTCGGTGAGCGCGTCGACCGTGGGCCGGTCGAGCCCGGCGACGATGCCGCCGATGCGGGCGGCGGTGCCGTAGAGCGACGCTGTCTTGCCGTGGATCGAGGCGAGGTAGCTCTCCTCCGGCCGGTTCACGTCGTACGTGTGGCGCAGCTCCTCGATCTGCCCCTCGCACAGCCACCCGATCGTGCGCGCCAGCAGCCCGGCGACCTCGGTGCCGAGCGACGCCGCGATCTCCGACGCACGCGACAGCAGGAAGTCGCCGGCGAGGATCGCCTGGAGGTTGCCCCAGCGCGCGTTGACGGTCTCGACGCCGCGTCGGGTCTCGGCCTCGTCCATCACGTCGTCGTGGTAGAGCGAGCCGAGGTGCACGAGCTCGCACGCCACACCACCCTGCACCACGTCGTCGCTCGCGTTGCCCCCACCGATCTGCCCGGCAGCCACCGCGAGCGCTGGGCGCAACCGCTTGCCGCCGGCCAGGATCAGGTGCGACGCGATCTCGGTGAGGTACGGGTCGGAGGTGACCACCGCGGCGCGCATCGCGTCCTCGATCCGCACGCGATCCGCGTCCATGCCCGCGAGCGCGAGCAACGGGGACCGCACCGGAGCCTGTGACACGTCGGGCAGGCTAGGCGGTGGCACGGCCAGGCGGAAACAGCAGCGCGAGATCGACTCCCGTCATCGGGTCGCGACGCTGCCGAGCGCGGTCTACGGCACGCTCACCGACGCGGTCCCGACCCCCGCCGCGGCCGGGTACCAGATCGACACCGACCCGTTCGCCCGTGGCCACCACGCCGCCGGCGACCTCGATCGCTGAGTCGTGGCTGCCGGCGCATCACTCGGTGGCGAACGTCGCCGGATCGGCCCACACCTGGCCGTCGACGGCCGCGCCGTCGGCGACGGACACCATGTACCAGGCGGCGCTGCCCGGGCGCGCCGTACGACGATGACGGCGTACCCGTCACGGACGATCGCCACGTCGCTCACCCCGTCGCGCTGCCACAACAACGAGCTGTCGGCGGTGTTGTAGGCACGCAGCACCACCTGGTCGCAGCTCACCCCGTCGGCGTTCGCAGCGCCGCGCACCCGAGCACCACCGTCACACCGTTGGTGCCGCCCGCGGTGAACGTCTCGCCCGGGAGCGTCGCCAGCGCCGGGTCGGGCCAGGGCACCGGCTCGCCGGTGCGTACGCGGCCGGCAGCGGCGGCTCCGCGACCTCGGCGCCGAGCGAGCCGTCGACGAGCGACAGCTCCTGCCAGGCGGGGCCGACGTCCGCGAACTGGATCGCGACGCCGTCGGCGAGGGGTGCGCCGGACAGGCCGCGCACGAACGCCGTGTCCGCGAAGCAGCGCACCCACCGCACCGTGCCGTCGGCGTCGATGCGGGCGACCATCGACTCGCCGTCGAGCTCGCCTCGCCGAGCCGTGACGAGCACACCGCCGGGGACCCGCAGCACCGACGCCATGGCGTCGCCGGCGCCGGCGGCGGTGAGCGCCGCCGGCAGGTCGATCACGATGTTGGGCGCCGTCCCGAGCGGCCCCAAGGCGTCGAGCGCGACCTCCTCGAGCACCGGCGGCTCGGTGGCGGCCGCCGGCCGCTCCGCGCACGTCGGGTCGAACCGGCCGGCCCGATCGCGACCGGTGCGGTGGACGCGGGCACCGACCACTGGCGACCGGCGTCGCATCGGGTGCGCCGGGCGTCGGCTCGACCGGCGGCGCGGCAGCGCGGTCGGCGAGATCGGCGCCGCCGACGGCCGCGCACCGTCGGCGTCGGAATCGTCGCCGCGCGAGCCCCACCACAGGCCGCGCCCACGACCACGAGCGCGCCGATCAGCACGGCGCCCGCCACGGCGGCGATGCGTCGTCGGCCCCCGTGCGAATCGTCCGCGCGCGCGTCGCGTCGGGCGGCGTCGTGTCGACGGCCGCGGCGTGGTCGGCGCGGCCGTCCGGTCGGGCGACCGCCCGTCGCGGCGGTCCGTCGCGCGGTCGGCCACCTCGTCGTCGTCGTCAGTCGTCGTCCGGCGATTCGAGCGCGTCGTCGCCCTCGATCTGCACGGTGGGAGCGTCCGGCTCGTGATCGACCGCCAGCGGATCGCGGGCCGGATCAGCCAGCACCACGTGCACCGGCACCGCCATGGTCGGCGGCCCGTCATCGGCGTCGCGACGCCCCGGACAGGTCGGGCGTCGCAGCCGTCTCGTCGGGGGCGTGACCGCGGCAGGTCGTGGACCGAGGTGGCGGTGACCGAGGATCGAATCGGCCAGGTCGGGCCGGACGTGCACGTTGTCGCCGTAGTACGTCCGGATCCAGCGCCGCACTGGCTCGGCGTCGCCGTGCAGGCGGCGCCGCGCACTGGCCTCGATCTGCTCGACGCGCCCACCGGGGATGCCCACCTCCTCCGCGATCCGCTCGACCGGCATGCGGTTCACGTGGTGGAGCACCAGCACCGCACGCTCGAGCTCGCGGAGCTCGCCGAGCGTGGCGGCCGGACGGACGTCGCGGCGCGCCTCGTCGACCTGGGCGAGGAGCCCGATGCGACGGTCGTCGACCCACCGCCGTCGCACGGTGCTGCGCAGCGCTCCGAGCGAGACCGTGTCGGCGAGTCCGCCGTCGACCGCCTGCCGCAGCGACGCGTAGACCCCGGTGACGAGGCGCTCGGCCGCGTCTCGGTCGTTGCCGCACAGCAGGCCAGCGAACGCGTACAGCTCGCCGATCGAGCCCCGCACGCACCGCTCGAACGCACCGGGCACGTCGAGATCTGCCCAACTGCGTTCGGTCCCCGGCATCGTGTCCCCTGTCGTCCTGTGCTCGTTCGGTCTGGCGTCGTGCTCGCGTCCCGGCTGCTCACGCCGCGTCGCCAGTTCAGCACACCCGCCGACTCCGACGCGCGGCAGCGTCACCGGTCGGCGCCGCGACCCACGTGACGAACGGCATCGACACCGCACAGTGGTGCTGGAACACCAGGGACCCGGCGCGGTTGTACGAACACGTTGTTGACGATTCCGAGACGACACAGAACCCGTGACGAACACGTCCAGTCGACCGGCCGACGCGCCGATAGAGTGGGTACACGTATTCGCCATTCCAGAAAGGCGACACATGTTCGAACGCTTCACCGACCGGGCCCGCAGGGTGGTCGTCCTCGCCCAAGAAGAAGCACGGCTGCTGAACCACAGCTACATCGGCACCGAGCACATCCTGCTCGGCCTCATCCACGAGGGTGAGGGCGTCGCAGCGAAGGCTCTCGAGTCGCTCAGCATCTCGCTCGAGGCCGTCCGCAACCAGGTCGAGGAGATCATCGGTCAGGGCGGCTCGTCGCCGTCGGGCCACATCCCCTTCACCCCGCGTGCCAAGAAGGTCCTCGAGCTGTCGCTCCGCGAGGCGCTGCAGCTCGGCCACAACTACATCGGCACCGAGCACATCCTCCTCGGTCTCATCCGCGAGGGCGAGGGCGTGGCGGCCCAGGTGCTCGTCAAGCTCGGCGCCGATCTCAGCCGCGTCCGCCAGCAGGTCATCCAGCTGCTGTCGGGCTACCAGGGCCCCACGGGTGGTGCTGCCGGGGGTAGTGGCCAGTCGAGCGGTCGTGGCAGCAGCGAGCAGGGTGCCTCGGGCGCGAACGTCGGCGGCTCCACCAAGGGCGGCGACGACGACAAGAACAGCCAGATCCTCGACCAGTTCGGCCGCAACCTCACGCAGATGGCACGCGAGCGCAAGCTCGATCCGGTCATCGGCCGAACCCGCGAGCTCGAGCGAGTCATGCAGATCCTCTCGCGGCGAACGAAGAACAACCCGGTGCTCGTCGGTGAGCCGGGTGTCGGCAAGACCGCGATCGTCGAGGGCCTCGCCCAGAAGATCGTCAACAACGACGTGCCCGACACGCTGCGCGACAAGCAGCTGTACACGCTCGACCTCGGCGCCCTGGTGGCCGGCTCGCGCTACCGCGGCGACTTCGAGGAGCGGTTGAAGAAGGTCCTCAAGGAGATCAAGACCCGCGGCGACATCATCTTGTTCATCGACGAGATCCACACCCTCGTCGGTGCCGGTGCTGCGGAGGGAGCGATCGACGCGGCGTCGATCCTCAAGCCGATGCTCGCCCGTGGCGAGCTGCAGACCGTCGGCGCCACCACGCTCGACGAGTACCGCAAGCACGTCGAGAAGGACGCCGCGCTCGAGCGCCGCTTCCAGCCGGTCAAGGTCGACGAGCCGACGCTGGCCCACACGATCGAGATCCTCAAGGGCATCCGCGACCAGTACGAGGCGCACCACCGGGTCACCATCACCGACCAGGCACTCGTCGCCGCCGCCAACCTCGCCGATCGCTACATCAGCGACCGCCACCTCCCCGACAAGGCGATCGACCTCATCGACGAGGCCGGCTCCCGTCTGCGCATCAAGCGCATGCAGGCCCCGCCCGACCTCCGCGAGATCGAGCGCAAGCTCAACGACGTGCAGGAAGCCAAGAAGCGCGCCGTCGAGGAGCAGCAGTTCGAGGAGGCCGGCCGCCTCCGCGACCAGGAGAAGGCCCTGCTCGAGGAGAAGGCCGCCAAGGAGAGCGAGGTCAAGGCCTCGGGCGTCGACCTGTTCGACGAGGTCGACGAGGAGGCCATCGCCGAGGTGCTGTCGCTGTGGACGGGCATTCCCGTCTACAAGCTCACCGAGGAAGAGACCACCAAGCTCCTCAACATGGAGGGCGAGCTCCACAAGCGGATCATCGGCCAGGAGAAGGCCGTCGCCGCGGTGGCACAGTCGATCCGCCGCACCCGCGCCGGCCTGAAGGACCCGAAGCGCCCCAGCGGCTCGTTCATCTTCCTGGGGCCCACCGGCGTCGGCAAGACCGAGCTCGCGAAGACGCTGTCGGAGTTCCTGTTCGGCGACGAGAAGTCGCTGATCACGCTCGACATGTCCGAGTACATGGAGAAGCACACGGTCAGCCGCCTCGTCGGCTCGCCTCCCGGCTACGTCGGGTACGAAGAGGGTGGCCAGCTCACCGAGGCCGTGCGGCGCAAGCCGTTCAGCGTGGTGCTGTTCGACGAGATCGAGAAGGCCCACCCCGACGTGTTCAACACGCTGCTCCAGATCCTGGAGGAGGGCCGTCTCACCGATAGCCAGGGCCGCTCGGTCGACTTCCGCAACACCGTCCTCATCATGACCTCGAACCTGGGCACCCAGGACCTGCGCAAGGCCAACGTCGGCTTCAACACCGGCGACTCGGCCATGAGCTACGAGCGCATGAAGGAGAAGGTCAACGACGCGCTGAAGTCGCACTTCCGCCCGGAGTTCCTGAACCGCATCGACGAGACGATCGTGTTCCACGAGCTGTCGCGCCACGAAGTGGTCACGATGGTCGACCTCATGCTCAAGCGGCTCACGGGCCAGCTCGAGGGTCAGGGGCTCGGCATCGAGGTCACCCAGGCGGCCAAGGAAGAGCTCGCCACGATCGGCTACGACCCGCAGCTCGGCGCCCGCCCGCTGCGCCGTGCGATCCAGCGTCAGATCGAAGATGCACTGTCCGAGAAGATCCTCTACAAGGAGTTCTCGGCCGGTGAGATCATCGTCGTCGACGTCGTGCCCGACCCCGAGCACGAGGGCAAGCTGACGTTCACCTTCACGGCGGTCGAGGGCTTCGTGCCCCCGGCGTCGGTCGAGCTGGCCACCACGGCCACCAACGACGACGTAGCGATCGATCCGCCGACCGAGTAGCCGTCGGCGTCCGGTTCCCACAGTGCCCTGCGTCCACGTGACGCAGGGCACTGTCGCGTCCGGCGCACCGCGCCGATTGACCCCGTCGGGACGGTCGGCCCTGCGAAGATGACACGTCGTGCCCTCCCTCCTCCGACCCGTGCGACTCCGCCTGCTGCTGGTGGTGATCGGCGCGCTCGTGCTCACGGGGTGTCGACTCGACGTGTCGGTCGACGTGACCATGCAGCCCGACGGCACCGGAACCGTGGCGGTCGTCGCGGTGGCCGATGCCGAGCTGGTGGGCAAGGTGCCGGACCTGGTCGACGACCTCCGGCTCGACGATGCGATCGCGAACGGCTGGGTGGTCGAGGGCCCGACCGCGGACGCCGGCGGTGGCGTGACCATCCGGTTGACGCACCCGTTCAGTTCCGCCGCCGAGCTCGCCACCGTGCTGAACTCGATCGGCCCGCCGCTCACGAACATGGAGGCCGCCCGCACGGTGGGCGGCACCGACGAGGGCGCGAGCGCAGAGAGCACGACCAACGCGATCAACGGCGCGCTCGTGCTGCCCAACGGCTTCGAGTCGTTCGCGGACCAGGCGCTGGTGCAGGCCGTCGGGGGTCAGCCGTTCGGCACCGAGCTCACGGCGAGCGGGCTCACCCCCGCGCAGGCGATGTCGTTCACGTTCCGGGTGCAGCTGCCCGGTGAGCTGGTGTCGTCGGAGACCGGGACCGAGATCGGCAACGGGGTGATCGAGTGGCAGGCGGTGCTCGACGGCAGCTCCGTCAGCCTGTTCACCCAGACCGTGCAGCAACCGGCCTCCGCCGGCAACAGCTGGGCGGGACCGCTCTCGTCGGTGGCCCTCGTGCTGTTGGTGGTGTGGATCGTCGCGACGGTCGCGTTCATCTCGTTCGTCGCTGTCGCCCGTCGCAGCAAGCGTCGCCGCCGGGAACAGGCCCTCCGCAACCTCCGCTGACGAACAGCAGGCGTCTGGCGCCACCTGTTCGTCGCTACACGAGGGTCATGTCGGGTTCGCCGAGGGTGGTGACGCCGCCGGTGCCCGTGCCGCTGCCACACCGGACGTTGCCGCAGTTGGAGGTTCGGCGGAGGCAGATGCGCATCGCGACCTGACCGAGTAGCTGGCGTGCAGGCCCTCCTGCAGCTGGTAGGGGCCGATGACGGTCGTGACGGTTCGGACCGAGTGGCTCACCCACTCGGTCCGTCCGGGTTCGCAGGTCCGGACATAACGGTGTTACTCTTGCGGGGTACGCCGCTCCCGTGTTCTCGCGGGCGCGACGACGAACGCGAGGGGCCTCGGCCCTCCACACTCGCGAGGGCGGTGTCCTTCGGTTCCCGCGCCGTGGTCGATGCCGCCCTCGCACCTGTGCTCCCGCAGCGCCGACCGGCGCGGCGATCAACCGACTCGATCTCGAGCCGGTCGTCGGGGCCCAGCAAGGCGCGGGCGTCGCGGCCACCGTCGCGACGGCCTCACCGACGTCGACGCCGTGACTGCGGTTGATCTGCAGATCGATGAAGCCGCGCACACCCACCGGTCGGGCGCGGTCGTCACGCGGCCGGCGACGGCGTGCACGACCGGGGCCGTCAGTTGCTCACGTTGTAGCTGGCGAGCAGCTCGTTGGACTGCGCGGCCGCATTCGTGAGCGCGGTCTGCACGTCACCCCCGGCGAAGATCTCGGCCACCGCCCGCGCCGTGATCGCGCGGATCTCGCGCTGCGGCCCGAGGATCGGCCCCTGCAGCGCCGGCGAGTCGGGCGACGACACGAGCTGGTCGTACGCCACCCGGAAACGCGGGTCGTCCGCGTACACGCTGAGGGCCGGCTCGACGTCGAGCGCGTCGGCGCGCACTGGCACGTAGCCGGTGAGCGTGGCCCACAGCGACTGCGTCTCGGCGCTCACGAGGTACTGCATGAAGTCCCACGCCGCCGCGGCCTCGACGTCGTCCCTGCCCTCGGTGATGTAGAGGGCCGCACCACCGACGAGGGCGGTGGGCGTGCCACCGGGCCCGGGCAGCGGGCCGACGCCCACGTCGTCGGGGCCGAGTCCGGGCACGAGGCCGCCGGCGAGCGTGTTGAGCACGGTGCCGAGGCCGGCGGACGTGCTGATGGCCATCGCCGCCGGCTCCTCCGCGTCGGCCAGCTTGAGGAGCTGGTCGGCGCCGCCGGCGTTGTCGCCCACGTAGTAGGCGAGCCCGTCGTTGATCAGACCCTGCACGTAGCTGAGCATCGCCACGCCGGCCGGCCCGTCGTAGACCACCTTGGTCGCCGGCGCGAGCCGGCCGTTGCCGTTGTCGGCGTAGAGCTCGCCCATGTTGGCGAACCACTGCTCGATGTACCAGCCGCCTCCGGAGTCGGCGCCAGAGTCGATCGCGATGCCGTACGCGGCGGCCCCGGAGTCGACGAGCTGCTGCGAGTACTGGCGCAGCTCCTCCAGGGACTGCGGCGGCCGGTCGGGGTCGAGCCCGGCGGCCACGAACATGTTGCGGTTGTAGAAGAGCACCGGGTTCGAGACGTTGAAGGGCATGCCCCACTGCACGCCCGCCTGCGAGTACGCCGCCACGGCCGAGGGTTGGAAGCCGCTCAGGTCGTAGGCCGCCGCCTCGGTGCACGCGGCGACCGGGATGACCGCCTCGGAGTCGATCGCACGCTGCACGCTGTAGTCGGGGAACATCACGATCGCCGGCCGGTCGCCGGCGCCCGACCGGAAGTACTTGTCGATCGTCTCGAGGTACCCGCCCTGGTTCTCGGCCCGCACGACGACGCGCGACTGGCTCGCGTTGTACTCGGCGGTGACGCGTTCGATCGCGGTCTGGTTGTCGGTGTTGAGACCGTGCCACAGCGTGATCTCGACGGGGCCGCCCGTCGAGCCGAGGGCATCGACCGGGCAGTCGGGTAGCGAGTCGAGCGGCGTCGTGGTGGTGGTGGCGTTGGTGGCGGGCGGGGTGGTGACGGGCTCGCCCGTCAGGTCGGTGCTCGGCGGCGGCACGATCGTGCCGGCCTGACCCGTGTCGCCGCCGGCGAGGGTGGTCTGCGGTGTCGGTGCGGTGGCGGCCGGCGTGTCGTTGCCCGCGCCGAGGATCGAGTCGCCCGAGCCGCACGCGGCGGCGAGCGAGGCGGCGACCGCGAGCGCTGTGAGGCGGGCGCGCATCAGCCCTTCACCGCTCCGGCCGTGAGCCCGCGCACGAGCGCCTTCTGGAACACGAGCAACGCGACGACGATCGGGATCGCCGCGATCACGGTACCCGCCATGACGAGGTTGGGTGACTGGAGCGCACCCTCCTTGAGCGCCTTCAGCCCGCTCTGCACCGTGCGCATGTCGTCGTTGGTGGTGATGAGGTTCGGCCACAGGTACTGGTTCCAGCTCGAGAGGAAGCTGAACAGCGCGAGCGCCCCGAGCGTGGGCCGAACCAGCGGCACCGCGACGTGGCGGAGGAACGCCAGGTGGCCGGCGCCGTCGATGCGAGCTGCGTCGCGGAGCTCGCCGGGGAGGCCGAGGAACGCCTGGCGCACCAGGAACGTCCCGAACGCCGAGGCGGCGAACGGGATCGCCAGGCCCTGATAGGTGTTGAGCCAACCGAGGTCGCCGACGGTGCGACGGTTCACCACGAGCGTCGCCTCGAGCGGTACGAGCATCGTCGCGAGGAACAGGACGAACAGCGCACCGCGGCCCGGGTAGTCGAGCATCGAGAACGCGTAGCCCGACAGGATCGACGTGACGACCTGGCAGACGGTGATGATCGCTGCGACGACCGCCGAGTTCACGAGGTAGCGCCCCAGACGGCCCTCGGTCCAGGCCTGCTGCAGCACGTCGAAAGTGAACGCGTCGGGCAGCAGCGGATGGTCGAGCAGCTTTCCCGACGGCTTCAGCGCGCCGATCACCGTGGTGTACACGGGGAACAGCACGACGAACGCGACGATGCCGAGCAGCGTGTAGCGCCCGGCGAGCCGAGCACCCGAGTGCGCGTTCCGCGGCCATCAGTCACCTCCGTAGTGGACGCGGCGTCCGAGCATCTGCAACTGCAGCATGGAAAGCGCGAGCAGCACGAGGAACAGCAGCACCGCCGTGGTGGACCGCAGCCCGTCGTCGCCGGCGATGACCGTGTTCCTCCCGTAGGTGAGGTAGGTGATGGTGGTCGTGGTGTCGCCCGGCTGCGGGCCGCCGTCGGTGAGCAGGTCGACCTCGCCGTAGGCCTGGAACGCACGGGTGGTGAGCACGATCACCACGAACAGCAACGTCGGGCCGAGCAGCGGGAGCGTGATCCTCCAGAACCGGCGGGTCCCGGTGGCGCCGTCGATCGCGGCCGCCTCGTGGAGGTCCTCGGGGATGCTCTGGAGGCCGGCGGTGACGAGGATGAAGGTGAAGCCGAGGCTGGCCCACACGCTCGACAGCGCTACCGACCACAGCGCGGTGCCCGAGTCGCGCAGGAGGCCGGGCCGCTTGAGCGTGGGGAACAGGTCGTTGAGCCAACCGACGTTCGCGAGCGCGCCGACGTCGGGCTGGAACAGGAACAGCCACATGAGGCTGGCGACCGCGACCGAGGTGGCGACGGTGGACGAGAAGATCGTGCGGAAGGCGCCGACGCCGCGCAGCGTCTTGTGCGCCAGCATCGCGAGGCCGACGCCGAGCACCAGCCCGAGCGGCACCGTGAACAGCGCGAACTTGACGGTGACCCACAGCGCGTTCTGGAACTGCACCGAGCGGAACGCGTCCCAGTACTGGTCGAACCCGTTCGAACGGCAGTTGGCCCCGTTCACGTCGCAGCGCTGCTGGCCGAGGATGATCGCCCGGATCAGCGGGTAGACCACGAACGTCCCGAGGATCGCCATCGACGGCACGAGGAGGGCCAGCGCGGCAGGCAACTGCCGCCACCGCTGCCGAGCGCTTCCGCCGAGACGCCATGCCCGCACCTACGCGTCCCAGCTGCACGCGAGCAGCGGTACGCGGCGCACGTGCTCGGCTTCGATGGAGGGACGGCGATTCTGCGGCGCTTGGCACCGTCGCGGCGGCCGGTAGCGTCGGTCGCCGTGACCGATGCCAGCGACACCGAGAGCGACACCGAGAGCGACCGGCGCGACGACCGCCCGGTGCGCCGACGATCGATCTCGAGCAGATCGAGCGCGATCTCGAAGGGGTGGCGATGGCGCTCGCCCGCCTCGACGACGGCACCTACTGGATCGACGAGGAGACCGGCGAGCCGATCCTCGACGAGCTCCTCGTCGCCGACCCCGTCGCCCGCCGCAACCGGTGAACCGGCCGTGAAGCAGACGTCGCGAGGTCGCCTCGCTCGCCACGCTCGTGGCCCTCGCTGCCGGCCTCGCGACCGCTGCCACCAAGGCCCGCACGCGGCCGCCGCCGAATCGCCGATGACGAGCCGGTTCAGCCGAACTGCGAAGGTGTGGAAGCTGTCGGCCCGCAACTCGGCCCGCTTCGCCGTCATGAAGGTGCGCGGCGCCGCGTCGCCCGCCGAGCGCCGGGCAGAGCTCGACCAGCAGTTCGCGATCCGCACCGCCGAGGACGTCGCCAAGGAGCTCGGCGAGATGAAGGGCGTCCTGATGAAGGCCGGCCAGCTGATCTCGTTCATCTTCGAGACGCTGCCCGACGAGGCGCAGGCCGCGCTCGCCACCCTCCAGGCCGACGCGGCGCCGATGGCGCCCTCGCTCGCGGCCGGCGTGGTCGAGAGCGAGCTCGGCATGCCGCCCGAACGCGCGTTCCTCGACTGGACCGACCTGCCGGTGGCGGCCGCCAGCATCGGTCAGGTGCACCGGGCGGTCACGTCTGCGGGCGTCGACGTGGCCGTGAAGGTGCAGTACCCGGGCGTGCACCACCCATGAGAGCGACCTCGACGCGGCCGAGATGATGTACGGCATGTTCTCGGCGATGATGCTGAA
>CAVTAM010000040.1:0-47313 GCA_963732625.1 uncultured beta proteobacterium | reverse complement strand
GACGAGCCGGAGAACACCGTGCGCCGCCGGGTGCTGCGGGCCGAAGTTGAGCGTGTAATTCTTGATCTCAGCCATCAGTAGACCCCCCCGAAGCGGCCTGCGGCCGCCTCCCCCCAGGGGGCGACGCCAGCGGCCCGGCAAAGCCGGTTCCGCGGCGTCCGCTTGGAAAAGCGCGTGCAACTCATTGCATTCCGCCGTAGTTGTCTTCGCGCACGATGCGCGGCACGATCTCACGCGGCTCGATCGTCACCGGCTGGTAGATCACGCGTTTCTGCTCGGCGTCGTAGCGCATCTCGACGTGGCCCGTGGTCGGGAAGTCCTTGCGCATCGGGTGGCCGATGAAGCCGTAGTCGGTGAGGATGCGGCGCAGATCGGCATGGCCTTCGAAGAGAATGCCGTAGAGGTCGAAGGCTTCGCGCTCGAACCAGTTGGCGCCACTCCACACGTCGTTGACGGAAGCGACGAGCGGCAGATCATCGTCAGGGCAAAACACTTTCAAGCGCACGCGCCAGTTCTTCGACACCGACAGCAGGTGCGAGACGACGACGTAGCGCATGCCTTCCCACGGCTGATCTTTCCAACTCGACATGTCCATACCGCAGAGGTCGATCAACTGCTCGAACGCGAGCGTGGTGTCGTCGCGCAGTTGCAGCGCCACGGCGAGGTAGTCGGCGGCCTTGACGCTGATCGTCAGTTCGCCGCGATCACGCACGAGCTTGCTGATCTTCGGGCCGAGCGCAGCCTCCAGCGCTGCAACGAGCGTGTCGAGCTTCTGAGTCATCTGGCGATCGTGTTCTCGCGGCGAATCTTCGCCTGCAGCTGCAGCACGCCATACAGCAGCGCCTCGGCCGTGGGCGGGCAGCCGGGCACGTAGACGTCCACCGGCACGATGCGGTCGCAGCCGCGCACCACCGAGTAGCTGTAGTGGTAGTAGCCGCCGCCGTTGGCGCACGAGCCCATGCTGATCACCCAGCGCGGCTCGGCCATCTGGTCATAGACCTTGCGCAAGGCGGGGGCCATCTTGTTGCACAACGTGCCGGCAACGATCATCAGATCGCTCTGCCGCGGGCTCGGGCGGAAGAGCATGCCGAAGCGGTCGATGTCGTAGCGCGCGGCGCCGGCGTGCATCATTTCTACCGCGCAGCAAGCCAAGCCGAACGTCATCGGCCACAGCGAGCCCGTCTTCGACCAATTCACCACCGCGTCAACGGTCGTGGTGACGACGCTCTCTTTGAGGATGCCTTCGATGCCCATACGTCATTCCCAGTCGAGGGCGCCCTTCTTCCACTCGTAGACAAAACCGACGACGAGGATGCCCAGGAAAATCATCATGGCCCAGAAGCCCGTCGGGCCGATCTCCTTGAGCGACACGGCCCAAGGGAAGAGGAAGGCGATCTCGAGGTCGAAGAGGATGAACAGAATCGCCACGAGGTAGTAGCGCACGTCGAACTTCATGCGCGCGTCTTCGAAGGCTTCGAAGCCGCATTCGTAGGGGCTGTTCTTTTCGGCGTCGGGCCGGTTGGGGCCGAAGATGAAGCCGATGACCTGCGGCGCCACGCCGACCGCCACGCCGACGAGGATGAACAGAATGACGGGCAGGTACTGTTGAAGGTCCATGGCGTCGGCGTTGGGCTGCGCGGTTGCGCTGGAGGCGAGCCCGTGCTCGGTATGTGATCTGCGTTCTTGGTGCCGACGGCGAGACTCGAACTCGCACAGCTTTCGCCACTACCCCCTCAAGATAGCGTGTCTACCAATTTCACCACGTCGGCGTCCCAGACTTTTCTTTCCGGACTGTTGCTCGGATGGCGTGAGGATGGCGCTCCGAACAACGAAAGATTCTAAGCGTAAAGCTCAGGGTTTCTGAGGAGCGGAGGCCGCTGATTGCGCTGGCGCAGGGGCCTGCGATGCAGCTGCGGACGGTGCCGTCGGTGCCGTGGGGATCTGCGCAACAGGCGGTGCCGACGATGCTGCGGCTGGCGCGCTCGCCGCACCCGCGCGCTCGAACACGCTCGTGCCCTCGGGCCTGCTGGCGGACAGGCCGCTGCTGCCGAAGTAGGCCAGGGCGAGCGTGCAGGCGAAAAACACGGCCGCGCAGAACGACGTCGAGCGCGACAGGAAGTTGGCGCTGCCGGAAGCGCCGAACAGGCTGCCCGAGGCGCCGCTGCCGAAGGACGCGCCCATGTCGGCGCCCTTGCCGTGTTGCACCAGCACCAGGCCGATCATCGCGATGGCCGAGATGATCTGCAGTGCGAGAACGAGATTCCAGAAGATCTGCATAAATTTTGTTGTCGAAGAAGTGTCAGGCCGCAGCGCGACAGATGGCGATGAAGTCGGTGGCCTTCAACGAAGCACCGCCGACGAGGCCGCCGTCGATGTCGGGTTGCGAGAACAGCGTGGCGGCATTGTCGGGTTTGACGCTGCCGCCGTAGAGGATCTTCATCTGCGCAGCGTGCGGCGTGGCCGCGGCGAGCTGTGCGCGCAGCAGCGCGTGCACCGCCTGCGCCTGTTCGGGTGTGGCTGTCTTGCCGGTGCCGATGGCCCACACCGGCTCGTAGGCGACGACCATCTCGCCGGCGCAATGGGCCAGCGTGTGGATCACCGCCGAGAGCTGGCGCTTGACCACCGCTTCGGTCTGATTGGCCTCACGCTGCGCCAGCGTTTCGCCGACGCAGACGATCGGCGTGATGCCACGGGCGAGCGCAGCCTTGGCCTTGTCTGCTACCAGTTGATCGCTCTCGGCGTGGTACTGGCGGCGCTCGCTGTGGCCGACGATGGCGTAGCGGCAGCCGAACTCGTGCAGCATCGCGGCAGAGACTTCGCCCGTGTAGGCACCCTGCTCGTGCGGCGAACAATCCTGCGCGCCCCAGGCGATGTCGGTGCCAGCCAGTGCCACGGCCGTCTCGGAGAGATAAGGGAACGGCACGCAGACCGCAACCTCGCCGATGAAAGGGCGCGCGCCTGCAATGCCCGCGAGCAGCTCGGCGTTGGCCGAATGGCTGCCGTGCATCTTCCAGTTGCCGGCGATGAGTTTCTTTCTGCTCATAGCGCCCGCCCGGCCGCCCGAAGGGCGCGGACCCCCCTCGGGGGGCAACGAACGAAGTGAGTTTGGGGGCTCATGTTCTCCAATCCAGAACGATCTTGCCGACATGCGTGCTCGACTCCATCAGCGCGTGCGCCTCGGCGGCAAGCGCTGCGGGGAACACCTTGTGGACCACCGGCTTGATGCGGCCGGCTTCGAGCAGCGGCCACACCGTCGCGCGCAATGCACGCGCGAGGTGGCCCTTGTACTCCACCGATCGCGGACGCAGCGTCGAGCCGGTGATCGCCAGCCGCTTGCGCAGCACGACACCGGTGTCGATCTGGCTCTTCGTGCCGCCCTGAACCGCGATGATCGCCAAGCGCCCGTCGGTGGTCAGGCACTGCACTTCACGCGCCACGTAGTCGCCGGCCACCATGTCGAGCACGACATCGACGCCGCGGCCCTGTGTGATGCGATCGACCTCGGCAACAAAATCCTGCGTCTTGTAGTTCACCGCATGGTCGGCGCCGAGCGCGACGCAGGCCGCGCACTTGTCGTCGCTGCCGGCGGTGACGATGACCTTGGCGCCGACTGCTTTCGCAAGCTGGATCGCAGTCACGCCAATGCCCGACGAGCCGCCCTGCACCAGCAGCCACTCGCCGGCCTTCAACGCCGCGATGTGAAAGACGTTCTGCCAGACGGTGAAGAAGGTCTCGGGCAGGCTCGCCGCTTCGATGTCCGACAGGCCGCGCGGCACCGGCAGCGTCTGCGCGAGCGGCGCCACACACAGCTCGGCATAACCGCCGCCGGCAACGAGCGCACAGACGCGCTCGCCGTCCTTGAACTCACCCGCAGCGCCAACCACCGTGCCCGCGACTTCCAAGCCCGGCAGGTCCGACACGCCCGGCGGCATCGGGTACAGCCCTTTGCGTTGCAGCACATCGGGCCGGTTGATGCCCGACGCGGCCACGCGGATCAGCACCTCGCCCGGCCCTGCGACGGGGTCGGGCCGGGTGGTCTGCTGCAGCACCTCGGGGGCGCCGTAGCGGCTGATCTCGATGGCGCGCATCAGGCTCGAGCGCTTACTCGGGCGTTCGCGGCGTGTCGTCAGCCGTCGTCGCGGCCACCGGCTCGCCGCCCTGCTCGGCACGCGGCGGACGATCGTTGCGATCACGGCGCGGGCCACGATCACGATCGCCACCGCGGCCACCACGATCGCGGTCACCGAAGTCGCGGCGCGGACGCTCTTCCTCGACATAACCTTCCGGCTTGTCGAGCAGCGCCTTGAGCGACAGCTTGATGCGGCCCTTCTCGTCGGTCTCCAGCACCTTGACCTTGACGATCTGGCCTTCTTTCAAATAGTCCTCGACACGCTCGACACGCTCGTGCGCGATCTGGCTGATGTGCAGCAGGCCGTCCTTGCCCGGCAAGATTTGCACGAGCGCGCCGAAGTCGAGGATCTTCGTGATCGGGCCTTCGTAGATCTGGCCCGGCACCGCTTCGGCGGTGATGTCTTCGATGCGCTTCTTGGCAAACGCGGCCTTGTCGCTGTCGGTGCTCGCGATCGTGATCGTGCCGTCTTCGCCGATGTCGATCGTGCAGCCGGTTTCTTCCGTGAGGGCCCGGATCACCGAGCCGCCCTTGCCGATGACGTCGCGGATCTTCTCCGGGTTGATCTTCATCGTGTACAGACGCGGTGCGAACACGCTGACTTCGGTCTTCGCGCCGCCGACCGCTTCCTGCATCTTGCCCAGGATGTGCAAACGCGCTTCCTTGGCTTGATCCAAAGCGACCTTCATGATTTCCTTGGTGATGCCCTGGATCTTGATGTCCATCTGCAGCGCGGTCACACCATTGGTCGTGCCGGCGACCTTGAAGTCCATATCGCCGAGGTGATCTTCGTCGCCGAGGATGTCGGTCAGCACGGCGAAGCGGTTGCCGTCTTTGATGAGGCCCATGGCGATGCCGGCGACATGCGCCTTCATCGGCACGCCGGCGTCCATCATCGCCAGGCAGCCACCGCAGACCGAGGCCATCGACGACGAGCCGTTGCTCTCGGTGATCTCGCTGACGACGCGCATCGAGTACGGGAACTCTTCTTTCGTCGGCAGCATCGCCACCAGCGCGCGCTTGGCCAGCCGGCCGTGGCCGATTTCGCGGCGCTTCGGCGAGCCGACACGGCCGGTTTCGCCAGTGGCGAACGGCGGCATGTTGTAGTGCAGCATGAAGCGCTCTTCGTACTCGCCGGCCAGGGCATCGATGCGCTGCGCGTCACGGTCGGTGCCGAGCGTGGCCACCACCACTGCTTGCGTCTCGCCGCGCGTGAACAGCGCCGAGCCGTGGGTGCGCGGCAGGATGCCGGTGCGGATTTCGATCGGGCGCACGGTGCGCGTGTCGCGGCCGTCGATGCGCGGCTCGCCGGCAAGAATTTGCCCACGGACGATCTTGGCTTCCATGTCGAACAGCAGGCCTTCGACCTTGACCTTGTCGAATTCGACGCCGTCGGCCTTGAGCGCTGCCATCGTTTCGGCATAGGCCGCGCGCGTGGCCTGCGTGCGCGCCTGCTTGCTGCGGATCTGGTAGGCCGCGTTGATCTTGGCTTCGGCCAGGCCAGTGACCTTGGCGATGAACGGTTCGTCCTTGGCCGGAGCGGCCCACTGCCACTCGGGCTTGCCGGCGTCACGCACGAGTTCATTGATCGCGGCGATGGCGATGTTGCCCTGCTCGTGGCCGAAGACCACGCCGCCGAGCATCACTTCTTCAGACAGTTGCTGCGCTTCAGACTCGACCATCAGCACGGCGGCTTGCGTGCCGGCAACGATCAGGTCCAACTGGCTGGTGGCCAGCTCGGTCTTGCCCGGGTTGAGCACGTACTGGCCGTTGATGTAGCCGACGCGCGCCGCGCCGATCGGGCCGTTGAACGGGATGCCGCTGATCGACAGCGCGGCGCTGGTGCCGATCAGTGCGGCGATGTCGGCCTGCACCTCGGGGTTCAGCGACAGCACGTGGATCACGACCTGCACTTCGTTGAAGAAACCATCCGGGAACAGCGGGCGGATCGGGCGGTCGATGAGGCGCGAGGTCAGCGTCTCCAATTCGCTCGGCCGGCCTTCGCGCTTGAAAAAGCTGCCCGGGATCTTGCCGGCGGCGTAGGTCTTCTCGATGTAGTCGACGGTCAGCGGGAAGAAGTCCTGCCCCGACTTGGCCTCGGTGCGTGCGACCACGGTGGCCAGCACGACGGTGCCTTCGATGTCGACGAGCACGGCGCCCGTCGATTGGCGGGCGATCTCGCCGGTTTCCATCGTGACCTGGTGCTGGCCCCACTGGAAACTCTTGGTGACCTTGTTGAACATGCTCATGGTCTCTCCTATTGGTAGCGATGAAGGAGCAGCGAGCCGTCGGCGGGATGCCATTCCAGTGACGCTCGTCGACTGAGCGGCGTTGGAATGACACGAGCAGCGCGTCGGGCTTCGGTCTCCGATGAACGACAACGGGGCAGCGTTGGCTGCCCCGAGCGTCGTTTTACTTTCTCAATCCGAGCTTTTGGATCAGCGCGGTGTAGCGGTCAGCGTCCTTGTCTTTCAGATAAGACAGCAGGCGCTTGCGCTGGTTGACCATCTTCAGCAAACCACGGCGGCCGTGGTGGTCCTTGGAATGGGTCTTGAAGTGGGGCGCGAGTTCGTTGATGCGTGCGGTGAGCAGCGCCACCTGAACTTCGGGGCTGCCGGTGTCGGCGGCGCCACGGGCGTTGGCCTTGATGACGTCGGCGGTTTGAGCGAGTGTCAGCGACATGATGAACGCGATTTCCTGAGTTCGTGGAAACCGCCCAGGTGCCCACATTGCATGGGCCATCACTGTCTGCGGTTTCCGGTTTTGACTTGCGGTCACGGGTGAAACCGACCCATGCCGTGCTGGTGCTGTCTTGCGACGAGCCGGCGGATTATAGGCGCAGTGCCCGCTCCAGGCGGGACAGGCCTTCGGCCAGGCGCGCCGGGTCGCGCGACGCAAAGCACCAGCGCAGCCAGCCCTGGGCCTCGTCGCCGAAGGCCACGCCGGGGGCGAGGCCCAGGCCGTGGTCGGCGACGAGGTGCTTGGCGAAGGCCAACGAGTCCTCGGACCGGCCGGGCACGCGGAAGAAGGCGTACATGCCGCCGTTCGGGCGGGCGACCTGGATCATGGGCAGCCGCTGCAGGCCATCGATCAAGGTGTCGCGGCAGGCTCGCATGCGATGCGCCAGCGCCGGCACCGTGATCTTGGCCGTCTGCAGACCGGCCAGACCCGCGCGCTGCACAAACACGGGCGCGCAGGAGGTGTTGAACTCGATCAGCTTGCCGATGGCGTCGAGATGATTATTCGGCAAGACCATCCAGCCGAGACGCCAGCCGGTCATCAGGAACGACTTCGAGAAGCTGTGAACGACGATCAGGCGGTCGTCGGGCTCGGCGATGTCGAGGAACGATGGTGCCGTGCTTGCTTCGCCGAACCACAGGCGCTCATAGACCTCGTCGGCGACGATCCACGTGCCGGTGCGGCGGCAGTGATCGAGGATCGCCTGCTGCTCGGCGCGCGTCAGCGTCCAGCCGGTCGGGTTGTTCGGTGCGTTGACGAGCAGCATGCGCGTGGCCGGCGTGATGGCGTCCTGCAACGCTTGCAGGTCGAGCGTCCACGCGCCATCACGAGGCACGAGCGATACGCGTTTGACGTTCGCGCCCATGATCGCCGGCTGCGCGGTCAGGTTCGGCCACACCGGCACGACAGCGACAACCTCGTCGCCCTGTCCCGCCAGCATCTGCGTGGCCAGCATCAAGGCCGAGACACCGGACGAGGTGACAGCGATTCGATCAACACCGACCGGCCGGTGCAATCCGCTCGTGTACTCGGCCAGCGCCTCGCGCAACTCGATCATGCCGAGGTTGTGCGAGTAGAAGGTTTCGCCGCGCGCCAACGATTGCGTCGCTGCCTCTCGCACCGCATCCGGCGTGACCTCGTCGCTCTCGCCGAACCAGAACGCGAGCACGTCGCCGCGGCCGATGCCGGCGTTGGCGACTTCGCGGATGCGCGACGCCGGCAGGTTCTCGATCGCTTGTCGCATCAGTCCACCTTCATCATCTTGCACGTCGTCGGCATCTCGACCTCGCTGGCTTCGAAGCGGCGCACGGTGCGAAAGCCGAAGCCCGAACCTTCGACGTCGTGCTTCACCCCGGGCGCGCCCACGCGGTCCATCACGCTGACGATCACCGGCTGCTGCAACTGATGGTCGCCGGCGCGCATCGTCGCGCTGTGAAAGCCGCCGACGTTGCGGCCATCGAAGCGCGCACCCGACAGCGCACGCGACACCGCCAACGCTTCAGCGCTGCCGGCGCGCTCGACGGCCGCCGCCAGCATCTCCACCAGCGCCTGCATGCGCAGATGCACGTAGTCGTCGCGCAGCTCGGCAAAGCGCTTGCGAAAAGCGGCGTAGAACGCGTCCGACGCCGCACCGCCGACGTTCGGATGCCACTCGGCCACCGCATACACCGCACCGACGCCCGCCTCGCCGATGGCAGCCGGCGCGCCGAGCGCATTGCCGTAGAAGGTGTAGAACTTCAGCCCCGCGCTGACCTCGCGCGAGGCTTTGACGAGCAGCGTCAGGTCATTGCCCCAGTTGCCTGTGAGCACCGCCTGCGCGCCGCTGGCCTGGATCTTCGTGGCGTAGGGCAGGAAGTCTTTGACGCGGCCCAGCGGATGCAACTCGTCGCCGACGATTTCGATGTCCGGCCGCTTGGCCGCCAGCATCGCCCGCGCCTGCTTCAAGACATGCTGGCCGAAGCTGTAGTCCTGCCCGATCAGATAAACCTTCTTCAGCGAAGCGTCGGCGCGCAACACCTCGACCAGCGCGGCCAGCCGCATGTCGGCATGGGCGTCGAAGCGAAAGTGCCACGGGCTGCAACGCTCGTTGGTCAGCGTCGGATCGACGGCCGAGTAGTTCAGCAGCAGCGCGCGGCGCTGCGGCTCACGCTCGTTGTGCTTGTCCAGCGCGTCGATCAGCGCTGCGGCGGCCGCCGAGCTGTTGCCCTGCGCGATGAAGCCGATGCCCTGGTCGGTGGCCGAGCGCAGCAGGCCGAGCGCTTTTTCGGTGTTGCCTTCGCTGTCGAAGCGCACGATCTCCAGGCGCCGTGCCGCGCCACCGAGCTTCACGCCGCCGCGCTCGTTGACACGCTCGGTGGCCCACAGCAGGTTGCGAAACACGGCTTCGCCCGCATTTGCAAACGGCCCGGACAAGCCTTCGATCAACGCGATGCGAAGCGGCGCGGCCGTGGTTTGCGCGGCGGCAACGCCGCAGGCCGCGGCAGCAGCCAGCACCAGCGTCTGGCGTCGATGCAGGCGAAGTGAAGTCATGTTTGATTTCTCGATCTTGAAAACAAAAAAGCCGCTCCAAAGTTCAGCGGCATGAGGGCTACATCAGCGCTCACCACCATTCTAGGAGTTCACCATGCTGCTCGTTCCTGTTGCCCGTTCTGCTTCCGACCTGTCGCGGTCCTTCGACCGCTTGTTCGACGGCGCCTTCGGTGCCGAGACCGCACGGCGCAGCCCGTCGCTCGACGTTGCCGAAACCGACGGCGGCTACAGCGTGTCGATCGATCTGCCCGGCGTTGCCAAGGACGACGTAAAGATCACGATCGACGGCCGCCGCGTCGATGTCAGCGCACAGACGCAGCGCGAAGACACCAAGAAAGAAGGCGAGCGCGTGATCTACCGCGAGCGGTCATCGCAGAGCTTCGCGCGCAGCTTCACGCTGCCGGAAGAAGTCGATCAAGACGCGTCGCAGGCCAAGCTCGACAGCGGCGTGTTGTCGCTGACGCTGGCGAAGAAGCGCGCCGCTGCATCGAAGCAATTGATGGTGAATTGACCCCTCGCCCGCTTCGCGTGCACTCCCCCGCGGGGAGGCTCGGGCCGACGCTTGGGAGCGGCCCGGCGCTGGCCCGAGTTCAGTTGATCTGATCCAACGCCCAGCGCGGCTTCACCTCGAACGTGAGGTCGCGCTGAGGCTGCGTGCGCCCGGCCTGCACGCGCATCGCCGCGGCCAGCGCGATCATCGCGCCGTTGTCGCTGCACAGGTGCAGCTCCGGATAGTGAACCTGCGCCTGTAGCTTGGCGCACGCCGCATTCAACTGCTCGCGCAAGCGCGTGTTGGCACCCACACCACCGGCAACGACGAGCCGCGACAGGCCGGTATCGCGCAGCGCGCGCACCGACTTCTTCACCAGCACCTCGGTGATCGCGGCCTCTGTTGAAGCTGCCAGGTCGGCGCGCCAGTTCGCGCCGCCCGCCGCCTCGCACTTGCGCACCTGCGTCAGCACGGCAGTCTTCAAGCCGGCAAACGAAAAGTCCAGATCGCCGCTGTGCAGCAGCGGACGCGGCAGCGCAAATGCCGCCGCATCACCCTGCTGCGCCAGCCGCGCCAGCGCCGGCCCGCCGGGGTAGCCCAGGCCCAGCAGCTTGGCGCTCTTGTCGAAGGCTTCGCCGGCCGCATCGTCGATCGTCTCGCCGAGCAGTTCGTATTCGCCGACGGCTTGCGCGCGCATCAGTTGCGTGTGGCCGCCGGAGACGAGCAAGGCCACGAAGGGGAAGCGCGGCGGGTCGGCCGACAGAAACGGCGACAGCAGATGCCCTTCGAGGTGGTGCACGCCGACGAGCGGCCGATCCAGCGCCGCGGCCAGCGCCGCCGCCACGCCGGCGCCGACCAGCAGCGCGCCGGCCAGACCAGGCCCGCGCGTGAAGGCCACGACATCGACGGCAGCCAGCGTGCAGCCGGCTAGCTGCATCACCTGCCGCGCCAACGGCAGCACGCGCCGGATGTGGTCGCGCGACGCCAGCTCGGGCACGACGCCGCCGAACGCTTGGTGCATCTCGGCCTGGCTGTGCAGCGCGTGCGCCAGCAGCCGCGGCGTGCCGTCACCGTCGGCCTGAACCAGCGCGACGCCGGTCTCGTCGCACGACGATTCGATGCCCAGGACCTTCATGCGGTGCTTACACGTTTGAGGCGCACGCCGTGAACTTCACCACGGCACTTGCAAACCGACACACCTGCGCATCAGAACAAACCCTGGGAATCCCCTTAAGTCCTTGGTCGGTGTCATCGGTCGAATGTAACCTTGGCATCAAGGAGCCCTATGGACTGGTCGCTGAACGCAGCCGATCCGATCGAACATGAAGCAATACAAGCTGGCGGCCTGGCCTGAACTGCCTGCGGCATACCACCGCACGGTGTACCGCCGCATGCTCAGCGACCTGTCGCACCGCTACATGAGCCTGTCCGGCCTGGTGCTGTCCAGCGGCGGCACGAAACCCGAGGTGCGCCAGTTCCTGCTGATGCTCGACGGCATGGGCGTGCTGGTCGATCGCGAAGACGAGAGCGATTCCTTCTTCGACACGACGATCCGCCCGGTGGGCGACTGGCTGCGCACCGTCTTCGGCGCCGACCACAAACTCTGACCCCAGCGCCCTCGGCGCTCAGTGTTTTTCTTTGGCGTGGTTGATCGAGTACTTCGGGATCTCGAGCGTCACGTCCTGGTTCGACACGATCGCCTGGCACGACAGGCGTGACGTCGGCTCGAGGCCCCAGGCGCGGTCGAGCAGATCCTCTTCGCTCTCATCCATTTCGCCGAGCGAGTTGAAACCTTCGCGCACGATGACATGGCAGGTGGTGCAGGCGCAGCTCATCTCGCAGGCGTGCTCGATCGCGACGCCGTGCTCGAGCATCGCTTCGCACAGCGACGTGCCGGATGCCGCTTCGATCGACTTGCCTTCCGGCGCGTACTCGGCGTGGGGGAGGATGCGGATGATGGGCATCAGATGTCTTCCACACTCCGGCCGGCGAGCGCGGCGCGAATGCCGCGGTTCATGCGCAGCGCGGCGAATTGCTCGGTGCCCTCGGCGAGGGCTTTAACGGCGTCGTCGATCGCGTGATGGTTGTCGCCGCGGGCGATGTCTTCGGTGCTCGTCAACAACGCTGCGATGGTTTCGCGCTCCTGCGCCGACAGCAAGTCGCCATCGGCCGCGAGCGCCGAGCGCGTGGCGAGCACCATGCGTTCGGCCTCGACACGCGCCTCGCGCAGCGCGCGTGCCGTCGCATCGACCTCGGCGGCGCCGAATCCTTCTTTCAACATGCGCGCGATGTCGTCGTCGGCCAGGCCGTAGCTCGGCTTGACGCTGACCTTGGCTAGGGCGCCGCTGGTCAGCTCGCGCGCCGACACCGCGAGCAGGCCGTCGGCGTCGACTTCGAAGGTGACCCGGATGCGCGCCGCGCCGGCCACCATCGGCGGGATGCCGCGCAGCTCAAAGCGCGCCAATGACCGGCAGTCGGCCACCAGCTCGCGCTCGCCCTGCACGACGTGCAGCGCCAACGCGGTCTGGCCGTCCTTGAAGGTGGTGAAGTCCTGCGCCTTGGCCACGGGGATCGTGCTGTTGCGCTCGACGATGCGCTCGACCAGGCCGCCCATCGTTTCCAGGCCGAGCGAGAGCGGGATCACGTCGAGCAACAGAATCTCGCCATCGCGCGAATTGCCGGCCAGCGCATTGGCCTGGATCGCCGCGCCGACGGCGACGACCTCGTCGGGGTTGAGGTTGATCAGCGGTTCGCGGCCGAAGAGTTCGCCGACCGCCATGCGCACCGCCGGCATGCGCGTCGATCCGCCCACCATGACGACGCCCTGCACGTCGGCACGCGTCACGTCGCCGTCGCGCAGCACACGCTTGACGGCGGCGAGCGTACGCTCGATCAGCGGTTTGCACAGCGCATCGAGTTGCGCGCGGGTGACGATCTGCTTGATCGTGCCGCTGTGCAGCGCCACCGTGTCGGCGCCGCTCAACGCCTCCTTGGCGGCGCGCGCGGCAACGAGCAACGCGCGCTGCTCGTGCGGCGTGCTGATCTTCGCGCCCGATTGCACCGCGGCCCAATCGGCCAGCGCGGCATCGAAGTCATCACCGCCGAGGGCAGCGTCGCCGCCGGTGGCGATCACTTCGAACACGCCCTGCGTCAGGCGCAGCAGCGAGATGTCGAACGTGCCGCCGCCCAGGTCGTACACCGCATACAGGCCTTCGCTCGCGTTGTCCAGACCGTAGGCCACCGCGGCGGCGGTCGGCTCGTTGATCAGGCGCAGCACGTTCAGGCCGGCGAGCTTCGCGGCGTCTTTCGTTGCCTGGCGCTGCGCGTCGTCGAAGTACGCCGGCACGGTGATCACGGCACCGAAGAGTTCATCGGTGTCGAAGCTGTCTTCGGCGCGCTGGCGAAGCGACGCCAGGATTTCGGCCGAGACTTCGACCGGCGTCTTCACGCCGTCGCGTGTGTCGATCGCCACCATGCCGGGCTGGTCGATGAAGCGGTACGGCAAACGCTCGCGGCCGGCCACGTCGGCCAGCGCGCGGCCCATCAGCCGCTTGGCCGAGACGACCGTGTTCAGCGGATCTTCCGCCAGCGCTTCGAGCGCTTGCTGGCCGATCTGGCGGCGGCCGCCTTCGAGATAACGCACGGCAGACGGCAGGATCGCGCGGCCTTGCGCATCGGGCAGGCACTCGGCGACACCACTGCGCACGGCGGCGACGAGCGAATGCGTCGTGCCGAGGTCGATGCCGACCGCGATCCGCCGCGTGTGCGGGTCGGGCGATTGGCCGGGTTCGGAGATTTGCAGGAGGGCCATCAGTCGCTCATCGCCTCGAGCCGCTCGGACAAGTCGCGGCGGAACTTCTGAATGAACATCAGCGCGCGCACGCGCTCTGCCGCCGCAAGCGGCGTCTGCTCGTCGTCGAGCAAGCGCGCGACCTGGTGCAGCAATTCACTTTCGGTGCGACGCACTTCTGAATCAAGATCGGCCAACGCATCGGCATCGCCACGCGCATCATCGAGCGCTTCGCGCCAGCCCATCTGCTGCATCAGAAAGGCAGCCGGCATTGCGGTGTTGCGCTCGGCGTCGATCGGCGCACCGCGCAGATCGCACAGATACGACGCACGCGTCAGCGGCTCGCGCAAACGCCGGTAGGCCTCGTTGATGCGCACCGACCATTGCATTGCCAGGCGCTGCGAAGCCGCACCTTCGGCCGCGAACTTGTCGGGGTGCGCCGAGGCTTGCAGCTTGCGCCAGCGCGCGTCGAGATCAGGGCGGTCGAGCGCGAATTGCTCGGGCAGGCCGAACAGAACGAAATCGTTGTCGGTGAGGTTCACGTCAAGGCCTTCGACATGAACAGCGACAGACCATTGTCCGGATAGCCGCCGAAAGCATCACGCCGCGCATAGCCGCAGCGCTCGTACAAGCGCACAGCTTCACGCTGATCGCTGCCGGTTTCGAGCAGCGCGAGCGCAACGCCCTGGTCTTTCAACGACGCTTCGAGCGTTCGCAGCAACTGCTCGCCGATGCGTTGACCGCGCATCGCCGGATCGACGTACATGCGCTTGACTTCGCCATAAGGCTGACCGGCCGTGTCGGCCTCACCGGGCATTCGGCGCACTGCGGCGGTGCCGACGACTTCGTCACCGTGCCGTGCGACAAAAAAGCTCACTTCGGGCGCGAGCAATTCGCTCACGGAAAGAATGTGGTTCGCTTCCGGCTCGTAGAGTTCGCCGAGATAGCGGTCGAGTGCACCCAACAGCGCGACGACTTGAGGATGATCGGCGCGCTCGGATTGAATCTCGACTCTGGCGTTCACACCCGGAACGACTCGCCGCAGCCGCAGCGGTCCTTCTCGCGCGGGTTGTGGAACTTGAAGCCTTCGTTCAGGCCCTCGCGCACGAAGTCGAGTTCGGTGCCGTCGATGTAGGGCAGGCTCTTCGGATCGACCAGCACTTTCACACCGTGACCTTCGAAGACGATGTCTTCGGGCGCCACGTCGTCGGCGTACTCGAGCTTGTAGGCCAGGCCCGAGCAGCCCGTGGTCTTGACGCCCAGGCGCACGCCGACACCCTTGCCGCGGCGCGACAGGTAGCGCGTGACGTGGCGGGCGGCGGCCTCAGTGAGCGTGACTGGCATGTTTGGTCTTGTAGTCTTCGACCGCCGCCTTGATCGCGTCTTCGGCCAGGATCGAGCAGTGAATCTTCACGGGAGGCAGCGCCAGTTCGTGCGCGATGCGGTCGTTCTTGATGGTCAGCGCTTCGTCGAGGCTCTTGCCCTTGACCCACTCGGTGACCAGCGACGATGACGCAATCGCCGAGCCGCAGCCGTAGGTCTTGAAGCGCGCGTCTTCGATCAGGCCCGTGGCCGGGTTGACCTTGATCTGCAGCTTCATCACGTCGCCGCAGGCCGGCGCGCCGACCATGCCGGTGCCGACGGTGTCGTCGCCCTTGTCGAAGCTGCCGACGTTGCGCGGGTTTTCGTAATGTTCGATGACTTTGTCGCTGTAGGCCATGATCGTCTCCTTAGTGCGCTGTCCATTGAATGGTCGAGATGTCGATGCCGTCCTTGTACATCTCCCAAAGCGGCGACAGGTCTCTCAACTTGGCCACGCGGTCGCGGATCAGACTCGCCGCGTGGTCGATTTCTTCGGTCGTGCTGAAGCGGCCGATCGTCATGCGCAGGCTCGAATGCGCCAACTCGTCGCTGCGGCCCAGGGCGCGCAGCACGTAGCTCGGCTCCAGACTCGCGCTCGTGCAGGCCGAGCCCGACGACACCGCGATGCCCTTGCAGCCCATGATCAGCGACTCGCCTTCGACGAAGTTGAAGCTCATGTTCAGGTTGTGCGGCACGCGCTTGTCGAGGTGGCCGTTGACGAAGACCTGCTCGACGTCGGCGAGGCCGCGCAGCAGCCGCTGCTGCAAACCGCGGATGCGCTCGTTCTCCACGCCCATCTCTTCGCGTGCGATGCGAAACGCCTCGCCCATGCCGACACATTGATGCGTCGGCAGCGTGCCCGAGCGCATGCCGCGCTCATGGCCGCCGCCGTGCATCTGCGCCTCGATGCGCACGCGCGGCTTGCGGCGCACGTAGAGCGCGCCGATGCCCTTGGGGCCGTAGGTCTTGTGCGAGGCCAGGCTCATCAGATCGACCGGCAGCGTCGCCAGATCGATCTGCACCTTGCCGGTGGCCTGCGCCGCATCGACATGAAAGACGACACCGCGCTCGCGGCAGATCGCGCCCAGCGCCGCAATGTCCTGGATGACGCCGATCTCGTTGTTGACGAGCATCACCGCGGCCAGGATCGTGTCGGGCCGCAGCGCTTCCTTGAACTTGTTCAGATCGACCAGGCCGTCTTCCTGCACGTCGAGGTACGTGACCTCGAAGCCCTGGCGCTCCAGCTCGCGCATCGTGTCGAGCACCGCCTTGTGCTCCGTCTTCACGGTGACGAGGTGCTTGCCCTTGGTCTTGTAGAACTGCGCCGCGCCTTTCAGGGCGAGGTTGATGCTCTCGGTGGCGCCGGACGTCCAGACGATCTCGCGCGGGTCGGCGCCGACCAGCGCAGCCACCTGCTCACGCGCCTTCTCGACCGCCGCTTCGGCTTCCCAGCCCCACGCATGCGAGCGCGACGCCGGATTGCCGAAGTGCTCGCGCAGCCACGGCACCATCGCGTCGACCACACGCGGGTCGCACGGCGTGGTGGCGCTGTAGTCGAGGTAGATCGGGAAGTGGGGCGTCATGTCCATCGTTGACAACTCGCTGGGCTTATTTGGCAAAGGTGGCGCCGAGCGCAAACACCGAATTCGGGCCGGTGACACGGATCGGCTTGACCACCGGCACCGATGAAATGGCGCGCTTCATCGGCGCCTGCTCGGATATCGACACGCCCTTGGCGATCTGCTCGTCGACCAGCTTTTTCAGCGTCACCGAGCTCAGGAAGTCGATCATCTTGTGGTTCAGCGCCGTCCACAGGTCGTGCGTCATGCACTTGCCGGTGTCGTCGCCCATGCAATGTTCCTTGCCGCCGCAGCCGGTGGCATCGAGCGGTTCATCGACGGCCAGGATGATGTCGGCCACGGTGATCTCGCCGGCCTCGCGGCCGAGCGAGTAGCCGCCGCCGGGGCCGCGCGTGCTTTCCACGAGTTCGTGGCGGCGCAGCTTGCCGAACAACTGTTCGAGGTACGACAGCGAGATCTGCTGGCGCTGGCTGATCGCGGCCAGGGCGACGGGCCCGTTCGTCGAGCGAAGGCCGAGATCGATCATCGCGGTGACGGCAAAACGGCCTTTGGTGGTCAAGCGCATGGGGGAAACTCCTTGAAGAGGGGTGCTATCCCGAGCAGATTGCTCAAGTTTAGCGGAAGCCGACTGATTCGGTCGGATACCGGTCAGGAAGTTCCCAGGCGCTGACCAAGGTTTTCAACCCAGACGTCGGCCGAGGCCTCGACCAGGTCGAGCACGCGCTCGAAACCGGCCGCGCCGCCGGCGTACGGGTCCGGCACCTCGGCCGAGGCGAACAGGCGGACCTCGGCGCGGCAGGCGCCGTTGGGCGCCAGGCGCTGCAAATCGGCGAGGTTGTCGTCGTCCATCGCCAAGATGAGGTCGAAGCGGTGGAAATCATCCTGCGCCACCTGCCGGCCGCGCAGCGCGGACAGGTCGTAGCCGCGCTGGGCGGCATGGCGCTGCGAACGTTCGTCGGGCGGGCTGCCGATGTGCCAGCTGCCGGTGCCGGCGGAGTCGACGCTGACGCGATCGGCCAACCCTGCCGCGTCGAGCTTGGCGCGCAGCACCGCCTCGGCCGTTGGCGAGCGGCAGATGTTGCCCAGGCAGACCATCAACACTTTCATGGCTTGCTGGTCAGTGGAATGACGTTGCTGTCATGCGATGCGGCGCCGAAGGCCTGCTCGCGCAGCAGCGCCAACTGGTCACGCACCCGCGCCGCCTTCTCGAACTCGAGGTTCTTGGCGTGTTCGAGCATCTGCTTTTCGAGCTGCTTGATGCGCTTGGCGAGGTCCTTCTCGTCGAAGGCGCCGACCTCGGCGGCGAGTTGCGCCTTGGCCAGATCTTCCTTGGCCGTCTTGTCGGAGACCACGCCGTCGATCATCTCGCGCACCTGCTTGACGACGCTGCGCGGCGTGATGCCGTGTTCGGTGTTGAACGTCACCTGCCTGGCGCGGCGGCGGTCGGTTTCGTCGATGGCCTTCTTCATCGAGTCGGTGATCCTGTCGGCATAGAGAATCGCCCGGCCACTGATGTGCCGCGCCGCCCGGCCGATGGTCTGGATCAACGAGCGCTCGGCGCGCAGGAAACCTTCCTTGTCGGCGTCCAAGATCGCCACCAGCGACACCTCGGGAATGTCCAGCCCCTCGCGCAGCAGGTTGATGCCGACCAGCACGTCGAACACCCCCAGGCGCAGATCGCGAATGATCTCGACGCGCTCGACGGTGTCGATGTCGCTGTGCAGGTAGCGCACCTTGACGCCGTTTTCGGACAGGTAGTCGGTGAGCTGCTCGGCCATGCGCTTGGTCAGCGTCGTGATCAGCACGCGCTCGCCCACCTTCACGCGCTCGTGAATCTCCTGCAGCACGTCATCCACCTGGTGCGCCGCCGGCCGCACCTCGACCACCGGATCGATCAGCCCGGTCGGCCGCACCACCTGCTCGACGACTTGGCCGGCGTGCCGCTGTTCGTAGTCGGCCGGCGTGGCGGAGACGAAGACCACCTGCCGCATCCGCTTCTCGAACTCCTCGAACTTCAGCGGCCGGTTGTCGAGCGCGCTCGGCAGGCGAAAGCCGTACTCGACGAGCGTCGTCTTCCTCGCCCGGTCGCCGTTGAACATGCCGCCGAACTGGCCGATCAGCACATGGCTTTCGTCCAAGAACATCAGCGCGTCTTTCGGCAGGTAATCGACCATCGTCGACGGCGGCTCGCCCGGCGCGGCGCCCGACAGGTGGCGCGTGTAGTTCTCGATGCCCTTGCAGTGGCCAACCTCGTTCATCATCTCCAGGTCGAAGCGCGTGCGCTGCTCGAGGCGCTGCGCTTCGACCAGCTTGCCGGCCTTGACGAACTCATCCAGCCGCTCGCGCAGCTCGGCCTTGATCGTTTCCACGGCAGCCAGCACGCGGTCGCGCGGCGTCACGTAGTGGCTCGAGGGGTAGATCACGAAGCGCGGCACCTTCTGGCGGATGCGGCCTGTCAGCGGGTCGAGCAGCGACAGGCCCTCGATCTGATCGTCGAACAGCTCGATGCGAATCGCCAGCTCCGAATGCTCGGCCGGAAAGATGTCGATCACGTCGCCGCGCACACGAAAGCCGCCGCGGGAAAAGTCGGTCTCGTTGCGCGTGTACTGCATGCGGATCAGCTGCTGGATCACGTCGCGCTGGCCGATCTTGTCGCCGGTGCGCACGATGAATCGCATCATCGCGTAGTCCTCCGGCTTGCCGATGCCGTAGATCGCGCTCACCGACGCCACGATGATCGTGTCGCGCCTCTCCAGCACGCTCTTGGTGGCCGAGAGGCGCATCTGCTCGATGTGCTCGTTGATCGCGCTGTCCTTCTCGATGAACAGGTCGCGCTGCGGCACGTAGGCCTCGGGCTGGTAGTAGTCGTAGTAGCTGACGAAGTACTCGACCGCGTTCTTCGGAAAGAACTCGCGGAACTCGCTGTAGAGCTGCGCGGCCAGCGTCTTGTTCGGCGCGAAGACGATCGCCGGCCGGCCGCAGCGCGCGATCACGTTGGCCATCGTGAAGGTCTTGCCCGAGCCGGTGACGCCGAGCAGGGTCTGGAAGGTCAGGCCGTCGTTGATGCCCTCGACCAGCTTGTCGATCGCCTGCGGCTGGTCGCCCGCCGGCGGGTACGGCATGAAGAGCTGGAACGGCGAGTCGGGGAAGCTCGCGAACTCGCCGGCAGGTTGAACCTCGGGCATCGGTTCAGGACGATTCGGCATCGATGGTGACACGGCTTGGCTCATAAAATCACTGCAACCCGCCAGCCTACTCCAACGAGTGGTGCCCCTTTTCCCTCTACTGCCACCGACATGACAGCAATGCCCCCACGCTCACTTCGTTCGCTGCCCCCCAAGGGGCGCGCAAAACCCTTCGGGCGGCCGGGCGGGTTTTGCCATGAGCCTCTTCACCAACGTCGAAATGGCCCCGCGCGACCCGATCCTGGGTCTGAACGAACAGTTCGGCAGCGACCCGAACCCGAACAAGGTCAACCTCGGTGTCGGCGTGTACTACGACGAGAACGGCAAGCTGCCGCTGCTGAAGTGCGTGATGGCCGCCGAGCAGGCCATGGCCGAAGCCGCCAAGCCGCGCGGCTATTTGCCGATCGACGGCATCGCGGCTTATGACAGCGCTGTGCAGGGCTTGGTGTTTGGCGCCGACAGCGCTGAAGTCAAGGCCAAACGCGTCGCCACGGTGCAAGCCATCGGCGGCACCGGCGGCCTGAAGGTCGGCGCGGACTTTCTGAAGCAGGTGAACCCCAAAGCGCGGGTGCTGATCAGCGCGCCGAGCTGGGAGAACCACCGCGCCCTCTTCACCCGCGCCGGCTTCGACGTTGCCGAGTACCCGTACTACGACCCGGCAAAGCGCGGCATCGACTTCGCCGCGATGCGTGGCGCTTTGCAGGCGGCAGCGGCAGGCACGATCGTCGTGCTGCACGCCTGTTGCCACAACCCGACCGGCTACGACCTGACGAGCGCGCAGTGGGACGAGGTCGTCGACATCGTCAAGCAGCGCAACCTCGTGCCCTTCCTCGACATGGCGTATCAGGGCTTCGGCGTGGGCATCACGGAAGACGGTGCCGCGGTCGCCAAGTTCGTCGCCGCCGGCGGCGATCTGTTCATCGCCACCTCGTTCTCGAAGAGCTTTTCGCTTTATGGCGAGCGTGTCGGTGCGCTGTCGGTCGTCTGCGCCAGTGCCGACGAAGCCTCGCGCGTGCTGTCGCAGTTGAAGATCGTCATCCGTACCAACTACTCCAACCCACCGACCCATGGCGCGCAGATCGTCGCCACCGTGCTCGCCACGCCCACGCTGCGCGCGCAGTGGGAAGAAGAACTCGCGGGCATGCGGGTGCGCATCAAGGCCATGCGCACGGCGCTGGTGGAAAAGCTCGCCGCGGCCGGCGTGAAGAAGAACATGGGCTTCATTGCGCAACAACAAGGCATGTTCAGCTATTCAGGCCTCAACGCCGCGCAAATGCAGCGCCTGCGCAGCGAATTCGGCATCTACGGCGTCGATTCGGGGCGTATCTGCGTGGCCGCGCTGAACGCGAGGAACATCGACGCCGTGGTCGGCCGCGATCGCCAAAGTCATGTAAGCCGGCAGCAAGCCGCGCCAAAAAAGCCACGGCGCTCGTAGGTGTTTTTGCGCTAGTGGGCGGCGGGTGGGTGCCGCAAGATTGTTGCGTTGCAACATTCGGTGCACACTCCCCCCATGCTTTATCAGTTCTACGAAACCCAGCGCGCCCTGCTCTCGCCGTTTTCCGAGTTCGCGAGCGCCACGTCCAAGCTCTACAACCACCCGCTGTCGCCCTTCGCCCACGGGCCGATGGCGCAGCGTGTTTCGGCCGGCTTCGACCTGATGCACCGGCTGGCCAAGGAGTACGAGAAGCCGGCCTTCGAAATCATCAGCGCCGAGGTCAATGGCGTGCAGGTGGCCGTGCAGGAACAGGTGGCGATCGAAAAGCCGTTCTGCCGCCTGCTGCGCTTCAAGCGCTTCACCGACAACTCGAAGGCGCTCGACGCGATGAAGCTGCAGCCGCCGGTGCTCGTCGTCGCACCGCTGTCGGGCCACCACTCGACGCTGCTGCGCGACACGGTGAAAAGCCTGCTGCAACACCACAAGGTCTTCATCACCGACTGGACCGACGCGCGCATGGTGCCGGTCGACAAGGGCCCGTTCCACCTCGACGACTACGTGGCCTACATCGAGGAGTTCATTCGCCACATCGGCCCCGAAGTCAACGTCATCTCGGTCTGCCAGCCCACCGTGCCGGTGCTCGCCGCCGTGTCGCTGATGGCCAGCCGCGGCGAGTTCACGCCGCGCACGGTGACGATGATGGGTGGCCCGATCGACGCGCGCAAATCGCCCACCGCCGTCAACAACCTGGCGATGAACAAGAGCCACGAATGGTTCGAGCACAACGTGATCTACCGCGTGCCGCCGAACTACCCGGGCGCGACGCGGCGCGTCTATCCCGGCTTCCTGCAGCACACCGGCTTCGTGGCGATGAACCCCGACCGCCACATGTCCTCGCACTACGACTACTTCCTCGACCTGGTGCGCGGCGACGACGACAGCGCCGAGGGCCACCGCCAGTTCTACGACGAGTACAACGCCGTGCTCGACATGCCGGCCGAGTACTACCTGGACACGATCAAGGTGGTGTTCCAGGACTTCGCGCTCGTCAACGGCACCTGGCACGTCAACGACGAACACGTCAGGCCGCAGGACATCACCAGCAGCGCGCTGTTGACGATCGAAGGCGAGTTGGACGACATCTCCGGCGCCGGACAAACCCGCGCCGCGCATGGCCTATGCACCGGCGTGCCGAAGGCGCGCCAATTTCACTACGACGCGGTGGGCGCCGGCCACTACGGCATCTTCTCGGGCAAGCGCTGGCGCGACAAGGTCTATCCTGCCCTGCGCGAGTTCATTGCCACTTACGGCAGCGGGCCGCTGCCCGCGGCGAAGAAGGCCGCCAAGAAGACCACCGAGAAGGCCAGCGGCAAGGCCGCCGCGAAGAAAGCGCCGGCAAAAACACGCCGCCGATAATCGGCGTGTGAGCGCCACCGCCGATTCACTCGCCCAACGCATCGACGCCGCGCTGCCGCAAACGCAGTGCACGCGCTGCGGCTATGCCGATTGCCGCGCCTACGCCGATGCCATTGCCGCCGGTGCAGCCGCCATCAACCAATGCCCGCCCGGCGGCGCCGAGGGCATCGCGCGGCTGGCCGCGATCACCGGCCGCGGCGTGATCGCGCTGAACCCGGCCAACGGCGCCGAAGGCCCGCGCCAGCTGATGTTCATCGACGAGGCCTGGTGCATCGGCTGCACGCTGTGCATCAAGGCCTGCCCGGTGGACTGCATCGTCGGTGCGCCGAAGGTGATGCACACCATCATCGAAGCGCTGTGCACCGGCTGCGAGCTGTGCCTGCCGGCGTGTCCGGTCGATTGCATCGCCGTCGTCGATGCCACGCCGGGCAAGAGCGGTTGGAGCGCGTGGAGCGAAGACGACGCCGATCTCGCGCGCTCGCGCTACGCCGCGCACGGCGAGCGCCGGCAACGTGACGCGCAAGAGACCGACACGCGACTCGCTGAGAAAGCAAAACACAAACTCGCCGACCTGACTTCGGCAAGCACGATCACAGACGCCGCCGCGCTCGAGCGTAAGCGCGCTGCGATCGAAGCCGCCGTGGCGCGTGCGCGCGCGAAGGCGCCGACATGAAGGCGCAAGACATCGAGACCTTCTTCGCCACGTTGCGCAACGCCAACCCGCAGCCCGCATCCGAACTCGAATACAGCAGCGTCTTCGAACTCGTCGCCGCGGTGCTGCTGTCGGCGCAGGCCACCGACGTTGGCGTCAACAAGGCGACGAAGCGCCTGTTCGCCGCCGCGCCGACGCCGCAGAAGATGCTCGGCCTCGGCGTGGCCGGCATCGAAGAGCAGATCAAGACGATCGGCCTGTACCGCAACAAGGCCAGGCACCTGCACGAGACCTGCCGCATCCTGGTCGAACAACACGGCGGCGCCGTGCCGCGAAAGCGAGAGCAACTCGAAGCGCTGCCGGGCGTCGGCCGCAAGACGGCCAACGTCGTCCTCAATGTCGCCTTCGGTGAACCGACGATGGCCGTGGACACGCACATCTTTCGCGTCGGCAACCGCACCGGCCTGGCGCCGGGCAAGACGCCGTACGACGTCGAGATGAAGTTGATGAAGGCGGTTCCCGAGGCGTACCGCGTCGATGCGCACCATTGGCTGATCTTGCACGGGCGTTATGTCTGCGTGGCGCGCAAACCGCTGTGCTGGCAGTGCCGCGTGGCGGCGCAATGTGCGTTCGAGCCGAAGACAGCGGCGCCGTGAAGCGCTTGCTGCTGGCGCTGTTCATCGCCTTCGCCTCGCTCGCCGCGCACGCCGAAGTCCGCGTCACCGACGACGCCGGCCAGCCGTCGTGCTCGCCGCACCGGCGCAACGTGTCATCAGCCTCGGCCCGCACCTGACCGAGCTGGTCTACGCGGCCGGCGGCGGCGCGGCGATGGTCGGCGCGATCCGCTTCTCCGATTTCCCGGCGGCCGCGAAAGCGCTGCCCGTCGTCGGCGACGCCCACGTCATCGACTTCGAACGCATCGCCCAACTCAAACCCGACCTCGTCCTCGTCTGGGGCAGCGGCTTGAACGAACGCCACAAGGCGCGCCTGCGCTCGCTCGGCCTCATCGGTGTACGAGAGCGAGATCCGCCAGGCGCAAGGCATTGCCGACACGCTGCGCCGCCTCGGCACGCTGCTCGGCCACGCCGCCGCGGCCGATACCGCGGCGCGCCGCTTCGAGAGCCAGTGGCAATCGCTCGCACAGCGCTACGCAGGCCAGCCGCCGGTGCGTGTCTTCTGGCAGCTCTGGCACGAACCGCTGATGACCATCAACCGCGAGCACCTGATCAGCGAAGCGATGCGCCTGTGCGGGGGCGTCAACGTTTTCGCCGACCTGCCGCTGCTGACACCGAGCGTGAGCTGGGAGGCCGCCGTTGCCGCCGACCCGCAACTGATCGCCGGCTCGGGACGCGAGCAAGACACCGCGCGCGACTTCGCTGCGTGGCGGCGCTTCGCCAACGTCAGCGCCGTCAAGCAGCAACGCTACGTGTCGATCGACGGTGATCTGATCGGCCGCATGGGGCCGCGGTTTGTCGAGGGGGCGGGGCGTTGTGCGAAGCGATTGAGGAGGCGCGGTGAGGACGCGATTCCGCCTGTCTGGCCTTCGGGGCGCGATCGGCAAAGACCGTCGATGCACCGCACCCCCTTGCGCAGCACTTCCTATTGGATACCCGCGTCGGGCTCTAGCGTAAACACTTCGTGCACGCCCAGTTGCAGCGCGTTTGCCACCTGCTGCAAGCGCTCGATAGGCACACCTGCATAGCGCTGCGCCTCGTATTGCGCAACATCCACCACGGCGATCGACAGCCGCTTGGCAAGCTGCAGCTGCGACACCCGGCGTGCGATGCGGGCCTGGATCAGCGCAACACCGATGCCTTCGATCGAACGCGCCTGCAGTGAGGTGATGTTGCCTGCTCGCAGATCGTCGTACTCCCTCATCTCGGAGACGAGATCATCGAGCTGGCTTTGCATGGCTTCGCGCATCAGGCGCGCCATCCCCGGCTCCACGCCCTGCGGATCGGGCCGCGCAATGGCCTCCCGAAAATGCTGCGCCTGCTGCGCCGTGACGGCGTACTGTTGATCATCGAGGATCATGGCAATTGGTTGAGATCGGGCATGACGATACCCTTTTTGTGCCCTGCCTTTTCAGCCTGAAAGAAATCGAGAAACGCCGTGCCGAATTGATCGGCACCCGCCTGGGCGGGGAACATCTCGCCGCCGTACTTCTCTTTCTGCGCGCGTCGGCCCTCGGCAAAGGTCATCAGCACCGGGTCCAGTCGCGTTCGGTCAACGCCGCCGATGTCCCAAAAGCCGTCGAAGTCGCCTGGTATCACTTTTGTCGTCACGAAGCTGCCGTCGATGTAAGCCGTCGCGCGAGATTCTGGCCGCGCTTGATGCATTGCCTGAGCTTCAACGATGCCCGCCCACGGAAGGCGGGTGAGACGCCCGCGGCAACATGCATGCGCTGTGGATCGAGATGCTTCAACGATGCCCGCCCACGAAAGGCCGGTGAGCCTCTCGAAGGCTTCGACCGGGCGGAAGCCGAACTTGCTTCAACGATGCCCGCCCACGAAAGGCGGGTGAGACGGGCGACGCCAACTTCAAGTGGGAGAAGGCGTCGAAGCTTCAACGATGCCCGCCCACGAAAGGCGGGTGAGACTGGACAGCGCGACGATGCGCCGGCCCGATTTGGGGCTTCAACGATGCCCGCCCACGAAAGGCGGGTGAGACTTGCGCTCGATGTGCGGGTAGCGGGCCAGTTCGCGGCTTCAACGATGCCCGCCCACGAAAGGCGGGTGAGACATGGACCGCGACGAGTTCTATCGCAACAAGCCGCAGCTTCAACGATGCCCGCCCACGAAAAGCGGGGGAGACGTCATCGTGGAAGCGACCATTCTCCAAGATTCGTGCTTCAACGATGCCCGCCCACGAAAGGCGGGTGACACCTGTTTGCTCGGCACAACCGCTGCACCGATGAGTGCTTCAACGATCCCCGCCCACGAAAGGCGGGTGGCAGTATGCACCTTCACGGTGACGGCAAGGTGGTTCTGGCTTCAACGATGCCCGCCCACGAAAGGCGGGTGACACCCTGTCGGTCGCTGGCTCGCCTGTCACGACTGCCGGCTTCAACGATGCCCGACCACGAAAGGCGGGTGACACACGCATGGCGCGCGCTCAAGTCTTCAAGTCCGCGGCTTCAACGATGCCCGCCCACGAAAGGCGGGTGACACACCGATGGCCAGCTCACTACGGCGTACAACACCGTGCTTCAACGATGCCCGCCCACGAAAGGCGGGTGACACTACGGCGCCGCACGCACCGCGATGATGAGCTTCAAGCTTCAACGATGCCCGCCCACGAAAGGCGGGTGACACTGTCATTGACGAGCGCAACGCGCGCTTCGCAGGCGCTTCAACGATGCCCGCCCACGAAAGGCGGGTGACACTTGCACAGCCGCTGCCCGAGGGCGTGAGGTGCTTTGCTTCAACGATGCCCGCCCACGAAAGGCGGGTGACACTCGCGACGACGATTCAGACTGGCAACCTGAAGGAGCTTCAACGATGCCCGCCCACGAAAGGCGGGTGACACTCGCGGCCTGGAAAGCGTCGCCGCCAGCACAAGCGCTTCAACGATGCCCGCCCACGAAAGGCGGGTGACACCAATGCGCCGTTTTGGAAGGCGGAACACCACCAAGCTTCAACGATGCCCGCCCACGAAAGGCGGGTGACACGCGATCACGTTGCCGAATTCGCTGTCGTTGTGGAGCTTCAACGATGCCCGCCCACGAAAGGCGGGTGACACAGTTGGCGGCTCGATTGCGTGGGCTGTGCTGTGAGCTTCAACGATGCCCGCCCACGAAAGGCGGGTGACACCGGCGGTGCGCTTAGTCGCCTGGCATAGTTGCCACGCTTCAACGATGCCCGCCCACGAAAGGCGGGTGACACGCTTCTTGCGCTGCGCTTTCGTGCAGCGGATTTCGCTTCAACGATGCCCGCCCACGAAAGGCGGGTGACACGGAATGCGTGGCGGCGACGCGAACGGCCAAAACTGCTTCAACGATGCCCGCCCACGACAGGCGGGTGACACAGGTCGCGCGCAAGCCCTTGAAAACTCTGGCAGCAGTGGTGCCCTTGCGCGAACCCCAGTTCGATCACAAAAGAGCAAGCGCAGGGCCCGGATCGGTATGGCCAAAGCTATGACCCATCTTGCCTTACTGGCTGCGCGAACCCTTCGGTTGGCATGCGATCACTCGTGATTCGCGCGGCGGGGCGCAGGATGCCAAACTTGCCATTCGTTCCAACTTTGGATGACCAGACAGCGTCAATCCCAGGCAGATCTGTCAAAGAACCAATGGGGCGCAATCGCAACAATCTGACCTCTCCAAGTGACAACGGTTCGTGCCACTGCGGCCATACATAGGCCCCGCCGCCGTCGAATCCAGTTGTCGCGGCTTTGGTCAACGTGTTCGGCAATACGGGGTGGAGTGCAAGCGACTCGACGGCCAGCCAAACCATCATTGGCTGGCCAGGCGTCTCACTGTCTGTGGGCGCTTTGGGTTGGTGCGCGTGCGTCATCAACGCGGAAGGATCCCAACCCAACGTTGTCTGCGTCTCATAGGGGCCGCCGAATAGCGCACTATCGATACGGCGTTCGAGACGGGCTTGGTTGGCTTTACTGCTTTGAGCACTGAGTTGCAGAGCGATGCGACGGAATTCCTCGGCAATCCTTTGTTGACCTGAGGTGAAGTCGAGTCTTGTTCTTGCGACAAATCCCTTGTCGTTGACGACCGCGTCGGTGGCGAACCCGGCGAGGAAATCGAGAGCGCGTTGACTACCCCGAAACTCGACGGCTGCATCCCGGAAGTCTTGTGGCCTGATCTCGCGAAGATGCTGCACGGGTCCTTGCGATCCCTTCGCGCCAGTCACCTTGAAATTGAACTCGGGCGCCAGCGCGCGGTCACGCATGTGAAGCCTCAACAACGCCGTCAGGTCACCGCGCGCAATGCCGTGCAGGCGCGCATGCATGTCAGTCCACGAGAGCTGAACGGGCAATCCGTGATCCTGAACGCACACACGCAAAAGCCCCAGTGCCGCCATGAAGCCGATGGGCGAAGAAGAGATCGGGAGCCCGTTGAGATCGATTGACGGACTCTCACTTTGCATGCGTGGGCTCCGTGGCCTGCTGGGCCTCCTCAATGGAAGCCCGAGCGTCGGCCGCGCGCAAAAGCCACTCCATGCGCGCGATGGCCCAGGGTCCGTGTTCGGCCAGTACTTGGTCAAAGACCTGCGGCCAATGGCCGTCCAGTGCTGCGTAGCGGGCTCCAGCAGCCAGAGGATCCTTGCACGGTGCCAGCCAGGGTCGGCCATGCCCATGGTGGCTGGCCACGAGCCAGCGGGTGAGCGTGTCATCAATCTGCTCGAAGTCAAGACTGGCGAATTCATGCCGAAAGCCGCGGGGCATGCCTGATGCACGCCAGGCGGCTGTCTGCTGCTCACGACGAGCAAGAGTTGATTTGGCAAGCGGCGGAGCACCGGCTGCTCGCAGCGCGCTACCGTGCAGCATGGCCTGCATGCGTTCGTCGGCCTTGCCGGCGTCATGGACAGCAGCTGCGTCAACGATGCGCTCAAGCTGCGGGTCGGATTCGGCCAATCTGCGAGCCCAACGAGCAACGTCCGCGTGGTGAACCTCCAGCGCTACCGGCCGACCTGCTTCGATCACGTCCTCGACTTCCTCAACGCCGGCACTTCGAACCACGATGCCTCGGGGATGGTGTTCGATGCTCATGCGCAAGAGTGCGCTGGCCAACGGGTGTTCGCTGGCCTCAACGCCGGATATCACGGCATCGCGGGCGTTCTCAATGTCCTCGTCGAGATCGTCTTCACTAGTGCTGGCTTCGCCTTCAAGTTCGAGAAGGCGACGCACGTGGCTTTGCAATTCACCAGCATCGTTCTTGAACGACGACCAATGCCCATCGGTCAGCCGCAGCGTGACACGGCGCGCAAACCCTGCGTTGAGCCGCTCCAGCTGGCAGGCATCGGCAACGTCAATGACCGGCAAGGTTGAATCGGGTGCCCAGCCCCACTCGTCGCACCCGCCGTAGGCGCACGGCAGCACCAGGGTGTCGCCGGGTCGGATCTGTTTGGCAGAGATCACTTCGCAATCGCCTGGGCCGCGCCAGCGAAGCACCAGGCGACTCTCAGCGGCAGGAGTCGGCAGGCTCTCATCGTCCGAGCCCGACCCAGCATCGCCCCAGTCGTCGAGCGACTTTTCTCCACACAACCAGCGCCGTGCAGCGACTGCGGGGATCGCCAGCGACTCGCGCTGCATGGGCGGCAACAGTTCAATGGCTTGTCCCCACTCGTCAGGCGCGTCCGGGTTTAGATCGGCGCGCCAAATCAGGCCCACGTCGGGCGCTTGGTCGGTGGGACCATGCAACCAAGCACCAAGATTCACCGGCGGGGCAAAGCGGCCTGTCTGCGCAAGCACGTGCATGTGAGAGGGCAGGAGACTTGCGGCATGTGTGGGGGGTTGAGCAGGCGGTGGCGACTTGGCCAGTAGCTGCGTCATTGCACTGAGCCCAAAGTCGATTTGATGCGTGGACGCGTCAACGTGCTCTTGAAGCCAGTCCGATGTTTCCTGTAGCGCGTTGCCGTAGATAGGGTCTGCAACGTCCTTGCCTGGCCTGACAACGATGATTGCACAACTCTGCACCTGAACGCCCAGCCGATCGAGTTGACCAAAGCGTTGGCGCAGTGAGGACAAGGGCGCGCACTCGCTCACGAGCGCATCAAAATCCAGGTCAGCACCAACCTCAATAGTTTGGGTAGAGACGACGACAAGCGGCGGTTGTTCGGTGTCACGCGTCCGGCCGGTCGAGACTCGTTGCAGCAGCTTGGTCAACCGTTCGTCGCGATCGGCGGCGCGCACACGGCCCGTCAGCAGATGCGCCTCAATGCCGCTCTTGCAAAGCTGCTGATGGATTCGGCGCGCACTTGCCACGCGATTGACGATCACGGCAAGGCACTTGACCTCTGGAAGATCAAGCAGCTCGATTGCAGCACCAACAGTGGCCTTTGTGAACGCGGCCTCGCCCGTTTCGCAGCGAACCAGCCGCGCCCACTTCGTTGCGTTGAGCCGTTGCTGCACGACAGGCAATGCAAGATCATCAGTGCCGAGACTGACTGCGTCGTCTTGGTCGTTGCCCAGCGTGGCCGACATGGGCACGAGAGCAATATTGGCACCGTACCCCTGCGCAACGCTCAGCGTTTGAATGAAGGGCTCTGACAGGTGCGCCTCATCGACGATGACCAGCGAGTCACTGCCGACGATGCCCGCGTGCATCGACCAGCGGCGGGGTGAAACACCGTAGCCACGGAAGAGCAAACGCGAGCCGAACTGGTCGACCGTGGTGAGCATGATGGTCAGACGCTCGGGGTACAAAACCCAATCGTCGTCGCCATGCACACCGCCGCGAAGGCGCACCACCTGGATCTCGCCAACGGCGTTGGCCAGTCGTCGAAGCCTGGGGTCATCGGTGTCGTGAAGCCGCTCGGCAATGCGCACCGCGCGGTCATGAACTGCGTCAACAACGATTCGGCGATCCACCACAAAGGCGATACGTCGCCAAGTGCCCTGGGCAGCAGCCCAGACGGCGGCATCGAGCATGGTGGACTTGCCAAGACCGGTAGGCACCGTGACAGGAAAAGTCTCGCGGGCGGCAAGGCGGTGCGCGGCGCGGACCTGCCAAGGGAATGGTTTGTGCCCGTGGACGGTTTGGCAAAAGTCTTCAAACGACAGGATGCTCACGGCAACAGATCCTGTGGTGTCGGGCGAAACAGGCCAACACCAAAATTGCGCCAGCGGCCAGCAACGACCGGGCCCTGGATCACACAGCCAAAAACTATCCGCGCATGAACACGAGGCACACGGGTTGGAACGTCGAGCGCCCCTGGTGCGCCCTCGAAGTCACTGGCGCTGGCGGTTTCAACCGAGATGGGGCGCGGGTAGCCGGCGTTCTCGATGGAGTCTGCAACGGCCCGCGCGAGCCGCTCAGGCGTCGCTTTCTTGGGCGGCCGATCGAGCAGCACTGGGGTCACCGAAGACCAATACTGCGTTGGGCCGCGCCAAGTCAGGCCGAGCAGGACGCGCGGGGTGTCAGGCCCCTCAATCACTGGTGCCACTTGAGCTGTCTGTCCATCAGGCAGTTTCAAGGTCTGGATGCGCGCAAATGCTGCCAGAGCCAGCGTGCGGTCTTCGACTGAAGCGGCAAGGGGCAGTGCCACCGCGATGCCTCGAATCCTGCCTCGGGCATGCGCATGGTCAACGTCTGGTAGAGGCAGCCATGCAAGATGGGGTGATGCGGGGTCATGGCCGTGAATCAGGGCGGGCGCGTTGTCACCAGCGATGGACAGGACCGCGCGTCGAAAAGCACGAGCCAGCGTATGTGATGTGTCTGCACCCCATGAGGCGCCTTTGAAGCTCAGAGCGACCCAGTCGTGAAACGCTTCGGCTGCGCCTGAAGCGGTGATGCGGCTTTCGGCGTAGGCGACGAGCGCTTCGCATTGGGGCGGCGGGCGACGCACAGTACCGTGACCATGATCTACAAGTCGGTCGAGCTCCATCAGTCGGCCAGCGCGAGGCACGCGAAGGTACGTTTGACCGTTTGGGCTTGGGTGGAGTCGGCCACCCTCGCCGCCCGGCACCATGGAAAATCGAGCGGTGGCGAACGCGTGCGAGGTGCCCACGTGAGTCACGCGCAGCGCCAATTCATCAAGAGCGGCAACGTCCTCGTCGGAGCACTTGAGCTGCCACAAGAAACGAACTTCGGGGTGACCGAGACAGAACGCTGCTGGAAACTGTCGAACCATTCGGAAAGGAAGCAGTACTCCTTGGCTCTTTGCCTGGATACGCGAGTTGTCATCGTTCACAGGGACGTAAGACTCCTCGCTTGGCTGCACGTCGGCGTCGGGGAAATCGATGGTTGGGGGTTCAGCGCACTCCAAACGTTGGAGCATCGTGCGCTCCGCGTGCGTTGGTGTTCGACCACCACCATAGGCAGCGGCAACGAGCGCTGAGAAAACGCGAGAAGGATGCGGTGGCCACTCAGGTTGTCGTGGGTCGGCCATGCTGGCGGCGTAGTACCTCGCGCCCGGAAACCCAATCTGAAGCTGCAGGACGGGCATCGTCCGCTCAGGATTCGTCGGGTTCTTCGCCGATGGCAGCGGCTTTGCGACTTCGGTGGACAAGGGCTTGCAAACGATCGTCGGCTTGGAGCGCCAAGACGTCACTTCGCATGACCAAGTCGCGCTTGGTTGCGTGCGTCAGCGCTTCTTTGAGCAGCGCCAGTGCGCTATCGGTGTCGAGCGACGTTTGCTTGATGTCCTCAAGGGTACGCCCCACAAGCTCCAAACAACCGTTGTTGACCGGAAGCAACTCGCAGCGCGATCGCAAGAGGTAGCCGGACTCGTTCTGCGCAATGAGGCCATACAAACCCATCGCCGCTAGCGCAGCCCGACCAGCTTGATCGCGCTCGCGGTGGACGACACCTTTGCTGTCAGGAAAGCTGATACGTCGCAGCCCGGAGCACGACAGCAGGCTGGTTTGAATGGCGCCACTGATGACGGCGGCACGCTGGACGTCGGAGGACGGCACGCTTCCAAATCCGAACTTGCTCGGTTTTTCGCTCTTGGGTCCACCTTTCTTGGCATCATTTGCCTTGATGGTGAATCGCCGGTATGGGTCGTCCGACGGGATCAACTCCGCCACATTGCTGCGAATGTCCATCGGATCAAACTTGGTGGACGACACGCTTGCACGACGCGCATCCAGGCCGATGATCTCCGAGGTCAGCAGCCGGGCGATCTTGGCAGCCATGGGTCCACCGCCGCCATTGCTGTCCCAAGCCCCGAGCACCAAGGTCACCGGTGCGTGTTCAAAAAGCGCTGTCGCCTTCTCAATCCGCGCAGCTTGGATGGCTTTGCCAACATCGGACTCAAAAAATGGCTTGCCCTTCAGCGTGCAGGCTCGCAAAACGGCGTCGTAGATGCGGTGAGACAACTGCAAGACTGAATAGATGGGCTCTGAGAGCTGTTCAGGAAAGTGAACCGTGATGTCGGGGTATCGAATGCGCTCGGCTTGGTGGGTAGCAAGCAAGGCCAACTCGACGCGGTTGGACTGACTTTGCGGTGAGTCGAGAACCACGATGTCACGGCGCTCGCCATCGACGAAGGCTTCGCGAAAAGGAAGATGCGGTGGGTCATCTTTCTTCTTTGGCTTGTTCGCCGCAGCGTAGGTAGGCGGGTACACGATACCGTCCGGGCTCGCTGTGGACAACTTGAGTCGATAGCGAATCACAGAGTTCGACTCGACACATGAAAGCAATTGCTTTAAGTCCACATGACCTCCGGCCGTTGAGAGCAGTCCGTATTGATGTTCGCCGGGATACTTCAGCCGACGCCGCGAAGGCGCAGTCAGCATCGCCCTATGAATAGCAGTTCCTGATTAGCAACGAGTCTCAGCCGCGAGAATGACATGTCGAGGATGGGGATGAGTATTGGCGACATCGACGACGAGCCGTGCGAGCAGGCCGCGCAGATCGAATCTGCGATTGAAGCGGTAGGCGAAGGCTGCGAGGTAGGCGGTCGCGTACTTGGCGAACTTGAACGCGTGGTGCGTGCCCGACAGGCTCGTCTTCACGTTGCCCAGCACCGTGTTGACCCACTTGAACTGCGGCAGCTCACGTGGCTTGGCGCTGCCCACCACCGTGGGCTGATGCTCGCAGCCGGCCTCGCGCACCGCCGTGAAGCAAGCCAGGCCATCGCTGGCCACGCACGCGCGTGGATCCAGATGCGCACTGGCCCATTGTTTGATCGCCTCATGCGTGAAGCCGGCCAGCGGCGTGAGCTTGAGGTAGCGCGGCCGGCCCTCCTCGCTGAGCGACACCGCGGCCACGAACGGCACCTTGTTCTCGGAGCCGCGACCGGCCTTGCCGCCCGCCAGCTCGCCGCCGAGGTAGGCGTCGTCGAGTTGCACATGGCCGCGCAGCCGGTGCACGGCGTCGCGCTGCGCCATCGCCGCGGCGATCTTGTGGTGCATCAACCAGGCCGTGGGGTAGCTCACGCCGAGCGCACGCTTGAGCGCCAGCACCGACAGCCCGGTCTTGGCTTGGCCGATCAGGTAGATCGCCAGGAACCAGAGCGGCAGGGGCAGCTTGGTGTTGGCCATCAGCGTGCCGGCCACCAGCGAGGTCTGGCGGCGGCAGGCCGTGCATTGGTAGAGCTCGCCGCGGCCCAGCCGGCAATGCTCGGCGCCGCCGCAGCGCGGGCAGACAAAGCCGTTGGGCCAGCGCGCAGCGCGCAAGGCCTCGGCGCACTGCGCTGGCGAGCCGAAGCTGCGCTGGAATTCGGGCACGGACATGCCGCGCTGGAACTGGATCGGATTCATCGCCATGGTGCATCTCCGCAGGAAGGGATGCGTCAGGCTACACAGCCACTGGCTCATAGAGTGAGCCAGGCTGAGACTCGTTGCTAATCAGGTAGCAGTTTGTCGATACTCGCAATGGCAAGCGTACCGCCGTCAGTCAGCAATCCAGACCCCCCCCGCCGCACGCCAACCGCACCCATACACCCGCTCCAGCAAGCCGGCCGCGAGCATCTCTGCTGCCACGCCCTGCTCGCAGGCGCCGCCCGGCAACAGCGCCAGCACATGCGTGGCCACGCGCGCGATCCAGTTCACATCGTGCGCCGAGATCACCAGCGCCTGATCGCTCGGCAATGAAGACGACAGCCAACGCGCCACCAGCGCCTGGTGCGCCGGATCCTGAAACGCCACCGGCTCGTCGAGCAGCAGCAGCGGCGCGCCTTGCAGCACGCACTGCGCGAGCGCGACACGCTGGCGCTCGCCGCCGGAGAGTTCGAGCACGGGGCGATTCGCCAGCGCGCCGAGATCGAGCGCAGCGAGCACCGCGCGCGCATCGTGGCGCGGGTGCACGATGCTCAGTTCGAGCAGCCGCGCGACAGTGATCGGAAAGCGATCGACCGCCTGCTGCGGCATGAAGGCGCGCAGCGCAGCGGCGTCGATGGCCGGCCAGTCGCGCTGCGCGCGGCCTTGCCACATCACGCCGCCACGCTGCACGACGCCAACGTCGCCAACGCCGGCCAGCGCGCGCAACAGCGAGCTCTTGCCGGCGGCGTTGCGGCCGATCACGCACCAGCGCTGGCCGGGCTCGATCTGCCAGTCGAGGTTGTGCACGAGTTCGCGGCCGGCAGCGGCGAGCGTGAGCGCATGGGTTTCGAGCAGCGGCGGTTCGTTCATGGCGCGGGTGCCCTTCGATACCTCAGGGCGAACGGTGGTGGGGCGCGAAGGGCTTCGACAGGCTCAGCCCGAACGGAGAAAAGACAAGCCCGAATGGTGACGGGTTGCTCATCGCCCGCCCCGCGCCAGAAACCAGACGAACACCGGCGCGCCGATGAGCGCCATCACCGCGCCCACCGGCAACTCGATCGGCGAGGCCACGGTGCGTGACAACAAGTCGGCGGCCACGACCAGTGCCGCGCCACCGAGTGGTGCCAGCAGCGCCAGGTCGCGCGTGCGCTGCACGCCGGCCAGGCGCAGCGCATGCGGCACGACGAGGCCGACAAAGCCGATCGCACCGGCGCTGGCCACGGCGAGCGCAGCTGCCAGCGACGCACCGAGCAGCAACTCGAAGCGCAGGCGCCTGACCGGCTCGCCGAGCAGGTGCGCGGCCACGCTGCCGAGCAGCAGGCGGTCGAGCGCGCGCTCGCGCCAGACGAACCAGGCGGTGAAGCAGAGCGCGGCGACGAGACTCACGCCGGCATCGTCAGCCCCCGACAAGTCGCCGACGAGCCAGAAGATCGCGCCGCGCAACCGCTGGTCGGGCGTCAGCGCAAGCAGCAGCGAGGCCATCGCGCCGAACAGCGCGGCCAGCATCGCACCGGCAAGGATCAGGCGCGGCGACGCGTCGTCGGTGGTGGCGAGTGCGCGCCGTGCAAGCCACAGCAGCAGCGCACCGGCGGCGAGTGCGCCGGCCGCCGCGCCGATCGTCATCGCCAAACCGAACATCAGCGCGAGCAGCGCCCCCACCGCCGCACCGCCCGAGGTGCCGAGCACATACGGATCGGCCAGCGGGTTGCGCAGCAGCGATTGCATCGCCAGCCCCGACAACGCGAGCAGCGCACCGACGCCGGCAGCCGCGGCCACGCGCGGCGCGCGCAGCGTGCGGATCATCTCGACGTCGAAGCCCGCGCTGCCCAGCGCCAGCGCCGCCGCGAGCACGAGCCAGCGTGGCCAGCGCCAGGCCGAGGGCCAGGGCAGCGAGGCGGGCACCGGTCAGGGGCATGGCGTCAACTCAACGCATCGTGCCTTGCAACGACACCAGCAACGCGCGCGGTGGCGCGGTGTAGCCGAGCACTTCCGAGCGCTTCTCGCCGAAAGCGTTGTCGAGCTTCACGCCCAGACGCCACAACGGCGTCAGCGCATGCGAGGCGCTGACGTCGAAGGTCGAGCGTGACGGGTTGTCGGCATCGGCAAACGTCACCGGGTCGGTGTCGAGCCGCTTGCCGGTGTGGCGCAGCGCGCCGACGAGCTGCCAGCCGGCGACACGCGTGCGGTAGTTGAGCGCCAGCGATTGTTTGGCGCGGCGCTTCAGCGGCTGGCCTGTGCTCGCATCGCGCGGGTCCTGCAGCGTCAGGTCGGCGCCGAACACACCGTCGGCGTCGAACGGTACGGGCCACTGCGCCATCAGCTCGAGGCCCCGGTTCTTGGCACGCGCGATGTTCAGCGTTTCGAACGTCACCGGATCGAAGGCAATGCGGTCGCGCTGTCGCTGCACGAACAGGCCGGCGCGCAGCAACGCCGCGCCTTCGCTCCACTGCAGCGCCACCTCGGCCTGCTTCGAGCGCTCGGGCCGCAGCGTCGTCTCGGGGCTAGCGAACTGTTGGTCGAGAAACGACGGCGCCGAAAAACCGCTGGCCCACTGCGCGCTGAACTTGAGCGCCGGCGTCCACTGCCACGCCGCGGCGACGAGGCCGGTGGTGGCGCGGCCGAAGTCGCTGCTGTCGTCGCTGCGCAGCGCGGCCTGCGTCTGCCAGCCGGCAAACGGCCGGCCGAGCCAGGCGGCGCGCACGCTGTTGGTGCTGCGCGTGCGCGCCGGCGTGCTGCTGTCGCCGAAGCGCTCGCGGCGGGTCTCGACGCCGAACTGCAAGTCGTGCTCGGCGCTCGGCGCGTGGCCGAGTTGCACGCCGGCCTGGCGCACGCGGTTGTCGCCGCTCGGTGCGAAGCCGGTCGGATCGTCGAAGTGCTCGCGCGTCTGGCCGAGCTCGATCGTCGCCGTGCTCTGCGCGCCGAGCGCATGGCGGCTCTTCAGGCCCGCGGCTTCGACCCGCGTGGTCAGCACGTCGGGCAGGCCGGGCGTGAAGCCGTCGTACGCGCTGCGCGTGCGGCTGGCGAGCAGGTTGATCTCGCTCGCGTGGCCTTCGGCCCAGCGCTGTTCGAGGCGCGCGCTGCCGCCGATCTGGCGCGCGGCGTCGCGGTCCGGATTCGCGCCCGGATCGACGCCGGCATCACGCGCCGAGTAGCCGTCGGTGCGCTGGGCAGACAACGATGCCGACAGCCGCGTGTCGTTGCCCAAGCGCGTGCCGCCCGCCGCCGAGCCCTGCAGCGTGCCCTGCGTGCCGAGCGCGACGCTGGCCTGCGGCACGCCGGCGCGACGCGTCACGATCTGCACCACGCCGCCGACGGCCTGCGCGCCGTAGAGCGCCGACAGGTTGCCGCGCACGATCTCGATGCGCTCGATCTGCTCCGGCGGCAGGTGCTGCCACGACGCGGTGCCGAAATCGGCGCGCAGCAGCGGCACGCCGTCGACCAGCACCAGCGTCTGCCGCGAATCGGCGCCGCGCAGGAAGAGCGACGTTTGTGATCCCAGCGGGCCGGTCTGCGCCACGTCGATCGACGTCAGCATGCGCAGCAGGCCGGGCAGATCGCTGGCCTGCGCAGCCTCGATTTCGCTGCGCGTGATGACCCGTGTGGATGGCAGCGCATCGGGCAGCGCCTGCTCGGCGCGCGCCGCGGTGATGACGATGCGCGACGTGTTGGTGGTGGTGGTGGTGTCGGTTTGTGCATGCGCGAACGAGGCCACGCACAGCAGCGCTGCAAGAGCGCCTGGGTTGCGAGAAGACATGGTGGTTGAAACGGTCCGGTCGAGGTGCGCGCCGGCTTCCCCGCCAGCACACACGTTTTGGCGCGCCGTCTTGCGAAAGCGCGCCCCCTGCTGGCCGGTATCCGGGCTGGCGCAGACGACCCGTGTGGCCTTCCCAGAGCGACTGCTTTGCTCCAGTGGCCGGTGAACACGAGCTGGAAGTGGCGAGACCTCCGTGCGCTTACCGTTGCGGGGGCAGCTCGGGTTGGCGTTGCTGCGTGGCAGCGTCGCTTCCCGATTCCCGTTTACCCCGAGCCGCCGAGATCGACGGCCCAGGCACCAACGCAGCAGATGGTATCAGCGCGAGGTGCGTGGCGCTTTATGATCGGCCGCACTCCACGCGCTGCAAACTTTCATGGCCACGCTGCAAGACCTCGCCACGCGCATCGACCGCCTGCTGTTGCGGCACGAAGAGCTCGCACGCACGAACAAGCTGCTGCTCGACCAGGTGGCCGCCCTGGCCGGCGAGCGCGACAGCTTGAAGTCGCGCCTGGCCGCAGCGCGCACGCGCATCGACACGCTGCTCGAGCGCCTGCCCGCGGCCGACGGCAAGGAGATTGAATGACAGCCCCCACGCTCGCTTTGCTCGCTGCCCCCCAAGGGGCGCTCAGTACCTTCGGACGGCCGGGCGGTACTGAGATGAAACAGATGGAAGTCACGATCCTCGGCCAGAGCTACATCCTGTCGTGCCCCGAAGGCGGCGAAGCGTCGCTGCTGTCTGCCGTGGCGCTGGTGGACAACGAGATGAGCGCGATCCGCGATGCCGGAAAAGTCAAGGCGCGCGAACGCATGGCGGTGCTGGCGGCGTTGAATCTGGCGTACCAGCTGGCCGATCGGCCCGCAGCGCAGCCCGCCGTCGCAACGAGCGCACCGGCGGCGCGCCACAACCCGCAAGATGATGTGCAGATCGACACATTGATCGCGCGTATCGACACTGCAATGGGTAGCGACGGCCACCTGTTGTAGTGCTAGAGTCAAACCGTCCACTGCGTTCGCGCAGGTTTTTATTTCCTTGAACCGATGCTCTTTGAGCTAGGGCTTGGAACATCGCAGGGTGGGTGTGATCGTCTCGCGTCAGATGAACCCGAAGCCCTGCTGACCTCGCCCACCTGAACTTCACCTGGGTTCAGGAATGCGGCCTGCGGTTCGCGGTGGACACCTTCTTTCCCCCTTGCTCACGAGAACAACGATGGCCTATTGGCTGATGAAGAGCGAGCCTGCGGACGTTTCGGTCGATGACCTGGCGGCCATGCCGAAGCAGACCGTCGCTTGGTACGGCGTGCGCAACTACCAGGCGCGCAACTTCATGCGCGACGAGATGAGGTGCGGCGACGGCGTGCTGTTCTATCACTCGTCCTGTCCCGAGCCGGGCATCGTCGGCATCGCCGAGGTGGCATCGAATGCGTATCCCGATGCGACGCAGTTCGACAAGAAGAGCAAGTACTTCGACGCCAAGTCGACACGCGAAGAGCCGCGCTGGATGAACGTCGATGTCAAGCTCGTCAAGAAGACGCGGCGGCTGTCGCTCGACGAGATGCGCGCCACGCCCGCCCTGGCGGCGATGCGCACGCTGCAACGCGGCAACCGGTTGTCGATCACGCCGGTGACGACCGTCGAGTGGCGCGCCGTGATCAAGCTCCTCGGTTAGCACGCCATCGACCCGTTGTTCTTCGCCGAGCTGGTGCTGATGGGCACCGTCACCGGATTCCTCGCCGGCCTGCTCGGCATCGGCGGCGGCATGATCCAGGTGCCGTTTCTCACAGCGATGCTGGCACAGCACGGCGTCGCCGGCGAGCTGTCGATCAAGATGGCGATCGCCACCGCGATGGCCACCATCGTCTTCACATCGCTGGCCAGCGTGCGTGCGCACCACGCGCGCGGAGCGGTGCGCTGGGACATCGTGCGGGCGATGTCGCCCGGCATCCTCGTCGGCGGCCTCATCGCGGGCGCCGGCATGTTCGCGCTGATCAAGGGCCCGGCACTCGGCATCGTCTTCGCGCTCTTCGTCGGCTACTCGGCCACACAGATGCTCATCAATCGCAAGCCGCGCGCCACGCGCGTGCTGCCGCCGCCGTGGGCGCAGGCCGCCGTCGGCAGCGGCATCGGCCTGTTGTCGGGACTCGTCGGCGCCGGCGGTGCGTTCATGACGGTGCCCTTCATGACCTGGTGCAACGTGGCGCTGCACAGCGCCGTCGGCACCGCGGCGGCGCTCGGCTTTCCGATCGCGCTGGCGAGCACGCTCGGTTATGTCGTCGGCGGCTGGTCGCTGCCGCCGTCGATTGCCGGTGCGTTCGGCTACCTCTACCTGCCGGCGCTGGCAATCGTCGCCGCGGCCAGCGTGACGATGGCGCCGCTCGGTGCGCGCGCGGCCCATGCGATGGACGTGCAGGCATTTCGCCGCGTCTTCGCCGTGCTGCTGTACGGCGTGGCCGGCTACATGGCGTGGCGCGCGTTCGCTTGACGGCGCTATAGCGGTTTCATGGATGCGCGGGTGGGCCGCGCGGCGTACCGTTCGCGCATGAACGCAACCTCCTCGATCCGCCGTCTCGCCTGCACCGCGCTCGCTGCCCTTTCGCTGGGCAGCACAGCCAACGCCCTGCCGCCGACTATCCCGCGCCGCAATCCGCCACCTGGATCGCGCGCGACTTCAAGTTCAACAGCGGCGAGGTGATGCCCGAGCTGCGCATCCGCTACACCACCGTCGGTGCGCCCACCGGCGAGCCGGTGCTGGTGCTGCATGGCACGACGGGCTCGGCCGCCAGCATGCTGACGCCGGTGTTCGCGGGCGAACTCTTCGGCGCCGGCCAGCCGCTCGACGCGACGAAGTACTTCATCATCCTTCCCGACGCCATCGGCCACGGCGGCACGGCCAAACCCTCCGACGGCCAACGCGCCAAGTTCCCGCGCTACAACTACGAAGACATGGTGGCCGCGCAGCACCGGCTCGTCACCGAGGGCCTGGGCGTGAAGCACCTGCGTCTGGTGATGGGCAACTCGATGGGCGGCATGCACACCTGGTTGTGGGGCGCGAATCACCCGGACTTCATGGATGCGCTGGCGCCGATGGCCTCGCAGCCCACCGAGATGGCCAGCCGCAACTGGATGCTGCGCCGCCTGATCACCGACTCGATCCGCAACGATCCGGAATGGAACGGCGGCAACTACACGGCGCAGCCGAAGTCGGCGCGTTTCGCGAGTGTGTTCTACGGCATCGCCACCAACGGCGGCACGCTCGCGTATCAGAAGGCCGCGCCGACGCGCGCGCTGGCCGACAAGCTGCTCGATGACCGTCTGGCAGCACCGTTCACCGGCGATGCCAACGACGTGCTCTACCAGTGGGACTCGTCACGCGACTACAACGTGTCGCCGAAGCTGGATCGCATCAAGGCCGCCTTGCTGGTGATCAACGCCGCCGACGACGAGCGCAATCCACCCGAGACGGGCTTGATGGAGCGTGAGTTGAAGCGTGTGCCGGGGGCCAAGCTGCACCTGATAACGGCCAGCGAGGACAGCAGCGGCCACGGCACGACCGGTCGTGCGAAGTTTTACGCCGAGCCGTTGCGGCAGTTGCTGCACAGCGCGCCCAAGCGCTGATCCCGATCTCTCAACCCGCGTCGGCCGATGCCTGCATGAAGACCGGCGGCGCCGGCGCGTCGTGCTGCCCCGCGTCCAGCGCCGGGCGCCGCGCGTAGAAGCTGGCGTTGAGCTGCGTGCTGGCCACGAGGTGGGCGCGAAAACGCTCGTACAGCGGCACATCCACCGCGCCCGGGTCCTGCCAGAACTGCGCCAACTCGCCCTCGAACACCAGGCCGGGGATCTGATAGACCGAAGCGGCCAGTGTGATCACCGGCACGTGGTGGTACAGCGCCTGCAGGCCGACGGTGCTGTTGATCGTGATCACGCCGCGCGCGTGGTGCAGCAGCGTCGGCAGGTGCTGGTCGTGCAGGTAGCGCAGGCGCGCACCCAGGCCATGCTCGCTCGCCAGGCGGCGCAGCAGCGGCGCGTAGTGGGTGTAGGCGCGGTCCATCGGATGGTGCTTGACGGCCAGCAGCGCATCGGCCGGCGCGTGCTGCTTGAACGACGCCACCACTTCTTCGAGAAACGCTTCCATGCTGGCGAAGCGCGAGTGGTCGCGCACCTGGCTGTCGTTGTGCACCTGCAGCGGCACCAGGAACCAGCGCTTGGAATGCTCGGCGCTGCACAGGCGCTCCAACTCGCCGCGCTCCAGCCACGAGCGTGTCAGGCGGCGCGCGCCGCCGCGCAGCCAGCGCAGCGTCTCGGTCACCGGGTTGAGGCTGCGGTGGTGGCGGTTGCGCGCGTACCAGGGCTGCAGCAGCAGCGTCGCCAGGCCGTAGGCCGCGGCACGCGCGGCCATGCCCCAGAAGGTCTGGCCGGTGGGCTCGGGCACCTGCGGCTTGTCGTGGTGCAGCGGCGCCTCGCGGTAGAAGCTGGCCAGCCGCGGCTGCAGCGACAAGGCGTTGACGCCGCGCCGCTCCACCGTGACGTAGTGCGGGCGCAGGTAGCCTTCTTCGAAGACGAAGACTTCGATGCCGAGTTCGCGCGCGACCTCGCGAGCCGCCACGTGCATCGGCCGCATCTGGCCGAACAGCACCAGCGCATCGATACCGCGCTCGCGCATCAGCGCGCGCAGCCAGTCGCCAAGCGCCGCTGTGCCGCCGTTGTAGCGCAGCGCGCCGCCGCGGCGCCAGAACAACTGGTCGCCGCCGTTGAAATGCACCTTGGTGATCGTGTGGCCGTGGGCTTGCAGCAGCGCCGCCAGGCCGCTGAAAAAGCCGCTCATCGGGCCTTGCAGCATCAGCGTGCGGCGGTGCGCGACCAGAGCGCGAAACGCGGCCGGCCAATTCTTGTCGGCGCCGGCCGGTGTGTTCTTGTCGTCGTTGTTATTCATGGTCGTGCTCACAAGCCGCGCAGCCGCGCAGACAACATCAAGGCGGTGCGTTTGATGCGATGCCACGGCGACGACGCGGCGTCGTGCGCGCCGCTGCGCTGCCAGGCCAGCAGTTCGTGCAGCGCGCGCTCGGGCGTGGTGAAGGCGCCCGAGCTGCGGCTGACGTAGGTCGGGTAGAGGATCAGCGTCGCCGCCACCAGCTCGTCGGGCGTCAGGCGGCGCGTGCGCCGCAGCAGCGCCGGGCTGTGCGCCGGTGCGCGGTCTTCCGTCAGGCCCCAGCCGGCGTAGAACGGCAGGCCCCAGGTCACGACGGCCTTGCCGCGCAGCAGCGCCTCGAAGCCGGCCAGCGACGTCAACGTATGGACCTCGTCCACGGCATCGAGCAGGCGGCCCATCGGCACGTCGGTGACGATCTCGTCGCAGTGCGCACGGCAGGCGTCCTGCGTGCGCTGGGCCTCGGCGCGGCTGCCGCGCAGGCCCGCCAGCACGTCGGGGTGCGGCTTGTAGATCACGTGCGCGTCAGGCCGTGCCGCGCGCGCGGCGCGCAGCAGCTCGAGGTTGCTGCGGATGTCGGCGGCGCCGAGGGCGATCGACGCATCGCTCTCCACCTGGCCGGGCACCAGCACCAGCGCGCGGGTGTTGTTGCGCGGCGGCGCCCACGCGCCGGCACCGACGTTGTATTTGGTGATGCCCGCGGCCGTGATGGCCTGGCGCAGCGCGCGGGCGCGTTGCAGCAGCGCGGGCGTGAAGTCGCTGTCCTGCAGCAGCACTTCGAGGCGGCTCGGCCGGGTGGCGTCGAAATAGATGCCCAGGTCGTCCTGCACCCACGACAGCGGGCGCGTCAGATCCGCGCCCAGGCCGACCGAGCGGATGAAGCCGTCTTCGACGCGCACCACCGCGCGCGCGTGCGGCGCCGGCTTCGCGCCCCAGACGACGCGTGGCACGTTCGCCGCCGCGGCCGGCGCACGGCGCAGGAACTGCAACTCGCTGCCGCTGAAGAAAGCACTGGCGATCGGCTTCTTCCAGCGCGAGAAGCCCACGGCCTGCAACTGCGGCGCGAAGCGCGCGCGCATGCGCCGCTGCAGCGCCAGATGCGCGATCAGGCGCTCGGGGCTGCACGCACTGCCGGTCTCGGGATCGATGCAGCGCGCGTAGTCGATCAGCGCGGCGTGCACCAGCGCTTCCGCCGCCACCGCGTGGCGCCGCGGCGGCGCGGCGCGGTGGTCTTGCGTCAGGCCCCAGCCGGCATAAAACGGCATGCCGAAGCAGCGCACCGGCCGCTGCCACAGCAGCGCCTCGAAGCCCATCAGCGAGCCCACGGCATAGACCGCGTCGCAGCGCTCGAACAGCGCCGGCGGATGGATGTCGTGCGCGACGAGTTGCACGCGCTGCGCCTGCCCTGCGGACAGGCGCTCGAAGTGGCCACGCTTGCGCCCGGCGATCACATCGGGGTGTACTTTCAGCAGGATGCGCGCACGCGGATGTTCGTCGAGCGCGGCGTCGAGCATGGCGTGGAAGTCGGCGGCGCTGGCGCCGCCGGCGGCGATCGACGCATCGCCCGCGGTCTGGTCCACCACCAGCACGCGCGGTGCGTCGCCGATGTCGAGCGCCGCCTCCGGAGCATGGTTGTACTTGGACACGCGAGCCTCGACCCAGGCCGCGCGCAGCGCCTGCGCACGCTGCTCGCGCGCAGGCGTCAGCGGCTGCGCGATCAGGCGTTCGAGGCGCGACGCCCGCGAGGCGTCGAAGTGCATGCCCAGGTCGTCGACCACGATCGACAGCGGCGGGCTGCGATGGCCGAGCTCCACCGAGCGCAGGAAGCCGTCTTCGGCGCGCAGCAGCGGCAGGCCGTGGCGCAACGCGTGCTGCTCGGCCAGCACGGCGCTGGGCCGATGGCCCCAGGCCAGTACGGCGTCGAGTGCACCGCCGCGCGCGCCGTGCACGAGCTGCCACTCGTGCAGCAGCGCCGGCAGCGTGTGCACCCGCTGCAGGCCGCGCGTGAGCAGGCCCAGGCGCGGCGCGGGTGCGTCGTCCAGGGCGATGCCGGCGGTGGGGCCGACGAGGGTCTGCATGGCGCGGTGATCGGGCGTTGCGTCAGTGCGCCAGTGCAGCGGGCAGCAGTTCGCCGCGTGTGCTGTCGCTGATCGCGCGCGCCGGCTCGGCACTCTCGTGCACCGGCGACAGCAACTGCGCCAGGCCGACGACCAGCCCCTGCGCATCGAGCGCCACCAGTGCGCCGACGCGGTGCTCGCGCATCAGCGCTTCGGCCACGGACAAGCGCTCGCCGGCGTCGATGGTCAGCGGGCAGGCGCTCATGATGTCGCGCGCGCGCTCGCCCAGCGGGTTGGCGCAGCGCTCGAAGGCGCGGCGCACGTCGCCGTCGGTGATGATGCCCAGCAGCCGGTCGCGCGCGCCGACGAGCACCAGGCCCATGCGGCCGCGCGTGATGGCATGCACCACGTCGCGAAAGCCCGCGTCGGGCGCGCAGAAGGGCAAGGCCTCGCGCTGCATCGCATCGCGCACCCGCGTCAGCAGCTTGCGGCCGAGGCTGCCGCCCGGGTGAAAGCGCGCAAAGTCCTCGGGGCGAAAGCCCTTGCGCTGCGACAGCGTCACCGCCAGCGCATCGCCCATCACCAGCGTGGCGGTGGTCGAACTCGTGGGTGCGAGGTTGTTGCTGCAGGCCTCGGTCTCGACGCCGATGTCGAGCACCGCATCGGCGCTGCGGCCGAGCGTCGAGCGCGGCTTGCCCGTCATCGCGATGATCGGGTTGCCCTGCGACTCCAGAAACGGCAGCAGGCGCAGCAGCTCTTCGGTCTCACCGCTGTTGGAGATCAGCAGCGCCACGTCCTCGGGCCGGATCATGCCCAGATCGCCGTGAAAGGCCTCGCCGGGATGGACGAAGAACGCCGGCGTGCCGGTGGAGGCCATCGTCGCCGCGATCTTGCGGCCGATGTGGCCCGATTTGCCCATGCCGATCACGACCACGCGGCCGCTGCACGCCGCCACCAGGGCCACGGCATCCTCGAAGTCGTTGCCCAGGCGCTGCGACATGCGCTCCAGCGCCTCGGTCTGCATCGCGATCACGCGGCGCGCTTGTTCAATGGTGTCGATCATGATTCGTGTTGTTGTTGGTTGAAGGGGGCTGTTATTCGCTGACGACGCGGCGGATGGCCGACAACTCGGCGAGCAGGCGCGGCAGCGCGGTGAACGGCAGCATGTTCGGGCCGTCGCACGGCGCGGCGTCCGGGTTCGGATGGGCCTCCATGAACAGGCCCGACACGGCGCCGGTGGCGACCGCGGCGCGCGCCAGGTGCGGCACGTACTGGCGCTGGCCGCCGCTGGACGTGCCCTGCGCGCCGGGCAGCTGCACCGAATGCGTGGCGTCGAACACCACCGGCACGCCGCTGGTCTCGGCCATGATCTGCAGGCCGCGCATGTCGACCACCAGGTTGCCGTAGCCGAAGCTGGTGCCGCGCTCGCAGGCGAAGAATTGCGCATCGGCGATGCCGGCGCGCTCGGCGGCCTCACGCGCCTTGGCGATCACGTGCTTCATGTCGCCCGGCGCGAGGAACTGGCCCTTCTTGATGTTGACCGGCTTGCCGGCCACGGCGACGGCTTCGATGAAGTCGGTCTGGCGGCACAGGAACGCCGGCGTCTGCAGCATGTCGACCACCTCGGCCACCGGCTTGGCCTGCCAGGCCTCGTGCACGTCGGTCAGCACCGGGATGCCCAGGCTCGACTTGACCTCGGCCAGGATCGACAGGCCCTCGTCCATGCCGACGCCGCGAAAGCCGCTGCCCGAGCTGCGATTGGCTTTGTCGAACGACGACTTGTAGATGAAGGGCAGCTTCGCCTTGGCGAAGATCTCTTTCAGCTCCGCCGCGGTTTCGAGCGCGAAGCTGCGCGATTCGATGGCGCAGGGGCCGGTGATGAAGAAGAGGGA
>CAVTAM010000039.1:0-47036 GCA_963732625.1 uncultured beta proteobacterium | reverse complement strand
CTTCTTCTCCAGTTGTTCGATGATGTCGTTCACCTTGTGTGTCTCCTCGTCAGTTTTTCTCGAACAGGTTCAGCAGCGCGCGCGCGGCCACGGTGGCGCGGTGCGCGACGCGTTCACGTCGGCGAGCGTCGGCGGCAATGCTTCGCGCACGGCGGCGTGCTGCTTGAAGTCGGCGAGCAGGCGCGCCTGCACGATGTCCCACAGCCAGGCTTCCCGCTGCGCGCGGCGGCGGGCGTCGAAGGCGCCGCGGCTTCGGCGCTGCGCGACCTCGGCCTGCACGGTCTGCCAGAACGCGTCGATGCCGTCGCCCTTGATGCGCGCTCAGCTTCAACACCGGCACGGATGGTGGTCGGCGCGGCCGTGAAAGCCGAAGACGCGCAGCGCGCTGGTGATCTGCGCCTGCGCGCGCGTGGCCGCCGCATCGTCGATGTCGGCCTTGTTGATGGCCACCAGATCGGCCAGCTCCATCACGCCGCGCTTGATGGCCTGCAGGTCGTCGCCGGCATTGGGCAGTTGCAGCAGCACGAACAGGTCGGTCATGCCCGCGACCGCGGTTTCGCTCTGGCCGACGCCGACGGTCTCGACGATCACGACGTCGAAGCCCGCCGCCTCGCACAGCAGCAGCGCCTCGCGCGTGTGCTCGGCCACGCCGCCGAGCGCGCCCGAAGTCGGGCTGGGCCGGATGAAGGCCGCTTCGTGCACCGACAGCCGCTCCATGCGCGTCTTGTCGCCCAAGATCGAGCCGCCGGACACGTGGACGACGGATCGACCGCGAGCACCGCAACGCGGTGGCCCTGCGCGATCAGGTGCAGGCCGAGCGCTTCGATGAAGGTGCTCTTGCCCACACCGGGCACGCCGGAGATGCCGATCCGCAACGATCGGCCCGTGTGCGGCACAACGCATCGAGCAGCGCATCGGCCTGGTCGGTGATCGGCTCGGGTCGACTCGATCAGCGTGATGGCCTTGGCCAGGGCGCGGCGGTCGCGGGCACAACGCGCTCGGCGAGCGCGGGTTCATCCTTCGATACCTCAGGACGAACGGGGGGGGGATACCGTTCGCTGCCTGAGGTATCGAAGAGGCTCCCGAGCCGTTCGTCCTGAGGTATCCAAGGGACTCGCATCGACCGTCAGCGCGCCGGCACGGATTCCGTTCCCCCATGCATGCCGCTGGATCGTCTTCCAGTCACCGCGAATCAATGCTTCCTTTTTGCTGCGCGCCCAGCCCTTAATTTGCAGCTCCGCGGCAAGCGCCTCCTCGCGCGTCGCCGTCTCCTGTGACCACACCAACTCCACCGGCCGCTTTTCATGCGTGTAGCCCGGTATCTCGCCCGCTTGGTGCTGCCACGACTCGGCGTTCGAGTTCATCGGTGTGGCCGGTGTAGTACGAGTCGTCAGCGCAGCGCAGCATGTAGACGAAGAATGGCTTCATAGCCAATGCGCCGTGCATCCTTCGATACCTCAGCCCGAACGGAATACCAACCGTTCGGACTCAGTATCGAAGCCTTCTCGCCGCGCTCACGCCCCGACCGCCTTCCTGATCTGCTCCAGCACATCCTTCGCACTCGCCGGGATCGGCGTGCCCGGCCCGTAGATGCCCTTCACGCCCGCCTCGTACAGAAACTCGTAGTCCTGCTTCGGGATCACGCCGCCGACGAAGACGATGATGTCGTCGGCGCCCTGCTCCTTCAGCGCATCGATGATCGCCGGCACGAGCGTCTTGTGCCCGGCCGCGAGCGTGGACACGCCGACGGCATGCACATCGTTCTCGATCGCCTGGCGCGCGCATTCTTCGGGCGTCTGGAACAGCGGGCCGATATCGACATCGAAGCCCAGATCGGCAAACGCCGTGGCGACGACCTTGGCGCCGCGGTCGTGGCCATCCTGGCCGAGCTTGGAGACCATCACGCGCGGGCGGCGGCCTTGTTGTTCGGCAAAGGCCGCGATCTCGGCCTTCAGCTTGTCCCAACCCTCGGCACTGTCGTAGGCGGCTGCATACACACCGGTCACCTTTTGCGTATCGGCGCGGTGGCGCCCCCAGACTTTTTCCAACGCGTCGCTGATCTCGCCGACCGTGGCGCGCAGGCGAACGGCCTGGATGCTGAGGTCGAGCAGGTTGCCCTGCCCCGTTTCGGCACATGCGGTCAGCGCATCGAGCGCGGCCTGCACTTTCGCCGCATCGCGCTTCGCGCGCAAGGCCTGCAAGCGCGCCACCTGGTTCTCGCGCACGGCATGGTTGTCGACCTCGCGGGTCTCGATCGCGTCTTCCTCGCCAGCCGGTATTTGTTGACGCCGACGATCACGTCGGCGCCGCTGTCGATGCGGGCCTGCTTCTGCGCCGCGCTGGCCTCGATCTTCAGCTTGGCCCAGCCGGAATCGACCGCCTTGGTCATGCCGCCTTGTCGCATCGACCTCTTCGATGATCTTCCATGCCGCATCGGCCATCTCCTGCGTCAGCGTCTCCATCAGGTAGCTGCCGGCCCAGGGATCGACGACGTGGGTGATGTGCGTCTCCTCCTGAATGATCAGCTGCGTGTTGCGCGCGATGCGGGCGCTGAATTCGGTCGGCAACGCGATCGCCTCGTCGAAGCTGTTGGTGTGCAGCGACTGCGTGCCGCCGAACACCGCAGCCATCGCCTCGACCGTTGTGCGCACGATGTTGTTGTACGGGTCCTGCTCGGTCAGGCTCCAGCCCGAGGTCTGGCAATGCGTGCGCAGCATCAGGCTCTTCGGGCTCTTGGCGTGAAAGCTGGTCATGATGCGGTGCCAGAGCAGCCGCGCGGCGCGCATCTTGGCGATCTCGAGATAGAAGTTCATGCCGATCGCCCAGAAGAAACTCAGGCGCGGCGCGAACTCGTCGACATCCAGCCCCTTGGCGATGGCGGTCTTCACATACTCCTTGCCGTCGGCCAGCGTGAACGCGAGCTCGAGCGCCTGGTTCGCGCCGGCCTCCTGCATGTGATAGCCGGAAATCGAAATCGAGTTGAACTTCGGCATCTTCTTCGCCGTGTACTCGATGATGTCGGCGACGATGCGCATCGACGGCTCGGGCGGGTAGATGTAGGTGTTGCGAACCATGAACTCTTTGAGGATGTCGTTCTGGATGGTCCCGCTCAACTGATCCTGCGCGACGCCCTGCTCTTCGGCTGCGACGACATAACCGGCCAGCACCGGCAGCACCGCGCCGTTCATCGTCATCGACACGCTGACCTTGTCGAGCGGGATGCCGTCGAACAGGATCTTCATGTCCTCGACGCTGTCGATGGCCACGCCCGCCTTGCCGACGTCACCGGTCACGCGCGGATGGTCGCTGTCGTAGCCGCGGTGCGTCGCCAGATCGAAGGCCACGCTGACGCCCTGCCCGCCGGCCGCCAGGTTCTGGCGATAGAACGCGTTGCTGTCTTCGGCGGTCGAGAAGCCCGCGTACTGGCGGATCGTCCACGGCCGCACCGCGTACATCGTCGCCTGCGGCCCGCGCACATATGGCGCAAAACCGGGCAGCGTGTCGGCCGGGACGGGTCGCAGGCTCGCCACGTCGGCGGCCGTGTACAGCGGCTTGACCGTGAGGCCCTCGGGCGTGATCCAGTTCAGCGCGGCCACGTCGCCGCCGGGCGCGGACTTGGCGGCGGCGCGCTGCCAGTCATTCATCGTCGCGGGTTGGTCGGCCATCGTCATCTCCTCGGTCGTGCGCCAGGCGCAGTGTGGCGCGCCCGCGGAGGCCGCTCCAGCCGCTTCGCCGGCCGCTTGCATTATCCATAATTATGAATTCAAATCCAACGCGAAACTGACTGCACCCGATGGCCACCACCGCCGCTGCCGCCCCTCCCGGCCTCGCTGTCCCGCCGCGCGCTTTATGAAGACGTGGCCGAGCGGCTGCGTGGGCAGATCTTCGCCCGCGAACTCGAGCCCGGCGCCTGGATCGACGAGCTGAAGTTGTCGGCCGAGTACGGCATCAGCCGCACACCGCTGCGCGAGGCGCTGAAGGTGCTCGCCGCCGAAGGCCTGGTGACGATGAAGCCGCGCCGCGGCGCCTACGTGGCCGAGATGAGCCGCGACGACGTGGCGCAGATCTACCACCTGCTGGCGCTGCTCGAAGCCGACGCCGCCGGCGAAGCCGCGCGCCACGCCAGCGACGAACAGCTCGCGCGCCTGCAGCAACTGCACGAGCGCCTGGAAAAACAGGTGCGCCAGCGCGATGCCTTCTTCGCCACCAACGAGCAGTTCCACATGGCCCTGCTCGACATCGCCGGCAACCGCTGGCGCACGCAGATCGTGACCGATCTGCGCAAGGTCATGAAGCTGAACCGCCACCACTCGCTGTTCGAGCAGGGCCGGCTGGCCGATTCGCTGGCAAGAGCATCGCGCGCTGATGGCGGCGATCGGGGCCGCGAGAGCGCCAAGGCCGCCAAGCTGATGCGCGAGCATTTCGCCAGCGGCCTCGAAGCCGCGGCCTGAACACGCGGCGCAGCGGCTCTGCGCTGGCGACGACGCGTGCAAATCGATGCACCTGTAAGTCGATGAAATCCCGCAGACGGCGCGTCGAACGCCGATTCGGCGCGTCAGCGCAGGCTATGGCGCGGGCGCGGGCCCGCGTTTGCATTTACGGCATGACACCTATCTAACCGCACTGACGTAGCTGCGGCGCATCGCGCCGGCACCATGCGCCCCGTCGTGTTCGTTGGTGATCCCGCTGCGCAGCGCTCAGTCCACTGCGTTGGCGAGGAGAGAAAAAATTACTATGGTTCAGAAAGCTCGCATGGCCATGCGCGGTCGTCGCATGCGCCTTCTTCGGCTCGCTGCCTTGCAGTGCGCCACCGTCGCACCGCAGCGCTCATGGCCCCTCGGTCTGGCCACCGCGCTGTCGCTGGGCATCGCAGGCTGCGGTGGCGGCAGCGGCGACAGCACTGCCGCCAACGAGGCCGCTGCGGAGCGGTCCGGCCCGACTGCCGTGGCCGGCCGCGAAGTTGCGCTCGCCGCCGCCGCGCCCACAGGCACAGAGACGTGGACCTTCTGCGGGCGCGAAGGCGAGATTTGCCGCGTGCCCAGCCCACGGCTCGTTCGCTACGGCGTCGATGGCGCCTACGTCTACCAGACGGTCAGCACGGCCATCGGCTGCGACAACGTGCAATGGACCGACCCCGCGTTCATGATCGTCAAGCATTGCGACTACGCCAACAGCGGCACGACCGCGCCGCCGGCACCCGCCCCAGCACCTGCGCCGGCGCCAGCACCCGCCCCAGCACCGGCGACTGCACCTGCGACCTGGACCTTCTTGGCCAACGAGTACGAGGCGTTCTCGGTGTCCGGCACGCGCACCGTGCGCTACGGCGTGGGCAGCACTGGGTGCAACGCAGCGTCACCGGCAGCGCCAGCTGCACCAACCAGTTCTTCGGCTCCGACCCAGCGCTCATGCGAGTCAAGCGCTGCGAAGTGCTGAACAGCAGTGCGCCGGCGCCAGCGCCCGCCCCGGCACCAGCTCCTGCGCCAGCTCCTGCACCAGCACCGGCTCCCGCGCCCGCCCCGGCACCCGCCCCGGCGCCGACCCCCACCGGTTGGATCTTCCTCGCCAACGAGTACCAGTCGTTCTCGCTGGCCTCGGCGCGCACCGTGCGCTACGGCATCGGCAGCAACTGGGTGCAGCGCAGCGTCAGCGGCAGCGGCACCTGCACCAATGGCTTCTTCGGCACCGATCCGGCGCCGATGCAGATCAAGCGCTGCGAGGTGCAAGGAACCACTGCACCGGCTGCCGCACCGGCTCCAGCACCAGCACCGGCACCGGCACCAGCACCCGCACCGGCACCAGCACCGGCGCCGGCTCCTGCACCGGTCACGGTGGGCACGGCCACCCTCGGCTGGGCTGCGTCGGCGGATTCGCGCGTGACCGGCTACCGCGTCTACTGGGGCACGGCGCCCGGCACCTACCGGCAGGCGCGAGGCGTCGGCCTGGCAGCAGGCACGGCGACCAGCTACACGGTGGGCAGTCTGCCTGTCGGCCAGACCTACTACTTCGCGGTCACCGCCCACGACGCTGCCGGCAACGAGAGCGCGTTCTCGGCTGAAGCCTCGAAAGCCGTGCGATAGACAAGGCCGTTCGGCTCACGTGACGGTGGCGTGCGCAGGCCGAGCGTGGCGGGCGGCCTGTCGCCGACTCGACGCCGCTCGCGCTGCTGCGCGAGCGCGCGAGCGCAACTCGCGCACGCCGCGACCGGGCTTGCACCGCAGCAGCGCGCGCAGCGTCACAGCGTCGGCACAGCCGATCTGCGCGGCGATCTGGCCGACGCTGGCGCAGCCGCTACTGGCCGCCGCCGCTGATGTCCCTGTACATGATGCGGAAGGCTTCGATCGACATGTTCCCGTCCTTGACCATCTTGGCCTGGTCGGACGCATTCATCTTCTTCATCTTCGCCATCTTCTCGTCGTACATGCTGCCCATGGTTTGCAGGAACTCTTCCTTCGACACCATGCCATCCTTGTTGGCGTCGGCCGCCGCCACCCACGCGGGGTAGCGGTCCTTGGCTGATGCAGTCATGCTGAACGTGGACAAGCCCAGCACCAGTGCAGCGCCGGCGAACGTGAGAAGCAGTTTCTTCATGGTGAACCTCTTGTGCATGGATGAAATTCGCCGATCGCCGAAGCCCGCGGCTCCGGCGATCGGCTTTCCCAGCGACGGGTCGGACTTCAAGTCTGCCCTGCCCCGACAGCAGTTCGAGGCTGTAGCGTGCCGGGGCGGCGTGATCGTGGTCGCGCCCGCCGTGCCTCTTCTTGAAGACCAGCCGCTGCACGATGCTTTGCCCGGGCTGCAGCGCGCCTTGCGGCAGGAACACGCGGCGATAGGGGTCACCGCTGCTCGTGACGCCGCTGCCGTTGTCGAGTTCCATCTGCCGCGGCAGGCCGCGCGCCACCATCAGCAGGTGCGTGTCGACGATCGAGGTGCTGTTGTTGGTCAGCCGGTACACGTCCTCCTGCCGGTTGCCCTGGCGCCGCGAGTCGATGCGCGCGACATGCATCTGCGGCGTCACGTCGAGGAACTCCAGGCCCATGTCGCGCCGCGACAGCGGGTCGTCGTTGTCCTGCGGCATGCCGCTCGGCGGCCGGCCATCGACAGCACCGAGCGCCGCCAGGTCGGGACGGTACTTCGAGTAGGTGAAGTCGATCGGGCTCAGCTGGAAGAAGGTCTTCGGCTGCTTCGGATCGAACGTGGCAAATGCCGGGTCGTACAGGCCGTTCTCGATGAAGTCGGTCAGGTCGTCGACCTGGTCCTTGCTCAGGCCGAGGCCGCGCGGCGAGCCTGCGCCGCGCGGGTGAGTGAAGCGGGTCGACAGCGTCGGCGCCGCGCCGGCTCTTTGCATCCAGCGGCACGCCGGCGTTGAAGTACTGCACCACGTCCTTGACCTTGGTGAACGATCCGTCGTGGAAGAACAGCCGCGCGTCCTTGAGCTGGCGCAGCGTCAGGACGCGGAACTTGAAGGCGTCGCTGTCGCGAAGGTGACCTCCTGGCGGCCGACATCGCGGAAGGTCGAGTCGTTTCTGGCCGCGCGATTCAAGGCCTGCACCGGATGGTCGCCCAGGCCCAGGTTGTAGAAGTTCTCTTCGACGAACTGGCCGACGCCCGCGACGTCGGGGTCGTTGACCTGCTTGTTGAGCGTCGGCCCGCTGTGGCAGCCGTAACATCCCGCGCCACCCTGGTCGGCCGGCGTGAAGAACAGCTTGGCGCCACGCCGCTGGTTCTCGCTGAGCGCGCCGTTGGCGCCGGCGAGGAAGCGGTCCCAAGGCGTGTCGCGCGTGATCGTGGTGCGCAGGAAGGTCGCCGCCGCGCGCAACACGGTGAGGTCGTTGATGAGGGCGTCGCACGCTCCCGCGGCGGGCGCCGCCTGCGGAATACAGCCCGGCGCCTGCGCGGCTTCATCGGGGAACGCGTCGCCGAACAGCTTGCGATAGGTCGCGAAGCTCTGCAGCTTGGCGGACTGGTCTTCGAGCAACCGGTGCGCGTCCATCAGCAGCAGCCCGACGTTCTCCTGCGCAGGATGGTTGAACGGATTGAGGCCGCCGGGCGTGGCATGGGGCTCGCCGGCGAGTCCGAACAGCAACAGGCGGTTGTTGAAAGCCGAGCCGATCACGCCGGGCGCGTTGCGTCCGACGCTGTCCACGCCGTCGAGCCGGCCGGTGGCCAGCAGCTCGCCGCCGGGCGGCAGTTTGAACTGCAGGGCCGGCGTGCCGATGACGGTTTGGCCTTGGCTGCGCCAAATGTCCGTCAGCGTCGGCAGCGAATCGACCAATGCGTCGCCGGGGAACAGCGGTGTGGTCCGCAAGGGTGGCAGAAGATCGGTGCGGGCCCGCCGGCGCGGGATGAAATTGCCGTCGGCATCGGTGTAGTGCCGCCCCTCGCCGCCGAGGGCGAAGTTCAGCAGCGTGCCGGCCTTCGACGCCGCTTCACCCATGTGACAGCTGGCGCAGGAGGCGCTTCCGGCCGTGGCGAGCACGCCGCCGAACTGCGGGCGCACTCTGACCATGCGCGCCGGGTCGTGGAACAACGCCTTGCCGAGGTAGCGCTTGGCCTCGGTGTTTTGGAACAACGGGTCCAGGCTGCCGTCGGCGCGCCGCGGCTGCGGCAGGTCGGCGTCGTTGGCCGGCACCTTCAACTTGTCGATGCCGCCGACCTGCTGGTCGATGAAGCGGCGCAGTTGGACGGGGCCGGCGCCCTCGTCGGCGGTCACCGCCGCGCACAGCAGCGCAGCGGCCAGCGCCACCGCGCCGCGCGCGGGTTGCGACAAAAAACGCTTGCGTTCGAGAGGGATCATGGTGCTGCCTCCAGGTCAAAGGGTGGTGGTGGTTTGCGGCACCTCCACCGTAGGCAGCACTGGTCACGCGGCGATCACGGCGGCGTCATATTTGCGGTTCGTGGGCAGCGCGGGGTCGTGCCTCGACACCCCGCCGGGCGACGCCTATTCGATGGTGAGTGCGACCTTGCCGAACTGCTGACCCGATTCGAGGCGCTCGAACGCCTGCGCGACGGCGCCCAGCGGATAACGGCTGTCGATCACCGGGCGCATCGGCGAGCGCTCGCATAGAGCCAGCAGGTCGCGAAACTCGGCCAGGGTGCCGAGCGTCGAGCCGAACACCTTCAACTGGCGGATGAACATGCGGCGCAGGTCGGCACCGGGCTGGTCGCCGCTGGTTGCGCCGCAGGTGACGAGGCGCCCGCCACGCACCAGGCTCTTCAGCGCCGCGCCCCAGACCGCGGCGCCAACGTTTTCGATCACGACATCGACGCCGCGGCCGCCGGTCAGCTCGAGCACGGTGCGCGCGATGTCCTGCGAAGCGCTGTGCACCGCACCGTCGGCGCCCATCTGCACGGCGCGTTCGAGCTTGGCGGCGTCGCGCGAGGTCACGATGACTTTCGCGCCCGCGGCCTTCGCAAGCTGAAGCGCAGCCAGCGAGACGCCGCCGCCGATGCCGAACACCAGCACCGTCTCGTGCGCTTGCACACGCGCCTGCGTGAATAGCATGCGCCAGGCGGTGAGGTGGTTGACGCCAAGCGCGGCAGCCTGCACGTCGTCGTAACCGTCGGGCAGCGGAAACACGTTGCGCGCCGGCAGGCTGACGAATTCGGCGAAGGTGCCGTCGCGGTGTTCGCCGAGCAGGCTCATCGACGTGCACAGCACATCGTCGCCGCGCAGGCAGAACTCGCAGCGCCCGCAGGCGATGCCCGGATGCACGACGACACGCTGACCGATGCGCAAGGCTCGCTCGTCGGCGTCGAGTTCTTCGATCACGCCCGCACCGTCGAGACCCATCGTCATCGGCAGCGTGTGCGTGATGCCGGCGCCGCTGTCGCGCATGTACAGATCGACGCGGTTGACCGTGGCCGCATGCAGCCGCACGAGCACCTCGCCGCGCGCGCCGCACCGGCCGCGGGCGTTCGCCGACGGCGACGACCTCGTTGCCGCCGTGGCCCGTGAGGTAGGCCGCCTTCACAGCTGGCTCACGAGCTCCGGCACGGCAGTGAACAGATCCGCCTCGAGCCCGTAGTCGGCGACGCTGAAGATCGGCGCCTCGGCGTCCTTGTTGATGGCGACGATGACCTTGCTGTCCTTCATGCCCGCCAGGTGCTGGATCGCGCCGCTGATGCCGCAGGCGATGTACAGGGCCGGCGCGACGATCTTGCCGGTCTGGCCGACTTGCCAGTCGTTCGGCGCGTAGCCCGCGTCCACCGCGGCGCGGCTGGCGCCGAGCGCGGCGCCGAGCTTGTCGGCCAGCGGCGTCAGCACCTCGTTGAACTTGTCGCTGCTGCCCAGCGCGCGGCCGCCGCTGACGATGATCTTGGCGGCGGTGAGTTCGGGGCGGTCGAGCTTGGCGATTTCGGAGCCGACGAAGGACGATGTGCCGCTGTCGGCCACGGCGTCGATCTTCTCGATCGCCGCGCTGCCGCCGCGTGGCTGCCGCCGGGTCGAAGCCGGTCGTGCGCACGGTGATGACCTTGATCGCATCGCTGCTCTGCACCGTGGCGATCGCGTTGCCGGCATAGATCGGGCGCTCGAAGGTGTCGGCGCTGATGATCTTCATCGCGTCGCTGATCTGCGCCACGTCGAGCAGCGCGGCGACGCGCGGCGCGACGTTCTTGCCGTGCGCGGTGGCGGGGAACAGCAGGTGGCTGTAGTTCTTGGCGATGGCGAGCACCTGCGCGGCGATGTTCTCGCCGAGTTGTTCGGCCAGGCTGGCGCCGTCGGCATGCAGCACCTTGGCCACGCCGGCGATCTGCGCTGCGGCCTGCGCCGCGCCGGCGGCGTTGTGCCCGGCGATCAGCACGTGCACGTCGCCGCCGCACTGTGATGCCGCGGTGACGGTTTGAGGGTGGCGCCCTTGAAGGTGCCGTGGTCGTGTTCGGCAATGACGAGAACGGCTCATGTCAGATCACCTTCGCTTCGTTCTTGAGTTTGGCGACCAGCGTGGCCACGTCGGGCACCTTGATGCCGGCGCCGCGCTTGGGCGGCTCGGTGACCTTCAAGGTCTTGATGCGCGGCGTGACATCGACGCCGAGGTCGGCCGGCTTGAAGACGTCGAGCGTGCTTCTTCTTGGCCTTCATGATGTTGGGCAGCGTCACGTAGCGCGGCTCGTTCAGGCGCAGGTCGGTGGTGATGACGGCGGGCAGCGAGAGCTTGACCGTCTCCAAGCCACCATCGACTTCGCGCGTGACGCTGACCTTGCCGTCGGCCACTTCGACCTTCGACGCGAACGTGCCCTGCGGCAGATTCGCCAGCGCGGCCAGCATCTGCCCGGTCTGGTTGCAGTCGTCGTCGATCGCCTGTTTGCCGAGGATGATCAGGCCCGGCTGCTCCTTGTCGACGAGCGCCTTGAGCAGCTTGGCCACGGCCAGCGGCTGCAACTCGTCGGCGCACTCGACATGGATCGCGCGGTCGGCGCCGATCGCCATCGCGGTGCGCAGCGTCTCCTGGCATTGCGTGACGCCGCAGGACACGGCGATGACTTCGGTCGCTACGCCCTTCTCCTTCAAGCGCACGGCCTCTTCGACCGCGATCTCGTCGAAGGGGTTCATGCTCATCTTGACGTTGGCCAGATCGACACCGCTGCCATCGGCCTTGACGCGCACCTTGACGTTGTAGTCGACGACCCGTTTGACGGGCACCAGGATTTTCATGTTCGCTTCCTTTTCACTGTGCAACGGTCGGAGGCCGGGCCAGCAGGATCGAGATCGGCGGGTGCTGGTGGATGACCTGCTCTGCCACGCTGGATCGGAACACGTGGCCCGTGCCGCGGTGGTGCTGGTGCCCGAGCACCAGCAGATCGACATCGAGTTCCCTGGCCCGCTGCAGGATGACGTCGGCGATATCGTGCTCGGTGGCACTCAACATCTCGCCGTGCGCGTCGATGCCCGCGGCGCAAAGCTGATCGACGAAAGCCTGGACCACCTGAGCGGTCCGCGCACCTCGACGTCGTCCGCGGCGCTGCGCACGCCCAGGCCCGCGCCGCCCGTGATGTCGCCCGGCACGATATGGCTGCGCGCCACATGCAGCACGTACACCGTGCCACCCGTCAGCAGGCCGATCTGCTCGGTGCGCTTCAGCGCCGATCGGTTCTCTTCGGTGGGCGTGGCGTCGATCGCAATGAGAATCCGCTTGTACATGTCGTGTCTCCGGTCTCAGGTCTTCGCAGGGGCTGCGGCGGCGACGCTGCCCAGTGGAACCTTCGGCGTCGGCTCGATGAGCGTCGAACGCAATTCGCGCGGCGCACGCGAGATCGGCACCAGCAGCGTCAGCAGCAGACCCAGCAGGCCGAGCCCCGCCAGCACGTAGAAGATCGAGTCGAGGGCAAAGCCGCGCGCCGATCAGAAAGCCGCCGAGCAGCGGGCCACCGACGCCGCCCAAGCGGCCGAACCCGGCGCACCAGGCCACGCCGGCGCCGCGGACGTTGGTGCGGTAGTAGTTGGCCACGAAGCCGTAGATCAGCGTCTGGGTGCCGCTGGTGCCCAGCCCGACGATCGCGACGAAGGCCAGCAGCACGCCGAGCGGGAGGCTCAACGTGAGCAGTGCGATGGCGAGCGCGCCGATCAGGAAGCACGCGGCGACCACCGGCTTGGGCCCGAAGCGGTCGGCCACGCGCGAGCCGCCCAGCGCGCCGAGAATCGCGCCGCCGTTGAGGACCAGCAGGAACGACAGCGAGCCTTTCGCGTTGAACCCGGCGCGCAGCATCAGCTCGGGCAGCCAGGTGTTGAGCGAATAGACCAGCAACAGGCCGGTGGCGCTCATCAGCCCCAACACGATGGTCGGGAACAGGTAGTGCACGCCGAACAGCCCGGCGAACCCCGGCTTGCCTTCGGTCACCGGCACCACCGTGCCGGCCGCGGTGGGCACGGCCTCGGGGATCTCGACGCCGGTGCGCTCGGAAACCGCGCGCGCCTCGTCGAGCCGGCCGCGCGAGGCCAGCCAGGCCACCGACTCGGGCATCTTGAAGTACGCCAGCGGCAGCAGCGTGACGATCGGCAGCGCGCCGATCCAGAACATGCCGCGCCAGCCGATGCTCTGCAACAGCAGGATGGCGAGCAGCGCGGCGAGCAGGCTGCCCAGCGGCACGCCCGAGTAGGTGATCGCGTTGCACAGGTTCTTCTTGCCCTTGGGCGCGTACTCGGACACCAGCGCGCCGGTCGTGGCCACCAGCGCGCCGACGCCCAGGCCGGTGAAGAACCGCATCCAGCCGAACATGGTCGTCGTCGCCGTCAGCGCCGTGAGCGCCCATGCCGATGGAGAACCAGGCGTAGGCGAACAGCATCACCTTGCGGCGCCCGAGGATGTCGCCGACCGTGCCGGCGAGCAGCGCGCCGACGAGCACGCCGACCAAGGCGTAGCTGCCGAGCATCGCCGGCAATGGCCGGTGTCACGTTGCCGATGTGGGAGGGGTCGCGCAGGAAGGTCGAGACGACCGTGCCGTAAACGACGAGGTCGTAGCCGTCGAAGATGCAGTCCGACCGTGGCCAGCGACACGATCCACACCACCGTGCGCAGGCGCCGGGCTTCGAGCCCGGCATCGGTTGCCGTGGTCATGGCGTAACTCCCAGCAGGAATCGGCCGAAGAAGGCAGCGAGTTCGTCATGCGCGTCCAGCGGCAGCACGTTCGACACGTACTGGTCGGGACGGACGACGACCATCGCGCCCTTCGCGCGGTCGATGCCGCGCAGATCGAAGATGTCGGGACCGTCTCTTCGAGGTCGGGGCAGTAGGCCTTCTCGTAGTCGATGAGACCGAAGCAGCCCTTGCGCGGAAGCAGCATGGACGGCAGCTCCTCCACCTTGAGGTCGCGGTGCCCCTGCTGGAAGACCGCGCGAACGTCGATGACGCTGTCGATGTCGGCCCCCGTCGGGGTGAAGCGACGGATCGGCGAATTCGGCGATTCCGCCAGGAAGGCGGCGAGCTCGCGCAGTCGCTTGCCGCTCGCGTCGGCAAAGGCGTAGAGGCGCCAGGCGCCATCGGCACGGGCGGCATGGCCGAGCTGCACCGGCTTGGCGTCGGCGAGGCGCACGACGGGCGCCGAGTGGAAACGCATGCCGATCGTGAAGCCCTTGGCGAGGTCCTGGTGGGTGGCCTCGGCTGTCAGCACCGTCGTCGGCGCGTAGTGCGTCGCCACACCGGCCGTGTAGCGACCCGACTTCACGAAGTAGGCCTGCAGCTCTTGCGGATCGACACCGCCGAGTTCCGGCCGGCTCGGATCCTTCGGCTGCGAGGCCATGATCTTCGACCACTCCTTGTCGAAGTCGATCAGCCCCTGGGCGATCGCATGGCGCTCGGCGGAGTAGGTGCGCAGCAGTTCCGGCCTGGCGCGTCCGTCGAGCACGGCGCCGAGTTTCCAGCCGAGGTTGAACGCGTCCTGCATCGACACGTTCATGCCCTGGCCGGCCTTCGCGCTGTGCGTGTGGCAGGCGTCGCCGGCGATGAAGACGCGCGGCAGGCGCGACGCCGCCTGCTCCGCGGGCACATCGTCGAAGCGGTCGGTGACGCGCTGGCCGACCTGGTACACCGCGAACCAGGCCACGCTCTTCACGTCGAGCGTGTACGGGCGCAGCACACGCTGCGCGGTCGCGATGACCGATGTCCTGCGTGTGCTTGTCGCGGAAGGCTTCGCGCTTGTTCGGGTCGATCTCGCCGAGGTCGACGTACAGCCGCACCATGTAGCCGCCCTCGCGCGGGATGAGCAGGATGTTGCCCTCGTCGGCGGACTGGATCGCGGCCTTGAGCCGGATGTCCGGGAAGTCGGTGACGGCCAGCATGTCCACGACGCCCCAGGCGTGGTTGGCGAAGTCGCCGCTGCGGCACGGCGCCGATCGATTCACGCACCTGGCTGCGCGCACCGTCGCAGCCGACGACGTACTTGGCGCGCACGGTGGTCTGCGCGCCGTTGGCCACGTCGCGCAGCGTGACGACGACGGGGTGCTCACCCTGCGCTTCGACCTTCAGGGTCACGAATTCCAGGCCGTAGTTGGCCTCGAGCCGCGTCGGCGACATGCGCATGTAGTCGAGCAGGTACTGCTGCAGGCGGGCCTGGTTGACGATGACATGCGGGAACTCCGACAAGCCGTCCTCGGTGTCCTGGACGCGCCCGGTGCGCTCGATGCGCGAGCGGTCTTGCCTTCGACGGCCGCCAGAAGACGGTCTCGTTGACCCAGTAGGCCTCGCGGATGAGCTTCTGCCCCAGACCGAAGGCCTCGAACATCTCGACCGTGCGGCAGGCGATGCCGTCGGCCTGCCCCACCTGGAGCGCGCCGTCGCGGCGCTCGATCAGCCGCGTGCTGATGCTGGGGAAGTTCGACAGCTGTGCGGCCAGCAAGGCCCCGGCAGGCCCGCTGCCGATGACGAGAACGTCCACGGCATCGGGCAGCTGCGCCTTGCGAACGTCGGGGTCGCCGGGCGCGTAGCCATTCAGGTAGAACTGCATGTTGCCTCCGTTATTGGGCGTACCGACCAGATTCGTCGGAACGCTGACTGTAAAGTGCCTGCTCGATGTGGTCTCGGTCGTCAGGCCGGTGCACCGCGACCTCGAGTATCCACCTCGGCATCACCCGCCGCGTCCAGGCCGCAGGCCAGCGCAAGCGGCGCCTGCGCAGCAGTCACGCCCCTGCGTACGGGGATCGGCGAATCCACAATGCGCACCCAACATTTCGAAGCCACCGAACGCGCGATGCAGTGCGTGCAGTGGCACTGGCAACTGGGTTTACGCTAGCGAACTGGTCGCCTGATGGTTTGCCCCGCGGCTGAGCCGTCCTGACGCCACGAACGGCCTCCACCCCTGCATGCTCGCTGAACCGTCCGTCGCCGAACTCGAAGCGCATTTCGCGCGCGCTCGCGCCACAGCCAAGATGGGCTCGCCGGCGGCCGGGGCCATGACGTTGCTGCACATCGGCGGCAGCCGCACGGAGGTTCTCAGCGGCCGCGGTGAGAGCCCTGACACCCGGCACACGCTGGGCATCGGCGCAGAGCAGATCGCGCGAACCTACTTTCATCACGACCCGCCGACGTCCATCGAGATCGAGCGGTCGATCGACGCCGTCGAAGACGAAGTCATGCGGCTGTCGCACCAGATCGATCCGCAGGCGGCGCTCGTAGGCATCGATGATGGCTTGCGCGCCTGGGCTGCCATTGCAGGTACGGCGATGACACTCGAGCTCGTCGAGCAGCTGTTTCAACGGCTGGCATCGGCATCACTGGGACGCCCGAGCGCGCTCGAGGGCCTGCTCACCGGACGCGAGGCGGCAGCGACCCTGCTCATCCTGCGCGAGTTCATGCATCACCTGGGTTACGCGTCGATCATGGTGCTTGCGCTGCCGCGCGACGCGACGCAGCCTTGACCTGCGTCGGGACCGCCGCATGACGCCAGTCGTCATGGGCCACCAAGGCGTTGCTGAACTGCGGGCTGTGAGCGTGCCGCCGGACGCGCTGCTCAAGCGTCACGCAGCCGTCCTGCGTACACGCGAGCGTATCGCTTCGCACGGCCATGGATCGCGCCGCAAAGACAAAGGGCCAGCGGCTGCCCGCGCGCTGACCTTGATGAGGATTGGTGGGCCCTGAAGGATTCGAACCTTCGACCAACGGATTAAGAACTTATCCGTAAATAATGTTGACCGTCAGCCTGACCTTGCGGAACGCGATGATCGCGGCGGCGATGTGGTTGAGCGCCATGAAGCTGCGCTCGAGCTTCTCGTATCGCACGAGCAACTTGCGGAAGCGATTGAACCAGCTGTGGCAGACCTCGACCACCCAGCGCCGCGCCTTCTTCGTCGGGTCGCGCCGCTTGGCATCGGCCTCTGTGCGGCGTCCAACGACATGAGCGATGTAGCCGTGCGACTCGATGATCTCCAATGGCACGCCGGCCGCGATATCCAGCGTCGGCGCACAGGTGCTTGCTGCGCCTGGTGCTCGGGGTCTTGCGCTTGACCATGATGGCCTGCAGCACTTGATCGAGTTGCGTGACGTCATGCTCATTGGCCCCGGTCACGACGAGCGACAACGGGACGCCACGGCCGTCCACCAGCAGGTGCCGCTTGCTGCCCTTTTTTTCCCCGATCGGTCGGGTTGCGCCCCACCGCCTCTTGCGCCAAGGGCGCCTTGAACATGGCCCCGTCGATGCTCTGCCATCGCCAGGCGATGCCCTCCATCTGGTCGTACTCGGCAAGTCCGGCCTGCCAGATCGCCTCGAACACGCCTGCGCTCTCCCACTCCAGGAATCGCTTGTGGACCGCGCTGGCGCTGCCGAATCGCTCCTTGGGCAGCGCCTTCCATTGGCAGCCCGTGCGCAGCACGTACACGACCGCCTCGAACACCTGCCGCGCCGGCTTGGGCGGCCGTCCCGCTCCTGGCTTGCGCACGTACTCCTTGCTCGCAGACGCGCTCGCGCACGGAATCAGCGGCTCGACGCGCTGCCAGAAATCGTCAGTCACCACCCATGAGTCAACTCGCTTGCGCGTTGCCATGCCTTCGTCCGAACACCGCGTGACGTGCGGCTCGGGACGATAGTGTACTATTTACGGATAACTTCTAAGAGACCGAGACAGCCTGGGAAGAACCTTGTAAATCAACCACTTGCGACGCTTGCCACCACCCTTCCCAGGCACGTCCCGGCACAATCCCGTCACAGTCAAGAGTTCGCTTGGCACAACGCCGGCACAGTGACGCTCAAAGGCTGCAAACCGGACCTTCGCGGCGAGTCACTCTCGACCCTAAGCGGCCTGTCACGCTTCGGCAGACCGGACGCTCCCCCCGTGGACACCGCTGTACGAAGCCCCAGTCTGTCCCGTGGCCACGTCGAGTCGCGTCGTGCCATTCAACCCCTTAACCCCTTGCCTACTCATATCCCCACCTGATTAGCAACGAGTCTCAGCCGCCCGAATGACATGCCGAGGATTGGGATGAGTATTGGCCACATCGACGACCAGCCGCGCGACGAGCCCGCGCAGATCGAATCGGCGGTTGAAGCGGTAGGCGAAGGCTGCCAGGTAGAACGCCGCGTACTTGGCGAACTTGAACGAGTGGTAGGCGCCCGACAGGCTCGTCTTGAGGTTGCCCAGCACGGTGTTGACCCACTTGAACTGCGGCAGGTCGCGCGGCTTGGCGCGCCCACCACCGTGTGCTGATGCTCGCAGCCCGCATCGAGCACCGCGGTGAAGCAAGCCAAGCCGTCGCTGGCCACGCAGGCGCCGGGTGCAGATGAGCGCAGGCCCACTGCTTGATCGCCTCGTGCGTGAACCCCGCCACCGGCGTGAGCTTGAGGTAGTGCGGCCGGCCCTGGTCGCTCAGCGACACCGCCGCCACGAACGGCACCTTGTTCTCGGAGCCGCGTCCGGGCTTGCCGCCCGCACGCTCGCCGCCGAGGTAGGCATCGTCCATCTGCACCGTGCCCTCCGAGCCGGTGCACGGCGTCGCGCTGCGCCATGGCACGCATGATCTTGTGGTGCATCAGCCAGGCGGTGGAGTAGCTCACGCCGAGTTGGCGCTTGAGCGCCAGCGCCGACAGTCCGGTCTTGGCCTGGCTGATCAGGTAGATCGCCAGGAACCAGGTCTGCAGCGCCAGCTTGGTGTTGGCCATCAGCGTGCCCGCGACAAGCGAGGTCTGGCGACGACAGGCATTGCATTGGTACAGCTCGCCGCGGCCGAGCCGGCAGTGCTCGGCACCGCCGCAGCGCGGGCAACAAAACCCTTGCGGCCAGCGCGCGGCACGCAAAGCCTCGGCGCACTGCGCCTCAGAGCCAAAGCTGCGATGAAACTCGGGCAAGGACATGCCGCGCTGGAACTGGATCGGGTTCATTGCCATGGCGCATCTCCAAACAAAGGGATGCGTCAGCCTATGCGGCCGGTAGCTCACCACGTGAGCCAGGCTGAGACTCGTTGCTAATCAGGTATCCCCATGCACGAGCAAGCGATCCGATCGGCCCGAATGCTCTCGGTCGTACCTGCGGAAACGATCTCCTGATTAGCAACGAGTCTCAGCCGCCCGAATGACATGCCGAGGATTGGGATGAGTATTGGCCACATCGACGACCAGCCGCGCGACGAGCCCGCGCAGATCGAAGCGGCGGTTGAAGCGGTAGGCGAAGGCGGCCAGGTATAACGGCCGCGTACTTGCGGAACTTGAACGCGTGGTAAGCGCCCGACAGGCTGGTCTTGAGGTTGCCGAGCACGGTGTTGACCCACTTGAACTGCGGCAGATCGCGCGGCTTGGCGCTGCCCACCACCGTGTGCTGGTGCACGCAGCCGGCATCGAGCACCGCCGTGAAGCAGGCCAAGCCATCGCTGGCCACGCATGCGCCCGGTGCAGATGAGCGCAGGCCCACTGCTCGATCGCCTCGTGCGTGAACCCGCCACCGGCGTGAGCTTGAGGTAGTGCGGCCGGCCCTGGTCGCTCAGCGAGACGGCGGCCACGAACGGCACCTTGTTCTCCGAGCCGCGTCCGGCCTTGCCGCCTGCACGCTCGCCGCCGAGGTAGGCGTCGTCCATCTGCACCTGCCCGCCGAGCCGGTGCACGGCGTCGCGCTGCGCCATGGCCCGCATCAGCTTGTGGTGCATCAGCCAGGCGGTGGGGTAGCTCACGCCGAGTTGGCGCTTCAGCGCCAGGGCCGACAGTCCGGTCTTGGCCTGGCTGATCAGGTAGATCGCCAGGAACCAGGTCTGCAGCGCCAGCTTGGTGTTGGCCATCAGCGTGCCCGCGACAAGCGAGGTCTGGCGACGACAGGCATTGCATTGGTACAGCTCGCCGCGGCCGAGCCGGCAGTGCTCGGCGACCGCCGCAGCGCGGGCAACAAAACCCTTGCGGCCAGCGCGCGGCACGCAAAGCCTCGGCGCACTGCGCCTCAGAGCCAAAGCTGCGATGAAAACTCGGGCAAGGACATGCCGCGCTGAAACTGGATCGGGTTCATTGCCATGGCGCATCTCCAGAACAAAGGAATGCGTCAGCCTATGCCGCCGGTAGCTCACCACGTGAGCCAGGCTGAGACTCGTTGCTAATCAGGAAGTTGTTTGGCAAGCCTGACCCGGATTTGCTTGAGATCGTTAAATCGAAGATCTTCCGCTTGAAGGCACTCAACCTTCCTGGCGCAGATATTGATGAAGCATCTCTCACGCTTGGTGGCATTGAGTTCGATGACGTGGCTCAGCATGAGGAACTTCAACGTGCCAGTTTGCGCGCGAATGCATTTCAGCTACTTGACTACTTTGATGGCGTCTACCGTCGATATGCAAACCAAGTGAAGCAGATTGTTATCATCGATCAGTTGGATGAAAACTGGCTCCACGGAGAAATCGAAGAGTACTCGAAGATCTTGGTTAACCTCATTCTGTGCGCTCAGAACATTAATCACTCCAGCGTATCCGATGGAAAACTCTAAAGGTAGTAGTTTTCTCCGTGCCGACATTTACGAGACGCTTCGGTTCAACGACGAATAAAGTTTATCAGGACGGCGCGGTAGAGATCAAATGGGACTATGACTCGCTGGATGCAATGATCACCGAACGGATCGAGCAGTATGCGCCTATGGCGGCCGGCCTCAATTTCAACGAGCGATCAGCGTCAATTTTCGAGAACAAAACAGTCGACACGGTGCGACTCCTTTGAAGCACATGCTAAGACGGTCATTTTATTGCCGCGTGACTTGATCGTTTACATAAACAAAGTCCGCGAAATACACAGGCCGGTCGCCAGTGAACTGTATACGTCCAAGGATCTATACGCCGCTGAGAAGAACGTTTCTTCCAGTATGTATGATGAATTGATCGACGAATGGGCTGCTCAAAACCCGGACTTTGAATCTTACCTAATGGCACTACAGAATTATTGGATATGAGATATTCACTCGACTCAGTTCGTAGAGAAATACAGGTCAATTAAGACTACCGCCAGCGACGGACAAATTAACGAGATCCTGCGTTTCTTGTTCGCAAACTCAATCATTGGCCAGAAAGTAAGTGTGAACTGGGAGTATATTTGTACGAATCCACACGTGCAGATAGATTTCCAACTCCCGTTTCACGTCAATAACGGATTAAAGTATCGTCTGGTATTGACTGAGAATCGCGAAAAGCGCCAGAAGAAGCCTGCCGCAACAAAAGCGGGCTAATCCCTCGCTCAAGCGGAGTGGGAGTTTGCGTCGGTTTCGATCTAACCCGACGACTGGTAACGCAACAACCGCTGCAGATCGATCTCTGGCATTTCGTTATACCGGCTCGAATGAACGCGATGTGCGTGCAGGGCGCTCCTGTTTGCGGAGATCGGCTGCGGCTTGCTCGCGCTGGCTTACTGGCCGAGATCCACCGCGACAACGCCGAAGCTCCCCGTACTCATGCGGGGATGTCTAGTGGCCGATGCAGCAAACGCCCAGCGCGGCCCGCGGCCGGCGCATCATCGCCGTAGCTCGGCACGCCGTTGACAAACACCGCGGCGATGCCTTCCGACACCTCGAGCGGCTGTTCGTAGCTGGCACGGTCGCGCACGCGCGCGGGATCGAAGACGACGATGTCGGCACACCAGCCCGCCTGCAACTGGCCGCGCCGCTGCAGCTTGAACTTGCGCGCCGACAGCCCGGTCATCTTGTGGACCGCCTGCTCGAGCGGGAACAGCCCCCGCTCGCGGCAGTAGTGCGCCAGCACGCGCGGAAACGTGCCCCACAGCCGCGGATGCGGGTGGCGGTCGTGCGGCAGGCCGTCGGAGCCGATCATCGTCAGCGGGTGCGCGATGATCTTCTCGCACATCGTCCTCGTGCATCTGGAAATAGCAGGCGCCGCCCGGCTGCAGCCGTCGGCAGGCCTCCTGCTGCGTCACGCCCCACTCGGCCGCGATGTCGGCCAGCAGCGCGGCCTTCGGCCTCGGGATGCGGGTCGGACCAGGTGATGCGGATGTCGATGACGCCGTCGACCAGTTCCTCGCGCAGCACCGTCGAGCCGGCGGTGTACGGATAGACGTCCATCGCCGACCGGCTGGCGCGCGGCGAGCGACTCGATGAGCGGCAGCGTCTCGCGCGTGCGGCCCCAGTTGCGTCGGCCCGGCGCACTTGTGGTGCGAGATCACCAGCGGCACGCCGGCGGCGACGCGGTGTCGCCGGCCTCGTCCAGCGCTTCGAGATCGCCTGCATCTCGCTGCGGAGGTGCGTCGTGTAGATGCCGCCGTGGCGCGCGACGACCTTCGCCAGCGCGAGCACCTCATCGGCCGGCGCGGCGAACGCCGGTTCGTAGAACAGCCCGGACGACAGGCCGATGCGCGCCGTCCTTCAGGCCTGGTCGAGCAGCGCGGCCATGCGCGCCTGCTCGTCGCGCGCTGGCCGCACGGTCGAGCCGGTCCATCGTCGCGACGCGCAGCGTCGTATGGCCGACCAGCGAGGCGACGTTGACCGCCGGCCGCGCGCGCGTCGAACGCGGTCGCGGTAGTCGGCCACGCGGGTGTAGCGGAACGTCTTCGTGCCGAGCAGGTTGAGCGGCGGCGGCGGCGCGTCGGTGGCCAGCGGCAGCAGCGAGATGCCGCAGTTGCCGGCGATCACCGTGGTGACGCCCTGCGTGATCTTCGGCAGCATCTGCGGCTGCTGCAGCACGATCGCGTCGTCGTGCGTGTGCACGTCGATGAAGCCCGGGGCCACGACCTGGCCGCGGCAGTCGATCACGTCGGCGTCGCCCGCGCTGCTGCGCAGGTGCAGCGGCCGATCGCCTCGATGCGGTCGCCGGCCAGCAGCACGTCGGCGGCGAAGCCGGGCGCGCCGGAACCGTCGATGACGAGGCCGCCTTCGAGCAGATGCTCTGCTCGCATCGCCGTCTCTAGAAGCAGGTGACGAGCGCATCGACGACGCGGTAGTCGGCATCGACCACCGGCATCCAGCGCCACTTGTCGAAGGTCGTGCACGGGTGCGAGATGCCGAGCACGATGCGGTCGCCGACCGCGAGGCCGGGGTCGCCGTCGAAGCGCAGGTAGGCGTGCTGGTCGTTCAGCCCGCTGATCTTCCAGTCCGCCGGCGCGGCATGCACGTCGCGGCTGCCGCGCGCTGCGCGCGCGCATAGGCGATGGGATCGGCAGCTCGATGTCGTACGACAGATCGCGCCGGCCGACCGCGAGGATCGCCAGCCCCGGCTCGGGCAGCGACTGCACCAGCGCCCAGACTTCGAGCGCGGCCTGCAGGCCGTCGTCGCAACCCAGGCGCAGGTTCGCCACCGCGACCATGCGGCGGTACAGGCCGTGGTCGTGCGTGACGTAGCAGCCCGAACGCAGCAGCCCGGCCACCGGGCGCGACAGCGCGGGTCTGCAGCGCCGGCACGACGAGGTCGAAGATGGCCGAGCCGCCGGCCGAGACGAGCACCTCGTCGGCTTCGAACAGCCGTTCGCGGTCGCATTGCAGTGCGATATCGGTCACCCGCTTCATCAGCGCATCGGCGTTGGCGCGGTCGATCTCGCTGTCGCCCTTCACGCCCAGGCCTTCGTAGCACTCGATGCCGGCGAGCCGAAGCGCCGTGCTCTCGCGCGCTCGGCGCGCCAGCGCGAGCGCCTCGTCGAAGGTGCGGCAACCGCTGCGGCCGCCGGGCACGCCGATCTCGAGCAGCACCTCGAACGGTTGCGCTGGCCGCGTGGCCTCGATCAACTCCAACTGCGCCACCGAGTCGAGCAGGAACAGCACGCGCAGGCCGGCATGCTCGCGCTGCAGCGCGCCGATGGCGGCCAGGTCGCCGGCGTCGAGCACCTGGTTCGCGATCAGGCAGCGCCGCGCGCCGGCCTCGACGCCGATGCGCAGTTGCGCCACCGTCGCGAAGCTCAGCCCCCATGCGCCGGCGTCGAGCTGGCGGCGGAACAACTGCGGCGACATCGTCGTCTTGCCGTGCGGCGCAAAGCGCACGCCCGCGTCGTCGGCATAGCGCTGCATCCAGCCGAGGTTGTGCTGCAGCGCGTCGCGCTTGACCACCGCCAGCGGCAACGGCAGGTCGCCGGCCAGCACGTTCCAGCCCTGCGCGCCGATGGCCGAGCGGCGCAGCGGCGCGCTGGCCTGCGGGAAGCCCTTGCTCGTGGCGTCGAGCAGCGGGTCGAGGATGTCGTTCACCAGGAACCTCCGTGCTTCGCACTGCGGTGCGAGCCTCCTTCGGAGCGGCCGGGCGGAGGCTCATGCGCCGCCCGGCGCGATCACGTCATTCGGCCTGGATGTTGTTCGCCTTCACCACGTCGCCCCACATCTTGTAGTGGGTGCGGGTCAGGTTGCCGAGCTGCTCCGCCGTGCCGCCGCCCGGCTCGTCGCCGCGCTCGACGATGCCCTTGGTCACGGCCGGATCCTTCATTGCCGTGTTGATCGCGCTGTTGGCCTTGGCGACGATGTCGGGTGCGAGCCCGGGCGGCCCGTACAGGCCGATGAACGAGATGATGACGAAGTCCTTGATGCCGGCCTCGGTGGCGGTGGGCACGTCCGGGAACAGGGCTTCGCGCTTTGTGCCGGTGACCAGCAGCGGCCGCAGCTTGCCGTCCTTGATGAAGGGCGCGACCACGGAGGTGGCGTCGAACATCGCGTCCAGGCGCCCGGCCATCAGGTCGATCATCGCCGGGCTGCTGCCCTTGTACGGCACGTGGTTCATGGCCGGGCCACCCATGCGCTCGCGCAGCAGTTCCATCGTCACGTGCACCAGCGAGCCCGCGCCCCCCGTCCCATAGTCCATGCCCTTGCCCGCCTTGGCCTTCGCGTTGGCCTGTTCAGCGAACTGAGCGTAGGTCTTGATCGGCGACGTGGCCGGCACGGCGAGCACGAGCGCCGACTGCAGCATCACGCCGATCGGCGTCAGCTGCCGCGGGTCGATCATGCCGAGCTTCGTATAGACGTGTTGCGTGATCGTCATCGAGCCGTTGCCGACCAGCAGCTTCTGGCCGTCCGGCGCCGCCTTCAGCACCTCGACGGCCGCGAGGTTGCCGTTGACGCCGGCCTTGTTGTCGATGACCACCGCCTGGCCGAGCGTGGTCTGCATGCTGCTCATCAGCACGCGGCCGGCGAAGTCGGTCTGCCCGCCGGGCGGGAAGCCCACCAGCAGCGTGACCGGCTTGGTCGGCCAGGCGGTCTGCTGCGCCCAGGCCGCCGGCGCGAGCGCAGGCGATGCCGAGAGCAGCGCCGAACGGCGCAGAAGGTTGCTTGACGGTTTCCATCAGGAGTCTCCGTTGGTGGTGCGGAAGAATGAATGAAACTCTCGACCCTCGTCAACGGAGACTTCCAGATGAATCTCAAATATCTCGGCAACCCGCCCCTCGCCTCCGACCGGCAGCCGCGGCCGTTCTCGCCGGCCGTGCGCGCAGGCGACTTCGTCTTTGTCTCGGGTCAGGTGCCCGCCGACGAGGCTGGCGAGATCGTCGCCGGCGGCATCGAGGCGCAGACGCGCCAGGTGTTCGCCAACCTGGTGAAAGTGCTCGCGCTCGCCGGATGCACGCTCGACGATGTCTGCAAGGTCACGGTGTGGCTCGACGACGCGCGCGACTTCGGCAGCTTCAACCGCATCTATCTCGAGCAGTTCCCGAACGGCAAGCCGGCGCGCTCGACCACCGAGGCGCGCCTGATGGTCGACGCGAAGGTCGAAATCGACGTCGTCGCCTACAAGCCGGCCGTTGCGACTTGACTCGACGAACGTGTCGGCCTTTGGCGCGATCAAGATGCACTTCGGCCGCACGACGCTCGCGGCCGACCTGGAGGCGGTGCGCATCGTGCGCGAGGCGATCGGCCCCGGCGTGCGGCTGATGTCGGACTTCAACCAGGGCCTGGACCGCGGCGAGGCGCTGCTGCTCTACATGCCCGACCTGATGCGCATCGGCGGCGTCACCGGCTGGTTGCGCTGCGCGGCGATCGCCGGCGCGGCGGGGCTGCCGCTGTCGAGCCACCTCTATCCCGAGTTCAGCGCACACCTGCTGCGCGTGCCGATCAAGCGGCGCCCGGCCACTTGATTTGTATGCGACGGTTTTGCGCCAGACAGTCGCGCAGATACAAATTGATCAGGCTTTGGTAGGGCACTCCAGCTTCGGAGGCCATCGCCTTGAAATACTCCACGACATCCTCGGACAGTCGCATCGTCACGGACTTTTTCAGCTTGGATGCGTAGGGGTTCCTGCGCGATCTCATCTTGGAGAAGTCGTACTCGGCTTTCATTTCAGGCACCTCGATAGAACTTGGCCTCGCTGCGCGTGGCCTTCCTCGCAGAGACGATTCGGATCACTTCGCCTTCGGCCACCTCGCAGTGAACGACCACGAGAAGCCGTGCGCTCACATCCATGCCGAGCAGGATGAACCGGTCTTCCTCTGAAGAGTGTTCATCGTCGAAGAACTGGACCGCGAACTCATCGTAGAAAACCGTTCGAGCCTCGTCAAAGGAGACTCCATGCTTCTTGAAGTTGGCGGCCGCCTTGGTTCTATCCCACTCGAATCGCACCCATACATTGTATGGCGTCGCAGCGGGATCGAAAGGCCGAGGCACGCGCTTGACGCCGGCGCCAGCCGCCGCGCAACATCGCCGCATCACAAATCTGTATCGCGAACTCATGACCACCACGCTCTCGCTGCGGCTTTCCAGCGAGCAGGAGAAGCGCCTGTCGGCGCTGGCGGCGCTGCGCGGCATGACGCGCAGCGAGTGGCTGCGAATGGCCATCGAGCAGCAGTTGGCTGTCGCCGATGCCGCGGTGAACAGCCATGCGATCTATCTCGAACTGACGGCGCCGCTGGCGAACTTGCCCGAAAGCGGTCGCCGTGACGCGGCGCGACAGCACAGCCGTGTGCTGAAGAGCGAGCTGCATGCAAGCCGTCGTCGTTGATACGTGACGACCGCCGACGACAACAGCCCCTGGAGCGCCCTGCGCCATCCGGTCTTCCGCGTTCTCTGGCTGACGAGCGCGGCCTACTTCATCGCCAACGCGATGCACGCCATGGCCGCGGCGTGGCTGATGGTCGAGCGCACCGGCTCGTCGTTTCTGGCCGCGCTGGTGCAGACGGCGGTGTTCCTGCCGATGTTCGTGCTCTCGCTGCCGGCCGGCGTGCTGGCCGACACGACCGACCGGCGGCGCGCTGATGCTCAGCCGCGCTGGGCGTGCAGGCCGCGGCGGTGGCGCTGCTGGCCGCGCTGCTGCTGCGTCGGCTTTGCCGGGCCGGCCAGCCTGCTGCTGCTGACCTTCGTCGCCGGCTGCTGCACTGCGCTGCTGTCGCCGGCCTGGAACTCGGCCGTCGGCGAGATCCATGCCGCGCGACGAGCTGCCGCAGGCCATCATCGCGATGAGCATCGCCTACAACGCCGCGCGCGCGCTCGGCCCGGCGCTGGCCGGCGTGGTGTTCGCGCTGGCCGGCAGCCGCGCGTGGACAGCTTCGTCGGCGCGGTGCTGCAGCGCGCTGGCGATGCTGCAGGCGGTGCGGCGCTGGCCGCCGAAGCCGCACCCGCCAGCGCGCCTGCCGGCCGAGCGGCTGTGGGGCGGCACGCTGACCGGCCTGCGCTATGCGCGCCACTCGCCACGCATCCTGGCGCAACTGGTGCGCACCGTGGCCTACAGCGCGGCCGGCTCGGCGCTGTGGGCGCTGCTGCCGGTCATCGGCCAGCGCAGCTCGGCCTGGGCGCGGCGCGGGCTTCGGCCTGCTGATGGGCTGCCTGGGCACGCGGCGCCGTGGCGGCCGGGCCTGGTGATCGACAAGGCTGCGCAGCGCGCTTCGGGCTCGAGCGGCTGGTGCCGCCGGCTGCGTGGTGTTTGCGGCGGTGATGCTGGTGGCCGCGTTCTCGACGCTGCGTGTGCTGGTCTACGGCGCGCTGGTGCTGGGCGGCGCGGCGTGGATGGCGGTGATGTCGACCTTCAACACCGCCACGCAGACCAGCGCGCCGCCGTGGGTGCGCTCGCGCGCGACGTCGCTGCACACGCTGAGCGCGCTCGGCTCGTTTGCGCATCGGCTCGGCGTTCTGGGGCGCGCTGTCCGGCATCGTCGGCCTGCCGGCCGCGCTCGCTGCCGCGGCGGTGGCGATGATCGGCCGGCGCTGCTGCTGGCCCGGCCCGTTCCCGCTGCGCATGGGCGAGGACTCGAGGTGACGCCGGCCGCCGCTGGAACAGCTGCTTCGTCGCCGACGAGCCCGATCCCGAGGCCGGGCCGGTGGCGGTGGAGATCGGCTACCGCATCCGGCCCGAGCCAGCCGAGGCGTTTCTGCGACAGCCGTGCAGCCAGATGCGCGCGCCGCGCCAGCGCGACGGCGCGACCTTCTGGCGCGCTGTACCGCGACCTGGGCGACGCGTCGCGCTATGTCGAGCGCTTCATCGTCACCTGCTGGGCCGACTACCTGCACCAGCGCCATCGCGGGACGGTGGCGGATCGCGAGGTGGAGGCCGGCTTGCGCGAATACTTGGTCGAGGGCAGCGAGGTCGAGACGCGGCACTACCTGGCGGAGCGCTGAGGGCTCAGCGTCCCAACTGCTTCAACCTTCCCGGCTCGATGATCTCGATCCAGTACCCATCCGGGTCCTTCACGAACGCCACGTCGCGCATCTTGCCCTGCTCGGGCCGCTTGACGTAGGCGAGCTGGTTCTCGTCGAGCCAGCGGATCGCGGCGTCGAGGTCGGGCACCGAGAAGCAGATGTGGCCGAAGCCCTGCGGCTGCGCGTTGCCGTCGTGGACTTGAAGTCGGCCTGCGCTTCGGTGCCCCAGTTGTGCGTGAGTTCGAGGATGCCGCGCTGCGCGAAGGTCCACGCGGTGCGCTCGCCTTCGTCGTCGGGCGGCGCCGCCTCGCCGGCCTGCGCGCGGTGCAGGAAGTACAGCGAGAACTTCATCTCGGCAAAGTCGAGCTTGCGCAGCACGCGCATCCCGAACACGCGCGTGTAGAACGCGAGCGACACCGCCGGGTCCTTGACCCGCAGCATGCAGTGGTTGAGCGTGAAGCCGTCGCTGGCGGGCGCTCGGGCGCGCCTCGACGCCGGGATGTGTTTCGGTGGTAAAGGGCATGGGCATGCTCAGATCGTGCGTGCGCGTCATCTGCTTGGCGATGTAGTCGGCCTGGCGGATCGCGAGCGTCACGATCGTCAGCGTCGGATTCTCCGCGCCGCCGGTGGTGAACTGGCTGCCGTCGGAGATGAACAGGTTGGTAATGTCGTGCGTCTGGCCGAAGGTGTTGCACACGCTGTCCTTGCGCGATGCGCCCATGCGGCAGGTGCCGAGGTTGTGCGTCGACGGGTACGGCGGCGTGCGGAAGGTCTGACCGCGCCGGCCGCCTTGTAGACCTTCTCGCCCTGCGCGAACGCGTGGTCGCGCATCGCGACGTCGTTGTCGTGGTCGTCGAAGTGCACGTTCGGCGCCGGCGTTGCCCCACTTGTCCTTGACCTTGTCGTTGAGCGTGATGCGGTTGGTCTCGCGCGGCATGTCCTCGCCCACCAGCCACATGCCGGCCATGTGCGTGTAGTTGTCCATCCACCAGGCGAAGTCCTCACCCCAGCCGCCCGGGTTCGAGGAAGGCGGCCATGAACGGCACGCCGAGCGACAGCGTCTCCATTTCGTAGCCGCCGGCAAAGCCGCGCTTGGTGTCGTGCTCGCGCTTCGTCGCGGATGATGCCGGCCATCGTGGTGCCGCGGTACATGTGCACCGGCTTCTTGAACGCGGCGTAGACCGAGCCGGTCATGTGGCGCATGTAGTTGCGCCCGACCTGGCCCGAGCTAGTTGGCCAGCCCGTCCTTGAACTTCGCCGACGCCGACAGCAACAGCAAGCGCGGCGTCTCGATCGAGTTGCCGGCCACGCAGACGACGCGCGCCTTCTGGCGCTGCTCCTTGCCGTCCTTGTCGAAGTACACGACGCCGGTGACCTTGCCGGCTGTCGTCGTGCTCGATGCGCGTCACGTGCGACTCGGGCCGCAGGTCGAAGTTGCCGGTCTTCTCGGCCTTCGGCAGCTCGGTGTACAGCGTGCACCACTTGGCGCCGCTCTTGCAGCCCTGGAAGCAGAAGCCGATTTGCATGCAGCGGCCGCGGTCATCGCGCGGCTGGCTGTTGATCGCCATGTTGCCGGTGTGGCACTCCTTGTAGCCGAGCTTCTTGGCGCCGGCGTACATGACCTTGAAGTTGTTGTTGCCCGGCAGGCCGGGGATGCCATTGGTGCGCGTGACGCCCATCTTGTCTTCGGCGCTTGCGCGTACTACGGCTCGAGTTCCTCCAGCGTCAGCGGCCAGTCGAGCAGGTTGGCGCCCGTGATGTCGCCGTAGGTGCGTCCTCGCCTTGAACTCGTGCTCCTGGAAGCGCAGCGAGGCGCCGGCCCAGTGCGTGGTGGTGCCGCCGACCGTCTTGCAGATCCACGCCGGCAGGCCGGCGAAGTCCTTGGCCACGCGCCAGGTGCCCGAGGTCGTGCGCGGATCGAGCCACGCCAGCTGGACGAAGGACTTCCATTCGTCGTTGATGAAGCTGGCCTGCGACTGCAGCGCGCCGGCTTCGAGCACCACGACCTTGATGCCCTTCTGGCACAGCTCGTTGGCGAGCGTGCCGCCGCCCGCGCCCGAGCCGATGATGACGACGACCGACTCATCGTCTGTTCGAACTTCGCCATGATGTCTCCGATTGCTGACGCTCAGTCCGATCGCAGGGTTTCGGGCTCGCCGTCCAGCGGCGGCGCGGGCAGCCACTTCAGGTCCTGGAAGCCGCGCGTGATGTAGCCGCCTTTCTCCCACGACGAGCCGGGGTAGCCGAACGCCTTGCTAGGCCATGTCGTTGTCGTACAGCGAGGTGATGCACTGGCCGCGCACGGCAGCGAAGAACGGCTGGCCTTCGAGCGCCTTGACGATCGCGCGCCGCTTCTTGTCGTCGGCCTTGGCGAAGCTCCGCCGGCCGCCTTGTCGAGCGCGGCCACGCCGTCGCGCAGCAGTCTTGGCGGTGGCGGCGTCGGCCGCGCCTTGGCGTCGAGATCTTTCGCGAGCAGCGCATACACCGCGTCGGGCAGCTTCTTGTGCGGGTACAGCGTGCGGCCCATCTTCATCAGCGCTTCGCCCTCGGCGGTGGACAGCGTCTTCAGCTCCACCGCCCAGCCGGTGGACGGCGCCAGCGCGGCGAGCACGCTGCCCGCGGCGAGCGTGCCCATCAGCACGCCCGAGCCCTTGCAGGAATTCGCGCCGCGTCAGCGGCAGCGCGAGCTTGGGGACTTCGCCGCTCTCTTCATCGCCGCAGCGCCGACGCATCGGCAGCGATCGGAATCACGCGCATCTCGGCTCTCCTGCAATCGACTGGAATAGATTCACTCTAGGTGCGCGTCGCCGCCGATTGAATTCGGGAAAACGGCAACGGTCGTTGCCGCGAGCGGAAAGCGTGGCTCAGCCGAGCGATGCGAAGAAGCCCTCGATCTCCGCCGCCAGCGCCTCGGGCTGCTCGAGCGCCGCGAAGTGCCCGCCCTTCGGCATCACGTCCAGCGCCGGATGTCGGCGAACATGCGCTCGGCCGCCGCGCGCGGCGGGCGCAGGATCTCGCGCGGAAACTCGCAGTAGCCGGTCGGCACGGCGATGCTTGCCGTCGATCGGCCACGGCCCGTGCATGCGCGCGTAGTAGGGCCAGAACGACGCGCCGATGCAGTTGGTGAACCAGTACAGGCTGATGTTGCCGAGCATCTCGTCCATCGACAGCGCGTTGCGCGGGTCGCCGTCGCAGTCGGTCCACGCGCGGTACTTCTCGACGATCCACGCGGCGAGGCCGACCGGCGAATCCGACAGGCCGAACGCGAGCGTCTGCGGGCGCGTGCCCTGGATCGCCTGGTAGCCGGTCTCTTCCTTCAGCCACGCCTCGAGCTCGTCGAGGTAGCGCGCGCTCGTCCGGGTCGGGTTGGTGAACATCGCGGCATCGCGCCGGATCGGCATCAGGTTGAGGTGGATGCCGATCAGGTGCTCGCGCGCGGTTCGCGCCCAGCCACGCGGTGACGAACGAACCCCAGTCGCCGCCCTGCGCGCCGTAGCGCGCGTAGCCGAGGCGCTCGTCATCAGCGTCGTCGAACATCGCGCCGATCTCGGCCAGCGACGCGGCGCGGCTGGTCTCGGCGGAACGACAGCGTGTAGCCCGGCAGCGAGGGCACGACGACGCGTGAAGGCATCGGCGGCGTCGCCGCCGTGCGCCGCCGGGTCGGTCAGCAGCGGAATCAGCTTCATGAACTCGAGCACCGAGCCCGGCCAGCCGTGCGAGAGCAGCAGCGGCGTCGGCTTCGGGCCGCTGCCCTGCACGTGCAGGAAGTGGATGTCGATGCCGTCGATGCGCGTCATGAACTGCGGCCACGCGTTGAGCTGCGGCCTCGGTCGCGCGCCAGTCGAAGCGCGTGCGCCAGTAGTCGACCAGCTCGCGCATGAAGGCGAGCGAGGTGCCGTAGGCCCACGGCGGCTCGGGCGCCTCGTCGGGCCAGCGCACGCGCGTCCAGCCGCGCGTGCAGTTCGTCGATCGCGGCTTGCGGCACCTGGAGCTGGAACGGCCGGATGGTGTCGATGTCGGGCATGCTCGATTGTGGGTCGGCGCGCAACTTCTAGGGGTGCCGAAGTGTCGGCGTCCTGACAGACGCGGCGCGCTCGCAGCCCTACGCTGCGCTGCTCATCCGACGCTCACCGAGGAGCCCGCCATGCCGTCCGCCCCCCGCACCCCCAACGCCCCGCGCGTGCGGCTGTTGCTGCACGGCTACCCGAGCGTGATGGTCAACGGCCGCGCTTCGTCGCTGAACCTCAAGCACGGCCTGGCGCTGCTGGCCTACTTGTGCCGACAGCGGCGCCGTGTCGGCCGCGACGCGCTGGCCGCACTGTTGTGGCCCGACGCGCGGCCGGGCCTCGGGCGCGGGCGCTTGCGCCGCCTGGTGCACCAGGTGCACGGCGTGCTCGGCACCGCGATGATCGCCGGCGACGCCGACGCGCTGTGGCTCGCGCCCGCTTCGACAGCGATCTGGCCGCCACCGCGCGTGCGCTCGACGCCGCGGACCTGCGCGCGTTGGTCGGCACGCCGGCCGCCGACATCCTGGCCGGCTTCTCGCTCGGCAGCGACGCCTTCGACGACTGGCTCGAAGACTGCCGCCGCGAGCAGCGCGCCGCCGTCGTGCGCGCGCTCGAGCGCGGCATCGAGCGTGCGCTGGACGAGGGCGAAGCCGACCTCGCCGAGCAAGGCGCCCAGGCGCTGCTGCGCCACGAACCCTGCGCCGAGGCCGGCCACATCGCGCGCATCCGCGCCTGCGCCGCGCGCGCTGACGCCGCCGGCGTCGAGTCCGCGTACTTCGAGGCCGCGACACGCTGGCGCGAGGGACTCGGCCTGCGGCCTTCGCCGCGCATCGAAGCCGCCTACGCGCAATCGCAGGCGGCGCTGCGCCGCGCCGCGCTGCCGTTCGATATCGCCTACGCGCCCACGCGCCACGGCCAGGTGGCCTACACCTGCTGGGGCGAGGGCGACGAGACGCTGGTGCTGATGTGGGGCCTGATCAGCAACCTCGAAGTCGGCCTCGACGAGCCCCGCGTGCGCGATGTGCTGCGCGCGCTGGCGCGCAAGCACCGCGTGGTGATGATCGACCGGCGCGGCACCGGCCTGTCCGAGCGCATCGGCATCGCGCCCGACGCCGCCAGCGCCACCGAAGACGTGAGCGCGGTGCTCGACCACCTCGGCCTGCGCCGCGCGTGGCTGTTCGGCTGCTCGGCCGGCGGCACGATGTCGATGGACATCGCGCTGCGCCGCCCCGACCGCGTGTCCGGCTTGCTGTTGTACGGCACCTCGCCCTGCGGCCACTGGACGCCCGAGACGCCGTGGGGCCTCAAGCCCGAGGGCTTCGACCGCTGGGTCGATTGCCTCACCGACCCGGCGCACTACGACAAGGGCCTGCGCCTGTTTGCGCCCAGCGTCGCCGACGATCCGCAGGTCCGGCATTGGTACGCCCGGCTGCTGCGCCACGCCGCGTCGCGCGTGGGCGTGATCGAGCTGCTGCGCGCGTTTCATGCGGTGGACCTTCGCTCGCGCCTGGCCGCCCTGCGCGTGCCCACGCTGGTGATGCAACGCCAGGGCGATCGCGTCGTGCCCGCGGCGGCCGGCGAGCTGCTGGCGCGCGCCATTCCCGGTGCGCAGATCGAACGCCTGCAGGGCGAGGACCATTTCCTGTGGTGCGGCGAATGGCAAGCGCTGGTGAGCGCGATCGAGCGTTTCACGGCACGCCACGGCCATGCGCGGCTGGAGGTGGCCGAGGCGGCGTGAAGCAGACGCGCAGCGGACGCCGCGCTCGCATCATCGAGTCCCCTGATCTCTTTTCGAAAGAATGCGATGAAACTGCAAGACGCCCTCGGCCACGCCATCAGCGGCGCCACCGCCGCAGGCGCTCGACCCCTTCGAGCAGGCCAGCCACGAGCTGCGCTGCCTGTGTCGGCGACCCGCTGGCCAGCGCGCAGCGCGCGCTGCGCGGCAGCCCCGACATGACGATGGCGCCATGTGCTGGCGGCCTACCTGCAACCTGCTCGGCACCGAGCCGGCCGGCGCTGCCGCGCGGCGCGCGCCGCGCTGCGCCGCCGCGCAGGCGCTGCCGGCCGACGAGCGCGAGCGCGCGCACCTGCAGCGCCGTCGAGCACCTGGTCGACGGCCGCTGGCACGCGGCCGGCCGCGCGCTGGAGGATCTGAGCGATCGAGCTATCCGCGCGACGCGCTGGCGCTGCAGGTCGGGCCACCAGATCGACTTCTTCACCGGCCACTCGCGCATGCTGCGCGACCGCATCGCGCGCGCGCTGCCGGCGTGGAGCGCCGGCATGCCCGGCTACCACGCGGTGCTCGGCATGCACGCCTTCGGCCTGGAGGAGACGCGGCGACTACGCGCGCGCCGAGGCCCTCGGCCGCCGCGCGTCGAGCTCGAGCGCGCGCGACGGCTGGGGCTGGCACGCGGTGGCGCACGTGATGGAGATGCAGGACCGCCGCCGCGACGGCATCGCCTGGATGCGCGCCGAGCACGCGACGCCTGGAGCGACGGCAGCTTCTTCGCCGTGCACAACTGGTGGCACCTGGCGCTGTTCCACCTCGACCTCGGACGAGATCGACGAGGTGCTGCGCGCTGTTCGACGGCCCGATCCTCGGCAGCCGCTCGCCGGTCGTGCTCGACATGATCGACGCCTCGGCGATGCTGTGGCGGCTGCACGCTGCGCGGCATCGACGTCGGCGACCGCTGGCAGCGCGCTGGCCGACCGCTGGGCGCCGCTGGCCGAGCGCCGGCAACTACGCGTTCAACGACATGCACGCGATGATGGCCTTCGTCGGCGCCGGCCGCGACGAGCGACGCGCAGCGCGCTGCTGGACGCGCAGCAGCGCGCGCGCTGCGCCGGCAGCGGCGACAACGCGGCGTTCCTGCGCGAGGTCGGGCCTGCACGCGACGCGCGCGATCCAGGCCTTCGGCGACGGCGACTACGCGCGAGGCGGTGCAGCTGCTGCGCCCGCTGCGCAGCCATGCGCACCGCTTCGGCGGCAGCCACGCGCAGCGCGACCTGATCGACCTGACGCTGATCGAGGCGGCCGAGCGCGCCGGGCACAGGCGCTCGCCGAGGCGCTGCGGCACGAGCGCGCCGAGCGCCTGCGCTGATGCAGCCTACATCATCGGCGTCTCGGTCTTAGAGGTGCGCAAACTCATCACACCCTCGACGATGGCGACATCGACGAAGGGCGTTTCGCCGGGGTTGACTTCGACGCTCCTCCGTCGGGCCGCCGGAGACGGAAACCTCCAGGGTGACGCGAGCCTTCTGAACCGGCACTTCGGACTTCTTCTGCAAGCGAAATGGTCAGATCGGTGCTCAGCGCCGACTTCTTGTAGACCTCGGCGCCATCCACCCGAATGCTGACCGCGCTGTTGCTGAAGCCATCGCGCAGCTTGATTGACAGGCGCATGGTGTTCCTCGCTTCCGACTCGACGACCGCCGCGGGAGCGGCACGGCGTGCACCTTCGTTGTCGCACGCCGTGCCGACCAGGAGCATGGTTGCTCCCAAGAGCCATGCGCCTTGCAGGTTCACGCTACTTCATCATGTCGGCGGGTCCCTTCAACGACTTGATCCGGCTGATCGTTGCTGCGGCGGTGGCTTCGTTGCCCTGCATCTTCTGCGCCTTTGCAAGCATGGCCAAGGTCATATCGGCTGACACACTGTCGAGGACGTTGGAGTTTGCCACCGCGCTCAGCAGATGCGCGCTTTCCTGCGGCTTCGCTGCGCGCACATCCACCACCTTGTTTTCGCCCTCGGTGATGGTCTTGAAGTCGCGGCCGGCATTGACTCCCTTGACCAGGCGCACGTAGTCGGCCAGAACATGGTGGGGGTACTTGGCCAGCACTTCATCGAAGGCGTCGTTCCCGCTGCGCAGGGATTCGTCGTCGGAGCCGAGCAGATAGAACAGCGCGCCCTGGGCGTCCCCCATCAGGAGATCGGCGACGTCCTCGTCGGCAGAGGTGACCGGATAGCCGACGCGCATCGTGATGATGTTCGAGAGCACGGTCGAGCCGTCCAGTGCGCGTAGGACGCCCGGATCTCGTAGTTGCCCGGCTGCTGAAGTACAGTCCATCCTTGCCGTAGCCGATGTACGCGCTGTCGCGAACCACATCCGCGGGCTTAATGGTCTCACTTGGTCGCCGAACCAGGTGGTGGATGAACGGTTCGTACGACACGACGTTGCCGTTGGGCTTGCGAATGGCCACCTGGACCAGACTGAAGTTCGGATGCAGACCAGTGTGTGAGCGCGCCGGCCGCGCGCATCGGTGGTCTTCAACGCCAGTTCCAGCACCACGGGCTCACCCAGCCTGAACTTTCTCTGGTGCGTGGAGATGGTCAGGCTCAGGCCCGACTCGTCCCGGATGGGGTCCGGCATCAGGTCATGCTCCAGGGCCGAGCCCACGGCGAAGTTGCTGCCGCCCATGATGATGTTGTTGCGGAACGCGTGCCGCAGGTGAATCACTTCCTGGTTGTCGAACTGGAACGCGAACTGGTTCCGGTAGGTGGTTTCGCCACCAGGCGCCGGGTAGTTGAATGGGTAATTCATCCACGACAACGACAGCGGACGATTCGGCGCCGGCGGTGTGGCCAGCGACTTCTGCCACGAATCGAGCAGGTTGAAGTTGTGCCCCAGTTCGTGCACGTAGGTATACAGCTGCAAGCGCAGACGCTCGGGCGTACTGCCGCCGATGCCCTGGTGGAACACCGCGCAACCCTGGCGCTGCTTGCCTTGCTGGTCGAACATGATGCCGTACAAGCCGGCGCCCAGATCGTGCAGTTGGGCGGCCACCTGCCACACCGCCCATTGCATGTTGTCCTGGTGCAAGGAGAAGTGGCGCTGCATCGAGGCGTGCAGTTCGGCATTGCTCCACGTGGCGTTGGCCAGCGCCTCGCCGATGGGGATGACGTTGTTGCCGGCAGTGGGAATCAACTCGAGGCCGGCCTCGGCAAATGCGCCGACCACGCTCAGGTTGCGACCCGGGCCGCCGGACGGCAGGGCGCCGGTGTTGTAGGTGTCGAACACGGCGCCCATCAGGTTGGAGACGCGATCGGTCTCAATCCTCACGGTCCGGAAGCGGGCCGACTCGAAAGAGCACCGGTACAGGGCGCCGGGCGAACCCGAGGTGGTGAAGAACTGCAAGGCGGCGGGAGCCTGTGGCTGAAGGATCGTCCGGCGGGGAATGGTGGCTTGCACCACGGGCGCTCCGGCGCTGAAGGTGAAGCTGCCGAGCCCCTTGATCACGATCTGCGAAGCGCTCGCCGTGACCACGGGCGAGTTGACGATGAACGATCCCGAATAGGTGGTGGTGCCACCGCTGATCTGGAAGAAGTCGGCACTGACGCGGTTCATCGGGCGGGTGCGATCGACGTCAACGCGGAGTTCGACCTGGAACGCACCGGACGAGCCCCGGTAGCGCCCGCTGACGGGCCGCTTGGGCAAGGGAATCGGCCCCGGAATCGGCCTCGCCGATGGCCCGGCCCCGGTCGCGTCCTCGCCAATCGGCGACTCTTGACCTGCATTGAGTTCGTCAACCGACAGGTCCGCGAACCAGGATTCACCGCCATTGATGTCAACTTCGGTCGGATCTGAATGAGACATTTCAATCTCCTGCAATAGACGTTAGGCAGCGAGACGACCGGGCCGAGTGCTGCCGAGAGCTGGGAACAACGCCTCGCCTGGCAGGCGGGCAAATCCACTTTAGAACCGGGCATCGTTGGCTCAATCCACCCGATTGGGGAAGCGTGGCAGGCTAGGGGGCGGCGGGCCCGCCCGCATTGAAAGAACCGATTACCGCGCACAGCATCGGGCGGTCGCACGCTGCGCTCAAGTCGGCAGCGATCGCGCGGTCATTGCATCGTCACTCCTGTGGGCTAAGCTGTGTCGCGCGGCTGGCATTCCGCCGCAACCGCCCAACACGCCAAACAGGAGTTCACATGCGCCGCAGACTTTTCACCCTGGCCTTGGCAATCTGGGTCGGCTCGTTGCCGGGCCTGGCCAGTGCCGATCGCGACGACGACGCGATCGCAGCTCAGGCCGCAGCCCGAGCGTGCAGCTCGGCCCGCGCCCCTTCTTCCTGGTCGACGACATGACCGACGGGCCCGCTCAAGCAGCAACTGCAGCATGCGCGGCAAGCGCGGCGTTCAAGCGCACCGACTTCTCGATCGGCCACCGCGGCGCGGCGCTGCAGTTCCCCGAGCACACGAAGGAGTCCTACGAGGCCGCGCGCGCGCATGGGCGCGGGCATCGTCGAGTGCGACGTGACCTTCACCAAGGACAAGGAACTGGTCTGCCGCCACGCGCAGAACGACCTGCACACCACCACCAACATCCTGGCCACGCCGCTGGCCGCGAAGTGCATCAAGCCGTTCACGCCGGCCGCGCTTCGACGCCGACGGCAACGCTGATCGCGCCGGCCAGCGGCCGAGTGCCGCACCAGCGACATCACGCTGGCCGAGTTCAAGACGCCTGCGCGGCAAGATGGACGCGTCCAACCCGCGCGCGCGCACGCCGGCCGAGTACCTGGGCGGCACGGCCGAACTTCCGCACCGACCTGTACTGCGGGCCCGAGCAGCGGCACGCTGCTGACGCACAAGGAGAGCATCGAGCTGTTCAAGCAGCTGGGCGTGAAGATGACGCCCGAGCTGAAGAGCGCCGAGCGTGCCGATGCCGTTCGACGGCTTCACGCAGCAGGCCTACGCGCAGAAGATGATCGACGAGTACAAGGCCGCCGGCGTGCCGCCGCGCCACGTGTGGCCGCAGTCGTTCGACAAGAGCGACGTGCTCTACTGGATCCAGCAACGAGCCGGCGTTCGGCCGGCAGGCGGTGTATCCTCGACGACGCCAACGTCGGTCGGCCGATCTGCCGACCTTCGCCGAGCTGGCGAGCTACAAGCGCGCAAGGCATGAACATCGTCGCGCCGCCGACCTTCGCGCTGCTGGCGCTCGACGCCAGCGGCAACATCGTGCCCTCGCAGTACGCGCGGACGCCAAGGCCGCCGGTCTCGACATCATCACCTGGACGCTCGAGCGCTCGGGCATCCTGGCCGACGGCAACAACGGCTTCTACTACCAGACCATCGACAGCGCGATCAAGCGCGAAGGCGACATGTACAGGGTGCTCGACGTGCTGGCCAAGGATGTCGGCATCCTCGGCATCTTCTCCGACTGGGCCGCGCCCGTGACCTTCTACGCCAACTGCATGGGCCTGAAGTAGGCTTGCACATCACCCCCGTACAGCGCCTCCCGCCGCAGCGCCTCGATGTCATGCACGCGGATATCGCCATACGCCGCATCGAGAACGCCCATCGCCGCCAGCCGCTGCACCTCCTGATTCACACGTTGGCGCGACAGGCCGACCAGGGTGGCGATGTCTTCCTGCGACAACCTCACCGTGAGCTGCTGCGTGCCGGCGGCCGAGCGCTCGCCGAAGGCCTCGGCCAGCGTCAACAGCCGGTGCGCGATCAGCGCTTCGGCTTGGGCAGCGCGATCAATGCTTCGACCCACGCATAGGTGGCGCGCGCGCGCTCGCACAACAGGCGCGCGAAGTGCGCGTGCAGCTCGGGATGGGTTGACAGCCATTCGGCGCCGGGCGCCGGCGGCAGCCACACCAGCAGCGTGTCGCCGTGCGCCAGCACGTCGTGCGTGTGTGCCCCGCCGTCGAGCAGGCTGACCTCGCCGACCCAGTTGCCGGGTTCGAGCAGCGTCAGGGAGATGCGCTTGCCTTCGGGGCTGTGGCCGGAGACGTTGAGCGCGCCTTCGGCCACGCCGTAAAGGCCGGTCGCGGCTTCGCCGCGGCTGAACAGCGTGGCGCCGTGGGCCAGGCGCTTTGGTTGCGCGCGCAACCACAGGCCGCCGCGCGCGGCGGCGGGCAGCGCGGCGTACCAGGGGTTGCGCTCGAAGACGGGCAGGGCGTTCATCGCGGCAACCACTGTTGCGCGATCGGCCCGGCCCGTCAACGGCGCAGCGGCTCTTACTGGATCACGATGTTGTCGCCGGCGCCGCCGTCGAGGATGTCGATGCCCGGGCCGCCGATCAGCACGTCGTCGCCGTCGCCGCCGAGCAGCACGTCGTTGCCGTCGCCGCCGATCGAGCACGTCGTCGCCGTCGCCGCCGTCGGCGGTGAGCTGGATCGCGCCGGCCGCCAGGCCCGAGGCCTCGACCACGTCGTCGCCGGCCAGGGCGTTGACGATCAGCCGGTCGTTGGCCGCCTCGGCGCCGGTGATGTTGACCTGCGCGGCCAGGCCGAGCACGCGACGACGCCGCTGGCGTCGCCGACGACCAGGATCGACGTCGTCGCCGTTGGTGCCGTTGACGATGACCGTGTCGGCTGCGCCGTCGCCGCCGCCGCCGACGGCGGCCAGGTTCAGGTTGACCTCGGTCACGTCGGTGCCGGTCAGGTCGTTGACGACGATCGTTGTCGGCGCCGCCCAGGGCGTTGAAGTCGATCGCCTCGACGTCGTTCAGGTCCATCATCACGTTGGCGATGTTGCGGAAGAAGCGCACGCGCCCGCCGTTGGCCGAGATGTCGATGTTCTCGGCGACGTTGGCGCCGTTGAACAGCATCGTGTCGAAGCCGGCCTGGCCTTCGAGCGTGTCGTTGTCGTCGCCGGGGTTCCAGACGAAGGTGTCGTCGCCGGCGCCCATCAGGGCCGTGTCGTTGCCGTCGCCGCCGTTGATCAGGTCGTCGCCCTCGCTGCCGAGGAGCATGTCGTCGCCGAGGCCGCCGTTCATCGTGAGCTGGATGCCGTCGGCTTCCAGCGAGGTGGCGTCGATGACGTCGTCGCCGCCCAGGCCGTTGAGCGTCAGCCGGTCGTTGGCCTGCTCCGTGGAAGAAGATGTTGACCGCGGCCTGCAGGCCGAACACGTTGACCCCGCCGGCGTCGCCCGCGGCGCCGAACACGTCGTCGCCGTTGGTGCCGTTGACGGTGACCGTGTCGGCCGCGCCGTCGCCGCCGCCGTTCGGGCCCGCGCAGGTCGAGGTCGATCGTGCGTCACGTCGGTGCCGGTCAGGTCGCCGACGACGATGTTGTCGGCGCCGCCGAGCGCGCGGAAGTCGATGCGCTCGACGTCGTCGAGGTCCATCGTCACGTTGGCCACGTCGCGGAGGAAGCAGCACCCGCCCGCCGTTGGCGACGATGTCGATGTTCTCGCTGGCGTTCGAGCCGAAGAAGAGCATCGTGTCGGTGCCGTCCTGGCCTTCGATCGTGTCGTTGCCGTCGCCCGGATCCCACTGGAAGACGTCGTCGCCGGCGCCCAGGAAGGCCACGTCGTTGCCGTTGTCGCCGAAGACGAAGTCGTTGCCGTCGCCGCCGAGGAACGTGTCGGCGCCCTGCGCTGCCGAGGAGCGTGTCGTTGCCGGCGCCGCCGTCGATCGTCAGCTTGATGACGCCGGCCGGCAGCGTCGTCGCCGTCACGCCGTCGTTGCCGCCCAGGGCGTTGACGACGAGCGAGTCGTTCGCCCCTTCGGAGTTGGTGACGTTCACCAGCGCCGGCAGCCCGACCACGGCGACCGAGGTGCCCGCGCCGAACGACGTCGATGATGTCGTTGCCGTTGGTGCCGTTGACGATCACGGTGTCGGCCTGCGCCGTCGCCGGCCGTGCCGCCGATCGTGCCGGCCAGGTTGACGTTGACCTGCGTCGACGTCGGTGCCGGTCAGGTCGTTGACGGTGATCGTGTCGGCGCCGCCGAGGGCGTTGAGGTCGATCGCTCTCGACGTCGTTCAGGTCCATGACGATGTTGCCGAGGTTGCGGGTGAAGCGCACGCGCCCGCCGTTGGCCGAGACGTCGAAGATCTCGTTGCCGGCGCTGCCGTTGAACAGCATCGTGTCGGTGCCGTCCTGGCCCTCGACGATGTCGCTGCCGTCGCCCGGATCCCACTGGAAGACGTCGTCGCCGGCGCCCAGGAAGGCCGACGTCGTTGCCCTGCTGGCCGTCGATGAAGTCGTTGCCGTCGCCGCCGAGCAGCAGGTCGACGCCGTTGCTGCCGAGGATCGTGTCGTTGCCGGCGCCGCCGTCGACGGTGATCTTGATCAGCGCGGCCAGGTTGCCGGTGGCGGAGAAGCTGTCGTCGCCGCCGTTCGCGTTGAGCGACCAGGTTCTCGGTGGTGCCGATGTCGATGCGAGAACGGCGCCGGGTCGAGGCGGTCGAAGCGGACGCGGGTGCCGTTGGCGGTGGCGGTGAAGACTCTCGGCGCCGTTGCCGCCGTTGACCTCGACGGTGTCGGTGCCGGCGCCGCCTTCGTTCAGGTCGGTGTCGTCGCCGGGGTTCCAGATCATGCGGTCGTTGCCGGCCTCGCCGAACACCTGGTCGTCGGCGTCGCCGCCGGTCAGGGTGTCGTTGCTCGGCGCCGCCGAAGAGGAAGTCGAAGCCGCCCTTGCCGAGCAGCGTGTCGTTGCCGGCCTGGCCGAACAGCTGGTCGTCGCCGGAGCCGCCGGTCAGCGTGTCGTTGCCGGCGCCGCCGAACAGGTTCGCCCGCGGCAGCGCGCCGTTGGCCTCGTTCGAGCGTGATCGTGTCGTTGCCGCCCTGGCCGAAGACCTGGATCAGCGTCGGTGTTGGCGACCGTCGGCGTGCCGCCGACGATCGCGACCGCGCCGCCGTTGACCAGGATCTGCCCGGCCGCGTTGCGGCTGACGTCGATCGTGTTGTCGAGGTGTCGCCGAAGACGGTCAGCACGCCGTGCCTTGGCGTGCGAAGCGTCGGCCTGAAAGACATGGCGCACCTGGTCGGTGAAGGATTTCCTTGGGAGTGAGAACGAGTCAGGAAACGAATGACGGCGTCCGTGCGCCGGTGCTTCAAGCGCTCGCGCAGCATGCGCGCTGCGAGAAGACGTGGTCAGCGGCTCGAGCAGGTACTCGCAGCCAGCGTGCGCGGTCGAGCGGTGGGTTCGATCGTACGAGCCTCGGCCGGCATGCCCGCCTGCAGGCGCAGCTGCGGGTGTCGCTGCTCAAGCTGCCGCGGCGTCGACTTCGACCGTGGCGTCGAACCAGCGCTCGCCGCTGTCGGGCTCGTTCACGCGGTCGGGCGACGACGAACACGACCGCGGCCGGCAGCAGCGGCGTGCGTGCGCGCGTCGAAGGCCGAGCAGGCGCACCTCGGCGGCGCCGCCTGGCGCACATGCTCGATGTCCTGCGGCGCGATGCGCGCCTCGACCACCAGCTTCTCGCGCGCCGGCACCACGTCGAGCAGCGGCTCGCGCGGCGCCGATCACCGCGCCGGCGGCGGCCACGCGCAGCGCCATCACCTCGCCGTCGACCGGCGCGCGCACGGTCTGGCGCTCGACCTGGTCCTGCGACGGGCGCAGCCGCTCTTCGACCTCGCGCACCTTGGCGGCGGCTCCTTGCAGCTCGTCGGCCGCCGCTGCTGGTACTGCATTGCGCAGCTGCGCGATGCGCGCTGCGCAGCTCGCCGACGCGCTGGCGCGCCAGCGCGAGTTCGCTGCGGTACTCGCCGAGGCGGCTGCGGTAGTCGGCGGCGGTGCGCTGCAGCGCCGATCAGGCGCGTGCGCTGGACGAAGCCTTGCTGCGCCAGCTTGTCGTTGATGCGCGAGCTCTTCGTCCGACAGCGCGGCCGACGTCTCGGTCGCGTCGATCTGCGGTTCGAGCGCCGCGGCCTGCGCTGCGCCTCGCGCGATCTGCGCTGCAGCGCGCGATCTGCTCGTCGAGCGTGCGGCGGCGCGCGGCGAACAGCGCGCGCTCGCGCGCCAGGTGCTCGGCCGCGCGTGCGTCGCCGCGAGTCGGCGGGCGCGGTCGAAGCGCGGCGCGAGCGCGGCCTCGGCCTCGGCGCGCGCGCTGCGGACGCGCTCGGCGCGCCAGCTGGTCCTGCAGCAGGCTCAGCTCGGCGTCGCTGCGCACGTCGCCGACCACCACCAGCGGCTCGCCGGCACGCACCTGTCTGGCCGTCGCGCACCAGGATCTCGCGCACGATGCCGCCTTCCTGGTGCTGCACGGTCTTGCGGTTGAGCTCGACCTTGACTGCGCCGGCGCGACCACCGCGCCCGACAGCGGCGCGATCGCCGTCCAGAGCGCGAACAGCAGCCGAGCACGGCGCACAGCGGCAGCGAGAGCCGCAGCGCGACTGGCGGCGCGAGCTCGGCAGCGCGCGCGCATCGCGTCGGCGCTGCGCGCAGCAGCGCGGCCAGCGAGGGGGACGGTGCGGTGCTTCATGCCGAGCGCCTCCGCGGGCTCGGCCTGGACGACGCGTTGCGCCGGGCCGACGGCCGTGCGCACTGGCGCGCAGACGCGCCAGCACCGTCGCGGCGGGCCGAACGCCTCGAGCGCACCGTCCTTCAGCACGGCGAGCTTGTCGAGCTGCGACATCAGCGCCGGGCGATGGCCCACCATGATCACGCGTCACGCCGCGGCCTTGAGCTCGCGAGCGCGGCCGCCAGCGCCGCCTCGCCCTCGGCGTCGAGGTTGGCGTTGGGCTCGTCGAGCACCACCAGCCGCGGATCGCCGTACAGCGCGCGCGCCAGTCGCGATGCGCTGGCGCTGGCCGCCGCGACAGCACGCGCGCCGCGCCTCGCCGATCTGCGTGTCGTAGCCCTCGCGGCAGGCGCAGGATCATCTCGTGCGCATGCGCGAGCTGCGCGGCCGCGACCACCTGCTCGGCGTCGACCGCGCCCGAGGCGCGCGATGTTCTGCGCCACCGTGCCGGCGAACAGCTCCACGTCCTGCGGCAGGTAGCCGATGTGCGGGCCGAGCGCGTCGCGGTCCCAGCGCGCGATGTCGGCGCCGTCGAGGCGCACCGCGCCGGCCTGCGGCTGTCCAGATGCCGAGCATGCAGCCGCGCCAGCGTCGTCTTGCCCGACGCGCTGCGGCCGACGATGCCCAGGCTCTCGCCCGGCTCGAGCGCGAAGCTCACGCCCTTGATCAGCGCGGGCGCGCGGCGCCGTGGCCGAACACCACGCGCTCGACCGTCGAGCCGGCCCGCGGGCGCGGGCAGCGCCAGCGGTCGGTGCGCGCCGGCACCGCGGCGCGCTCGCCAGCCGCCGCCAGGCGCCGCGCGCCTCGACCAGCGCCTTCCAGCCGGCGATCAGCTGCTCCACCGGCTGCAGCGCGCGCCCGAGCAGGATGGTCGCCGCGACCATGATGCCGGGCGACGCGTCGGCCGCCGACCACCAGCCAGGCGCCGAGGCCGAGCATCGCCACCTGCAGCGCCCTGGCGCGCGATGCGCGCCAGCGCCGCCAGGCGCGACGACAGCGCGCCGAGCCGCGCCTGCGCGTCGAGCAGCTCGTCGTGCCGCGCCGCGCCAGCGCGCCGACCGCGCTCGCGGCCATGCCCATGCCGACGATCACCTCGGCGTTGCGCGTCAGCGCCTCGGCGTGGCGGCCGGCGCGCGCGAGCGCCGCGCTGCGCGTCGCTCGGCGTCACCGCGCGTCAGGCGCTCGGTCAGCACCGCGAGCGCGACCAGCAGCCGCGGCGCCGAGCGCGGCGGCCAGCCCGAGCAACGGATGCATCAGCCCGATCACCAGCAGGTAGATCGGCAGCCACGGCGCATCGAACAGCGCCTGCACGCCGCTGCTGCCGAGGAAGGCTGCGCAGCTGCGCGATGTCGCGCAGCGCGTCGGTGTCGGCGCGGCCGTCGAGCGCGCGGCCGCTCGCTGCAGCGCCGCGCCAGCGCCGCCGGCGACAGCGCGCCGATCGAGCGCACGGCCGGCCCAGCCAGCGCGCGGGCGCGCACCACGTCCATGCAGTAGCCGAGGGCCAGCGCCAGCAGCGCCAGCGCCTCAGCATCACCAGCGTCTCGATGCTGCGGCTGGCGAACACGCGGTCGAACACCTGCACCATGTACAGCGACGGCACCAGCAGCGCCAGGTTGAGCAGCAGGCTCGCCGCGCCGGCCAGCAGCACGAACGGCCTGAGCTGCTTGACGAACAACCAGTTCATCGAAGGCCATCCCTGTGAGTCGGAAAGGCCGCGATCGTGTCGGCGCTGCGCTGTTTCGTCGTGAGGCGGCAGTCCCTTCGGCGCTGTCGGGACGAACGCAAACGACCTCAGGGCCGGGACAACAGTACCACACCCAGGTTGTCGGGATGAGGCGTTGTCCCTAGAGGCGCTTGGTCATGAAGACGCTGTTCGGGTCTTCGGCGTAATCCCCGAAGGGCGCGCAGAACGTGAAGCCGTAGGCCTGGTAGAGCTTGTGTGCCGGCTGGAAGGCCGTGATCGCGCCGGTCTCCAGGCTCAGCCGCTCGTATGAGCGCGCCTGCGCTTCTTCGATGATGCGTTCGAGCACCGCACGCCCCACGCCTTGGCCGCGATGCGCCGCGGCCGTGCGCATCGACTTGACTTCGCCGTGCGAGGGCGACAGCTCGCGCAGCGCGCCGCAGCCCAGCAACTGCTCGCCCGACCACACGCTCCAGCACGTGATGTCGGGCCGGCGCAGCTTGTCGATGTCGAGCGCATGAACGCTTTCCGGCGGCCCCAGCGCGTGCATGTCGCTCAGGTGCTCTTCGAGCAATGCATGGATCTGCGGTCCGGTGAGGTCATCGACTTTGATCTGCATGAGGTCTCAACACTCCACGATGTTGACGGCCAGGCCGCCGCGCGCGGTTTCCTTGTACTTGGTCATCATGTCGGCGCCGGTCTCGCGCATCGTCTTGATCACCTGGTCGAGG
>CAVTAM010000038.1:0-24657 GCA_963732625.1 uncultured beta proteobacterium | reverse complement strand
GATCCGGCGGGCCTTGCGACAAGCAAGGCCCGCCTTGCGGATCCGCAGCAAGCACCAGACGACAAACCCGGCCTCGGCCGGGTTTGCTTTTTGTCGTCTCGCAATGGCTGCCTTCCACCCGCGGCGGCGGCTGTTGCCGCCGCTGGTTCACTTCAAAGCACCATCGGCTCGGTGTTCGCGAACAGCACGACCTTGCCGCCCGCGGGGGCCGCCTTGGCGTCATGCGCTGCGGCCGCGTCGAGCGCGCGCTCGGCCAGCGCACGGCGTTCGTCGGCGCTCGTCGTCGCCGGCTCGCTGGCGGCGCCGGTGCGCACGGTGTGGTGGGCTTTGCGCAGGTCCGAGATGGCTTTGCTGAGCTGACCGATCTGCTCGCGGGCCTTCATCGAGCGCTCGATCGCACCGTTGCGCGCTTCTTCCGAGCGCGCCAGTTGTTGCTGCAAGCGATCGATCTTCTGCCGCCCCAGCCAGCTGCACACCGCGGCGCCCAGCAGGATGCCGCCCATCGCCGCCGCACAAAGTTGAATCAGGTGAATGGATTGCACGCTTGCCTCCGCTGCCGGTTGTTTTTACTTCCGGTCACTCTAGCGGCGGCGCGTGGATATCGGCGTGAACTTGCCTCACAGGAGCATGTCGGCCGGCACAAAGCGGTGATTCTGCCCACCGCGGTGTGCAATCTTCAGCGCACCGAGGCGGTTGCCGAGCGCTGCGGCGCGCGCCAACGGCCAGCCGCGCTCCAGGCCGAAGAGCAGGCCGGCGCGAAATGCGTCGCCGCAGCCGGTCGGGTCGACGACGGCGTCAGCGGCAACACCGGCCACCAGCGTGCGCACGCCGCGCTGCCAGACCTCGCAGCCCTGGTCGGCCAGGGTGACGACGATGCCGTCGATGTTGGTTCGCATCGAGATTTCGGGCAGCGACTCGCCGGTGCGGTCGCACAGCATGCGTCCCTCATAGTCGTTGACCGCCAGCCAGCGCGCCATGCCGAGCATGTCGCGGTGCTCGGCGCCGTCGAACTGCGGCAACTGCTGGCCGGGATCGAAGATGAAAGGGATGCGCCGCTCGTGCAGCTGGCGTGCGTGATCTGCCATGGCCTGGCGACCATCGGGCGCGATGATGGCGATGGCCAGGTCGCTGCGCTGCGCGGCGGCCGGCACCGCCACCTGGTGCGCCACGTTCATCGCCCCGGGATGGAAGGCGTTGATCTGGTTGTTGTCCTGGTCGGTGATGATGGTGCACTGCGCGGTGTGCTCCTGGCCATCGACGTGGACCGACGAGGTGTCGAGGCCCAGCTGCTGCAAGCGCGCCAGGTACTCGCCGCCGTCGTTGCCGAGCGCGGCCAGGATCACCGGCTCGCCGCCGAGCATCTTCAGCGTGTAGGCGATGTTGCCGGCGCAGCCGCCCCACTCGCGGCGCAGCGTCGGCACGACGAAAGAGACGTTCAGGATGTGCACCTGCTCGGGCAGGATCTGCTGCGCAAAGCGGCCGGGGAAGTTGCAGATGGTGTCGAAGGCCAGGGAGCCACAGATCAAGGCGGGCATCGTTGGTTTGCTTTCAGGGGTAGAAGAGATCGATCGCGTAGCCGGTGACGCGGCGCTCGCCGACGTCGATGGTGGCCAGCGCCGACCACTCGGCGCCGCCGGCCAGCGCGTCGGGCGCCGCGGTGCCGAGCTCGGATGCGCGCAGCACGCGCCGCGTCACGACCTCGCCGCGCGGGTCGGTCAGCGTCACATCCAGCGCAGGCATCGCCACCGCCCACTCGGCGCGGTTGCGCACCGCCACTTGCAGCTTGTACAACGGCGCGCCTTCGACACGCGTCAGGCCGCTGCTTTCGACCGTCACGTCGTCGAGCGAGCGCGGCGCCTGCACGCTGCAGCGCAGCGACACGCAGAGCACGCCGAGCACGTCGGCGCTGGCCGGCCAGCGCGCCGCCAGCAGATCGCGCTGGTGCAGCGCCATCTGCACGCCGAGCAACAACGGCAGCGCCAGTGCCGCGGCGATCGTCAGCCGCCGCACCACCGGCCGCTGCCAGCGCGCGTCGCGATCGGCCTCGCGCACGAAGCTCGGCGCCAGCGGCGCCGGGCCGGTGTAGACGGGCGTCGACTCGTCGAACATGGTGTGGTGGCCGCTGTGTTCGGTGAGCAGGGCGGCAGCGTCGTCGTCATCGTGCTCGTCGTGGTACGTCGCGGTGAACACGGCCGCGGCGGCGGCCTGCTCGGCGCCCGACGCGGCCGCGGCCACGGCCACGGGCGGTGCATCGTCGTCGGCCAGCGGCGCGCGCGTCGGCGGCCCGATGTCGTCGGTGTCGTCGGTGTCGTCGGGGGGGACGGTGTCGATGTCGTCGTCAAACGAGTCCTCGTCGGCCGGCGGCGGCGGCACTGGGGATGCCAGCGCCGGCTGCGGCGCCGACACCACCGGCTCCTGCTGCAGCGGCATGGCGCCGGAGTGGCTGTCGCGCTCCAGATCGAACAGGCCTTCGAGGGCACTGAAGACGGTGCCGCAACGCCCGCAGCGCACCCAGCCCTCGGACGCCTTGAGCTGGTCCTGCTGCACGCGAAAGACCGTGCTGCAGGCGCTGCACCGTGTGGCCAGGCTCATCCTGTGGGCCCCTCGTCCGACGGGTACGTCGGCCGATCCCCCGGGCCCAGCAGGGGCCCCTTCGTGGCCCTTGGGATGCGGGCCGGCTTCGGAGCGGCCGCGCGCTCGGCCCGCGCGCGCCCCACCATCAAGACCCAGCCGTCTTCGCTGTCGGCGACGCCGAGCGAACAGAACGGCGCGTAGGCCGCGCGCAACTCGTCGGCCTGGCGTTCGAGGATGCCGGCGAGCACGAGCGATCCGCCGCCGGCGAGGTGGCCGGCGAGCAAAGGCGCCAGCAGCGTCAGCGGCTTGGCCAGGATGTTGGCCAGCACCAGGTCGTAGGCGCCGCGCGCGGCATGCGGCAATGCGGCGTCGAGCGTCACGCCATTGGCCTGGGCGTTGGCGCGTGTGGCTTCGACGGCGGCGCTGTCGATGTCCACCGCGTCGACCGCCTTCGCGCCGTGCAGCGCCGCAGCGATGGCCAGGATGCCCGAGCCGCAACCGTAGTCGAGCACGCGGCCCCAAGGCTGTTCGTGTTGCGCGATCCAGCGCAGGCACATGCGCGTCGTCGGGTGCGTGCCGGTGCCGAAGGCCATGCCGGGGTCGAGTCGGATGATCTTCTGTGCCGCGGCCGGCGCGTCGTGCCAGCTCGGCACGATCCAGAACGTCGGCGTGATCTCCACCGGCGCGAACTGCGCTTGCGTGATCCGCACCCAGTCTTCGTCGGGCACGGCGTCGATCGATTGCACGTGCACGCCGCCGGCCGTCCCGTGCTGTGCCAGCAGCAGCGTGGCCGCGTCGGTGGCTAACGCGGCGTTGTCGAACAGCGCACGCACCGTCGATTGCGCCCAGCCCGCGCGCGGCGGCGGCAGGCCCGGCTCGCCGAACATCGCGCGCTCGGACTCGCTGTCGGCTTGTGCGTCTGCCACCGATACGGCCAGTGCGCCGAGCTCGTCGGCCAGCGCGTCGGACACCGGCTCGACCAGCGCCTCGTTCACGAGCAACACCAATTCATCCATCGCTCAATGAACTACCGCTTGTGTTGACCGAGCCAGCCTTCGAGGTAGTGAATGCTGGTGCCGCCCTCGATGAACTTGGCATCGACCATCAGCTCGCGGTGCAGCGGGATGTTGGTCGAAATGCCCTCGACCACCGTCTCCGACAGCGCGGTGCGCATGCGCGCCAGCGCCTGATCGCGCGTGTCGGCGTGGACGATGATCTTGCCGATCATCGAGTCGTAGTTCGGCGGCACGAAGTAGTTGGTGTAGACATGCGAATCGACGCGCACGCCGGGGCCGCCGGGCGGGTGCCACATCGTGATGCGGCCGGGCGACGGCGTGAACTTGTAGGCGTCTTCGGCATTGATGCGGCATTCGATGGCATGGCCGCGCATCTCGATCTGGCGCTGCGAGAACGGCAGCTTCTCGCCGGCGGCCACACGGATCTGCGTCTGCACGATGTCGATGCCGGTCACCATTTCGGTCACCGGGTGTTCGACCTGCACGCGCGTGTTCATCTCGATGAAGAAGAACTCGCCGTCTTCGTAGAGGAACTCGAAGGTGCCGGCGCCGCGGTAGCCGATCTTCTTGCAGGCTGCGGCGCAGCGGTCGCCGACGCGCTCGATGACGCGGCGCGGGATGCCCGGTGCCGGCGCCTCTTCGATGATCTTCTGGTGCCGGCGCTGCATCGAGCAGTCGCGCTCGCCGAGCCAGACCGCGTTCTTGTGCTCGTCGGCCATGACCTGGATCTCGACGTGGCGCGGGCGCTCGAGAAACTTCTCCATGTAGACGGCCGGGTTGCCGAACGCCGCGCCGGCTTCGGCGCGTGTCGTCTGCACGGCATGGATCAGCGCCGCCTCGGTGTGCACGACGCGCATGCCGCGCCCGCCGCCGCCGCCCGAGGCCTTGATGATCACCGGGTAGCCGATCGCTCGCGCTTGTTTGACGATCTCCTTGGCGTCGTCGGGCAAAGCGCCGGCCGAACCGGGCACACAAGGCACACCGGCCTTGATCATCGCCTGCTTGGCCGACACCTTGTCGCCCATGATGCGGATCGACTCCGGCGTCGGCCCGATGAAGACGAAGCCCGAGCGCTCGACGCGCTCGGCGAAGTCGGCGTTCTCGGAGAGAAAGCCGTAGCCGGGGTGGATGGCCTCGGCATCGGTGACCTCGGCCGTGGAGATGATCGCCGGCATGTTGAGGTAGCTCTGCGCCGACGGCGCGGGGCCGATGCACACCGCCTCGTCGGCCAGCTTGACGTACTTGGCGTCGCGGTCGGCCTCCGAATAGACGACGACGGACTTGACGCCCATCTCGCGGCAAGCGCGCTGGATGCGCAGGGCAATCTCCCCGCGGTTCGCGATCAGGATTTTCTTGAACAAATCAGCCTCGGCGGTCGATCACGAACAGAGGCTGTCCGAATTCAACCGCCTGGCCGTTCTCGGCCAGCACCTTGGTGATCGAGCCGCCGACGTCGGCTTCGATCTCGTTCATGATCTTCATCGCTTCGATGATGCACAGCGGCTCGCCGGCTTTGACGACGCTGCCCACCTCCATCAGCGGCTTGCCGCCCGGCGTGGCGGCGCGGTAGAAGGTGCCGACCATCGGCGAGCGCACCGTGTGCCCGCCGTCGGCGTCTTCGCCGTCGGCGATGACGGCCACGACAGCCGCCGGGGCCGGCACTGCGGCTCCAGGCATCAGCGCGGACGGCGCGGTCATTGCCTGTGGCGCAGTGGCCATGGGCATCGGCGGGCCGGACTTGACGATGCGCACCTTGCCGTCGGCTTCGGTGATCTCGAGTTCGGCAATGTTCGATTCCGACACCAGATCAACCAGTGTCTTGAGCTTGCGCAGGTCCATCGTTTGATCTCCGGGCGCTGGTGGCGCCGCTGTCTTCGCTTCTCATGCCGCCAACGTCGGCCTATCTACGTCGGCCAATTCTCGGCCCGCGGTCACCGCTGCGTCTGCACAGGGTGTCGGCGAAGGCTGAGACTCTAAGCGATTTGCCAGCCGATGACTCCTGATCCCGGGACTTTGGCTTAAGAAAAACCTTTGGCCCAAGACGCGAGCTGCTCGTACCGCGTCTCGCCGCTGTGGCGCTTGCGCACGTTGCCGTCGCGGCCAAACAGCAGTGTGAACGGCAGGCCGCCGCTGTCGTTGCCGAGGCGGCGTGACAGGTCGATGCCTTCAAAACCCGTCAACGCAATCGGGAAGCCCACCGGCGTCACGGCCAGGAACTTGCGCACCGCTTGAACGTTGTCGGCAGCCAGACCCAGCACCTGCCAGCCCTGCGCGGCGTGCTCGCGGGCAAAACGGTCGAGCGCCGGCATCTCGCGCACGCACGGCGGGCACCAGGTGGCCCAGAAGTTCAGCACCAGCGGCTTGCCGCGCAGCGACGCCATCGCCAGCCGGTCAGGGCCGGGTGTCTCGAAGTCGAGCGTCCACAGCTCGGCACTCGCCGTGTCGGCCGGCGCTGACCGGCGCTGCCAGAAATAGCCGCCGGCGCCGGCGGCGGCGGCGAGCGTGGCAACGCCGGCGGTGATCAGCGCGCGCCGTTGCGTCGTCATGTCGTGGCCTCGATCACTCGCGCCAACGCGCGGGCATCGCCGCGCCAGGTGCGGCCGCTCGCGTCGGCCACCAGCGCGCCGCGCAGGTCGTCGTGGTCACGCACCGTCAGGTGCAGGGTGATGCGCTCGTTCAGCTCGGCACAGCGCGCGGCCAGGCAGAGCACCGACAGCGGCTCGCCGCGGCGGCCGGCGCCGAGCGCCTCGGCGGTGTCGTAGTCGATGCCCTGGTTGATGAGCGCGATCTCCGGCGCCTTGGCGTCGTCGGCGTAGAGGTCGATGTGAATCGCCGACAGGCGCGTCGCGGTGCCGCGCCAGACCGCGCCCGACAGGTGCGGCCGGAACTCGGCCAGGCGCTGCAGCCACGCCAGCGCCAGCGCTCGCAACGCTGCCAGCTCGGCCGGCTGCGTGTCGGCGCAGAACAGCGCGATGTGTTCGCGCACCGCGTCTTCCACCGCTTCGTTGCTCGGCAGCTCGATGCGTGCGTTGCCGCGCACGGCGCCGATGTCGCGCGCCGCCTTGCGTTTTGCGGTGGCGTACTCCATGCCCTCCTCGACGACGAGCCGCGCCGCGGACGCTGCCAAGGCCTCGACCAGCGTGCTGTTCACGGCAACTCCACCGCACCCATGCGCGCCGAGATGGTGGCGGCGCGGTCGGCCAGGTATGCCGAGCCGATGCGCTTTTCGAAGCGCTTGGGAGCGGGCAGCATCACCGCCAGCCGCGCCGCCTGGCCGGTGCCGAGCTGCGCCGCGTCGGTGCGAAAGTAAAAGCGTGCCGCGGCCTGGGCACCGAACAGGCCTTCGCCCCATTCGACGTGGTTCAAGTAGATCTCGAGGATGCGTTGTTTGGACAGCAGCGTTTCGAGCGCATAGGTCAGCATCAGTTCCTGGCCCTTGCGCAGCGGCGTGCGCTCGCCGGAGAGGAAGAGGTTCTTCGCCAGTTGCTGCGTGATCGTCGACGCGCCGACGACCTTGGCCGACACCGGCGCGAGCGGCTTGTCGGCGTTGCGCTTGACGGCGCGCTCATTGCGCTTGTCCGCCAGCTCCTGCGCGCGCTGGTTGCGCTCCCAGGCGCGCTCCATCGCTTCCCAATCGACGCCGCTGTGGTCGGCGAAGCCGGCGTCTTCGCTGGCGATCACGGCGCGCTTGATGTTCTTGCCCAGGCGCTCGTCGCTGACCCATTGCTGGCCCCAGGTGATGCGGCCGGTTTCGCTCGCCAGCCGCCACATTTCGCTGCGCTCGAAGGTGGTGGACTGCGGATCGGCGAGCGCCATCAGCGCGATGCGGCCGATGAAGTAGAGCTGCAGCGCGAGAAAACAGACCAGCAGCAGCGCCGCGATGCGCAGCAGATGCGACGCTGCGCTCATTGCGCCCCCTTGGCGCTGCGCGCCGTCCCCAGGGACTCGCAGAGGCCCCTTCGTGGCCCCGGGGGAGCGAGCGCCTTGGGAGCGGCCCGGCGGCGCTCATTTCACCGTGTTGCTCAGCGTCGTTCCAGCCCGTCGTCGCGCGTGAAGCGAAAGCGCGAGGTGACGACGATCTGGTCGGCCTGCTTTCTCATGTCGGCGGTGAAGTTGCCGAACGGCGAGGCGGCGCGCACGATGGCGATGGCGCGGCGGTCGAGGATGCGCGAGGTGGACGGGCGCACGATGTCGGCCTCGACGACACGCCCGCTGGCATCGACGGTGATGTTCATCGTCAGCTCGCCGTACATCTTCTTGCCGTTCTGCTCGGGGAAGTCGCGCGTGCCGCGCTCTTCGATCTTGCGCCGCAGGCTGTCGTAGTAGATCGCGTAGTCGGCCTCGCGCGTGGCCGGGCTGATGTAGCGCTTCTTCGGCCGCGCGTTCTCTTCGTTGACGCGCTTTTCGATCTCGGCGAGCAGCTGCAGCAACTGGCGGCGGCGCTCCTCGCGCGCTTTTTCTTCCGGGTTGCCGGCGTCCTTCGACGGATCGGGCGGCGGCAGCAGCGCGATCTCGCGGCGGATCTGTGCCAGCAACTGCTGCTGCTCCTCCTGCATACGCTCGATCTGCTTGCGCGCGTTCTCCAGCGAGTCGCCGGTTTCGATGGTGGCTGCCGGCGGCAGCGGCGAGGTCGCGCGGCCGGCCGCCGCTTCACCGCCACCGGCGAGATTGGCCTGCGCGATCGCCTGCGCCAGCACGGCACGCTCGGTGGTCTTGGCGTTGACCAGGATCACTTCGAGCGGCGTGTCCTGGAACATGCGGTTGAAGCGCTCGGGATCGACAAAGCGGATCGTCAACAGCACCGCGTGGATCGCCAGCGAAACGATGATCGCGCCGTGCAGCGTCGTCAGCCGCCAGCGCTGCTTGTGCTGCACCTCGCGCAGCTCGGCCTGGCGCGTCAGGATGCTGGTGTTGATGTAGTCGCGGCGGGTCATGTCGCGGATGCGGGCGTGGACTCAGGCTCGTTGACGTCGATGGCCAGCGCCAGCGGTGCGGCTTCGGCAGCGTCATCTTCCTCTTCAGCAGCCGGCTCCTCGGCGGCGGTTTCATCCAGCCGTGCCAACAAGTTGGCATGAACGTCGAGTGTCAGCGCGTCGGTGCCGGTGATGCGCACGCGCACATGCGCGCCGCGCGGCAGGCTCTCGCAGCCCAGGGCCTTGAAGACCAGGGGCAGCGTGTCGGCGCGCACCAGGCCGTCCTTCATCACCACCGCATCGAGCTCGGTGATGCCCTGCTGCGCCAGATGCTGGATCGTCCAGAAACGCTCGATGCCGTGCTGGAAGTCGCCATAGGCGCTGTACGCGGCGTCGAACGACGAGACGACCGAGAACAGCATCGCGTCCTTCGGTTTGAACGGCGCGGCCAGCGCGGCGGTCTTGCCGTGACGCGCGCAGGCGATGATCTGCCACTGGTTGACGAGGTCCACATAGCGCCGCAGCGGCGACGTCGCCCAGGCGTACTGCGCCACGCCCATGCCGGCATGCGGCTGCGGCTTGACGCCCATGCGCACCTTGATGCCCGGCGACAAGCTCGCCTGGCTGCGGTAGATGCCCGGCACGCCGTGTTCGGCCAGCCAGCCGCCCCAGGTGCTGTTGGCCAGGATCATCGCTTCGGCCACGATCAGGTCGAGCGGCGCGCCGCGCTGGCGCGTCGTGATCGCCACGCGCTCGTCGCCCTGCGGTTCATGGCCGTTGTTGCCGGCGAGCTTGAAGTTGTAGTCCGGGCGGTTGAAGTTCTCCGGCTTGCCGCGCACGACTTCGCGCCGCGCCTTCAACGTCTGCGCGAGCTTGAAGGTGAAGGCGAGTTCTGCGGCGAACGGATAGTCGGCCGCTGCTTCTGCCCGACAGCGATGCGGGCGTGACCACCGCATCGAGCTTGTCGTGACGCAGGTTGGCGACGATCGGCACGGATTCGAGTTTGGTCTCGTGGCCTTTGACTTCGAGCGTGGCTTCGTCGAACGTCACGTACAGACTCACCGCAGGGCAGTCGCGGCCCTCGACCAGCGTGTAGGCCTCGACGACGGCGTCGGGCAGCATCGTCAGCTTCCAGCCCGGCATGTAGACGGTGGACAGGCGCTGCGACGCCACCTTGTCGATCTCGCTGCCGGTGGCAAAGGCCAGGCCGGGTGCTGCGATGTGAATGCCGAGCACGACGCTGCCGCTGCCGATGCCCTGCACCGACAGCGCGTCGTCGATCTCGGTGGTGCTGGAGTCGTCGATCGAGAACGCCTGCACCCCAGCGATCGGAAGAGCGTCCTTGATCGCCGGTGCAGCGAGGCCCGCGGGGAAGGCGTGGCCCTTCGGGAACTGGTCGAACAGAAAACGCTTCCAGTGGAACTGGTAGGCGCTGCTGATCGCACCCGCGGCTTTCAGCAAGTCGAGCGGCGCGCGTTGCGATCGCTTCGCGGCTTCGACGACGGCCTTGTATTCCGGCGCGTTCTTGTCGGGCTTGAACAGGATCTTGTAGAGCTGCTCGCGCACCGGCGGCGGGCAAAGGCCTGCGACGAGTTCATCGGCCCAGGCCGTGATCTGCGCGGCGACCTGCTTCTTGCGCTCGATCGCCAGCAGCGCGGCCTTGACGATCTCTTCCGGCGCCTTCTTGAACTGGCCCTTGCCGAGGCGGCGAAAGTAATGCGGCGCATCGAACAAGCGCAACAGCGCGGCGGCTTGCTTCTCGACCCCGGCCTTGGCATCGAAGTAGTCGCGCGCCAGGTCGGCAAAGCCGAACTCGCCGGCGGGTGCGAACTCCCAGGCCAGGTCGAGATCGATCTCGTCGGCCAGTGCGCGCGCGCGGCTCATCAGCTCCGCCGGCGCGGGCTGCTCGAACTTGAGCATCACGTTGGCGGCCTTGACCTTGACGCGCTTGCCCGAGTCGAGCTCAACCTGCATCGAGGCGTCGGACTCGTTCATCACGCGGCCGGCGTGGAACTTGCCGGCGTCATCGAAGAGGGCATAGGTCATGAGGGGCGCGATTGTCGCCGAGCGGGGCCCGCCCTCGGCTCACAGTCCGAGAAAGGCCAGGATCGCCGGCAGGTGCTCGTCGAAGTCCGACAACGCGTGGTCGCTGCCGTCGACCAGGCGCATCGGCGAGCTGTCGTAGCGCCCGCTCATCTCGCGCCAGTCGAGCACCTCGTCGCCCTTGGCGATCACCGGCAGGTAGCGATCGGGCTCGGTCACGGCGCGTGGCGTCAACAGACGCAGTTGCGTCACGTACTCTGGCTTGAAATAGAACGCGTCGTCCGGGTCGTGATACGAGGTCAGCTCGCCGATGTAGCCGGCCAGATCGCGGGCCGGGTTGATGGCTGGGTTCAACAGCACCGCGCGGCAGCCGGTCTTCTCGGCGACGACCGTCGCGTAGAAGCCGCCGAGCGAGCTGCCGATGACCGCCATGTGGTCGGTCGGCCAGCGCGCGAGTTCCTCGAACACCAGATCCATCGATTCGCGCGGCGACGGCGGCAACTGCGGACACCACCAAAACACGTCAGGCCGGTGGCGTTGCAGCCAGTCGGCCATGAAGCGCGCCTTGAACGACTTCGGCGACGAGCGGAAACCATGCAGGTAGAGCAGGTGGGTGATCGGCTCGTCGTGGTTCATCGGAACTTGGCTTGCAGGCCGGCGAGCAGCTTGGCATGGATGCCGCCGAAGCTGCCGTTGCTCATGCACAGCACATGGTCGCCAGGCTTGGCGGCGGCGATCACCGCGGCGGCGAGCGCATCGACCTTGTCGGCCACCACCGCCAGCGAGCCCATCGGCGCCAGCGCGTCGTGCGCATCCCAGCCGTAGTTGCCCTGCAGGCAGAACGACAGGTCGGCGTCTTCCAGCGCCCACGGCAGTTGCGCCTTCATCGTGCCGAGCTTCATCGTGTTGCTGCGCGGCTCGAAGACCGCCAGCACGCGCTGCAGGCCGACACGCTGGCGCAGGCCGCCGACGGTGGCGCGGATCGCGGTCGGATGGTGCGCGAAGTCGTCATAGACCTTCACACCGCCGGCCTCGCCGATCAGCTCCATGCGCCGCTTGGCGTTTTCGAACTTGCCCAGCGCGGCTGCTGCGGCTTCAGGCGCAACGCCCACATGTTCGGCCGCGCCGATCGCCGCCAGCGCATTCAACTGGTTGTGCTCGCCCTGCAGCGCCCACTCGACGCGGCCGATCTTCAGGCTGCCGCGCAGCACGTCGAACGCATGCGGCTCGCCGCGCGCGCGCAACGCGCCGGGCTCTTCGCGCAGCGCGCCGAAGCGCACGACCTCGCTCCAGCAGCCGCGCGTCAGCACGCGCTGCAAGGCTTCATCACGCGCGTTCACCACGAGGCGCCCCTTCGAAGGCACCGTGCGCACGAGGTGATGGAACTGCGTCTCGATGGCAGCCAGATCGGCAAAGATGTCGGCGTGGTCCATCTCAAGGTTGTTCAGGATCGCGGTGCGCGGCCGGTAGTGCACGAACTTGCTGCGCTTGTCGAAGAGGGCCGTGTCGTACTCGTCGGCCTCGATGACGAAGTACTTGCCCGCGCCCAGCCGCGCCGAGATGTCGAAGTTCATCGGCACGCCGCCGATAAGAAAGCCCGGTGCGAGGCCACTGGCTTCGAGAATCCAGGCCAGCATCGCGCTCGTCGTCGTCTTGCCATGCGTGCCGGCAACGGCCAGCACGTGCTGGTGCTTGAGCACATGCTCGTACAGCCACTGCGGGCCGCTGGTGTAGTCGGCACCGGCGTCGAGGATCGCTTCCATCAGCGCGAAGTCCTGCGAGCGTGCGCGCGTGACGACGTTGCCGATCACGAACACGTCGGGCTTCAACGCCATCTGATCGGCGGAGAAGCCTTCGATCAACTCGATGCCCAATCCGCGCAACTGGTCGCTCATCGGCGGATAAACATTCGTGTCGCAGCCGGTCACCTTGTGCCCGGCCTCGCGCGCAATCGCCGCGATACCGCCCATGAAGGTGCCGCAGATGCCGAGGATGTGGATGTGCATGGGCGCAAATTCTAGGCGGCTGGAAGTGGGCCACGGTGGGCTTTCGGCCCGTTGCGGTCTTTGAAGGTGCGCAGAGTCGACGTGCAGGCGGGCGCCAAGCCGTGGGCGGGTGCGCGCTGGCGCGCCACTGCGGCGGTCGGCGCCAAAGGCGCGCCGACTGCGCTGCGGTGCTCGGGTTTCGGTCGCACCGCATAACTCTCTTCACTCACTGCGTTCGTTTCGCTCGAACAGATGCGGTGAGTCAGTTGACGAAGCGCGCGGGTACGCGCGCCGACCGAAACCCTGTGCTCCTCGCCGCCGCACAGGCGCGCCACCGCGCACCCGCCCACAGCTTGGCGAGACACCGATGGTTCTTTGTTGGAGTGGAAGGGCAAGAGCCGGGCATCGAGCCCGGCCCTCGCCCTGTGGCGCGCCTGCGGCGCGCGGCAAGCCGCGGGGCTCGATGCCCCGCGGCTTGCCAAACACTCTCCCCCAAGAACGATCGTCTCCCGCAAGGCACCAGCCGGCCCCATGCCTTGCTCTCGCACAGACCACGCCCAAGCGTATTGACGGACGCTCGCGAACTCACACAACGGGCTGATAGCCGAAAGCCGTGGCGCAACTGATATCGTCTTCCGGTGCAAGCGGCAGCCCACAACCCCTTCGCCTGGATCGGCACGCATGCCTATGCCTATCCGCTGCTCGAAGTGCTGCACATCGTCGGCATCGCGATGCTGCTCGGCAGCCTGCTGCTGCTCGAGCTGCGCGTCTGGGGCTTCGGCACCGCGCTGCCGATCGAACCCTTGGCGCGGCTGGCGCTGCCGCTGACCTTGGCCGGCTTCGCACTCGCCGCCACCAGCGGCTCGCTGATGTTCGCCAGCCAGCCGGGCGACCTGATCGCCAACCGCGTCTTCGTCATCAAGATGGGTCTGGTGATGCTGGCCGGGCTCAACGCCGCGTCGTTTCATGCGCGCGGCGGTGTGGCGCGCATCGATCGCACGGCGCGGCTTCAAACCCTGCTGTCAGTCGGGATTTGGTTGGCCGTTATCTTCTGTGGCCGCTGGATCGCCTATCGCTGAAGGAGCCTTCATGGACCGCCGACTTTTGCTCACCGCCGCCGCTGCGCTGCCGCTGGCCGCGCGCGCCCACCACGGCTGGAGCAGCTTCGATGTGGCGCGGCCGATCTACCTCGAAGGCCGTGCCGTCAACGTGGCTTGGCGCAATCCGCATGCCGAACTCGATCTCGATGTTGCGCCCGACCTGAAGCTGCCGGCCGACCTGGCAACCCGCGCGGTGCCGGCGCAATCGGCCAGCGTCGATGGTCCCGGCCTGCTCAAGGCAGCACAACTGCCGACGCGCAAAGACAAGCGCTGGCATATCGAGCTGTCGCCGCTGTCGCGCCTCGAAGCATGGAAGGCCGCGGAGATCAAAAACGGCGATGCGATCTCGATGCTCGGTTTCACCTTCGCCGGCGAGAAGGGCGACGCCATCCTGCGCGTCGAGTACCTGTGGGCCGGCGGCAAGACCTACGCCCTGCGTTCCAGCCCCGCCTGATTGGCCCACCCCCGGAGCGGCTGCGCCGCTGCCCCCTCAAGGGGGCGCCGCCAGCGGCCCGGCAGAGCCGGATCCGCGGCGGCTGCTTGGCAGGTCGCGCTGGATCAAAGCGTCGAGAACGCCGCGCGCGCGGCGCTGAGCGTCGCGTCGATGTCGCTCGCGCTGTGCGCGGCGCTTACGAAACCCGCCTCGTAGAGCGCCGGCGCGAGGTACACGCCACGGTCCAACATCGCATGGAAGAAGCGGTTGAAGCGCTCCTTGTCGGTGGCCATCACGGTGGCGTAGTTCTGCGGTAGCGAACCCGTGAAGAAGAAGCCGAACATGCCGCCTTCGCTGTCGCTGCAAAACGGCACGCCGGCCGCCTTGGCTTCACGCGCCAGGCCGTCGGCCAGCGCGCGTGTGCGCTGCGACAGCTTGTCGAAGAAGCCGGGCTTGGCAATCTCATGCAGCGTCGCCAGGCCGCAGGCCGTCGCCACCGGGTTGCCGCTCAAGGTGCCGGCCTGGTACACCGGGCCGAGCGGTGCGAGCTGCGACATCACGTCCTTCGTGCCGCCGAACGCCGCCAGCGGCATGCCACCGCCGATGACCTTGCCGAAGACGCTGACGTCGGGCTCGAAGCCGGGGATGAGTTTCGCGTAGACGCTCTGCGCGCTGCCCAGCGCCACGCGAAAGCCGGTCATGACCTCGTCGAACACCAGCAGTGCGCCGTCGCGCGTACACAGCTCGCGCAAGCGTGTCATGAAGGGCACGCTGGCGCGAACGAAGTTCATGTTGCCGGCGATCGGCTCGACCATCACGCAGGCCAGCTCGCGCGGATGCGCGTCGAACGCGGCTTCGAGCGCGGCCACGTCGTTGTACGGCAGCACGATCGTGTCCCGGGCCACTTCGGGCGGCACACCGGCGGAGGTCGGGTGGCCGAACGTCGCCAGGCCTGAGCCCGCTTTGACCAGCAGCGCATCGGCGTGGCCGTGGTAGCAGCCTTCGAACTTGATGAACTTGCTGCGGCCCGTCGCACCACGCGCCAGGCGCAGTGCGCTCATGCCGGCCTCGGTGCCCGACGACACGAGCCGCACCTGCTGCATGCTCGGCACATGGGCCAGGATCGCTTCGGCGAGTTCGATCTCGCGCTCGGTCGGTGCGCCGAACGACAGGCCTTCGCTCGCAGCGCGCGTGACCGCTTCGAGTACGGCCGGGTGGCCATGGCCGAGGATCATCGGCCCCCAGGAGCCGATGTAGTCGATCAGCTTGTTGCCTTCGGCGTCCCACAGGTAGGCGCCTTGCGCGCGGGCGATGAAACGCGGCGTGCCGCCGACGGCGCGAAACGCGCGCACCGGCGAGTTGACGCCGCCGGGGATGACGCGCTGAGCGCGCTCGAAGAGCGCGGCGTTAGTGGACACGGCGCGACGCTCCCGGCGGCAGGCCGCCGTTGCCGTCGGGCTCGGCCTCGCCTTCGGCCGGCGTTTCGCCGTCCTCGGGCGGTGGCAGCGCCCAGAAGAAGCGATCCGGAACGACGTTGCCCATGCCCGGCCGGAAGCCCGCATCCAGGCTCTGGTCGAGGAACTGCAGGGCTTCACCGACCGCGTCCGACAGCTCCGCGCCCGCCGCCAGCAGCGCGGCCAGCGCGGCCGACAGCGTGTCCCCCGCGCCGACAAAACCGGCTTCGAAGAGCTCGAACTTCTCGCCGGTGAGCGCGCCTTGCGGCGAGGCCAGCACGTTGTCGATCCATTGCTCCTTGCCCTTGGCCGGCAGCATGACGCCGGTGACGAGCACGAAGCGCGTGCCGTGTTCGCCGGCCGCCACCGCGAGCTCGCGCGCGGAAGGCGCACGCTCGTTGTCCCACTCCGGCAGCAAAAAGTCGGTCAACGTCTTGTGGTTGCCCACCAGCACCTCGGCCGCCGGCAGGATCAGCTCGCGAAACGCTTCCATGTAGTTCTGCAGATCGTCTTCATCGACCCAGCCCAGGCTCGGCATGTAGGCCACCAGCGGCACGTCGGGGTAGTCGGAGAGGATCTCGGCGACGGCGGCGACGTTGTCGGCGTTGCCGAGAAAGCCGACCTTCCAGGCCGCCAGCGTCACGTCTTCGAGGATCGTGCGCGCCTGCTCGGCCACGTGTTCGGCTTCGATCGGGTGCTGGTCGAAGACCTCGGCGCTGTCGCGCAGCACGATCGAGGTGATCACCGGCAGCGTGTGCGCGCCCATCGCCGAGATGGTGGCGATGTCGCCCGCGCTGCCGCCGGCGCCCGAGGCGTCGCTGGCATTGAAGCTCATCACGCAGGCGGGTGCCGGCGGCTCTTCGGCAATGACGGTGGCGGGGTCGGCGACAGAAGGGTCAGGGTTCATAGGGGGACGCACCAGGCGGGCAGCGGCGGCATGCGATTTGTGTGTGGTTCTGGGCAATCGCCGAAGGAGTCGGGCCGGACCTCTAGCGGAATGTGAAGTAAGTACCGTATGTGCCTGGCAGCGCTTGGATTTCTCGTTTTCACGCTCCATACAATAGCCCCGCATTGTAGTGATTGACACGCTCGTGACCGAACCCTCTCGTACCTGGATGTGCCTGATCTGCGGCTGGATCTACGAAGAATCCGCCGGCGATCCCGAACATGGTCTGCCGCCCGGAACGGCGTGGGCCGCCGTGCCCATGAACTGGACGTGCCCCGAATGCGGTGCGCGCAAAGAAGACTTCGAGATGGTGCAGCTGTGAGTAGCTGCACCCAGCGAATTGCCCAAGGAGTTGCTGCCAGATGAACACCCCGACCCTCGCGGCCGCCCCGTCTGGCGTGAAGGTGCTCGTCATCGACGACAGCAACACCATCCGCCGCAGCGCCGAGATCTTTCTCGCCCAGGGCGGTCACCAGGTGCTGCTGGCCGAAGACGGCTTCGATGCCCTGGCCAAGGTCAACGATCACGCGCCCGAGCTGATCTTCTGCGACATCCTGATGCCGCGCCTCGATGGCTACCAGACCTGCGCCATCATCAAGCGCAACCCCAAGTTCTCCCATGTGCCGGTGATCATGCTGTCGTCCAAGGACGGCCTGTTCGACAAGGCGCGCGGGCGCATGGTCGGCTCCGAGGATTACCTGACCAAGCCCTTCACCAAAGAACAGTTGCTGCGCGCGGTGCAGAAGTTCAGCAAGCGCGTCGAAGCGCCAGCCGCGGCCTGACCGTTCGCGATCCTCACGCTCTTGCCGGACCCCACCATGACCATTCACAACATCCTGCTCGTCGACGACTCCAAGACCGAGCTGCATCACCTCACCGACATCCTGACCAAGCGCGGCTACGCGGTGCGCAGCGCCGAGAACGGCGAAGACGCGATGCGCCGCCTGGGCGAGGAAAAGCCTGACCTGATCCTGATGGACGTCGTCATGCCGGGCCAGAACGGCTTTCAGCTGACGCGCGCCATCACCCGCGACCCGCGCTTCGCCGACGTGCCGGTGATCATGTGCACCAGCAAGGGCCTGGAGACCGACAAGGTCTGGGGCATGCGCCAGGGCGCACGCGACTACGTCGTCAAGCCGGTCGATGCCGCTGAACTGCTCGGCAAGATCAAGAACTTCGACTAGCCATGGCCAACAGAGAAGCCCTGCGCGAGCTGCAAACGCGGCTGGCCGCGCGCATGCAGGCGGCGCGCAGCGAGCAGCGTGGCCAGTCGTGGCTGGCGGTCGAGTGCCGCGGCCAGGGTCTGCTGCTGCCGCTCGAGCAGGCCGGCGAAATCTTCCCGCCGGCCGCGGTGATGCCGGTGCCGCACACCCAGCCCTGGTTCATCGGCGTGGCCAACCTGCGCGGCGGCCTGCACGGCGTGGTCGATCTGGCACGTTTCCTCGGCCTGCCCGACGCGCCGGCGGCTGAAGCGGTGCGCGAGCAATCGCGCCTGGTGGCTTTCGGCGCAGCGCTCGGCATGAACTGCGCGTTGCTCGTCGATCGCCTGGCCGGCCTGCGCAGCAGCGACCAGATGAGCGTGGCACCGAACGACGGTGCGCCGCGTCCCGCATTTCGCCGGCGGTGTCTTGATCGACGCCGCCCAGCGCACCTGGCAAACCCTCGACCTGGCCCGATTGGCCCAGGACGAGCATTTCCTCTCCATCGTCGCTGCCTGAGCGCCGACGCCTTTCACCCGATAAGCAGATTCTCTCTGGGGGCCTCATGAGTTTCCTCGACAAGTTCAAAGGCAGGGGCCGCGATGCGGACCGCCGCGACGATGACCTGGCGTCGATGTTCGACGAAGTCGTGCCGGTGCGTCCGGACGACATGGTGCTGGCGGGAGTCGGCGGCGGCGGCATGGCCTCGCTGGCCGTCGATCTGAGCGCGCCGACGCAGTCGCCGGCGGTGACGCAGAACAGTGGCGACTCGTCGATCCTGTCCGAAGTCAACGCCACCGAAACCGGCGGCGAGTACAGCGAGACGCGCCTGCCCGGTGCCGACGGCATGGCCGCGGCCGGAACCGGTCTGCCGCTGATCGGCAAGTTGCCGCTGGCGCAGCAGCAGCGCGCGCTGATCGGCGCCTTGGCACTCGGCCTCGGCGGCCTGATCGGCGGCGCGTGGCTGGCGGTCAGCGCGGCCAACGAGGGCTCGTCGCAGGTCGGCACGACCGGTCAGGCGCTGATGCAATCGCAGCGCCTGGCCAAGTCGGTCTCGCAAGCGCTGCTCGGCAGCGACAGCGCCTTCGGTGAAGTGCGCGAGAGCGCCGACGTGCTGGGCAAGAACCTGCGCGCGTTGAAGGACGGCAGTGCCGACATCAAGGCGGTCTCATCCGCGGCCCAAAGCGCCATCGAGCCGCTGGTGCCGCTGGTCGAGCGCGCCGAAAAGAATGCCGGCGTCGTGCTGGCGCAGCAGAAGACGCTGACCCAGGTCGGCCAGGCGCTGCGCGCCATCAACCGCCAGTCGTCGGAGCTGCTGGAGACGGCGGAGACGGTGTCGTCTTTGAAGCTGCAGCAAGATGCCAGCGCTGCCGAGCTCTCGGCCGTCGGCCAGCTGGTGATGCTGACGCAGCGCATCGGCAAGAGCGCCAACGAGTTCCTGACCACCGAAGGCGTCAGCCCCGAGGCCGTGTTCCTGCTCGGCAAGGACTTGAACTCGTTCCGCGAAATCGCCAACGGCTTGTTGAACGGCAGCGCCGAGTTGCGCTTGGCCGGCACCAAGGATGCGCAGACTCGCGAGCGCTTGCAGCAACTGGTCACGCAGTACGAAAAGACGCGCACCGACGCCAGCGCGATTCTGAACAACCTGCAGGGCCTGGTGGCCGCCCGCGAAGCGCAAGCCTCGGTGGTGGCCGACAGCGAAACCCTGCGCAAAGGCCTCGAAGCGCTGCAAAGCAAGCTCGAAGGCCGCGGCCTCGGCACGGCTGCGATCGTGCTGATCCTGCTCGGCCTGACAGCCGCCGCGCTGTCCGCGCTCGGCCTGCTGCGACTCTTCATTGCCGACCAGGGCCAGCGCGCCAAGCTGGCCGAATCGCAGCGCGTGCAAGCGCAGCGCCAGGAGAACGAAGCCAAGCGCGTCAACGACGCCAACCAGGCGGCGATTTTGCGTTTGATGAACGAGCTGCAAACGGTGGCCGAGGGCGACCTGACGCAGACCGCGACCGTCACCGAAGACATCACCGGCGCCATCGCCGACTCGGTGAACTACACGGTGGAAGAGCTGCGCATGCTGGTCGAGCAGGTGCAGGGCGCTGTCGGCCGCGTGACCGACACGACGCTGCAGGTGGAGAGCACCTCGACCGAGCTGCTGGCGGCTTCGACCGAGCAGCTGCGCGAAATTCGCGAAACCGGCGAGTCGGTGCTGCAGATGGCCGGGCGCATCAACACCGTGTTCGACGCAGGCCCAGCAAACGGCCTCGGTGGCGCGCCAGTCGCTGGCCGCGGCGCAGACCGGCCGCCAGGCGGTGGAGAACACGATCGGCGGCATGAACACCATGCGCGAGCAGATCCAGGAAACCTCCAAGCGCATCAAGCGCCTGGGCGAGTCGTCGCAGGAGATCGGTGAGATCACCGAGCTGATTTCCGACATCACCGAGCAGACCAACGTGCTGGCGCTCAACGCCGCGATCCAGGCGGCGTCGGCCGGCGATGCCGGACGAGGCTTCTCGGTGGTGGCCGAAGAAGTGCAGCGGCTGGCCGAGCGCTCCGGCGACGCCACCAAGCAGATCGCGGCGCTGGTCAAGGCGATTCAGACCGACACGCAGGATGCGGTGGCCGCCATGGAGCGCTCGACGCAGGGCGTGGTCGAAAACACCCGGCTGTCCGATGCGGCCGGCAGTGCGCTGACCGACATCGACCGCGTGACACGCGAACTCTCCGAGCTGATCGAGCGCATCTCGAAGCAGGCCTCGGAAGAAGCCAAGTCGGCCAACGTCGTTGCCCAAAACATCCAGCACATCTTTGCCGTGACCGAGCAGACCGGCGAGGGCACACGCTCGACAGCGCAGATGGTGCGCGAGTTGTCGCGCACGGCTGAAGAATTGAAAGCCTCGGTCTCGCGATTCAAGATCGCCTGATCGATGTTCGAGGCGCTCACGCCGCCGCCGGGCTCGTGCCCAGCGACGACCTGAGCGCCGCGGTTTTTCTCTCATAGAAAGAGTTCGCGCATGGACCTCCAGCACGACACCGAGACGATCGAAGACCTCTCCGCGCTGGCCTGGGTGCATGACGAACTGCGCCGCTCGCTGGAGACGGCGCACAAGGCGCTGCGCCGCTACTTGAAGGAAGCCGAGGCGGTGGCCGGCTCGGACGTCGATGCGGTCGATCCGGGCGTGCTGCGCAGCGCGCGTGCGCAATTGCACCAGAGTGTCGGCGCGCTCGAACTCGTCGGCCTGCCGACGCCGGCGCAGCTGCTGCGCGCCGCCGAGGCGGCGTTGCACAAGCTGACATCGACGCGCCCCGCCAAGCTCGGCGCCAAGCAGGTCGAATGCATCGAGCAGGCCTCGTTTGCGCTGCTCGATTACCTGTCGCGCCTGTTGTCCGGCAAGCCGGTGTCGCCGCTGGCGCTGTTCCCGCAGTACCGCGAAGTGCAGGAATTGGCCGGCGCCGACCGCGTGCACCCGGCCGACCTGTGGCCGCATGACTGGCAGTGGCGCGATGTCGCCGGCGACGGCGCACCCCCGCGCACCTTCGACGCCGCGCTGCGCACCGAAGTCGAATCGCTGACCCTGGCCTTGATGCGCCAGGGCGCCGGCGAGCCGGCGCTGGCGCTGTCCGAGCTGTTCGCCGGCCTGGCCGCCGGCAGCGACAAGAAGCGCCGCCACGTCGGCACGCTGTGGAGCATGGCCGCCGCATTCTTCGAAGCGCAGGGCCAGCGCCTGCTGGTGCCCGACGTCTACAGCAAGCGCATCGCCTCGCGCCTGCTTGGCGCAACTGCGCATGTCCGAGCATGTCGACGACGCTTCGGCGCGCCCCGATGCCGGCGCCGATGTCTCGCAGCGCCTGGCGCAGGACCTGCTGTTCTTCTGCGCCCAGGCGGCGTCGCCCGGCGACGGCCGCAAGGCACCGCGCCTGTCCGCGGTTCGCCAGGCCTGGAACCTGTCGCGGCGCGCGCCGGTGGACTACCTCGTCACCTCGCTCGGCCGCCACGACCCGGCGGCGATCGTGCAAGCCAGGAAACGCGTGCACGCGGCCAAGGAAAGCTGGGCCGCGGTGGCCGGCAGCGAGCTGCATCGCCTGTCGTCGCTCAACGAGCAATTCGCGCTCGTCGGCGAATCGCTGAAGAAGTTGTACCCGGCGGGCGATCAGCTCGGCGGTGCGTTGTCGGCTGCGGCCGCGCAAACCGTTCAGTCGGGCGCGGTGACCGCGCCGATGCTGGCCATGGAAGTGGCCACCGCAGTGCTGTTCCTCGAGGCCTCGCTCGAAGACGGCGACTTCGACCACCCGGCGCAGGCCGAGCGCGTGCAACGCCTGGCCAGCCGCATCCACAAGGTCAGCCACGGCGCACAGCCCGAGCCGCTCGACGCCTGGATGGAAGAGCTCTACCGCCGCGTCTCCGACCGCCAGACGATGGGCAGCGTCGTGCAGGAGCTCAAGGGCTCGCTGGGCGAAGCCGAGAAGGCGATCGATCTGTATTTCCGCGAGCCGTCCAAGGCCGATGTGCTGCACCCGGTGCCGAGCCAGCTCAACTCGATGCGCGGCGTGTTCTCGGTGCTCGGCCTCGACCAGGCCTCGCAGGCCGTGGTGCGCATGCGCGACGACGTCGATGCGCTGGTTGCCGCGGCCAAGGACGAGAAGACGGCCGACGCTGCGATCACCGAGCGCCTGGCGACCAACCTCGGTGCGCTCGGTTTCCTGATCGACATGCTCAACGTGCAGCCGGCGATGGCCAAGGCGCTTTTCGCCTTCGACGCCAAGGCCGGGCTGCTGCGCGCCGTGGTCGCTACGCGCGGCCGCACGCGCGTCTCCGCCTTCGGTGGCCTCGACGCGCAGGCCGCGCCGGTCGAGCCGCGCCTGATCGAGCAGGCGCAGTCGCTGGCCCAGGCCGCGTCGCACCTCGAGGTGCCGCTGGTCGAAGTGCGCCACGAACTCGACCGCCTGTCGCAAGAAGCGATGGTCGCCGACCAGCCGGTGCTGGCCGAGACGATGCAGCAGGTCAAGAGCGCCTTTGAAGTGGCGATCAACGACGAAGAGCGCCGCGCCGTGCGCGAAGAACTCGCGCAGGCGATGACCGAGTTCGTGCACAGCACCACCGCCGCATCGCTCGACGAGCTGCCGTTGTCGCGTCCGCTGCCGCTGCTGCCGTCACCGCCAACGCCGGCCGGCCAGACCGGGCTCGAAGACGATGTCGAGATGCGCGAGATCTTCCTCGAGGAAGCGCGCGAGGTCATCGGCAACGCGCGCAGCGCACTCGCCGCGCTGCTGGGTGACGGCAACGACGTCGGCGAGCTGACGACGGTGCGCCGCGCCTTCCACACCCTGAAGGGCAGCGCGCGCATGGTCGGCCTGGTCGAGTTCGGCGAAGCCGGCTGGGCCTGCGAGCAGCTCTACAACGCGCGACTGGCCGAGCAGCAAGGCGCCGATGGGCCGCTGATCGCCCTGTCGAACGACATCCTGTCGTACATGAACGATTGGGTCGATGCCATCGGCGCCAGCCGCGCCGCCGGCCACAACCCGGCCGACGTGACGGCGGCGATCGCGCGCTGGCAAGCCCGCGGCAGCCACGGCCAACTGGCCTTGCCGAGCGCCGCGGGCACTTTGGCCAAAGGGCCGGCCCAGGGTGGTGTCCAGATGGGCGCCATCTCGCGCCCGATGGCGCTCGAAGGCCTGTTGCCCGACGAGCTGGCCGACCAGATCGATGCCGCGCCGGCCGCGGCCGTGCAGTCGCTCGATGCGCTGCTGGTGCCCGAAGCGCCGGTGAGCTTCGAGCTCGACCTCGGCGAAGCCGCGCACCTCGAAGTCGGCGGCCGCGATGCGATGCAGTCGCTGGCCTCGCCGGAACGCGAAGCCGGCGCACCGTCGCCGGACGAGGTCTCGGCGCTGATGGCGCTCGAATTCCAGGCCTCGACCACTGAAGCGCCGGCATTCGACACGCCATCGCCGACCACGCCGGTCGATGCCTCCGCTGCCGCGGGCCCGATGCACTTCGACGCGCCGGCCGCCCCCGAGCCGGCGCCGGAGCCGCCGCCCGAGCCCGCGTACCGCATGGTCGGCACGCTGCGCGTCGGCATCCCGCTGTACAACATTTTCTTGAACGAAGCCGACGAACAATCGCGCCGCCTCGGCATCGAGCTGGCCGAGTGGGCGCATGAATTCGCCGAGCGCCCGGTCGGCGACGGCGCGATCGCGCTGGCGCATTCGCTGGCCGGCAACTCGGCCACGGTCGGCTTCAGTGACCTGTCGCACCTGGCGCGCCTGCTCGAACACGCGCTGATGCGCTCCAACGCCATCGGCGTCGGCGAGGCGCAGGAAGCCCGGCTCTTCAACGACAGCGCCGACGAGATCAGCCGCCTGCTGCATCAGTTCGCGGCCGGCTTCCTCAAGTCGCCGACGCCGGCGCTGATTGAGCGCCTGACGGACCACGAGCGGGTGGCCGCGGCGCGTGTGCATGCGCTCGCCGAGCGCCCGGCGCCGGTCGACGTCAGCGACGCTGCCGACGACATCGAAACGATCGAAGTGGCCGAGGTGATCGAAGCCGTGGCGCCGCTGCCCGAGCTGCCGCCTGCGGCGACGATCGTCGCCGAGGCCGCGGCCCTGGAGCCGGCAGCGTTCGCGCCTATCGCAGCATTGGCCTCGCTCGGCCAGGCCGAGTTCCACACGCTGACACCGCTGGACATGTTGCCGGCCAACGTCGAGCGTCGTGCCGTTTCGCGGCCGAAGTCCTTCGACGGCAACGACGACATCGACGCCGTGGACGTGGTCGATGCCGAGCTGTTCCCGATCTTCCAGGAAGAAGCCGCCGAGCTGCTGCCCGAGCTGGCGTCACGCATGCGCGACTGGTCCCACCAGCCGGCCAATGCCGCCGCACCGACGGCCTGCATGCGCACGCTGCACACCTTGAAGGGCGGCGCCCGCCTGGCCGGCGCGATGCGCCTGGGTGAGCTCGCGCACCGCCTGGAAACGGCGATCGAGCACCTGATGCAGCGCCAGAGCGTGA
>CAVTAM010000037.1:0-64041 GCA_963732625.1 uncultured beta proteobacterium | reverse complement strand
CGAAGACCTCGTGAAGGCTTCCGCAAAGGGCGGCGATCCGAATGACCCGAACGCCGGCGCCGTGGTCTGAAAAACGGGGCGCTGGTGTAGAGTCTCTGTAACACCTGCGGCCTCTCTTCCTCCTAACCACGCACCCATGGCGACTGTCGGCGATGCAGCCAGCTTGGCCTATCAGGCGCGGCGCGTGTACACCGAGGAGCTGGTCAAGGGCCTGCCGACGCTGATCAATTTCGTCGCCAACTGGGCGGCGTCGCCCGAGCGCACCACCACCACCACCGCTGACGCCTGGCAGCTGCAGCGCATCCGCGATCTGGTGGCCGACCTGCGCCAGCGCGGCGCGGCCTGGCATCAGGGCATGGTGGCGGCGTTGCAGGATGCGCTGCACCTGGGTGTGGCGCCGGCCAGCACAGGAAGCGGCAGCACCAAGAGCGGCGCCAAGCTCAAGTTGTCGCTGGTCGAGGACGTGACCATCGAGCGCGAGATCACGAGCTCACGCCTGGCGCTGGCCATCATGGACCGCGCCGGCTCCGAGTTCAACGACCTGCGCGCCCGCGTTGCGCTCCTGGAGCGGCGCGAGGAGCTCGAGACCAACGACCTGCTGCGCGCCCATGTGCTGGCGCGCATCGTCGTCGATGCCTGGGTCGAATCCGGTCTGCCCGACGCCACGCTGCGCGACGTGCAGCCGCTGTTGAACGAGGAGCTGTCGACGCTGGCGCAGGAGTCCTACCATGAGGCCAACAGCATGCTGGTCGAGAACCGCGTGCTGGCCGAGATCGATCTGCGGCCGCTGATCCGGCGCACGCGCGGCGCCGTGGCGGCCAGCAGCTACGCCGGCGTCGTCAGCGAAGAGACGCGGCTGATGACGCGCAGCGGCGCTCCCGCGGCCGGCGCGGCGGCAGCGGCGAGCGAAGCGGCCGACAACGCCAACACCGTGCTGCAGCGCCTGAACCGCATGATCGAGCGCCAGGTGCCGGCGTTTGCCGAAACCACCAACGTCGGCACGCGCACCGTGTCGCCGGCCCTGTCGCAGGCCATCAACCATGCGCAGCAGGGCGTGCAGCGCCGCCTGGTCGCCGCCGAAGGCAAGGGCGGGCACGCGCCGACCGTCTCGCCGGCCCTGCTCGAAGAGCTGCAGGCGCGCAAGCAGGCGTTGAAGCGTGCCGCTGAAACGCCGGCCGAGCGGGCGACGATCGAGATCGTCGCGCTGCTGTTCCAGAGCATCCTCACCGAAGAGCGCATCCCACCGGCGCTGCGCGTCTGGTTCGCGCGCCTGCAGATGCCGGTGCTGCGCGTGGCGGTCGGCGAGCCGGATTTTTTCGCCACCATCGACCATCCGGCGCGGCGCCTGATCGACCGCATGGGCGCCTGCGTGATGGGCTTCGAAAGTTCGGCCGCGGCGATCGCCGGCGCGCTCGAAGGCGAGATCAAGCGTGTCGTGCAAGTCGTCGAGGCCTATCCGGACACCGGCCGGCGCGTCTTCCAGACCGTGCTCACCGAGTTCGAACGTTTTCTCGAGAACTACTTCAAGAGCGAGAACGAAGCGACGAAGAAGGGCGTCTCGCTGGCGCAGCAGGTCGAGCAACGAGAGACGCTGGCGATTCAGTACACGATCGAGCTGCGCAAGCTGCTCAACGAAGTGCCGGTGCAGGAGGGCGTGCGCCAGTTCCTGTTCCAGGTCTGGGCCGACGTCATGGCCATTACCGCGCTGCGCAACGGCGCGCACAGCGACGCCACCAAGGGCACGCGTGCCGCGGCGGTCGATCTGGTCTGGTCGGCCGGCGCCAAGGTGACGCGCGAAGAGCGCGCCGAAGTCATCCGCAAGCTGCCGCCGCTGCTGAAGAAACTGCGCGACGGCATGGAGTCGGCCGGTGTGCCCGCCGACAAGCGTGACGAACACATCCGCGCCTTGAACGAGTCGCTGGCCGCGGCGTTCAACGCCAAGGCCGCGGCGATTCCGCCCGAGCGTTTCGAAGAACTGCGCGAGCGCCTCGAAGCGTTGGAAGAGATGCTGCCCGATGCCGGCGACGTGCAGTTGGACGAGACGCTGATGTCGGACCTCTCGGGCGACGACAGCAACGCGATGGAAGTCGTCGGCGAAGGCGGCTCGATGCCGACGCCGGCCATGTTGTCGTGGGCCAAGGAGCTGCAGGTCGGCAGCTGGTACATGCTCGAGTACGGCGAGAAGACGATGGCCGTGCAACTGGCGTGGCAAGGTGCGCGCCGCCACCTGACGCTGTTCGTCACGACGGCCGGCCGCTGCCTGCTGTTCGAGCAGAACCGTCTGGCGTCTTACCTGCAAGCGGGGTTGTTGCTGCCGGCGCAGGAAGAAGCGCTGACGGTGCGGGCGACGCGCACGGCGCTGGCGAAGATCGACGCTGATCCAGCCAGGCTGCTCAACTAGACGAAAACACGGCCTGAAGGCCGTGCTTGGTGGTGCGCCTTCGGCGCTTAATGCACCACGCGCTCTTCGGGGGCGACGAAGAGTTCGTCGAGGATCAGCGCATCGGGCTCTTCGCCGAGGCTCCAGAAGACCATCAGCACGATGACCTTGAGGTCTTCGAGGTCGATCGGATTCGCGCCGACGGCCATCGCGCGGTCGACCACCATCTCGCGCATCGGCGGCGGCAGCACGCCGGCTGACTCCAAAAAGCTGATGAAGCCGATCGACTCTTCGCCCAGGCGGTCATGCTCGGCCGGCGAATACACGCGCATGGCCTGCGCGCTTTGCTGGCCGCTGTAGCTCTCGGCCGCGCCGGCCAGGCCGTCGAGCCAGACCAGCGCTTCCTGGATTTCGTCCCTCTCGAAACCGGCCGCCGAGAGCTTGCGTTTGAGCTGTGCGTGGTCGGGGCAGGCGTCAGGGCGCCAGTAGGTTTCGTACAGATAGACCAGCACGTCGAACATGATGCGATTCACTATATCGCAGCGCGTCGGCGTGCGGCCGCGTGCTGGTTTCAAGTCGCACTGCGGCGTTGAAAGAGTCCGCCCGGCAGGCGCGCGACGCGGCCGTCGAGTTCGAGTTCGAGCAACTGCACGTTCAACTCGGCCGCGCTCATGCCGGTGCGTGCGCCGAGCGCGTCGAGCGTGGTGGGCTCATGGCCCAGGGCGCGCAGCAGCGGCGATTCGGCGGCCGTCGGCGCTGTGTCTTTCGCCGCTGCGGCTCTCGACCGCCACTGCAGCTCGCTCGTCACGTCGTCGGCCGACTCGACGAGCTTGGCGCCTTGTTTGATCAGCGCGTGGCAGCCGCGCGATTGCGGCGCGTGGATCGAGCCGGGGATGGCAAAGACCTCGCGCCCGGCCTCGAGCGCGGCACGCGCGGTCGACAGCGAGCCCGACGGCAGCGCGGCCTCGACCACCAGCGTGCCGCGCGCCAGGCCGGCGATGATGCGGTTTCTCTGCGGAAAGTTTTCCGCCAGCGGCGGCGTGCCGATCTCGAACTCGGTCAGCAGCAGGCCAACGGTTGCGATGCGGTGGGCGAGCGCGCGATGCCGCGCCGGGTAGATGCGGTCGGCGCCGGTGCCCATCACCGCGATCGTGCCGCCCGATCCGCCGAGCGCGCCCTCGTGAGCGGCGCCGTCGATGCCCAGCGCCAGGCCGGAGACGACCGTCAGACCGGCCTGCGAAAGATGCTTGGCAAAGGCGCGCGCGTTGTCGGCGCCTTGCGCTGTCGGGTTGCGGCTGCCGACGACGGCGATCGACGCCGCCTGCAGCAATGCAATGCGGCCCTGCGCATACAGCAGCAGCGGTGGGTCGGCGGTTTCGAGCAGCGCCGCCGGGTACGCAGGCTCGCCGAGCGCGATCACGTGCCGCGACGCATCGCCGTCCAACCAGGCGCGGGTGGCGGCGAGCTGCTCGTCGTGCCGCGGCGGCGGCTCGCTCAGCGCCGACGCCGCTTCAGCGCCGACCAGCTCGCGCAGCGCGGCGGCTCGGGCAGAGAAAACGGCTTGCGGCGAGCCGCAGGCGGCGAGCAATCGACGTGCGGCAGTGCGGCCGATGCCCGGCGTGCGCAGCAGGCGCAGCCAGGCGTCGAGGTCTTCGGGTGCAACCATGGTCAAGCCGTCCTCAAATGCGGAACTCGGGCCAGCGCCGGGCCGCTCCCAAGCGTCGGCCCGAGCCTCCCCCAGGGGGAGTGCTCGCGCAGCGAGCGAGGGGCTGTCAACTAGGGCTGCGTGAAGCGGTCGCCGGCGCGCACCGGCTGCTCGACTTGCAGCAGCAGGGCGTAGGAGACGCGGTCGAAGGTGCGGAAGACGAACATCAGACCGTGGCGCTCGTCGGGCAGCTTGATCGCTTCCGGACGCGCGTTGGTGCGGTCCAGGACCTGCTGGCCGTCGCGCAGCACGGCCAGCACATGGCCGCGCTCGATGCCGTCGCGCGTGCCGCGGTTGATCGCCACGACCTGGTTCTGGCCGGCGATCAGCGCGTCGCCATAGACCTGCACGACCTGCCCGCTCGTCGGCTGTGACGGCGCGCGCGGCGTGAAGTTGGAGAAATCGCGCGTCGGCACCGCCGCCAGGCGGTCGCCGACGCCGACTTCCTCTTTGACGCTCAGGATCTCGAAGGTTGCCGGCACGGCAAGCGTGGTGCTGCTGTCGTTGCCGCGCTTCCACAGATGGCTCAGGCCCTTGTCTTCGGCGACGGTGGCCGTACCGCCTTCGCGCACGTAGGCCGCGGTGCCGACGAAGCGCGCTTCATAGCCGAGCACTTCCTTGGTCGTCGGGTCGATCAGCGGCGTGGCCTGGCGGAACAGGCGCCAATCGGCGATGCCGCCGAGCTCGCCGCGCACGTAGGCGCGGTCGCCGCGGCCCATCAGCACGCGGCTCTCGGGCGCGGCGACGATGCGCGGCGCGTTGACCAGCTCGTTGTCGTTGAGGACCACGGCTTCGTTGAGGAAGGGCGCGATCAGGTTGAGTGGAATCGTCGGGATGGCGCTGTCGCCGACGGCCTCGCCGCGGGCGCGCGGCGAGAGCTTCACCGTGCCGCCCGGCTGGCTGCCGTCGGCCATGCGCAAGCGCGCGCGGCCGCCCGACTTGTCGAGCACCAGCACCTGGCCGGGGTAGATCAGGTGCGGGTTCTTGATCTCTTCGAGATTCATGCCCCAGAGCTGCGGCCAGCGCCACGGGCTCTTCAGGAACAGCTTGGAGATGTCCCACAGCGTGTCGCCACGCTTGACGGTGTGGCTGTCGGGTGCGCCCGGCGCCAGGTCTTCGATCGCCACGCCGGCCTGCGCCGTTTGCTGCGCGGTGTTTCGCTGCTGCGGCGTGACCGGGTAGTTCTGGGCGACGGCGCTGCCGCAGGCCAGGGCCAGCGCACTGGCAATCAACGAAGAGGCATGGCGCTGAACGTGGCGTCGAATCATGATGCGTGGGGCTCCCGGGGCCGCGGCGTCGGCATTTGAGACAATCCAGCCGCGTTTTTCAGGTCTTCGAACCATTGGCCGGCGGCGCTTTACCGTCTCGGCACAATGCTCACTTGGTTTGGCAGATTCTGCCCCTAAAGCCTTGATGCCGCAACGAAACCGCCCGCTTGGCGGGCGGTGCGCGGCGCCTCTGTGTCACCTTTCACGAATCATGTCGCACCTGTCGATCCTGCGCTACCCCGACCCCCGCCTGCATACCGTCGCCCAACCCGTGGCCGCGGTCGACGAGCGCATCCGCCGTCTCGTCGATGACATGCTCGACACGATGTACGCCAACGACGGCGTTGGCTTGGCGGCCACGCAGGTCGACGTGCACGAGCGCGTGATCGTCATGGACACGTCGGAAGCCCGCGACACGCCGCGCGTGCTCATCAACCCCGAGCTGACGGCGCGCAGCGACGAGATGATGCTCGGCGAAGAGGGCTGCCTGTCGGTGCCGCTGATCTACGACAAGGTGCAACGCCACGCGCGCATCAGCGTGCGCGCTCTCGGCCGCGACGGGCAGGTGCAAACGTTCGACGCCGAAGGGCTGGAGTCCGTCTGCGTGCAGCACGAGATGGACCACCTGCTGGGAAAGGTCTTCGTCGAGTATTTGAGTCCGTTGAAGCGCGAGCGCATCAAGACCAAGATGCTGAAGAAGTCGCGCGAAGAGCAGGGCCCGCCGTCGGCGCACGGCCGGCCGTTGTGACGCTGCCGACCGTTGTCAAGCTGCGCGTCGTCTTCGCCGGCACGCCGGAGTTCGCGGCCGTCGCCTTGCGGGCGTTGATCGCGGCGCACTTCGAGGTGCCGCTGGTGCTGACGCAGCCCGACCGGCCGGCCGGGCGCGGCCTGAAACTGCAAGCGTCGGCGGTCAAACAAGTTGCCGAGCAGCATCGCATCGCGCTCGCGCAGCCACGCAGCCTGAAGCTCGACGGCAAGTTTGCAGAAGATGCGGCCGCGGCGCGCATCGCGCTCGAAGCGGCGCGTCCCGATGTCGTCGTCGTCGCCGCCTACGGCCTCATCCTGCCGGCCTGGGTGCTGGCCTTGCCGCGCCTGGGCTGCCTCAACATCCACGCCTCGCTGCTGCCGCGCTGGCGCGGCGCGGCGCCGATCCATCGCGCGATCGAAGCCGGGGATGCAGAGACCGGCATCACCATCATGCAGATGGACGCAGGCCTGGACACCGGCGACATGCTGCTGCTCGAATCGCTGCCGATCGCCGTCCGACGACACCACGGCAACGCTGCACGACAAGCTCGCCGCGCTCGGCGGGCGGCTGATCGCCCGCGTACTCGAAGCCGCGGCGTGCGGCGGCCTCGCGCCGCGCGCGCAGCCCGAGGCTGGCGTGACCTACGCGCACAAGATCGACAAGGCCGAAGCGCGCATCGACTGGCAGCAGCCGGCGGCGCAGATCGAGCGCCGCATCCGCGCCTTCGATCCGCAGCCGGGCTGCCACTTCGAATTCGAAGGCGAGCCGCTGAAGGTGTGGCGCGCGCAGACGCGCCCGCGGCTCCGGCGGCTGCGCCGGGCGACGTGCACCATCGACGGCCAGCGCTTCACGGTGGCCTGCGGCGACGGCGCCGCGCTCGATCTGCTGGAGTTGCAGCGCCCCGGCGGACGGCGTCAGCCCGTGGCCGCGTTCCTGGCGGCACGGCGCGGCTAAAGCCCGCGCGGCCTGTGCCGATAACCCTGCCATGTTGCGCCGCGTCCTCCTCATCACCTTGCTCGCGCTGCCGCTGACGGGCTGCGAGCTCTTCGGCGGCGAGTCGCCCGAAGCGCTGGCCGAGCGCAGGCAAGCCGAAGGCAAAGCTGTCGGCGGCGCCTGCCGCCACGCCGGCCGCGCCATCGAAGACTGCTTCGCGCAGAACAAGCGCGCCGACAAGGCCGCGGTCTTCGCCGGCTGGCGCGAGATGAACGACTACATGCGCGACAACAAGGTCGAGGCTGTGACGCCGCAAGCCACGCCGGCACCGGCGGAGACCTCGGCCAGTGCCGACGCGCCGGCCGCCGCCGACGAGCCCGCCAAAGCCAAGCCGGCCAAGGCGAAGAAGACCGACTCCTGAGCCGCGCCTCGTCGCGCGCGGTTGCAGTGCGTCGCATCGCCGCCGCACGCCGCCCACGAATGAGGCACGCTGCGACCTTCGAATCCTGCTTCGAAGGAGATCACGATGCACCACCTTCAATCGCCGCTGTGCCGCGTTCGCATTGACGATGCTGCTCTGCCGATGGCCGCCGCGCACGCCGCGACCATCGGCTCCGGCAACGCCGCCACCGAGACCCGCGAGGCCAGCGGCTTTGCCGCGATCACGCTGCGCGGCGGCATCGACCTCGTCGTACGCCAGGCGACGCGCGAAGCCGTGCAGGTCACGGCCGACGACAACCTGCTGCCGCTGCTGCAAACCACGGTGGAGGGCAGCGGCGAGTCGCGCACGCTGGTCATCCAGTGGCAGCGCGGCGAAAACATCCGCACCCGCGCCAAGACCGTGGTCACGGTGGACGTGGTCAGGCTGACGGTGCTGGCCTCGTCGGGCTCGGGCGACATGGCGGTCCAGGCGCTGAAGACACCAGCGCTGGCGCTGTCGATCTCGGGCTCGTCCGACGCCAAACTGAGCAGCCTCGACAGCGAGGAGCTGCGTGTGGCCATCAGCGGCTCGGGCGACGTGCAGGCCAGCGGCAGGGCGAACCAGCTCAGCGTGTCGATCTCCGGCTCGGGCGATGTGCGCACGCGCGAGCTGGCCGCCGACGACGTGACCATCTCCATCGCCGGGTCCGGCAACGCCAGCGTGCAGGCCAACAAGACGCTGGCCGTGTCGCATCGCCGGCTCGGGCGATGTCGAGTACGCGGGCGCGGCCACGATCACCAAGAGCCGCATTGCCGGCAGCGGCTCCATTCGTCAGCGACCGTAAATAGCGCTTGAGCCCGCCGCAGGCCGACGGCACACTGCGCAGCCCTACAACACGCACAGGAGTGCCCTGACATGACCGTCGCTCGCATCACCGAAATTTCCAGCGTCAGCAAGAAGAGCTTCGAAGACGCCGTCGCCCAGGGCGTTGCGCGCGCCAACAAGACGCTGAAGAACGTCAAGGGCGCCTGGATCAAGGACCAGGAGGTCATGGTCGAGAAGGGCAAGGTGTCCGGCTACAAGGTGATCCTCAAAGTCACCTTTGTCCTGGCGGACTGATGACCCCCGGCGCCGCCGCTTTGCGGCGGTGCGCCGCGCCCAAGGCGCCTGAGGCGCCGTTTCGCGGCGCTGGGCTTGCGGGCCTTGCTTGGGAGTCCGGCGCGGGCGGCCCGCGGCCACGCTTCTGCTCATGCGGGGACAATCCCCGCATGAGTTCAACCGATGCGGCGCACCGGCCGCTGTGGCGCCATCCCGAGTTCGCGCGCGGCTTTCGCGAGATGAACGCCGTCTCGCTCGGCATCGCGGCCTGGGGCCTGCTGACCGGCGTGGCCATGGCCAAGAGCGGCCTGCCGTTGCCGCTGTCGCTGCTGATGTCGGTCATCGTCTTTGCCGGCAGCGCGCAGCTCGCCGCGCTGCCGCTGATCACCAGCGGTGCGCCGGTGTGGCTCGTCTGGGCGGCGGTGTTGTGCGTCAACCTGCGCTTCGTCGTCTTTAGCGCCGGCTGGCGCGCCTCCTTCGCGCCGCTGCCGCGCGCGCAGCGCCTGCGCATGGCGTACTTCGCGGCCGACCTGAACTACGTGCAGTTCATGAAGCGCTTTCCCGAGCCGCCGCCCGAGCCGCGCAGGTGCCGTACTTCTGGGGCGGCGTGGCCAGCAACTGGCCGGCGTGGCAGGTGCCTGCGCTGGCCGGCATCCTGCTCGGCCGACCGCGTGCCGCCGACCTGGGGCCTGGGCTTTGCCGGCACGCTGGCGCTGCTGGGCATCACCTACTCGCTGATCCAGGCCGCGCGTCGTGGGTCGCCGCCGGCGTGGCGGGCTGCGCCGCGGTGGCGACGTTCGCGCTGCCGCTGAAGCTGAACCTGCTGGTGGCGATCGCGGCGGCGGTGGCGATCGGCCTGGTCATGGAGCGCCGCGCCGCGCCGCGTCAATGACGGCGATCGGAAGCTTCAGTCACCGTGATCCGGCATGGCGCTGATCACGCTTGTCACGCGCGGCTTCTTCCTCTTTCCCGAGCGCGACGTGCCGCTGCCGGTGTGGTTCAAGCAGGGCCTGCGCTACGCGCCGCTGGCGACCATGGCCGCCATCGTCGCGCCCGAGATCGTGATGACGCAGGGCCAGTTGATCACGACCTGGATGGTCGCGCGCTTGCCCGCCGCCGCCGTGGCCACCGCCTGGTTCTTCTGGCGGCGCGACATCCTCGGTACGATCCTGTCCGGCACGGCGGTGCTGCTCGTGCTCAAGTTGGTCTTCGGCTGGTGAACCACAGAAAGCTTTTATGAACGTTCTTCGCTTCTCCGATCTCGTCGCGCAAGGCCGCGTGCGCGGCCAGCGCGTTTTCATCCGCGCCGATCTCAACGTGCCGCAAGACGACGCCGGCAAGATCACCGAAGACACGCGCATCCGCGCCTCGGTGCCGTGCATCCAGCATGGCGCTCGATGCCGGCGCCGCGGTGATGGTGACCTCGCACCTCGGCCGTCCGACCGAAGGTGAGTTCAAGCCCGCCGATTCGCTGGCGCCGGTGGCCGCACGCCTGGCCGAGCTGCTCGGCCGCAGCGTGCCGCTCAAAGCCAACTGGGTCGATGGCGTGGACGTGAAGCCGGGCGACGTGGTGCTGCTCGAGAACTGCCGCGTCAACAAGGGCGAGAAGAAGAACGACGAAGCGCTGGCGAAGAAGATGGCCGCGCTGTGCGACATCTTCGTGCACGACGCCTTCGGCACCGCGCACCGCGCCGAGGCCTCGACCTACGGCATCGCGCAGTTCGCGAAGATCGCCTGCGCCGGGCCGCTGCTCGCCGCCGAGATCGACGCGATCACGAAAGCGCTGGCGCGGCCGTTGCGGCCTCTCGTGGCCATCGTCGCCGGCTCGAAGGTCAGCACCAAGCTGACGCATCCTGCAAAGCCTGGCCAGCAAGGTCGATGGCCTGGTCGTCGGCGGCGGCATCGCCAACACCTTCATGCTCGCCGCCGGGCTGCCGATCGGCAAGAGCCTGGCCGAGCCGGCTTTGCTTGCCGATGCCAAGGCGGTGATCGAAGCGATGAAAGCGCGCGGCGCGGCGGTGCCGATCCCGACCGATGTGGTCTGCGCAAAAACATTCGCGGCCGATGCCACTGCCACCGTCAAGGCGGCCCAAGACGTCGCCGCGGACGACCTGATCCTCGACATCGGCCCGCAGACCGCGGCCGTGATCGCCGCGCAGTTGAAGGCCGCCGGCACGATCGTCTGGAACGGCCCGGTCGGCGTCTTCGAGTTCGACGCTTTCGCCAAAGGCACCGAGACGATTGCGCGCGCGATCGCCGACAGCCCCGCGTTCTCGATCGCCGGCGGCGGCGACACGCTGGCGGCGATCGCCAAGTACGGCATCGAGAAAGACATCGGCTACATCTCGACCGGAGGCGGCGCGTTTCTCGAAGTGCTGGAAGGGAAAACACTGCCCGCTTTCGAGATCCTGACCCGTCGCGCAAACGGGTAGTTCGGGCGTAGGCTGTGCTCCTCTAAAAAGAGGAGCACAGCATGGACCGCAAGCCGCTGACCACCGCCGAACAAGCACTCGCCGACGCCGCCTTCGACTACCACCGCTCGCCGACGCGCGGCAAGATTTCGATCACGCCGACCAAGCCGCTGGCCAACCAGCGCGACCTGTCGCTGGCCTATTCACCCGGCGTCGCCTACCCGTGCCTGGCGATCCAGGACGATCCGAGTCTGGCGGCGGACTACACCGCGCGCGGCAACCTCGTCGGCGTCATCACCAACGGCACCGCGGTGCTCGGCCTGGGCAACATCGGCCCGCTGGCGGCCAAGCCGGTGATGGAAGGCAAGGGCTGCCTGTTCAAGAAGTTCGCCGGCATCGACGTCTTCGACATCGAACTCGCCGAGAACGACCCGGACAAGTTGATCGAGCACATCGCGGCGCTCGAGCCGACGCTCGGCGGCATCAACCTCGAAGACATCAAAGCGCCGGAGTGCTTCTACATCGAGAAGAAGTTGAAGGAGCGGATGAAGATCCCCGTCTTTCACGACGACCAGCATGGCACGGCAATCATCAGCGGCGCGGCGCTGTTGAACGGGCTGGAACTCGTCGGCAAGACCATCGGCCAGATCAAGCTCGTCTCGTCGGGCGCCGGCGCGGCGGCGATCGCCTGCCTCGACGTCATGGTCGGCCTGGGCGTGTCGCGCGACAACATCTACGTCGTCGATTCGCGCGGCGTCATCCAGCACGAGCGCGACGATGCTCGCAGCGGCAAACTCGACGAGAGCAAGCAGCGTTACTGCCAGAAGACGGCGGCGCGCACGCTGGCCGACGTGATGAGCGGCTGCGATGTCTTCCTCGGCTGCTCGACCGCCGGTGTGCTGACCACAGAGATGGTCAAGACCATGGCCGACGCAGCCGATCATCCTGGCGCTGGCCAACCCCGAGCCCGAGATCCGGCCCGAGCTGGCCAAGGCGGCGCGGCCCGACTGCATCGTCGCGACAGGGCGTTCGGACTATCCGAACCAGGTCAACAACGTTCTTTGCTTTCCCTACATCTTCCGCGGCGCGCTCGACTGCGGCGCGACGCGCATCAGCGAAGAAATGAAGCTGGCCTGCGTGCGCGAGATCGCTGCCCTCGCCAAAGCCGAAATCAGCGACGAGGTGGCGGCGGCCTATGCGGGCCAGGAGCTGGCCTTCGGCCCGGACTACATCATCCCCAAGCCGTTCGACTCGCGCCTCATCCTGCGCATCGCACCGGCGGTGGCGAAGGCCGCGGCCGAGAGCGGCGTCGCCGCACGTCCCATCGCCGACATGGACGCCTACCGCCAATCGCTGACGCGCTTCGTCTACCAGACCGGCCTCGTCATGCGCCCGGTGTTCGCGGCGGCGAAAGCAAAACCGGCGCGTGTGGTCTATGCCGAAGGCGAAGACGAGCGTGCGCTGCGCGCGGTGCAGGTCGTGCTCGACGAAGCGCTGGCCAAGCCGATCCTCGTCGGCCGGCCGGCGGTGATCGAGTCGCGCATCGCCCGCGCGGGCTTGCGCATGAAGCCCGGCCGCGATGTCGAGATCGTCAACCCGGAAGACGACCCGCGCTATCGCGATTGCTGGGAGGACTACCAGCACGTGATGGGCCGCGAGGGTGTGACGCCGTCGATGGCCAAGGCCGCGCTGCGCCGGTCGAACACGCTGATCTCGGCGATGTTGCTGCGCCGCGGCGATGCCGATGCGATGCTGTGCGGCCTCGTCGGCCGCTACGACGCGCACCTCGAACAGGTGCAGGACACCATCGGCCTCAAACCCGGCACGACGACCTTCGCCGCGATGAACGCGCTGCTGCTCGACCAGCGCACACTGTTTTTGGCCGACACCTTCGTCAACGACGAGCCGAGCGCGGAGCAACTCGCCGAGATCGCGGCGATGGCCTGCGAAGAGCTGCGCCGCTTCGGTTTGACGCCGCGCGTGGCCTTCGTCTCGCACTCGATGTTCGGCTCGTCGTCGCGGCCCTCGGCCCGCCGCATGCGCCGCGCCACCGAACTCTTCAAGGCCCTGCAGCCCGGCACCTCGTGCGACGGCGAGATGCACGGCGACGCCGCGCTGTCGCAGGACATCCGCACCAACTTCCTGCCCGACAGCACGCTCGAAGGCGAGGCCAACCTCTTGCTGTTGCCCAACATCGACGCCGCGAACATTTTGTTCAACGTGCTCAAGGTGACCGGCGGCCACGGCGTCACCGTCGGCCCCGTGCTGCTCGGCGCAGCGCGGCCGGTGCACATCCTCACGCCGTCGGCGACGGTGCGGCGCGTCGTCAACATGACGGCGCTGGCGGTTGCCGACGCCGCTGCTGAACTGAAATGAATTCATGGCGATCGGCGGCGGTGGCGTCGTGATTGCAGTGCACCCTGGCTCGTACCCTGGGGCGCACCCTAGCTCGGGCCGCCACGAGCTGTCAGCCGATCGGCGCCCTGCCTAAACTCCGGGTAAGAGCAGGTGAGCGCCGTGAACACTTCTTTGGATCTCAAGCCCAACTCGCCTTCGGCGGTGTTGCGCGAGTTCGACGTCGTCAAGCCCAACAGCGGCGGGGCGCAGGCCCGGCAAGAAGCCGACAACTCGCCGGCCAACGCCGAGGTGCTGCACGTGAGCCCGAGCGGCCAACAGCGCAGCCTGGACGAGATCGAGCGCGCTTTCATGCAATGCCTGTGCGGGCCCGAGTGTGGGCGCGCTTGAGTGACGTGGTCGCGCTCAAGGCGCAACCCGACTGGCCGGCGGCGGCGCAGATCCTCATCGACGGTTGCGCCCACGCTGACCATGCGCAGGCCAGGGTGGACGTGCTCGAACGCTTGTGCATGGCCTTGGGCGACGCGCTCTACCCGGCCTTCCTGAACGTGCTGTCGCTGATCGGCGAGCGCGGCTCTGCGGCCGCGCAGAGCGCCGTGGCCGAAGGGCTGGTCGACGGCCTGCGCAGCGGCCGGCTGCCCGCCGGTAAACGCGCAGCCTGGGGCGGCGCCGAGCCGTCACCGCGGCGTGACGCGCGCGCACCGATGGTGGCGCTGGGCCCGATCGAGTACCTGTGCGCGGCGCAATTGCCGGCGCAGGCCGCACCCACGTCGAGTTGCGCCACCACACTCGCCGCCTTGCTGCGCCTGGTGAACCACAACGACAGTGCCCGCCGGCTCTACATCGCGCGCCTGCACGCCGTTGCCCAGGAGCCGCCGGACGGCGGTTTGAGCCGCGACACGTGCCAGGTCCTGGACGCGCTGGCCGATGCCTGGAGCCGCAACCCCCACTCACCGCTGCAAGCGGTGGAGGCGGCGCTGCAGGCCCTGCCACGCCGTGACCGGCTGGCCCAGTTCGGCCAGGCCGCCTGGCGCTGAAAGGAGCCGGCGTCCACCGGATTCGATCCCGCCGCCGGGCGCGTGTTAAACTCTGTGCTCTGACGCGGGGTGGAGCAGCCTGGTAGCTCGTTGGGCTCATAACCCAAAGGTCGCAAGTTCAAATCTTGCCCCCGCAACCAAGAAATATGAGTGCCGTCAAGCACTTACGAAGCCCGCCTCGAGCGGGCTTCGGCGTTTCTGGGGCTCTGTGCCCATCCTGTGCCCAAGTTGTGCCCGGGCTGTGCCCGCGGTTTCGACGGGGCAGTTCGATTTGACCGTTGGGCGTGTGCCCGCGGGCATCCCGGGGTTCACCGCGATGCGAACCGCGAACCGCGAACCGCCCTGATACCAATTCGCGTTCAATAGTTTAGATATCATGTCGTTCCACGGACTACAAGGAGCCGTGGATGAAGACGGTGACGCGGTGTTCGATGTGCGCGGCCGCGGCGGCCGGCATCATCAACACCTCTCACCCGATGAGGAAGCAGCGCTGCTGGCGCCGTTCGTCGAGCGCGCCGAGGCAGGCGGCATGCTCACGGTGGCCGAGATTGCGCGGGCCTACCAAAAGCGTACCGGCAAGGCGGTGGCGCCTTCGACGATCTACCGACTGCTGGAGCGCCACGGCTGGCGCAAGGTGGTGCCCCGCCCCCGGCATCCCAAAGCAGATGTTGCGGCGCAGGCCGCCTTTAAAAAAACTTCGCCGCGCGGTACGCCAAGAGGTCTCGCGCCAGGCTGAGAGCGGCCGTGCGGTGCGGTTGATGTTCCAAGATGAAGGCCGCTTCTGTCGGCGCCGATTCAAATCTGAGCCACCGCGCCGATCCAATATTGAGCCAGGGGTGGAAGCCGACCTTGAGAGGGTCGGCTGTGGATAAGTGTAGGGCTTGAGCTGTTTCGTTGACCTCCTCGATGATGTGTCGATCGCGCGGGGGAAGACGCGCAGGGCGTAGCCCGTAGCGGATTCCCCCGCGCGGCGCCCGATCAGAAGGGATCGGCCTCTGCCTCGGTCTTGCCGCCCTTGCGCGCGTGCTCACGCGCCTTGATGCGCTTCTTGGCCTGGGCCGTGCTGCGGTTGAAGCGGATCGACTCGTTGCCCGTCTCCACGATGTGGCAGTGGTGTGTGAGCCGGTCCAGCAGCGCCGTGGTCATCTTCGCGTCGCCGAACACGCTGTGCTCGTACAGGCGGCTGAGCAGGTGGAACAGCAGCGCCCCGCCGGCTTGGCTGAACGGCAGGTAGCCCAGCTCGTCGAGGATGACCAGGTCCATGCGCAGCAGGCTCAATGCAATGCGTCCGGCCTTGCCCTGCGCCTTCTCCTGCTCCAGTGCATTGACCAGATCGACCGTGGAGTAAAAGCGCACACGCTTGCCATGCCGGGTGATGCCCGCCAGCACCTGCGCCATGACGCGGTCGCCGCCCGGGTTGCGCAGCAGCCCTCGGCGCAGGCGCAGCAGCGGCTCGGGCATGTCGGCGAACGGCGCCCCGTTGCGCAGTGCGCCGGGCTTTCTTTGCAGCAACGGGATGTAGTGCTGCCAGTCATAGCGGGTCTCGCCGGCGTTGCTCAGCCGGTCGTGTCGCGCGACGATTCTGTCGTCGGCCACCACCACGACGCTGGCCGGGTACAGCCGCGTGCTGACCATCTGCCCGAACAGCTCGCACGGCACCGAGTAGCGGTTCCTGGCCACCGATACCAGGCAGGTGCTGGACACGCGCGCGGGCTTCTCGACGTAGCCGTCGAAGGCCACGGGCATGGGCATCAGGTGCGCGCGCTCATGCTCGAGCATCTCGGCCACGCTGAACTGCTCGTGCTCGGGGTGGCGCACTTCCTCCCACAAGGCCCGGCAGCGTGCCCCCAGCCAGGCGTTGAGTTCGGTGAAGCTGCCCCAGCGCTGCTTGGCCGCGTCGATCCAGATGCGCCGCCGGCTGTCCTGCACGTTCTTCTCGACGACGCCCTTCTCCCAGCCGCTGGCGACGTTGCAGAAGTCGGGGTCGACCAGGTAGTGCGCGCACATGGTGGCGAAGCGCTCGTTGACGATGCGCCCCTTGCCCTTCTTGACCTTGTCCACCGCGGTCTTCATGTTGTCGTAGATGCCGCGGCGGGCCACGCCGCCCAGGGCGGCGAAGCTGCGCGTGTGGGCGTCGAACAGCATCTCGTGCCCCTGGCTCGGGTAGGCCACGAGCCAGAAGGCGCGCGACGCGCACAGCTTCATGTGCGAGACCTGCGCCCGGTAGTAGATGCCGCCGACCACCAGCCCCTCTTCGCTCCAGTCGAACTGGTAGGCCTCGCCGAGCTCGAAGGCCAGCGGTATGAAGGCGTTGGCCGATGCCCCTTGGCCTTCGGCCTGGCGCCACGCCCGGATGAAGTCGGTGACGCGCGTGTAGCCGCCGCTGTAGCCGGCGCCCTTGATCTCGGCGTACAGCGCCTTGGCCGTGCGGCGCTCGTGCCTGGGCCGCCGGGCATCGGCCTTCAAGGCCTGCCTGAGCGCGTCGTGGAATGCCGTGAGCTTGTTCGCCTGCTCGACGCGCCGGTACTTCGGCGGGCCATCGACCTGGCCGTGCAACCACTTCGCAATCGTGTTGCGCGACAGCCCGGTGATGCGCGCAATCTCGCGCGCCGACTTGTTCTTCCGGCTATGCAAACGCCGGATCCTGCCAATCATGTCCATGGTGATCACTCCTTGTCCCCTGCTGCACAAAAATGCAGCAGGGTAGGTTGTTCACCTGGCTCAGTTTTGGGTCGGCATACCCCTCAAAAGTGGCTCAGTTTTCGGTCGGCGCCAACAGTCTATTTGCTGCCGACAGTCCTGAAGAAGACGATCCTTGAGGGGTAGATTGACTGTTATAGATTAATAAGTAAACTGTGATGTACCTAAATTTATCGCATAAGCATGGAAATCCCAAAGACCGAGCTCTTCTCCGTCCTCCAGGAGTTCAACCCCTGGTGGCAGGGCCAAGCCATGTCCGACCTGCCGGACTGGGAGCGCAGCGCCACCCGCCAGGTCTGGGACTGGGTGCAGAACAGCGAGAACCGCCGCTCACTGCTGTTGTCCGGCGCGCGGCAGGTGGGCAAGACGACGATCTTTCGGCAGACCATCCGCAAGCTAGTCGCCGGCGGCTTCCCCGGCGGCGACGTGCTCTACGCCACCTTCGACCACCCGCTGCTCAAGCTGGCCGGCCTGCAGCGCACCCTGCAAGCCTGGGACGAGCTCTACCCGGCCACGCCAGGCTCCCAGCGCGTCCTGTTCCTGGACGAAATCCAGTACGTGCCGGACTGGCAGACCTGGCTGAAGCACCAAGTCGACTTCCAGCGTACCCACCGCGTCGCGGTCACCGGATCGGCCGACCCGCTGCAAGGTGGGTCGGCCGAATCTGGCGTAGGCCGCTGGGAGACGATTCCGCTGCCAACGCTGTCGTTCGCCGAGTACCTGCGCCTGCGTCAGGTGCAGGTCCCGGAGAACCTGCCGCCGTTGAAGTCGCTGCGAAGCCTGTTCGGCTGGACGCCGGCCGAGTTCGCCCGCGTGGCCAAGCTCGCCCAGCCGCTCACCGCGCACTTCCACGAATACCTGTTGCGCGGCGGCTTTCCCGAGCCGGCGATGGTGAGCGACCTCACGCGCTGCCAGCGCCTCCTGCGCGAGGACATCGTCGACAAGGTCCTCAAGCGCGACATGACCGCGCTGTACGGCGTGCGCCGTGTGCTCGACGTGGAGAAGATCTTTCTCTACCTCTGCTATCACGACGGCGGCATCCTCGACATTCCCACATTGACCCAGCAGCTCGAGGGCGTAAACCGGCAGACGGCGCTGAACTTCCTCGCGTTGTTCGAGAACACGCACCTCATCTACCGGCTGAAACCGCACGGCTATGGCAAGGAGGTGCTGCGCGGGCGCGACAAGGTCTACCTGGCCGACGCTGCGCTGCCTGGTGCGGTGCTGCTGCTCGGCCGCAAGCTGCTGCAGGATCCGCAGCGCCTGGGCGCCGCGGTGGAGACGGCCTTCTTCAAACACGTGTACACGCGCTACTACGGGCAGACGCCGCGCTTCAGCTACTGGCAGGACAAGCGCAACCGCGATCTCGAGGTGGATCTGATCGCCGAGCTCGGCGACCGCCTCGTGCCCTTCGAGGTGAAGTACCAGGACGCCGAGGTCACGCTCAAGCGGCTGAAGGGCATGCGCCTGTTCTTGGAGGAGCGCAAGGTTGCCCAAGGCTACGTGATCACGCAGCGCTGGGACGATTTCAAGGTGCTAGAGGTGAACTCAGCGCGAACGGGGCAGGAGCAGACGAAGCTTGGTGCGCAGGTGCTCTCCATCCCCGCGCCACTGGCGTGCTACTGGCTTTCGGCCTGACCTGCTGCCCGTCCCCACTCCACGCATAACCAGCGACCTAATGGTCAAGCCGCGCTTGTCTGACGGTGCGTCCGGCGATACGATGTATCGGCATGGATGTGACATCCACGTTGGCGTTAGTTGTGCGGAAGGGAGTTCGATGTCACACGCGAACCACAGCTACGGCACGCCAGTTTCTCCTCGGAGAACAGGCACGGCGATCCCCGACTGGGGCCGATCGCGATCACCTAAAACCCCCTGACCAACACGTTGGGTTTGAAGCCTCATAACCCAAAGTTGCCCCCGCAACCAAGAAAATCGCGGCCGGATCAACAAGCTGGCTTGCTGCAAGCGCCGACCGCGAGGTCGGCGTTTTGCGTTGTGGCCCGTCCGTGGCATGCGTGGTTCAAGGGTCAACACTCGACAATGTTCACGGCGAGTCCGCCGCGCGCAGTCTCTTTGTATTTCGTCTGCATGTCGGCACCGGTCTCGCGCATCGTCTTGATCACCTTGTCGAGCGAGACGAAGTGCGTGCCGTCGCCTCGCAACGCCATGCGCGAGGCGTTGATCGCTTTGACCGACGCGATCGCGTTGCGCTCGATGCACGGAATCTGCACCAGCCCGCCGACCGGATCGCAGGTCAGGCCCAGGTGGTGCTCCATGCCGATCTCGGCCGCGTTCTCGGCCTGCGCCGGCGTGCCGCCCATCACCGCGCACAGCGCGCCCGCAGCCATGCTGCAGGCCACGCCAACCTCGCCCTGGCAGCCGACTTCGGCGCCGCTGATGCTGGCGTTTTCCTTGTAGAGGATGCCGATGGCCGCGGCGGTGAGCAGGAAGTCGATCACGCCTTTGTCGTTCGCGCCGGGCACGAAGCGGCTGTAGTAGTGCAGCACCGCGGGCACGATGCCGGCCGCGCCGTTGGTCGGTGCGGTGACGACGCGCCCGCCGGCGGCGTTCTCTTCGTTCACCGCCAACGCGTACAGGTTGATCCAGTCCATCACCTGCAGCGGATCCTTCAGCGCTTCCTCGGGCTTCGAGGTCAGCGCGCGGTACAGCTCTGCCGCACGGCGCTTGACCTTGAAGCCGCCCGGCAGGATGCCGTCGGTGGCACAGCCGCGCTTGACGCAGGCCTGCATCACGGCCCAGATCTTCAGCAGGCCGGCGTCGATCTCGGCGTCGGTGCGCCAATGACGTTCATTGCGACGCATCACTTCAGCGATGCTGCAGTTGTGCTCCTGCGTGATCTCGAGCAGCCGGTCGCCGCTGTGAAACGGATGCGGCAGCGCGCTGGTGTCGGGCACGATGGCTTTTTGCCTCGAGCCGTCGGCCGCGACCTCGTCGCTGACGACGAATCCTCCTCCCACCGAGTAGTAGGCGCGGTTCGCAAGCTCGATGCCCGCCGCGTCGAAGGCGGTGAAGCGCATGCCGTTGGCGTGAAAGGGTAGCGTCTCGCGGCGGTGGAAGACCAGGTCGCTGCGCTCGTCGAAGGCGATGGCGTGGCGGCCGAGCAGATCGATGCGCTGCTGCTCGCGCAGCGCCGCCAGCAGCGCCGGCACGGCTTCGACATCCACCGTGTCGGGCTCGTGCCCGGCCAGGCCGAGCAACACCGCCTTGTCGCTGCCGTGGCCCTTGCCGGTGGCGCCGAGCGAGCCGTAGAGCTGCGAGTGCACGCGCGCCACGCGCGCCAGCACGCCGTCGTGTTCGAGCCGCAGCGCGAACAGGCGCGCCGCACGCATGGGGCCCACGGTGTGCGAGCTGCTCGGCCCGATGCCGATCTTGAAGAGGTCGAATGCGGACACGGCCATGGGCACGACCCTATCAGCAATCGGCGGCTGCGTTGCGGCGTCGCCCGCGTTTCCAGCGGCGCGCTTAGAGTGCAGGGTCATGCCGACCCGCCGCCATTTCGCCACGCTGTTCGCGCTGTTGTGCGGCGCGGCAACGGCCGTGCGCGCACAGGCCGGCGGCAGGCTGACGATCGCCGCCGCGTCCGACTTGCGCTTTGCCCTCGACGAGGCCCTGCTGCCGTTTCGCAGCGCGCAGCGCGAGGCCACGATCGACGTGGTCTACGGCGCTTCGGGCAAGCTGGCGACGCAGCTGCGCAACGGCGCGCCGTTCGATGTCTTCCTCTCGGCAGACATCGCGTTTGCGCGCGAGCTGCACGAGGCGGGCCTGGCGGCTGGCGCGCCGCGCGTCTACGCCATCGGCCGATTGGCGGCGTGGAGCGCCGACGCCGTGCTCGGCCGGCTGCCGCTGGCGGCGCTGGTGCGCGATCCCCGCGTCAAGCGCTTTGCGATCGCCAACCCCGAGCACGCGCCGTATGGGCAGCGCGCGATGCAGGCGCTGCGCGCGCAAGGCTTGCAGGCCGATGCGGCGCCCAAGCTGGTGCTGGGTGACAACGTGGCGCAGGCTGCGACCTTCATCGACAGCGGCGCCGCGCAGGCCGGCCTCGTCGCGCACTCGCTCGTGCTCTCGCCGGCGCTCGCCGGCAAGGGCGCGTGGACGCTGATCCCGCAGCAGTGGCACACGCCGCTCGAACAAGCGCTCGTGGTGACGCGGCGCGCGGCCGACAACCCGCTGGCGGCCGCCTTCGTGCGCCACCTCGAAGCGCCGCCGACGCGCGAGCTGCTGCGCCGCTACGGCTTTGCGCTGCCGGAGCAAGCGCAGCGCAACTGACGCACGGCCGGCCGCTATGCTCTGCCGATGAGCGCGGGGGATTGGCAGGCCATCGGTGTCACGCTGCGGCTGGCCGCGGTGACCACGCTGGTGCTGCTCGTGCTCGGCACGCCGCTGGCGTGGTGGCTGGCGCGCACACGTTCGCGTGCGGCGAGCGCTGCCGAATCGCTGGTGGCGCTGCCGCTGGTGCTGCCGCCGACGGTGCTCGGCTTTTATCTGCTGCTGTGGATGGGGCCGCAAGGCGGCGTCGGGCAAGCGCTCGCGTCGCTCGGCCTGCCGCCGCTGGTCTTCAGCTTCTGGGGCCTCGTCGTCGCGTCGGTGATCAGCTCGCTGCCGTTCATGGTGCAGCCGCTGCGCGATGCGTTCGCGGCTGTGCCGCCGCGCGTGCTCGATGCCGCGGCCACACTGCGCGCGCGTCCGCTCGACGCGTTTTTCAGCGTCGCCGTGCCGCTGTCGCGACGCGGTTTTTTGTCGGCGCTGACGCTGACCTTTGCCCACACGGTCGGCGAGTTCGGTGTCGTGCTGATGGTCGGCGGCAACATTCCTGGCGCGACGCGCGTGCTGTCGATCGCCATCTACGACCACGCCGAGGCGATGAACCACGGCGCCGCGCATGCGCTGGCCGGCGGCTTGCTGCTGGCCTCGTTCGCCGCGCTGCTGGCGTTGAATCTGACCAACCGCCGGCGCGTGGTCATCGCGACGTGACGATCGACGCGCGCTTGCAGTTGCAGCGCCCGGGCGGCTTTGCGCTCGACGTCGATATGCAATTGCCCGAGCGTGGCGTCAGCATGCTGTTCGGCCCCTCGGGCTGCGGCAAGACGACGCTGCTGCGCTGCCTGGCCGGGCTCGAGCGCGGCGCGCGCGGGCGGGTGGCTGTCGGCGGCGAGGTCTGGCAGGACGGGTCGTGCTTCGTGCCGCCGCACTCGCGCGCGGTCGGCGTGGTCTTTCAGGACGTTGCGCTGTTCGAGCACCTCACCGTGCGCGGCAACCTCGACTACGGCCTGCGCCGCATCCCGCGCGGCCAGCCGCGGCCGTCGCTCGATGCGGCGATCGGCCTGCTCGGCATCGAGCCGCTGCTGGCGCGCCGGCCGGCCAGCCTGTCCGGCGGCGAGCGCCAGCGCGTGGCCATCGCGCGCGCGCTGGCGATGGCGCCGCGGCTGCTGCTGCTCGACGAGCCGCTGGCCGCGCTCGACGCCGCGCGCAAGCGCGAGGTGCTGCCGTTTCTCGACCGGCTGCATCAGTCGCTGGCGCTGCCCGTCGTCTACGTCACGCACGCGCTGGCCGAGGTGACGCGCCTGGGCGACCACGTGGTGTTGATGCGCGACGGCCGCGTCACCGCCGCCGGCCCGACGCTGCAACTGCTGTCGCAGCTCGAGGGCCCGCTGGCGCATGACGAAGACGCCGGCGTCGTGCTGCCGTGCCGCGTCGGCGCGCGCGATGCGCGCTGGCACCTGGCGCGCATGGACTTCGACGGCGGCTCGCTGTGGGTGCGCGACGGCGGCCACGCCGTCGGCGCCGCGCTGCGCGTGCGCGTGCCGGCGCGCGACGTCAGCCTGGCGCTCGCCGAGCCGCGGGACAGCAGCATCGTCAACACGCTGCGCGGCGAGGTCCGCGCGCTGGTGCCCGACACGCATCCGGCCGCCGCACTGGCGCTGGTCAACGTCGGCGCCGTATCGCTGATCGCACGCCTGACGCACCAATCGGCCGAGCGGCTGCGCCTGGCGCCCGGCGTGGCGGTGTGGGTGCAGATCAAGTCGGTGGCGCTGCTGGAGTGAAGCGGCTCGACACGTAACGGTGGCGCAGCGCGCGGCAAACGCAGTAATCTCCGCGCCCCGGATCGACGACATGTCACACCACACCGCGGTCTTCGACGCTTGGCAAACGGCTTGCGCTTATGCCGATGTCGTCAACGCCAGTCGCGCCACGGCGAAAAACTGGCAAACGCAGCAGACGCTGCGTCTCGAAACGCTACTGCACGACGCCGCGCTGCGCTCGCCGCTGTACCGCCAGCGCCTTGCCGGCGCAGCGCCGGGTGCAACGCCGTTGCAGACCCTGCAGGGCATGCGCCCGGTGCACAAGCGCGAGCTGATGCAGCGCTTTGCCGAGTGGGTCACCGACCCGGCCCTCACGCTGCCGGCGCTGCGCGCCTTCGTGCGCGAGCGCGGCAACCGCGGCGAGGCTTTTCTCGGCCGCTACCTGGTCTGGGAAAGTTCGGGCAGCAGCGGCGAGCCGGCGCTGTTCGTGCAGGACCGGCAGGCGCTGGCGGTGGCCGACGCACTCGAAGCCGCGCGCGGGCCGATCTCATTGGCCGGCGCAGCCGGCTGGTCCACGCTGTTTTCGGGTGCGGGGCTGGAGCGCATCGCGCTCGTCGCCGCCACCGACGGCCATTTCGCCAGCGTGGTTGCCTTCGAGCGCGCGCGCGAGCTCAATCCGTGGCTCGGCGCCACCTCGCAGAGCTTCTCGTTCTTGCAGCCGCTGTCGCAGCTCGTCACGCAGTTGAACGCGTTCGACCCGACCGTGCTGGCCAGTTATCCGAGCATGGCCTGGGTGCTGTCGGAAGAGCAGAAGAAAGGGCAGTTGAAGATAACGCCGCATGCGCTGTGGACCGGCGGCGAGACGTTGACGCCGGCAACGCGGCGCGCGCTCGGCGAGCGCTTTCATGCGCCGGTGCGCGACAACTACGGCGCCAGCGAATGTTTCATCATCGCCAGCGAATGCCGCAGCGGCCATCTGCATCTGAACGCCGACTGGGTGATCCTGGAGCCGGTGGACGAGGCGGGCAACGCGGTGGCGCCCGGCGAGTTCGGCGCGACGACGCTGCTGACGAACCTGTCCAACCACGTGCAGCCGATCATCCGTTATGACCTCGGCGACCGCGTGCGTTTTGTCCCTGAGGCGTGCGCCTGCGGCAGCCCACTGCCGGTGATCGAGGTGCAGGGCCGCGCCGACGACGTGCTGACGCTCGAAGCCAGCGATGGCCACGAGGTGCACCTGGCGCCGCTGGCGCTGACCACCGTGCTCGAAGACGAGGCGGGGGTGTTCGACTTCCAGCTGTGCCAGTGCGGCCCGCACTCACTGCGCCTGGATGTCTACGGCGGCGGCCCGCACGCGGGCGCCGCGGCGGCGCTGCGCAAGTTCCTGCGCCAGCAAGGCCTCGGCACGACGCGCGTGCACAGCCACAGCGACGCGCATGAAGCCGAGCGCGGGCGCAGCGGCAAGCAGCGCCGCGTGATCGCAGAGCATGCGGCTGCGGCCGGCCCTGGGCGTTACTGAGGCTGCGGCCAGACTTCGTCGCCGAACAGCTTCAACGCGTTGCGCCCGGCGCGCTCGCGAAAGCTCTTGCGCGCGAACAGCTTGGCTTGCGCCTGGTCCGGCAGATCGGTGATGTTGATGACGTGGCGCGCGATCAGCGTGTCGATCACGTCTTCGATCACGCGCACGAAGTCGGCGTCGAGACGGGCGAAGCCGTCGTCTTTGGGCTCGTCGTGGTCGCAGTTCGGGCAGGGCATGCCGGCCTTATCGGCACGGCGGGGCTCGGACTTGAGCGAACTCAGGTCTTCAGCGCAGGCCGGCGATGTAGTCGGACACGGCCCTGATCTCGCGGTCGCTCAGCTTGGCCGCGATCGTGACCATCTGCGCGCTGTTGGCGCGCGCGCCGCCGCGAAAGGCCACCATCTGCGCTTCGGTGTAGTCGCCGTGCTGGCCGCCCATGCGCGGGTACTGCGCCGGCAGGCCGGCGCCGTTGGGGCCGTGGCAGGCGGCACAGGCCGGCACCGCTTTGTCAGCGATGCCGCCGCGGTAGATCTTCTCGCCGAGCGCGACCAGCGCCTTGTCCTTGGCGAAGCCGGGCTTGGCGCTTTTGCTGGCGTAGAACGCGGCGACGTTTTTCATGTCGTCGTCAGACAGCGTGGCCGCAAAGCCTTGCATGATGGCGTTTTTGCGTTTGCCGGCCTTGAACTCCTGCAACTGCTTGACCAGGTACTCGGGGTGCTGGCCGGCAATGATCGGGTTGGCGGGGCTGCCGCGCGAACCGTCGGCGGTGTGGCAGGCGGCGCAGACCTGCGCAGTGGCCTGGCCTTTGGCCAGGTCGGGCTTGGCAGCGGGTGGCGCGGCCGTGGCGGCGATCGTCGCCTGAGTGAAAACGGCGAGGGCGCCAAGCAGCAGATAACGAGCCTTCATGGGTGGCGGGCCTGTGTGTGGGAGTGAAGCCCAGACGGTATGCCCAGGCGCAAAAGCGGCGAATTTTACAATGGCGGATGTCTGCACCTGCCCCGCTTCGCTCCCCCGCCCAACAAGCGTTGGCCTGGACGCACACCGCGCGCTTTCTCACCACCGCCGCGCAGCTCGACCAACTGCCGCTGCCCGAGCTGCCGGAGATCGCTTTTGTCGGCCGCAGCAACGCGGGCAAGTCAACCGCGATCAACACGCTGGCGCAGCAAAAGCGGCTGGCTTTTGCGTCGAAGACGCCGGGGCGCACGCAACACATCAACCTGTTCGCGCTCGGCCCCGCCGACGCGCCCGACGCGCTGTTCGCCGATCTGCCCGGCTACGGCTACGCGGCGGTGGAGCGCGACGCCAAGCTGCGCTGGCAGCAGGTCATGGCCGACTACCTGGCGCAGCGGCGCGATCTCTCCGGCGTCGTGTTGATGGCCGATTCGCGGCTGGGGCTGACTGACCTCGACCACCGGCTGCTCGAATGGATTGCGCCGCGCGTGCGCAACGGCAGCGTCAAGCTGCTCGTGCTGCTGACCAAAGCCGACAAGCTCTCGCGCAAGGAAGCCGATGCATCGCTCAACGCAACGACGGCCGCGCTCGGCGCGTATTCGAGCGAGGAGGCCGACATCGGCATCACGCTGTTCTCGGCGTTGAAGCGCACGGGGGTCGAAGACGTGGCGCTGACGCTGCGCGGTTGGGTAGCGGCTTGAGTCTGTCGATTCGCTGCTTCGACGTGGAGCTCGCGCACGGCATCACGCTGTCGTGCCGTGCGAATGCTGCGGCGCCGGGTCTGCCGCGCGCGCTGATGTTGCATGGTTTCCCCGAAGCGGCGTTCGTGTGGGACGAGGTCATGCAGCGCCTGGAGGGTCGCGTGCAGTGCGTCGCGCCGAACCTGCGCGGCTACGAGCGATCGAGCGCGCCGGTGGAAGTGCAGGCGTACCGCGCCAAGCACCTGGTGACCGACATCGCCGCGCTGGTCGGCCAGCTTGGCGCGCCGATCGATCTGCTCGTTGCGCACGACTGGGGCGGCGCCGTCGCCTGGAACCTCGCCGCGCTGAAACCCGAGCTGATGCGCCGCCTGCTGATCATCAACTCGCCGCACCCGGCGACCTTCCTGCGCGAGCTGCGCGACAACCCGGCGCAGCAAGCGGCAAGCGCGTACATGAACTTCCTCTGTCGCCCTGATGCAGCGGCGTTGCTCGCAGCAAACGACTTCGCGCGCCTGTGGCCGTTTTTCGAGAACATGGGCGGCGGCGCGTGGCTCGACGAGCCGACGCGCGAGCGCTTGCGCGACGTCTGGCGCGATGGCCTCGAAGGCGCACTCAACTACTACCGCGCATCACCGCTGCGGCCGCCGTTGTCGGCGAGCGATGCGATCCACACGCTGGCGCTGCCACCCGAGATGACGACGGTGCGTGTGCCGACGACTGTGCTCTGGGGCGATGCCGACACCGCGTTGCCACCCGCTTTGCTCGACGGGCTTGATGCGTTTGTGCCTGGACTAGACGTGCAGCGGGTGGCTGGCGCGACGCATTGGATCGTGCATGAGCAACCTGAGAGGATCGCACGCGCAATGACCGAGCTGACTGCCGATAGGGCTCAGACGCGATCCTGACGCGCAAGAAAAAAGGCCAGCGGCAATTGCCGCTGGCCTTTTCATCAAGTAGCAATGATCGTGCGATGAGCGGCAGCAAAGCTGTCCGCTCGATCGGACGGCCGGCAATTACATGTCCATGCCGCCCATGCCGCCCATGCCGCCCATGCCACCACCCGGCATGCCGCCGCCAGCTTCTTCCTTCGGCGACTCAGCCACCATCGCTTCGGTGGTCAGCATCAGCGAAGCAACAGAGGCCGCGTTCTGCAGCGCCATGCGCGTCACCTTGGTCGGATCGAGAATGCCCATCTCGATCATGTCGCCGTAGGTGTCGTTGGCCGCATTGAAGCCGTAGTTGCCCTTGCCGGCGATCACCGCGGCAACCACCACGCTCGGCTCGCCGCCGGCGTTGTAGACGATCTCGCGCAGCGGCTGCTCGATCGCGCGCATGACGATCTTGATGCCGGCTTCCTGGTCGGGGTTGTCGCCCTTGATCGTGCCCGCCGCAGCGCGCGCGCGCAGGAACGCCACGCCGCCACCGGCGACGATGCCTTCTTCGACGGCGGCACGCGTGGCGTGCAGCGCGTCTTCGACGCGAGCCTTCTTTTCCTTCATCTCGACTTCGGTGGCAGCACCGACCTTGATCAGCGCCACACCGCCGGCCAGCTTGGCCACGCGCTCTTGCAGCTTCTCGCGGTCGTAGTCGCTGGTGGCTTCTTCGATCTGCACACGAACCTGCTTGACGCGGGCTTCGATGTCGGCCGCGGCGCCTGCGCCGTCGATCAGTGTGGTGTTTTCCTTGCCCACTTCGACGCGCTTGGCCTGGCCCAGGTCAGCCAGCGTGACCTTCTCGAGCGTCAGGCCGACTTCTTCGGCGATGACCTTGCCGCCCGTGAGGATGGCGATGTCTTCGAGCATGGCCTTGCGGCGGTCACCGAAGCCCGGCGCCTTGACGGCCACCACCTTGAGGATGCCGCGCAGCGTGTTGACCACCAGCGTCGCCAGTGCTTCGCCTTCGACTTCTTCGGCAATGATCAGCAGCGGACGGCCGGCCTTGGCCACCTGCTCCAGCGTCGGCAGCAACTCGCGGATGTTGCTGATCTTCTTGTCGTGCAGCAGCACGTACGGGTTGTCGAGGATCGCAGCCTGCTTCTCGGGGTTGTTGATGAAGTAGGGCGAGAGATAACCGCGGTCGAACTGCATGCCTTCGACGACATCGAGTTCGTTGTCGAGCGACTTGCCGTCTTCGACGGTGATCACGCCTTCCTTGCCGACCTTGTCCATCGCGTCCGCAATGATCTTGCCGATCGACTCGTCGGAGTTGGCGGAGATGGCACCGACCTGAGCGATTTCCTTGCTCGTCGTCGTCGCCTTGCTCTGCTTCTTCAGCTCGGCGACCAGCGCGGTCACGGCCTTGTCGATGCCGCGCTTCAGGTCCATCGGGTTCATGCCCGCGGCCACGTACTTCATGCCTTCGCGCACGATCGACTGCGCCAGCACCGTCGCGGTGGTGGTGCCGTCACCGGCGTTGTCGCTGGTCTTGGAAGCGACTTCCTTGACCATCTGAGCGCCCATGTTCTGAAGCTTGTCCTTGAGCTCGATCTCCTTGGCGACCGAGACACCGTCCTTGGTCACGGTGGGGGCGCCGAAGCTGCGCTCCAGGACCACGTTGCGACCCTTGGGACCCAAGGTGACCTTGACCGCGTTGGCCAGGATGTTCACGCCTTCGACCATGCGGGCACGGGCCTCGCCGCCGAAGACAACGTCTTTTGCTGCCATGTTTGTTCTCTCCTGAAATTCGTTGACTTATTTCTTCTCGACGACGGCGAAGAGGTCTTCTTCGCGCATCACCAGCAGCTCGTCGCCATCGACCTTGACGGTCTGGCCGCTGTACTTGCCGAACAGCACGCGGTCGCCGATCTTGACGTTCGGGACGATGAAGTCGCCCTTTTCGTTGCGCTTGCCGGGGCCGACGGCCAGCACTTCGCCCTGGTCGGGCTTTTCGGCGGCGTTGTCGGGAATCACGATGCCCGAGGCGGTCTTGGTTTCTTGCTCGAGGCGCTTGACGATCACACGATCGTGCAACGGACGAAGTTTCATGCTTGGGTCTCCAAGGAGGTCACAGCGAGGATGGGAGAACAGTGACACGAAAGTGTGCGCACGTTCACATGAGGTGGCCAGCTGTTTTTGCGGGCCCTTTTCGGGTGGTTAGCACTCAACTCAGTCGAGTGCTAGCAAACAGATTATAGAGACGGATTGACGCGTTTCAAGGCCGAGCATCGCGCGGATCAGCCGGCGCATCGGGCGCCGTCGGATCGACCGGCTCTTTGGATTCGACGCGGTAGGCCTCGCTGGCCCAGGCGCCGAGGTCAACGCTGGAGCAGCGCTCGCTGCAGAACGGCCGCCAGCGGTTGCTGCCGGCCAGCACCGACGGGCCCTTGCAGCGCGGGCAGGGCACCGTCCTCACGCTGCCGCTCAAGAGCAGATGGCCAGCTCGAGCGACTGGTCTTCGGTGATCGGCTTCATGCGGCCTTCGCTGTCGGGCCGCATCAGGCGCACCGAGACGATCAGGCGGTGTCCCGAGATCTCGGGCACCAGGCCGAGTGATTCGTCCAGGCGCACGCGCAGCAGGTGAAACGGCTTGCCGGGCGGCAGGGTCTGCTGGTACTGGCCAGCCTTGGCGACAACGCGCTGCGGCGCGCCGGAGTCGCGCAGCAGACCGAGCAGCACGCTCTGCGCTTCGGCCAGCGGCGTCACGGTGCCGACCCACTGCATCAGGTCGGCGCGGCGCTTGGCCGGCTCTTGCTGCTGCCAGGCGTAGTAGGCGGGCAGGTCGAACTCGCAGGTGCCGCCAGGGATGCTGATGCGGCTCCTGATGGTCATCAGGAACTCGTTGGTCGTCAGCGGCGCACCGGCTTTGCCGGGCAGGGTGTTGAGAGCGTGGAAGGCGTGGTCGATCTTCTTCGTCACCGCGTCGAGCGCTTCGGCAGAGACACCGGGCTTGCCGCGGAAGGCCTGGTACTCGAGCTTGTGGCGTTCGAGGTCTTTGAGCAGGTCGCTCTTCAGGTCGGCGCGCGAGGCGACGTCGACGATCTCGAACAGCGTGGCCAGCGCAAAGTGGTGGTCGAGCGCAGTGTCGCGCGGGATCAACTGACCCAGGCGGTCGAACAGGTGTTCGAGCCGCAGCATGGTGCGGATGCCCTCGTTGAGCGGGTATTCGTAGCGGACCACAGCAGCCTCGCGGTTGTTGGCCCGAAGAGCGGGCCGCAACTCAGATCATCGGTGGATGATTGTTCCACAGGCGCCAGAGGGCTTGGGTATGCGCTTGCAACTCGGCAAGGCTGATGCCGTCGTTGAAGATCACGGCGTCGGCGATGGCGCGTCGCGCTTCGCGTGTGGCTTGCGCAGCGATCGCCTGAGCCGCGGCCTCGCGCGTCCAGCCCGCTCTTGCGCTGATCCGTTCGAGTTGCGTGTCGGTGCTGCAGTCGATCACCAGCACGCGCTGCACGCGCGCGCGCCAGTGCTTGGACTCGGTGAGCAGCGGCACGTCGAAGACGAGTGCTGTGCTGCTCGCGGTGTTGGCCTGGCGCTGCGCTTCGGCGCCGATCAACGGGTGCAGCACGGCTTCCAGGCGGTGACGCACGGCCGCGTCGGCAAAGGCGCGGCTGCGCATCGCGGCGCGGTCGAGGCTGCCGTCGGCGTTGAAGACCGCGTCGCCGAACTCGCGTTGCAGGGCGGGCAGCGCCGCGCCGCCGGCGGCGGTGAGCGCGCGTGCAATCGCATCGGTGTCGACCAGCGTGGCACCGAGCCGCACGAGCATCGCCGCGACCGTGCTCTTGCCGCTGCCGATGCCGCCGGTCAGGCCGATCCTCAGAGGCGCTGTTGCCATGGGGGCGCAGTGTGCCCCAGCACGTTCAGGCCCAGCCGATCCACTCCAGCACCGTCGGTGCGCCGATGAGCATGACGGCGAGACCGGCACCGGCGAGGAACGGCCCGAAGGGCACGTAGCGCCCTTCGCGCAGTTGGCCACTGAACTTCATGCCGATGCCAACGACTGCACCGATGACCGACGCCGCGAGGATGATCGGCACCAGCATCTGCCAGCCGAGCCAGGCGCCCAGCGCGGCCAGCAGCTTGAAGTCGCCGTGGCCCATGCCTTCCTTGCCGGTGGTGAGCTTGAACAGCTGATAAACGCTCCACAGCGACAGGTAGCCGGCGACGGCACCCCACAGGGCCGCAGACAGTGGCACGGTCCAGCCCAGCGCCGCGGCGATGAGACCGCCCCATAACAGCGGCAGCGTCAGCGAATCGGGCAGCAGCGTGGTGTCCCAATCGATCATCGCCAGCGCCACGAGGCAGGCTGCAAACGCGCACCAAGCCAGCGTCACCGGCTGCGCGCCGAAGCGCCAGGCGATGCCGGCGAACAGCGCTGCCGTGGCAATCTCGACGAGCGGGTAGCGCGCGCTGATGCGAGTCCCGCAGGCCGAGCAGCGCGCCTTGAGCAGCAGCCAGCTGAGCACGGGAATGTTCTCGTGCCAACGCAGCACATGTCCGCATGATGGGCAACGCGACCGCGGCCGCACCACGGACAACTCGGGCAGCGTCTCGACCGACGTGCCCAGGGCCTGCGCGGTGCGCTGGTGGTCCGCAGAAGGTAGTGCTGAGACGTCTTGCGGCGCGAACACGCGCCGCCAGGCATCGCCGTCCTGCAGGTGCCCCGCCACCTCGGCCCACCACTGCCGCTCCATCAGCAGCGGCACACGGTGGATGACGACGTTCAGGAAGCTCCCGATGCACAGCCCCAGCAGGGCCAGCACGGGCGGCGACAACAGCAGTTGCAGATCGAGAGGCAGCGCGCCCATCGGCGCGCCGTCAGACCACGGCGCCGAGCTTGAAGATCGGCAAGTACATCGCAACCACGATGCCGCCGATCAGCACGCCCAGGATGACGATGATGAACGGCTCCATCAGGCTCGACAGGCCCTTGACCATCTCATCGACCTCTTCTTCGTAGAACTCGGCAGCCTTGCCGAGCATGTGGTCGAGCGAGCCGGACTCCTCGCCGATCGAGGCCATCTGCAGCACCATCGTCGGGAAGACGCCGGTGTTCTGCATCGCCATCGTCAGCGCGGTGCCGGTCGACACCTCTTTCTGAATCTGCTCAGTGGCCTGCATGTACACCGCGTTGCCCGAGGCGCCGCCGACCGAGTCGAGCGCTTCGACCAGCGGCACGCCAGCGCCGAACATCGTCGACAAGGTACGCGTCCAGCGCGCCAGCACCGCCTTGCGGATCAGCTCACCGAACACCGGGATGCGCAGAAACAGGCGGTCCATCGCCATCTGCACCTTCTCGGAGCGACGCCATGTCTGGATGAAAAAGTAGCCGCCACCGATCAACACGCCGAAGAGCAACCACCAGTACTTGACGAACTGCTCCGACATCCACATCACCGCCAGGGTCGGTGCGGGTAGCTCGGCGCCGAAGGAGGTGAAGACTTCCTTGAACGTCGGGATCACGAAGATCATGATGATCGTCAGCACGATGAACGCGACGACCATGACGGCGACAGGATAGACCAGCGCCGACTTGATCTTCTGCTTGAGCTGCATCGTCTTTTCTTCATAGATCGCCAAGCGTTCCAGAAGTTGTTCGAGGATGCCGCCCTGCTCGCCAGCTTCGACCAGGTTGCAATACAGCGCATTGAACTGCATCGGGTGCTTGCGGAAGGCCACCGAGAGGCTGGTGCCGGTCTCGACGTCGGTTCGAATGTCGTTGAGCAGCTTGGTCAAGCGCGGATTCGTGGCGCCGCGGCCGACGATGTCGAACGCCTGAAGCAATGGCACGCCGGCTTTCATCATCGTCGCCAACTGGCGCGTGAAGACGGCGATGTCCTTCTGCTTGATCGACGAGCCGCCGCGCATGCGGCGTTTCTTGACCTTGGTGACCAGCACGCCCTGCCTGCGCAACGTGGCACTGACCTGGGCTTCGCCGCCTGAGCGCACTTCACCGCGAACGACCTTGCCGTTCTTGTCTTTGCCTTCCCACTCGAAGACGAAATCCTTGATGTCTCTTGCGGCTGCTGCTGTGGCCATGAACCCTCCGGGGCCGGCTATTGGGTGGATACGGTGGTCTGCGCAAACTGCGCGGCCATCATTCGTTGGTCACGCTGATGATCTCTTCGAGCGTTGTCGCGCCCGATCTCACCTTGAGCAGACCGGATTCGCGCAAGTCACGCACGCCCTCCTTGGCCGCCTGCGACGCGATGTCCATCGACGTGCCGTTGGCCAGGATCAGCCGCTGGATCTCGTCGCTGATCGGCATCACCTGGTACAGACCGACCCGGCCCTTGTAGCCGTTGTTGCAGGCCGAACAGCCCACCGCCTTGTAGGCCTTCCAGGAGCCGTCGAGTTCGTTGTCCTTGAAGCCGGCGCGCTTGAGCGCATCGCGAGGGTAATCGGCCGGGGCCTTGCATGCCTCGCAAAGACGCCGCGCCAAGCGCTGCGCCGTGATCAACAGCACGCTCGCCGCGACGTTGAACGGCGCCACGCCCATGTTCAGCAAGCGCGTCAGCGTCGTCGGCGCATCGTTGGTGTGCAGGGTGCTCATCACCAGGTGGCCCGTCTGCGCGGCCTTGAGCGCGATGTCGGCCGTCTCCAGATCGCGGATCTCGCCGACCATGATGATGTCGGGATCCTGGCGCAGGAACGCGCGCAGGGCGACGGCGAAGTTCATGCCGGCCTTGTCGTTGACGTTGACCTGGTTGACCCCCGGCAGGTTGATTTCCGCCGGGTCTTCGACCGTGGCGATGTTCACGCCGGGTTGGTTCAGCAGGTTCAAGCAGGTGTAGAGCGACACTGTCTTGCCCGAGCCGGTCGGACCGGTGACGAGCACCATGCCGTACGGGCGGGCAATGGCCTGCAGCAAGCGTTCCTTTTCGATCTTCTCGTAGCCCAGCGCTTCGATGCCGAGCTTGGCCGACGACGGGTCGAGAATACGGATCACGATCTTCTCGCCGAACAGCGTCGGCAATGTCGAGACGCGGAAGTCGATGGCGCGGTTGCCGAACTTCAGCTTCATGCGACCGTCTTGCGGCACGCGTTTCTCAGAGATGTCGAGCCGGCTGATGATCTTGATGCGCGACGCCAGCTTGTCCTTGATGGCGATCGGCGGCTGCGTGATCTCACGCAACTCGCCGTCGATGCGAAAGCGCACGCGGTAGTTGTATTCGAACGGCTCGAAGTGCAAGTCCGACGCGCGAGCGTTGATCGCGTCGATCAGCATCTTCTGCAGGAAGCGCACCACCGGCGCGTCTTCGACCTCGGCGATGGTCTCGGCGCTCTCTTGTTCGGCCGGGTCGTCGGTGATGTCGAAGTCGAAGTCGCCTTCGGAGAGCTGCTCGATGGCGTCGCTGGCCGACCCGCCCAGGCTCGACAGGTGCTTGGCCAGCTTGTCGTACTCGACGATGACCCACTCCGGGGACAACTGGGTGGCGAACTTGATGCGCTCGACCGCCTCCTGGTCTGTCGGGTCCGCGCCGCCGATAAACAGGCGGTTGCCGCGTTTGCCCAGCACGACGATCTGATACTGCGCAACCAGCTTGCTGTCGATCACGTTGCGCGGCAGCCGCTCAGCTTCCACGGAAGCCAGATCCAGCACCGGCAGTGCCAGGGCGCCCGACAACGTGTGCGCCAGGTCCGCCGCCGAAACCGAGCCGGCAGCGATCAACGCCGAAACAAAACTGGTCTTGCGCTCTGCTGCGGTCTTGACGAGGCCCTCGGCTGTCTTGCCATTGAGCTTGCCGGCGTGCACGAGTACGCGCGCCACGCCGGACAGCGATGAGAAGGGAGCGTCAGCGAGCGTATCCACCAGTTCAGTTCACCATGCAAGAAGCGAATCGATCATCGCCGATCACCTGGGCACTGTAAATCGCTGTCAAAACCAGCGACACGACCTTGGCGGCAACAGTTCACGTCCGGTCGCGTCCTGCGCAGTTCCAAGTGGTGTTGCCCTGGCAATGGTGGTCGGGGTGAGAGGATTCGAACCTCCGGCCTCTACGTCCCGAACGTAGCGCTCTACCAGGCTAAGCTACACCCCGAAAAGAGCTGTCTGAAATCACGAAGAGCGATCGACGGCCCGAGCGCATAAGTGTAGCAGAGCGTCTTTGAAGCGAGACGGCGGCAAGGCCGACGCACAGAGGCGTGCGGCGTCGGCTTCCGCGCTGGCCAGTACGCGGGCAGCGTCGATCGCCCCGGTGCGGCGCACCGCCGCCACCACCTCGGGCAGCCGCGACACTTCGCCCTGCTCGATCGCATGGCGGATCAACTCGCGTTCTTGGGGCGTGCCTTGCGCCATGGCCACCAACAGCGGCAACGTCGGTTTGCCCTCGCGCAGGTCGTCGCCGACGTTCTTACCGAGTTCATGCGTCTCGCCGTCGTAGTCGAGCAGGTCATCGACCAGCTGAAAGGCCGTGCCCAGAGAGCGCCCGTAGCTGGCGCAGGAGGCCTCGACGGCGGCATCCGCCCCGCCAATGATCGCGCCCAGGCGCGCACTGGCTTCGAACAGTTTGGCGGTCTTCGAGCGAATCACCCGCAGGTACTCGTCCACCGCCAGATCCGGGTCGTGCATGTTCATCAACTGCAGCACCTCGCCTTCGGCAATGACGTTGGTGGCATCGGCCAGAACATCGAGCACCCGCATGTTGTTTACCGACACCATCATCTGGAAGGCGCGCGAATAAAGAAAATCGCCGACCAGCACGCTGGCTGCATTGCCGAAGACGGCATTCGCCGTCTGGCGGCCGCGGCGCAGGGACGACTCATCGACCACATCGTCGTGCAACAAGGTGGCGGTATGGATGAACTCCACCGTTGCCGCCAACGTGAACTGCTCCGCTCCGTCGTACCCCAGCGCGTTGGCAAAGAGCAGCACCAGCCGCGGCCGTATACGCTTGCCGCCGGCGCTGACGATGTATTGACCGATCTGATTGACCAGCGCCACGTCGGACCGCAAGCGCTCGGCAATCACGGCATCGACCTGTGCCATGTGCCCCGCCAACGGATCGGTACTGGCGCCGGCCGTGGCGGAAGGGGGCCGCGTGGCGGCTGCTGCGGGGTGCACGATGGCGTTTGGCTTGAAGATTCGCCATTATAGGAAGCGCCCGACTCAGAGCGCTGGCGCTGCTATACTTTCGGGTTCTTCGCTTCGCTCACGTGCGTTGCGGGGAACTCAATGAATTCGCAAGAGAGGCACACATGTACGCAGTCATAAAAACCGGAGGCAAGCAGTACAAGGTTGCTCCCGGCCAAAAGATCAAGCTAGAACAGATTGCTGCGACTGTTGGCCAGGAAATCGTGATCGATCAGGTGCTGGCCGTTGGCAACGGTGCAGATCTGAAGGTCGGATCCCCCCTGGTGGCAGGCGCCGCCGTGAACGCCACGGTATTGGCGCATGGCAGGCACGACAAGGTGCGCATTTTCAAGATGCGCCGCCGCAAGCACTACAAGAAATCACAGGGCCACCGCCAAGGCTTCACCGAGATCTTCGTGGGAGAAATCCTCGATGGTTCCGGTGCTTCGGCCAAGGCCGACAGCGCCGCGCCGCTGATGCTGGCGCCGCAGAAGGAGGGCAGGGACGACATCGAGCTGATCGAAGGCATCGGCCCGAAGATCGCCAAGGTGCTCGCCGACAACCGCATCCGCACGTTCGCCCAATTGGCCGACACCAAGCCCGAAGCCATGGCTGAGATGCTAAAGGCATCAGGTGGCCGCTTCAGTTTGGCCAGCACCGACACGTGGCCGCAGCAGGCGGCGCTGCTGCGCGACGGCAAGATGGACGAATTCAAGAAGCTGACCGACGAACTCGTCGGCGGCGTCAAGAAGTAAGGAGCCTGCAGACATGGCACAGAAAAAGGGCGGCGGCTCAACCCGCAACGGCCGCGACTCACAACCCAAGATGCTCGGCGTCAAGGCCTACGGCGGCGAGAAGGTCACGGCCGGCTCGATCATCGTGCGCCAGCGCGGCACCAAGGTCCATGCCGGCACCAACGTCGGCATGGGCCGCGACCACACGCTGTTTGCGCTGATCGATGGTCACGTCAAGTTCGCCGTCAAAGGCGAGCGCAACAACCAGACCGTGAGCATCCTGGCGGCCTGAGGCTGCACTTGCTCGCTGCAAGGGCCCCGCGCTGTCGGGGCCCTTTTTGTTTTCTAGAGGTTCTACCATCGCATCATGAAGTTCGTCGACGAAGCCACCATCGACGTTGCCGCCGGCAATGGCGGCGCGGGCTGCGTGAGCTTTCGGCGCGAGAAGTTCATTCCGTTCGGTGGCCCCAACGGCGGCAATGGCGGGCGCGGCGGCAGCATCTACGCCGTCGGCGACGTCAACCTGAACACGCTGATCGACTACCGCTATGCGCGCCGCCACGAAGCCAGGAACGGCGAGCCCGGCCGCGGCTCGGATCAGTTCGGCGCGGCGTCCGACGACATCGTGCTGCGCATGCCGGTGGGCACGATCCTGAAGGATTTCGAAACTGGCGACATGATCGCCGAGCTGCTGAACCCGGGCGAGAAAGTGTTGGTGTGCAAAGGCGGCGACGGCGGCTTCGGCAACCTGCACTTCAAGACCAGCACCAACCGGTCGCCCAAGCAGAAAACGCCCGGCTGGCCCGGCGAGGCGAAGAAGCTCAGGCTCGAGTTGCGTGTGCTCGCCGACGTTGGCCTGCTCGGCATGCCCAACGCCGGCAAGAGCACGCTGATCGCGTCGATCTCGAACGCGCGGCCGAAGATTGCTGACTATCCGTTCACGACGCTGCACCCGAACCTGGGTGTGGTGCGCGTGGCGCCGGAGAAGAGTTTTGTCGTCGCCGACGTGCCGGGGCTGATCGAGGGCGCCGCGGAGGGCGCCGGCCTCGGCCACCAGTTCCTGCGTCACTTGCAGCGCACGCGGCTGCTGCTGCACATGGTCGACATCGCGCCGTTCGACGACAGCATCGATCCGGTGGCGCAAGCGCGAGCGATCGTGGCCGAGCTAAAGAAGTACGACGCTGCGCTGGCCGACAAGCCGCGCTGGCTGGTGCTCAACAAGATCGACATGGTGCCGGCAGAAGAGCGCGCGGCGCGCGTCAAGGACTTCGTCAAACGCTTTCGCTGGAAGGGTCCCGTGTTCGAGATCTCGGCGCTGGCGCGCACGGGACTCGAGCCACTGATCCACGCGATCTACGAGCATGTGGCGGCAACCCGTCCGCGCGCAGTCGAGTTGCCCGACGAACGCTTCGAGGACGACAGCCCGGAGCAAAGCAATGCCTGAAGCCGCCGTGGTGCGCGACGCGCGGCGCATCGTCGTTAAGGTCGGTTCGAGCCTGGTCACCAACGAGGGCCGTGGGCTTGACGCCGAGGCCATCGGCGATTGGTGCCGTCAACTCGCGGCCCTCGCGCGCGAGGGCCGCGAGCTGGTGATGGTGTCCAGCGGCGCCATCGCCGAGGGCATGAAGCGCCTGGGCTGGGCGACGCGGCCGCATGAACTGCCCGAATTGCAGGCCGCTGCGGCCGTGGGCCAGATGGGTCTGGTGCAGATGTACGAGAGCCAGCTCTCGCACCACGGCATCACCAGCGCACAGGTGCTGCTGACGCATGCCGATCTGGCCGACCGCGAGCGCTATCTCAACGCGCGCTCGACGCTGCTCGCGCTGTTGGCGATGAAAGCGCTGCCGGTCATCAACGAGAACGACACCGTCGTCAACGACGAGATCAAGTTCGGCGACAACGACACGCTCGGTGCGCTGGTGGCCAACCTGATCGAGGCCGATGTGCTGGTGATCCTGACCGACCAGCGCGGCTTGTACTCGGCCGATCCGCGCAAGGACAGCAACGCGCGTTTCATCGACGTCGGCCGTGCCGGCGACGAGGCATTGGAGCGCATGGCCGGGGGCGCCGGCTCGGCGATCGGCCGCGGCGGCATGCTGACCAAGGTGCTGGCCGCCAAGCGCGCAGCCAGCAGCGGCGCGAGCACCGTTATCGCCTGGGGGCGCGAGCGGGACGTGCTAGTTCGCCTCGCGGCGGGCGAATCGATCGGCACCGCGCTGGTCGCCACCACGGCCAAGCTGGCCGCGCGCAAGCAGTGGATGGCCGATCACTTGCAACTGCGTGGCGCGGTCACGGTCGATGCCGGTGCGGTCAGCAAGCTGCGCGGCGAAGGCAAGAGCCTGCTGCCGATCGGCGTGGTCGCGGTCGAAGGCGGCTTTTCGCGTGGCGACGTGATCGCCGTGCGCTCGCCCGAGGGCCAGGAGGTGGCGCGAGGCCTGGCCAACTACTCGGCGGCGGAAACCCGCCTCATTGCGCGCAAGCCTTCAGCGCAGATCGAACCAACGCTCGGCTATTCCGCCGAGCCCGAGTTGATCCACCGCGACAACCTCGTTCTGTCCTGATTGATCAAGGGTCGATCGCATCCGGCAGACCGCCGTGCACGCTGTCCGGCGGCAGTGCGTCATCGCGCAACACGCCGCGCATGCCCGAGCGCAGATAGCGGTTGTGATGCACCGCCGCACGCGGCAGGAAGCGCGACAGCTCGGTCAGCGCGCTCTCGTAGACGCCGCGCTTGAACTCGATCACCACGTCGAGCGGCACCCAGTAGTCGTTCCAGCGCCAGGCGTCGAACTCCGGGTGGTCGGTGGCGCGCAGGTTCAGGTCGCTGTCGCGGCCGAGCAGCTTCAACAGGAACCAGATCTGCTTCTGGCCCTTGTAGTGGCCGCGTGCGTCGCGGCGGATGTAATGGTCGGGCACCTCGTAGCGCAACCAGTCGCGCGTGCGCGCCACGATCTGCACGTGCTCGGGCAGCAAGCCCACCTCTTCGTGCAGCTCGCGGAACATCGCCTGCTCCGGCGATTCGCCATGATTGATGCCGCCCTGCGGGAACTGCCACGAGTGGGTGCGCAGCCGCTTGCCCCAGAACACCTGGTTGCGCACGTTGAGCAGGACGATGCCGACGTTCGGCCTGAAGCCGTCACGGTCGAGCATAATCAGACCTCGATATTTGAACTGATTTCATTTTGCACCGGCCCGGTGTAGCGCGCGATCACTCGGTTTCCCGCATCAGGGGCTTTGTTGTGCAACGTGCTGCGGCGGGCCTGCTTGCACCACACGCCCATGAAAGCCTCGCAGTTCTTCATCTCCACCCTCAAGGAAGCGCCGGCCGATGCCGAGGTGGTGAGCCACCGGCTGATGATGCGCGCCGGCATCATCAAGCGCCTCGGCGCCGGCATCTACAGCTACATGCCGATGGGCCTGCGCGTGATCCGCAAGGTCGAGGCGATCATCCGCGAAGAGATGAACCGCGCCGGCGCGGTCGAGTTGCTGATGCCGGTGGTGCAGCCGGCCGAGCTGTGGCTGGAGTCGGGCCGCTTCCAGGCCTACGGCCCCGAGCTGATGCGCGTCAAAGACCGGCACGACCGCGACTTCATCATCCAGCCGACGAGCGAAGAGGTCATCACCGACATCGCGCGGCAGGAGCTGCGCAGCTACAAGCAGCTGCCGAAGAACTTCTATCACATCCAGACCAAGTTCCGCGACGAGCGCCGGCCGCGCTTCGGCGTGATGCGCGGCCGCGAGTTCACGATGAAGGACGCCTACTCGTTCGACCGCGACTTGGCATCGGCGCAGAAGAGCTACGACGCGATGTACAAGGCCTACGGCGCGATCTTCGACCGCTTCGGCCTGATGTACCGCGCCGTGGCCGCCGACACCGGCGCGATCGGCGGCGACGCGTCGCACGAGTTCCAGGTCATCGCCGCCACCGGCGAAGACGCCATCGTCTACTGCCCGGCGAGCGACTACGCGGCCAACATCGAGCTGGCCGAAGGCGTGGCGCTCGTGGCGTCGCGCGCCGGGCCGACCGAGGCGATGAAGAAAACGCCGACGCCCGGCAAGAGCACCTGCGAAGACGTGGCCGCGCTGCTGAGCCTGCCGCTGACGCGCACGGTCAAGTCGCTGGTGCTGGCCACCGACGAGAAGAATCCAGCCGGCGACATCGTCAAGGTGCAGATCTGGCTGCTGCTGGTGCGCGGCGACCACAGCCTGAACGAAGTCAAGGCCGGCAAGGTCGCGGGCCTGAAGGACGGCTGCCGCTTTGCCACCGTGCCCGAGATCGTCGATCACTTCGGCACGCCAGCCGGGCTACCTCGGCCCGATCGGCACGAAGAAGCCGGTCAAGGTGGTCGCCGACCGCACCGTCGCCAACATGAGCGACTTCGTCTGCGGCGCCAACGAGGCCGACTTCCACCTCACCGGCGTCAACTGGGGCCGCGACCTGCCCGAGCCCGATCTCGTCGCCGACATCCGCAACGTCGTCGAAGGCGATCCGTCGCCCGACGGCAAGGGCGTGCTGGCGATCCAGCGCGGCATCGAGGTCGGCCACGTGTTCCTGCTCGGCACCAAGTACAGCGAGGCGATGAACGCCACCTTCCTCGACGAAACCGGCAAGCCGCAGCCGATGGATATGGGCTGCTACGGCATCGGCGTCACGCGCATCCTCGGCGCGGCGATCGAGCAGAACCACGACGAGCGCGGCATCATCTGGCCCGACGCGATGGCGCCGTTCACGGTGGTCATCTGCCCGATCGGCTACGACCGCAGCGATGCGGTCAAGCAGCAGGCCGATGCGCTGCACGACGCAGCTGGCGGCGCTCGGCATCGACGTGATGCTCGACGACCGCGGCGAGCGCCCCGGCGCGATGTTCGCCGACTGGGAGCTGATCGGCGTGCCGCACCGCGTGGTCATCTCCGACCGCGGCCTGAAGGAAGGCCAGCTCGAGTACCAGGGCCGGCGCGATGCCGCAGCCACCGCGGTGCCGCTGGCCGAGCGTGGTCGACTTCGTGAAGGCCCGCTGCGCCGCATGACGCTCGCGCGCCGCGCGTGCTGCTCGCGCTGCCGCTCGCCGCTGCTCAGCAGCCGCTCGCAGGCCGGCGCACAGGTCGAAGAGCCGCTGGCCGACTCGGTGCGCTCGGCGCTGGCCGCGGCGATCGCCAACAGCGGCGCCGCCGAACCCGACGTTCGCCAAGACCGACGACCGCATGGCGTTCCTGCGCTGGCTAGGCACCATCAGCGAGCGCTTGAAGCGCTACAAGAGCGAGCGCCATACGCGCGTCGAGTTCCTCAACACGCTCTGGTACGAGAGCAAGCGCGCCGGGCTCGAAGCCGAGCTGGTGCTCGGGCTGATCCAGGTCGAAAGCGCGTTTCGCAAGTACGCCATCAGCGTCGTCGGCGCGCGCGGCTACATGCAGGTCATGCCGTTCTGGGCGCGCCTGATCGGCGACGGCGACCCAGGCAAGCTGTTCCACATGCAGACCAACCTGCGCTTCGGCTGCGTCATCCTGCGCCACTACCTCGAGCGCGAGCGCGGCGACCTGTTCCTGGCGCTGGGCCGCTACAACGGCAGCCGCGGGCGGCCGAGTATCCGAACGCGGTGTTCGCCGCGCGCCAGCGCTGGATCGCCTAAAGCCCGCTCCAGGCCTGCGGCTGCGCCGTCGCAACGCCAGCCAGCGCCAAGCACCCGCTCGACCGAGTCGTCGACCAACTCGTCGATCGTCTGCGGCCGGTGGTAGAACGCCGGCAGCGGCGGAAAGACGATCGCGCCCATCTCGGTGGCCGCCGTCATGTTGCGCAGGTGAGCCAGGTTGAACGGCGTCTCGCGCACCATCAGCACCAGGCGCCGCCGCTCCTTGAGCGTCACGTCGGCGGCGCGTGTGAGCAGGTTGTCGCCGAAGCCGTGCGCCACCGCGGCCAGCGTCTTCATCGAACACGGCGCGATGACCATCGCCGCGGTGTCGAAGCTGCCGCTGGCGATGCAGGCGCCGATGTCGCCCGGCGCGTAGGCCTGCGTGGCCAGCGCTTCGAGCGCAGCGCGGTCGAGGCCGCATTCGTGATGCACGTTGAGCACGCCGGCGGGCGTGACGACGAGATGCGTCTCCACGCCGAGCGCCTTGCAGCGCTGCAGCAAGCGCACGCCGTAGATCGCGCCGCTGGCGCCGGTGATGCCGACGACCAGCTTGAAGCTCAAGCCGCCTTGCCCAGCACCTGCTGCAACTCGCCCGCCTGGTACATCTCCATCAGGATGTCCGAGCCGCCGATGAACTCGCCGTTGACGTAGAGCTGCGGGATCGTCGGCCAGTTGGCGAAATCCTTGATGCCCTGGCGGATCTCTTCGTCTTCGAGCACGTTGACCGTCTTCAGGTCATCGACGCCGCAGGCCTTGAGGATCTGCATCGCGCGGCCGGAAAAGCCGCACATCGGGAACTGCGCCGTTCCCTTCATGAAGAGCACCACACGGTTGTGTTGCACGAGATCGCCGATGCGTTTTTGAATGTCGCTCATGGGAAGGGGCCCACCGAAGGGCCAAAGCTTTGCGAAAGCCGTGGTTATACGGCTTTTCGACCCGGCCTGACGGCGGCGCTCTTTTCTTTAGAACGCGTAGGAAACGCCGACCTGCACCATCGGCGAGATGCGCAGCTCGCGCAGCAGGTCATCGAGCGACTGGTTGCCGTTGACACGCAGGCCGCCGTTGTTGCCGCTGCGGCCGGCCACGCCGAGATCGGCCGACACGCCCCAGCCGCCGCGCAGCGACATCCCGGACCAGCCGACGCCGATATAGGGCACCGCAGCCCAGGGCTCGGCCGCCGATTCCAGCGCCGGCAACGCGCCGCGCGGCTGGCGAAGGTGGGTCACGGCCATGCCTTGCGTGCCGGCCAGCGCCGGTGTGCCCAGCGCCAGTGCACGCTGGCCGAGCATCACGCCGCTCGTGGCGCGAAAGCCACTGCTGACTCGCGCCTCTCCGAGCCGGGCACGGCTGAAATAGTAGTCGCCGAGCAACACACCGGCCTGCTGGTGCCAGGAAGCGCTGCTGCCGTCGGCGAGCGCGGTGCTGGTGTTCACGCCCACGCGGGCTTGCAGGCGCGGGCCGAACGGAGCGCGCTCGTCGAAGGTCAGCCCTTGGCTCTGGGCCCACACGGCCGGCGCGGCGAGCAGCAAGGTGGCCGCAACCCAACTGGGCCGGCGGCGCCAGGGTGGTCTGGAAACATGCGTCACGGCTGCTCCCCGCGGCACTGTCATCGCCGGCTGAGCCTTCAACCGGCGAGAGTGCGTCTGTGGAGCCATGCTACGCCTGCCGCCCTGGCTTGTGGGGGTCAGCGTTCGAGTAGCAATGCCGAGCTTGCGGGGTTTCGCGGTGTCGCGTTGTCAGCGGGCATCACTGCATGCAGCGGCCGCCTGTAACGCGCGGCCGGTGCGACAGATCCGGGCGCGTCTGCACGTTGCCAAACCCGGCGCGCTCGAAGATGGCGCGTGCCGCGTCACCTTGGTCAGCGCCATGTTCGACCAGCAGCCAGGCGCCGGGGTGCAGCCGCGCTGCCGCGCCAGCGACGATGCGTTCGATGTCGGCCAGCCCGTCGCCGCGGTCGCCGGCCGGTGTCAGCGCCATCGCCGGCTCATGGCGCAGGGCGGCCAGATGAGGGTCTGCCGCGGCGACGTACGGCGGGTTCGACAGCGCCAGGTGAAAGCGCCCGGCCGGCGCCGCTTGCCACCACGCGCCGCTGTGCCAGTAAACGGCCAGGCCGAGCGCCTGGCCGTTGGCGCGCGCCACGGCCAGCGCAGCGTCGCTGAGATCGCTCGCATGAACGTCGGCGTGCGGGCAGGCCCGTTTGACGGCCAGTGCAATCGCGCCGCTGCCGGTGCCCAGATCGATCACCCTCGGCGCGGGCCAGTCGGCGAGCAACTCCAGCGCCCAGTCGACCAGGTTCTCCGTATCGGGGCGCGGCACCAGCACGGCGGGCGTGATCCGCAGCGTCAGACCGTGGAACTCGCGCTCACCCAGAAGATAGGCCAGCGGCTCACCGGCGGCGCGGCGATGCAGCAGCTTCGACAGCGTTTGCGTGGTGGCGCTGTCGAGCGCCGCGTCGTCGTGGGCGATCACCCAGGCCCGTGTCTGGCCGAGTGTGTGAGCGACGATCAACTGCGCATCGAGCCGCTCGACGCCGACGAGGCGCGCCTGCGCGAGCGCCGCCGCCACGGTGGCGCTCATGACAGCAAGGCCTGGCCGCTTTCGAGCGCTGCGAGTTGCTGCGCCGCGCGCGCGGCCTGCAGCGCGCCGATCACGTCGTCGAGATCACCCTCCATCACCATGCCCAGCTTGTAAAGCGTCAGGTTGATGCGGTGATCGGTCAGTCGGCCCTGCGGAAAGTTGTAGGTGCGGATGCGGTCGCTGCGGTCGCCGCTGCCGATCAGGCCCTTGCGCGTCGCTGCTTCCTTGGCCGCGCGCTCGGTCTGGTCCTTGTCGCGCAAGCGCGCCAGCAGCACCGCCATCGCCTTGGCCTTGTTGCGGTGTTGCGAGCGGTCGTCCTGGCATTCGGCGACGATGCCCGTCGGCAAATGCGTGATGCGGATCGCGCTGTCGGTCTTGTTGACATGCTGGCCGCCGGCGCCGCTGGCGCGGAAGGTGTCGATGCGCAGCTCCGACGGGTTGATCTGCACTTCTTCGGCCTCATCCGGCTCGGGCATCACCGCCACCGTGCAGGCGCTGGTGTGGATGCGGCCCTGGCTCTCGGTGGCCGGCACGCGCTGCACGCGGTGGCCGCCGGACTCGAAGCGCAGCTTGCCGTAGGCGCCGGGGCCTTCGATGCGCAGCACGATTTCCTTGTAGCCGCCGAGCTCGGCCGCGCTTTCGCTCATGACCTCGGTGCGAAAGCCGGCGCGTTCGCACCAGCGCAAATACATGCGCGTCAGGTCGCCGGCAAACAGCGCCGACTCGTCGCCGCCGGTGCCGGCGCGGACCTCGACGAACGCGTTGCGCTCGTCGTCCGCGTCCTTCGGCAGCAGCGCGGTCTGCAGCTCGGCCTGGATGCCTTCGAGGTCGGCCTGCGCGGCTGGCGATCTCGTCCTTGGCCATCTCGGCGAACTCGGCGTCGCCCTGCATCTCGCGTGCCGCGGCCAGATCGCGCTCGCGCTGCTCGTAGCGGCGCAGCAGGGCGACGAGCGCGCTCGCCTCGGCCTGCTCTTTGGCCAGCGTGCGGTAGCGCTTCATGTCGGCGCTGACCGCCGGGTCGGACAGGCTGGCGTCGAGCTCAGCCAGCCGCATGGCCAGGCGCTCGAGTTGTTGTCGCAGGGAGTCTTTCATTCGTTCAATGCGGTGCGCGCGCGGCTGCATCGGCGCAGCCGCGCGCGCACGTGCGTCGCTAAAGTTGGGTGTCGCCGCCGTCGGTGGGGCGCGGTGTGCGGCGCAGGAACAGGCGCGAGATCGAATCGGCGACCTGCTCGCGCTGCTGCGCGTCGGCCGCATGCAGTTCGGCATAGGCGCCGTGCAGCATCTTCTGCGTCAGGCTGCGCGCCATCGCGTCGAGCACGTCCTGCGGGTTGTCGCCGCGCGCCAGCAGCTTGCGCGCGCGCACGAGTTCGGCTTCGCGCCAGGTATCGGCCTGCTTGTTCAGCGCCTGGATCAGCGGCACCGTGGCGCGCTGGTCGAGCCAGTGCGCGAAGCTCTGCACGCCGGCGTCGATGATCGCTTCGGCCTGCTCGACCGCGGCCTGGCGTTTTTCGCCGGCGGTCTGCACCAGCGTCGACAGGTCATCGACGGTGTAGAGATAAACGTCGGCGAGCTTCGCGACTTCGGGCTCGATGTCGCGCGGCACCGCCAGGTCGACCATGAACATCGGCCGCCGCCGCCGCGCTTTGAGCGCGCGCTCGACCGCACCCAGGCCGATGATCGGCAGCGAGCTCGCGGTGCACGAGACGACGATGTCGAAGCCGTGCAGCACCTCGGGCAGATCGGCGAGGCGAATCGCCTGGCCGCCGAAGCGCGCCGCCAGCGCCTCGCCGCGCTCCAAAGTGCGGTTGGCCAGCGCCATCGACTTCGGCTCGCGCGCCGCAAAGTGCGTCGCCACCAGCTCGATCATCTCGCCGGCGCCGACGAACAGCACGCGCTGCTCGCGCAAATCCTCGAACAGTTGCGACGCCAGGCGCACGGCCGCGGCGGCCATGCTGACCGAATGCGAGCCGATCTCGGTGCTCGTGCGCACCTCCTTGGCCACCGCGAACGAGCGCTGAAAGAGCTGGTGCAGCGTCGTGCCGAGCGTGCCGGCCTCGTCGGCCTCGCGCACCGCCTGCTTCATCTGGCCGAGGATCTGCGGCTCGCCGAGCACCATCGAGTCCAGGCCGGCGGCGACGCGAAACGCATGCCGCGCCGCGCCGCGGTTCTCGGCCGTGTAGGTGTAGCCGCCGAGCTGGCTGGCGCTGACGCCGCCTTGCGCCGCCAGCCACTCGGTGGCCGGCTGCACCAGCGCGCCGACCTCGTGTGCGTCGGCGGCCAGGTACAGCTCGGTGCGGTTGCAGGTGGAGAGCAGCGCCGCCTCGGGCGCGGCGCGCGACAGGCGCGACGTCAGCGCGCGCAGCGGGTCCTGCAACTGGTGCGGCGCGAACGCAAACCGGCCGCGCACGTCGAGCGGCGCGGTTGTGTGGTTCAAGCCGAGGGTGAGCACGCCCATGGGCCGATTCTAGAATCGTGCGGCCGTTTCAACTTCCCTACCTCGCATGGGTCCGCTCGACGCCCTCTGGCACGCCTTGAACTTCTTCGCGCCGGCCCTCGGCACGGCCTTGCTCGCGGCGTCGGCTGCCAAGCTGTTGTGGCGGCACGATCTGGCCACCGTGTCGTGGCTTCGCCTCGCGCTGTGGGCTGCGTTGGCGGGCGTGGGGGTGCTGATCGGCGGGCTCGTCGTCTTTGGCCGCGACGGCAAGATGGCGACCTATGCAGCGCTCGTCGTGGCGACGGCGCTGGCGCTCTGGGCAGCTGGCTTCGTGCGCCGCTGATTCAATCGACTCAGGCGGCGTGAGCCTCGTCGTGCACGGCCACATCGCCGCGCAGCGAATGCGGATAGGCCTGCGTGATCGTCACGTCGATCAACTGCCCCATGAGGCGCGGCATGCCCTTGAAGTTGACGATGCGGTTGCACTCCGTGCGGCCCATCAGCTCCGACGCGTCCTTGCGCGACGGGCCTTCGACCAGCACGCGCTGCACCGTGCCGACGCGCGATGCGCTGATCGCGCGCGCCTGCTCTTCGATGCGCGCTTGCAGCCGTTGCAGGCGGGCGAGCTTGACGGCCTGCGGCGTGTCGTCGGCCAACGCCGCGGCCGGTGTGCCGGGCCGCGCCGAGAAGACGAACGAGAACGAGCTGTCGAAGCCGACGTCGTCGATCAGCTTCATCGTCTTGGCGAAGTCGTCGTCGGTCTCGCCGGGAAAGCCGACGATGAAGTCCGTCGACAAGCTGAAGCGCGGCCGCACCGCGCGCAGCTTGCGCACCGTGCTCTTGTATTCCATCGCGGTGTAGCCGCGTTTCATCGCCGCCAGGATGCGGTCGCTGCCGTGTTGCACCGGCAGGTGCAGGTGGTTGACCAGCTTGGGCAGTCGGCCGTAGGCGTCGATCAACGCTGTCGTGAATTCGTTCGGATGGCTCGTCGTGTAGCGGATGCGCTCGATGCCCGGGATGTCGTGCACGTGGTCGAGCAGCAGCGCGAAGTCGGCGATCTCGCTCGTGCCGCCCATCGCCCCACGGTAGGCGTTGACGTTCTGGCCGAGCAGCGTCACTTCCTTGACGCCTTGCGCGGCCAGCCCGGCCACTTCGGTCAGCACGTCGTCGAGCGGGCGATGCACTTCTTCGCCGCGGGTGTAGGGCACGACGCAGTAGGAGCAGTACTTCGAGCAGCCTTCCATGATCGAGACGAAGGCGCTGGCACCGTCCACGCGCGCCGGCGGCAGGTGATCGAACTTCTCGATTTCCGGAAAGCTGATGTCGACCTGCGGCCGCGCGCTCGCGCGTCGCGCGTCGATCATCTGCGGCAAGCGGTGCAGCGTCTGCGGGCCGAACACCAAATCGACATACGGCGCGCGCTCGACGATGGCCGCGCCTTCCTGGCTGGCCACGCAGCCGCCGACGCCGATCAGCACGCCTTTGCCCTTCAGGTGCTTGACCCGGCCCAGGTCGGAGAACACTTTTTCCTGCGCCTTCTCGCGCACCGAGCAGGTGTTGAACAGGATCAGATCGGCTTGCTCGACATCGCTCGTCAGCTCGTAGCCCTGGGCCACCCGCAGCACGTCGGCCATCTTGTCCGAGTCGTACTCGTTCATCTGGCAGCCGAAGGTCTTGATGAAGACCTTCGGAGCTGCATCGTTGGCGCTCACGGCTTCGTCCAGCGCTGCAACGTCGGGTCGAACTGCCAGCGCTGCGACTCTTCGAGCGTGCGCGGCCACGGTTGGCGGCGCGCTTCTTCTTCGGTCAGCAGCCAGACTTCGCGCACCTGGCCCATGCCGTCGAGCGAGTAGTTGACCAGCATCTTCTGCTGCAGCAGCGAGCCCGAGAGCTGGATCATGTTCTGCTGGTTGCGGATGCGCACACCGGGCGACAGGCGCACCGGCTTGCCGTTGAGCAGTGCTTCGGGCGGCGCGGTGACGAGCAGTTCACCGCGCAGCGCGTTGTTCTCGAAGACACGTTGGGCCTGCGCGGGCAAGGCCAACGCCAGCGCGGACAGCAAGATGAAGACACAGCGGTTCATGGTGTGGATCCAGGGGCTGTGAGTGAAAGAAAAGCCCGCGGCCATGAGGGCATGGGCGCGGGCCGGGAGTCTGGTGGCGCTTCAGGGATTCGAACCCCGGACCTGCGGATTATGATTCCGTCGCTCTAACCGACTGAGCTAAAGCGCCTGAGCCGCAAATTATAAAGGCGCTTCACAACGGGCCATGGCCCTCACCCGGGACCCGAGCGCAGCCGATGTTCAGCTTTTTCCGCAAGAAGTCAGTGCCGGCGCCGGCCGCGGACGAGGCGCCTACGCCGGCACCCGCCGAGCTGCCCGCGCCTGAGCCGCCGCTGCCTCGCGCCGGCTGGATGGCCAAGCTGTCGCCGGGCCTGAAGAAGACCGGCAGCAGCATCGCGCAGGTCTTCACCGGCACGCGCATCGACGATGCGCTGTACGAAGAGCTCGAGTCGGCGCTGCTGATGGCCGACGCCGGCGTCGGCGCCACCGAATTCCTGCTCGACGACCTGAAGCGCCGCGTCAAACAGGCCAAGGCCACCGAGCCCGCTGCCGTCAAGGGGCTGCTGGCCGAGGCGATCGCCGAGTTGCTGGCGCCGCTGCAGCGCCCGCTCGAGCTGCAAGCCGCAGGCTGCACGGTGATGATGGTCGTCGGCGTCAACGGCGCCGGCAAGACGACGACCATCGGCAAGCTGACGCGCCACCTCGCCGAAGGCGGGCACAAGGTGCTGCTGGCCGCGGCCGACACCTTCCGCGCCGCGGCGCGCGAGCAGCTGGCGGTGTGGGCCGGCCGCGCGCAAGTCGAGATCGTCAGCCAGGAAGGCGGCGACCCGGCGGCGGTGACCTTCGATGCCGTGACCGCCGGCCGCGCGCGCGGCTGCGATGTCGTCATCGCCGACACCGCGGGCCGCCTGCCGACGCAACTGCACCTGATGGACGAGCTGAAGAAGATCAAGCGCACCATCGGCAAGGCGCAGGACAGCGCGCCGCACGAGGTGCTGCTGGTGGTCGACGGCAACACCGGGCAGAACGCGCTGTCGCAGGTCAAGTCGTTCGACGAGGCGCTGGCGCTGACCGGCCTGGTCGTGACCAAGCTCGACGGCACGGCCAAGGGCGGCGTGCTGGCGGCGATGGCGCTGTGGGGCCGCGAGCGCGCCGGCGGGCCGGTGCCGGTCTACTTCATCGGCGTCGGCGAGACGCTCGAAGACCTCGAGACGTTCGATGCGCGCGAGTTCGCGCAGGCCCTGCTCGGTTGACCTTTAACGCCGGCCGCTGCCGCTCCAGGGGTCGGGTTTGTTGGGCTGCGGGCGTTGCGGCTGTGGCCGCTGCTCGCTCTCCAGCGGCACGCGCCCGCTGTCGAGGTCGTCGAACCAGGTCGACGGCGGCGGCTCGCGGCGCGGCTCGTCGTCGAACGGGATGTTGAGCACCTCGGGCACCGGGATGCTGCCCGGCGTCGGCCGCGACGGCACCTTGGGCTCGACGATCTCCGGCCGGCGCGCGCCGGCTTCTTCGACATCGCCGATGCGCTGCGTGATCTGGTCGCGCGCGAAATCGGGCGACGGCAGCGACTCTTCGCGCCACAGGAAAACCTTGACGCCGGCCGCCTTGAGCACGCGCGTCATGCGCGTGCGCCGCCGCTCGGCGCGCTCGCTGCTACGCGCCGAGATCAGCAGCACGACGCCGATGACCAAGGTCGAGCGGTCGCAGACCACCAGATCGGCGCAGAGGTGGCCGACCCGCGTCAGCCACTCGGCATACGAGTGGCGGCGCGGCACCTTGATGAAACGCGCCAGCGGCACCTGCGCGAACAAGATGCACTCGGGCAGGGCTTTGAGCAGCACGTCGTGGGCGCTGCGCTCGCCGACCGTCAGCAGCCGCGTCACCTCGGGCGGCCAGGCAATCACGGTGTCGATGTCGTCGCCGCGGCTGCGCTTGCCGCCGCCCTCGGGATCGGCCACCGCCACCTTGCGGTTGCGCTGCAACAGCAGCACGACGACGGCGCCAAGCAGCAGCACGCCAACGAGTAGCAACAGTTCCAAGGACAAGGACATGCTTTACCGGCTCCAGGGCTTTTCGTGTAACGACCACACCATCGAAACATACGCGCCCCGGGGCGCGGCTGTCATCCCCAAGAGTAACAGCAGCGCCTCGGGATAACCCGGGCATGTGCGCCGCGCGCGGCGCGTCAGCGCATCAGCCGGCCCGCACCGCCCATGCCGCCCATGCGTTTCATCATCTTCACCAGGCCGCCGCCCTTCATCTTCTTCATCATGCCGCGCATCTGCTCGAACTGGTTGAGCAGGCGGTTGACTTCCTGCACCTGCACGCCCGCGCCGGCGGCGATGCGGCGCTTGCGGGTGGCCTTGATCAGCTCGGGCTTGCGCCGCTCGCAGGGCGTCATCGAGCAGATGATGCCTTCCATGCGGCGCACGTCGCGCTCGGCGCGGTCCATGTCGGCGGGGCCGGCTGGCCCGCCTTGGCGGTGAGCTGGCTCGGCAGCTTGTCCATCAGCCCGGACAGGCCGCCCATCTTCTTCATCTGCGAGATCTGCGTCAGGAAGTCGTTCAGGTCGAAGCCGTCGCCGGACTTCACCTTGTCGGCGAGCTTTTTCGCCGCGTCGAGATCGACGCCCTTCTGCACCTCCTCGACCAGCGCCACGATGTCGCCCATGCCGAGCACGCGGCCGGCGTGGCGCTCGGCGTCGAAGACTTCGAGGCCGTCGATCTTTTCCGACACGCCGGCGAACTTGATCGGCGCGCCGGTGACCTGGCGCACCGACAGCGCCGCGCCGCCGCGCGAGTCGCCGTCGAGCTTGGTCAGGATGACGCCGGTCAGCGGCAGCGCATCCTTGAAGGCCTTGGCGGTGTTGACCGCGTCCTGGCCCTGCATCGCATCGACGACGAACAGCGTCTCGACCGGATTCAGCGCCGCGTGCAGCTCGCGGATCTCGGCCATCAGCGCTTCGTCGATGCCCAGGCGGCCGGCGGTATCGACCAGCAGCACGTCGAAGTAGTGGCGCTTGGCATGGTCGAGCGCGGCCAGCGCGATGTCGCGCGGCTTCTGGTCGGCGGTCGACGCAAACCACTCGGCGCCGGCCTGCTGGGTCACCGTCTTCAACTGCTCGATCGCCGCCGGCCGGTAGACGTCGGCCGAGACCGTCAGCACTTTCTTCTTGCGCTTCTCGATCAGGTGCTTGGCGAGCTTGGCCGTGGTCGTCGTCTTGCCGGCGCCTTGCAGGCCGGCCATCAGGATCACCGCCGGCGGCTGCGTCGCCAGGTCGATGTCGGCGATACCGCCGCCCATCGTCGCGGCGAGTTCCTTGTGCACGATGCCGACCAGCGCCTGACCCGGGTTCAGCGAGCCGGCGACTTCGGCGCCGAGCGCCTTGTCCTTCACGCGGGCGATGAAGTCGCGCACCACCGGCAGCGCCACGTCGGCTTCGAGCAGCGCCATGCGCACCTCGCGCAGCATGTCCGCGACGTTGCTTTCGGTGATGCGGGCCTGGCCGCGCATCGTCTTGACGAGGCGCGACAGGCGGTCGGTGAGGGCGGAGGCCATGTGCAATGCCGCGGCGGCGATTTCGTTGCGCGCGGGCGTTAGTAAACTGACCGCATGAGTGTAGCCACGGCCCCCTTGTCTTCATGACGCTCACACTGCCTTGGGCGCTGGGCCTGGTGGCGATGCTCGCCTACACCGCTGCCGCGTGGCCGATGGCGGTGAAGCGGCGCTGGCCCGATCTCGCGCTGGCCGTCGGCTGGCTCGCGCACGGCGCGGCGCTGTGGCTCGACGTTGCCGGCTACGGCGCTGAAATTGCCGGCGCGCGCTTCGGCTTTGCGCCGGCGCTGTCGGCCACGGTGTGGATCGTGATCGCGGTGCATGCGATCGAGAGCCGCTTGCTGCCGCTGCCTGCGGTGCGCCTGCTGCTCGCCGTGTCGGCGACGCTGGCCGTGCTGCTGGCTGCGCTCTACCCCGGCGAGTCGCGGCCGCTGGCTGCGGGCACGGCGCCGCACGTGGCCTGGTTGCCGCTGCATTGGCTGATGGGCGTCGTCTCCTACGGCCTGTTTGCGGTGGCGGTCCTGCATGCCTGGCTGCTCGACGGCGCCGAGCGGCGCTTGCGCACGGCCGGTCCGGCCACCGCCAACACCGGCGGCGTGCCGCTGCTGCAGCTGGAGCGCCTGACGTTCCGCTTCGTCGAGATCGGCTTCGTCGTGCTGAGCACGGCGCTGGTGCTCGGTGTCTTGCTCGCCGAGCGCTGGCGCTGGGACCACAAGACGGTGCTGTCGCTGCTCGGCTGGGCGACGTTCGCCGTGCTGATTGCCGGACGCCACCTGCGCGGCTGGCGCGGCCGGCGCGCCACGCGCTGGGTCTATGCCGGCGCGCTGCTGCTGCTGCTGGCCTACGTCGGCTCGCGCTTCGTCATCGAAGTGGTGCTGCAACGCGGCGCGGGCTGAGGGCGCCGATGCTCAAGTTCGTGATCATTGCGTTGGCGGTCGGCTTGCTGCTGTGGCTGCTGTTCGGCCGCGCGCCGCGCAAGAGCAAGCCGCCCGGCGGCGCACAGCCCGGCGGCGCCGAAGAGATGGTGAGCTGCGCCCACTGCGGCGTGCACCTGCCGCGCAGCGACGCACTGGCTGCGCGCAGCCTGCACTATTGCAGCGCCGCGCACCGCGACGCGCCGCCGCGCGATTGAGCCACTGTGCCGACAGCGCCCGCCACCGATCGCCGCAGCGCCAACCGGCGCCACACCGACCGCCGCTACGCGCCGCGCCGCGGTGACGACGCCGGCGGCGCCGCGTTGGCCGAAGAGTCGCTGTTCGATGCGCTCGGCATCGACGGCGTGCCGACGGCGGCGCACGAGGGCTGGAGCGGCATCGAGCCGCCGCGATCCGGCCCGTTCTTGTCGCGGCAGGCGCAACGCATCGTCTGGCAAGGCGGCAGCACCCTCGAACGTCTGTACGAAACCTTCATCGGCGGCCGCGCGGTGCTCGGCATGGCCTTGCTGGTGGCGCAGGTCGTGGGTTTGTTCCTGGGCCAGCGCTCAATGGCCGGTGTGACCGTCAGCGGCGCCTATGCGCTGCAGGCGCTGCTGGTCTGGCTGCTGCCGCGTTGGCGGCGCGCCGGCGCGCCGCGCACGAGTCTGACGCGGGTGCAGTGGATCGCCACGATCGGTGTCGATCTGGTGGCCTTTGCCGTGCTGCACGCGTTCGAGCCCGCCGGCACGTTCAACTACGCCGCGCTGCTGGTCTTGCCGGCGCTGATCGGCGGCGTGCTGACGTCGCGCAGGGCAGCGCTGGCGACGACGTCGATGGCCAGCATCATGTTGATCGCGGTGGCCCTGCGCAGCGGTCTGTCCAGCGGCGAGTGGAGCGGCCCGCTGGCGCCGGCCGGCCTCACGGGCATCGGCCTGTTCGTCATCACGCTGCTGGCCGGCGAGTTGTCGAGCCGGCTGGCCAGCGAGGAGCAGGCCGCGCGCGGCAGCCTCGAGCTGGCGCGGCAACAGGTCGCGCTCAACCGCCTGGTGATCGACGAGATGAGCGACGGCGTGATGGTCATCGACCGCGGCGCGCGCGTGCGCGCCGCCAACCCGGCCGCGCGGCGCCTGTTGTCGGCGCAGGGCGTGGGGCCGGTGGCGCCGTTCCAGCTGCAGGACGATGCGGCCTGGTCGGCGTTGAGGACGCAGGTGCTCTCGGCCTTCGAGGCCGGCGAGTGGCCGCGCCACGGCCATGACGTGACGCTGCCTTTCAGCGCCGCGCTGACGCGCACGCTGCGCCTGCGCGCCCGCTTCACGCGCGAGCGCGCCAACTTGCGTGCGGATGGCAAGGCCAGCGACGCCGCCGAGGCGTTGTGCGTGCTCTTCATCGAAGACCTGCGCATCGTGCAGGCGCGCAGCCGCCAGGAAAAGCTGGCGGCGATGGGCCGCGTCTCGGCCGGCATCGCGCACGAGATCCGCAACCCGCTGGCGGCCATCGCGCAGGCCAACGCGCTGCTGCAGGAAGAGGCCGTGGGCAGCGAGCAGCAGATGTTGACGGCGATGGTGGCCGACAACGTCGAGCGCCTGAAGCGCATCGTCGACGACGTGATGGAGGTGGCGCCCGCCGCAGAAGGGCTGACGCGGCCGATCGACCTCGGCGGCGAAGTCGGGCGCATCGTCGCCGACTGGGCGCGCACCAACCACGTCGTCCTCGGCGCCGGCAGCCGGCTGCATGTCGAGCTGCCGAGCGAGGCGCTGCCGGTGCTGTTCGACGCCGACCACCTGCGCCGCGTGCTCGTCAACCTGCTCGACAACGCGCGCCGCTACGCCAGTGCGGTGCCCGGCGCGATCACGCTGACGGCGCATGCCACTTCGGCCGAGCAGGCGCGGCTGTCGCTGGCCAGCGACGGCGAGCCGATCCCGCCCGACATCGAACCCTTCCTGTTCGAGCCTTTCTTCTCGACGCGCAGCCGCGGCACCGGGCTGGGCTTGTACATTTGCCGGGAGCTGTGCGAGCGCTACGGCGGCAGCATCGACTACTGGCAACACCCGAGCGATGCCCGGCAGCGCAATGAATTCGTGGTCACGCTGCGCGTGGCCGAGGCCGCTGCCACCGCGCCGAACCAGGATCGTTTGCTGCCTTGACAACCACCGCCCCCACCCAATACAGCCTGCTCGTCATCGACGACGAGCCGGACCTGCGCACGCTCTACGAGCTGACGCTGCTGCGCGAAGGCTATGAAGTCGAGACCGCGGGCTCGGTCGAAGAGGCCTTGCAGATGTTGAAGGAGCGCAGCTACAGCGCGGTCATCAGCGACATGCGGCTGCCCGACGGCTCGGGCCTCGACGTGCTGGCCTACCTCGAAGAAGGCAAGCGGCGCGAGAAGGCGATCGTCATCACCGCCTACGGCTCGGCGGAGAACGCGGTCGAGGCGCTGAAGTCCGGCGCCTTCGACTACCTGACCAAGCCGGTCGACCTGCGCCAGTTCCGCCTCGTCGTCGCCTCGGCGCTCGGCCGCGCGCCGGCGAGTGCGCCGACGGTGGTGCCGTCCGCGCTGCCCAGCACGGCGCGCCGCGCCGCGCCGGCCAGCGCCGCCGCGGCCAACGACACGCCGCCCGCGCGCGCCGTGCCGCCGGTGGCGGCGCTGCGCCGCTTGTCGGGCTCCTCGCAGGCCATGCAGCAGGTGCGCGCGCTGATCGAAAAAGTGGCCAAGAGCATGGCCCCGGCGATCGTGCACGGCGAGTCGGGCACCGGCAAGGAGCTGGTGGCGCGGGCGATTCACGACGTCAGCGCGCGCGCCGGCCAGCCCTTCATCGCCGTCAACTGCGGCGCCATTCCCGAGCACCTGCTCGAAGCCGAATTCTTCGGCTACCGCAAAGGCGCGTTCACCGGCGCCAACGAAGACCGCGAAGGTTTCGTGCAGGCGGCGCAGGGCGGCACGTTGTTCCTCGACGAGATCGGCGACCTGCCGCTGGCGATGCAGAGCAAGTTGCTGCGCGTGATCCAGGAGCGCTCGGTGCGGCCGGTGGGCGCGGTCGCCGAGACGCCGATCAACGTGCGCATCGTCAGCGCCACGCACAAGGATCTCGGCGCCGAGGTGCAGGCCAGCCGCTTCCGCCAGGATCTGTTCTATCGCTTGAACGTGATCCAGATTCGCGTGCCGCCGCTGCGCGAGCGGCTCGAAGACCTGGGCCCGATTTGTTCCGCGCTGCTCGAGCGCATCGCGCGCGACGCCGGCCAGTGGCCGCCGCCGTCGCTGACGCGCGAGGCCTTCGATGACCTCGGCCACCACACCTTCCCCGGCAACGTGCGCGAGCTCGAGAACCTGCTCAACCGCGCCGTCGCGATGTCCGGCGGCGAGACCATCTCGCGCGACGATCTCGGCCTGGGCGCCGTGCCGGCCGTCGAGCCCACCGAGCGCGCGCAGATCGACGCCCGGCTCGAACAGGTGCGCGCCGCGCCCGCCACGCTGATCGAAGGCGCGTTGCCCGACAACCTCGAGACCTACCTCGACGGCGTCGAGCGCGACATCCTGGCCCGTGCGCTCGAACGCTATCGCAACAACCGCACGGCCGCCGGCGCCAGCCTGGGCCTGTCGCTGCGCCAAATGCGCTACCGCATGGCGCGGCTCGGCGTCATGGTGTCCGGGCAAGACGATTGAAGCGCACGCTCTGGGCGCAGGGCTGGTGGCGCCACGCGCGGCGTGTGCGCTCGCCGAACTTCGGCCCGCGGCCTGATGGAACGCAGACCACGTTGGCGATCGTGCATTCAATCAGCCTGCCGCCGGGTGAGTACGGCAGCGACGCGGTCGAGCGCTTCTTCACCAACCGCCTCGACGCGTCGGCGCATCCGTACTTCGAGCAGATCGGCAGCCTGCGCGTGTCGTCGCATTTTTTCATCCGCCGCCGCGGCGAGGTCGTGCAGTTCGTGTCCTGCGATCAGCGCGCCTGGCATGCCGGTGCATCGCAGTGGCGAGGCCGCGACGGCTGCAACGACTGGTCGATCGGCATCGAGCTCGAAGGCCTCGAAGGCGAACGCTTCGAGCGTGCGCAGTACCGCGCGCTGATCCGCGTGCTCAACGCGCTGCACGCGCGCTATCCGTTGGCCGAGGTGGTCGGCCACGAGCACGTCGCGCCGGGCCGCAAAGCCGACCCCGGCGCGCGCTTCGAGTGGCCGCGTCTTGCGCGTGCACTGCGCGGCCGGTTTGCAACGGCAGCCGTTGGTGCTTGAAGAAAATCAATGAGCACATCGGCCTCGGGAAAGCCCGAAGCCGGTACACTACGGGTAGTGCTGTAATTCACGCCAGACCCTACATATAGTGTTGCTTGCGGTGCCAGTCATGCACCGGCAGTGCACCGGCTCTCCACACCTTTTCCACACCTTTTCACTCAATCGGCATGCCGGCCTCGCGGGTCGCATGCTGATTCGTCATTGAACAGTCGGGTCGCGCTGGCCGCGCCCGACGCTACCGAACGGGAGAACTCCTCAATGCAAACTGTCGTCTCCAGCCCGACCCAAGCGCAGCCCCCGGCGGCTGACCTGGCCAGCAGCGCGAAGACCGCTGCCAGCGCCTACCAAGGCTTTCAGATCATTCGCCGCAACGGCGCGGTGGTGGTGTTCGAGCCGAACAAGATCGCGGTGGCCTTGATGAAAGCGTTCCTCGCCGTGCACGGCACGCAGGGCGCGGCATCGGCCAGCGTGCGCGAGACGGTCGAAGGCCTGACCGAAGCCGTGGTGCGCGCGCTGCTGCGCTCGCGCCCGGGCGGCGGCACGTTCCACATCGAAGACGTGCAGGACCAGGTCGAGCTCGGCCTGATGCGCAGCGGCCACCACGAAGTGGCGCGCGCCTATGTGCTCTACCGCGAGCGCCGCTCGCAGGAGCGCGCCAAGCAGGCCAAGGTCGACGTCAAGCCGGCGGCGGCGGCGCTCACCGTCATCGACCGCGGCCAGCGCGTGCCGCTCGACGAGGCCAAGCTGCAGGGGCTGATCGAGTCGGCCTGCTCGAACCTCGGCGCCGATGTCAAGCCCGATCCGATCCTGGCCGAAACGCGGCGCAACCTGTATGACGGCGTGCCGATCGACGAGGTCTACAAGGCCTCGATCCTGGCCGCGCGCACGATGATCGAGAAAGAGCCCGGCTACACGCGCGCCACCGCGCGCCTGCTGCTGCACACGATCCGCCGCGAGATCCTCGGCGAAGAGGTGCTGCCGGCGCAGATGGCGACGCGCTACGCGGATTATTTTCCGGGTTTCATCAAGAAAGGCATCGCCGCCGAGCTGCTCGACGAAAAGCTGGCGCAGTACGACCTGGCCAAACTCGGCGCGGCGCTGAAGGCCGAGCGCGATCTGCAGTTCGACTACCTCGGCCTGCAGACGCTGTACGACCGCTACTTTTTGCACATCGACGAAGCGCGCATCGAACTGCCGCAAGCCTTTTTCATGCGCGTGGCCATGGGCCTGGCGCTGGGCGAGATCAACCGCGAAGCGCGGGCGATCGAGTTCTACGAAGTGCTGTCGAGCTTCGACTTCATGAGCAGCACGCCGACCCTCTTCAACAGCGGCACGCAGCGCTCGCAACTCTCGAGCTGCTACCTGACGACGGTCGCCGACGACCTCGACGGCATCTACGAAGCGCTGAAGGAAAACGCGCTGCTGTCCAAGTTCGCCGGCGGCCTGGGCAACGACTGGACCAACGTGCGCGCGCTCGGCTCGTACATCAAGGGCACCAACGGCAAGAGTCAGGGTGTCGTGCCGTTCCTGAAGGTCGTCAACGACACGGCGGTCGCGGTCAACCAGGGCGGCAAGAGAAAGGGCGCGGTCTGCGCTTATCTCGAAACCTGGCACCTCGACATCGAAGAGTTCCTCGAGCTGCGCAAGAACACCGGCGACGACCGTCGGCGCACGCACGACATGAACACCGCGAACTGGATTCCGGATCTGTTCATGCGCCGGGTGATGGAAGGGGGCGACTGGACGCTGTTCTCGCCGTCGAACTGCCCCGACCTGCACGACAAGTTCGGCAAGGCGTTCGAAGTTGCCTACACGGCGTACGAAGCCAAGGCCGACCGCGGCGAGTTGAAGCTGTACAAGCGCATGCCGGCCAAGGACCTGTGGCGCAAGATGCTGTCGATGCTGTTCGAAACCGGGCATCCGTGGATCACGTTCAAGGACGCCTGCAACGTGCGCAGCCCGCAGCAGCATGTCGGCGTCGTGCATTCGAGCAACCTGTGCACCGAGATCACGCTCAACACCAACGAAGCTGAAATCGCAGTTTGCAACCTCGGCTCGGTCAACCTGGTGCAGCACCTGAAAGACGGCGCCATCGACCACGTCAAGCTGAAGAAGACCATCGCCACGGCGATGCGCATGCTCGACAACGTCATCGACATCAACTACTACGCCGTCAAGAAGGCGCGCGACAGCAACCTGCGCCATCGCCCGGTCGGCCTCGGCATCATGGGCTTCCAGGATTGCCTGTACCAGTTGAAGCTGCCGTACGCGAGCGCCGAAGCGATCGAGTTCGCCGACCGTTCGATGGAAGCCGTCTGCTACCACGCCTACTTCGCGTCGACCGAACTCGCGGCCGAGCGCGGCCGCTACTCGAGCTATCCCGGCTCGCTGTGGGACCGCGGCATCCTGCCGCAGGACTCGCTCAAGTTGCTGGCCGAGCAGCGCGGCGGCTATCTCGGAAGTCGACATGAGCGAGTCGCTCGACTGGAGCCTGCTGCGCGCGCGCATCGCCGAGCACGGCATGCGCAACAGCAACTGCGTGGCCATCGCACCGACGGCGACGATTTCCAACATCATCGGCGTCGATGCATCGATCGAGCCGAGCTTCGGCAACCTGTCGGTCAAGTCGAACCTGTCGGGCGAGTTCACCGTCGTCAACGAGTACCTGGTGCGCGACCTGAAGGCGCTCGGCCTGTGGGACGACGTGATGGTGATGGACCTGAAGCACTACGAAGGATCGCTGCGTCCGATCGACCGCGTGCCCGAGTCGCTGAAGGCGCTCTACGCCACCGCGTTCGAGATCGAAGCGCCGTGGTTGGTGGAGGCCGCGTCGCGGCGCCAGAAGTGGATCGACCAGGCGCAGTCGCTCAACATCTACATCGCTGGCGCGTCGGGCAAGAAGCTCGACGACACCTACAAGCTCGCCTGGCTGCGCGGCTTGAAGACGACCTACTACCTGCGCACGAAAGCAGCGACGCATGTCGAGATGAGCACGGTGACGAAGAGCCGCCACAACGCAGTCAGCTCGGGCGGTGCGCTGTTCGGCGCTCGATGCCGTCGCTGCACAAGCGCGTGCGCAACTCAACAATGACGCACCATCGACCGACGTGAAGTTCTGCGGCGTCGATGACCCGACATGCGAAGCGTGTCAGTGAATATCGAATCGCATCAACGATGAAAAGGCTCGCGCATTCACGATGCGTGAGAGCAACAACGCGAGCGCGCGAATGTCAAGAAGTGCTTGGTGTTCGCGCGCAACACTCACATAATTCTCCGCCATAGGAAGTACCCGAACACATGTTGGTCTGGGAAGAAAACATCCACAGCAAGACGACGCCGCAACCGCGCTCCGCGAACTTTCCGCAGGAGCCAGCGTTGATGACTTCGGTCATCGCATCGCGCGAATCGCGCATCGCCGCAACATCGTCTGTTGTTCAAACTGTCGTCGAAGCCAAGCCGCAACCGATCGTCGCGCCCGTGAGCACGCGCCGGGTCGATGCCGCCGACAAGCGCATCATCAACGGCCAGACCGATGTCAATCAGCTGGTGCCGTTCAAATACAAGTGGGCCTGGGAGAAGTACCTCGCCACCTGCGCCAACCATTGGATGCCGCAAGAGGTCAACATGTCGCGCGACATCGCGACGTGGAAGGATCCGAACGGCCTGACCGAAGACGAGCGCCGCATCGTCAAGCGCAACCTCGGCTTCTTCGTCACCGCCGATTCGCTGGCCGCCAACAACATCGTGCTCGGCACCTACCGCCACATCACGGCGCCCGAGTGCCGCCAGTTTTTGTTGCGCCAGGCCTTTGAAGAGGCGATCCACACCCACGCCTACCAGTACATCGTCGAGTCGCTCGGCCTGGACGAGAGCGAAATCTTCAACGCCTACAACGAGGTGCCGTCGATCCGCGAGAAGGACCAGTTCCTGATCCCGTTCATCGAAGCCATCAGCGACCCGCACTTCCACACCGGCACGCCGCAAGACGACCAGACGCTGCTCAAAAGCCTGATCGTCTTCGCCTGCCTGATGGAAGGCCTGTTCTTCTACGTCGGCTTCACGCAGATCCTCGCGCTGGGCCGGCAGAACAAGATGACCGGCGCGGCCGAGCAGTACCAGTACATCCTGCGCGACGAGTCGATGCACTGCAACTTCGGCATCGACCTGATCAACCAGATCAAGCTCGAGAACCCGCAACTCTGGACGCCGCAGTTCAAGGCCGAGATCAAGGCGCTGTTCCTGAAGGCGGTCGAGCTCGAGTACCGCTACGCCGAAGACACCATGCCGCGCGGCGTGCTCGGCATGAACGCATCGATGTTCAAGGGCTACCTGCGCTACATCGCCAACCGGCGCGCAACGCAGATCGGATTGGAAGAGCTGTTCCCGAACGAAGAGAACCCGTTCCCGTGGATGAGCGAGATGATCGATCTGAAGAAGGAACGCAATTTTTTCGAGACACGCGTGATCGAGTACCAGTCTGGCGGCGCGCTGTCGTGGGAATGAACCAGGTTTGATGTTGAATCGAATGTTGATGAAGTTTTGAGTGGGTGCGCAGGTCGCTGAAACCTGCCGCTCCAAGTGAGAGATCAAGAACCCGCAGTGGGTGACATGAGGCCACCAAGAGCCGAAGCCAATCACTGCACCCCCGTTCACCGCATCGGGAAACCAGCCAAGGCTGGACAAATCCCGGGTGGTGAATCGCCGCAAAGGTCGAGCTCGATTTTTGCGGTGCTCTTTGCAACTTGATCAAGGAGATCGAAATGGCAACTGCGAAGAAGAAGGCACCGGCCAAGAAGGCCGCTGCGAAGAAACCGGCCGCTAAAAAGGCGGCAAAGCGCCCGGCGGCCAAGAAGGCTGCGAAGCGTCCGGCGGCCAAGAAGGCGGCGAAGAAGGCACCGGCGAAGAAGAAGCCGGCGGCCAAGAAGGCTGCGAAGAAGGCTGCCAAGAAGAAGGCTGCGCCGAAGAAGAAGGCCGCGGCGAAGAAGCCTGCAAAAAAGAAGGCCCCTGCGAAAAAAGCGGCAAAGAAGAAGGCTGCGCCAGCGAAGAAGGCCGCCCCTGCGAAAAAGGCTGCTCCGGCAGCCGCAGCGGCACCTGCACCCGTGGCGAAGACGACACTGAGCCCCGCGGCCGCATGGCCGTTCCCGACGGGCAACAAGCCTTAAGGGATTCGCGGGACTGCGAACGATCCGGCGGGCCTTGCGACAAGCAAGGCCCGCCTTGCGGATCCGCAGCAAGCACCAGACGACAAACCCGGCCTCGGCCGGGTTTGCTTTTTGTCGTCTCGCAATGGCTGCCTTCCACCCGCGGCGGCGGCTGTTGCCGCCGCTGGTTCACTTCAAAGCACCATCGGCTCGGTGTTCGCGAACAGCACGACCTTGCCGCCCGCGGGGGCCGCCTTGGCGTCATGCGCTGCGGCCGCGTCGAGCGCGCGCTCGGCCAGCGCACGGCGTTCGTCGGCGCTCGTCGTCGCCGGCTCGCTGGCGGCGCCGGTGCGCACGGTGTGGTGGGCTTTGCGCAGGTCCGAGATGGCTTTGCTGAGCTGACCGATCTGCTCGCGGGCCTTCATCGAGCGCTCGATCGCACCGTTGCGCGCTTCTTCCGAGCGCGCCAGTTGTTGCTGCAATTGTTC
>CAVTAM010000036.1:0-47233 GCA_963732625.1 uncultured beta proteobacterium | reverse complement strand
TGGACAAACCCTTCGCTTGGCAGGAAGGCTATTCCGTATTCTCGGTCAGCAAGAGTATTGAGGCTCGCGTGAAGGAGTACATCGAGAATCAAGTCGAACATCACATAAGAAGCGAGACTTTCGTGAAGAGTTGATGTCGCTTTTGCACCACGCCACGAGATTGAGTTTGAAGAGAAGTACGTTTTCGATTGATCGCGATTCGTTCACCCCTTCGGGGTGAGTACTGTGAACTTCCCTCCACGGGCTGCGCCCGTGGCTACAATCGCAAGTCCCTTCGGGACGAAATGCACGGAGAGTGTGAATGTTGGACGTACTTCCGTAATGAAGTCTTTCTCATTCGGTACCGAATTCAACACAATTGTTAAGATGCCTGCCATGCTTCACCGCATCGCCTTGATCATCGCATTTCTCACCGCGCCGGTTTTGGCCGAAGTCAGATCACCACCGGCAACTACCGCTTCACCGTCATCACGCCGAATCTGATTCGCATCGAGCATTCGCCGGCCAAGAAGTTCCTGGATGAGCCGACGTTTTTCGCGGTGGATCGCAAAGGCACAGTTTGATGCGAAAATCGCCGAAGGGCCGGACATGCTCACGATCGATACCGGCGTGATTTTGCTTGAGTGTGGGCGCATCCCGGCATCATCAAACGCCACTTCGCTGCGCACCACGATTCGCCATAACAAGAAGAAATACGAATGGACGCCGGGGCAGAAGCAAACCGGCAATCTCGGCGGAACGATTCAAACGCTCGATCAAGTCACCGGCCCGGTTGCGCTGGGGGAAGGCGTGCTTTCTCGCGATGGGTGGTATGTGCTGGATGACAGCGATCGTCATGTTCTCAAAGACAACTGGATTTCACCGCGAATAGGAGGAAGGCGCGTTTGATTGGTATCTCTTCGGCTACGGCCGGCGATTACAAGGCTGCTCTTAAATCGCTCACCGCCATTTCCGGTCCCGTGCCGATGCCGCGGAACTTGCACTCGCGCATGGTACTCGGCTATTGGCCGTACACGTCGGCGCGACTATCGGCAGATCGTGAAGGAATATCACGACAACGGTTTTCCGCTCGACGTGATCGTACTCGACATGGATTGGCACATCACCGATTACCCCGAAGAACAGGGCGGCGGATGGACCGGCTTCAGTTGGGATCGAAAACTTCTGCCTGATGCAGAAGAGTTGTTAAGTCGTTCAAGCAGCAGAATCTGGCCGTCACGCTCAACCTTCACCCGATGGAAGGAATTCGCAAGCATGACACCGCGTTCGAGCCGTTCATGAAAGAACTGGGGCTTGATCCAGCGAAGATGTGCCGCCGAAGTTTGATATTGGCAATCGCAAATACGTCGAAGCGTTCTTCAAGCACGGCCACGATCCACTGGAAGACGCCGGCGTGGATTTTTGGTGGATGGATTGGCACCAGGATGGCGACATGCCGTTGCCAAGCGTCCGCTTTGCGGCACATGCCGTGGCTCAATCAATTGTATTTCCAGCAATCACAACGAAAAGGTTTTGCGCGGTCTGAGCTTCAGCCGGTGGGCGGTTGGGGCGATCATCGTCATCCGATCCATTTCAGCGGCGACGCGGGGGACGAACTGGGAGTCGCTGGCGTTTCAAATTCCGTTTACATCGACCGCCGGCAACGTCGGGTGTTTTTTCTGGAGCCACGACATCGGCGGGCACATGGGCGCGCGAAACGAAGAGAGTTACGCGCGGTGGTGTCAGTTCGGCGCGCTCAGTGCTGCGTCCGTCGCACAGCACCAGAGATGAAAAGATGGACCGCCGGCCGTGGAAATATGAGAAATGGGCGACGGATTCGATGCGAAAGTCGTTCCGGCTGCGCAGCGAGTTGTTCCCGTACATTTATTCAAGCGTGGCGCAAAGTTGCCGCGAGTCGATCCCGCTGATTCGGCCGATGTATCTGGAATATCCGGATGACGAAGAGGCGTATCGCAATCCGCAACAGTACATGTTTGGCGATCATCTGCTGGTGGCGCCGATTACGATGCCGGGCGTCGGCCCGCGGAAGATCGCGTGGCAGGTCGTGTGGTTTCCGCCGGGCGAGATGGTTCAACTTCTTCACCGGCGAAAAGTACACCGGCCCGAGCACGCAAATCGTCGCGGCGGACATCGACGAGTTCCCGCTGTTCGCGCGGGCGGGCGCCGATTCCGATGCAGGGGTTTAAGGAGAGGATGACTTCGCTCCGCTCGATCAACTCGTGATTCGGTGTTTTCCTGGATCCGGACAATATGAAGGCAGCTTTCATTTCTATGAAGATGATGGTCTCTCCTCCGGAAATCAATTCGCAACGACACACATCTCCACGCGTTTCGATAGCTCTAAGTTCAGTCTGACTGTCGCGCCAACCGATGGCGTGTTCAACGGGCAGGCGCAGACGCGGCAGCTCGGCCGCATCGCCGACGCGACCGGCGGCAAGACTTTCGGCTTGCAGTACCGCTTGAAGACCGAAAGCTCGCTCTATCAGAAGCTCGGCGACACGCCGGCGAACCAGACCTTCGACAACGTCCGCTATACGCTCCTCTACGAAAAGCCCGAACAGCTCGGCCCGGGCGCGAAGCAGGCGATGGACGAACTGCTGGCCGCCGGCTACGAACGCGTGCGGGTGAAGAACACATTCAAGCAGGGCGCGAACTACAAGGGCATCAACACGGTGTTCAAGTCGAAGGAAGGGCAGTTCTTCGAAGTCCAGTTCCACACCGAACAGTCGAACAAGCTGAACAAGCAGACGCACGACATCTACGAAGCGAAGCGGCAGCTCCCGAAAGGATCCGACGAATACAACCGGCTGCATCAGCAGAGCATCGACATCGCGAACGACATCACGGTGCCCGAGGGCATTCAGATCGACGTGCCCGAGGTGATCCAGGCCCAGGGCACCGCGACCGGCGTGCTCGGCTATACGTCCTACTTGAAGGCGCTGGTCGGTCGCGAAGCGGACGACCTGTTCGCCAAGGCGAGCAAAGCCCAAGCGATGGTGACGGCGACGCTCGGCGATATCGTCAAAGCGACCGACGGCACGTCGATCGGCCTCGAGCACCGGCTGAAGACGGTCGCTTCGCTGAGCGAAAAGCTGACCAACACGCCGAGGGCCGAAGTGTTCGACGCGTTGCGCTACACGATCACCTACCCGGACGACGCGCTCGGCGCGAACTCGCTCGCGGCGTTGAAGCAGTTCGAAGACAAAGGCTTCGAGGTGCTGCGCGTCAAGAACACGTTCCGCGAAGGGGCGCCGTACAAAGGCATCAACGTCGTGCTGCGGTCGCCGAAAGACCCGGCGAGCGGCGCTGCGCCGCAGCTCTTCGAGGTGCAGTTCCATACGCCGGACTCGTACCGCATCAACAAGACGACGCACGAGATCTACGAGCGCAAGCGGCTGCTCGTGAACGGCTCGCGCGAGTGGACCGAACTCGACGCCGAAGGGCGGCTGATCGCCGACCAGATTAAGATTCCGCCCAACATCCAGCAAAGCGTGCGCGAGTTCTCCGCCGCCAGAGGGCTGATCCAGAAAGCGCGCGAAGCCGAGCCCGCGATCACTACGCAGATCGAACTGCTCGCCCGCGCGACCGGCGGCGAACCCTTCGGGCTGCAGTACCGGCTGAAGACCGAACCCTCGCTGATCCAGAAGCTCGGCGACACGCCGGCCAATCAGACCTTCGACAACGTTCGCTACACTCTGCTGTACCAGGACAAAGACCGTCTCGGCCCGGGCGCGGGCGAAGTGATACAGCGGCTCGAGAGTTCCGGTTACCGCAAGGTGCGCGTGAAAAACACCTTCAAGCAGGGCGAGAACTACAAAGGCATCAACACGGTGTTCGAGTCACCCGGCGGCCAATTCTTCGAAGTGCAGTTCCATACCGAGCAATCGAACCGCCTCAACAAGCAGACGCATGACATCTACGAAGAAAAGCGCCAGCTCGCGAAGGATTCCGACCGCTACAAGGAACTGCACGAAAAGAGCATCAACATCGCGGGAGCGATCGAGATCCCTGACAACATCCTCAACCACGTGCCTCTGTACGGTTTGGAGGGCAGCGTCAAAACCGGCATTCCTGGTTACTTCGGCCCGGGATGACGGCGGGAGGATCGATGGCTCAACCAGGTTTGAACTCGATGGCTGAACCCGCCTTCCCGGCCGCGGGCTGGCGCTACTTCGGGCGGCGCGGCGTGTCAGACATCTTCGAGGTCTACCGGCTCGCTGCCGGCGGCAAGGGGCTGACGCTGGACGACACGCTGGCGATGGAAAGGCTGCGCCGCGACGGCAGCTGGCGCCACGACTCGAACGACCGCGCGCTGGAGCGGGAAATGATGAGCGGCTGGTTCGACGACGAAGACGAGATCACTGCGGAACAGGCGCGCGCGCTGTTCGAGCAGTGGAGCCAAGCAGGCTGGCTGGGCCGCGAATAGCGGTCGGCCGCGCTCACCGAGCGGGAACGCCGGCTCGTGCCGGCGGGCGCCGACGTCAGCCGGCGCTGCCGGCCCCGTCCGGCCGTACCGGCGACATCGCTGCGTAACCGGCAAGAAGGACATGCTGGGCCCCGGCGCTGGCTTCGGCAGCCACGGTGGCGGCAGGCGCAGGCTCGGTCGCTGCTGCCTGCGCTGCCGCGAGCGCCGATTCGGCGCTCTTCAGCACGAGACGCATCTCGCGGTCGAGCGCTTCGTGCCGGCCCGCATCGAGGCCGCGTTTCAGCAACGCGATGCAGTCGGCGAACTCGCCGTTGCCCAGGTGGACGAGCCCCGACTTGAAAAGGCGCAACGCATCACCCGGCGCGAGGTCGTCGAGCGCAGTCCAGGCGCGCTTTGCGGCGTCGAAGTCTCCGCGCGAAAAGTGCAGCAAGCCGAGCTGCAGGTGTGCGGTGCCGAGGTCCGGGTTCAGCGCCACGGCACGTGTCATCTCGTCGATCGCGCGCTCGATCATTCCGATCGACGCGTGGATCCCGCCCCTCATGTAGTGGATCCGCCCGTCGTCCGGGGCGAGCGCCGACGCGCGCCCGAGCAACACGAGCGCCTGCTCGTTGTTCCCGTCGTTCATCGCCCTGATCGCCAGGTGCAGCAGCTCGTCGGAATCGAGCGCTGCCTGCGTGACGGTCGCATTCATCGTTCGTGTCCTCGCAAAGCCGGCGTTTCCGGCGGGGCGGGCAGCTTGGCGGTGCCCGAACGCGCTGCCTGCGTGCGCAAGAAGAACTGCAGGTGTTCGAACAGCGTGCGGCCGTCGCTGGTGACACGCCGCTCGAGCGCCGCGGCGACTTCAGCCTCGCCTTGCTCGCGCTTGCCGTCGAGCGCGAGCAGCCCCGCCCGCGCCCACAGCGCCCCGAAGCCGTGGCGGTCGAGCCTGCGGGCGATCACGGCGTGCCGGCGCGCTTCCTGGCGCCGGTTCTGGAACACGAGCGTCACGGCCAGTCCTCCGTGCGCCTCGCCGAACGTGCGGTTGACCGCGACGGCCTGCCGGAAGACCTGCTCGGCGCCGGGCAGGTCGCGGTTCGCGAACCTGCTCCAGCCGAGCGTGACGAGCGCGCCGAGGTGGGCCGGATCGGCGGCGAGCGCCTTTTCGAGGGCCTCGATCGCAGCCGCATGTTCTTCGCGGTACAGGTGCGTGAGTCCGATGCCGAACCAGGCGCGTGAGTTGTCGGGCTCGAGCGCGAGCAGCCGATCGAATTGTTCGCGCGCGCCGGCGATGTCCTGCTGCTCGGTCAGGTACATCCCGGCAACGAGCGCGGCATCGGCGTTTCGCGCGTCCGCGCGCAGGATCTCGCAAGCGCGCCGATACGCGCCCGGCAGGTCGCCCTTGTCCATTTCGAGGACGGCCAGGTAGCCGTTCGCCGCCCCGGCGGCATCGCGCTGCAGCCACGCCCGGCAGGATTCGATCGCTTCGTTGACAAGGCCGAGGTGGTGCAGCACGTAGGTGCGATAGCGGCGCGTGTCGCCGCCATCGAGGCCTTCGCGCTGCGCGCAGTCGAATGCGGCAAGCGCGTCGCGCCAGCGCCGCTGGTAGAAGAGCGCGAGGCCGAGGTCGTGGTGCAGCGCGCCGTTGCGCGGATTCGCCTCGCACAGCCGGCGCAGCAGCGTTTCGGCATCCGCGAAGCGATGTTTCGACAACATCACGCCGGCGATGCGGCCCAGCGGCACTGCCGGTCGCGGCTGGAGCGAAAGGCACTTCGCGAAGCAGGCAAGCGCCTCGTCGAAGCGCCCCGAGCGGTGGTAGACGTCGCCCAGCGCCGTGAGGAGGAAGGGATTGTCGGGGTCGGCCTCGAGATAGCCTTCGTGACGAGCGATGGAGGACTCGGCCGACGAGCTCATGGCGGGCTGGAATGCAACGGCGAATCGAGACGGGCCGGCTAACGCCCCGGGTCGCCCGGCTGCCGATACCCGGCCAGCAGCAAATGTTGTTCGTCGGCGCGCGGGCCCGCCGCCGGCTCGATGCCGTTTCGTACCGACTCGATCTCGGCGGCCAGCAGCGCCTCGGTGCGCGCCAGCACCTCGCGCATCTCGATGTTGAGAAACTCGTTCTCGTCGTTGCGCGCGATGCCTTGCTTGAGCTCGGCGATGCAGCCGGCGTAGTCGCCTTCGGCCAGCCGCGACAGCGCCGACTTGAAAAGGTACAGCGGATGGTTGCGCTCGAGCACGTCGAGCGGGCGCCACGCCTCGTTGGCGCGCGCGACCTCGCCGCGCTTGAGCAGCAGGGTGCCGAGCTGGAAGTGCGCAGTGTGCAGCTCGGGCGCGAGCTGCACCGCGCGCGCCAGCTCGGCGATCGCGCGCTCGTCCAGCCCGATCTCGGCGTGCAGCGATCCGAGCAGGAAGTGCAGCCGGCCGTCGTTGGGCGCGAGCGCGAGCGCGCGCTTGAGGTAGGTGATCGCTTCTTCGCTCTTTTCGGCGTCCATCGCGCGCATCGCGAGGTGCATCAGCTCTTCGGCGTCGAGGGCGGATTCGGTAGGGCTCACAGGCGTCTCCGTTCAGGTTGGCGTCGTCTCGCAGGGCAATCGTATGCGCGCTTCATTGCGGCGGCGAGTGCTCGTCTTTGCCGATGCGCCCGTGCGCGATCTGGCGCCGCAGGTAGACCTGCAGATGCTCGATCAGGCTGCGGCCGTCGGCCATCACCGGCCGCTGCAGCGCCTGCGCGATGCCGGCCTCGCCCTGGACGCGCTTGCCGTCCAGCGCCATCAGCGCGCCTTGCGCGTAGACCGCGCCGAAGGTGGCCGGGTTCAGGCGCAGTGCGATGCGCGTCTCGCGCCGCGCCTCGGTGTAGCGCTTCATGTAGACCAGCGTCAGTGCCAGCCCGCCATGCGCTTCGGCAAAGCCGCGGTCGAGCGCGATCGCCTCTCGGAAGGTCTGCTCGGCGGCGCTCAGGTCGCGCGAGACGAAGCGCGCCCAGGCCAGCGTGGTCAGGGTCGCGGCATGGCGCGGCCTCAGTTGACTGGCGGTGTGCAGCGCCTCGAGCGCCGGGCCGCTGCGCTCCTGGTAGAGGCGGGTCAGGCCGAGCCCGAACCAGCCGCGCGCGTTGTCGGGCTCGGCCTGCACGACGCGCTCGAAGTGCGCGGTCGCGTTGTCGATGTCTTGCACCTCGGCCGACCACATGCCTTCGACCACCGCGGCATCGACGTTGCCGGGGTCGCGCGCCAGCACCGCGGCTGCACGTTGGTGCGCCGCCGCCATGTCGCCGTGGTCCATCTCGACCATCGCGACATAACCGCCGGCGCCATCGGCATCGAGGGCCGCCCATTGCCGGCCGGCCTCGAGCGCCGCCGCCGTGTCGCCTAGATGGTGCAAGGTCATCGTCAGGTAGCGCAGGTTCGCGGCCTCGCGCCTCGCGACTGTCGAGCCCGCGCGCGCGTGCCTTGCCGAACGCATCGAGCGCCTCGCTCCAGCGGCCCTGGAAGTACAGCGCGAGGCCGAGGTTGTGCAGCAGCGCCGCGCTCGCGTCGCTGCCGGATGCGAGCTCGCGCAGATGCTGCTCGGCCTCGGCAAATCGGTGCTGCGAGATCAGCACCGCGGCGATGCGGCCGCGTGCGAGCGCGTGCCCGGGCTCGCTGTCCAGGCAGCGCTGCAACGTGGCGAGCGCGTCGTCGAAACGGCCGGCGCGGTGGTAGAGATCGGCCAGCGCCACGCGCAATGTGGCGTTGCCCGGATCGGCGCGCAGATACGCCTCATGGCGCGCGATCGGCGCATCGTGCGATGCCGTTGATGTCGCAGGCATGACCGGTGATGATGCCGACAACTCGCACGGCGTGCACGTTTGGCCGCAAGGAAAAAAAGAATTGACAGCCATCGTGTCCAAGAGCAACCTGCGCGGCTCGTCGAAAAGCAATAACAAATCCGCTGGGACGACGACTGGTTTAGAGGCAAGCAGCGCCGCCGCCGGCCGGCGCTGCGTTCATGCACGCCGGTGTCGAATGGCAAGACCTTGCGGGAGGACGAGATGTCACCAGACCTCGCTTTGCAGTTGATGAGCGACATGCTGCTCGCGTCGCTGCTGATCGGCGCGCCGATCCTGCTGTCGAGCATGCTGGTGGGGCTGGCGATCAGCATCGTGCAGGTGGTGACGCAAATCCAGGAGATGTCGCTCACCTTCGTGCCCAAGATCGTCGCGGTGGTGGTCTCGATCGTCGTCTTCGGGCCCTGGATGCTGCGCAAGCTGATGGCCTATTCGTCCGGGGTCATCGTCAACATTCCTTCGTACTTCTAGCGCGCAGCCACCCTACCCACGCACGCGGGCCTGAAAATGACGCTCGGCATCGACCTCGCTGCGATGGCCATCGTGCTGCTGGTGGCGCTGCGCATCGGGCCGCTGTTCGTGATGGCGCCGGTGTTCGGCGCGGTCAGCGTGCCGCTGCGGGTGCGGCTGTTCCTCGCGCTCGGATTCGCACTGCTGCTCGCCGCGGCGGTCGGGCCGAGGCCGGCGGGCGTGACCCTCGAACCCTTGGCGCTGATCGGCGCGGCGGTCACCGAACTGATGCTCGGCATCGGCTTCGCCTTCGGCATGTTCGCGGCCTTCGGCGCGTTCCTGTTCGGCGGGCGCATCCTCGACATCCAGATCGGCTTCGGCATCGCCACGCTGATCGATCCCGCCACGCGCGGCCAGTCGCCGCTGCTCGGCTCGGCGCTGAACCTGATGGCGGCGGCGGTGTTCCTGGCGGTCGACGGCCATCACGCGCTGGTGCGCGCGCTCGCGTGGTCGCTGCAGCAGTTGCCCCCGGGCGGCTCGATCGCCTCGCTCGATCCGGCTGCCGTCGGCGCGCAGTGGGCGCTGATGTTCTCCTACGGCTTGCTGCTCGTCGCGCCCGCGGTGTTCGCGCTGCTGCTGCTCGACGTTGCGCTCGCGGTGATGGCGCGCACGATGCCGCAGATGAATGTGTTCATCGTCGCGCTGCCGCTGAAGGTGGTGGTCGGCGTGCTGGTGCTGGCGCTCACGGTGCGTCAGATGCTGCCGGCCATGTTGAAGGTGTTCGAGTCCGTGCCGCGGTATTGGGAACGGCTACTCGCCTAGGGGGAACGGCTGCTTGCCTAGACAACCACGATGGCCGAACAAGAACAAAACCGCAGCGAGCCCGCAACGCCCTTCAAGCTGAAGGAGGCGCGGCGGCGCGGCTCGGTCGCCAAGAGCCTGGAGCTGCAATCGCTGTTCGCGCTGCTGGCGTTGCTCGCGATCGTCTACCTGCGCGGGCTGCCGATCGTGCAGCAGCACTTGCGGCTCGACGCCGGCCTGCTCGAGCAGGCGCATCAACTGAGCTTCGACGTGGCGGTGCTCGGCCGCTGGCTGCCGGCGCTGCTGGCCGCGGCGCTCGACCTCGTGCTGCCGCTGTTCGTGATGGTCGTGGTGGTGGCGATCCTCGGCACGCTGCTGCAGACCGGGCCGGTGTTCAGCACCCACGCGCTCAAGCCCGACATCGACCGGATCAACCCGGTGTCCGGCTTCAAGCGCCTGTTCTCGATGCGGCTGCTGTTCGAGCTCGGCAAGAACCTGGTCAAGCTGGTGCTGTTCGGCGGCGCGATCTGGCTGCTGCTGCAAAGCCTGCTGCCCGAACTGATGGCGCTGCTGTTCACCGACCCGGTGGCCTACCTGCGCTTGAGCCACGACTGGATCACCGGCGTGATCTGGAAGCTCACGCTGGTGCTCGCGTTCATCGCGCTGATCGATGCGATGTACACGCGCTGGAGCTTCGCCGACAAGCTGAAGATGAGCATGCGCGAGTTGAAGGACGAGACCAAGCAGCGCGAGGGCGACCCGCATGTGCGCGCGCGCATCCGCGAGCTGCAGCGCGAGTTGGTCAAACGCGCCAAAGCGATCAAGCGCCTGCCCGACGCCGACGTGCTGATCACCAACCCGACCCACTTGGCGGTCGCGCTCGCCTACCGCCGCGAGGACATGCAGGCGCCGCAGTTGATCGCCAAGGGCGCCGGCGAGTTTGCCGCGCACATGCGCACGCTGGCGCACCGCCATCGCGTGCCGGTGATCGAGAACGCAGCGCTCGCGCGCGAGCTGTTTGCCGCGGTCGAGATCGACAAGGCGGTGCCCGAGCGGCTCTACGCGCCGGTAGCGCGCGTGCTGGTGCGCGCGTATGCGCTGCGCGCCCAGCAACGACCGCAGCAACAGCGGCAGCAACGCGGCAGGAGCACATGAAGTGGCGCAGCGTCTTCGGCGACAACAGCGACGTGGTGCTCGCGGTCGCGATGGTCGGCATCCTGGTGGTGCTGTTCACGCCGATCCCGTCGCAACTGCTCGACTTGCTGCTGATCGTCAACTTCAGCTTCGCGCTGCTGATCCTGCTGATCACGTTCTACGCCGCCAAGCCGGTGGAGTTCTCGACCTTCCCGTCGCTGCTGCTGATCGCCACCCTGTTCCGGCTGTCGTTGAACATCGCCGCGACGCGCCTGATCCTGTCGGACGCCGACGCCGGCAAGGTGATCGCCGCGATCGGCTCGTTCATGGTCGAAGGCAACTACGTCATCGGCATGATCGTCTTCCTGATCCTGGTGGTGGTGCAGTACGTGGTCGTCACCAACGGCGCGCAGCGCGTCGCCGAGGTGGCTGCGCGCTTCACGCTCGACAGCATGCCCGGCCAGCAGATGAGCATCGACGCCGATCTCAACATGGGCCTGATCGACCAGGCCGAGGCCAAGCGCCGGCGCAAGAACCTCGAGAAGGAAGCCAGCTTCTACGGCGCGATGGACGGCGCCAGCAAGTTCGTCAAGGGCGACGCGATCGCCGGCATCGTGATCGTGCTGATCAACATCATCGGCGGGCTGGCGATCGGCGTGTTGCAGCACCGCATGCCGTGGAGCGAGGCGCTGCAGACCTACACGCTGCTGACGATCGGCGACGGCATCGTGACGCAGATCCCGGCGCTGGTGGTCTCGGTCGGCACCGGCATCATCATCACGCGCTCGGCCTCCGACGCGCGCCTGAGCGCCGAGATCGTCAAGCAGACCACCGCCTATCCGCGCACGCTGCTGATGGTGATGATCGCGCTGCTGGCGCTGATGGCCATGCCCGGCATTCCGATGCTGCCGGCGTTCGCGATCGCGGCGCTCGTCGGCGCCGCGAGCTGGTTCGCGTTTCGTGCCCGCCGCGAGCAGGCGGCGCAGGAGGCCGTTGCGAAGACGCAGACGGCGGCCGGCGAGGACGAGGACGTTTATGCCAGCCTGAACGTCGAGCCGCTCGAAGTGCGCGTAGGGCAGAACCTGATCAAGCTGGTCAACGGCAGCGACGTGCAGTTGATGGACCGCATCGTCGCGTTGCGCAAGCAGTGCGCGCTCGACGTCGGCTTCGTGATGCCCAAGGTGCGCATCCGCGACGTGCACACGCTGGAGCCCAACGCGTACCAGATCTGCATCTTCGGCGTCACCGTCGCCGGCGGCGAGCTGCTGGTCGACCGCACGCTGGCGATCCACCGCGGCGGCGGCGATGCGCGCCAGGCGCTGCGCGGCGTGGCCACGCACGATCCCGCCTACGGCCTGCCGGCGGTGTGGATCACCGACGACGAGCGCCAGCAGGCGCGCGACGGCGGCTACACGCTGATCGATCCGAGCACGGTCGCGATCACGCATTTGAGCGAAGTCGTGCGCAGCCATGCCGCCGCGCTGCTGACGCGTGCCGAGACCGAGCGCCTGGTAAATCGCCTGCGGCCGACGCAGGCGAGCCTGCTCGACGAACTGATCCCGCAGGTGCTGTCGCTGGGCGAGATCCAGAAGGTGCTGCAGAACCTGCTGAAGGAGAAGGTCTCGATCCGCAACCTGGAGGCGATCCTCGAGGTGCTGGCCGATGCCGGCCGGCAGAACAAGGACGCGGAAGCGCTCACCGAGTCCGTGCGCCAACGGCTGGGCACCGCGATCTGCCAGGGCCTGGCCGGCCGCGGCGGCGAGCTCGCGGTGCTCACGCTCGATCCTTCCGTCGAGCACACGCTGGCCACCAGCCTGCGCACGATCGACGACAAGGCCACCGTGGTGCTCGAACCGCGCTTCGCCGAGCAGATGCTGTCGCGCCTGGCGTCGCAGGTCGAGAAGATGATGAAGAGCAACGTGATGCCGGTGCTGCTGTGCGCGCCCGAGCAGCGCCGCCACCTGCGCCGCCTGACCGAACGCGTAATGCCGCATCTGGCGATCGTGTCGATGGCCGAGGTGCCGACCAGCGTCAACCTCAAGGCCTACGGCGTGGTGAGCCTCGCATGAAGATCGATCCGCTCGCCGCGCTCGCCAACCGCGCCGCCGGCGGCGCGCAACTGCTGCTGTTGCAGGGCGATGCCGACTTCGCCGCGCGGCTGACGCTCGGCCAGATCATCAAGGGCCGCGTGCTGCGCGCCTACGACCAGCAGCGCTACGCGGTCGAATTCGACGGCCAGCGCAGAACTGTTGACAGCGCGGTGCCGCTGACGGTGGGCGAACTCGTGCACGGCCGTGTCGTCGGGCTCGGCGAACAGGTCACGCTGCAACGCATCCGCACCGAACCCGCCGCGTCGGACGGCGCGGCCGCGCCCGACAGCGCACGCGCGGATGCTGCGAACGACCGCTTCGGCGGTGCGATCGCCGCCTTGTTCGAGCGCTATCAGGCCCGCCTCGACGCCTCCGAGTGGAACGCGCTGCAGCGGCTGGCCGCGCGCGTGCCGCTGCCGGAGCGCGCCGCACTGGCCGGGCTGGTGCTGAACAAAGTCGGTTTGCAGATCGCGCCGGAACTGTTCCGCGCGGTGCATGCGGCGCTGGCCAAACCCGAGACCGAAAGGCTTGTTCGCGCTGCCGGCGCAGGCTTTGTCGCTGGCCGTGGCCGCCGCCGGTGCGCGGGCGCCGAACGCCGATCACGACGACGCGGTGCCGGCGATCGCCGGCTGGCTCGAGCGCGCGCTGGCCGACGTGCCCGAAGCGCGGCTGCGTGCGAGCCGCGACGACGACGTGATCGATGCCGATGGCGGCGGAAGTGATGAAAACGGCGACCTCGCACGCTGGATTTTCAACGCGCAGACAGGAGGCGCGGTCACGCATCGGGTGGCGACGCTGCCGCTGCTGCTCGACGGCGAGCTGGTCGAACTCGACGTCGCGCTGTTCGCGCAGAACGACGACAAGGGCAGCGAGCCCAAGGCCGACGGCATCCGCCATCGCGAACTGGTGTTCGCGCTGACGACCGAGGCGCTCGGCCATCTCGAGGTGCGCGCGCTGCTCGCCGACGGCCACATGCGGCTGCGCATCGCCGCCGATTCGAGCGCCAGCACCGAGCGCCTGGCCGAGCATGCGCAAACGCTCGAAGCCGGCCTGCAGCGCATCGGCTGGCAGGTCGATGAGCAGCGCTACGAGTCGCGCGCCACCAACGCTTCGGGGGCGGTGCTCGCGAGCGTGGTCGAGCATCTGATCAGCCCGGGCAGCGTGAGCAGGTTGGTATGAATCAGCCAGTGCCATCCCCCCTGCGCGTCGTCGGCCTCAAGTACGACCCCGACGACGGCCTGCCGCAGGTCATCTTCAAAGGCGCCGGCCCGCTGGCCGAGGAGATCCTCGCCAGCCGCCGCGCGCGCGTCGGCGCGCATGTGGTGCGCAACGAAGCGCTGCTGCAGTCGCTGTACCGGCTGCCGCTCGATGCCCGCATAGGGCCCGAGCTGTTCCACGTCGTCGCGGTGATCCTCGCGCATGTGTTCGCGCTCGAAGCGCAGCTGAAGAACGAAAGGAGAACGTGATGGCCGACGCAATCGCAATCGCCGCTCGCAGCATGGCCGACGACATCGCGCGGCTGGCGGCGATCAGCCACAACCTCGCGAACGCCGCCACGCCCGGCTTCAAGGCCGATATCGCCGTGAGCCGGCCGTTCGCCGAGTTCATCCAGGCCGCGATGGCGGGCGGCACCGCCAGCCTCGCGACGACGCTGCCCGAATTGCAGACCTGGACCAACCACCGCGCCGGGCCGATGCAGTACACCGGCCACGCGCTCGACCTCGCGATCGAAGGCGACGGCTTCTTCGAACTCGAAGACGAGAGCGGCCCGGTCTACACGCGCCAAGGCGCATTCCAGCTCGACGGCAACGGCCGCATCGTCGATGCCGCCGGCCGCGCGGTGCAGGGCAGCGGCGGCGAGATGCGCATCGACTCGGCCGCGCCGCGCATCGATGCTTCGGGCCGCGTCTTCGACGGCCAGAAGCCGGTCGGCAGCCTGCGCATCGTGCGCTTCGAGCAGCCGCAGGCGCTGGCCAAGCTCGGCGACGGCCTCTACGCCGCGAACGCGCAGACGCCGACGGCGCAGCCGGTGGCCGAACCGCGCTTGCGCCAGGGCTTTGTCGAAGCGTCCAACGTCGTCGCCGCCAACGAGATGGTGCGGCTGATCGAGACGATGCGGCACTTCGAATCGAACCAGAAGGTGATCCAGGGATACGACGAGATGCTCGAGCGCGCGATCCGCACGCTCGGCGAGTTCTGATTCAACCGACAACAGAACGGAGACCAACACCATGATGGATTCGCTCTACATCGCTGCCACCGGCATGAACGCGCAGCAGATGGGCATCGACACGATCTCGAACAACCTCGCCAACGTCAACACGCCGGCGTTCAAGAAGGGCCGCGTCGGCTTCTCCGACCTGATGTACCGCGAGATGGCGCGCGCCAACGGCCTGGCCGGCAGCGCCGACAACACGCTGCGCACGGGGGTCGGCGTCGGCATCACCGGCACCAGCAAGCTGTTCATCGCCGGCGAGCTGAAGAAGACCGACGCGCCGCTCGATGTGGCGATCCGCGGCCGCGGCTTCCTCGAAGTGGTGCTGGCCGACGGCACGCATGCCTACACGCGCGCCGGTGCGCTGCAGATCGACAAGGACGGCATGCTCGCCACCGCGGAAGGCCATGTGCTCGAGGGGTCGATCAAGATTCCGAGCGAGGCTTCGAGCGTGACCATCGAGGCCGACGGCCGCGTGCTCGCGGTCGTGCCCGACGAGAACGAGCCGGTCGAGGTCGGCACGCTGGAGCTCGCCGACTTCGTCAACCCGGGCGGTCTGCAGCCGCAGGGCGACAACCTCTACCTGCCGACCGAGAAGTCGGGCGACGCCTACACCGGCAAGCCCGGCGAAGCCAACTTCGGCAGCCTGGCGCAGGGCTTCCTCGAATCGTCGAACGTCAAGCTGATCGAGGAGTTCATCAACCTCATCGTCGCGCAGCGCGCCTACGAGGTCAGCGCCAAGGCGATCCAGGCTTCCGACGAAATGCTCGGCATCGCCAACAACCTGCGGCGTTGAACAAACGCACGACGATGAAACAGCGCCGCCGCTGCCGTCTTCGCTGCGCTCGCGCTGGCCGCTGCCGCGCACGCGCAGCAGGCGAGCATCCAGCTGCGCGCGCAGGCCGAGCCGCGCGCGACGCACTACACGCTCGGCGACATCGCCGAGATCCGCAGCGCCGACGCGGCGCTCGCGCAAGCGCTGGCCGGTTTGGAGATCGGCCTGGCGCCGCGCCCGGGCGTCACGCAACGGGTGCCGCGCGCCACGATCTCGGCTCAGGTCGAGCGCCTCGCGCCGCAGTGGCGCGGCCGGCTGCAATGGCAAGGCGCGGCAGCGGTGGCGCTGCGTGCGCACGACGAGCCGTTCGATGGACCGGCGCTGCAGCGCCTGGCCGAACGCACGCTGCTCGAAGCGCTCGAGCGGCGCGGGCTGCGCGCCGAGGTGCGGGCCGTCGCGCCGCCGCCCGAGATGCGTCTGCCCGCGGCCGGCGCGCGGCGCATCAGCGCGCGCCTGCCCGAGCGCTGGGCGCCGGCGCGGCGCATGAGCGTCTGGCTCGATGTCGCGATCGACGGCCGCGGCTGGCGCAGCCTGCCGGTGTGGTTCGAGGTCAAGGCCGAGCAGCAGGTCTGGCTCGCGCGCACGGGCCTGCGGGCCGGCGCTGCGCTGCAGGCCGACGACGTGCAGGCCGCCTGGCTCGACGTCACCGCGCTCGCCGCGCCGCCGCTGCCCGCGAGCACGCCGCTCGGCCGGGCTGCGCGCTGCGGCACGCGGTCGATGGCGGCCGGCCGTTGACGGCTGCCGCGGTCGAGCCGCGCCCGGCGGTGCTGCGCAACCGGCCTGTCGACGTGCAGGTCGAGGTCGGCGCGATCCGCCTGCAAACCGCCGGCATCGCGCTCGGCGATGCACGGCTGGGCGAGATGGTGAAGGTGCGCAACCCGGCCGGCCAGGAGCCCTTCATGGCGCTGGTGGTGGCCGAGGGCGCGGTGCGCGTGGATGCGAGGTGAGCGAGGTGAGCCATGCTTGATCGATTGACGATGGCGATGGTGTGTGCGCTGTGCTGCGGCGCGCCGGCCGCCGCGGTGCAGCCTGTACGACGAGGCGCAGCTTCCGCGCGCTCACCAGCGACCGCCGGGCGCAGAAGACCGGCGACCTGCTGACCGTGCTGGTGTTCGAGACCGCGAGCGCGAGCGCGAGCAGCGACACCACCACCGCCAAGTCGGGCGGGACCGGCTTCGCGCTTCGAATCGAACTACAAGACGCGACCGCACCGCCAAGCTGAGCCTGACCGAAGACTTCGCGGGCCGCGGCCGCATCCAGCGCAGCGGCAAGCTGGCGGCGCAGCTGACTGTGACGGTGCGCAGTGTCGATTCGAACGGCGACCTGCACGTCTCGGGCGAGCAGTTGCTGCGCGTCAACAACGAGCGCCAGGAGATCGTGCTGTCGGGCCGCGTGCGGCCGAGCGACATCGGCGAAAACAACACGATCGCCTCGTCGCGCCTGGCCGATGCGACGATCTCCTACGTCGGTGAAGGCTCGCTGAGCGAGAAGTCTTCGCCCGGCATCATCAGCCGGGTGCTGACGTGGCTGGGGGTGCTGTGAGGACCGTGCTGCGCCGCTGGCTCATCGCGCTGATCTGCGCGCTGCTGCCGCGTCGCCGCGGTCATGGCCGCCGACCCTCCCGCCCGCACGCAGGTGCGCCTGAAGGACCTCGGCCGCATCGACGGCTGGCGCGACAACGCACTGGTCGGCTACGGCATCGTCACCGGCCTGGCGGGCACGGGCGACACCTTGCGCAACAAGGCGACGCGCCAGTCGCTCGCCAACCTGCTGTCGCAGTTCGGCTTGAGCCTCGGCGACCGATCAGGTGCAGAGCCGCAACGTCGCTGCGGTGATGGTGCTCGCAACGCTGCCGCCGTTCGCGCGCGAGGGCGGCCGGGTCGACGTGACGGTCACGTCGATGGGCGATGCGCGCAGCCTGGTCGGCGGCACGCTGCTGCTGACGCCGCTCAAGGGCGCCGACGATCGGGTGCATGCGCTGGCCCAGGGCGCCGTCTCGGTGGGCGGCTACAAGTACGACCTGGCCGGCAACGTGGTGCAGAAAAACCATCCGACTGCCGGACTGGTTCCGGCCGGCGCCGTGATCGAGCGCGCGGTGGCGACGGTCGACGTCTCGCAGCAGGGCATCGCGTTGTTCGTGCTCAAGGAGCCCGACTACACCACCAGCCAGCGCATCGCCGATTCGATCAACAAGGCGCTCGGCACTACGGCGGCGCAGCCGCGCGATGCGGCGAGCGTCGAGATCCGCATGCAGGCCGCGGCCGACGGCGCGCAGACGGTGGCGCTGCTGACGCGCATCGAGAACCTCGCGGTCGAGCCCGACCAGCGCGCGCGCGTCGTCGTCAACGAGCGCACCGGCGTGGTCGTCGCGGGCGGCGACGTGCGCATCGCGCCGGTGACGATCACGCATGGCGAGCTGAAGGTCGCGATCACCACCGATTTCCGCGTCTCGCAGCCGCTGCCGCCGCTGCTCGGCGGCGGCTACGGCGCGCGCACCGTGGTCGTGCCGCAGACCAGCATCGACGTCACCGAGAGCGGGCCGACCACGCTGTCGATGGGCGGCGGCGCCAACACCGTGGCCGACCTGGTGCGGGCGCTCGGCAAGGTCAAGACCAGCCCGCGCGACACGATCGCGATCCTGCAGGCGATCAAGACCGCAGGCGCGCTCTACGCCGACCTGATCATCCAGTGAGGAACGCATGAACGAGATTGCCGCGATCGGACTGCACAGCTCTCTTGCCCGCGCCGCCGACGCACCGACGCAACTCGCGCGCGAATTCGACGCCATGGTGTTCCGGATGCTGTGGCGTACCGCGGCCGTGCCGGGCGCGCGCGGCGCGAAGTCGGCCACGCCCGCGCTCGGCGCCACGCTCGCCGACTTCTTCGCGCCGCAGATGGCGGCACAGCATTCGGCCGGCTTCGGTGCGCTGGTGCTGGCGGCGCTCGACCCGGTCACAACCCTCAACCCAGGAGCAATTGACATGGCCGACGAAGTCGTCGCACTGGCCCGGCTCGCACTCGATGCGGCGAGCCTGCGCCACCAGGTGATCGCCAACAACATCGCCAACGCCAACACGCCGGGCTTCGTGCCCTCGAAGGTCAACTTCGAGCAGCAGCTGGCGTTCGCGCGCGGCGCCTCCGGCGGCATGCCGGAGGCGCTGTCCGCGTCGGTGCGGCCGTTCATCGAAGCCGAGGCCGGCGCCGGTGCGCGCGTGGTGCTCGACATGGAGATGGTCAAGCTGGCGCAGAACACCGTGCAGTACCAGAGCCTGCTGCGGGCGCTCGACAAGCGCGGCTCGATCCTCAGCACGGCCATCAGCGAAGGGAGACGATAGATGGACATCAGCGGCACCTTTGCGATCAGCGGCTCGGGCATGAGCGTCGAGAAGACGCGCCTGGACGTGACCGCCTTGAATCTCGCCAACGTGCATTCGACCCGCGCGCGCGACGGCTCGGGCTACGAGCCGCTGCAGGTGATCTCCGCGGCGCGGCCGGCGCGCTCGTTCCAGGCCGCGTTCGGCGCGGCGGCGCTGTCGATGGGGCTGCCCGGCGGCGGCGCCGAGGTGCTCGAAGTGCGCGCCGCGCGCACCACGCCGCGCATGGTGCACGAGCCGAACCATCCCGATGCCGATGCGCGCGGCTTCGTCGCCTATCCCGGCATCAACCAGGTCAACGAGATGGTGACGCTGATCTCGTCGCTGCGCGCCTACGAGGCCAACGTCGCGGCGCTGAATGCGGCCAAGACGATGGCGCTGAAGGCACTCGAACTGGGAGGCAATTGACATGGCCATCGAATCGATCGGCTACCTGCCGCCTCTGGGCGCACCCGTTCCCGACGACGGCGGCGAGATCGTGCGCGTACCCCGGCAGCGGACTCGACTTCGCGGCCTGGCTGCAGAAGAGCTTCGCCGAAGCCAACGGGAAGCTCGCCAGCGCCGACCAGCAGGTGGCGCGGCTGGCGGCGGGCGATACCGACAACCTGCACCAGGTGATGATCGCCCTCGAAGAGGCGAAGCTGTCGTTCCAGCTGATGGTGCAGGTGCGCAACAAGCTGCTGGAGTCCTACCAGGACATCCTGCGCATGCAGATCTGAGCGGCGAAAGGAGCAGCGATGTTCGACAACGTTCAAGAGATCTGGCAGCGGCGCAGTGCGTCGTCGCGCGCCGGGCTGGTGTTCGGCGTGCTGCTGATCGCGGCCACGCTGGTATGGCTCAGCTCTCAAGGTGCTCGAGCGCGACTACCAGGTGCTGTTCTCCGGCCTGGAGCCGCAGGACGCGGCGACGATCGTCGGCGAGCTCGACAAGATGAAGGTGCCGTACCGGCTCGGCGCCGACGAGACCACGGTGCTGGTCGAGTCTTCGCAGGTGCACGCGACGCGCCTGAAGCTGATGGGCAAGGGCGTCAACCTGCGCGGCGGCGTCGGCTTCGAGATCTTCAACAACACCGACTTCGGCGTCACCGAGTTCGCGCAGAAGATCAACTACCAGCGCGCGCTGCAGGGCGAACTGGCGCGCACGATCATGTCGCTCGACGCGGTGAAGTCGGCGCGCGTGCACCTGGTGATGCCCGACTCGGCGCTGTTCCGGCGCACGACGCAGAAGCCCAAGGCATCGATCGCCTTGGCGCTGCGCGACGGCCGCAGCCTGCAGAGCGAACAGGTGCTGGGCATCCAGCGGCTGGTGGCCGCCTCGGTGCCGCAGATCGACGCCTCGGCGGTGACGGTGCTCGATCAGCGCGGCGTCACGCTGAGCCGCAACGTCGATCCGGACAACGAGGACGCGGCGGTCGGGCTCGGCGGCAAACACGACGTCGAGACCTACCTCGCGCGCAAGGTGGTGGCGGTGCTCGACAAGACCTTCGGCCCCGGCAGCGCGATCGTCAGCGTCTACGTGACGCTCGACCACGACCAGGTGCGCACCACGCGCGAGGACGTGCTGCCGTACGCGCGCGGCAGCACCGGCAGCGCCAACAACGCGCGCGCGATCGTGCGCAGCCGCAGCAGCATGCAGGCCACCGGCGCCGCCGCGGTGGCGGCGACGCAGACCGCGGCGGCCGCCGCCGATCAACGCGCCGGCAGCGGCGCCGGCGCAAGCCGGCGCCGAACCGGCCGCCGCCGGCGGCGACGACGTCGGAGATCGAGTACCAGAACGGCCGCGTGGTCGAGCAGACGGTCTCCAAGCCGGGCGGCGTGCGGCGCATCAGCGTCGGTGTGATGCTGCCGCAGGCGCTCGGCGCCGATCGGCTGAAGGAGCTGACGCAGGTGCTCGCGATGACGGTCGGGCTCAACCGGGAGCGCGGCGACGAGATCGCGATCTCGTCGCTCGACCAGTTCGCGGCCGGTGCGCCCAAGGTTCTGCCGCCGCCGGTCGAAGCGGGTACACCGCAGGCGGCCGTCGCGCCGGTGGCGGCCGGCGGCACTGCTGCAGCGCGCCGGGTTGCCGATGATGGTGGCGCTGCTGCTTGGCCTGGGGTTGATCGTCATGCTGGTCGCGATGGCCGGCGCCAGACGCAAGGCGAACGGTGCGCCGCTGAGCCCGGACGAACGCGACCGCCTGCTGTCGCAGATGCGGCAGTGGCTCGGCACCACGCAGCAGCGGGGTTGACGGCGATGGATGCCTCCGAAGGGATCGACGGCCGCAAGCGGGTTGCGCTCGCGCTGCTCGGCCTGCGCCGAGCCGATCGCCAATGGCTGCTCGGGCAACTGCCCGACAGCGAGCGCGACGGCGTCGTCGCGATGCTCGGCGAGCTCGAGCGCATGAAGCTGCCGGCGGCGCCGCAGCAGATCGCCGCGGTCGCCCACGCCGTGACGGCGGAGCGCGGCGAGCCGCAACTCGCGCCGTGGCCCGACGACGCGCAGCCGGCGCCCGGCGAGCCGCCGGCATCCGACGACGCGCAGCCGCGGCACGCCCTCGCGCGGCTATCCACCGCAGCGGTGCATCGCGCGCTGCGCGACGAGCCGGACGCGGTGATCGCGAGCGTCAGCGCGCTCGCCGACGCGTCGTGGGCGGCCGAGCTGACGGGCCGCTTCGAGCCGGCGCGCGCCGCCGCCATCGCGCGCCTGCGCGGCAAGGGCTCCGGCGTTGCCGCCCGCGGTGGCGAACGCGCTGCTCGAAGCGCTGAGCGCACGCGCCGCGGCGTGCGCCGACGGCGGCGAGACCGGCTTTGCAGCCGAGTTGCGCGCCGCGAGCCGGCCCGCCGCGGTGTCGGCAGCGAACGGCCATCGTTGGTGGAAGCTCAGCCGCTCATGGACACGGTGATCCGCGCTGCGCGCATCGACCGCGAGCCGCTGCTGCTCGGTGCGCAGCCGCGTGCGGTGCCGTCGGGCGGCCGGCATGCTCGGCCCCGATAGCAGCCCGCGCGCGGATCGAGCCCGCCCTCACCGCGCCGCCGGCGCCGAGCGAAGCGGTGCGGCGGGCCGAGCAGGACCGCGTGCTGCGCGAGAGCATCGCCGCCGAGCGCCAGCGCGTGCTCGATCGCGCGCACGAGCAGGGCCATCAGGCGGGCGTCGAGCAAGGCCGCGCCGAGTACGAGGCGCAGTTGCAGGTGCTGCGCCAGCTCATCGGCTCGATGCGCGCCGCGCTCGCCGACGGCATCGCCGGCACCGAAGACGTGATCGTCGAGATCGCGTTCGAAGCGATCGGCAAGATGCTCGGCGACGCATTGGCGCGGCGCGAAGGCGTGCAGGCCATGGTGCGCGAGGTGATTTCGCGGCGTGCACGATCGCGAGCGCCTGGTGGTGCGCGTGTCGCCGCGCGACCACGAGCTGCTGGCCGCGGAAGGCTTGAAGCCGAAGAACGGCGATGCGCACGCGGTCGAGCTGCTCGCCGACGAGCGGGTCGAACTCGGCGGCTGCCTGATCGAGACCGGCGGCGGCACCCTCGACGGCCGCCTCGAGACGCAGTTGAAGCGCCTGCGCGACACGCTGCTCGGCGCGGCGCGCGCGCCGGCGGCGGAGGGGGCCGAATGACCGCCGCGCTGAGCCGCTATGCCGCCGCAGTGCGCGGCGCCGAGTTCTCGCGCCGCAGCGGCTCGGTCTCGCAATTCTTCGGGCTGGTGGTCGAATCGACCGGGCCCGATGTCTTTCTCGGCGAGGTCTGCGAGATCTATTCGCGCTCGACCGCAACGCCGATCGCCGCCGAGGTGGTGGGCCTGAAGGACGGCAAGGTGCTGCTGATGCCGTACGGCGAGCTGCGGGGCATCGGCCTGGGATGCGAGGTGCTGGCGACAGGCCGCGCGGTCGAGATGGCGATCGGCGAAGGGCTGCTCGGCCGCGTGATCGACGCCTTCGGGCGCCCGCTCGACGGCCGGCCGCTGCCGCCGTTGCCGGCGCAATGCCGGCTCACGCACGAGCCGCTCAATCCGCTCGCGCGCTCGCGCATCCGCGCGCGTGCTCGAGACCGGCGTCAAGAGCATCGACGGGCTGCTGTCGATCGGCCGCGGCCAGCGCGTGGGCATCTTCTCGGGCAGCGGCGTCGGCAAGAGCACGCTGCTGGGCATGATCGCGCGCAACATGAAGGCCGACATCAACGTCATCGCGCTGATCGGCGAGCGCGGGCGCGAGGTGCTCGAGTTCATCGAGCAGAGCCTCGGCCCCGCGGGGCTCAAGCGCTCGGTGGTGGTGGTGGCCACGTCCGACCAGCCGGCGCTGGTGCGTTCGCGCGCCGCCTATGCGGCCACCGCGATCGCCGAGTACTTTCGCGACCGGCGCCAGGACGTGCTGCTGATCATGGACTCGATCACCCGCTTCGCGATGGCGCAGCGCGAGATCGGGCTGGCGGTCGGCGAGCCGCCGACCGCGCGCGGCTACACGCCGTCGGTGTTCGCGGCGCTGCCCAAGCTGCTCGAACGCTGCGGCACCACCGACCATGCCGGCTCGATCACCGCGATCTACTCGGTGCTGGTCGAAGGCGACGACATCAACGATCCGGTGGCCGACTCGGTGCGCGCGATCCTCGACGGCCACATCGTGCTGGCGCGCGACCTCGCCAACCACGGCCACTACCCGGCGGTCGACGTGCTCGCCAGCACCAGCCGGCTGCTGCCCCACCTGGTGGCCAAGGACGAGCGCGCCGCGATCCAGCGCGTGATCGCGCTGCTGGCCGAGCATGCGCGCAACCGCGACATGATCGAGATCGGCGCCTACCGCAGCGGCGTCAACGCCGAGCTCGACCAGGCCGTGCGCCTGAAGCCGCGCATCGACGCCTTCCTGCGCCAGGACATGGCCGAAACCTGCTCGCGCGAACACAGCATCGCGATGCTGCGCGCGATCGCCAACCAGACCGCAGGTCGCATTGAGATGGACGAACGCATCAAGCCTTTCGCCTACCGCCCCGCGGCGCTGCTGAAGAAGGACCGCTGGGAGGGCCAGGTGCTCGGCGCCGAAGCCGGCCGCGCGCGCTGCGTGGTCGAGGAAAGCCGGCGCCGCGAGCAGGAAGCGCTCGACGGCGTCGCCAGCACCGAGGCCGAACTGCGCGCGCTGTATGCCGCCGATCGATCGATCCCGCTCGAACGGCAGCGCATCCTCGATCTGTTCCTGCGCCATCAGCATGCGGTGGCCGCGGTGCGGCAGCGCGACCGCGCGCGCGACGAGGGCGTGTACGCGCAGGTGATGCAGCAGCTCGAATCGAAGCACCGCAGCATCAAGGCGATGGAAAACCACGAGCAGCGCAAGCGGGTCGAGCACGACGGCGGGCAGTCGCGCGCGGTGTTCAAGGCGCAGGACGACGCCTGGCTGTTGCGCCGCCGATGAGGACAAGCCGATGAACGTCGATCCCGAGCGCATCGAGCCCGTCCGCCGCCACCGCGCCGGTGGAGGCGCGCGGCAACGGCGGCGACGGGCCGCACCTGCGCTGGCGCGCGGAGCTCGAACGCGCGCAGTGGCAGGCGCGGCAGCGCTACGAGCCGGCGCGCGTGGCGACGCGCGGCGCGGCGCCCGAAGGGCAGGGCGCCGGTCGCACGGCGCCGGGGGCAGCGGCCCGTTCGATCGCAGCCGGCCAGCCCGCGACACAGACGGGCGGCCAGCCGGCGGCGCCGAACGCTGCGAGCGCAACGCCCGGCGCGCGCACACCGAACGCTTTGCCGCCGGCCGCAGCGCGCGCACCCGGCGCCGAGCCTTGGGCTGCACCGCCTGCCACGACGTTGGCAGCGCGCGCGGTCCCGCGCCGCGAGTGCCGGCACCACGGCCCATCCCCGCCGCGCTGCCGTTCGAGCTGCCCGACTGGCCGGCCCGCTCCACCCAGGCCTGCCTGCAAGGCAAGCGCCTGAGCGTCGTGCTGCGCGACGCTCAGATCGACATGAGCCAGGGGCCGCAACTGCGCGAGCGCCTGCGCGCGCAGTGCGAAGCCTGCGGCCTGGAGCTGGCCGAGTTGCTGATCAACGGCGTGCCGGTCGAGCCGGTGGCGCCGATCGCATGAACCCACGCATCGCAAGGAGCGCACGATGGCAGTCAACCTGATCGGCGGCGTCACGTCGCCCGGCACCTCCAACCTGAACCTGCAGGCCTCGGGCATCGGGCAGGAAGACTTCTTCCGCATCCTGGTGACGCAGTTGTCGTTCCAGGATCCGTTGAAGCCGATCGACAACCAGGAATTCATCGCGCAGCTCGCGCAGTTCACCAGCCTCGACCAGACGCGCCAGGTCAACGAGCGCATCGACACGCTGCTGACGATCCAGTCGGTGTCGCAGTCGATCGGCCTGATCGGCCGCACGGTCGAGGTCGCGACGCCGGGCGGGCTGGTGGTCGGCTCGGTCACGACGCTGAATTTCGAGCAGGGCCAGCCCTTCATCACCGTGCAGACCACCGACGGACGATCGCTGGTGGGCCTGACGCTCGACCAGATCACCGTGGTCCGCTGAACGCCTTACCGCACACCACCGAGGAGAACGACACCATGCTCGATTCGATCTACATCGGCCTGACCGGCCTGCTCGGCTACTCGAAGGACCTGAGCGTGATCGGCAACAACGTCGCCAACGTCAACACCACCGGCTTCAAGAGCAGCCAGCTCGTCTTCTCCGACCTGTTCTACCGCTCGCAATTTGGCGACAGCGGCGGCGGCGGCGCCGGCAACGGCAGCCGGCTCGACTTCGGTTCCGGCCTGGCCACCGGTTCGGCCCGGCTGCTGTTCGCGCAGGGCGAGCTGCGCCAGAGCGGCAACGACCAGGACGTCGCGATCGACGGCAACGGCTTCTTCGTGCTGCGCCGCGACGGCCGCTCGTTCTACACGCGCTCGGGCCAGTTCTCGTTCGATGCCGACGGCTGGCTGGTGGCCGAGGCGAGCAAGGCGCGCGTCGCCGCGCTCGCCGACGGCGCCGGCCTGCGCGACATCAACGTCACCGGGCTGCGCACCAACACCGGCAAGGCGACCGTCAAGGCGAGTTTCACCGGCGTGCTCAACAGCGGCGCGGCGGCGAGCGCGCCGGTCGAGATCGCCAACGTCGTCGTCTACGACAGCGTCGGCGTCGCGCACACGCTCACGCTCAAGCTCACCAACAACACGGCCGTCACCCCGGGGAGCTGGCTGGTCGAGGCGCGCGAGGGCGCCGACAAGGTGCTGGCCAGCGGCGAGATCCGTTTCAACGCCGACGGCACGCCGGCGGCCGGCTTCAACAGCGTCAAGCTCGCGCTGAAGCCCGACGGCATCGCCGCGACCGAGATCGAACTCAACTTCGGCGACCCCGGCACCACGTCCGGCGTGCGCTCGATCACCGCCGCGTCGAGCACGGTGCAGCTCGATCGCCAGGACGGCTACGCGGTCGGCTCGCTGACCAAGGCCGCCTTCGACGACCAGGGCTTCCTGTCGCTGACCTACTCGAACGGCCAGACGATCAAAGGCGAGCGGCTGGCGCTGGCCTCGTTCTCCTACGTGCAGGGGCTGCAGCCGCTGGAGGGCAACCTGTTCGAGCCGCGCGACGACCAGCCGGCCACACTCGGCGGCGCCGGCCAGGGTGTCTTCGGCAAGATCGCGCCCGGCCGCGTCGAGCTGTCCAACGTCGAGCTGTCGCAGGAGTTCGGCAACCTGATCATCAGCCAGCGCGGCTACCAGGCGTCGTCGCAGGTGATCAGCACCGCCAACGAGATGGTGCAGCAGCTGTTCGACATCAAGGCGCGCCGCTGATGGACTGGCGCCCCTTCAAACTGCTCAACGCGTCCGAGCGCAACTGGGTCGCGCGCAACGCGCGCACCGCGGTCGGCGAGTGGCTCGCGGCCTGGCTGCCGGCCACGGCGGCGGACGCGGTGCGCTGCATCGACACGAGCCAGCGTGCAACGACGCGGCTGGCCGCCGAGCCGCCGCGCTGGCTCGGCTTCACGCATCGCGATGCGACGCTGTCGATCGCGCTCGGCGCCGATCTCGAGCCGTGGCTCGCCAAGTCGCTGCTCGGCGCCGATCGCCGCAGCGCGCTGGCCGACGACGTGACCCTGGCCGCGCTGACCGATCTCGCCGGCCGCCTGCTGCATGCCGGCGCCGCAGCGCCCGCGCTGGCACAGCAGCCGCCGGCCGGTCACTGCTGGCAGCGCGGCAGCGGCGCCGCGATCGTCGAAGCCTACCTGGGCGAGCATGTGCTCGCGCTGGTCGGCTCGCCGGCGTGGGTGGCGCAACAGCTTGCCGGGCGCCCGCGCGCGGCCGACAAATCGGCGCCGGCCCGGCCCGAGCCGGCCGATCCGCGCCAGTGCCTCGGCGGCGCGCGCCTGTCGCTGCAGGCCTGGGCCGGCAGCGCGTCGGTCGAGATCGGCGTGCTGCAGCACGCTCGCGGCCGGCGACGTGATCCGGCTCGATGCCCGCATCGACCAGCCGCTGCCGGTGACGGTGCAAGGCTGCGAGACCGGCCGCCGCGCCTGGCTCGGCAGTGCCGAGGGACGCCGCGCGCTGCAACTCGCGCCGCAGCGCTGAAACGCGAATTCCGATGGAGGGAACAACACCATGACAGAACCCACCCGAACCCAGGCCGAGGCGCCGGCCGCGCGCACCGTCAAGCTGCCCGAACTGGCGCGCGCCGACGGCGTCGGCAAGCACGCCTTCGCCGGCAATTTCGATCTGATCCAGAACGTCAAGGTGCAGGTCGGCGTGTCGCTCGGCACGGCCGAGATGACGGTGGCCGAGCTGTTCGCGTTGAAGGACGGCTCTGTCGTCGCGCTGCAGCAGGCGAGCGACGCGCCGATCGACATCGTGCTCGACGGCCGGCTGATCGGCCGTGGCGAGCTGGTCGTGGTCGGCGACAACTTCGGCGTGCGCATCACCGAGATCGGCGCCGCGCCGTGACGATGCGCTCGGGCATCGGCGGGCTCGCCTTCACGCTCGTGCTCAGCGTCGCCGCACAGGCGCAGGAGGCGCCGCCACCTGCGGCCCGGCGCCGCTGCGGCCAGCCGCGCCGCCATCCCGTACAAGCGCGACGAGGACATCGGCGCCTCGCTGGTCCGGGTCGGTGTCGGCCTGGCGATCGCGCTCGGCGTCGGCGTTGCTGCGCTCGCCGGCTACAAGCGGCTGGTGATGCCGCCGGCCGCCGGCGGCCGGCGCATGCGCCTGGTCGAGACCTTGCGGCTGGGGCCGAAGGCAGCGCTCTTCCTGGTCGAGGTCGACGGCCGGGCGCTGCTGATCGGCCAGCAGGGCGAAACGCTGGCGCTGCTCGAAGCGCCCAAGAAAGCGGGTTGACGAATGCCCTTGCCGACACGGCGCGCCGCCGCCATCGCACGCAGGATCGCAGGCGCTGGCGTTGCTGGCGCTGCCGAGCGCCTGCGCTCGGCGCCGACATCACCTTGCCGGGCGTCGACATCACGCTCAAGTCCGGCACGCAGCCGGCCGAGGTGGCGACGGCGCTGAAGGTCGTGCTCGGCCTGACGGTGATCTCGCTCGCGCCGGCGTTCCTGATCGCGCTCACGTCGTTCACGCGCATCGTGATCGTGCTGTCGATGCTGCGCCATGCGATCGGCATGCCGGAGACGCCGCCGAACACGGTGCTGGTCACGCTGTCGCTGTTCCTCACGCTGTTCACGATGATGCCGGTCTTCGAGCGCGTCAACGAGGAGGCCTACCAGCCTTTCGCCGCGGGCACGATCGACACCGACACCGCGTTCGAGAAGGGCATGGCGCCGCTGCGCGAATTCATGCTGCGCCAGACCCGCGAGGCCGACCTGGCGCTGATGGTCGAGGTGGCGCGGCGGCCTGCGCCGCAGTCGCCGGAGGAGGTGAGCGCGGTGCTGCTGATTCCGGCGTTCATGCTGAGCGAGCTGAAGTCGGCGTTCCAGATCGGCTTCGTGATCTTCCTGCCGGCGCTGCTGATCGACCTGGTGGCGTCGAGCGTGCTGATGTCGATGGGCATGTTCATGGTGCCGCCGGTGATGATCTCGCTGCCGATCAAGGTGCTGATGTTCGTGCTGATCGACGGCTGGAACATCGTGCTGCGCTCGCTCGTCGCGAGCTTCCATTGAGGGGGCCGTGCCGTACGACGCGCAAGACGCAGCGCTCGCACCTGCGCTGTGGAGCGCCTTCGCGGCCGAGCGCGACGCCGACGCGCGCAATCACGTCATCGAGCATTACCTGCCGCTGGCACGCATGATCGCGGCGACGCTCTTCGCACGCCGCGGCGCGGTGGTGGTCGAGTTCATGGACTACATGCAGCTGGCGACGCTCGGACTGATCGAGTCGGTCGATCGCTTCGATGCGCAGCGCGGCGTGCCTTTCGAGGCCTACGCGGCGCCGCGCATCCGCGGCGCGGTGCTCAACGCGCTCGAAGCCTTGAGCGAAACCTACGAGCAGAGCGAGCTGCGCGGGCGGCTGCGGCAGGACCGGCTGGAGTCGCTGCACCGCGGCTGGGCAGCGGGCAAGGCCGACCTGTTCGGCGAGCTGGCCGACATCGCGGTCGGCTTCGCGCTCGGCTACATGCTCGAGGGCTCCGGGCTGGTATCGCCCGACGAGGCGCATGACGGCTACCGGCAGGATTTCTACCGCGGCGTCGAGCAGCGCCAGCTCGGCGAATCGCTGGCGCGGCTGGTCGCCGCGTTCCGCGCGCAGGAGCGCCGCGTCGTGCGCTACCACTACTACCAGGGGCTGGAGTTCCAGGAGATCGCGCGCCTGTTCGGCGTCACCAAGGGACGCATCTCGCAGATCCATCGCCAGGCGCTGCAGTTGATCCGTGAGGCGCGCGACGCGTCGGGCGACCTGAGCGTGAGCTTGACGCTGAGCGTATGCGGCGCGCATCTGCGCCGCCAGCCGCGTCAGGCTGGACTGCAGTTCGGCATCGGCCAGCATCGCGGACTGCACCTGCTGCGCGAGGTCGCGAAACGCCGGATCGTTGACGAGCCCTTGGCCGAACTCGGCCAGCAGCACCGACTCGACGAACAGCGCCGTCACCTTGTCGCGATAGCGCGGATCGTCGGCATCGATCGCCTTGATGCGCCGGGCCACCGTCTGGCGCAGCGGCGCGGCGGCGTTGGCAGCCGAAGCACCGGCGGTCGGCGCGGCGGTGGGCTTTCCGCTGCCGCGCATGCGCTGCAGGTTTTCCGCCATCTGGCGGCGCAGAACCTGCATCGCCTGAGCGACGCTGTCGATCGGCTGCATGCCCACAAGTGTAGTTCGCGGCGTCGGCCGCGGTGTGTGGTGTTGCCGCCAGGTGTCCCGCTTGCACCTGGGGCAGGCCGTGATCAAAGCCCAGCCGTGATACGGAATTGATGCGCGTGGCTGAGACTACCGGTTGCTCGGCGACACAAGGGCCCTCGGCTTTCGGTCGACCACAACGTGGCTGTGGCATGCAGATCGTCGCGGCCCACTTCCCGTAACGCAGAACGTCGGCCGACCTTGCCCGTTGCCCCTGAGACGGATGCCGTAACAACTTGTATAGGGGTCGCCCCACTTGCTTCGCCAGGGTGGCGTGCATGAGCATGAAGCATGCATGTACCTCGTCCGCCCGTGGCGCGCGCCGCGCAGGCACGTCGATGGCAGACGACCGCATCGAAGGCTGGGCTGGGCAGCGCAGCGCGTCTTGCCATGGCGGCAGGCGCTTGTGGGCGAACCCTCGACCGGCGTTCCCCTAGGAGTGGTGTGGACGGGCGCCGGCGAAGGCCCACAGAATCGAGCGCGAGTTTGGATGCCCCCGAGGCTTGCATCTGCGCCGTCGTCGAATGACGGCGCGCGCTTCAGCAATGTGTTGGCCCGGCGAGGCGGCTTGCGGGCGCCGGATCGTGCCGGGGGCATTGATGGCGACCAGCCAGGCCGCTGGATGCTTTTCGAATGTCGGACCACAGGAGCGACGACGTGAATGTCCTGCAGACCCTCCCCCCTAAACCAGGGGGTGTCCCGCGCATTGCTGCGTTGCTGATTGCCTGTGGCCTGCCGGTCTTGGCGGCGGCGCAATCGACCGCGCCCGGAGCGGGAAGCCTGCTGAAGGAGCTGACGCCGCCGACGCGCGAGGCGCAACCGGAGGCCGCTGTTCGCATGCCGGATGCCCCACGCGCACTGACCGCGCCGCTGACAGGCGGGCCGAAACTGCGTGTCGCAGGTTTTCGCCTCGTCGGCATCGACCCGGCGCGCCAGCCGCCGTCTGTTGGCTCTGCTGACGAAGTACGTCGGTGCGGACAAGAGCCTGCTCGACCTGCAGGATGCGGCCAAGGATGTCGAGGTGATTCTGCAGCGCCAAGGGCTGTTCCTGGCGCAGGTCTATGTCCCTGAGCAGACCTTGCGCGACGACATCGTCGAGCTGCGTGTCATCGAGGGGCGCATCGGCAACATCAAGCTCGAGGTCGACCCTGCCGTGCGCGTGGACGCCGCGCTGATGGACCGCTTCATCGAAGACCTGCGCGGCCACCCGCTGGCCGAGCGCGACCGGGTCGAGCGCGCGCTGTTCGCCCTCGGCGACCTGCGTGGCGTCGTCATCACCTCGTCGCTGACCCCGGGGCAGCGCGTCGGCTTCGCCGATTTGACGGTCAAGGTCGCGCCGGGCAAGCTGGCTACGTTCGCGGCCGACATCGACAACGGCGGTTCGATCTTCACCGGCCGCTACCGCCTTGGCGGCAGCGTCGATTGGCTGAGCCCGACGGGGCGCGGCGACAGCCTGTCGCTCAAGGGGCTGGTGTCCACCACCGGCGGCGTTACCTTCGTGCGCGCGGCGTGGCTGATGCCGGTCGGTGCGCGTGGCACCAAGCTCGGCCTCGCAGCCAGCGCGCTGCGCTACCGCCTGGGATCGCCCACCTTCGAACCTTTGGACGCGACGGGCAGCGGTGAGGCGCTGACGGTGCAGTTGCTGCACCCGGTCCTGCGTTCGCGCAACCAGAATCTGTTCCTGCAGGGCAGCTTCGACCGTCGGCGTTTCGAGGACAAGGTCGACGCCATCAGCCTCGTCAGCCGCAAGAGCGTCACCTCATACTTCACCGTCGGCGCCGTCGGCGACTTCCGCGACACCTTGTGGGGCGGCGGCATCAGCAACTACTCGGCCAACCTCATCGGCGGCAAGCTGGAACTCAAGACGCCGGCCGACATCGCCACCGATGCCGCGTACTACCGTGCCGCAGGCAGCTACCAAAAGCTGGTGCTGACCGGATCGCGACTGCAGTCGCTGCCGAACAAGGACTACCTGTACCTGAGCACGACGGCGCAGTTCGCGAGCAAGGACCTGGACAGCTCGGAAAAGCAGAGCCTGGGTGGACCGAATGGTGTGCGGGGCTATCCAGCCCCCGACACGCCGAGTGATTCGGCGCTCATCGTGGGTTGGGAGTACCGCAAGCCGCTGCCGATCACTCTTTACCCGGGCGACTGGGTGTTCGCGGCCTTCGGTGACTACGCCATCGGCCGGCAGCATGAGTCGCCGCTGCCCGAAGACACCGACAACGTCCGCCACCTGATGTCGCACGGCATCGGCCTGACCTATGCCAACTACGGTGGCTTGATCGTCAAGGGCTGGGTCGCCGCGCGCGGCTCCACCAAAGCGCAGAGCGACGACAGCCGCGCCCGCGCTTACGTGCAACTCAGCCAGCAGTTCTGACCATCGATCACCCGTGCCGGAGGACCCACCATGAATGCCCATGCCCATCGCCTGATCTTCGATCGTTGCCGCGGCATGGTGGTCGCGGTTGCGGAATGCGCGTGCTCGGCCGGCAAATCCGGCGTCGGCGAGCGCCGCAGCGCCACGCGGCGCAGTGCCATCTTCGCGCTTGGTTTGCTGACGGCGGCCGGCGTGATGGCCCAGGTCTTGCCCAGCGGCGGCGTCGTCGTGCGTGGCGCGGGCACGATCCAGGTCGACGGCAAGTCGATGCTGGTCAATCAGTCCACGGCGCGCATGGTCACCGACTGGACCAGCTTTTCGATCGGCTCTGACGCGTCGGTGCGCTTCGTTCAGCCTTCAACCAGTTCGGTGGCGCTGAACCGTGTGCTCGGCGACCAGCCGAGCGCGATCTTCGGCAGCCTGAGCGCCAACGGCCATGTCTACTTGCAGAATCCGAGCGGCGTGCTGTTCGCGCCCGGGGCGCAGGTCAACGTCGGCAGCCTGGTGGCGACAACACTTGCAGGCCGACCTCTCGCAGTTCATGGCCGGCCACCTGCGCCTGTCCAACGGCGGCGCGGCCTCGGGCGACGTCGTCAACGAGGGCCACATCACCGCGTCGCCGGGCGGCCATGTGGTGCTGGCCGGGCCGCGCGTGGCCAATCACGGCAGCATCGAGGCCCCTGCGGGCACGATCGGCTTGGCCGCCGGCCAGGCCGTGACCGTGGACGCCACCGGCGCCGGTCTGCTCGACATCCGCGTGCCGGTGGCGGCAATCGACGCCAGCCTGCACAACAGCGGCCGGCTTGTTGCCGATGGCGGTGCGGTCAGCCTGCAAGTGGCCGCGGCCGACGCGGCGCGCCGCACCGTGATGCAGGTCGACGGTTTGGTGCGCGCCCATCGTGTCGAAAATCGGGGCGGCCAGATCTTCCTTTCGGGCGGCGACAGTGGCGTGGTCAACGTCACCGGCACGCTCGACGCCGTCGGGCGCAGCAGGCGAGCGCGGCGGCAGCGTCACGGTGCTGGGGCAGCAGGTTGTGTTGGCGGGCCAGGCGCGCCTGGATGCCTCGGGCGACGCCGGCGGCGGCACGCTGCTGGTGGGCGGCAATTTCCGCGGCCAGGGTCCCGAAGCCAATGCGCAAGACACCTTCGTCGGCCGCGGCGTCACCCTCGATGCCAGTGCGCGCGACGCTGGCGACGGCGGCAAGGTGGTGGTCTGGTCGGACGTGGAGACGACGTTCAAGGGCCAGATCGCGGCCACCGGCGGCGCCCGCTCGGGCGATGGCGGCCAGGTCGAGGTCTCGGGCAAACAACGGCTCAACTTCGACGGCGACGTGAACACGCTCGCGGCGCATGGCCGCAATGGCCATCTGCTGCTCGACCCGGCCTATCTGGAGGTTGGACTGGTCGCCGACGTCAACGGCGATTCAACGACCGGCGACGATCTGCCGGGCAACACGCTCGGCGCAGCCGATTTCGGCGCCTACAGCTACATCACCTCGGCACGCGTGGCCAGCTTGCTGTTCAGCGGCAACGTCACGCTCGAGGCCACCTATTCGTTGAATGTGACGGCGCCGCTGACCGTGGCGCCGGGTGGCACGAGAACGACTTTGTCCTTGTTCAGCCCGCAGGTCAGCATCTATGCGCCGATGACGTTGAACAACGCCGCGCTGACCGTCAACACGCAGCAGAACGCCAACGACCGCATCCTGGTCGCGGCCGATGTGCAGTCGCTGAAAACAGTCGCCCTGACCGGCAGCGACATCTTCATCGACGATGCCGTGCTGAGCTCGCTTCAACGTCGCGCTGACGGCCAGCCCGAACAGCGGTGCCAGCATCGGCCAGACGTCGGCATCGAGCATCGTCGCCAACAATCTGGTCATCGCCCAGCCGTCCGATGCTGTGCTCTCGGTCGCGCTCGACAGCCCGCGCAACCAGGCCGCGACGCTCGACGTGACCGCGCACGACGCGAGCATCACCCTCAACTCGCTGTCGGGCGCTGCGCTCGACTTGCGCGGCGCCGTGGACGCGACGCTGGCACTGACGACGGACACCGGCATCACGCAGAACAGCGGCCCGCTGAGCGTCGGCGGGGCGTTCACGTTGACGTCGACGTCCGGCAACGTCACCCTGACCAACAGCGCCAACGACTTCGGCGGACTGGTCACCTTCGACGCGGCGGGTGACCTCGGCCTCGCCTCGAGCGGCAGCCTGTGGGCCACGGGCAGCGCCTACGGCAACATCACGCTCGAAGCGCTTGGTGGCCAGTTCTTCATGGGCGGCGACATCAGCACGCTGTGCAATTGCGGCACGACATCGATCGACGTCAGCGGGGTTGGATTCAACAACGCCGCCGGTGGTCTGCTGCTCGGGCCGCCCGGCTCGCGTTTCTTCATCCGCTCCAGCGATTGGACCCTGGACAATCTGGGTCCGCTGAACTTCGGCAGCGGCGCGCACGACGTCAACTACGTCGTCTACAACGGCTGGAGGGGCGCCGACCCGGCGAGCGGCAACGGGTACTACACGAACCGCGACGCTTTCGCCTCGTTCCCGCGGCCGATGCGCCGCCGGTCAGCAGGGTCTACAACGGCCTGACGACTTTCGCCCACACGCAGACGGGAAGCAGCGGTTCGATCCGCGTGGACAACGGCGAAGGGACTTCGTTGCTGGAGGCGCTGACGGCCTACACCGCCAACAGCACCGGCACGTTCTTCAACAAGAACGTCGGCACCGACAAGGGCTACACGGTGGCCGCCTCGACCAACGTCGTCGCCACCGGCAACAGTGGCGCCACCTACTACGGACTGAGTGTTCCCGGCTTCACGCGGGCAGCGGGTCCGTGGCAATCGGGAGCGCCGGGCAACGCGATTTCCGAGGTCACGCCGCTGGCGATCACGGTCAGCGGCGTGCGCGCGGTCGATCGTGCCTACAACGGCCTGATCAGTGTCGCCCTGGATGTGTCCGCGGCATCGCTGCCGGGCACGATCGCCGGCGACAGCATCGGCCTGTCGGGCGGCAGCGGCACCATGCTCGACAAGAACGTCGGTGTGGCCAAGCCGGTGACGTTGGCGGCGCTGACGTTCGGCGGGGCCGATGCGGGCAACTACTCGTTTGGCCTGTCCGGCGCGCTCGCCGTCAACATCTCGCCGCTCGACGCTTGGCTGTCTCGGGCATCACGGCGGCGAACAAGGTCTATGACGCGACGACGGCGGCGACGATCACCGGCTCGCCGACGATCACGCCGCTGGCCAACGATGCGGTGTCCCTCGGCGGCACCGCCACAGCCAGCTTCGTCGACAAGAACGCCGGCGTGGCCAAGCCGGTAGCGCTGGCGGGTCTGACGCTCAGTGGCGCCGATGCGAGCAACTACACGCTCGGCCTGACCAGTTCGCTGAGCGCCGACATCACGCCGCGCGCGCTCGCCGTTTCCGGCGTCACGGCGGCCAACAAGGTCTATGACGCGACGACCGCGGCCACGCTGTCGGGCACGCCGACAGTATCGCCGCTGGCCGGCGACGTCGTCACGATCGCCGGCACGCCGCTGGCGAGTTTTGCCGACAAGAATGTCGGCGTGGCCAAGCCGGTGAGCGTCAGCGGCTTTAGCTTCGGCGGCGCCGATGGGGGCAACTACACGGCCGTGCAACCGACCGGCCTGGCCGCCGACATCACGCCGCGCACGCTGCTGGTGTCGGGCCTGGTGGCGTCAGACAAGGTCTATGACGCGACGACGGCGGTCACCGTCGCCGGCTCGCCGACGGTGACAGCCGCTGGCTCAGGATGCGGTGTCGCTGAACGGCGTGTTCAGTGCCAGCTTCGCCGACAAGAACGCAGGCGTGGCCAAGCCGGTGGTGCTGAGCGGTCTCACGCTCAGCGGCGCCGATGCGGGCAACTACACGCTGGGGCTCACCGGCTCGTTGGCCGCGACCATCACGCCGTACGCCCTCGCGCTGTCCGGCATCAGCGTGCCGGACAAGGTCTATGACGCAACGACCGTGGGCGCGGTGGCCGGCGCGCCGATGGTGACGCCGTTGCCCGGCGACGACGTGGCCGTCAGCGGCACGGGCATTGCCATCTTCGACAGCAAGAACGTGGGCGAGGCCAGGCCCGTGACCATCAGCGGCTTCACGTTGACCGGTGTCGATGCACCCAACTACTCGCTGCTGCTGCCGACTTCGCTGTCCGCGAGCACGGCGCCGCGGCCGATTGCGCCGACTGGCATCAGGGCCGTCGACCGCGTTGCCGACAACAGCAACACCGTGCAGCTCAACACGTCGCAGGCGGCACTGCCCGGCGTGCTGCCCGGCGACGTCGTGTCGCTGGTGCTGAACACGCCGTTCGGCCTGGTCGATTCGCCGACGCCTGGTGTGGCCAAGCCAGTGACCCTGGTCGGCTTCTCGTTGTCGGGGGTCGACGCGCCGAACTATTCACTGAACCTGAGACCGGTTGCCGGCGGGCCGGGTGTGGTCGCCGGCAGCGAAGTCAGCGTCACGCTTGAACCCGAACCTGCGCCAGCGTTTCGAGGAACTCCGCTTCGGTGACTATCTGCAGGCAGTGAGCGACGCGCAGGAGCCGTTCCGTCGCGCCATGGCCGAAGCGCTGGCGGCCGGCTTCGGCAAGGAGAACATCCGCAAGCGCTTGTCGCTGGGCCTGGTCTTCGAGACTGGGCTGGCCGCGCCGGCCATCGAGAACATCCAGCCCGCGCGGGCACCCGGCAGTTGCACGGTCGCCAGCGGCGGCGCGGCCGCATCGTTGTCTTGCCCTTGAGTCTGTCGGGCACCAGCGGCTGGCGCCGGCGCAACGTCATCCGGGCTGCCACGGCAAGCAGCCTGATGCCGGCGCTCGCACTGTGCGGGCGACCCGCGTCTGCGGCCACCGGCGGGCGTGCGCTGCTGGTGGGCAATACCTCCTACAAGCCGAGCGACGAGGACATCCCGCCCGCGCGCAAGTGTGTGATCGATCTCGGCGTGCAGTTGCAACGCTTCGGGTTCACCGTGACGAGCCTGTTCGAGACACCGCTGGCGAAGGTGCGCGAAGAGATCGCGCTGCTCCAGCAAGCGGTCGCTGCCAACGCCGATCTGCCCGCGTTCTTCTACTTTGTCGGCCATGGCTTTCAGTCGAATGCCGAGAACTTGCTGGTGCCGGCTGGGGGCAACCTGGACTCGAAGCCGGAGGAACTGGCGCGCAGCAGCCTGTCGCTGGAGCGCGATGTGTTCTCGCGCCTGAAGCGGCCGATGGGCCCGGCAGCCACGGTGATCCTGGTCGACACCTGCCGCACCCCCGACCGGCCGTTGAAACCACCCGAGGGCCTGAACCAGACGCTGCCGCCCGAAGGCTGTCATGTGGCCTTTGCCACTGGCCCGGGCAAGCGCGCCTTTGCGCCCCAGGATCCCGATCGCTACACGCTGTTCGCGGAAGTGCTGGTGGCCGAGCTGGCCCAGGCGCAGCCGACCGGCTCGGTGTTCTCGAGCCTGGAGCGCGTGCGCAGCCGTGTCGTGCGCAAGGTCAACAGCATCGATGTCATCGTCAGGCTGTTCGGTGAGAACGCGCAGAGCCCGGAGTTGGCATCGAACGTTCTCGGCGATCCGATCTGGGTCGGCGGCGTTCCGGTTCCGCCCGAGCCACCGCCAGCCCCGGCGTCGGCCGCATCGGCTGCCGCGTCTGCGCCGGCCGCGCCCGATCTTGGCGCCGCCGCGGCCGCGGAGTTGTCTGCGATCGCTGCCCTGAAAGCACCCGAGCGTGCCTACGAGCGCCTGAAGGCGCTTGTCGGCACACTGCCTGAAGGTGAACTGTCCGATCTTGCAAAGTTGCGCCTGCGCGATCTCGAGCGCGTGCTCGGCGCGGCGCGCGAAGCCCGCTTGACGTTGGACCTGGCGCTGTTGCAAAGCCAGCCGACGCGGGTGCGGGAAGACGCGCAGAAGGCGCTGCGCGGCGACAAGTACGCGGCACTGCGTGTGGCCGAGGCGTTCAATCAGCCGGCCAGCGGCGAACTGATCGAGCGCACCGATCATGGGCGCTGGATGTCGTTCTCCGCCCACCTTGGTAACGGCATCGCGGCGTGGCGCTTGAGCCTGCACTTCCGCAACGTCGATCGGCGCGACACCGAAGCCACGCGCTACGCCAATCTGGCGCGGGCCAACAACTACATCCCGCCGCGGCAGCTGGGGTCGGACCGATGATCGCGCCGCGTCTGATGGATCGCACTGTCGGGCGGGACTGCGCGACCATGACCGCGCGACCGAAGGAGGGCACCGGCTGGGTGTTAGGTGTTCTCAGGTCGCGCCAAGCCTGCCACACTGGCATGGCTAACACGAGTACAAGGCGACTAGGACGTGTTAACACTACTAGCATTCGTGATGGATGAGAGGCGACACTGCGGCGATGGAGATCTCCGCAGAACAGTTCGCTCGCATCGAGCACTGCTTGCCCACGCAGCGCGGCAACGTGAGCATGAGCAACCTGAACGTGCTCAATGCGATCCTGTACGTGGCCGAGCATGGCTGCAAGTGGCGCGGCCTGCCCAAGCGCTTCGGCAACTGGCACACCATCTACACGCGCATGAACCGCTGGTCCAAGCTGGGCGTGCTCGATCGGGTGTTCGAGCAGTTGCAGCAGTCGCAAGTCGTGCGCATCCGCATCGAGGCCGTGTCGCTGGACTCCACCATCATCAAGGTGCATCCCGATGGCACGGGGGCACTAAAAAAAACGGCCCGCAGGCCATTGGCAAGTCCCGAGGCGGCTGGACCACCAAGGTTCATATGGTTGCCGCGGATGCTCGAACGGCCATAACGTTCGCGCTGTCACCGGGTCAGGCAAACGACGGACCGATGGGGCGCGAACTGCTGGCCAGCCTGGGCGCACCGAACCGCCCGCTGCATCTGCTGATGGACAGCGCCTATGCCGGAAACGAAACGCGCCAGCTCGCGCTCGACCTGGGCTACATCCCGGTCGTGCCGCCTCCCAAGACCAGGCTCGATCCCTGGGAGTACGACCGCGAGATGTACAAGCGCCGCAATGAGGTCGAGCGGCTGTTCCGCCGGCTCAAGGGCTTCCGACGCATCTTCTCGCGCTTCGACAAGCTCGATGCCCTGTTCATCGGCTTCATCAGATGAGCGATTTCGATGCATCGTCAAACAAGGTCGCCGAATGGCTGCAGCCGCGTGCCGAGGAGGGCGCGCCCTGTGGTCCCGATCTCGAGTACGACAACGATTTCCTGGCATTGAACCAGGCCGCCGCGGGCAAGCCGGAGACGCAGTTCTCGCCGGCAGAGCCGCCCGACTGGCGCGCGGCTTTCGACCTGGCAGAGACGCTGCTCGACCGCTCGCGCGATCTGCGCATCGCCATCTTCTGGCTGCGGGCCGGGTTGCACCTTCACGGTTTCGGTTTCCTGCCGACGGGCCTGCGCTTGCTGTCCGGGTTCGTCGAATCGATGTGGGAGCAGATCCATCCGCTGCCAGACCCGGACGATGGCGATCCTTATGCGCGTGTCAACGCGCTGACCTTGTTGCGCGAGCAAGCGGGCCTGCTCGGCGATTTGCGGGCGACGAAGGTCATCAACGACCGCGCGGTCGGCGTGGTCACCGGCGGTGCGATCGAAGTTGCGCTCGGCCTGGTGGCGGCGCGTGGCGACGAAGCGGCGCTGAGCCGCGACCAGGTTTCGCAGATGGTCAACGCATCGCTCGAATCAACGCCCGAATTGCGCTCCTGGGCACAGGATGCTCAGAAGCTGGCACGCGAGCTGGCGGCGCGGCTCACCGACAAGCTCGGTGCGAGCGACGCACCCGACCTCAAGCCTTTGGTGTCACTGTTGGCGGCCGTCGTTTCGGTGTTGCCGGCCGAAGCGGCAGCCGAGGATGGCGAATCCGCCGAGCCCGGGGCCGGCGCGAGCGGCCCGCGGCGCGGCCTGGCCGGCGCCGTCACCACGCGCGACGAGGCCATCCGTGCCATCGACATGGTCTGCGCCTATCTGGAAGCGGCCGAGCCTGCGAATCCAGCGCCGCTGTTCCTGCGCCGTGCGCGACAGCTCATCAGCCACAACTTCCTTCAGTTGATGAAGGAGCTCGCGCCCGATGCGATGAACGAGGTCGCCCGTATCGTCGGTGTCGATCCTGACTCGGTACAGACCCCCGGTAGCAGTTGACATGAAGTTGAACGAAGATCACAGATCATCCGACCGCATCATCCGCCCCCATCCGTTCAGGGTTGAACAGGAGTTCAAGATGAGCAGCAGCCAGAAGTTCATTGCCCGCAATCGCGCGCCGCGCGTGCAGATCGAATACGACGTCGAGGTCTACGGCGCTGAGAAGAAGGTGCAGTTGCCCTTCGTGATGGGCGTCATGGCCGATCTTTCCGGCAATCCCGCAGATCCGCTCGCGCCGGTCGCCGAGCGCAAGTTTCTCGAGGTGGACGTCGACAATTTCGATGCCCGCATGAAGGCGATGAAGCCGCGCGTGGCCTTCGCCGTGCCCAACACCTTGACGGGTGAAGGCAACCTCAATGTGGACATCACGTTCGAGAACATGGACGACTTTTCTCCGGCCGCGGTGGCGCGCAAGGTCGATTCGCTGAACAAGCTGCTGGAGGCGCGCAACCAGCTGTCCAACCTCGTCACCTACATGGACGGCAAGGGCGGCGCGGAAGAGCTGATCGGCAAGCTGATGGCCGATCCTGCGCTGCTCGGCGCCTTGGCGAGCTCGGCCAAGCCTGCCGAAGACAAGTAAGCGCGCGACGACTCGCGCAACCCGCATCTTCAGGAGCAACCAAAAATGGCAGAAGCACAAGGCGCATCGGCACTGGCCGCCGTCGAGATGGAGGGCAGCGACCTGGCGTCGCTGCTGAACAAGGAGTTCAAGCCCAAGTCCGACGATGCGAAGAGTGCGGTCGAACAGGCGGTGCAGACGCTGGCGCAGCAGGCGCTGGCCAACACCAAGCTGATCGGCAACGATGTCGTCGCGTCGATCGAATCGATGATCGCCGCGATCGACAAGAAGCTGTCGGAGCAGATCAACAAGATCATGCACCACGCCGATTTCCAGAAGCTCGAAGGGGCGTGGCGCGGCCTGCACTACATGGTCAACAACACCGAGACCGACGAGCAGCTGAAGATCCGCGTCATGAACGTCTCGAAGGCCGAGCTCGGCAAGACGCTCAAGCGCTACAAGGGCACCAGCTGGGACCAGAGCCCGATCTTCAAGAAGATCTATTCGGAAGAGTTCAGCCAGTTCGGCGGCGAGCCCTTCGGCGCCATCGTCGGCGACTTCCACTTCGACCAGAGCGCGCCCGACGTCGAACTGCTCGCCGAGATGGCCAAGATTTCGGCTGCCGGCCACTGCCCCTTCATCACCGGCGCCTCGCCGACGCTGATGCAGATGGACTCCTGGCAGGAGCTGGCCAACCCGCGCGACCTGACCAAGATCTTCACGACGCCGGACTACGCGGCCTGGCGCTCGCTGCGTGAGTCGGAGGATTCGAAGTACATCGGCCTGGCGATGCCGCGCTTCCTGTCGCGCCTGCCCTACGGCGCGAAGACCAACCCGGTCGAGGAGTTCGACTTCGAGGAAGACACCGGCTCGGCCGACCACAACAAGTACACCTGGGCCAATGCGGCGTACGCGATGGCCACGAACATCAACCGCTCGTTCAAGGAGTACGGCTGGTGCTCGCGCATCCGCGGCATCGAGTCCGGCGGCGCGGTGGCCAACCTGCCGACGCACAGCTTCCCGACCGACGACGGCGGCGTGGACATGAAGTGCCCGACCGAAATCGCGATCGAAGACCGGCGCGAAGCGGAACTGGCCAAGAACGGCTTCATGCCGCTGGTCCACCGCAAGAACAGCGACTTCGCGGCCTTCATCGGCGCCCAGTCGCTGCACAAGCCGGCCGAGTACGACGACCCGGACGCGACCGCGAACGCCAACCTGGCGGCGCGCCTGCCCTACCTGTTCGCGACCTGCCGCTTCGCCCACTATCCTGAAGTGCATCGTGCGCGACAAGATCGGCTCGTTCAAGGAGCGCGACGAGGTCGAGCGCTGGCTGGCCAAATGGATTTCGCAGTACGTCGATGGCGACCCGATCAACTCGTCGGAGTCCACCAAGGCGCGCAAGCCGCTGGCCGCCGCCGAGGTGGTGGTCGAGGAAGACCCGTCCAACCCCGGCTACTACAGCTCCAAGTTCTTCCTGCGCCCGCACTACCAGCTGGAGGGCCTGACGGTGTCGTTGCGCCTGGTCTCCAAGCTGCCGTCGGCCAAGGGCGCATAAGCCACAGCACGCGAAGTTTCATTCATCCTCAGCCGGCTGCACGGCTGGGGGCGCCTTGGCATCAGGGCGCTGTCTGCAGTCTCAAAGGCCCGTCAAGGGACCGCACATCAGGAGTCAGCCATGGCCGTAGACATGTTCATCAACTTGGGCCCGAAGATCAAGGGCGAAACCCAGGACAAGGCGCAGAAGGCGACCGAACGACGTCGACGTGCTGGCCTGGAGCTGGGGCATGTCGCAGTCGGGCAGCTTCCACGCCGGCAGCGGCGGCGGTGCCGGCAAGGCGAGCTTCCAGGACCTGTCGTTCACCAAGTACGTCGATTCGGCGAGCCCGGCGCTGATGTTGCATCTGGCCAAGGGAACGCACATCGACAAGGCGACGCTGCTGGTGCGCAAGGCCGGCGAAGGGCAGGAAAAGTACATCCAGATCGACATGACCAAGTGCATCGTCACCAGCGTCAGCACCGGCGGCTCGGGCGGCGAAGACAGGTTGACGGAGAACGTGACGCTCAACTTTGCCGAAGTCAAGTACGAGTACTTCAAGCAGGACGCCAAGGGCAAGACGGCCTCGGCTGGCGAGTTCAATTGGGACATCGCTGCCACGGCGGTCAGCAAGGCGTTGAAGCCGGCCCGCTGGCTGAGCGGGCCGATGGTTCTGTGCAGCGGGGCATTGCGCAGCTGTACAGGTCGAGTCAGCGCCGCGCTGTCGGTGTGCAGTTGACGTGGTTGGAACGAACACACCTGAGGCAATTACAAGATGGTGGATTCCAGCGCGGCCGTCACGGCGCTCAAAGACGGTGATGTCCAGCGTGCCCTCAAGCTGCTGACCGAGCAGGTGCGCTCGCACCCGCAGGATGCGAAGCTGCGCGTGTTCCTGTTCCAGCTGCTGTGTGTTCTCGGGCAATGGGATCGCGCGCTGAATCAGCTCAACGTCTCGCTCGAACTCGACGCCGGCACGCTGCCGATGGTGCAGACCTATCGCGAGGCGATCGCCTGCGAGACCTTGCGCCTGCAAGTCTTCGCCGGCCACAAGGCGCCGATGCTGTTCGGTGAGCCCGAGACCTGGATCGCGCTGTTGATCGAGGCGATGCTGCGCGAAGGCCAGGGCGACGTGGCTGGCGCGCGCCAGTTGCGCGAACGGGCGCTCGAGCAGGCGCCGGCGAGTGCGGGCACCCTCGACGGCCAGGCCTTTGCCTGGATCGCCGACGCCGACACCCGGCTCGGCCCGACGATCGAGGCGGTGATCAACGGCCGCTACTACTGGCTGCCGTGGAACCGCCTGGCCAAGGTCGATATCGATCCGCCGGAGGATCTGCGCGACCGCGTCTGGATGCCGGCGCACTTCGAGTTCACCAACGGTGGCGAGGTCGTCGGCCTGATCCCCACGCGCTATCCGGACACCGATCTCGCTGCCGGCGACATGCTCGCGCTGTCGCGGCGCACCGACTGGCGCGAGACCGACCCCGGCGTCTTCGTCGGCCTGGGCCAGCGCCTGATCGCCACCGACGGCGGTGAGTTCGCGCTGATGGACATCCGCTCGGTGGTGCTCGAACCAGCGGCCGAGTGATCGGTTGCGGGCGCCCGAGCGATGTCCACCCCGCGCGCCCAAGACCGCCTGCAACCGGCGCTGCTGGACCGGCTGACGGATGACAACCCGGACTCGCAGGTCGAGGGCACGGAGTCGCGCGTCATCAACCGCAATCGCCTGCGCGATCTGGTGCTGCGCGACCTGGCGTGGCTGATGAACAGCACGGCGCCCGGCGGATCCATCGACTGGAGCCACGCGCCGCACGCGCGGGCTTCGGTGCTCAACTACGGCTTGCCCGCGCTGTCGGGCGAGACGGCTTCGACCGTCGATCCGATGGTGCTGCAGGCGTCGGTGCGCCAGGCCATCCTCGATTTCGAGCCGCGCATCCTGCCGGACTCGCTGGTGGTCGAAGCCGTGTTGTCCGAGGACCAGATGGACCGCCACAACCAGATCGGGTTTCGCATCAGCGGCCAGTTGTGGGCCCAGCCGGTGCCGCTCGAGCTGCTGCTGCGCACGGACCTCGATCTCGAGACCGGCCACGTCGTCGTGCGCGAACTCGACAGGTAGCGCAGGCCCATGGACCCGCGGCTGCTGCGCTACTACAACGAGGAATTGCGCCACCTGCGCGAGATGGGCGCCGAGTTCGCGCAGCAGTTTCCCAAGATCGCGTCGCGGCTCGGTGTCGAAGGCCTCGAAGTCGCCGACCCCTATGTCGAACGGCTGCTGGAGGGTTTTGCGTTTCTGGCCGGCCGCATCCAGCTCAAGATCGACGCCGAGTTTCCGCGCTTCACGCAGCGCCTGCTGGAGATCGTCTATCCGCAGTTCCTCGCGCCCACGCCGGCGATGCTGATGGCGCAGGTCAGCCCCGACCTGGCCGACGCGGGCCTGGCCGCCGGCGTCACGCTGCCGCGCGGCAGCGTCATGCACAGCCAGGCCGGTGCCGGCGTGGCCACGGCCTGCGAGTTCCGCACCGCGCATGAGCTGACGATGTGGCCGCTGGAGATCACGCAGGTCGAGTACTTCACGCAGGCCGCCGACCTGCCTCTGGCCGCCATGCCGGAGTGGCGCCGCTACCGCTCGGGCCTGCGCCTGCGCGTGCGCACGACGGCCGGCGCCGACTTCTCGCAGATCGCATTGCGCGATCTGCGCCTGCATTGCAGCGGTATCGACGACGTGGCCTACCGCCTGCACGAGCTGGTCTGCGGTCACGCGCTGGGCGTGCTGGTGATGCCGGCGCAGCGGCCGGCCACCTGGCACGAAGCGATCGACGCCGACTGCATCGAGCCGGCCGGCTTCGACGACGACGAGGCGCTGCTGCCTCAGTCGCTGGCCGGCTTCCAGGGCTTCCGCCTGCTGCAGGAGTACTTCGCCTTTCCACAGCGTTTCCTGTTCTTCGACCTGTGCGACATCGGCCAGGCGCTGCGCGGACACGCGGCGAACGAGGTCGACATCGTCATCCTGTTCTCACGCCTGGACAACGCGCTGCTGCAGGCCGTGGACACGGCGAGCCTGGCGCTGAACTGCGTGCCGGCGATCAACCTGCTGGAGCGGCGCTGCGACCGCATCCATGTCAACGGCGACAGCAGCGAATTCCACGTCGTGCCCGATCGCACGCGGCCGATGGACTACGAGGTGCACTCGATCACCGAGGTCCTGGGCTACGGCACGGGCACGCACAGCGAGTGGCGCTTCCTGCCGTTCTACAACGCCTTCCACACCGAGGAGCGCTCGCACAACGCCTACTACTCGGTGAAGCGCGAGCCGCGACTCCTGTCGCAGACGCAGCAGCGCGAGGGCACGCGCACGGCCTACATCGGCACCGAGGTCTATCTGTCGGTGGTCGACTCCGATGAGGCGCCGTATTCAGCCGATCTGCGCCAACTGGGCGTCAAGGCGCTGTGCACCAACCGCGATCTGCCCGTGCTGATGCGCCTGGGCGACACCAAAGGCGACCTCACGCTGGCGCAGACCGCGCCGGTCAAGAGCATCCGCGTCGTCAAGGGGCCGTCGCGGCCGAGCTCGGCGCTGCGCGAGGCCAACATCGCCTGGAAGCTGATCAACCAGCTGTCGCTCAACCACCTGTCGCTGACCGATGCCGACGCCGAGCAGGGGGCTGCCGCCTTGCGCTCGATCCTGCGCCTGTACGCACCGACCGGCGACGCCGGCGCGCAGCGCCAGGTGGACGGGCTGCGCTCGGTGAAGCTGCAGCCGGTGGTGCGCCGGCTGCCGATGCCGGGCCCGATCACGTTCGGCCGCGGCGTTGAAGTCAAGGTCGAGGTCGACGACCTGTCGTTCGAGGGTGCCAGCGCGTTCCTGCTCGGCTGCGTGCTGGAGCGATTTGTCGCGCGCCATGTGTCGCTCAACAGCTTCACGCAGACGCGGCTGCATTCGCCGGCCCGTGGCGACATTCTTTCGGGGAGGCCGCGATGCGGGACCCGCCCGATCCTGTGACGCCGCCAGCCGAAGGGGGGAGCGCCGGCTCGCACGATGCGCAGGCGGCGCGCGGGTCCGCGAGCAAAGCTTTTTCGGCGATGGCTGCCGAGCCTTATCGCTTCGACTTCTTTCACGCGCTGCGCTTGATCGAGGCCGGCCACCCGCACAAGCCGCGCCTGGGTACGGCGCGCCGGCCGGTCGATGAGCCCGTGCGCTGGGTGAGACAGCCGACCTCGGTTTTGCGCCGGCCAGCATTGCCAGCGTCGATCTCGCCGACCGCAGCGGCCGGCCGCGCATGCA
>CAVTAM010000035.1:0-54492 GCA_963732625.1 uncultured beta proteobacterium | reverse complement strand
TCGTTGATTCCTTTCCTTGAGTGAATGATGTTGATACATGCCGCCAGGGCCACAGATCGTGGCTCGCTAGCGCCGTTTTGAGGGAGACCGCCGGCGCGTATTTGCTTTCCGATCCGGTTCCACATTAATTTCTTTCATCCCCCAGTGGGCCCGCTTAGCTTTCTCCCTCTCCGATATAGCGAACAGCACGTGAAAGGGCGTGGCTTGTCGCGCGCCCATTCCCGCCTGTCCGCTGCCCCAGGCTTCTCCCGCATCACGCAAGACCTCTAGGAAGGTTTCATACTCTTCTTCGTCATCGAGCAACACATGGGCCGCATCGGTGATGAGTAGAATATAGCCCTTGGCCGGCAGCCATTCCAGATCGGCCAGACATTCCTCCAACGCGTCCCAGTTGTGGCCAAAGTAGTCGGGGAACTCCAATGCCCGTGCGAATTCTGCAAACAGATGTGGATAGTCATGGGAGAATTTGAAAACGCAGCTCTAAATCAACATAGCGTGAATTAGGATTTTCCTTCAGTCCGCTGCCGCCAATAACCCGGTTCCCGGCTGCAATGCATCACTGCTATGATGAGCACATAATCTGATTCGAACGGTGAACAGCACCGCGTAGGGGAAAACATGAACGAGACACCGCCGGACATCGGCTTCAAACAGGCGGAAATGTGCCGGGTTTCGGGAAAGCTTCTGAATGGCTGACTCGACGCAGGCGATAAACCGAAGCTCCAACCCCTCCTGACAACCGGCGTAGTAACGCGCAGCGGCCTCGTATTCGTCGAGCGCCTCGGGATGGAACTCAAACCTCATCGTGCCACGGCACGGCGAACGCGCGCCAGAGCTTCGTCTCCGGGAATGGTTTTTACGCGCCCGCTGCGAACGTCATCACGACGACGTAACGCTTCGGCGGCCCAAAGCTGGCGAACGGTGCCATCCTCTGCTGGGTCAAGCTCTCGGCGAGGCGATCCGCGAGCAGCGCCGCGCGGCCTCGCTAGGGAGCGCCAACGCTTCTTCGGCGATTTGCTCAGGGTCAGATTCATGGCAGCAAGGTGTCAGAGAAACCCAGTCTGGGCAAGTGCCCGGCGCGCGATGCCGTCGGGGCCGACGACGGGGAATAATTCCTTCTTCACCGCGTGCGACGCGGGAAAGTGGCGCGGGCCGAGTCCGGCCACAGGGATGACGGCTTTGCGGATGGGCTTCATGCGGAGAATTAAAAGAATCTTCAACTTCCGACAACAACATGGTCGCGCAAAAACTTGCCCCGCCAAGAACGAACGCGAACCAACACTGCCGGGAGGTGTATCGGCAATCTCGGCCTCAATTTCATCAGGTGGGTTAAACGACGAGCCACCAAGCCGTCCATCGCGCACCCATGACATGACGACAATACGCTCTGAGAAGATGTCGTCGAGGAAAGACAAGGCTTCCTCAAATGCCTCTGACTCAGTCTGGGCGCTATCAGAGGCGAAATGGGTGTGGCACGCATCCAAGCCGACGCTGACCTCGTGCCCACCCTCGGTCCAGATGTAAAGAGGCCATTGTAATTCTGCTGGGAATGGACACGGAAACTCTACGGAAAGGCAACCATCACACGACGCTTCGCGTGGGACGACGACCTGCTGCTCCAAATCCGGAAACGTGCGAATAGCACTGTTGCAAACCGTCGAGAGAACTCATCGAGTTGCGATGTGGCAAAAGGTGTCATGCGGTCTTCCCTGTAAATGCGCCATTCCACCTCCCGCCGCTGCCAGCCATGTCGCGCCGAAGGCGTAGCGCCGCGCGCCGAATTCCATCGCGCCGGGCGATGTGCCTTCGAAGATGTCCGGCATCACGCCGATGCGGCGGGAATATTCGGTGGCGATTTCGGGGATGTGTTTTTTGAGCGCTTCGAGTTTGCCGAAGACCGCCACCGTGCCGCCGGTGCCGCCGCCGGTGATCTTCGCGCCGTAAAGCCCGCTTGGACGCCGCGTTTGCGCACCGCTTCCACGAGGAAATCCACTTCCTCCGTCGAGAGATGGCAGTTGTTTTTGTAGCTGTCGTGCGCGCCATACATGCATTCGCCGGCGGTGATGAGCGCTTTCTCGTCGCCGTTCTTCGCGGCGCGGAGGGCGTCCATGAATTTCAGCACGCGTTCGTTCTCCTCGATGGGATGCCGCGTGGGGCCGGCGACGCGATAGGTGGCGTCGGGCTGGATTGTGGTGACGGGATCGTCGTGCGTCTTGTAGCGCGGAGAAATTCGGAGCCAACGATGGACTCGGGGATTTCTTTCTCGTAGCCGTCACGGAATTCCTTGGGCGAAAGTCATCTTCTCCTGCGGCGCCCACATCGACTCCAGCAACGCTGGGTCGATCGGCCACGGCAGCGGGCCGCGCTGGCCGCGCTGCATGCCGAGAAAACGCTGCTGGATCGACGTGAACAGAAACGCCGCGTCGTCGTCGCTGTCGGCGCAGACGACATTGACGCCGACCATCGCGTGCGGCTGCGGCCACTCGGGCGACGGTCGAAAGCCTTGACGATAAACATGCAGCGCCTGCAGCAGCAGATCCGGCGCGAAGTGCGAGGCAAACGCGAACGGCAGGCCGAGGTGCGCGGCCAACTGCGCGCTGTACAGGCTCGACCCCAGCAGCCAGATCGGCACCTTCGTGCCGACACCCGGAATCGCGCGCACCGGCTGCGGCTCGGCCGTCGGATCACCGAGATACCCCTGCAACTCCATCACGTCGCGCGGAAACCCTTCTTCTTCGTCGCTGGCGTCGAGGTGCCGCCGCAGCGCACGCATCGTCAACCGGTCGGTGCCCGGCGCGCGGCCGAGGCCGAGGTCGATGCGCCCCGGGTACAGCGTGGCCAGCGTGCCGAACTGCTCGGCAATCACCAGCGGCGCATGGTTGGGCAGCATCACGCCGCCGGAGCCGACGCGGATCGTCTTCGTGCCGCCGGCGATGTGGCCGATGAGCACCGCGGTGGCCGAGCTGGCCACGCCGTCCATGTTGTGGTGCTCGGCCACCCAGTAGCGGCGGTAGCCCCAGGCTTCGGCGTGCTGGGCGAGGTCGAGGCTGTGGCGCAGCGCGTCGCGCGGCGGTGGCGCCTTCGACGATCGGCGACGAGATCGAGCACAGAAAGAGGTGGCAAGGACATGGCCCGCATCATGCCGCTGCCGGCGCTCCTCGCACGGCGCATGGGCTTGCTGGCACACTCCGGCATGACCCAGCCTCTTCTGCAAGCCGCCGACCTGCGCGGCGCCACGCAACTCACCACCGACGCCGTCGAGGGCCTGGCCAGCCTGGTCGAGGCGATGCACGCCCGCATCGCCTCGCTGCCCGGCGTGCCGGTGGCGGCCGACGAGCGCACGACTGGCCTCACGGGCCTGGTCTACAAGTCGGTGCGCGGCGCGACGCGCATCGTCGGCGGCAGCGTCGATGCGCTGCTCGGCTGGCTGGGGCCCACGCTGCACGCAGCCGGCGTCGGCAGCCTGCCGCAGGCCGAACGCGAGGCCGTGGTGGCGGCGTTGAACGGCGTGCTCGGCGACCACCTCGCCGCAACCGACAACCCGCTGGCGATCACGATGGCGTTTCGCCACCGCGGCAAGCCGCTCGTGCTCGACCGTTTTGCGATGCGCTCGCGCCTGGTCGACTTCACCGCGCGCCCGCTGGTGCTGCTGCACGGCCTGTGCATGAACGATCTGCAGTGGCAGCGCAACGGCCACGACCACGGCGCGGCGCTGGCGCGCGAGGCCGGCTACACGCCGATCTACCTGCACTACAACAGCGGCCTGTCGGTGTCGACCAACGGCCGCATCCTGGCCCAGCAGATGGAGCGCCTGCTCGATGCCTGGCCGACGCCGATCGAGCGCATGGCGATCATCGGCCACAGCATGGGCGGCCTCGTGGCGCGCAGCGCGCTGCACCACGCGGTGCTGATCCAGCGCGGCGCCCTGCGCTGGACAGCACGCATCGATGACCTGGTCTGCCTGGGCACGCCGCACCTGGGCGCGCCGCTGGAGGCCGCGGGCCACGGCATCGACCTGCTGCTCGGCGCCGCGCCGTATGCCGCGCCGCTGGCGCGCCTGGGCAAGATGCGCAGCGCCGGCATCAATGATTTGCGCCACGGCAACATCGTCAGCGGCGACGGCTCGCTGCGCCAGGATACCGTGCCGCTGCCGGCCAAGGTGCGCTGCTACGCGGTGGCGGCGAGCCTGGGCGCAGAAGGCGGCAGCTTGAAGGAGCAGCTGCTCGGCGACGGCCTGGTGCCGGTGGCCAGCGCGCTCGGTCAGCACCGCGAGCCGGCGCGGCGCATGGGCTTCGATCGCGAGCACCAGACGGTGGTGCACAACAGCGGCCACCTCGACCTGTTGTCGAGCCCGCAGGTCTTCGCCGCGCTGCTCAACTGGCTGCGCTGAGGCGCGCTACGTCTTGATCCGCCCGAGGCGCTTGGCGTTGCCGACCGCGCGCCGGTGCACCGGCGCCAGGCCCTGCGCCATCACCCGCGCGGCGTGGCCGGCGAGCGTGTTCATCGTCGGCACGATCGACCCCGGCCGCACCAGCGTCCACGGCGACAGCGCCGCGCCGCGCATCATCTGCAACCACATCGACTGCTGCGCGCGCAGCGCTGCCGTGCCCATCGCCGCCCACGACTCGTAGAACGCGGCCGATTTCTCGGCGCTCATCTGCTTGCACTCCTTGCGGTCGCGCGCATTCGGGTTCGGCCCGGCCGCGGCCATGCGGCCGACGCGGTGCGCAATCACCAGCGGCACGGCCATCGATAGAGCGAGTGTCTGTTGGGCGAGCTTGCGTTGGGAGCGTGAAGCCATGGGAGGCACCTCTTCAGATGGGATAGGCGCAGAGCGTGCCACGGCTGGCGACCACCTGCGGGTGTCGGACGCCAGCGCGGCTCCACGCACCGGATACGGCGGCGGATTGAGCGGCGTCAACATGGGCTCGATCTTGATCGGTAAGGTGCCTTAACCATTTCCAACTAAGGATGAAAAGTGAGAGCCGACCCGCGTGCGCGTTTTGTCGGCAGCATCGAGTGGGTGCTGGCAGCGGTGGCTGCAGCGTTGCTTGGCGCGCCCGCGCACGCTCAACTGACCACGTACCAGTTCACGCTCACCTACTCTCCCTACGCGGCCCAGGTAGCCAATGGCAGCGGCTTCTTCGTGGTGAACGAGTCGCAGGTCCCCGATGTCGGATCCTTCGCCGTCGTTGCAGCGGACTTGGCGGGCAAGGTCAGCAACTATGACTTCGGCTATGCGTTCGGCAACAGTGCTGTCTACGGAACCCCGATCGAACCCATCGTCGTCAGGTCAGTACATGGCGACGCGACGATCAGCTTCCTGGATGGCGTTCCAACTGGAATCACCTATTCGGAACAGCACGTGTGTTTCAACGCCTACCACTGCGGCCCCTACTACCAGGTCAACCTGACCGGCACCGAGTTCTCGGTAAGCGCCTACCCCTTCGGCAGCGGGCGCGGAGAACTCTCGATCAGCGCGGCGGTTCCCGAACCATCGACCTACGCGTTGTTGCTCGCCGGGCTGGGCGCGACCATCTTGATGCGACGACGCCGCATCTACCGCCGCGTCGCCAGCGCAATGCCGGCCAGCACCAACACCGCACCGACGAAGTGGAATCGCTCGATGCTCTCGCCGAGCACCCCCCACGCCGCCAGCGCCGCATACAAAGGCCCGAAGTAAAGCACCATGCCGACGCGCGCCGCGCCGAGCACGCGCTGCATGTACGAGTAGGCGCCGTACGCCGCCGCGCCGGGGATCAGCGCCGAGACCAGCACCAGGGCGATGCTCTGCCATGACAACGTCGACGGCCACCACCACAGCGCTTCGACGATGGTGAAGGGAGCGAGCACGATCACGCCGCCGCAGGCGATCAGCGTGAGGCGCGCCAGCGCGCCGAAGGCCGACGGCCAGGCGCGCAGCAGCAGCGAGTACGCTGCCCAGCAGACCATCGCCACGGCGATCCAGGCATCACCGCTGTTGATGCGCACGTCGGCCAGCGCCTGCCACTGGCCCTTGATGATGATGTGCAGCACGCCGGCAATCGACAGCGCGACGCCGAGCCACTGCTTGACGCCGAACCTTTCGTGCAACCACAACGCCGAGGCGAGCGCGATCAGCACCGGCGAGCCGGCGTAGATGAGGCCGATGTTGACCGCCGTGGTGCTGCGCCCGCCGATGTACACAAACGCGCCGCAGACCCACATGCCCAGGGCACCGAGCACGATGAAGTGCCACGCTTCGCCGCGGATGTGCGCACGCTTGGCCGCGATCTCGCGCCAGCAGAAGGCGCCGAGCAGCGCCGCAGCGATCGCCCAGCGGCCCAAGGCCAGCATATGCGGCGCGATCACGCCCGGCGCCCAGCGCGCGACGAGGTAGTTGACGCTCCACAGCGCCGGCGCGATGAACAGCAGCGCCACGGCCAGGCGCTGCTCGCCGGCGCTGAATTCACTCACAGCGGAAATGGTGCGCCCTCGGTGGGCGCGCCGAACAGCAGGCCCTGCAGTTGCGGGCAGCCGAGCGCCACCAGGTAGTCGCGCTGCGCTTCGTTCTCGACGCCTTCGGCGATGACCTCGCGGCCCAGGCTCGACGCCAGCATGACGATGGCGCGCGCGATGGCGGCGTTGCCGGCATGCTGCGGCAGGCCGCGCACGAAGCTGCGGTCGATCTTGATGCGGTCGATCGGCAACTGGTTGAGCGTGCCGAGCGAGGAATAGCCGGTGCCGAAGTCGTCGATCGCCACGCGCACGCCCAGTGCGTGCAGTTGCGCCAGCGTGGCGCGCACGGCGTCGGCATCGTCCATCAACATGCGCTCGGTGATCTCCACTTCGAGCAGGCGGCCGGGCAGGCCGGCCTCGGCCAGCGCCGCCTGCACCGTTTCGGCAAAACGCACGTCGCGCAGTTGCAGCGACGACAGGTTGATGCTCACCGGCAACTCGCGCCCGGCCGCCTGCCAGCGCCGCGCCGCGCGCACCGCCTCGCCGAGCACCCAGGTGCCGATCGGCACGATCAGGCGCAGCTCTTCGGCCAGCGGGATGAACTGGTCGGGCTCGACCAGGCCGCGCGCCGGGTGACGCCAGCGGATCAGCGCCTCGCAGCCGACGAGCATGCCGTCGGCCGCGCGCACCTGCGGCTGGTAGTGCAGCACGAACTCGCCCTGCGCGATGGCCTGCGTGAGTTGCGTCTCGAGCTCGAGCGCGGCCAGCGCGCGCTGGCTGAACAGCGGGTCGTACCAGCGGTGCGTGGCCCGGCCCTGGCGCTTGGCCTCGTACATCGCCGCGTCGGCATGCTTGACCAGGTCGGCCGCGTTGGCCGCGTGCTGCGGGTACAGCGCAATGCCCACCGACGGCGTGACCGAAATCGGCCGGCCTTCGAGCAGCACCGGCTCGGCGAGTGCTGCCAGCAGCTTGGCCGCCACGTCTTCGACCTGCGTGCCTTGCAGCGCGCCCGGCAGCAGGACGACGAACTCGTCGCCGCCGAAACGCGCCACCAGGTCACTGCTGCGCAGCAGCGCCACCAGGCGCTGCGCCAGCGTCTGCAGCAGCAGGTCGCCGGCCACGTGGCCGAGCGAATCGTTGACGCGTTTGAAGTGGTCGAGGTCGATGAACAAGAGCGCGCCCTGCGCTTCCTGCGCTCGGCTGAGCTTTGTATGTTCAGCCAGCCGTTCCATGAAAGCGTGGCGGTTGAGCAGGTTGGTCAGCGGGTCGTGGTGCGCCAGGTGGTGGATGCGTTCGCGCTGCGCCAGCGCGGCGCGCAGGTCGCGCACGACCACCATGCGCAGCGGCTGGCCACCGCGCTCGGCCATGCGGACGATGAACTCGACGGGGATGCGTGTGCCGTCGCGGTGCATCACCGCGCTCTCGTACGACAGTTCGGAGCGCTTGGCGATCATCTCCAGCGCCCGCGGCACCTGGTCGGGCGCGACGAAGGCGAGCGTCTTGCGGCCCAGCATCTCCTGCAGCGCGTAGCCGAGCAGGCGTTGCAGCGGCAGGTTGGCGTCGGTGATGACGCCGTCCTCGTGGAAGACGATGCCTTCGACGCTGGCGTCCATGAACTTCGACAGCCGCTCTTCGGACTGGCGCAGAGCCAACTCGGCCTCGCGGCGCGGCGTGATGTCGTTGATGAGCACGAAGGCGCCGTCGAGCACGCCGTCGGCGCGCCAGGTGCGGCAGCAATTGCACGTCGAGCCAGCGCGGTCCCTGCGGCGTGTCGAGCTGGCGCTCGTAGCGCGCGCTGCGCTGGTGCAGGCGCAACTCGGTGATGTGCGGCTCGATGACGCGCATCGCCTCGGCACCGATGATCTCTTCGAGCGAGCGGCCGAGGATCGACTGTTCGCTAAAGCCGAAGGTGCGCGCGTACGCCGCGTTGGCGAACAGGCAGCGCAAGCTGTCGGAGTCGTAGAACGCCATCAGCGCCGGCACGCTGTTGGCCACCAGGCGCAGCAGGCTGGCGTGCTCGTGGACGAGCGGCTGCGTCGCGGTCGGCGGCGGCGTTGTCTTGTGATTCATGGCTCGCTCATGAGACAACCTTCGCGCTGCGCGCTTCGGTAGGTGAGCGCTTCGCAGCGGCCGGGCTCGCTCACGCCGGCAGCTCCAGCACCGACGCCGCCAGGCACAGGTCGTCCCACGCCCGCGCCTTGTCGGCCAGCGTGCGCAGCAGGTAGGCCGGGTGGTAGGTGACGATCACCGGCACGCCGCGGCGCTCGTGCACGCGGCCACGCAGCTTGCCGATGGCCTCGTCGCTGCCGAGCAGCGCCTGCGCGGCAAACTTTCCCATCGCCAGCAGCAGCTTCGGCTGCACGAGCGCGATCTGGCGCTCGAGGTACGGCGCGCAGCGCGCCGTCTCCGCCGGGTCGGGGTTGCGGTTGCGCGGCGGCCGGCACTTCAGCGTGTTGCAGATGAAGACCGACTGCTCGGGCGCGGCGGCGTCGCGCGCCAGACCGATCGCGCGCAGCATGTTGTCGAGCAGCTTGCCGGCCTGGCCGACGAAGGGCTCGCCCTGCCGATCTTCGTTTTCGCCTGGGGCCTCGCCGATGATCATCAGCCGCGCACGCTCGTGGCCGACGCCGAACACGGTTTGCGTGCGCGACTCGCACAGGGCGCAGGCGCGGCACTCGCTGACGGCCGCGCGCAGCGCGGGCCAGTCGAGGGTGGCGACCTCCTGCACTGCTGTGCTCCGTTCACCCTGAGCTTGTCGAAGGGCCGGCGCGCGCACCGGGGCTTCGACAAGCTCAGCCACGGGGGTTGGATCATCGTCACGCGGCGCCTCGAACACGCGCACCCCCATCGCCGCGAGCATGCCGCGTTGACGCTCGGTCCAGCGCGAGCTCACGATACCTCGCCGTCGATCGACAGCCGCATCACGCACGCATCTTCGCGCAGACCGCCGTCGGCCGGGTAATAACCGCGGCGCAGGCCTGTCTCCTTGAAGCCGTAGCGCGCGTAGACATCGCGCGCACGCTGGTTGCTGATGCGCACTTCGAGCCACAGCGCTGCGCTGCGCTCGCGCCGGCAGTGCGCCACCAGCGCATCGAGCAGCGCGCAGGCGTGGCCGCGCCGCTGCCAATGCGGCGCCACGGTCAGGTTCAACAGGTGCATCTCCTGCACACCCGCCATCGCCACGCTGTAAGCGGCCAGCGTGCCGTCGGCCGCGCGCAGCACCTGCGCGCTGTGGCCGGCGGCGAGCGAATCGACAAAATTGCCGCGCGTCCACGGGAACGGATACACGGCTTGCTCGATCACCAGCACCGCGGGCAGGTGCGCCAAGTGCATCGGCACGCGGTACAGCGATGGGTCTTGCGGCAGTGCGCTCATGATGCTTGGGCCGCAGCACGCGCCGCGGCACGCTCCACCGTCGTCAACGCCACCTTGTCGCGCAGGTAGACCGGCAGCGCCTGCGCGGCGTCGATCGCTTCTGCCTGCGACCACGCGGCGCGTGCCAGGCGGGCCAATGATGCGGCGCGATCGGTCCCCATCTCGTCGAGACGAAGCGCCGCACCACACAACAACCGCTCGCCAAACGCCGCCAGCGCCGAGCCCGCCACGGCCTGCGGCGGCTGCGCTTGCCACAACGCGTGCAGCGCCGGCAGCGTGAACAGCGCGGCCTCGTGCCGCACCTGCCAGCGCTGGCCGTCGAACCGGTAGGCGCCGGCATAGACCTCGTCCATGCGTGCATCCATCGCCACCCAGAGATCGTTCACGCCGTAGCGCAGGCGCGCGTCTTCGGCGACGATCATCAGGCTGTCGATCGGCAACACCGGGCAGCCGATGCCCAGCGCCAGCCCCTGGGCCACCGAGGTGGCCGTGCGCAGGCCGGTGAAGGCGCCGGGGCCGCGGCCGAAGGCCACGGCATCGAGTTGCGCTGCCTTCAATCCCGCCGCGTGCAACAACTCGAACACCAGCGGCAACAAGCGCTGCGACGCTCGTGCGCCGCCGGCCTCGTGCGCGCAGAAATCGCGCTCGCCGACGATGACGGCCACGGCGAGCTGGTCGGTTGCGGTGTCGAGGGCCAGCAGGCACGGCGTGCTCATGCGATCAGTGTATTCGCCGTCCCATGCGATCATCAGCGGCGATGCATCCCTTGAACCGCACCCTTGCCGTGCTCGCGATGGCCTGGGTGCCTGCGTTGGCCACGGCGGCCACGCTGTCGCCCGAAATCACGCAAGCGCTGCAACGCGAACGCATTCCACTGGACGCCGTGTCGGTGCTGGTGCAAGAGGCCGGCACCGGCACGACGCGCGTCTCGCACAACGCGCAGCAGCCGATGAATCCGGCGTCGGTGATGAAGCTGCTGACGACCTACGCCGCGCTCGACGAACTCGGCCCGTCCTACAGCTGGAAAACGCCGCTGTGGTTTGCCGGCCCGCTCAGCAACGGCGTGCTCGAAGGCAACCTGCATCTGCAAGGCCGCGGCGACCCGAAGCTGACGATCGAGCGCCTCTGGCTGGCGCTGCAGCGCATCCGCGCGATGGGCGTCAACGAGATTCGCGGCGACATCGTCATCGACCAGAGCGCCTTCGCCGTGCCCGACATCTCCACGGCCGAGTTCGACAACGAGCCGCTGCGGCCGTACAACGCGCGCTCGCAGGCGCTGCTGGCGAACCTGTCGGCCGTGATCTACACCTTCACGCCCGACGTGGCGCGCGGCGTGGCCGTGGTCAGCGCCGAGCCGCAACTCGACGGCGTGTTGGTCGATGCCAGCGTGCCGCTGGCCGGCGGCGGCTGCGGCGACTGGCGCGGCGCGCTCAAGGCCGCCGTCGGCAACCCGCAGCGGCTGCGCTTTGCCGGCCACTATCCGGCAGCGTGCGGCGAGCGCTTCTGGGCGCTGGCGCACAGCGACGCGCGGCAGTACACGGCGCAGCTGTTGACGACGCTGTGGCGCGGCGGCGGCGGCAAGCTCGGCGGCACGGTGCGCGAAGGCGCGGCGCCGGCCGGCACGCCGCCGACCTTCGAGCTCACGTCACCGCCGCTGGCCGACGTGGTGCGCGACATCAACAAGTACAGTAACAACGTCATGGCGCAGCAGCTGCTGCTGACGCTCGGGCTGCATCGCAACGGCGGCACGCGCGCCACGCCCGACGCCGGACGCGACGCGCTGAAGCTCTGGATGCGCGAGCGGCTCGGCGAATCGCTGGAGGGTGTTGTCATCGACAACGGCTCCGGCCTGTCGCGCGAGACGCGTGTCTCGGCCGCACTGCTGGCGCGCGTGCTGCAACGCGCGTGGAGCAGCGCCGTGATGCCCGAGCTGATGGCCTCGCTGCCGGTGACTGGCCTCGACGGCACGCTGCGCCGCACGCGCGCCAACGCGGCCACCACCGGCCGCGCGCACTTGAAGACCGGCTCGCTGCGCGACGTGCAGGCCCTGGCCGGCTACGTGCTCGGCGCCAGCGGCAAACGCTACGTGCTGGTGGCGATGATCAACCACCCGAATGCTGCTGCGGCGAGGACAGCCCTCGATGCGCTGGTGCAGTGGACGATCAACGACCTGCGCTGAAAAGACAAAGCCGGCGCGCGGGCCGGCTTTGTCATGGCGCGGCGCGCGCGCTCAGAGGTTTTCAGGCACCCAGCCGAAGTTCTTCAACGCTGTCCAGACCTGATCGCCGAGAATCTTGTGGCCACCGGTCGTGGGGTGTACGCCGTCAGCGAAAAAGTAGGTGGTCGGGCTGGCACCGGTCTTCAGGCCGTTGAGGTTTGGCACGGGGCTGACAAACGCCGCGGCCGGCGCAGCGTTGCAGAAAAGCGCCGAGCCGTCTGCGACACGCCCCCGCGTAAAGGCCGAGATCTTTGCCGGGTCGCATGCCGCATCCGTGGCATTGGTGATACCGAAGGCGCTCGGATTTGCCAGCACGGCCGCCCCCAGCGCACGCAAGTTGACGGTGCGCGCTGACGACCCGTTCAAGCCAGTCAACAGCGCAGCATTGAACGCCTCCGACAGCTGGTTCAGGAAGGCCTTGTTGTCCGCAGGCAGGCCCGAGAACGCCGGCGTTACCGTGAAGTCTGGCAGAGTCATCACGACCACGCGCTTGGCGCCCTTGGCAATGATTTCGGTCTTGACCAGCGTGGCCAGTTCGGTGGCTGCGGTGGTCACGGCGGCGACAGCATCGGCCGGTGGCAGGCCTTGCGCCACGGCGCCGAACTGCACGAAGACGTTGTTGTTGCCGCCCAAGACGAAGACGATGTCACCGTCGACAAAACCCGACTGGAAACCGGGCACTGTGCGCGTGTTGTGTGAGGCGATCTGATCGACCATCGGGATCGTAAGTGCGCCGCCAGTCTTGCCGATGCCGATCGGATCAGTGACGCGAGCGCCGCCCTGTGCGTAGCCGGTGCAACTGCCGGCCAGTGCCGGGTTCGCCGCGGCCGGGCACGGCACTCGCGTCGTGACGAAGCCCACCTCGGCCGGAGTGATCGCCACGCCCAGGCGCGCGGCAATCCAACTCGACCCAGACGTTGGCGTTGCTGGTGTTGTTGGTGGCCGTGTAGCCCGTGTGGCTGTTGGTCGTGAACTTGCCGCCAAAGAACGGTGGCACACCCGGGTCCTGCCCCAGCGGTATCTGCGTCGCCGGCGTGTAGGTGCCAACGTCGGAAACGCTGTCGCCAAAAACGATCACTCGCTTGGCCAGCGGCGCATCGGTATCTCCGCCGCCGCAGCCGGCAACGATCAATGCAGCAGCCGCAAGGGCCGAAATGTGCCAGCGACGACGGATGGTGGTCATGGTGTTGTGCTCCTTCGGTACGGTCTTGTCGCGTCAGTCGCCACGCAGCCAGGCTGGAGTGCCAGCCTGGGCGACTTTTGGTGCGTTGGACTATACGTTTGGGGCCCCGGCCCCCGAGCCGGGTTAACCCCGCAGAACGTCGTATCGGAGAGACGCGTGCAGCGCGATCAGAACGGGTTGTTCTTGGCCCGGAACTCGGCCAGCGAGCCCAGGCGCGTCTGCACCGCGGGGCCGGGGCGCAGGTCGTCGGCCCACAGGTGGTTGGTGGACGTGGCGCCGGTGGCCAGCGTGTTGGTGCGGCAATCGGGCAACGCCGCCGTCGTCAGGCAGGCCGCATCCTGCACGTTGGTCAGCGAAAAGTTGCTCGGAAAGCGGAACATGTTCTGCGTCTCGATGTCGGCAAAGATCAGGCCGATCAGGCGGCCGTCATTGACTAGCGTCACGCTCATGCGGCTGTTGAAGGCGTCGGTAAGTTGCGACAGCAGCCTGCTGCGCGTGGCGTCGCCGCTGCTCGTGTTCTGCGCGCGCGCGAACGGCGTCAAGCCGAGGTCGGGCACGGTCAGCACGACGACGGCCGGGCCCGATTGCGCGAGCGAGTTGATGGCTTCGCCGTAGACCCGCGCCCGCGAGCGCGCCTCTTCGATCAGCGACGCCGACGACTCGGCCGGATAGCGTGCATACAGCTCGAGGATGTCGTGCATGCCGATCATCATCAGCGCCAGGTCGCGCTCGTTGAGCGCGGCGCCCTGCACCGCGGCCAGTTGTGCCGGCAGGTCGGCAACCTTGTGGCCCGGCTGTGCCAGCACCTGGCCGCTGGCCGCGGTGGCGGTGCCGAGACAGCGGTCGAAGGCCAGGCCGAAACTCGTCGCCACCCGCTGCACCCAGATCGGGTTGCGCGTGCAGTCGAGCTCGGTCGTGCTCTCCGTCGGCGGGTTGGTGGTGGTGTCGGTGATCCTGAAGGCGTTGATGCCGTACTTGCGGCCGTCGGTCTCGAGATACGACAGCTCGTCGCCGAAGGCCAGCACGCGGTTGGGCTCGAACGGCTCCTGCGTATCGCCGCCGCCGCAGGCCGCCAGCGCGCACAACGCGGCCACGGTTGCCAGGGACTTGAGCACCCCCTTCGTCATCCACTTCGAACTCATGCCATCTCCAAAAAACTCAGGGGGTTTGCCGTGTTGCCGCGGCGCGTTGCAGGCGGTCGCGCACGCCGTCCCACTCGCTGCCGGGTGGCGGTTGCTCGACCCAGATCAGACTCACGCCGAGCGCATCGAGTTCACGCAACACCGCGAACAACTCGAACGCCGCGGCGCGTGCGCCGGTGGGCATGCTGCGCATGACCAGGCCGACATCGGCCGCAGACCGCGGTGCGCGCAGCGTGCGCGAATATACCGCCAGGGTGGCCTGGCTTCGTTTGGCGCTGCGCGGCGCGGCGGCGCGCGCGTCGCACCAGATGGTCAGCGCGTCGGCGAGTGCGGCGCCGGGCATCAGGCGCACGGTGGCGCGCGGCGCGTAGTGCGCTTCGAGCGTGCCCGAGGCGCGCGGCGCGTCGGCATCGGCATCGGTGAGCGTTGTGCCGGCCGCGGCTTGCAGCGCTTCACGCGTCAGCGCGCCGGGGCGCAGCAGCACGGCCTGGCCTCGACTGCAATCGACGATCGCCGATTCGATGCCGACGTCGCACGCGCCGCCGTCGAGCACGGTGAGCGTGTCGCCAAACTCGTCGGCGACATGCGTGGCCGTCGTCGGGCTGATGCGGCCGAAGCGGTTGGCGCTCGGCGCGGCCACACCCGGCACGCCGCGCGCAGCGCAGGCGACGAGCAGCGCCTGCGCCAGCGGGTGGGCGGGGCAGCGCAGGCCGATCGTGTTTTGCCCGCCGGCGGCCGCGGCGCCGATGCCGCCCTGCCGCGGCACGATCAACGTCAACGGGCCGGGCCAGAAAGCCGTGGCGAGGCGCTGCGCCAGCGGCGGCCACTCGCGCGCGAAGGCCTGCGCATGTTCGGCATCGACGACGTGCACGATCAGCGGGTGCTCGCTCGGCCGGCCCTTGGCGCTGAAGATTTTTGCCACGGCCGTGTCGTCGTCGGCGCGCGCGCCGAGGCCATAGACGGTTTCGGTGGGGAAAGCGACGAGTTCGCCCGCAGCGAGTCGCTCTGCCGCCTGCGTGATCGCGTCGGGTTGCTTGCCGTCGAGAAGCACGTCAGAAGGTGGGCAGCCCCAACAGTGCTGCTGCCTGCAACGCCACGGCACGCGTGCTCGCGGCCTCAGCGCCGGTGATCGTCAAGTGGCCCATCTTGCGTGCACGCCGTGCGCCGGCCTTGCCGTACAAATGCAGGTGCGCGCCGGGCAGCGCGAGCACATCGTTCCACGGCGGCGTGCGCTCGTCGCCTTGCGCGTCGAACCACAGGTCGCCGAGCAGGTTCAGCATGACGGCATTCGAATGCAGGCGCGGTGCCGGTAGCGGCAGGCCGGTCATGCAGCGCACCTGAAGGTCGAACTGCGACACATCGCAGGCGTCGATGCTGTAGTGGCCGGAGTTGTGCGGCCGCGGCGCCATTTCGTTGGCGACCAGCGAGCCGTCCTGCAAGACGAAGAACTCGACGCAGAGCACACCGAGGTAGCTCATCTCGTGAGCCAGGCGCTGCGCGGCGGCGGCGGCGGCTTGCTGCGTCTCGGCCGCGATGTCGGGCGCCGGCACCTGCGTTACAGCGAGGATGCCGTCACGGTGCAGGTTCTGCTGCACCGGCAACTGCACCACCGTGCCGTCGGCGCCGCGGGCGACGATGACGCTCAGCTCGCTGCGCAGCGGCAGCAGTTTCTCGAGCACGCACGGCACCTGCTTCAACGCACTCCACGCCGCGGCGAGCGCCGCGCGGTCGGCCACGCGCACCTGCCCCTTGCCGTCGTAGCCCAGGCGCGAGGTCTTCAAGATGCCGGGCAGCAGCGCGGCATCGATCTTCGCCAGATCGGCTTCGGCCTCGATCACCGCGAACGGCGCACAGGCCACACCGCTCTTGACGAAATGCCGCTTCTCGGCCGCGCGGTCCTGGCAGATCGCCACGCTCTCGGCCGACGGCGACACCGGCCGGTGCGCACCGAGCGTGTACAGCGCCGGCGCCGGCACGTTCTCGAACTCGGTGGTGATGGCAGCGCAGCGCTGCATCAGTTGCGCCAGGCCCTGCTCGTCGAGGTACTCGGCGTCGATGTGATAGTGCGCGACGAGACCGGCCGGGCTGGTCTTGTCCGGGTCGAGCACGGCCGTGAAGTAGCCCATCGACTGCGCGGCCTGCACGAACATGCGGCCGAGTTGGCCGCCGCCCATCACGCCGAGCGTGACCGGGCGGCCATCGGGGCCGGTGGCGCCGGGAAGGAGTGGCTTCATTGTTTGAGTTGCGCTGACATGGCGCGTGCGTCCTCAGTCTGCTTGGCGCGATACGCATCGAGCTTGTCGGCCAAGGCTTTGTCAGTGACGGCCAGCATCGCCACCGCGAACAACGCCGCGTTGGCCGCGCCGCCGTCGCCGATGGCAAACGTGGCCACCGGCACGCCCTTGGGCATCATGACGATCGAGTGCAGCGAATCGACACCCGACAGATGTTTGCCCGGCACCGGCACACCGAGCACCGGCACGGGGGTCTTCGCGGCGAGCATGCCCGGCAGATGGGCCGCGCCGCCGGCGCCGGCGATGATCGCCACCAGGCCGCGCTCACGCGCCGATTGCGCGTACGCAAACATCTCGTCGGGCATGCGGTGCGCCGAGACCACCTTGCACTCATGCGCGATGCCGAACTCGGCGAGAATGGCGGCCGCGTGTTGCAGGGTGGGCCAGTCGCTGGCCGAGCCCATCAACACACCGACTTTCGGTTGCGCCTCGTTCATGGCTTGAATTGTAGGTGGCGGCCCCTCAACTGCGATTGACCATGCTCGACGTCACCATCCAGAACTTCGAAGCCGAACTCATCAATGGCTCGATGCAGCAACCGATCCTGCTCGACATCTGGGCGCCGTGGTGCGGCCCGTGCAAGGCACTCGGGCCGCTGCTCGAAAAACTCGAGGTCGCGTACGCCGGCCGCTTCAAGCTCGCCAAGTTGAACAGCGACGAGCAGCCCGAAATCGCCAGCCAGTTGAGCCAGGCCTTTGGCGTGCGCTCGATTCCGTTCTGCGTGATGTTCGATCAGGGCCAGCCGGTCGATGGTTTTGTCGGTGCGTTGCCCGAGTCGCAGATCCGCGCTTTTCTCGACAAGCATGTGCCGACGGCCGACGAGCTCGACGCCGAGGCCGAAACCGAAGAAGCCGAAGCGCTGATCGCCGACGGCGACCCCGAGGCTGCGCTGGCCAAGTTGCAGCAGGCGGTGGCGATCGATCCGGCCAACGACGACGCACGCTACGACTACGTCAAGCTGCTGCTGGAGCGCGGTGCGCTGGCGCAAGCCGAGGCCGCGTTCGAGCCGGTGGCCAAGAAGACCGCGCTCGATGCGCGCTTCGACGCGCTCGCCCATTGGATCGCGGCGCAGCGCAAGTCGGCAACGGCGCGCCAGCCCGATGCGCTGGCCGCCGCGATCGCCGCCAACAAGCGCGACTTCGAAGCCCGCTTCGAAGTCGCGCAGATCCATTTCGCTGCCGGCCGCTTCACCGCGGCGATGGACGAGCTGCTCGAGATCGTGATGCGCGACAAGGCCTGGAGCAGCGACCTGGCGCGCAAGACCTACGTCGCCATCCTCGCCGTGATGGCCAAGCCGGCGCCAAAACCCGCCGCAGGCGTTGCCAAGGGCGCGCTCGAAGTCACGGGCAAGGCCGCGGCCGTCAGCGCCGATCCGGTGCTCGACCAGTACCGGCGCAAGCTGTCGATGGCGCTGTTCTAAAGCAGCTTCGGATCGAGCCCGGCCAGCGCTTCGTCGAGCAGCGCCACGATGCGCTGCTGGTAGTCGCGGTGTTGTGCGTGCAGGCGCTGAGACTCCTCGCGGTACCGAGCCGCCAGTCCGCTCTCGCCCAAGGCCTCGCGCACCTGCGCCAATCGCGCCAGGGCCAAGGTGCGGTCGTCGGTGTCGATCGGCTCGGACAGCGCTTGTTCGGCGGCGCCGGCCAGCGCGCGGGCCTTGTCGGCGTGGCCCTGGTGCCACTCGCACAACGCGCGGTCGGCGAGCAGGCAGGCGACGATGCGCTTCAAGCCTTCGTCGAGCGCGCTGTCGAAATTGGCTTCGAACAGATCGAGCGCTTCGGCCCAGCGGCCCTGCGCGGTGAGCACCTGCGCGCGCAGCGTCGGCACCAGCGAGCCGAGCGAGGCGGTGCCGATGCCGGCGTCGTAGTGGCCGATCGATTCGGCGCCGATCAGGGCCTGCATCACCGCCTTGCTGTCGCCCTCTTTGTCATGGCCCTCGCCGCCACCGAACAACATCGCCATGCGCACCTGCGCGCCGCGCATCCAGGCCTGGTTGTGCATCAGCGCCGACAGGTGGGCCTCGTCGCCGTCGGCAATGGCATGGCGGCGCGAGGCGTCGTACCAGGGCTGCGCGCGCACGCTCTGGCCGCCGAAGTGATAGGCGTAGCCGGCGACGAGCGTGGCCCGCGCCCGCGCGCCGCGATGCTCCGGCGCGGCGCTGTCGAGCGACTCGCGGATCAGCGTGGCCATGCGCGCGGCGTCTTCGTCGCCGAACGCCAGATTGGCCAGCCACGCCGCCGTGGTGGCGCGCAGGCGTGTGCCGGTGGGGCCGCTGTCACGCGCCAGCTTGTAGGCCAGTTCGAGCTGCTCGTGGCCGCCGATGCCGATGACGCTGTAGTAGCCGTGCAAGCCCTCGGCCAGCGCGACCCAGCCGCGCACCAGGTTGTTGTGCGGCTGCCAGGCCAGTTGCGAGGTCAACTCGCTGATCACGCTCTGTGCGCGTTCGAGCTGGCCCTGGCGTGCCAGCAGCGCGGCGCGCTCTGCCCGCAGGCATTGCGCTTCGATCGGGTTGGCAGCGCTCTTGATTGCCGCTTCGAGCGTGGCCAGCAATCGCGAGTGCGGGCCGGACTTGGCCTTCATGCACCCAGCCGCGTCAGCGCCTCGCGGTACTTGGCCGCCGTCTGCTCGATCACCTCGCCCGGCAATGCCGGCGCCGGCGCGCGCTTGTTCCAGGGCTGGCCGTCGATGCGCGCGGCTTCGAGCCAGTCGCGCACGAACTGCTTGTCGTAGCTCGGCGGGTTGATGCCCTCGCGATAGCTCTCCACAGGCCAATAGCGCGACGAATCCGGCGTCAGCACCTCGTCCATCAGCGTCAACGTGCCGTCGGCGTCGAGTCCGAACTCGAACTTGGTGTCGGCGATGACGATGCCTTGGGTGAGCGCGTAGGCCGCGGCCTCGCTGTAGAGGCGGATCGAGATGTCGCGCACGCGCGTGGCGAGTTCCAGGCCGATCACCTGCGCCGCTTGTTCGAACGAAATGTTCTCGTCGTGGTCGCCGGCCTCGGCCTTGGTGGCCGGCGTAAAGATCGGCTGCGGCAGCTTGGCGGCGTTCTTCAAACCCGGCGGCAATGCGACGCCGCACACCGACTGCGACTCGCGGTACTCCTTCCAACCGCTGCCGGCGAGGTAGCCGCGCACCACGGCTTCGATCGGCAACGGCTTCAGGCGCTTGACGAGCATCGAGCGGCCTCGCACCTGCGCGCGCTCGTCGGCAGCGACCACGCTCTCGGGGTCGTCACCGGTGAGGTGGTTCGGCACGATGTGGCCGAGCCGTGCAAACCAGAACAGCGCCATGCGCGTCAGCAACTCGCCCTTGCCGGGAATCGGCTCGCCCATCACCACGTCAAAGGCCGAGAGGCGATCGCTGGCCACCATCAACAAGCGGTCGTCACCGACGGCGTAGTTGTCTCGCACCTTGCCGCGGGCCACGAGCGGCAAAGAGTGCAGTGACGATTCGTGCAGCGCAACAACCATGGCGCCGATTCTATTCAGCGCCCCTCGACCGCGAGCCCCCTCAAACGACGGTCTGCGCGAGCTCGCCCTTCGCATAACGCTGCGCCACTTGCGACAGCGCCTGCGGCTTGATCTTGCCGGCTTGCCCTTCACAGCCGAACTCGAGGTAGCGCTGCTTGCAGATCGCCTTGGCGGCTTCGCGCGCCGGCTTCAGCCATTCACGCGCATCGAACTTCTCCGGGTTCTCGGCGAGGAACTTGCGCACGGCGGCGGTCATCGCCAGGCGCACGTCGGTGTCGATGTTGATCTTGCGCACGCCGAACTTGATGGCCTCCTGAATCTCGCTCACCGGCACGCCGTAGGTCTCTTTCATGTTGCCGCCGTACTTGCGGATCGTCTCCAGCAAATCCTGCGGCACCGACGACGAACCGTGCATCACCAGGTGCGTGTTCGGCAGGCGGCGGTGGATCTCCTTGATGCGGTCGATGGCCAGGATGTCGCCGGTGGGCTTGCGGGTGAACTTGTAGGCGCCGTGGCTGGTGCCGATGGCGATCGCGAGTGCATCGAGCTGCGTGCGCTTGACGAAGTCTGCCGCCTGCTCGGGGTCGGTCAGCAACTGCTCGCGCGTCATCGTGCTGTCGGTGCCGTGGCCGTCTTCCTTGTCGCCCTTCATCGTTTCCAGCGAGCCGAGGCAGCCGAGTTCGCCTTCGACGGTGACGCCAGTCGCGTGCGCCATGTCGACCACCTTGCGCGTGACATCGACGTTGTAGTCGTAGCTGGCGATCGACTTGCCGTCGGCCTCCAGGCTGCCGTCCATCATCACCGACGAGAAGCCGAGGTCGATCGCGCCCTTGCACACGTCGGGGCTCTGGCCATGGTCCTGGTGCATCACCAGCGGCACGGTGGGGTACTGCTCGATGGCGGCCAGGATCAGGTGCTTGATGAAGGCCTCGCCCGCATATTTGCGCGCGCCGGCGCTGGCCTGCAGGATCACCGGCGCGCCGGTTTCTTGCGCCGCCATCATCACCGCCTGCACCTGCTCGAGGTTGTTGACGTTGAACGCAGGGATGCCGTAGCGCTGCTCGGCAGCATGGTCGAGCAGTTGGCGCATGGAAACGAGAGGCATGGGAGGCTCCTGAAAAAGCGGGTTACGACGCGGTGACGGGGGTGGGCCGGAGTTTAGGCCGGCCAGTGCGGCCTCGTGTAGCCTTCGCCGCCTTGCCACACCACCCCCGGGGGTTGTCATGAACCACATCGAGACCGACTACCTGGTGATCGGCAGCGGCGCCGCCGGACTGGCTTTTGCCGACACGCTGCTCGATGAGACGCAGGCGCACATCACACTCGTCGATCGCCACGGCAAACCCGGCGGCCACTGGAACGACGCCTATTCGTTCGTCACGCTGCATCAGCCATCCGCTTTTTACGGCGTCAACTCGGTGGCGCTCGGCAGCCGGCGCAAAGACGCGATCGGGCCGAACAAAGGCATGGACGAGCTGGCGTCGGGGCCGGAGATTTCGGCCTACTACGACAAGGTGATGAATCACAAGCTGCTGCCCAGCGGCCGTGTGGTGTACCACCCGATGTGCAACTACCTCGGTGACTATCAGTTCGAGTCGATGCTGTCGGGCGTGCGCACGCAGGTCCACGTGCGCAAGAAGGTGGTCGATGCGACGTACTACAGCCCGGCGGTGCCCTCCACGCACACGCCGCGCTTTCGCATCGCCAGCGGCGTGCGCGTCGTGCCGCCGAACGCGCTGCCTCGCCTGGGCCTCGCGCCCGACGCAGCGCCCGCGCGCCGCTTCGTCATCCTCGGCGCCGGCAAGACGGCGATGGACGCCGGCGTGTGGTTGCTCTCCAGTGGCGTCGATGCGCAGCTGCGATCAGCTGGGTCATGCCGCGCGACTCGTGGCTGGTGAACCGCGTGACGACGCAGCCGGCGCCCGAGTTCTTCAAGCAGTCGATCGGCGGCCAGGCCGATCAGATGGAAGCGTTTGCCAAGGCCACCTCCACGGCAGACCTGTTCGCGCGGCTCGAAGCCTGCGGTGCGGTGCTGCGCATCCACACGGATCACACACCGTCGATGTTCCACCTCGCCACGGTGACGCCAGGCGAGGTGGCGTTGCTGCGCAGCATCGCGCATGTCATCCGCAAAGGCCGCGTGCAGGCGATTGAGGCCGATCACCTGCGGCTCGACGGTGGCCGCGAGCCGATGCCGGCCGATGCCCTCTACATCGACTGCACCGCATCGGCCGTCGAGCCGCGCGCGCTGCAACCGATCTTCCAGGGCGACAAGCTGGTGCTGCAACTCGTGCGGCTGCCGCAACCGGCGTTCAGCGCGGCGCTGGTGGCGTATGTCGAAGCGCACTACCGAAACGACGATGGCGACGAAGAGAAGAACCGCCTGTGCGGCACGGTGCCCTTCCCGCACACGCTCGATGATTACGCGCGCGCGACGCTGGTCAACATGGGCAACCAGTTCCAGTGGAGCCAGGACAAGACGCTACGCCAGTGGATCCGCGACAGCCGGCTCGACGGCTTCGGCAAGCTGATGTCGGGCATCGATCCGCAAGACACCGACAAGCTGGCCACCGTCGATCGGCTGCGCAAGAACGCTGTTGCCGCGATGGCCAACCTGCCGAAGCTGATCGCCGCGAGCGCCGGTTGACGCCGCGGCTATTCAGCGCTGACTCAGCGCGCGTTGGCCTCGATCCAGTTCTTGTAGGTCGAGACGCGCGTGTAGCCATCCACGCCCGCGCCGGTGCAGTCGTTCAACGCCGTGTCGAACGGGCCGTAGCTGACGATGCCCACCTGGAACGGCCCGCGCACCGTCAGCGGCCCGCCGCTGTCGCCCTTGCACGCACCGCGCGTGACGCTGGGCTGCGCGCACAACACGCCCGCAGGACAACTCTGCGCGGACACCTGGTAGAGCAGCGCCTGCAACTGCTCGGGTGACGACGTCGGTTGGCCGACGCTGTCGCTGCGGCCCCAACCACGCAGATAGACATCACCGCCGACCGCGGGATCATTGCCCGCCGACGCCAGCGCGACCTTGGTGTTGCCGGGGAAGCCGCGCTGCAGGCGCAGCACGGCCACGTCGAAGCCGCTGGCGATGTTGCGGTAGTTCGGATGCTGGCGCACGGTGACGACGTTGGCGACGTTGCCCGCGCCGCACTCGCCGAGGTTGCCGACGCCGACGCAGGCCTGCATCTGCGACGCCGGGTTCGGCTGACCGGCGTCGTTGGTGACGCAGTGCGCGGCCGTGAGAATCCACTCGTCGTTGATGAGGCTGGCGCCGCAAAAGTGAAAACCGTTGCCGCGCACTTGCAGCGACACCATCCACGGCCGGCCACCTGCGGCACTGCCGCCGCGAACCGATGGGAACTCGCGCTCGTCGATGGCCACGCCGGCGCCATCTTCCGGGCTGCTGCTCGCGCTGTTGCCCGAGCTGCCACCACCACCGCACGCCGCCAGAGCCAGCGCGCCCATCACACACAGCGCCCACCGCGTGGCGCTTGCACATTGCTTCTTTCATCATCAGTCATACCTCCACTTCGACGCCTGCCATGGGCCGGGTAGGCCGCCACAGGCGCGGCCCGCACACCGCAACAGAATGGCTGCGGCGCCGGGCCCGAGCGAGTTTGTTCGCGACAGTGCCGTCGCGGTAACGGGATGATCGGATCAGCGGATCATCGACACGCAAGGCAACAGATTGCCCGGATCGCGCGATCAGCCGACGCGGCAGACCTTGAGCATGTTGGTGCCGCCCGGGTAGCCCATCGGCTCGCCGCAGGTGATGGCGTAGGTGTCGCCGGGTTTCAACACGCCGCGATCGACGAGGAGTTTTTCGGCGGCGGCCAGTGCCTGGTCACGGTCGCCGAAGTTCGGCATCAACAGCGGCTGCACGTTGCGGTACAGCGCCATGCGGCGCTGCGTCACCGGCTGCGACGTGAGGCCGAAGATGGGCGTGTTGGTGCGGTAGCGGCTCATCCACAGCGCCGTCGAGCCGGACTCGGTGAGTGCCAAGATGGCCTTGCAGCCGAGGTGGTAGGCGGTGAACAGCGCGCCCATCGCGATCGACTGGTCGATGCGGCCGAAGCGCTTGTTGGTGAAGTCGGCGTCGATCGTCACCTCTTCGGCGCGCTCGGCTTCGAGGCAGATCGAGGCCATCGCTTCCACCGTCTCCACCGGGTACTGGCCGGCAGCGGTCTCGGCACTGAGCATCACCGCGTCGGTGCCGTCCAACACCGCGTTGGCCACGTCGCTGACCTCGGCGCGCGTGGGCACCGGGTTGACGATCATCGACTCCATCATCTGCGTCGCGGTGATCGTCAGCTTGTCGAGCGAGCGCGCGAGCTTGATCATCTTCTTCTGCAACGCCGGCACCGTCGCGTTGCCGACCTCGATGGCCAGGTCGCCGCGCGCCACCATGATGCCGTCGCTGGCCTTGACGATGCCTTCCAACGCGGGAATCGCTTCGCTGCGTTCGATCTTGGCGATCAGCCCCGGCTTGTGGCGCCACTTCTCGCCGGCCACGTTGGCGAGCTGGCGCGCCATTTCCATGTCCGTCGCGCTCTTCGGAAAACTCACCGCGAGGTACTCGCACTGGAAGCTCATCGCGGTCTTGATGTCTTCGATGTCCTTGCCGGTGAGCGCCGGCGCGGTCAGGCCGCCGCCCTGCTTGTTGATGCCCTTGTTGTTCGACAACACGCCGCCGATCTTGACCGTGGTGATGACTTGTTCGCCGCGCACTTCATCGACCTTCAGCACCAGGAGGCCGTCGTTGAGCAGCAGCGTGTCGCCGGGCTTCACGTCGCGCGGCAGCTCCTTGTAGTCGAGGCCCACCGCGTCGTTGTTGCCGAGCTCTTTGCGGCCGGCGTCGAGGATGAATTGCTGGCCCGACTTGATCAGCGTCTTGCCGTCTTCGAACTTGCCGACGCGGATCTTGGGGCCCTGCAGGTCGGCCATGATGGCCACCGCCTTGCCGGCGCGCTCGGCCGCGGCGCGCACCATCGCCGCGCGGTCGATGTGGTCCTGCGCCGTGCCGTGCGAGAAATTCAGCCGCACCACATCGACGCCGGCAGCGATCAGCCGCTCCATCATCTCGGGCGTGGACGATGCGGGGCCGAGCGTGGCGACGATCTTGGTGTGGCGGGGCATTGGGCGTACTCTCCAGGTTGAGGGGTGATTATCCGAGCGAGTTGTCAGGTTCGGCTCAGTTTCATGTCAGCCCGTGTTGGCCCGGCGTCAGAGGCGGGTCAGTGCGGGCCGGCACCATCGCAGCAGTCCAACCCAGGAGACAAACCAATGGACGAAGACCTCGTGCGCCGCATTTCGGCGCATCCCGCTTACATCGCGCTCAAGGCCAAGCGCACCAGCTTCGGCTGGTGGCTCACGCTGGCAATGATGGTCGTCTACTACGGCTTCATCCTGCTGGTGGCTTTCAACAAGCCCTTCCTGTCGCAGCGCCTGGGCGATGGCGTGATGACGGTCGGCATCCCGCTCGGCTTCGGTGTCATCGTCTTCACCGTGATCATCACGGCGTACTACGTGCGCCGCGCCAACAGCGAGTTCGACGACCTGACTGAGACGATCCGCAAGGCGGTGCTGCAATGAGCCGCCATCTCGCGACCCCGATGCGCCACATGCTGACCCTGGCCGCCCTGGCCGGCGTCTCGTTCGCCGCCTGGTCGGCCGGCGCCGACCTCGGCCAGGCCGTCAAGCAGGCCACCAACTGGACAGCCATCGGCATGTTCGGCGTCTTCGTGGTCTTCACGCTGTTCATCACCAAGTGGGCGGCGTCCAAGACCAAGAGCGCGGCCGACTTCTACACCGCCGGCGGCGGCATCACCGGCTTCCAGAACGGCCTGGCGATCGCCGGCGACTACATGTCGGCGGCCTCGTTCCTGGGCATTTCGGCGGCGGTGATGGCCAGCGGCTTCGACGGCCTGATCTATTCGATCGGCTTCCTCGTCGGCTGGCCGGTGATCACCTTCCTGATGGCCGAGCGGCTGCGCAACCTGGGCAAGTTCACCTTCGCCGACGTCGCCGCGTTCCGCTTCGAGCAGACCCCGGTGCGCGTGTTCGCGGCCTCGGGCACGCTGGTCGTCGTCGCCTTCTACCTGATCGCGCAAATGGTCGGCGCGGGCCAGTTGATCAAGCTGCTGTTCGGTTTGGAATACTGGATCGCGGTGGTCATCGTCGGTGGTCTGATGATGGTCTATGTGCTGTTCGGCGGCATGACGGCCACCACCTGGGTGCAGATCATCAAGGCCATCATGCTGCTCGGCGGCGCCTCGTTCATGGCCTTCATGGTGCTGCTGCATTTCGGCTTCAGCCCCGAAGCCATGTTCGCCGGCGCGGTGAAGATCAAGGCCGATCTGGCCTTGAAGGACGGCAAGATCGCCGAAGCCGCGGCCACGGTCGGGCAATCGATCATGGGCCCCGGCAACTTCGTCAAGGATCCGATCTCGGCCATCAGTTTCGGCATGGCCCTGATGTTCGGCACCGCCGGCCTGCCGCACATCCTGATGCGCTTCTTCACCGTGCCCAGCGCCAAGGCGGCGCGCACCTCGGTGATGTGGGCCACCGGCTGGATCGGCTACTTCTACCTGCTGACCTTCATCATCGGCTTCGGCGCCATCACCTTCGTGCTCACCAACCCGCAGTTCCTCGACGCCAAGGGCGGCCTGCTGGGCGGCGGCAACATGGCGGCGATCCACCTCGCCAACGCGGTCGGCGGCAACGTCTTCCTCGGCTTCATCTCGGCGGTGGCCTTCGCGACCATCCTCGCGGTGGTGGCCGGCCTGACGCTGTCGGGCGCCTCGGCGGTGTCGCACGACCTGTACGCCACGGTGATCAAGAAGGGCAAGGCCGACAGCGCCTCGGAGCTGAAGGTATCGCGCTGGACGACGGTGGCGCTGGGCGTCGTCGCGGTGGCGCTGGGCATCGCCTTCGAGAAGCAGAACATCGCCTTCATGGTCAGCCTGGCCTTCGCCATCGCCGCTTCGGCCAACTTCCCGGTGCTGTTCATGAGCGTGCTGTGGAAGGACTGCACCACGCGCGGCGCGGTGATCGGCGGCTTCCTGGGCCTCGTCTCATCGGTGGCGCTGACCGTCGTCTCGCCGTCGGTCTGGGAAGCCACGCTCGGCAACCCGAAGGGCTCGGCGCTGTTCCCCTACACCTCGCCGGCACTGTTCTCGATGACGATCGCCTTTGTCGGCATCTGGCTGTTCTCGCTGCTCGACGGCAGCGCGCGCGGCAAGCAGGACAAGGCTGGGTTCCTGGCGCAGCAAGTGCGCAGCGAAACCGGCATCGGCGCGTCGGGCGCCAGCGGCCACTGAGCGCGCAGCGCTCCGGCACCGGGCGGGACTGCGGGCACACTGGCCGCCGTCCCGCTTCACCATGAACGACACCCCAGACGCCGAGCGTGAGATCGAGCAGGCGACGTCGATCGACGATCTGGCGTTGGCGGCGCAGCGTGTCGATGCGATGGTGGTGGCGCTGGCCGATAACGGCATCCGCATCGATCGTCTCGCGCGCCTGGTGGGTGCGCTCAACCGCCGCCTCGTCGCACGTGCCTGGTCGCTCGTCGCAGCGCCCGAGTTGGTGGCCAACAGCTGCCTGCTCGTCATGGGCAGCGAGGGCCGCAGCGAGCAGATCCTGAAGACCGACCAGGACAACGCGCTGGTGCTGCGCGACGGCCTGGCGCTGCCCGCGGCGCAGGTGGCTGCCGCCACGTCCGCGCTGGCCGACGCGCTGGCGCGTTTGGGCTGGCCGCCGTGCCCGGGCCACATCATGGTCACCAACCCGCGCTGGTGCGCGCCGCTGGCCGACTTCCGCGAGCGCCTGCGCGAGTGGGTGCATGGCGCCGACGCCGAAGGCCCGCTGCACCTGGCGATCTTCTTCGACGCCGCGGCCGTGGCCGGCGATGCATCGCTGCTGCATGAACTGCAGCGCCACCTCGACCGCGTGGTCAGTGACAGCGACGCCTTTCTCGCCCGCTTCGCCGCCGCAGCCGATCAGTTCAACGCGCCCACGCACTGGTGGCAGCGCATCACCGGCAGCCACGGCGAGCAGGCGCTGGACCTGAAGAAGCTCGGCACCTTTCCGATCGTGCACGGCGTGCGCGCGCTGTGCCTGGCGCACGGCGTGCGCGCGCCCGACACCGCACAGCGCATCGAGCAACTCGTCGCACGGCACGTGCTCGATGCGCCGCTCGGCCAGGACCTGACCGAAGCGCTGCACTGCCTGATGGGCCTGAAGCTGCGCCGCCAACTGGCGCAGCGCGCGGCCGGCGCGCCGCCCGACAACCTGTCGCGGCCGTCGGCGCTGTCGACGCTCGAGCGCGAGCAGCTCAAAGCAGCGCTGGCCATCACGCAGCGCCTGCGCGAGCTGCTGCGCACACGCTTTCGACTCGACTCGTTGTAGAACCGATGCGTCCTTCTTTGAGAACCCAACGCCTGGTCGCGCTGTGCATCGCCGGCGTGGTGATGCTGAACTTCCCGCTGCTGACGCTGTGGGACGCGGACACGACCCTCTTCGGCTTGCCGCTGATGCCGACCGCGCTCTTCGCCGGTTGGGCGGCGCTGATCGGCTGCGCGGCGTGGATCGTGCGCATCAAGCACAAGGCAGACAGCGACGACCGCGAAGACGACCACGACCGCACCCCCATCGAGGACGGCTGATGCTCGGCGTGCCGCTGGTCCTCGGCGCCTCGTTCGCCTACCTGCTGCTGCTGTTCGCGGTGGCCTGGTGGGCCGACCGGCGCGCCGCGGCCGGACGCTCGGTGATCGGCAACGCCTGGGTCTACACGTTGTCGATCGGCGTCTATTGCACCGCGTGGACCTACTTCGGCAGCGTCGGCCGCGCCGCCACGTCGGGCCTGTGGTTCCTGCCGATCTACCTCGGCCCGACGCTGGCGATGCTGCTCGCCGGGTCTCTCACGCGGCGCATGGTGCGCATCGCGCGCACGCAGCGCATCACCTCGATCGCCGACTTCATCGCCAGCCGCTACGGCGGCAGCCGCGCGCTGGCCGCCCTGGTGACGCTGATCGCGCTGGTCGGCATCCTGCCCTACATCGCGCTGCAACTCAAAGCCATCGCCAGCGGCCTGGCGGTGCTCACCGGCGCGCATGCCACGGCGGCCCACGCGCCGTGGTGGCAGGACAGCACGCTTGCTCATCGCCATCGCGCTGGCCGGCTTCACCATCGCCTTCGGCACGCGCCACCTCGACGCCGCCGAGCGCCACGAAGGCATGGTCGCGGCGATCGCGTTCGAATCGGTGGTCAAGCTCGTCGCCTTCGTCGCCGTCGGCGTCTTCGTCTGTTGGGGCTTGTTCGACGGGCCGGTCGAGATCTTCGAGCGCGCCGCGGCGCGGCCGGAACTGGCGTCGTTGCTGCGGCCTCACAGGCAGCGGCGGCGGCGACTCTCGCTTTGCCGGTGGCCAGTGGTTCGCGCTGACGTTGCTGGCCGCGCTGTCGCTGCTCTTCCTGCCGCGCCAGTTCCAGGTCATGGTGGTCGAGAACGTCGATGAGCGCCACATCGGCCGCGCGATCTGGGCCTTGCCGCTGTACCTGCTGCTGATCAACCTGTTCGTGCTGCCGATCGCGCTCGGCGGGCTGCTGCACTTCGGCGCGGGCAAAGCCGACCCGGAGACCTTCGTGCTCTCGCTGCCGCTGGCCGCCGGTTTCGAATGGCTGGCACTGGGCGCTTTCGTCGGCGGGCTGTCGGCGGCCACCGGCATGGTGATCGTCGAGTCGATTGCGATCTCGACGATGGTCAGCAACGACTGGGTGCTGCCGCTGCTGCTGCGCTCGCCAAAGGCGCGCGACCTCGGCCGCAGCGTGATCGCGGTGCGGCGCTTGGTCATCGTCGCGCTGCTGCTGCTCGGCTACCTCTACTTTCGCGTCGCCGGTGAAGCCTATGCGCTGGTGTCGATCGGCCTGATCAGCTTTGCCGCGGTGGCGCAGTTCGCGCCGGCGCTGATCGGCGGGCTGTACTGGAAGGGCGGCACGCGCCAAGGGGCGCTGGCCGGCCTCGCGGCCGGCTTTGCGCTGTGGATCTGGACGCTGCTGCTGCCGTCGATCGCCAAGTCGGGCTGGCTGCCCATCGGCTTCGTGCGCGACGGGCCGTGGCAGATCGCGCTGCTCAAGCCCGAGCAGTTGTTCGGCCTGGCGGGCCTGGACGGCCTGACGCACGCGCTGCTGTGGAGCCTCGCCGCCAACGCCGGCCTGTACGTGGCGGTGTCGTTGTGGCGCGGGCCGAACGCGCGCGAAGCGGCGCAGGCGCTGCGCTTCGTCGACATCCTGCGCACGCCGCGCGAACGCGCACCGGCCGCGCACGCGCCGCTGCGCTGGCGCACGCCGGCACCGGCGCGGCTGGCCGAGCTGCGCCAGTTGGCCGCGCGCTGGCTCGGCGCCGAGGCCGCCGAGCGTTTGTTCAACGAGGTCGCGCGCCAGCGCGGCGTCAACAGCGTCGAGCGCATCACGGTGGACGCCGCGCTCGTGCGCCATTTGCAGACGCAGTTGGCCGGCGCGATCGGCAGCGCTTCGGCGCAGGCGGTGGTGGCCACCGTGGTCGAGGAGGAGCCGCTGTCGCGCGGCGACCTGCTGCGCATGCTCGACGAAACCTCGCAGGTGCGTGCGCTCAACCGCGAACTCGAAAGCCTGGACAGGCTGAAGGACGACTTCATGTCCTCGGTGACGCACGAGCTGCGCACGCCGCTGACCTCGATCCGCGCCTTTGCCGAGCTGATGCGCGACGATCCGCAGATGGACGCGGCGCAACGCCAGCAGTTCCTCGGCCTCGTCGTCGACGAGACCGAGCGCCTGTCGCGCCTGGTCAACCAGGTGCTCGACATGGCCAAGATCGAGTCCGGCCACGGCGAGTGGCGCAATGACGAGATCGACCTGCGCGAGCTGATCGCGCATGCGCTACAGACCACGTCGCAGTTGTTCAGCGAGCGCGGCGCCACGGTCAGCGTGATGCAACCGGACAGCGTGCCGACGCTGCGCGCCGACCGCGACCGGCTGCTGCAGGTGCTGATCAACCTGCTGTCCAACGCCGCGAAGTTCGTGCCTCGCAGCGCGGGCCACGTGACCGTGACGCTGCGTTGCGACGCGCGCGACGCGACGATCGAAGTCCAGGACAACGGCCCCGGCGTGCCGGCCGAGCAGCAGCGGCTGGTCTTCGAGAAGTTCCGCCAGGGTGGCAGCGCCTCGCAGCGGCCGCAGGGCACGGGGCTGGGCTTGCCGATCAGCCGCAAGATCGTCGAGCATTTCGGCGGCCGCATGTGGCTGCACAGCGAGCCCGGCCAAGGCGCGACGTTCGGCTTCGATCTGCCATGGCATCACGAGGAGACCTGAAGTGAAACCTCTCTGGTTCTTGGCGCCCGCTCTCGGCCCGTTGGCGACGTTCAAGGTCTGCAACAGAACTGCTCGGGCTGAGGTGGCTGTTCCGACCGTCCTGAGGTATCGAAGGAAGCCCCGCGTTGTCCCCGTTCGGGCTGAGCCTGTCGAAGCCCTTGGTGTGTGGCACGAAGGCTCCCTTCGACAGGCTCAGGGCGATCGGAAATACCAGCTCAGCCTGCCCTTCGACAGGCTCAGGGCGAACGTAAAGAAAAATCCCGTTCGGGCTGAGGTATCGAAGCCCCTGCGGCATGCGGCAAGAAGGCTTCGACGAGCTCAGCCTGGCCCTTCGATACCTCAGGGCGAACGGGGTGGAGAAGCCGACCGCCGTCAACAGCTGCAACGGGCCGACAGCCGACCCCCGTTTCATGCGTCACGGGTCGCGCGCAGCGCGGTGGAGCAACTGAAATGAAACACATCCTGATCGCCGACGACGAGGCCAACATCGTCATCTCGCTCGAATTTTTGATGAAGCGCGAAGGCCATCGCGTCAGCGTCGCGCGCGACGGCGACGCGGCGCTGGCCGCCATCCGCGCCGAGCGCCCCGACCTCGTGCTGCTCGACGTGATGATGCCGGGCAAGAGCGGCTTCGAAGTCTGCCAGGCGGTGCGCAGCGACGAGTCGCTGGCCGGCGTGAAGATCCTGATGTTGAGCGCCAAGGGCCGCGACACCGACCTCGCCAAAGGCAGCGCCCTCGGCGCCGACGCCTACATGACCAAGCCGTTCTCGACGCGCGAGCTGGCCGACAAGGTGCGCGAGATGCTGGGATGAAGCTCGACAAGCGCGAGGTCATTGCGGCGCTGCTGCCGGCCGCGCTGCTCGGGCTGGCCGCGCTGCTGGCCTGGGCCGTCTTCACCCTCGCGCCCGACACCGAAGGCCGCATCGCGCTGATGCTGTTCGCCGGCCTGATGCTCGCCGCCGTGGCCGGCACACTGCTGCGCCGCGCCTACCTGCGCTGGGTGCGTGCCGCAGCGCGCCTGGCCGAAGATGCGCGCACGCTGCTCGCCGCCGACGTGCAGCGCGAGATCACGGCCGACGACGGCGGCGCTGAAATCAAAGCGCTCGCCGCCGTCGTCACCCAGCTCGCCACGCAACGCAGTGCGCTGCGCACCGACATTGCCGAGCAGGTGCGCGCCGCCGGCCGCAATGTCGAGCAGGAGCGCAACCGCCTGGCCGCGCTGATGGCCGAGCTGACGCAGAGCGTGGTGGTGTGCAACCTGGACGGCCGCATCCTGCTCTACAACCGCCGCGCGCGGTTGCAGTTGCGTGCGCTGTCGGCCACCGACGGCGCCGAGCTGGTCGGCCTCGGCCGCTCGATCTACACCCTGCTCGACCGCGCGCTGATCGCCCACGCCATCGAGCGCGTGCAGCAGGGCCTGGCACGCGGCGCGGCCAATCCGTCAGCGCAGTTCGTCACCGCCACGCACACCGGCGCGCTGCTGCGCGTGCAGCTCGCGCCGGTGCGCGAAGCCGGAGGCGAAGCCTTGGAGGGCTTCGTGCTGATGCAGGACGACATCACGCGCGACTTCGCCGCCGAAGGCGAGCGCGATCAGTTGATGCACACGCTCGGCGAAGGCAGCCGCGCCGGCCTCGGCAACATGCAGGCGGCACTCGAGATGCTCGACTTCCCCGACCTCGATGCGCCGACGCGCGAGCGCTTCATGGCCGTGGTGCGCGACGAGGTGCGGGCGATGAGCCGGCGCGTGCAGGACCTGGCGACACACAGCGCGCAGACGATGAAGACGCGCTGGCCGCTCGAAGACATGCGCGGCGACGACCTGCTGGCCGCTGCCTGCCGGCGCATCGAGGCCACGGCGAGCGGCTGCCGCGCCAGCATCGACGCGGTGGACGCGGGCTTGTGGCTGCAGGTGGACAGCTACTCGCTGCTGCAGGCGCTGGCCTCGCTGGCCGGGCGGCTGGCCGGCGAGCACGACGTGACGCTGGTGCGCCTGCGCCTCGCGCGCGACGAGCGGCCGGGCTCGCAACACGCGCGGCTCGACCTCGTGTGGCAAGGCCCGTCGATGAGCACCGAAACCGTGATCGGCTGGGAGACTGAGCCGATGCGTGTCGGCACCGAGGCGGTCGGCCTGACGGTGCGCGACGTCGTCGAGCGTCACGGCGGCGAGTTCTGGTTCGAGCGCGAACGCGTGCGCTTCGAGTCGTTCTTTCGCCTGCTGCTGCCGCTGGCCGCACCCGGCGCGCCGGTTGAGGCCGCCGCCTTGCAACGCGGCGACAGCCGGCCCGAAGTGTTCGACTTCGATCTCTTCCAGCGCGAGCCGCCGCGTGAACTCGCCGAGCGGCGGCTGGCCGATCTCACCTACACGGTCTTCGACACCGAGACCACCGGGCTCGAACCGTCGGCCGGCGACCCGATCATCCAGATCGGCGCGACGCGCATCGTCGCCGGCAAGCTGCGCCACGAAGACGCGCTCGAGCAGCTCGTCAACCCGCAGCGCAGCATCCCGGCCGCGGGCATCGCCATCCACGGCATCGAGCCGGCCATGGTGAAAGACGCGCCGACGATCGACGCCGTGCTGCCGTCGTTCCACGCCTACGCGCAGGACACCGTGCTCGTGGCGCACAACGCCGCCTTCGACATGCGCTTTCTCGAACTGCAGCGCGAGCGCTGCGGCGTTGCCTTTCTCCAGCCGGTGCTCGACACGCTGCTGCTGTCGGCGGTGGTGCACCCGGCGCAGGCCTCGCACCGGCTCGAAGCGATCGCCGAGCGCGTGGGCGTGGCGGTGCACGGCCGCCACACCGCGCTGGCCGACGCCACGGTCACGGCCGAGGTCTTCCTGAAGCTGATCCCGCTGCTGGCCGAGCGCGGCATCCACACCTTGGGCCAGGCCCTCGCAGCGTCGGAGAAGACGTATCTGGCGCGGGTGAAGTACTGAGACGAACTTACGTTCACAAATTTAGATCTGCGGCGGGCCGACCCTCCGTTCGCGCTGAGGTATCGAAGCGCCATGCGGGGGGCTTCGATACCTCAGCCCGAACGGAATCTTGTGCGATCGAACGCAAAGTCGTATGAGTTCGCGCGCCGCCCGCGCCAAATGTCACGCCGATCGCGTCGACCCAGCGCTGCGGCTCATCGCCACGGCTCAAGTGCACCGGCGCCCGGCCGACAACGACGAAACACCTTGCAACAAGAGTCCGCGCATGACCCCCAGTCTCATCGCGTCTCGTCCGGCGCCGCGGCAAGTCTCGCGCCCGTTCAGGCTGACGCGCTTCTTCTCGTTGACGAGCCTCGTCGGCATCGTCGCGGTGACGGCGTGCTTGTTCTGGACCTATCGCGAACTGACGCAGCGCCACCTCGTCGAGCACGAGAGCCGGGCCAATGCCGACCTGACGCGTGCCTTCGCCAACGCCACGTGGGCCCGCTTTCGCGGCTTCGTGCTCGACTCGGCCGGGCGCTCGCGTCAAGCCCTGCTCGCCGACCCGGCGCTGGCGCAACTCCACGCCGAGGTGCTGGCCAAGATGAGCGGCTTGCAGATCGCCAAGATCAAGATCTACAACCTCGACGGCCTGACGGTGTACTCGACCGACGACAAGCAGATCGGCGAAAACAAGAGCGGCAATCCGGGGTTTCAGAGCGCCAAGGCCGGGGTGGTGGCGAGCAACATCACCTTCCGCGAAAAGTTCGACGCCTTCGAGGGCGTGCTCGGCAACCGCAACCTGATTGCGTCGTACGTGCCCGTGCGCGCCGGGCCCAACGCGCCGATCGAAGGCGTCTTCGAGGTCTACTCGGACGTGACCGAGCTGCTGCACACGCAGACGCGAGCGCAGTGGCAGGTGGCCGGCATCGTGTTGGCGCTGCTCGCCACGCTGTACCTGTTCCTGCTCCTCGTCGTGCGCAAGGCCGACCGCATCATGGCCAGCCAGGAACTGGAGCGCGCGGCCAAGGAGGAGCTGGTGCGCCATCAGGCTTATCACGATGCGCTGACCGGCCTGCCGAACCGGGCCTACTTCGCCGAGCGGCTCGGCGAGACGATCGCCTTCGCATCGCGCCACCACCACACCTGCGCGCTGATGTTCGTCGACCTCGACCGCTTCAAGATCGTCAACGACAGCCTCGGGCACCTTGCCGGCGACGCCTTGCTGAAGGTGGTGTCCGAGCGCATCCAGGCCTGCCTGCGCGAAAGCGATCTGCTGTTCCGCATGGGCGGCGACGAGTTCACGATCATCCTGCCGCAGATCGCCGCGCCCGAAGACGCCGCCTTTGTCGCCCGGCGCATCCAGCAGGCCGTGGCCACGCCGGTGTCGGTGCACGAGCATGAGCTGGCGGTCGGCGCCACCATCGGCATTGCCGTGTATCCCGGCGACGGCGACAGCGCCGAGGCGCTGCTGAAGAACGCCGACGCGGCGATGTACAGCGCCAAGCAGAGCGGCCGCGGCGGGCACGCCTTCTATCGGGCAGCGATGAACCAGCGCGCCTCGCAGCGCCTGGAGCTCGAGCTGGCATTGAAAAAAGGCTTTCGCGACGGCGAGTTCGTCTTGCACTACCAGCCGCGGCTCGATGCCGCACAGCGCTGCGTGGTCGCGCTGGAGGCGCTGCTGCGCTGGGCCAGCCCGTCGCGCGGCCTCGTGCCGCCGGGCGAGTTCATCGGCGTGCTCGAAGACACCGGCATGATGACCATCGTCGGCGAATGGGTGCTGCGCAGCGCCTGCATGCAGGTCTGCCACTGGCGCGCCGAAGGCATGGCGCCGCTGCGCGTCTCGGTCAACGTGTCGCCGGTGCAGTTCCAGAACAATGCCTTCGTGCCGATGGTGCAGCGCGTGCTGCGCGAGACCGGCGCGCCGGCCGAGCTGATCGAGATCGAGCTCACCGAGTCGCTGTTGATCGCCAACGTCGAACAGGCGCGGAGCACGATCAGCGCGTTGAAGGCGCTCGGGCTGCGCATCTCGATCGACGATTTCGGCACCGGCTATTCGTCGCTCAACTACCTGCGCCACTTTGCCGTCGACTACCTGAAGATCGACCGCAGCTTCGTCACCGACATCGCCAACAGCCCGCGCGATCGTGCCGTGGTCGTCGCCATCATCGAGCTGGCCAAGGCGCTGGACATCACGGTGGTCGCCGAAGGCGTCGAGACCGAAGCCCAGGCGACCTTCTTCGCCGACGCCCACTGCCATGAGCTGCAGGGCTTCCTGTTCTGTCGGCCGCTGCCGGTGGCGGAGCTCGGGCGCTATCTGGCCGCAGCCCGCACGCTGCAAAAAAGCCCGCCGAAGCGGGCCTGACCGTTGCGGCGCACCGCCTTCGCGGCACTTACTTGATTCGCACGCGCTCGGTGCTGCGCACGCTTGTCGCCCGGCCGGTGAAGGCGCCGGTGTACAGACCGGTCGTGCCGGTAAAGACCTCGCTGAAGGCATCGGACTGGAAGTTGAACTTGATGGTCTCGCTGAAGTTCTGCCGCGTGCCGGCGCCGCTCTCGGAGACGCGCTCGTTGCCCTCGGGCTGGCCCGGAGAACCTGAGCGTCAGCGCGGGGCCATCGAAGTTGAAGGCGAAACAGTTGGGGTTGAGCGGATCGACCATCGCGTTGACGGTCACCGCCCCGGTGCTCGCATTCATCGTCACGGCATCGGCAAATTCGGGGCCGGTGCAATTGATGAACTGATACGAGGCGCCAAAGCCGTCGATGGAGACGAAGCCGCCCCGGCTGCCGTCGAAATCGGTATACGACTTGGCAATGAAGCTGTAGTCGCCCTGCGGCGTCGATGCATAACCTGCAGCCTCGGCGAAGTCGATCTGCAGGTGGCTGAAGGGTTTGGCGGCGGGCGGCGCGCTGTGCGCCGACAGCGCGGCGCCGGCGATGACGATGCCTGTGGCGATCGAGCGAAAAGTCATTCGGGAGTCCTCTGTCTTGTGGGAAAAGTGTTTGCCGGTCGGGCCGCCGCATCGCGCGTGACTCCGGCGGATCGAATTGTCATCGCGCACCGCGGCGCGTTGACCCCCGCGCGCGCGGTGGCGCGGCCACGCGCATGCCAACTATTCACGGCGACAGCGCAAGGTGTGCACAACGCCGCCTGCCGAGGCCGTCGCAAATCTGCAAGACACGTGGGCCGGGGTCGCGCGATCGTCGAGCTTTTGATTGCCGCGATCCCCATGCTCTGCACCCCGCTCCTCGCTCTGCCGTGATCCGCAACGACGTCCGCCTGGTGTGGCCGCTGCACGCGATGACAACGAGCCGCTGCTGATCCGGCGGGCCGTGGCGCTGGATCAGGTGGCGATCACGCAGCTCGTGCACAGCGAGCGGCTGAACCCGCACGGCCTGGCCTGGCGAACTTCGTCGTCGCGGTCATGGGCACGACGGTGGTCGGCGCGGTGCAGATGCGCCAGCATGCGGACGGCTCGCGCGAACTCGGCTCGCTCGTCGTCAGCCGCGAGCACCGCGGGCACGGCATTGCGGGGCGATTGATCTGCGCGCTGCTGGCGCGCCACACGGGCCCGGTGCACGTGATCACCCGCCACGCCAATGCCGTGCACTACCGCCGCTGGGGCTTTGCCGTCATCGACCCGCGCGACGCGCCGCGCACCGTGCGGCGCAACCGGCTGCTCGGCCAAATGGTCAGCGTGATGTCGCTGATCAAGGCCGCCGGCCGCGGCGGCTGGTGATTCTGCGGCGCGCGTGAGCGCTACTTCGCCGGCACCGGCCTCAACAGCAGCATCACCACGCCGACGAGCACCACGCCGGCCGCGCTCCACTCGAACGCGGTCACCGTCTCGCCGCCGAGCGTGACGCCGAGCGCCATCGCGATCAGCGGGTTGACGAAGGTGTAGCTCGACGCCAGGCCGGCCGACGCGCGCGCGAGCAGCAGCATGTAGGCGTTGAACGCGATCAGCGAACCGAAGACCACGAGGTAGAACCACGCTGCGAGTGCCAGCGGTTGCGGCGGCCACGACAAGCGTCTCGCCGGTGGCCGCGGCCAACACCATCAGCACCGCGCCGCCGCAGATCATCTCGCTGGCAAAGCCCATCGCGCCGGGTGCCAGCGGCGTGGCGCGCTGGCTGAGCACGCTGCCGAGCGACCAGGTGATGCAGGCCGTGGCAATCGCGAACAGACCCGCCGGCGACGCCGCAAAGCCCTGCCCGCGCGTCAGCATCAACACGCCGACGAGGCCGACGCCGATGCCCAGCATTTCCAGGCGCCCGGGCTTCACGCCCCAGAACAGATTGATCAGCACGATCAGCAGCGGCACGACGGCGATGAAGGCGACGACCAGGCCCGAGCCCACCGTCTGCTCGGCCACCGCCACGCCGCCCATGCCGCCGCCGAGCATCAGCGCGCCGACCAGCGCGGCATGCGCCCATTGCCGCGCAGTCGGCCACGGCGCGTGGCGCACGAAGCGCATCCACAGCGCCAGCGCGATGCCGGCGACGAGAAAGCGCGAGCCCATCTGCAAGTACGGCGGAAAACTGACCAGTGCGAACTTGATCGCCAGGTAGGTCGAACCCCAGACGATCCAGGTGGCGGCCAGGCAGGCGATGACCAACGGCGGCAATGCGCTGCGCGCGGCGGAAGGAAGCGCAATCGAAGACATGAGCGTCATCGTAGGCAGGCAGCACCTTGCCGGCCATGCAAAGCGCAAGGACGTTTGGCGATGCAGCCGTTGAATCGCAGGAAGATCAGGTGCTAGGCTTTGAAGATGCAAAGCGCTTTCGACAACTACGACACCCGCATCCTGGCCGAGCTGCAGCGCGACGCGCGCCTGTCGATGGCCGAACTCGGCCGGCGCGTGCACCTGTCGCAACCGGCCGCGACCGAGCGCGTGTGCAAACTCGAAGCGGCCGGCGTGATCACCGGCTACCGCTGCACGGTGAACCTGCAAGCCCTGGGCTACAACATCCGCGCCATCGTGCGCGTGGGCCGCGCCGAGTACATGCGCATCGTCAAGATCGTGCAGCAGACGCCCGAGGTCATCAATGCCTACAACGTGACGGGCGAAGACAGCTGGGTGCTCGAGATCGCGGTGATGGACGTGGCGCACCTCGACGACGTGGTGTCACGCTTTTGCCTGCTCACCGAAACCTCGACCTCGATCGTGCTCAACGTCGAACGCGAACACCAGGCGATGCTGCCGCCGAAGCGCGAGGCGGGCAGGCCGGCGGCGCGAAAGCGCAAGGCGTGACGAACGTCGGCAATGGCGACAAGATTGACGGCGACGAGAAGGCACGAGCCCGGCCGGCGCGTGCACCTGTCGCAACCGGCCGCGACCGAGCGCGTGCGCAAACTCGAAGCTGCCGGCGTGATCACCGGCTGCCGCTGCACAGTGAACCTGCATGCCCTGACGTTCAATGGCATCGATGACAAGGGATTGCGGAGAAATCGCTTGTCGACTCGATCGACATCGGCGCCGCGCGGAACTGTGCTCGTCTCAATCGTCGTCGCGGTCGAAGCGCTTCTTGTCGCACTTCAGGCCAAAGCCACCGCACACGGCGTTCTTGGCAATCCTTGCGCTCCACCTTGATGACCGCTCCATCGTCGTGCGCCAGTGCAACCCGCCCCACACACGCGCGTTGGCGTTGTCGTCGTTGATGTCGTCGAGCGAGTCGAAGTGCGCACTCGGCACCACGGGCCATCCGGCGACCTGGGCGCCTGTGCTGGTGAGCGTGAGCGCAAAGTCGCCGAACAGGAGTTCGAGCGCCTTGGTCGCAGAGCCTGCATAGCAGCCGTGACCGGCCGGGTACTCCGGGTGGTTGGCACGAACCGCGGGCGTCCACGCGTGATCCGGCGGATCGGCGCGCTGGATGGCCTGCCACGGCCGCCAGAACATGTGCGCGTACTTCGACTCGAAGCAGGCCAGCATGGCATCGCCGGTCGCGACCGAGAACGCGGCGAGTGCCCGCGCGGCCTCGAACTCGTTCAACTTGCGTGCCGTCACGATGTCGCGCACGTTGCGCGACCACAGCGTGAAGCCGCTCTCCGTCCAGAACTGAACGACATTGGTCATCGCGGGCGTACGGGCCGGGCTGGCCAGCGAACCGTAGGTCTTCGTCTCCTCGAAGTCACGCCTGTACTTGCCGCTGGCAAGACGCGGCGGCGGCTTGATCCGCCGCGCGTCGGGCGACTCTGCGGTCAACGGCATCGTGAAGGCCATCGCGTAGTCGTTCGCGCCTGCGGTGGCGTACGGCGTGGCCGTTGGGACCGACTGCCAGACGCCGGCATCTGCTGTCGGGTTCGTGTAGCCGGCCACGTTGTAGAAATTGTCGTTCGAACGTGCGGCGAGCACGGCTTTGGCCGTCGCCTCGCCGACCGCGATGCCGTGGGTCTTGGCTTGACCGTCCGGGATCGCAGCGATGTACGCCTCGTAGGCGTTGCGGTAGTTGGCGCGCGCCGTCTCGTTGCTGTTGACCCGCTCGTAACCGACGCTGAACGCCGCGGTGGCGACGGCCGCGTTCAGGTCGGCGCCGGCCGGCGCGACGATGTCGGCGATGAACGGTTCATGCCGCCGTTTCTGATTCGAATCGCTGCCGCGCACCGCGACGGTCGCATCGTAAACGGCGACCTGGATCAAGGCCATCGTGTAGGCCTGCGCGGCATTACCACGACCTGTGAACGCGGTGACCAATGTCTGTGCATGGGCATGCCATTGCGCGACCGCGCCTTGTTGCGCGAGGGCCTGCGCAGGCGGGAAAAGCAGCGCTGCGGACAGCATTGCCATTGTGATGACCATCGGTTTCGTCATTGCGTGACTCCAATTCAGTTTCGCGGACTTCCGCCGCCACGGGGGGTTCCGGGTTGGGCGAGCCACGAACAGTGCTGCGCCGAGGTCCCAAAGTCCCCAAGAAACAGTTAACTTCCGGTGAAGAAACGATGGCCGCGACGTGAACACGCCAGATGAATCGATGGACGCTGGGTCTGCCGCCGCGCTGCAGATCGGCGAATGGCGCGTTGCGCCGACGCTGAACCAGATCAGCCGCGCAGGCGAGTGCGTGCGCGTGGAGCCGAAGGCGATCGAGCTCTTGGTTTTTCTGGCGCAGCGCACGGGCCAAGTCGTCAGCCGTGACGACCTGCTGAGCGCTCTGTGGCCGGGGGTGATCGTCGGCGACAACGCTCTGACGCAGGTGGTCACCAAGCTGCGCAAGGCTTTGGGCGATACCGCACGGCAGCCGACCTACATCGAAGCGATTTCCAAGCGCGGCTATCGGCTGATCGCCACAGTCGAAGCGCTGGACCGCCCGCTGCAGCCACAACCGCCGTCCAGTCCCGGCCCCAGCCCCGCTCGTGCCCCGCTGCAGCGCTGGGTCGTCGCTGGCGCGCTGGCTGCGCTGTGCAGCCGCTGCCGTCGTCTGGTTCGTGCAGCGACCGACCGCCGACGATGTGGCGTCGTTCCCGGCGGGGCCACCGTCGTCGCCCCTGGCTGCCAAGCTGCCGACGGTGATCGTGCGGCCGATCGAAGCGATCGGCGCCGACGCGGAAAAGCTGATTGCGCGCGGCCTGACGGCGGACCTGATCAACGATCTGTCGAAACTTTCCGGACTGTGGGTCGTCAGCGGCGGCGATTCGGCCGGCGTGGCGCTGCGCGATGTCGGACCAGCGACCGCTGCGCCGGCTGCCGGACGCTATGCCTTGGCCGGGACGCTGCAATCCGATGGCAAGACGCTGCGATTGCACGTTCGGCTGTCCGATTTCGACGCGGGACGAGAACTCTGGTCGCTGCGCGTCGAGCGTGAGGTGCGCGATCTGTTCGCAGTCCAGGACGAGTTGGTACGCAGCATCCTCGAGCATTTGCCGATCAAGGTCAGCCAGGCGGAGATGGCGAATCTCGCGCAACGCTACACGCGCAACGTCGCCGCCTATGAACAATTCCTTCGCGGCCAGGCCGCGGTGCAGGCGCGCGGTCGCGCGCAGAATGAGCTTGCGCGCGACCTGTACTGGAAAGCGATCGAACTCGACCCGGCCTTTGCGCGCGCCTACGCCGGGCTGGCGATGACCTATGCGCTCGCCTATCAGCTCGGGTGGGACGACGAAGCCGCTCTGGACAGGGCGGTCGAGTTCGCCGGAACCGCGAAACAGATGAGTGCGGGCATGCCGGAGGCGCATTGGGTGCTCGGCTTCGTCCAGACGCAGCGCCGGCGGCATGCCGACGCGATCGGTCATCTGCAACGCGCGATTCGCCTGAATCCGTCCTACGCCGACGCCTACGCCCTGATGGGCGGCATCAGGACGTACACGGGCCAGCCGGCCGAAGGCGTCACGATGCTGCGCACCGCGTTGCGCCTGAATCCGGACGCGGGTTCGCTGTACTTCCTGCTGCTCGGCCGTGCCTTGTATTTTGTCGGTGAGTACGAACAGGCGCGGGTCAACCTCGAGCAGGCGCTGGCGCGCAACGCGGAGAACGTCGAGGCGCGTGTCTATTTGGCGGCGGTCCTGAACCAGCTCGGTGAACCGGAAGGCGCAGCCTGGCAGGCCCAGGAAATCCGAGCGGTCGAGCCGAACTTCAGCGCGAACCGCTGGCTGGCGACCTATCCGATGACGGACACGCGGCAGAAGGAGCGCCTGGCCCAGGCCCTGTTGCCGTTGGGCCTATAGGCCTATAGGCGGACCCGGCGCTGACACTCGACGCGGATCAGGCCTCGCCGAACGCGCCGTCGTGCTTGGCGATGATCTCCCGGTAGCGCAGCACCCATTGCGACAACGCCAACGGGCTTGCCGCTGCCGAAGCTGCGCCTGCAGAAACGCCAGCGACAGCTCCTTCGTCGCCAGCTTCACACGCGGGTTCAACTCCGCGCCGCCGGTGCCCGGCCGGTCGGTGAACATGCTGTGCGAGCCGCCTTCGAACACGGCCAGCGCTTTGTGTTGGCTGCCGATGGCGTTGAAGACGGCGATGCGGTCTTCGGCGCCGGAGTAGTAGCCGGGGATGCGGATCACGTCGCCGGTGGCGGTGACGTGCAGCGTCGGCACCTGCACCGGGCCGAGGATGCGCGACGGTTCGCGCTCGCCGTAGAACGGCGGCGCGGACAGCAGCACCGCCGCGCGCACGCGCTCGTCGCGCAGCGCGACGGTCTTGCCCTCGCGTTCGACGCACGCACCGGCCGCGAGCAGCGTGGTGTTGGCGCCGTAGCTGTGGCCGGCAGCGACGATGCGCTGCGTGTCGATGCGCTCGCCGAGCGGGCTGGCGAGCAGCTGGTCGAGCGCAAAGCGCAGATCGCGCGGCCTCTCGATCGCTTCGCGCTCGTGCGCCGCATCCTGCAAGCGGCCGACGAGGCCGAGCGGGTTGCCGAACCAGAGGCTGCGGTCGCTGCCCACATGCTGCAAGTGCAGGCTGGCGATGCCGTTGCTCGCCCAATGCTGGCCGAGGTAGCTGTAGCCGCGGCGCGAGCCGCCGATGCCGTGCGAGAAGACGACGAGCGGGACTTGCGCGCTCGCCGCATTCGGCCAGTACAGGCGCACCGGCACCGCGCGCTGGCGTTTCGCATCAGCCCAATCGAACTCCATCGTCTCGAAGAGCGGCGACTCGTCGGCCCACGCGCGCAGCGACGACAGCGCCGTCGCGGCGAGCACGGCCGCGTTGAAGACACGGCGCTTCATGCCACGGCCTCCTGCGCATGGCCCGGAAAGCGCGCGCGCCAGCGCCGCGCGAACCACTGCACCATGTCATCGACGTAGGTGAAGACGACGGGCACGACGAGCAGGCTCAAGAACGTGGAGGTGATCAGGCCGCCGATGACGACGATCGCCATCGGCGCGCGAAAGCTCGGGTCGGTGCCGAAGCCGAGCGCGATCGGCAGCATGCCGGCACCCATCGCGATCGTCGTCATGATGATCGGCCGCGCGCGTTTGTGGCAGGCATCGAGCAGCGCCTCCATGCGGCTCATGCCGCGGTCGCGCCGCGCGACGATGGCGTACTCGACGAGCAGGATCGAATTCTTCGTCGCGATGCCCATCAGCATGATCATGCCGATCATCGCCGGCATCGACAGGTCGGTGCGGGTCAGGAAGAGCGCAAGGAACGCACCCGGCAGCGACAGCACGAGCGCGACGAGGATCGTTGCCGGCTGCACCCAGGCGTGGAACAGCAGCACGAGCACGATGTAGATGCAGGCCACGCCGGTCAGCATGGCGAGGATGAAGCTGCTGCCGAGTTCGGCCATCGCTTCGGCATCGCCGACCGTCGTCTTGATGACGCCCGGCGGCAGCTTCTGCAAGCTCGGCAGCGCGTCGGCGAGCTCCTGCACGCGGCCGAGTGCCATGCCGTTCAACTCGATTTCGAAGTTGACGTTGCGCAGCCGGTCGTAGCGGTCGATCTGCGCCGGGCCGCTGGCGAGTTCGAGCTTGGCGACGTTGGACAGCGCAACCGGCCCCTTCGCGCCGGGCACCGTCATGCTCTCGATCAACGACAGGTCTTGCCGCGCCGCGTCGGGCAGCTTGACGACGATCGGGATCTGGCGCTGCGACAGGTTCAACTTGGCCAGCGATTGGTCGTAGTCGCCCGCGGTGGCGATGCGCAGCGTGTCGGCGATCGCCGCCGACGTGACGCCGAGGTCGGCCGCGCGCGCCGCATCGGGCCGCACGACGAGCTCGGGCCGCTGCAGGCTCGACGTGCTCGTCACCTGGCCGATGCCGGCGATCGTGCGCAGCTCCTGCTCGACGACGCGCGCATGCGCCGTCAGCGCGTCACCGTCTTCGCCGGCGAGCACGAGGATGAATTTCTCCGACGAGCCGCCGAAGGCCGACGTTGATGCGCGCGCCCGGCAGCACGTCGAGGGCGCTGCGCAGATCGCGCTCGATGGCCTGCTTGCTGATGCCGCCGCGCTCGCCGCGGGGCGTGAGGTTGATCGTCAGTGTCGCTTTGCGTGCTTCGGCCGCGCCGCTCGGCGCAAACGGGTCGCTGCCCGATTTGCCGCCGCCGACCGCCGTGTAGACGAGCTTCACATGCGGGTTCTTCTGCACGATCTCGCGCGCCGCTTCGGCCACCGCCAGGGTCTGCTTGAAGGTGCTGCCCGGCGGCAGCGACAGGTAGACCTGCGTCTGCGACAGATCGTCCGGCGGCATGAAGGCGCCGGCGATGCCGCCGGTGAACAGCGGCGTGCACGAGCCGACGCAGAACAGCACGGTGGCCAGCAGCGTCTTGATGCGGTGCTTCAGACACCAGTGCACCATGCGCATGTACGACGGCATCCACTTCGGTTCTTCGTGCGCTTTTTTCGGCGCCGGCAGCAGGTAAGCCGCCATCATCGGCGTCAGCATGCGCGCAACGACCAGCGAGAAGAAGACGGCGATGGCCGCGGTCCATCCGAACTGCACGAAGAACTTGCCCGGCACGCCGCTCATGAAAGCGGTCGGCAAAAAGACGGCGATCAGCGTCAGCGAGGTCGCGATCACCGCCAGGCCGATCTCGTCGGCGGCTTCGAGCGCGGCGACCAGGGGCTTCTTGCCCATCGCAAGATGGCGCTGGATGTTCTCGATCTCGACGATCGCGTCATCGACCAGGATGCCGACGACGAGCGACAGCGACAGCAGCGTGACGACGTTGATCGTGAAGCCCATCCAGTGCATCACCGCGAACGCCGGAATGGCCGACAGCGGCAGCGCCACGGCCGAGACGAGCGTGGCCCGCCACTCGCGCAGGAAGAACCAGACGACGAGCACGGCGAGCAGCGCGCCTTCGATCAGCAGCACCATCGAGCCTTCGTAGTTCTCGATCACCGGATCGACGAAGTTGAAGGCTTCGGTGACGGTGATGTCGGGGTGCGCGGTGCGCAACTCGACGAGCGCGGCGCGCACGCCGTCGGCCACGTCGGTTTCACCGGCGCGCAAGGCGCGTGCGATTTCGAAGCCGACGACGGGCTTGCCGTTGAGCAGCGCCGTCGAGCGTTGCTCGGCCACCGAATCGGCGACGCTCGCCACCTGATCGAGGCGCACGCGGCGGCCATCGGTGAGCGGGATTTCGAGCGCGCCGAGATCGGCCGCGGTCTGCACGGTGGCGATGGTGCGCACCGCCTGTTCGATGCCGCCGAGATCGGTGCGGCCGCCCGGCGCTTCCTGCTGCACCGAGCGCAATTGGCGCGAGACCTCGGCGGCGGTGACGCCCAGCGCCGACAGCCGTGACGGATCGAGCTCGACGCGCACCTGCCGCGTCACGCCGCCGACACGATCGACGCTGCGCACGCCGCGCACCGCGAGCAGCTTCTTCGTCACCTCGTTATCGACGAACCAGGACAGCGACTCGTCGTCCATGCGCGACGAGGCCACGGTGTAGGTGAGGATCGGCAGCGCCGCGAAGTCGAGCTTGCTGATCACCGGGTCGCGCAGATCGGCCGGCAGGTCGGAGCGCACACGCGAGACGGCGTCTCGCACGTCGTCCATCGCCTCCTGCGTGGATTTCTCCAAACGGAATTCGGCGGTGATCGTCGCCGTGCCGTCCTGCACCTTGGTGTAGATGTGCTTCAGGCCCTGCACGGTGGCGATCGAGTTTTCGATCTTGCGCGCGACCTCGGTTTCCATTTGCGCCGGCGCGGTGCCGGGCAGCGACGCGCTGACGGTGATCGTCGGCAGGTCGATGTCGGGGAACTGCTGGATCTTCATCGCCCGGAACCCCATCACGCCGAGGATCGTCAGCATGATGAAGAGCAGGATCGACGGCACCGGCTTGTTGATCGACCAGGCGGAGACGTTGATGTTCATGTCAGTGGCTCCAGCGCGCATGGCGCGAGTCGCGATCCATCAAACGGCCTTCGGCTCGCGGCCCGTTGGCGACGTTCAAGGTCCGCAACAGAACCGTTCGGGCTGAGGTGGCTGTTCCGACCGTCCTGAGGTATCGAAGGAAGCCGCGTTTTGCCCCCGTTCGGAAAGAAGAGTCCCGTTCGGGCTGAGCCTATCGAAGCCCTTGTCGTGTGGCAAGAAGGCTTCGACGAGCTCAGCCTGGCCCTTCGACAAGCTCAGGGCGAACGGGGTGGAGAAGCCGACCGTCGTCAACAGCCGCTTCGGGCCGTTAGCGGAAGTAGGCAGTGCGTAGCGAGTCAGGGGCATCTTTCGTTCTCACTTGTCCGTCACGCGAACCACGTCGCCATCGGCGAGGAAGCCCGCGCCTTGCGCAACCACGCGCGCATCTTTCGCCAAGCCGCTGGTGATCTCGATGCGCTCGCCGATGCGCGCGCCGACGCTGACCTTCAACTGCCGCACCTTGTTGTCCGGCCCGATCTGAAAGACCCAGTTGAAGCCGTCGCGCAGCACGACAGCCGACTGCGGCAGCGTCACGCCCTCGCGCTCACCGACGGCGAAATCGCCGCGCGCGAACATGCCGGCCTTCGCATTGCCGGGCGCCGGCAGATCGACGTAGATGACGCCGTTGCGCGTGGCCGCATCGACCATCGGCGCGACGGTGCGCACGGTGCCGGTGACGACGCTGCCGCCGGCCGGAGTGACCTGCACCTGCTGCCCTGGCTGGATGCGAACGAGCTCGGCGGCCGTCACGTCGGCGCGCCACTCGAGGCGCTCCTTGCGGATCAGCCGGAACAGCTCCTGCCCCGGCTGCGCGACCGCGCCCACCGTGGCGCCGCGCATCGAGATCACGCCGTCGTCGGGCGCGGTGATGCGTGTCTGCGCCAGGCGCACTTCGGCGGCACGCAGTTGCGCGCGCAACGAATTGGCGCGTGCCTTCGCGGTGGCTTCAGCCGTCATGTACTGCTGGATCTGCTGCGCGCTGATGGCGCCGCTGGCCTGCAACTGGCGCGCACGGTCGGCGTTGGCCGCGGCCTCGGCCTGGTTGGCAACGGCTTCGGCGACTCCGGCGCGCGTGGCCGCCGCGTCGGCCGAGAGCGTGTCGGCCGACAGCAGCGCCAGCACCTGGCCGCGCTTGACGCGGTCGCCCACCTGCGCGCGCACTTCGGTCAGGCGCAGCCCTTGAGTTTCGGCGCTGATGATCGCCTCCTGCCACGCCATGACGTTGCCGTTGGCGCTGACGGTGATCGGCCAGCGGCCGCTCTGCGGCGTTGCCGCGGTGACGGTGAGCGCAGCCTTGGGCGCCGACGCACCGGCCGCAGGCGGCGGTGCCTTGTCGTCGGCGGCCCAGACTGCAAACGCCGCCGCGATCACGGCGGTGCCGATGAGCAAGGTCTTGTTTTTCATGATCATTGAGGTGCTGCTTCCGAAGGGTTCCAGCCGCCGCCGAGGCTGCGGTAGAGCGTGATCCACGCGGCAACGCGCTCGCGCTGCACGTTGATCAGCGCGTTCTGCGCATTGAGCGCGATGCGGCGCGCGTCTTCGCGGTCGATCAGGCTGCCGGCACCGATGCGCCAGCGCTGTTCGGCCGCGGCGAAGTAGTCGAGAAAACCTTGCGCGGCGCGTTGCGCCTGGCCCTCGCGGCGTGTCGCGGCATCGAGCCGCAGCAGCGCTTCTTCGACTTCACTCACCGCGCGCCGCAACTGGCCGTCGAGCGACGCGCGCGCGTCGTCGTAGCGTGCCCGCGCCGCGTCTTCGCCGGCGCGGCGCGCGCCGCCGTCGAAGATCGGCAGCACGAGCGACGGACCGAAACCCCACGACGTGCCGTCGCTGTTGTTGCCGCCGACGCGCAGCAGCGACGTGCCCAGGTTGCCGCTGAAGGTCAGCCGTGGATAGCGCGCGGCTTCGGCCACGCCGACGTCGGCTGCTGCGGCAACCAATGCACGCTCGGCCGCGGCGATGTCGGGCCGCTGCTGCAAGAGTTGCGCGGGCAAGGTGCCGACGGCAAACGCGCCGGGCTGCGGCAGCTGGGCCGTGTTGCTTTGCAAGCGCGTGCGCAGCGCCGGCTCGGCCTGGCCGGTGAGCACGACGAGGCTTTTCACGAGCACGTCGCATTCGGCGCGTTGTGCGATGGCGCGGTTGCCGGAGTCGGCCGCGGCGCCGTCGGCGAGCGCGCCGTTGGCCGGCGCTTCGAAGCCGACGCGCACCTTTTCGCGCGTGAGTTCCGCGGTCTGGTTCTGCGATGTGGCGTCCTGATCGAGCACCTGCTGCAACGCTTCGCAGGCGCGGTAAGCGACGTAGGTGCCGGCCACGTCGGCGGCGAGGCTCACACGCGCAGCATGCCAGCCGAGCGCGGCCTGCTCGCTGCGCGCCTCGGCACCGGCAATCCGCGCACGCGTGGCGCCGAAGAGATCCGCCTCCCACAACGCATCGACGCCGAGCGAGCCTTGCGTCGAGGCGACGAAGTTGCTCGACGCCGACGCGCCGCGCTGCGCCTGTGCCGATGCGTTGACCGCCGGCCAGCGTTGCGCGGCGCTGCTGCGCACACCCGCGCGCGCTTCGGACAAGCGCGCCAGGGCTTGCGTCAGCGTCGGGTTGTTCTGCTGCGCGTCGCGCACGAGTTGCGCCAGCAGCGGGTCATCGAAGCGCTGCCACCAGTCGGCGAGCGCGGCGCTGTCGCCGCCGTGCGGCAGCGCGGCCTGCCAGCGCTCCGGCGCCACCTCGTTCGGCGTCGCCGGCAGGCGCTGCGTGGCGCAGGCGGCGAGCACGAGCGGCAGCGCCGCGAGCCACAGTCGTCGTCGTGTGTTGGTGTGGTTCATCTTTGTTTCTCCAGGCCGCGCCGCCGGCGCTCGTGCATGACGAGCGCCACACCCCAATCGACCAGCCGCTCGCGCGCGCGCTGCAGCGCGTCCGGGCCGTCGAGCAATCGCGGCGCCAGCGCGTTCATGAACTCGCGCGACATGCAGTAGTCATGCGCCATGGCGATCAGCGCGAAGACGAGGCGGTGCACGTCTTCGTCGGGCTCGCTGACACCGATGTGGCGCGCCAGCAGCCGCGCGATGGCCTCGTGCACGGGGCCGATGTGCTGCGCGGCGGCAGCAGCGAAGACGGGGGTCGGTTCGATCATCTCGCGCAGGTACAGGCGCACGCCATCGTCGGCGCCTGGCGTCGCTGCGCCGTCCTCTCCGACAAAGCCGCGCAGCAGGTGGTGCAGCGACTCGGCGAGCGTCAGCGCAGGATCGTCAAAACCCGCGAGCTGAGCGGCGATGCCGTGGATCGGCACGAGCAGCACCGCGCGGTACAGCCCGTCCTTGTCGCCGAAGTGGTAGTGGATCGCCGCCGGGTTCAGCCGCGCCGCTTCGCAAATCTCGCGCGTCGACGCTTTGGCGTAGCCCTTCTCGGAAAAGATGCGACTGGCCTCGGCGAGCAAGCGGGTGCGCGCACGCTCACCGCGGTCGGCGACGGGCTCGGACAAGGGCTGGGAGGGTGCGGAGGCGTTCATCGCTGGCGGCGACTCTACATCCAAATCAAGCGCTTGCTTGAAAGCGAACGCAACCGCCTTCGATCCGAAGCGCAGTGCCGAGGTCGCGCTGTGTGTTGCAGCGCCGGGCCCGTTGACTTACCAAGTAAGTCAAACTAGGCTCGGCCCTCGTCCAATCTCAGGCACCACGCGATGTCCACGTTGCTCGTCTCTTCGAAGGGTCAAATCGTCTTGCCCGCGGCCACGCGGCGCCGGCTCGGCCTGGGCGCCGGCGCCCGTCTCGAGGTGGTCGAAGAAGCCGATGGCGTGCGACTGCGCGTCGTGCGGGCTGTGCCCAGGGCCGACGTGTCGAAACTGGCCGGCATGCTGAAGGCGCCGACGCACGGCGTGCCGCGCCGGCTGGAAGACTTCGACCCGGCTGCGTTGGCGGCGCGTGGCCGCGTCGGCAAACCATGAAATCGCTCGACACCAACGTGCTGGCGCGATTTTTTGTCGATGACGCCGACGACCCGCAAGCCGCCAAGCAACGGCCGGCCGCCATCGCCGCCCTGTCCGACCGAGCCTACGTGTCGGTCACGGTGCTGCTCGAGCTCGAGTGGGTGCTGCGCGGTTTCTACGCGCTGGCTCGGCGCGACATCGCCAAGGCCCTGCGCGCGCTGGCGGGCATCGAACACGTCACGATCGAAGATCGCGACGCCGTGCTCTCGGCGCTGTCGGCCTTCGAGGCCGGCCTCGACTTTGCCGACGCGCTGCATGTCGCGCGCAGCACACGCGCCAGCGCCTTCGTCACCTTCGATCGTCAGCTCGCCCGTCGCGCAAAGGCATTGACGCTATCGCCGGCTGTCGAACTGCTCATCTGAGTCGCGCGGCGACGCCGACTCAGGCCGATCACGCTCAACCAACGCGAGGTAGTCGGCGAGCGTGCCGCCAGCCAGCGGCTTGAACATCACGCGCAGCGTCTTCTTCAGCGGGCCGAACTCGACGTCATGGCGCAATCGGGTTTGGGTGAAACCGACGCGCTCCCAGAAGCGTTCCGCACGCGTGTTGCCGGCGACGACGCCCAAGCGAAGCCACGACGCGCCGTTGTGCACGGCCCAGCGTTCCAGGCCACGGTAGATGACGTGGGCGTCACCCGATCCATGCCGTGCGGTTTCGACGATGAACGTGCCGATGTGCCAGACGCCCCGCGCCAGCAGATCACTGACCATGCTTGCCATGGCCAGCAAGGAGCCGCGCTCGCCAACGATGCCGATGACGAACTTGTCGCTGTACGGCCAACCTGCCGGCAACTCGCCGCGCAACTCGTCCAAGGCGTCTGCGGGCTCCGCCGCCTGACCGGAGATCTCGAAGAAGTACTCCGGATTCGCTTCGAAGAACGACTGAAGCAAGGCCTCGTGTTCGAGCGTGAGCGCGATGACTTGCGTGCCGGGAATGGGCGTGATCGGCAGAGCCGGCGAGGCCATGGTGCGCGCTGTCTTCGAGTCACAACGTCGAGATGATCGCAGCCTCGACAATCGACATGGGCCGCGAATGCGGCCTTTGTCGATTCACGAACCGCGCCTCAACCCGCCACAGCCACCTGCCCCGCGTACTGCGCCACCATGCCCAGCAAATCGTCTTCCGAGTACGGCTTGCCGAGGTAGTGATTGACGCCGAGTTGCATCGCGTGCTCGCGGTGCTTCTGCGCGATGCGCGAGGTGATCATGATGATCGGCAGGCCGGCCCAGCGGGCGTCGGCGCGCACGTTGCGCGCCAGGTCGAAGCCGTCCATGCGCGGCATCTCGATGTCCGACAGCAGCACCACCGGCGTTTCTTCGGCCAGCTTCTCCAGCGCGTCGAGGCCGTCCTTGGCCGTCGTCACGCGGTAGCCCTCGCGCGTCAGCAGGCGCTGGGTGACGCGGCGCACGGTCAGCGAGTCATCGACGACGAGCACCAGCGGCGCTTGTTTCGGCGCCTGGACCGGCGCCTGTGCCGCCGGCGTCCTGATCGACGTGAAAGGACCCTGCGGCGTGGCGCTGGTGTGATCCACCAGCGCGCGCTGCATCGCCGTGCGCGCGCTCTGGCCGTACAGCGTGGCCAGCGCCACCGGGTTGTAGATCAGCGCCGGCGCACCGGATGCCAGCAGCGTCACGCCGGCCAGGCCGGGCAGACGCACCAGTTGCACGCCGAGGTTCTTGACCACGACTTCCTGGTTGCCGATGACTTCATCGACGTGCAGCGCGATGCGTTGCGCCGCGCTCTTGATGATGACCACCGGCAGCGTGCGGCCCGGCACTTCGTCGCTGCGGCCGCTGCCTTGCAGCAGCGCGCCGAACCAGAAGAACGGCAGGCTCTTGTCGCCGTGCTCGAAGCTGCCGCGGCGCGTCGCCGCGGCGACTTCGGCCGCCGGCACGCGGCGCACGATCTCGATCAGCGTTGCCGGCACGGCCACGCTGACGTTGCCGGCACGCAGCATCACGACCTGCGTCACCGCCGTCGTCAGCGGCAGCACGAGCTTGAAGTTGGTGCCCTGGCCTGCGGCGCTGGCGGTCTCGATGCGGCCGCCGAGCGCGTTGACGTCGTTGCGCACCACGTCCATGCCGACGCCGCGTCCGGCGAGCTCGGTCACCGTCTCGGCGGTGGAGAAGCCGGCGTTGAAGATCAGGTTGGCGAGTTCGCCGTCCGTCGGCGCGGCCTCGGCGGCGATCAGGCCCAGCGCCCGGCCGCGCTCGCGGATGCGCGGCAGGTCGAGGCCGGCGCCGTCGTCGCGGAACTCGACCGAAACTTCGTTGCCTTCCTGGTGCACCGTGACCGTGATCTGGCCCGCCGCGTCCTTGCCGGCGCGTTCGCGCTCGGCCGGCAGCTCGATGCCGTGGGTGACGCAGTTGCGCAGCAGGTGCTCGAAGGCGCCGCCCATGCGCTCCAGCACACCGCGGTCGACTTCGATCGAGCCGCCGACGATGTCCAGCCGCACCTGCTTGTGCAGCTCCTTGGCCGCCTGCCGCGCCACGCGGTAGAGGCGGTCGGACAGGCTCTCGAACTCGACCATGCGCGTGCGCAGCAGGTCGTCCTGCATGTCGCGCGTCAGCCGCGCCTGCGCGGCCAGATCGTCTTCGGCCAGCTGCAGCGTGCGCGTCAGGCTGCGCTGCACGGTGGCGACGTCGTTGACCGACTCGGCCATCATCCGCGTCAGTTCCTGGAAGCGCGTGAAGCGGTCCATCTCCAGCGGATCGAAGTTCGCGCCGACGGCCTTGGCGGCTTCCATGCGCGAGCTGATCTGCGTCTCGGCCTGCAGCTCGATGTCGCGCAGGTGCGAGCGCAGACGCTCCAGGTTTTCCGTCAGGTCGCCGAGCGAGCCCTTCATCTGGCCGACTTCGGATTCGATGCGCGAGCGCGCGATCATCACCTCGCCGGCGTGGTTGACCAGGCGGTCGAGCAGCGGCGCGCGCACGCGCACGGTGGACAGCACCGCCGCGGCCGGCTTGGCCGTGACGGCGACGACCGCGGCGGCGGCCGTTGCGGTCGGTGCGAAACGTTGCCAGTCGATCGCCGCGGCGGGCGACGCTGCGCTGCTGGTGGCCAGCGCGGGCGGCGGCGTTGCGGGCACCGGCATCGCCGGTGCAACCGGCGCGGCCTGCACGGCGGGCGCTTCGGGTTCGGGCGTGGGTTCAGGCGTGGGCTGCGGCGCCGGCTTGGCCTTGGCCGCGATCACCGGCATCGGCCGCATCGGCAGCGGCTCGGGCGGCGTTGCCACCGGCTCGGGCATCGACAGATCGACGTCCACCGACGGGCCGGCGACGAGGCGCTCGAAGGTGCTGCCAAGCGCATCGACCTGGGTGAACAGGCCTTCCACGTCGTCG
>CAVTAM010000034.1:0-13889 GCA_963732625.1 uncultured beta proteobacterium | reverse complement strand
GGCGAAACGCGCACCAGCCAGCACATCCCGAACGACATCCTGCGCGAGCTGCACGGCTTCATCCACATGTTCGAGGACACGCCGGAGTTCGTCGCGCGTCACATCATCCGCGAAGCGAAGAGTTATCTCGACGGCTTGGCGCCGCCGTTCTTCAAGGCGCTGATGGAGTACGCGCGCGACGGTTCGTACTCTTGGCATTGCCCCGGCCACAGCGGCGGCGTGGCGTTCCTGAAGAGCCCCGTCGGCCACATGTTCCACCAGTTCTTCGGCGAGAACATGCTGCGCGCCGACGTTTGCAATTCGGTCGAAGAGCTCGGCCAGTTGCTCGACCACACCGGCCCGGTGGCGCAGAGCGAGCGCAACGCGGCGCGCATCTTCAACGCCGACCACTGCTTCTTCGTCACCAACGGCACCAGCACCAGCAACAAGATGGTCTGGCACCACACCGTGGCGCCGGGCGACGTCGTGGTCGTCGATCGCAACTGCCACAAGAGCATCCTGCACTCGATCATCATGACCGGCGCCGTGCCGGTGTTCATGACGCCGACGCGCAACCACCTCGGCATCATCGGCCCGATTCCCGAGAGCGAGTTCGAACCGGAGACGATCCGCCGCAAGATCGCTGCGAACCCGCTGCTGGCCGGCGTCGATGCGAGCAAGGTGCGGCCGCGCATCCTGACGATGACGCAGAGCACCTACGACGGCGTGCTCTACAACACCGAAACCGTCAAGGCCAAGCTGGACGGCTGGATCGACAACCTGCATTTCGATGAAGCCTGGCTGCCGCACGCCGCCTTCCATCCGTTCTACCAGCAGTTCCACGCGATGGGCAAGCACACCACGCGGCCGAAGGACGCGGTGGTGTATGCCACGCAGAGCACGCACAAGCTGCTGGCCGGCATCAGCCAGGCCTCGCAGGTGCTGGTGCAGGACTCGCAGCGCGTCAAGCTCGACCGGCATCTCTTCAACGAGGCGTATCTGATGCACACGTCAACGTCGCCGCAGTACGCGATCATCGCGTCGTGCGATGTCGCCGCGGCGATGATGGAGCCGCCGGGTGGTACGGCGCTGGTGGAAGAAAGCATCAAGGAAGCGCTCGACTTCCGCCGCGCGATGCGCAAGGTTGACAAAGACTTCGGCCGCGACTGGTGGTTCAAGGTCTGGGGCCCGGACAAGCTGGTCGGCGAGGGCATCGGCACACGCGAGCAGTGGATGCTTGGCGCGAACGAGAAGTGGCATGGCTTCGGCAACCTCGCCGCTGGCTTCAACCTGCTCGACCCGATCAAGAGCACGATTGTCACGCCGGGCCTGGACGTGACCGGCAAGTTCGCCAAGACCGGCATCCCGGCCTCGATCGTCACCAAGTTCCTGGCCGAGCATGGTGTGGTTGTCGAAAAGACCGGGCTGTATTCGCTCTTCGTGATGTTCACGATCGGCATCACCAAGGGCCGCTGGAACACGCTGGTGACGGCGCTGCAGCAGTTCAAGGACGACTACGACCGCAACCAGCCGATGTGGCGCATCCTGCCGGAGTTCTGCGCCGCGCACCCGACGTACGAGCGCATGGGACTGCGCGACCTGTGCCAGTCGATCCATGAAACCTACGTCAAGCACGACGTGGCGCGCCTGGTCACCGAGATGTACTTGAGCGATCTTCATCCGGCGATGAAGCCGAGCGACGCCTTTGCGCGCATCGCCCACCGCGACACACAGCGTGTCGAGATCGAAAAGCTCGAAGGCCGCATCACGACCTCGCTGCTGACGCCGTACCCGCCGGGCATTCCGCTGTTGATCCCCGGCGAGCGCTTCAACAAGAAGATCGTCGACTACCTGCGTTTCACGCGCAGCTTCAACGGCAAGTACCCCGGCTTCGACACCGACGTGCACGGGCTGGTGGAGAACGAAGACGGCTCGTACTACGTCGATTGCGTGCGCGCCTGACGGGCTGTGGCCTAATTCGCCCTTCGATTTTTCTCTCACCCACGGATTGACCATCATGGCCACCAAGATCAGAACCGAAGCCGACCGCAAGGCGGCGCCGAAGCCCATCGCGCCGGCCGGCACCACCTTCACCTCGGGCCGCGGCCAGAAGGTCAGCCTGGAGCGCGGAGCGCACACGCGCACGAAGAAGAACCCGGGCAAGCGGCCCAAGAAGGGCGGCTGAACTCGAACCGACTCGCAGCGCATGCTGCGAATCACCGAGCTTCGCCTGCCGCTGACGCACGCTGAACAGGCGTTGCGTCCGGCCATCGTGTCGCGGCTCGGCGTGCAGGACGCCGACCTGCGCGCCTTCACCGTTTTCAAGCGCGCCTACGACGCGCGCAAAAAAGCGGCCATCCAGCTCATCTACACCGTCGATTGCGAGGTCGAGGGTGAAGCGCGCGTGCTCGCTCGTTTCGAGGCCGATCCGCATGTGCGGCCGGCACCGGACACGCGCTACCGCTTCGTTGCGCACGCGCCGGCGGACTTCTTCGCCGAGCAGCGCCCACGCCCGTTGGTCATCGGCTTCGGCCCCTGCGGCCTGTTCGCCGCGCTGATCCTGGCGCAGATGGGGCTGCGGCCGATCGTGCTCGAGCGCGGCCAGGCGGTGCGCGAGCGCACGCAGGACACCTGGGGCCTGTGGCGGCGCGGCGTGCTCGATCCGGAGTCGAACGTGCAGTTCGGCGAGGGCGGGGCCGGCACGTTTTCCGACGGCAAGCTGTGGAGCCAGATCAGTGACCCGCGGCACCTGACGCGCAAGGTGCTCGACGAGTTCGTCAAGGCCGGCGCGCCGGAGGAAATCCTCTTCGTCAGCAAGCCGCACATCGGCACGTTTCGCCTCGTCAGCATGGTCGAAAAGATGCGCGCCGACATCGAGGCGCTCGGCGGCGAGATTCGCTTTCAGCAGCGTGTGGTCGATGTGCAGATCGAAGGCGGCGCGATCCGCGGCGTCACGCTCGCGTCTGGCGAGCAGTTGCGCGCCGACCATGTCGTGCTCGCGCTCGGCCACAGCGCGCGCGACACCTTCGAGATGCTGCACCGGCGAGGCGTGTTCATGGAAGCCAAGCCGTTTTCGATCGGCTTTCGCATCGAGCACCCGCAGAGCGTGATCGACCGCGCGCGCTTCGGCGCCAACGCCGGCCACCCGATCCTCGGCGCGGCCGACTACAAGCTGGTGCACCACGCGAGCAACGGCCGCTCGGTGTACAGCTTCTGCATGTGCCCCGGCGGCACGGTCGTCGCGGCGACGTCGGAGGAAGGGCGCGTCGTCACCAACGGCATGAGCCAGTACTCGCGCAACGAGCGCAACGCCAACGCCGGCATCGTCGTCGGCATCACGCCGCAGGACTATCGGCAGGACGGCCAGCATGACGGCCCGGTGAGCCCGCTCGACGGCATGGCCTTCCAGCGCTTCTGGGAGTCGCGCGCGTATGAGCTCGGCGGCGGCGGCTACGTCGCGCCGGGTCAGTTGGTCGGCGACTTCATCCAGGGCCAGCCGAGCAGTGCGCTCGGCAACGTGCTGCCGTCGTACAAGCCGGGCGTGGCGATGACCGACCTGGCCACCGGCCTGCCCGACTACGCCATCGCCGCGATCCGCGAAGCGCTGCCGGCGTTCGAGCGCCAGATCAAAGGCTTTGCGATGGCCGACGCGGTGCTCACCGGCGTCGAGACGCGCACCTCGTCGCCGCTGCGCATCACGCGCGGCAAGGACCGGCAGAGCGTGAACGTGCGCGGCCTGTATCCGGCGGGCGAGGGCGCGGGCTATGCGGGCGGCATCATGTCGGCCGCGGTGGACGGCATCGAAGTGGCCGAGGCGCTCGCTTCGCGCCTGCTCGGGCTTCAGGCGGCGGCGCCCGCCACCTGACTGAAGCCGCCATCGACGTACATCACCTCGGCGCTGACGCCGGCGGCCAGATCGGACAGAAGGAAGGCCGCGGCATTTCCGACATCGTCGATCGTCACGTTGCGCCGGATCGGCGCCACTGACGCGAAGTCGGCGAGCAGCTTGCCCAGATCCTTGATGCCCGACGAGGCCAGCGTCTTGATCGGCCCGGCCGAGATGGCGTTGACGCGCACGCCCTTGGCGCCGACGCTCTGCGCCAGGAAGCGCACGCTGGCTTCGAGCGAGGCCTTGGCCAGGCCCATCGTGTTGTAGTTCGGCACGTAGCGCACGGCGCCCAGGTACGACAGCGTCAGCAGCGCCGCGCCGGGGCGCAGGCGTGGCAGGGCAGCCTTGGCCATCGCCGGGAAGCTGTAGGCGGAGATTTCATGCGCGGTGCGAAACCCTTCACGCGTCAGGCCGTCGAGAAAGTCGCCGGCAATCGCTTCGCGCGGCGCAAAGGCGATGGCATGCACGAAGCCGTCGAACTGCTCCCAGTGCTCGCCTAAGCGCGCGAACAGGCGCTCGATCTGCGCGTCTTCGGACACATCGCAGTCGAACGTCAGCTTGGAGCCGAACTCGGCGGCGGTCTCGGCCATGCGCTCCTTGAAACGCTCGCCCTGGTAGCTGAAGGCCAGCTCGGCGCCTTCTCGGTGGCAGGCCCGGGCGATGCCATAGGCCAGCGAGCGGTTGTTCAGAACGCCGGTGATCAAGAGGCGTTTGCCGGCGAGAAAGCCCATGGAAAGCTCCGTGCAAGGGGGGAACCGGGTCATTCTGTCATGCGCACCCCGGGATACTGAGGGCACGCCTCTTGCAGAGTACAATCCCGCCTTCGCTGAAAACCCCAGTACGAACAGTGGGCGGATTTCAACAATTCCGCCCATTTTTTATGGTCGATCGCCTTTTGCACACTTCACACGTAACGCGCACGCATGAGCTGGCAGCAAGCCACTGAAAAAACCGTCACCGGACTCGGCTACGAGCTGGTTGATCTCGAACGCACGGGAGGTGGGCTGCTGCGCGTGACGATCGATCGTGTGCCGGGCAAAGCGTACCCGAGCGGGGAGTCGGAGTTTGTGCTGGTCGAAGATTGCGAAGCGGTGACGCGGCAATTGCAGTACGTGCTCGAAGTCGAGAACTGCAGCTACGCGCGGCTCGAAGTCTCGTCACCAGGGCTGGACCGCCCGCTCAAGCGCGAGGCTGACTACACGCGCTTTGCCGGGCTCGCCATCGAGCTGACGTTGAAGCTGCCGTTTCAAGGGCGCAAGAAATTCAAGGGCGTGCTTGGTGCGCGCGATGGCGGCTGGCGCCTTTTGATGGAGCCTGCCGCCAAAGGCGATACCGAGCAGGTGCTCGATTTTGTTTTTGACGAGGTGCGCGAAGCGCGCCTCGTGCCGGTGATTGATTTCAAAGGTCGTAAGGCTCGGCAGGTGGAAACCACCGCCGCGAGCGGAGAGTGAGAAAAAGATGAATCGCGAAATGCTGATGCTGGTGGACGCCATCTCGCGCGAGAAGAGCGTGCCGCGTGAAACCGTGTTCGGCGCTGTCGAAGCGGCGTTGGCGCAAGCCACGAAAAAGCTGCAAGGCGGCGAGGTTGACATCCGCGTGTCGATCGACCGCGAGACCGGCAACTACGACACCTTCCGCCGCTGGCACGTCGTCGCCAACGAGGCCGGGCTGCAGATTCCCGATGCCGAAATCCTGCTCTTCGAAGCACAGGAGCAGATCGCCGACATCGAGGTCGATGACCACATCGAAGAGCCGATCGAGTCGCTGACCATCGGCCGCATCGGCGCCATGGCGGCCAAGCAGGTCATCCTGCAGAAGATCCGCGACGCCGAACGCGAGCAGCTGTTGAACGACTTCCTCTCGCGCGGCGAGAAGGTCATGGTCGGCAGCATCAAGCGCTTGGACAAGGGCGACCTGATCGTCGAGTCGGGCCGCGTCGAAGGGCGCTTGAAGCGCACCGAGCTGATCCCGAAGGAAAATCTGCGCTCGGGGGACCGCGTGCGCGCGTTCATCCTCGGCGTCGACGACACGATCCGCGGGCCGCAGATCATGTTGTCGCGCTCCAGCCCCGAGTTCATGAAGGAGCTGTTCGCGCAGGAAGTGCCGGAGATGGAGCAGGGCCTCCTGGAGATCAAGAGCTGCGCTCGCGATCCGGGCAGCCGCGCCAAGATCGCCGTCGTCTCGCACGACAAGCGCGTCGATCCGATCGGCACCTGCGTCGGCGTGCGCGGCTCGCGCGTCACCGCCGTGACCAACGAGCTCGCCGGCGAGCGTGTGGACATCGTGCTGTGGAGCGAAGACCCGGCGCAGTTCGTGATCGGCGCGTTGGCGCCGGCCAACGTCGTCTCGATCGTCGTCGATGAAGAGCGCCACGCGATGGACGTCGTCGTCGATGAAGAAAACCTCGCCATCGCCATCGGGCGCGGCGGCCAGAACGTGCGCCTGGCGTCGGAGCTGACCGGCTGGCGCATCAACATCATGACGGCCGAAGAGTCGCAGGCCAAGCAGGCCAAGGAAAGCGAATCGGTGCGCAAGCTGTTCGTCGACAAGCTCGACGTCGATGTCGAAGTGGCTGATCTGCTGATCGCCGAAGGCTTCAACAGCTTGGAAGAAGTGGCCTACGTGCCGATGCAGGAAATGCTCGAGATCGAAGGCTTCGACGAAGACACCGTCAACGAGCTGCGCACCCGCGCCAAGGACGCGCTGCTGACGATGGAGATCGCCAACGAAGAGGCGGTCGAAGAAGTTTCGCAAGACCTGCGCGACCTTGATTTCCATGGCCGCGGCCTGTCGCCCGAGTTGATCGGCAAGCTCGCCGAAGGCGGCGTGCACAAGCGCGATGACCTGGCCGACCTGGCCGTCGACGAGCTGACCGAGATGACGGCGATGGACGAGGAAGATGCGAAGGCCTTGATCATGAAGGCGCGCGAACACTGGTTCACCACTTGACCAACCGCTGCACAGAACACCGAAATATCCAGGAACGATCCCTATGGCAGTGACCACCGTCGCCCAACTTGCCGCCGAGCTGAACCGCCCGGTGGCCACGCTGCTCGAACAGCTTCGAGCTGCCGGCGTGGCCAAGGGCTCGTCTGACGACAGCGTGATCGAAGCGGACAAGAACAAGCTGCTCGACCACCTGCGCACCGCGCATGGCAGCGCCGTGCCGGCCGAGCGCAAGAAGATCAGCATCACGCGCAAGAGCACGACCGAAATCAAGCAGGCCGACGCCACCGGCAAGGCGCGCACGATCCACGTGCAGACGGTCAAGAAGCGCACCTTCGTCAAGCGCGATGACCCACCCGCGGGCAGCGGCGAAGCGCCGCCGCCGCCGGCGCCGGTGATCGACGACGACGAGCTCGAGCGCCGCGCCGATGAAGCGCGCCGCCAGGCCGAGCTGCTGCGCCGCCAGGAAGAAGAGATCGCCGAGAAGCGCCGCGTGCGCGAAGAGCAGGAGCAGCGCGAGCGCGAGGCCGCCGAGGCGCGTGCGCAGGCTGCGGCCGACAAGGCCGCCGAAGAGATCGCCGCCGGTGCGAAGTCCGTGGCTGCAGTGCCGCCGCCCGCACCGTCTGCCGAAGCGCCCAAGCCCGCGCCGGTGCGTGTGGTCAAGGCCACCGACGATGCGGCCAATGAGAAGGCGCGTCTGGCCGACCTGGGCAAGCGCCGTGCGGCCGCAGAGAACGAAGCCGCGGCGATCCGCGCGATGATGAGTGCGCCGAAGAAGGTGCTCATCGCGAAGAAAGAAGAGCCCAAGCCCGAAGTCAAGGCCGACATCAAGGGCACGATCCACAAGGCAGCGGCGCGCCCCGGTGCGCCGGCATCGCCCGGTGCTGCGAAGCCCGGCGAAAAGAAGTCGGTCAAGAGCGAGAAGCTGTCGTCGAGCTGGGCTGACGACGCGGCCAAGAAGCGCGCGCTGAAGACCCGTGGCGACAGCGGCGGCGGCCGTCCCGGCTGGCGCGCACCGCGCGGCCGCGGCCGTGGTGGCGACCGCGACGGCAACGGCGGCGATCACGCCATCGCGCCGGCAGAGGCCGTGATCCAGGAAGTGCACGTGCCGGAGACGATCACCGTTGCCGACCTCGCGCACAAGATGAGCGTCAAGGCGGCCGAGGTCGTCAAGCAGTTGATGAAGCTCGGCCAGATGGTGACGATCAATCAGTCGCTCGATCAGGAGACGGCGATGATCCTGGTCGAAGAGATGGGCCACAAGGCCTTCCCGGCCAAGCTCGACGACCCGGACGCGTTCACCGAGGAAGAAGAAGCCGCGCAGACCGGCGAGCTGCTCGCCCGCGCGCCGGTGGTCACCGTGATGGGCCACGTCGATCACGGCAAGACTTCGCTGCTCGACTACATCCGCACCTCGCGTGTGGCTGCTGGCGAAGCCGGCGGCATCACGCAGCACATCGGCGCGTACCACGTGCAGACGCCGCGCGGCATGATCACCTTCCTCGACACCCCCGGCCACGCCGCGTTCACGGCGATGCGCGCCCGCGGTGCCAAGGCCACCGACATCGTCATCCTGGTGGTGGCCGCCGACGATGGCGTGATGCCGCAGACCAAGGAAGCGATCCACCATGCCAAGGCGGCCGGCGTGCCGATCGTCGTGGCGATGAACAAGATCGACAAGCCCGAGGCCAATGCCGAGCGCGTGAAGAACGAGCTCGTCGCCGAGCAGGTCGTGCCCGAAGAGTTCGGCGGCGAGTCGCCGTTCGTGCCGGTGTCGGCGAAGACCGGGCAGGGCGTCGACGCGCTGCTGGAACAGGTGCTGCTTGCAGGCCGAAGTGCTCGAACTGAAAGCGCCGACGACGGCGATGGCCAAGGGCCTCGTCATCGAAGCGCAACTGGACAAGGGCCGCGGCCCGGTGGCCACGGTGCTGATCCAGAGCGGCACGCTGAGAAAAGGCGACGTGGTGATCGCCGGATCGAGCTACGGCCGCGTGCGCGCCATGCTCGACGAGAACGGCAAGTCGATCGAAGAAGCCGGCCCGTCGATTCCCGTCGAGATCCAGGGCCTGACCGAAGTGCCGCAAGCCGGCGACGAGTTCATGGTCATGGCCGACGAGCGCCGCGCTCGCGAGATCGCCACCTTCCGCTCGGGCAAGTACCGCGACGTGAAGCTGAGCAAGCAGCAAGCCGCCAAGCTCGAGAACATGTTCGACCAGGTGGGCACCGCCACGCAAACTCTGTCGCTGATCGTCAAGGCCGACGTGCAGGGCTCGCAGGAAGCGCTGTCGCAGTCGCTCGTCAAGCTGTCCACGGCCGAGGTCAAGGTGCAGATCGTGCACGGCGCGGTCGGCGGCATCAGCGAGAGCGACATCAACCTGGCGATCGCATCGAAGGCCGTCGTCGTCGGCTTCAACGTCCGTGCCGATGCCAATGCGCGCAAGCTCGCCGAAGGCAACGGCGTCGACATCCGCTACTACAACATCATCTACGACGCGGTCGATGAGATCAAAGCGGCGATGACCGGCATGCTGGCGCCGGAGCAGAAGGAAGAAGTTATCGGCACCGCGGAGATTCGCACGGTCTTCATCGCCAGCAAGATCGGCACGGTGGCAGGATCGATGGTGACGGCAGGCCGCGTCACCCGCAACGCGCGCTTCCGCCTGCTGCGCGACAACATCGTCATCTTCACCGGCGAAGTGGACTCGTTGAAGCGCATGAAGGACGATGTGCGTGAGGTGGCCGAGGGCTTCGAGTGCGGCATCAAGTTGAAGAACATCACCGACATCAAAGAGGGCGACCACTTGGAATTCTTCGAAGTCAAGGAAGTCGCCAGAAGCCTCTAGGACAGGACTTCCGCCAACGCGCACAAAGCCCCGTCCGAAACCCCGGCGGGGCTTTGTAGCTTGTGGAGCCACCGATGACCAAACACAAACGCTCGATTCCCAACCGCAGCTTCCGCGTCGCCGACCAGATCCAGCGCGATCTGGCCGAGTTGATCCGCGATCTGAAGGATCCGCGCATCGGCATGGTGACGATCACCGGCGTCGATGTGACGCCGGACTACGCCCATGCCACGCGTGCGCTTTTCGCTGCTGGTGGGCGACACGACCGAGTGCGAGACGGCGCTGAACGAGGCCGCCGGCTTCGTGCGCAATGGTCTGTTCAAGCGGTTGTCGATTCACACCGTGCCGACGCTGCACTTTCAGTTCGACCGAACGACGGAGCGTGCGGCGGAATTGAACGCGTTGATCAACAGCGCGAACGCGTCGCGGGCGAAGGAAGACTGATGGCCAGGCGCCTCCTGCATGGTGTGTTGCTGCTCGACAAGCCCATCGGCCTGTCGAGCAACGACGCCTTGCAGAAAGCCAAGCGCCTGTTCAATGCCGAGAAGGCGGGGCACACCGGCACGCTCGACCCGCTCGCCTCCGGCCTGCTGCCGCTGTGCTTCGGCGCCGCGACCAAGTTCTCGCAGGTCAGCCTCGACGCCGACAAGCGCTACACGGCGACGCTGCACCTGGGCGTGACGACCAGCACCGGTGATCTCGAAGGCGATGTAATCGAGCGGCGCGACGTGGCAGTCGATCGCGCTGCCATCGACGCCGCACTCACCCGCTTCACCGGCGCCATCGACCAGATGCCGCCGATGCACTCGGCGCTCAAGCACCAGGGCCGCGCGCTCTACGAGTACGCGCGCGAAGGCGTCGAGGTCGAGCGCGCGGCGCGGCAGATCACGATTCACCGGCTCACGGTGCTCGAGTGGTCTGAGCACACGCTCGTCCTCGACGTGCTGTGCAGCAAAGGCACCTACGTGCGCACGCTGGCCGAAGACATCGGCGCGGCACTCGGCTGCGGCGCACATCTGTCTGCCCTGCGCCGCACGGCGAGCGGCCCGCTGACCATCGACGCCGCGATCACGCTCGAGGCACTTGCCGCGCTGACCGACGCCGAGCGCGATGCGCACCTGCTGCCCGCCGACGCACTGCTCGCCGACTGGCCCGAGCACCGCCTGCCCGCGCACGAAGCCGCACGTTTTCTCACCGGGCTGCGCCGCCGCGTCAACGCCCCCGACGCACCGCGCATTCGCGTCTACGGTCCCGAGCAACATGCGCTGCTCGGCTCCGCCCACATTACTGCCGGGGAACTGATCCCTGATCGCTTGCTGTCTCCGCTGGAAGTCAAAAGTCTATGAACACCCAAATCCGCAACATCGCCATCATTGCCCACGTCGACCATGGCAAGACGACGCTGGTCGATCAACTACTGCGCCAGTCCGGCACCTTCCGCGAGAACGAAAAGATCACCGAGCGCGTGATGGACAGCAACGATCTCGAGCGCGAGCGCGGCATCACCATCCTGGCCAAGAACTGCGCCGTGAAGTGGAAGGGCACGCACATCAACATCGTCGACACGCCCGGCCATGCCGACTTCGGCGGCGAAGTCGAGCGCGTGCTGTCGATGGTCGATGGCGTGTTGCTGCTGGTCGATGCCGTCGAAGGCCCGATGCCGCAAACCCGCTTCGTCACCAAGAAGGCGCTGGCGCTCGGCCTGAAGCCGATCGTCGTCGTCAACAAGGTCGATCGTCCCGGCTCGCGGCCCGACTACGTCATCAACGCCACGTTCGAGCTCTTCGACAAGCTGCACGCCACCGAAGACCAGCTCGACTTCCCGGTGATCTTCGCCTCGGGCCTGAACGGCTGGGCGACGCGCACGCAAGGCGAGATCGGCACCGACCTGGCGCCGCTGTTCGACGCCGTGGTCGAGCACGTGCCGCCGCATGAAGGCAGCGAGACCGAGCCGCTGCAGTTGCAGATCTGCTCGCTCGACTATTCGAGCTACGTCGGCCGCATCGGCATCGGCCGCGTGCACAGCGGCATCTTGAAGCCGATGATGGACGTGGCCGTCTATGAAGGCCCGGACAGCACGCCGCGCAAGGCGCGCGTGAATCAGGTGCTGAAGTTCGAAGGCCTGGTGCGCATGCCGGCCGAGAGCGCCGGCCCCGGCGACATCGTGCTCGTCAACGGCATCGAAGACATCGGCGTCGGCGTCACGCTGACCGACATCGACAACCCGCGCCCGCTGCCGATGCTGAAGATCGACGAGCCGACGCTGACGATGAACTTCTGCGTCAACACCTCGCCGCTGGCCGGCCGCGAAGGCAAGTTCGTCACCAGCCGCCAGATCTGGGAGCGCCTGCAGCGCGAGCTGCAGAGCAACGTCGCGCTCAAGGTGAAGGACACCGACGAAGACGGCATCTTCGAAGTCTCCGGCCGCGGCGAGCTGCACCTGACGATCCTGCTCGAGAACATGCGCCGCGAAGGCTATGAACTCGCGGTGTCCAAGCCGCGCGTCGTCTTCCATGACGTGAATGGCGAGAAGCACGAGCCGATCGAACTCGTCACCGCCGACGTCGAAGACAGCCACCAGGGCGGCGTGATGCAGGCCTTGGGCGAGCGCCGGGCCGAACTCGTCAACATGGAAACCGACGGCATGGGCCGCGTGCGTTTGGAGTACCGCATCCCGGCGCGCGGCCTCATCGGCTTCTCCAACGAGTTCATGAACCTGACGCGCGGGACAGGACTCATCAGCAACATCTTCGACGGCTACGAAGCCTACAAGGGCGAGATCGCCGGGCGCAAGAACGGCGTGCTGATCAGCCAGGACGACGGCGAGATCGTCACCTACGCGCTCGGCAAGTTGGATGACCGCGGCCGCATGTTCGTCAAGGCGGGCGATCCGGTCTATGAAGGCATGCTGGTCGGCATCCACAGCCGCGACAACGACCTCGTGGTGAACGCGGTGCGCGCCAAGCAGCTCACCAACTTCCGCGTCGTCCGGCAAGGAAGACGCGATCAAGATCACGCCGGCGATCGACCTCTCGCTGGAGTACGCGGTGGAGTTCATCGAAGACGACGAGCTGGTCGAGATCACGCCGAAGAGCATTCGCCTGCGCAAGCGCTATCTGAAAGAGCACGACCGCAAGCGGGCATCGCGCGAAGCAGCATGACGCCCGTTCGCGCAAGGCGAGAGCTCTGGCTTCGCCGTCACTGAGCCCGATCGCCCGCCGCCTTCGACCCTCCATCCTCGCTCTTCCCCCTGCTGTGGACGGTCTCAACACCATGACCCACGGCCGCGCCGTCGCGCTGATGGTGCTGGCCACGCTGATGTGGAGCATCGCCGGTGTGGTCACACGCTGGCTCGACAGCGCGCAGGGCTTCGAGATCACCTTCTGGCGCAGCGCGTTCAATGCGCTGGCGCTGGTCGTGCTGCTCGGCGCGATGCGCGGGCCCGCGCGCGCTGTGGCGATCGCTGCGCAACGGCGGTCGAGCGCTGTGGCTGTCGGGCCTGTGCTGGTGCGGTGATGTTCACCGCCTTCATGCTCGCGCTGACGCTTGACCACCGTGGCCAACGTGCTGGTGACGATGGCGCTGGCGCCGCTGTTGACGGCGCTGATGGCGCGCTTTGCCTGGGTCACCGGCTGGCCGCGCGCACCTGGGCCGCGATCGCGCTGGCCGGCGCCGGCATCGCGTGGATGTACGGCCAGGAACTGCAGGGCGGCAAGCATCTGGTCGGCACCCTCGTCGCACTGGCGGTGCCGATTGCCGCGGCCGTGAACTGGACGCTGATCCAGAGCCTGCGCGGCCGCAGCGAAGCGCCGCGACATGCTGCCCGCGGTGCTGATCGGCGCGCTGCTGTCGGCAGCCATCACGCTGCCGCTGGCATGGCCGCTGCACGGCATCGCGGCACGACATCGGCTTGCTGGCGATGTTGGGCGTCGTGCAGCTCGCGATCCCGTGCCTGATCTCGGTGGTGGTCGCGCGCACGCTGCCGGCGCCCGGAGATGTCGCTGCTGGCGTTGCTCGAAGTGATCTTCGGCGTTGCCTGGGCCTGGCTCGGCGCCAACGAAGCGCCGACGGCGGCGGTGCTGGGCGGCGGCGCGTTGGTGCTGGTGGCGCTGGCGGGCAACGAGCTGTTGGCGCTGCGCGGGCGCTGAGCGCGCGTCCGTCGGCGTGAGGACGCGCGGCCGCGCAGCGCCTTGCCGCGCGCGGCCCACTGCGTTCTACTGGCGCCGCGGCGT
>CAVTAM010000033.1:0-12845 GCA_963732625.1 uncultured beta proteobacterium | reverse complement strand
TTCTCCGGCATCAAGTGCGCCTACAAGCCCGAAGACCTGATCGGCAAGATGACGGTGATGGTCGCCAACCTCGCACCGCGCAAGATGAAGTTCGGCATCAGCGAAGGCATGGTGTTGGCCGCGAGCCATGCCGATGAGAAGTCCAACCCGGGGCTGTACGTGCTCGAGCCCTGGCCGGGTGCAACGCCAGGTTTGCGCGTGCGCTGACGTGATGCTCACGCTGCATCGCTTTCGACCCCGGCTGCTCGACGCGCTGACGGCTACGACCGGCCGCACTTTCGTCGCCGACCTCGGCGCCGGCCTCACGGTCGGCATCGTCGCGCTGCCGCTGGCCATGGCCTTTGCCATCGCCTCGCGGCGTCAAGCCCGAGCAGGGCATCTTCACCGCCATCATCGCCGGCTTCCTGATCTCGGCGCTCGGGCGGCTCGAACGTGCAGATCGGCGGGCCGGCCGGCGCCTTCATCGTCATCGTCTACGGCATCGTCGAGCGCTACGGCCTGGCCAACCTGCTGATCGCCACCGTGATGGCCGGGCGTGCTGCTGTTCGCGATGGGCCTGTTCAAGCTGGGCGCGCTGGTGCGCTACATCCCGGTGTCGATCGTCATCGGCTTCACCAACGGCATCGCGGTGCTGATCGCGCTGTCGCAGCTGAAGGACCTGCTCGGCCTGGAGATCGACAAGATGCCGGCCGACTTCTTCGCGCAGATCGGCACGCTGTGGCGCACCTGGGCAGCTTGAACCGCATGCGCTGGCGATCGGCGCTGGCCTCGCTTCGGCTGCTGTGGCTGTGGCCGAAGCTGTTCGCACGCGGTGCGTTCGCGGAAAGGCTGGCCGAGGGCCGCCCGCTGTGCGGCGCTGTCGCGCGTGCCGGCGCCGGTGATCGCGCTGGTCGTCATGACGCTGCTGTGCTGGTCCTTCACGCTGCCGGTGGAGACCATCGGCTCGCGCTTCGGCGGCATCCCGCGCACGCTGCCCGACCTCGCGCTGCCGCCGTTCTCGCTGGGAGACGCGCCAAGCAGTTGCTGATCCCGACGATCACCATCGCGCTGCTCGGCGCGATCGAGTCGCTGCTGTGCGCGCGCGTGGCCGACAACCTGGCGACGACCTGCCGCGCCACGACCCGAACCAGGAGCTGATGGCGCAAGGCGTGGCCAACATCGTCGACGCCGTTCTTCGGCGGCATGCCGGCCACCGGCACCATCGCGCGCACCGTGACCAACGTGCGCGCCGGCGCGCCGCACGCCCGTCGCCGGCATCGTGCATGCGGCCACGCTGCTGGCCATCGTGCTGGTGGCCGCGCCGCTGGCGCGTGCACGTGCCGCTGGCCGCGCTGGCCGGCATCCTGCTGTTCGTGGCCTGGAACATGGGCGAGTGGCACGAGTTCGCGCGCCTGCGCCACTTCAGCCTGCCCTACCGCACCATCCTGCTCGGCACCTTCTTGCTCACCGTCGTCTTCGACCTCACGGTGGCGGTCGAGGTGGGCCTGGTGCTGGCCTGCGTGTTCTTCATCTACCGCATGAGCACGCTGTTCAAGGTCCAGCCGCACGACGCCGGCGCGCTGCCCGACGGCGTGGTCAGCTTCGAGCTCTTCGGCTCGCTGTTCTTCGGCGCCGTCGGCAAGATCGAGGCGCTGCCGGCGCAACTGCCGGAGGGCACGCGCTGCGTCGTGCTCGAGATGCACCGCCTGATCTCGATGGACACCTCGGGCCTCGATGCGCTGGAGCACCTGCACAAAGACCTGAAGAAGGCCGGCATCGCGCTCGTGCTGGCCAACGTCAACGAGCAGCCGCTGTCGCTGATGCGGCGCTCGGGTTTCGCCGCGGTGCTGGGCGAAGATGCGATCGTGCCGACCGTGGCGGCGGCGTTCGAGGCCAGCAGCCCTGATTGACCCACTTTCCCCTGTGCCGGATCGTCCATCGACGCACTCGCCATGACCTTGCCGTCGCGATCGAAGGTCACGGAAAAGACCTTCGGCACCTGGCCGTCGAGCCAGCGCCAATCCCAGTGCTCCTCATCGGGCTTCAAGTCGAACTTGGCGGTCTTGGCCGGCTTGCCGAGCACGCGCCGCACGTCGCCCTTGTCCATGCCGGGCTTGATCTTCGCGAACTCGGCTGTTCTTCAAGACCTGGCGCAGCGCGCTCATCTTGCCGTCGGCGCCGATGGTGATCATGTAGGCCACCTGGCCCTCGGGCTGGCGGCTGTACTCGAACGTCTTGCTGCCGTCGGCCTCGCTGTAGGTCGCATGCGGCTCGCCGAACTGCTTGCGCACGTCGGCCTCGGTGGCCACGCCCTCTTCGAGCTTGGCGATCTTCTGCGGGTCGCAGCCGACCAGCGCCAGCAGCGAGCCGAGCAAAGATGCCATGACGATCCCTTTCAGATTCAGCCGCATGAAGTGCCCCCGTTAAACTTGTGAAAACGCCGGATTCTGCCCTCTCGAAAGATTGCCCCACCATGCCGCTGTTCTGGAAACCGTACCGCTCCGATGTGACGCAGTTCATCGACGAGCTGAAGGCCCGCAAACCGACGCTCGAAGCCGAGCAGCGCGCCGGGCGCGCGCGCCTGTGGGACCGCGCGCAAGACCGCGAGGCCAGCGCCGATTGGCGTGATGCCAAGGTGCGCGCAGCAGCCTTACGTCTACCAGACCGAGAAGTGACGACACGTCAGCGAGGTCACCGAATTGCCGCCGCCGGCCGACCCGGTGGCGGTGGCTGAATTGCCGCCCAAGGACATCGACTCGGTGGCCGTAGCGCGGCTGTACGGCGAGCCGCTGTTCGCGATGCCGCAGGACCTGTACATCCCGCCGGACGCGCTCGAAGTTTTCCTGGAAGCCTTCGAGGGCCCGCTCGATCTGCTGCTGTACCTGATCCGCAAGCAGAACTTCAACATCCTCGACATCCCGCTGGCCGAAGTGACGCGCCAGTACCTGCGCTACGTCGACGAGATCCGCGTGCGCAACCTCGAACTCGCCGCCGAGTACCTGCTGATGGCGGCGATGCTGATCGAGATCAAGAGCCGCATGCTGCTGCCGGCGAGGAAGACCGACGACGGCAGCGAGCCCGAAGACCCGCGCGCCGAACTCGTGCGCCGCCTGCTGGAGTACGAGCAGATGAAGCTCGCCGCGGCGCGGCTCGATGCGATGCCGGTGCTCGGCCGCGACTTCCTGCGTGCGCAGGTGACGATCGAACAATCGATCGAGCCGCGCTTCCCCGACGTGGTGGCGATCGACCTGCGCGACGCCTGGCGCGACATCCTGGCCCGCGCGCGGCTGATCCAGCACCACCACATCACGCGCGAACAGCTCTCGGTGCGCGAGCACATGAGCGTCGTGCTGCGCAAGCTGCAGGGCCGGCGCTTCGCGATGTTCGAAGACCTCTTCGACACCACGCGCGGCGTGCCGGTGGTCGTGGTCACCTTCGTCGCGCTGCTCGAACTGTCGCGCGAACGGCTGGTGGAAGTCACGCAGGCCGAGGCCTTTGCGCCGATCTACGTGCGACTGGCCTATCAGCCAGCCTGACAGCACACCGACCGTTCGCCCTGAGGTATCGAAGGGCCACGCCAGGGCTCGATACCTCAGCCCGAACAGGTTGTTTGATGACCCTGTCCCAGGATTTCGCCCCGTTCGGTGACAGAGCGACCGGCATGATGAAGGCCCGACAAGGGCCAGGAGCATGTCGTGAGGAAGAGCAAGTTCACTGACGAGCAGATCGCGTTTGCGCTGAAGCAAGCGGAGCTGGGAATCACCGTGGCGGAGGTCTGTCGCAAGATGGGCATCAGCGACGCGACCTTCTACATGTGGCGCAAGCCAAGTACGCAGGCGTCGGTCCGTCCGAGCTGCGCCGATTGCGCCAGCTCGAGGAAGAGAACCGCAAGTTGAAGCAGATCGTGGCCGACCTGAGTCTGGACAAGGCGATGCTGCAGGCCGTCGTCGCAAAAAAAGTCTGAGGCCTTCGCAGCGGCGTGATCTGGTGCCCGAGCTGATGCAGCGATTCGGCTGCAGCCAGCGCAGCGCACTGCGCATCGTGGGCATGTCGTTCTCGACGCTATCGCTACGAGTCACGCCGTCGCGACGAGACGGCGCTGAAGATGCGTATCAAGGAGATCACCGACACGCGCGTGCACTACGGCTACCGTCGGGTGCACGTGATGCTGCGCCGCGAAGGCCATGCCAGACAACGTTAAGCGCGTGTACCGGCTGTACCGGGCCGAAGGCCTGTCGCTGCGCCTGAAGCGGCCGCAGAAGGAACAAGGCCGCCAAGCTGCGCCAGCCCAAGCAGATCGCGTTCGCGATCAACGAGGTCTGGAGCATGGACTTCGTGGCCGATGCACTGTTCGACGGTCGCAAGCTGCGCATGCTCACCGTGGTCGACTGCTACACGCGCGAGTGCCTGGCCATCGATGTCGGGCAGAGCCTCAAAGGAGAAGACGTGGTGAATACGCTGAACAGGATCTGCGCCGAGCGCGGGCTGCCCAAAGCCATCAAGACCGACAACGGCAGCGAGTTCATCTCGAAGGCCATGGACAAGTGGGCCTACGAGCGGCGCGTCGAACTCGACTTCAGCCGACCCGGCAAGCCGACCGACAACGCGCGCGTCGAGAGCTTCAACGGCCGGCTGCGCCAGGAGTGCCTGAACGCGCATGGTTCTTGTCGATGGACGACGCACGCGACAAGATTGCGGCTTGGCGGACCTACTACAACGAGAGCCGTCCCCACTCCGCGCTAGACTGGGCCACCCCCGCAGAGTTCGCCCGCAATTGCCGGCTCGAGCCGGTAATTGCGATCCCCGAGGAGCCGGAAGTTCCTACTTCTGAACGGTACTGAATCGGGTACAGGGTCACCCGGCCCGCGTGACCCTGGCCAGCGCCGGCCCGCCGCCGGTCCGCCGATGTGACCCCGGTCCGCCGATGCCGGTCCGCCGGTCACGCCGCGCTGACCCCGGTCACGCTCGATAGCAAGCTGCGGCTGGGCGCGTTGCCCGTGCTGCTGTTGCTGGCGCCATCAAAGATTAGGCCCGCCTCTAAGCTCTTCGACTTTCTGCCACAGCGCTGATGTCATGGAGCCTTGCCAGACCATGCGCAATACCGTCTTGAAGTCAGGTTCGACTTGGCAGAACTTTTCGATGACAGGGAAGTAGTCTTCTCCGTAGTCACACAGCAGATCCTCGACAGCGCCAGCGCCTAATGCAGATAACGTCTCCAGGTCGTGATGATCGACGAGGCCCCAAATTTCAAGGATCGTGCTCCAGCAGCGCTCGGGGTCATCGCGAGTCCACTCCATGAGTTGTTCAACCGCCCACCAGTAGCGCTCCTTCTCCTCGCTCGTTTTCGAAAGAATTTCCTTTTTCATTTCGAGCGACTTGGTATTTGAGCCAGTCATTCGCGACCGCGCACGGTATGTTCATCTCGTCCAGGACAAATTGGAGGCAGTCGATTTGCCCAGTCATCCGCCTCTGGGTTGTATGGGCAGTTTATTGCTTTTGCGCGGTCGATCTGCTTCCGCAACAACGTCTGCTTATCGCTGTGTTGCTGCTCGTGGCCTCGCCAAGAATTTCGTCCCGTCGGCTGCGTGCAGAACAAGTTGTTCTTATCAACCACCATGGAGAAGTGCCGCCAACGATTTCGTTCAGCGTCGTTTGAATTTCCGCTTGCAGCTTCTTGCACTCTGGCGAGCGGAACAAGCGGTCGATCAAGGTGCTGAGCGATTCGCCCAAACGCCGCGCGAGTTCCCGGTTCGGATCGGGCGGCGACAAGGATGGCATCAAAGTATCGCTGGGATCGAGCGGAAGCGGCAGCAGGCCGCGCGGCTCGGCGTAAAGGGCTCGGAACCGGCGTCAACGGCAACGTGGCTTGTGCGTGCGCCGACGAAATCGGCAACTCAAAAAGCTTGCGCAGCGACTGTGCAAAGCGCGTTAGCGTCGAGTTATCGTATGCAGCGTAGGTTAGCTGCTTGCGCACGCCCGTGAGGCGTTGAGCTGCGTCGTACTCGTAGACAACAACGTCAGTACCCGGCCCGTCTATGCGTTGCAGCTCGCCAAATGCTGTCCACTGGAAACGCATCGAAAGGATGTCGTTCTTGTACTCAGCCAGTCGGCCGCGTTCATTGAACCGCATCGACACGGCAGTTCCCGATGATGTCGTGCCGGCGATCAACCGTCCGTGCCCGTCGTGCTGGGTAGCACGCCCAAAGCGGCTGCCATCATTGATATTGGTGACCCGCGTCAGATCGCCGTTTGTCGCATACGCCGCCGTCCACCGCCCCGTCTCCACCGCCGTGGTCGCCCCGGCCGCCGTCTCCTTGGTCACGATCGTCGTCGCCAGACTGCTCGCGCTGTAGCTCCACCCCGTGGCATACGTGCTGCCGGTCTTCACCGCGCTGAACTTGGCCGCGCCGGTGGCGTCGGTCGTGGCCGTCCAGCTTTGGCCCGTGAGCATGCCTTTGCTGTTGTAGGTGTTGGCCGTGGTCTTGTTGGGCTCGGCGACTTGCGTGGGCAGGTTGTACGTGGCGTGCCACTGGGTGCTGATGACCTTGCGTGGCCGCACTCAGCGCCGGGCGGGTCGTGGCGGTCTGGTAGCTGCTCGGGAAGGTGGCGCGCTCGGTTTCTCGGCCCTTGGCGTCGTAGGCGATGAAGGTCACGCTGCCGTCGTGGGCGATCTGCTTGATCGGGTTGCCGTTGGCGTCGTAGGTGCTCGATTGCTGGGTGCTGCCGCACAGGCTGCACGGCGCGCTGACGGTTACGTCGGGTAGCGGACGTTGCCGATGTCGGTGAAGGTGTAGCTGCGGCTGGCTGCGCTGCCGGCTGGCGTAGTCGGTGACGGTGGTGGTGGCGATTGACCCGCAGCGTTGCTGCCGTAAGCGAAGTCCAGTCGTTCCGCGCCGCCTGCCAGCTCGCTTCTCGTGACGCGGCCCTGGTCGTCGTAGGCATAGGTGCCATAGCGCACGCCGGCTTCGTCGGTGATGCCGGTCATGGCTTGCGGCCAGCGGGCTGTCTTCGTGGTGGTAGCGGCGCGAGTTGCCGTCTTGCCAGATGACGCTGGTGAGTTGGCTTTGCGCGGGCACGCCGGCGCCCAGGCTCGCGGGCTCGTTGTACATGTAACGGATAGGGCTGATGGCGCTGCCCGCGGGCTGGCCGGCGATGGCGCCGGGCGGCAGCAGTTCGGCCAGGCGGCCTTGGGCGTCGTAGCCGAACTTGAGTTCGCGGCCGAACTGGTTCTTGACACTGGTGAGCAGGCCGGCGCGGGGGCGATGGCGGTGGGCGTTGTGGCGTCGCTGTAGGTCAGCGTGGTCAGCCAGCCGTTGCGGGCTTTGATGCTCTGCAGCTTGCCGGTGGCGTCGTAGGTTTCGACGCTGTCGTCGGCCGCAACGGTGTAGGTGTAGCCGGTGCGCTGGCCGCTGGCGTCATCAGGCGGTGACGGTGTTGGTGGCTGCCGACGGCGCGTCCAGGTGTTGGCGACAGTGGCCGAGGCGATGAATCCGAGCATCGTGCCGTCGGGGCGGTATGCGCGCAGGCTGCCGTCGCTGCGCGGTGTGAGACTGGCCTGATACGAGTGGCGCCAGCCGCCGTCCCAGGCGGCGATGGGGGCCAGGCCGGTGGCGGTGGCGCCGTCGGTCCAGCGGCTGCTGTAGTGGCGAGCGAGGTTCAGCGCGTGCGCGCCGGCGCCGGTGTAGTCGGTTTCGGTGAAGCGCTTGCGGCCGGTGCCGGGCTGCACAGGGTTGGCGGTCTTGCAGCTTTGCTCTTCGGTGGGCGGCACGACGCAAGCGGTGGCTGTGCCGTTGGGCTCGTAGCCGGCGTTGCATCGGCATTGCGATGAACCGACGTGCGCTGGCATTTGCTGGGCACTGCGCTTGTTGACCCTGCAATAGCCGTTGGTGCCGTTCCAGGATGGGTAGTACAGATTGGGAGGCTCACCGCTGCCACCCGACGAAATAGCCGTAAAGAACCCCATTGCTGGGTCTCGTACGGTGCAGCCTGCGTTCAGCTCAAAAATCTGAGGTTGTACCACTCAGCGCCGACCGACTCAAAAATCGCAATACGTACCCGCTACGTCGCGGCACGCCTCCAGTTTCGTTGGAAACACGGTTCCCTGATAAGGATTCGCCAATACGTTATCGGTCCTTCGACAACCGCGACGCCAGTCGTGCTGCACATGTTCTGCAGCCTTCGAGAGTGATGCAGCGGCCAGCAGACAGACCAACAACAAGCGCCGAGCCAAGAAGGTGGCACTGCTGATGCGTCGCGTGTTTGGATTCATGGTTGGCGCGGCGGATGGTGATGCTTTGAGCGCGCTCGGATCTCGACACCCAGGTGCCAGCGAGCGGAATCGTTACCGCGCCGAGGCGCGCAGTTGAATCGTCAGAACTTACGCCACGCATGCGCAGTGGAGGGTTGGGTAGCCGCGGTTCAGCGCTGGCCCAACTTGAACCCAATCATCGCGCGCAGCTTGTTCGGCAGCACCGGCTTGATCAGCAGATGGAAGTCGTGCTTGGCGGACTTCGTCCTCATGGCCGCCGAGGCTGCTGCCGGTGACGACGATCGCCGGCAGCGCCACGCCCGGCCAGCGCGCGCGGATCGCCGTCAAGGCCTGGATGCCAGTGGCGCCGTCGGGCAGGCGGTAGTCGACGATCAGCAGATCGGGCGGTTGGCGCTCGGGGTCGGCGCGCCAGGCTTGCACTGCCGGCAGGTCGGGCAGCGCTTCGACCGTCGCGCCCCACGATTGCAGCAGCACGAGCAGGCCTTCACGCACCGCCGGCTCGTCTTCGACGACGACGATGCGCCGGCCGTCGAGCGTCAGGCCGAGGTGCGCAGCACTCGATGGCGGCGGCGGCGAAATCGTGCGCGGTTCGCGGCCCACCGGCACTTCGAGCGAGAACACGGTGCCGCGGCCGGCGACCGAGCGCACGGTCAATGGCGCTTCGAGCAAACCGGCGAGCTTCTTGACGATCGCCAGGCCGAGGCCCAAGCCCTTCTTCTGGTGCGCGGCCAGCGGCGCGCTGCCGTGCACCTGATAGAACTCGTCGAAGATGTGCGGCAGGTTGGCTTCGGCTGATGCCGACGCCGCTGTCCCAGACCTGCAGCAGCAGCTTGCCGTTGTCATTGGGTTTGGGCCGGCAGGCGACGAGCACGCCGCCGTCTTCGGTGTAGCGGATGGCGTTGCTGACGAGGTTGCGCAGGATGCGCTCGACGAGCAGGCCGTCGCTGTGCGCGACGCGCTGCGCGCCGTGGAACGACAGCGCCAGGCCTTTTTCGAAGGCCACCGGCTCGAAGGTCAGGCGCAGCCGCGAGAACAGATCCTTGATGCGCACGGGAGCCGGCTGCACATCGACGCCGCCGCTGTCGATGCGCGTCAGGTCGAGCAGCTCGCCGAACAGACCTTCGAGCGCATCGACGCTCTGGTTGATGCTGTTGACGAGCGAGGCCACTTCGGGGTCGGTCTTGCCCTGCTGGCTGCGCTGGCGCAGCGCTTCGGCGAACAGGCCCATCGCATGCAGCGGCTGGCGCAGATCGTGGCTCGCCGCGGCGAAGAACTGCGTCTTGGCGCGGTTGGCGGTCTCGGCGGCACGGCGCGCTTCGTCGGCCACCGCCTTCTCATGCTTCAACTGCTCGGCCAGGTGCTCGGTCTGCTGCTTGAGCACGATCGCCTGCGCCAGCGCATCGCGGTAGGTGCGGCCGAGCAGCAGCGTGATCAGGAACAGCAGGCCGAGGACGAGGGCGAGTTGCCAGTGCCAGGCCTCGGCGGTGTCGGTGGCCACGCGGACGATGATCGGCACCAGCACGATCGACGTGAAGGCGATGAACAGCATCGGCTGCGCCGCCAGCAACTGCACCGAGCCGAGCGCGTAGCTCATCGCGATCAGCACCAGCGCCACGGTGTGGAAGGTGAAGCCCATGCCCCAGAACAGCCACACCGCCAGCGGCCACATCACGCCCTGCATCAGCACCAGCACGCGCCAACTGGTGCGCCAGCGCATCACGGTCTCGGCGTCGGCGTCGCGGCGCGCGCGGTAGCGCAGGTAATGCGCCAGCCGCGCGGCCAGCAGCAGCAGCGCCAGCAGCAGCCAGCCGCCGATGCGCGGCCAGGGCGCGATCGGCCAGAAGGCGAGCAGCAACGAGCGAGATGCCGACCGCGTTGCCGACCAGCACGGCCGGCATCTGCTCGAACAGCGCCCGCACATGGTCGGCGCGCTCGGCGTCGCTCTGGCTGTGGATCGGACCGCGCTTGTCGGCGGTCGTCATGCCGTGCGCGGCCTCATTTCGACGGCTTCCAGCCTTGGCCGGCGCCGCCGCGCAGCGTCATCTGGCTGACCGCCAGCACGGCCTGCGTGCGCGACGAGACGTTCAACGCGCGCAGCACCGCGGCCACGTGGTCCTTCACGGTCTCGATCGAGATGCCCATCTCGCGCGCGATCAGCTTGTTGGGCATGCCCTTCAACAGGTAGGCCAACACGTCGGCCTGGCGTTTGGACAGGCCGAGCGATTCGAAGCTCGGCGCCGGTTCCTGTTGCGGCGCCTTGCGCGCGCCGTGCGTGAATCTCGTCGAGATCGACGTCGGCCAGGCGCGGCCGCATGATGTCGGGCACGGTGTCGCCGTCCGGCAGCGGCTCGGCCGCGCGTTGCAGGCCCAGCGCCATCGGCGGCACGTAGATGCCGCCGCTCATGACCAGCGTCAGCGCCTCCATCAGCGTGTCGTTGCTGGCGCGCTTGGGCACGAAGCCCATGGCACCGGCGTCGATGGCGCGGATGACATCGCTGGTGCGGTCGGACGCCGAGACGACGACGATCGGCAGCGCCGGATAGGCCTTGCGAAATTCCGCCAGCAGCACGAAGCCGTCGCTGGCGCCGAGTTGCAGATCGAGCAGCACGAGGTCGTAGTCGGGGTCGCGTTTCAACGCGGCGCGGGCTTCCTTCTCGGTCGAGACGCCGACCACGGTGACGTCGTCGCCGAGGCCGCGGATCACGCTTTGCAGCGCCGCCAGGATCAGCGGATGGTCATCGACGAGCAGGACTTTCATCGCGATGTCCTTTCAGACGTACTGCCGCACCACCTGCTCGGCCACGCACACCGGCTTGGCGTGGCCGTCGCGCTGCACCGTGGCTTCGATGATCAACTGCGCGCCGCCGTCGATCGGCTCGAAGGCGAGCAGCTTGAAGCGCGCCTGCAAGCGGCTGCCCACCGGCACCGGCGCCGGAAAGCGCACGCGGTTCGTGCCGTAGTTGACGCCCATGCGCACGTCGTCGATGGCGAATGAACTTTTCATCAGCAGCGGCAGCAGGCTCAATGTGAGGAAGCCATGTGCAATGGTCGCACCAAAAGGGCCTCGTGCGGCACGCTGCGGATCGACGTGAATCCACTGCTGGTCGTCGGTGGCCTGCGCGAAGGCGTCGATGCGCTGCTGGTCGATCTGCACCGGCTCGCTGCGCGCGAACTCCTGGCCCACCAGCGGCGCAAGATCGGCCAGGCGCGCGAACCGATTCATGAGGTCCGATCGATCACCGGCATGCGAACTCCCGCGGCAGTTGTTTGCGGCTATGGTAGCGAGATCACTGCCTGTGCCCCCTTGGCAACCCGCAAGCCTTGACGCCCATCCTCGTCCTCGCCGCGCACCCGCACCTCGAACATTCGCGCGTCAACCTGCACATGATGCGCAGCGCCGCGGCATCGGCGCTCGCTGACCGCGTGCGGGTGCGCGACCTCTACGCGCTCTACCCCGACTACCTGATCGATGTGGCGGCCGAACAGCAGGCGCTGGCCGCAGCGCAGCTCGTCGTCTGGCTGCAGCCGCTGCACTGGTACGGCATGACGCCGCTGTTGAAGCTGTGGGTCGATGAAGTGTTCGCTTTCCGTTGGGCCTACGGCCCCGGCGGCCGGGCGCTGGCCGGCAAGGACCTGTGGCTCGTCGCCTCCACCGGCGGCGGTGAAGACAGCTACCGGCCGCAGGGCACGAACCGGCACTTCTTCGATGCGTTTCTGCCGCCGTACGAGCAGACCGCAGCGTTGGCCGGCATGCGCTTTTTGCCGCCGCTGCTGTTGCATGGCGCGCACCGCGTCGGCGAGGCCGAGCTGGAGGCGCATGCACGGGTGTTCAGCGAGCGGCTGCACAGCTATCCGCAGTGGCCGGAGATCGACGAGCTGCCGGCCTGCGAGGTGCTCGAAGTGCGCTCCACGGATCGACCGACATGAAACGGCCCCCAGCTCACTGCGTTCGCGGCCCCCGAGGGGCGCCTCAGCGCTTTGGGGCGACCCGGCAGCGCTGAGATGTACTCCCTGGACACGAAATCAATGCGCCAGTTGCGCGGCGCGCGCTGGAGCGGCGTCGCGCCGACGGTGTATGCGCTCGGCGTGACCAGTCTGCTCACCGACGTGGCCTCGGAGATGGTGACGTCGATCCTGCCCCTCTACCTCGTCTTCGCGCTGCAACTGTCGCCGCTGCAAGTCGGTTTGCTCGACGCGGTGTACCAAGGCGCGGCGGCGATGGCGCGCCTGGCCGGCGGCTGGTTGGCCGACCGCTGGCAGCGCCACAAACAGGTGGCTGCGGCGGGCTACGGCTTGTCGGCCTTGTGCAAGCTCGGCTGGCTCGCCGCGGGCACGTCGTGGCCGGCGCTGTCTGCGGTGATGGCGGCCGACCGCGTCGGCAAGGGCATCCGCACCGCGCCGCGCGACGCGCTGATCTCGCTGGCCAGCGAGCCGCAGCGCGTCGGCCTGTCTTTCGGCGTGCACCGCGCCTTCGACAGCGCCGGCGCCTTGCTCGGGCCGCTGGTCGCGTTTGCGATCCTGGCTGCGCTGCCCGAGGCCTACGACGTGGTCTTCGTCGCCAGCTTCTGCATTGCACTCGCCGGCCTGGCCGCAGTGT
>CAVTAM010000032.1:0-11021 GCA_963732625.1 uncultured beta proteobacterium | reverse complement strand
AGGTCGAACACCAGGCCCGGCTCGACCCAGCGCAGGCACACGCTGGCTGGCGGCGTGCAGCGCCAGCGTCCACGGGAAGCACCAGCCGTTGCAGTGGAACATCGGCAGCGTCCACAGATAGACCGCATGGCGCGGCATCTCCCAGGTGACGACGTTGAGCACCGCGTTCAGGTACGCGCCGCGGTGATGCGTGACCACGCCCTTCGGGTTGCCGGTGGTGCCCGAGGTGTAGTTCAGGGCAATCGCATTCCACTCGTCGGACGGGCAACTGCCAGGCGAAGAGAGGGTCGCCGACGGCGAGCAAGGCTTCGTACGAGATGTCACCCAGCGCTCTTGCCGGCGGGCGCGGCGTCGTCTTCCACCTCGACCACCAATGGCTGTCGCTCGCCGACCAGCGCCAGCGCCTTCTCGACCCACCGCCGACGAACTCGCGGTCGGCGACCAGCACCTTGGCTTCGCCATGCCGCAGCATGAAGGCGATGGCCTCGGCGTCCAGCCGGGTGTTGAGCGCGTTGAGCACGGCGCCGGTCATCGGCACGCCGAAGTGCGCCTCGAACATCGCGGGCACGTATTGGCAGCATCGCCGCCACCGTGTCGCCGACACCGATGCTGACGCCGCGCCAGCGCGCTGCCGCAGGCGGCGGCAGCGCGCATAGGTGTCGCGCCAGCTCTGCCGCAGCGTGCCATAGATCAGCGCCGTGCGATCGGGATAGACGCCGGCCGAGCGCTCGATGAACGACAGCGGCGACAACGCAACGAAGTTGGCCTCGTTCTTGTCGAGACCGAATTCGTACGGCTGCGTCCGGCTCATGGCGTCTCCAATGTTCAGCGCAGCCCGCCGCTCGTCTCCAAGCAGACAGCTTTGCTTCGAAGCGACGCGAGCGCCCGGTGCCGTGCCGGGGTCTGCTGGGGCCGCGAGGATACGCTGTTTGCGGCGCTGGCTCTGTGCGCTGGCGCGCCCTGCCGGTTTCATCTGCGGCCGGCGGCTGCGCAGGTGGTGCGGTCTGGCCTGCCCGGCAGGACTCGAACCTGCGACCCCCAGCTTAGAAGGCTGGGGCTCTATCCAGTTCAGCTACGGGCAGTGAAGCGCAAGCAAGAGGGGTGGTCGGGGTGGCGGGATTCGAACTCGCGACCTACTGCTCCCAAAGCAGTTGCGCTACCAGGCTGCGCTACACCCCGACGAAGGCGCGATTCTAGCCGTCTACCCTTTCGGCGATCGGCAGATCGGGCGCCGGCAGCGCCAACTGCTGCGACACCGACTGGCATTGCCGGATGTGCTGCTCGCAGACGTACTTCAGCGCCCCGAGTCAACATCGCCGCGACCGCCTGGCCGGCGATCGGCACGAACTTGGCGGCCTGCTGCGTCGTCAGGCGCACACCGACCACCTTCAAACCTGGATCACCAACTCGCGCGTGACGATGCGGCCGACCAGCATGCCGGTGCCGGCGCTGAGCGTCTTGTAGACGACGAGCTTGCGGTCGGGCGCGAGCTGCTCGATCTGCTCGGGCGACAGGCCGAAGGCGCGGTTGATCTCGGGCAGCAGCTTGACCAGGATGCCGACATCGGTGAGCCAGTCGAGGCCGGGGATCGGCACCATCGCCACGCCGGCGGCGAACAGCGCGCGCTGCGTGACCAGCCGGCGGCACTGGCGGGCGATGGCTTCGCTCGGGTCTTCCAGCGGCGCGGCAGCAACGCGCTTCTTGCTCTTCATGCGGGGGCCATTTCTTAAGTCGGTGCAGAGGGGAGGAACGCTCATGCGCTGTCGCCTTTGTCGAGGTGCGCGGCGTTGAACGCGGCAACCGATAATCGGCCGACGCATCCGGCACCCACACCATGAGTTTGACCTATCGCCTTGCCCTCGGCGCACTAACGGCCTTTTTCTCGCTGTGGGCCGCGGCCCAGGACGCGCCGCAGATGAACCTGCCGGTAGTGCAGCTGCAAGCCGGCATGCACAACATCCGCGCGCAGGTGGCCGCCACGGTGGAGCAGCGCGCCACCGGCCTGATGCACCGCCGCGAGATGCCGCAGCACGAAGGCATGCTGTTCGTCTTCGAGCAGCCGTCGGTGCAGTGTTTCTGGATGAAGAACACGCTGCTGCCGCTGTCGATCGCGTTTCTTGCCGACGACGGCAGCATCGTCAACATCCGCGAGATGACACCGCAGGCGCTCGACAGCCACTGCTCCGACAAGCCGGTGCGCTACGTGCTCGAGATGAACCAGGGCTGGTTCGCCAAGCGCGGCGTCAAGGCGGGCACAAAGCTCGCCGGCGAGTTGTTCAAGGCCTCGAAGTAGAAGCTGCAAACGACACCGGCCCGCGCCAGCAGGCCGCTGTCGAAGCCAAACGCGATCAGCCGAAATTCTTCGCGGCGAAGTCCCAGTTGGCCAGCTTGTCGAGGAACGTCTCGACGAACTTCGGGCGCAGGTTGCGGTAGTCGATGTAGTAGGCGTGCTCCCACACGTCGACCGTCAGCAGCGCCTTGTCGCCGGTGGTCAGCGGCGTGCCGGCAGCGCCGGTGTTGACGATGTCCACCGAGCCGTCGGCCTTCTTCACCAGCCAGGTCCAGCCCGAGCCGAAGTTGCCGACCGCGCTCTTGACGAACGCTTCCTTGAAAGCGGCGTAGCTGCCCCACTTGCCTTGATCGCGTCGGCCAGCGTGCCGCCGGGCTCGCCGCCGCCGCTCGGCTTCATGCAGTTCCAGAAGAAGGTGTGGTTCCAGATCTGCGCGGAGTTGTTGTAGATGCCGCCGGAGGACTTCTTGATGATGTCTTCGAGCGTCATCGCTTCGAACTCGGTGCCCTTGTGCAGGTTGTTCAGGTTGACGACGTAGGCGTTGTGGTGCTTGCCGTGATGGAACTCGAGCGTCTCCTTGGTGTAGTGCGGCGCCAGCGAGTCGATCGGAAACGGCAACGGCGGCAGGGTGTGTTCCATGAGCGTGTCCTGTGTCTTTGAAGGGAAGGAAAGACGATTCTAGGCAGGCGCGCCAGGCATGACCGGCGTGCGGGTCATTGATCTTCGACGCGGACCTGGGCCGCACCGTCGTGCCATTGCAGCGACAGCGCCTGGCCGGCGCTGACGGCGTGCGCAGAGACGACGGCGCGCTGTGCGTCGTCGAGCACGAAGGCGTAGCCGCGCGCCAGCACGCGTGTCGGGTCGAGCGCGCCGAGCCGGCCGCCGAGTGTGGCCAGACGCGAGCGTTCGGCGTGCAGGCGCGCGGTGAGGGCGCGCTGCAGGCGCTCATGCTGCCGCGCTGCCGCGCCGGCCTGTGCTTCTCGCACGCGGCTCCAGGCGCGCTCGCGGCGGTGCGCCAGCGCCTGCAGCCGCTGCTGCGCGCGCGACACGGCCTGCCCCGGCCGCGCCAGTTGCAGCGCCAGGCGATCGAGCCGCTGCGCCTGCGTCTCGAGGCGGCGGCCGACACAGCGCTGCAGATGGCGCGCGCTCTGCGCCAGCGCGGCCAGCAGTGCCTCGCGCTCGGGCGCCACGAGCTCGGCGGCGGCCGTCGGCGTGGCCGCGCGCACGTCGGCCGCGAAGTCGCACAGCGTGACGTCGGTCTCGTGGCCGACGCCGCTGGCCACCGGCATCGGCATCGCCGCCAGCGCGCGCACGACACGCTCGTCGTTGAAGGCCCACAGGTCTTCGATCGAGCCGCCGCCGCGGGCGACGATCAGCACATCGACCTCGTTGCGCCGCGCTGCCGCCGCCAACGCCGACAGCAGCGCGGCCGGTGCTTCGCCGCCCTGCACCAGCGACGGATAGACGATCACCTGCACCTGCGGCGCGCGCCGCGCCAACGTCGTCAGCATGTCGTGCAGCGCCGCGCCGGCCAGCGAAGTGACGATGCCCACGCGCTGCGCAAACGCCGGCAAGCCGCGTTTGCGCGAGGCCTCGAACAGGCCCTCGGCTTCGAGCTTGGCCTTGAGGCGCAGGAACTGCTCGAAGAGCGATCCGGCGCCCAGTGCACGCATCGACTCGACGACGAACTGCATCTCGCCGCGCGGCTCGTAGACGGCGACGCGGCCCCGCACCTCGACCTGCTGACCGTCGCGCGGCGTGGCTTCGAGCAGCGAGGCGGCGCGGCGGAACATCGCGCAGCGCACCGACGCCGCCGCGCCGCCGGCATCCTTGAGCGTGAAGTAGCAATGCCCGCTGGCGGCGCGCGTGAAGCCCGACAGCTCGCCCTGCACCGTGCAGGCGCCGAAGCGCGCGCCCAGCGTGTCGCTGACGGCGACCAGCAGCGCCGCCACGCTCCAGGCGCGCGCGCCCGGCAGCGCTGCCGCGGCGTCATTCACGGCCGGCCGGCGCGCCGCCGCGCTGCGAGTGCTCCACAGCCGCACAACTGCGGGGCCAGGCGCACGCGAGACCCCCGCAAACCCAGGGCGTGCGTTGCAAGTAATTGATTTGAAAGCTTTTTTCATGCCCTATGTTTGTGCAAAGTGTTGCCAAGCGACTTGCCATGCGATCTTGCGCCGTCTGCGCGCTGCTTACCCACACAGTTGTCCACAGTCTCGGTGGATGAAGCGCCGGGCAACGCGGCCGACTCGCCCGGAGCGGCGGCGACGCACATCGCGGCGGCCACCGCGCGCCGACTGGGACCATAATCGCCGCGCTTCGCGGCCACTGGCGTGGCCGATGCGGCACTGTAGCCTCGTCGACAACCTCACTCACGGGAAGCGCACCCTTGTTTTCGATCATTCAAGCTGCCGGCTGGCCGATCTATCCGCTCATCCTCTTGTCCATCGTCGGCCTGGCGCTGGTCATCGAGCGCTCGCTGATGCTGCGCCGCGGCCGTGTGGCGCCGGACAAGCTGCTCGACGAGGTGGTGGCGCTGACGCGCACCAGCCTGCCCTCGCCGGATGTCATCAACAAGTTGAGCGGCAGCTCCTCGCTCGGCGGCGTGCTCGCCGCCGGGCTGCGCGCCGTGGTTGCCGAGCCGCGGCTGGGTGAAGACACGCTGCGCATGGTCTTCGAGAACGCCGGCCGCGTCATGGTGCACCGCCTGGAGCGCTACCTGAACACGCTCGGCACGGTGGCCACCGCGGCGCCGCTGATGGGGCTGTTCGGCACCGTCGTCGGCATGATCGAGATCTTCGGCTCGCAATCGCCCACCGGCGGCACCAACCCGGCGCAGTTGGCGCACGGCATTTCGATCGCGCTCTACAACACCGCCTTCGGTCTGATGATCGCCATTCCCGCGCTGATGTTCTACCGCTTCTTCCGCGGCCGCGTCGACGAGTACACGATCGACATGGAGCAAGCCGCCGAGCGCCTGGTGCCGCATCTGATGCGCTTTGCGGTGCGCAAGTCGGCCGCCGGCGGAGCCACGGCGTGAACTTCCGCAAGCCGCGCGCCGAGGAGCCGGAGATCAACCTGATCGCCTTCATCGACATCCTGCTCGTGGTGCTGATCTTCCTCATGCTGTCGACCACCTACTCCAAGTTCACCGAGCTGCAACTCACGCTGCCTTCGGCCGAAGCCGACAAGCTGCGCGACCGGCCGGCCGAGATCATCGTCTCGGTCGCTGCCGACGGGCGCTACGCGGTGAATCGGCAAGCGGTCGAGGGCCGCAACGTCGCGGCGCTCAGCGCAGCGCTGACGGCGGCAGCGAAAGATCAGAAGGAGCCGGTGGTCATCGTTTCGGCCGATGCCACGTCGGCGCACCAGTCGGTGATCAACGTGCTCGACGCCGCGCGCCGCGCCGGCCTGCCGCGGCTGACCTTTGCCGCGCAGACAGGCGACGGCTCGGCCGCGCGCTGACGCAGCCCTCGACCGATCTTGCCCGGCACCCCTGACCCCGGCGCCGGCGGCCGCTGGGCCGCCGCGCTGCAAGCCGCGTGGTGGCAGGCCAGCCCCAATGCCTTGGCGCAGCGCCTGCGCCCGCTCTGCGCGCTCTACGGGGCGCTGGCGCGGCTGCACAAGGCGCTGACGTGGCCGCGGCGCCTGGACGTGCCGGTGATCGTGGTCGGCAACCTCGTCGTCGGCGGCGCCGGCAAGACGCCGACCGTGATCGCGCTGGTGCGGCTGCTGCGGGCCTACGGCTGGACGCCGGGCGTGGTGTCGCGCGGCTACGGCCGGCGCACGGCCGGGGTGCTGCAGGTGCACGCCAGCAGCACGGCCGGCGACTGCGGCGACGAGCCGCTGCTGATTCACCTGCGCACCGAGGCGCCGGTCTTCGTCGGCAACAACCGCGTCGCCGCCGCGCGCGCGCTGCGCCGCGAACACCCGACGGTGGACATCGTGATCTCCGACGACGGCCTTCAGCACCACCGCCTGGCGCGCGACGCGCAGGTCATCGTCTTCGACGAGCGCGGCGTCGGCAACGGCCTGCTGCTGCCCGCCGGTCCGCTGCGCCAGCCGCTGCCCGACGCGGTGCCCACCGACACGCTGATCCTCTACAACGCCTGGCGGCCGCCGCTCGCACTGCCCGGCTGGATGGGCACGCGCCACTTGAGCGGCGTGCTCAGCCTCGAAGACTGGCGCTGCGGACATGCGCCGCTGGCCGACAGTTGGACGGCGCTGCACGGCCGCCGTGTGCTGGCCGCCGCAGGCATCGCCTCGCCGCAGCGCTTTTTCACGCAGCTGCAGGGCGAGGGGCTGCTGTTCACGCCGCTGCCCCTGCCCGACCACCACGCGTTCGACGCGCTGCCCTGGCCCGAGGACACGGCCGACGTGGTGCTGACCGAGAAGGACGCCGTCAAGCTGGCCGGCAAGGTGCTCGGCCACACGCGTGTCTGGGTGGCGCCGCTAGACTTGGAGTTCGACCTCGGCTTTGCCGCGGCGATCAAGCGTCTGTTTCCGAACCCACCGAGCCGCACCACCTCATGGCCGCCACTGACCATCGTCTGATCGAGTTGCTCGTCTGCCCGCTGTGCAAGGGCAAGCTGGTGATGCTGCGCGACGCCGAGCAGCGGCCGACGGCGCTGGCCTGTCATGCCGACCGGCTGGCGTTCCCGATCCGCGACGGCATCCCGGTGATGCTCGAAGGCGAAGCGCAGCCGTACGATCCGGAAGCGTCGTGATGGACTTTGTTGTCGTCGTTCCTGCGCGGCTGGCCTCGACGCGCCTGCCGAACAAGCCGCTGGCCGACATCGGCGGCGCGCCGATGGTGGTGCGCGTGGCGCAGCGCGCGGCGCTGTGCGGTGCGCGCGAGGTGGTGGTGGCGACCGATCACGACTCGATTGCACGCGCCTGCGAGCAGCACGGCGTGCGCGCGCTGATGACACGCGCCGATCACGCCAGCGGCAGCGATCGCCTCGCTGAGGCCTGCACGCTGCTGGCGCTGCAAGACGATGACGTGGTCGTCAACGTGCAAGGCGACGAGCCGCTGATCGAGCCGGCGCTGATCGACGCTTGCGCCACCCTGCTCGGCGAGCGCAGCGACTGCGTGATGTCCACCGTCGCTCATGCGATCCACGAGGTTGCCGACTACCTGAACCCGAACGTCGTCAAGGTCGTGCTCGATGCGCAATCACGCGCGCTGCTCTTCTCGCGCGCGCCGCTGCCGTGGTGGCGCGACGGCAGCGCGAAGGGCGTTGCCGCCCTGCCGCTCGATCCACCGGCGCTGCGCCACGTCGGCCTGTACGCCTACCGTGCCGGCTTCCTGCGCCGATTTCCGATGCTTGCGATGGCGCCGCTGGAGCGCACCGAAGCGCTCGAGCAATTGCGCGTGCTCTGGCACGGCGAGCGCATCGCCGTGCACGTCACCGAGCAGGCGCCGGGGCCGGGCGTGGATACCCTCGAAGACCTGCAACGCGTCAGGTTGCTGTACGCGCAGCCGCGATAATCCGGCCGACCTGACCACACCACGACGAGGGACGCGATGAGACTCATCCTGTTGGGAGCACCCGGCGCCGGCAAAGGCACGCAGGCCGCCTTTTTGTGCAAGCACTACGGCATACCGCAGGTCTCCACCGGCGACATGCTGCGCGCCGCGGTCAAGGCCGGCACACCGCTCGGCGTGGCCGCGAAGAAGGTGATGGACGCCGGCGCGCTGGTCAGCGACGACATCATCATCGGCCTGGTCAAGGAGCGCATCGCGATGCCCGACTGCGCCAACGGTTTTCTCTTCGACGGCTTCCCGCGCACGATTGCGCAGGCCGAAGCGATGAAGGCCGCGGGCGTCAAGCTCGACGCGGTGCTCGAGATCGACGTGCCCGACGAAGCGATCATCGAGCGCATGAGCGGGCGCCTCTTCCACATCGCCTCGGGGCGCAGCTACCACGTCAAGTTCAATCCGCCAAAGGTGGCCGGCAAGGATGACGCCACCGGCGAGCCGCTGATCCAGCGCGACGACGACAAGGTCGAGACCGTGCGCAAACGCCTCGAGGTTTATCAGAGCCAGACGCGGCCGCTGGTCGAGTACTACGCCAAGTGGTCGGCGAGCGGCGACGCCGCGGCGCCGCGCTGCCGCAAGATCGATGGCAGCGGTACGGTCGATCAGATCACGGCGCGCGCGCTGGCGGCGCTGGCCTGAGGAGACAACGAACCATGGACATCGCAGGCAAGGTTTTCATCGTCACCGGTGGTGCTTCGGGCCTCGGCGAAGGCACGGCGCGGATGCTGGCTAATGAAGGCGGCAAGGTCGTCGTCGCCGACGTGCAGATCGACAAGGGGCAGGCGCTGGCCAAGGAAATCGGCGGCGCCTTCGTCAAGTGCGATGTGACACAGGAAGCCGACGCGCAGGCCGCCGTGGCGCAAGCCGTGTCGATGGGCAAGCTGATGGGCCTGGTCAACTGCGCCGGCATCGCCATCGGCGCCAAGACCGTCGGCAAGGACGGGCCGCACCCGCTGGCGTCCTTCGCGCGCGTGATCAACATCAACCTGATCGGCAGCTTCAACATGATCCGCATCGCTGCCGATGCGATGTGCAAGAACGAGCCCGAGCCGACGAAGGAGCGCGGCGTGCTGATCAACACCGCCAGCGTCGCCGCGTTCGACGGCCAGATCGGGCAAGCGGCGTACGCGGCGAGCAAGGGCGGCATCGCCGGCATGACGCTGCCGATCGCCCGCGATCTGGCACGCAACGGCATCCGCTGCATGACCATCGCGCCGGGCATCTTCGGCACGCCGATGATGTTCGGCATGCCGCAGGAGGTGCAGGACTCGCTGGCCGCCAGCGTGCCGTTTCCGTCGCGCCTGGGCACGCCGGCCGACTACGCGAAGCTGGTCAAGCACATCGTCGAGAACGAGATGTTGAACGGCGAGGTGATCCGGCTGGATGGGGCGATTCGGCTGGCGCCGAAATAGCCAGCAATCGAATGCTAGGCCCGGGCCGCCGGGTCAAGTCAGATCGAGACGCTTCTCGATTCGACGAATGCGCTCGACCAATTGGTCGATTTGCACCTGATGCCTGGCATCAGTTTCGTCCCCAGCGTTGACTTCGCGTTTGACGTTGATCATGGCCGTCTCGAGCGCCGACATGCGCTGCTTGAGATTCTCGGTCTCGCTGTGGAACTCGTTGCGGAACTCACGCAACTCGTTGCGCAACGCCTTCAGGTGTTCAAGCAGGAGGTTTTCGACGTTTTCGGTCATGGCACGCATTCCAATCGTGAGTCTATACCCGCAACTGTTGGCCCGTGGCCCGTGATTGGCGAGCGCGGTGTGCGGATCGACACGGCCAATGCCGCCGCCTACGACGGCCAGATCGGCCAAGCCGCGTACGCGGCGAGCAAGGGCGGCATCGCCGGCATGACGCTGCCGATCGCCCGCGATCTGGCGCGCAACGGCATCCGCTGCATGACCATCGCGCCGGGCATCTTCGGCACGCCGATGATGTTCGGCATGCCGCAGGAAGTGCAGGATTCGCTGGCCGCCAGCGTGCCCTTCCGTCGCGCCTGGGCACGCCAGCGGACTACGCGAAGCTGGTCAAGCACATCGTCGAGAACGAGATGTTGAACGGCGAAGTGATCCGGCTGGATGGGGCGATTCGGCTGGCGCCGAAGTAGGCGGCGAATCGCGCGGATGTACCGCTGCAGCATTTGCCATCTTCGGAGGCGACGGCGAAACAGCCATCCTGCTGTTGACGATGCCGCATAGATGTACATACACTGTCCATGTACATCAGGCGACCTATTGGAGTACTTCACATGGCAGCCGCAGTTCAACGGATCGTCGTCCAGACAACGCCCCAGGACAAAAAAGCCATTGCTGCGAAGGCGAAGAGACTCGACATCCCGATTTCTGAGTTGATGCGGCGTGGTGCCTTTGCCTACCAGTCGAGCGAAGCCGACGACGAGCTTGGCGCGCTTGCCGACGCAGCCAAGGGCGCTGCCGACCGAGCCGGTTCGGCCATCGACGATGCAATTGACTTCATCGATGCGAGCAACAAGCGCATTGCGGCGATGGAAGCGAAGGCTGCCAAGGTAGCCAAGGCAAGCAGGGCGGGCCAGACAGCCAACCGGAAGGCGGCCTGATGGGAGTTACCGACAAGCTTTGGGCGGCGCTGACATCGATGGTCAAGCTCGAAGACAAGGTGAATCGGCAGTCCGAAGCGATGAAGGCTCAACAGGCGCGGATTGAAGACCTTACAGGCCGAGTCATCCGACTCGAGGCGCACCTCGAACTGCTTACCGGGGCCGCGCTCGTGAAAAGGCTCAAGGGCGACTGAGCATGACGCCGTAGATCGTTGCTGCGGATCGACTGAAAAGTCAGAGTGCGTATTTCAGCGATCGTGGACGCCCGTTTCAGTCTGATCGTGGACGGCGAAACGGTCTCGTCGAGGACACGCTGGGGAGGCGCGCAAGCACTGAGTTTGAATGTAGCTCAATCGTCCACGATCAGCCTGAAACCCCCTCCCGCAGGGGCCGTGATGTGGTCGGTGTTGGGTTGAATTGATCTTCGGAATTCAGGCCCCTGCCAGGCCGCCGGAGGCGCCCCGAGCGGGCCATGTACTCATGCCCGGTCAAGCGGGCTGTCGGGTGTGCGTTCATTGGCCCGCTGAGCAGTCGTTGTCGCGCAAGGACTTGGTGCCCTTGAGCTCGATCTTGTTGCTGCTGTGCACGACGCGGTCCAGGATCGCGTCGGCCCG
>CAVTAM010000031.1:0-98933 GCA_963732625.1 uncultured beta proteobacterium | reverse complement strand
AACGCCCCCCTTCCAGAAGCCATCCGCAAGTCGCTCGAGCAAGTGACGCTCGACGACAAGTACACGCTCGACCGCGGCCGCGCCTTCATGAGCGGCATGCAAGCGCTGGTCCGGCTGCCGATGCTGCAGCGCGCGCGCGATGTCGCCGCCGGCCTGAACACCGCCGGCTTCGTCACCGGCTACCGCGGCTCGCCGCTCGGCGGCTACGACCAGGCGCTGTGGGCGGCGAAGAAACATCTGGCCGCGCAACCACGTCAACTTCCAGCCCGGCGTCAACGAAGACCTCGGCGCCACCGCCGTCTGGGGCACGCAGCAGTTGGACCTGTACCCGGAGCAGAACAACTACGACGGCGTGTTCGGCATCTGGTACGGCAAGGGCCCGGGCGTCGACCGCAGCATCGACGTCTTCAAGCACGCCAACATGGCCGGCACCGCCAAGCACGGCGGCGTGATCGCGATCGCCGCCGACGACCATGTGGCCAAGAGCAGCACCGCGCCGCACCAGAGCGACCACGTCTTCAAGGCCTGCGGGCTTCCCGACGTTCTTTCCGTCGCGACGTGCAGGGCATCCTCGACATGGGCCTGCACGCCTTCGCGATGAGCCGCTACTCGGGCGTGTGGACGGGCATGAAGACGATCCAGGAAGTGGTCGAGTCGTCGTCGTCGGTGTTCGTCGATCCGGACCGCGTGAAGATCGTCATGCCCGACGACTTCACGATGCCGCCCGGCGGCCTGCACATCCGCTGGCCCGACGCGCCGCTGGAGCAGGAAGCGCGGCTGATGGACCACAAGTGGTACGCGGCGCTGGCCTACGTGCGCGCCAACAAGCTGAACCACAACGTCATCGAAGGCCCGCGCGACCGCTTCGGCATCATCGCCAGCGGCAAGGCCTACAACGACACGCGCCAGGCGCTGGCCGATCTCGGCCTCGACGACGCGACCTGCCGGGCCGTCGGCATCCGCCTGCACAAGGTCAACGTCGTCTGGCCGCTCGAAGCGACGATCACGCGCGACTTCGCACTCGGCCTGCAGGAGATCCTGGTCGTCGAAGAAAAGCGCCAGGTCATCGAGTACCAGGTCAAGGAAGAGCTCTACAACTGGCGCGGCGACGTGCGTCCCAACGTGCTCGGCAAGTTCGACGAACCCGAGGGCGACTCCACGCGGCGGCGAGTGGTCGATGCCCAACCCGAGCGACAACTGGCTGCTGCGCGCCAAGGCCGACCTGACGCCGGCGATCATCGCCAAGGCGATCGCCAAGCGCCTGAAGAAGCTCGGCCTGGCGCCGGCGGGCAGCGACATCGCGGCGCGCATGGACCAGCGCATCGCCGTCATCGAAGCGCGCGAGAAGTCGCTCGCCGCCACGCCGTCCGGCGGCGCCGAGCGCGCGCCGTGGTTCTGCTCGGGCTGCCCGCACAACACCAGCACGCGCGTGCCCGAAGGCTCGCGCGCGGTGGCCGGCATCGGCTGCCACTACATGGCGGTGTGGATGGACCGCAGCACCACCACCTTCTCGCAGATGGGCGGCGAAGGCGTGTCGTGGGTCGGCCAGCAGCCGTTCACGAAGGACAAACACATCTTCGCCAACCTCGGCGACGGCACCTACTTCCACAGCGGCATCCTGGCCATCCGCCAGAGCATCGCCTCGGGCGTGAACATCACCTACAAGGTGCTCTACAACGACGCGGTGGCGATGACCGGCGGCCAGCGCGTCGGCGAGCGGCCCGAAGGCCACAGCGTTCTGCAGATCATGGCCAGCCTCGTCGCCGAAGGCGTGAAGAAGCTGATCATCGTCACCGACCAGCCGGAGAAGTACGACGGCGTGGCGCTGGCCGATGGCGTGACGGTGCACCACCGCGATGAGCTCGATGCGTTGCAACGCCAGTTCCGCGAAATCGAAGGCACGACGGTCATCATCTACGACCAGACCTGCGCGACCGAGAAGCGCCGGCGCAGGAAGCGCGGCACGATGGCGATTCCCGACAAGCGCGTCGTCATCAACGAGCTGGTCTGCGAAGGCTGCGGCGATTGCAGCGAGCAGAGCAACTGCCTGTCGGTCGAGCCGATCGAAACCGAGTTCGGCCGCAAGCGCCGCATCAACCAGAACAGCTGCAACCTCGACTACTCGTGCGTCAAAGGCTTCTGCCCGAGCTTCGTCACGGTCGAAGGCGGCACGTTGAAGAAGCCGAAGAAAGAGAAGAAGGGCGATCTGGCATCGATGCCCGCCTTGCCGGACCCGGTGCTGCCGGTGGCCGAGCAGGCCTGGGGCATCGTCGTCGGCGGCGTCGGCGGCACGGGCGTCATCACCATCGGCCAGTTGCTCGGCATGGCCGCGCACATGGAAGGCAAGGGCATCGTCACGCAGGACGCCGGCGGCCTGGCGCAAAAAGGCGGCGCGACCTGGAGCCACATCCAGATCGCCAACCGGCCCGAGGCGATCTTCACGACCAAGGTCGATACCGCCAAGGCCGATCTGATCATCGCCTGCGACTCGATCGTCGGCGCCAGCAAGTACACGCTGTCCGCCATGCAGGCCGGCCGCACCTACGTGGCGCTGAACACGCACGCCACGCCGACGGCGGCCTTCGTGCACAACGCCGACTGGCAGTTCCCGGCGTCGCAGTGCGAGAGCGCGATCAAGCAAAGCGTCGGCGAAGCACTCGTCGGCGCCTTCGACGCCGAGCAGGCCGCCGTGCAGTTGGTCGGCGACTCGATCTACACCAACCCGCTGTTGCTCGGCTACGCCTGGCAGCAGGGCCGTGTGCCGCTGTCGCACGCCTCGCTGATGCGCGCCATGGAGTTGAACGGCGTGCAGATCGACAACAACAAGGCGGCGTTCGAATGGGGCCGCCGCTGCGCGCACGATCTGGCCTCGGTGCAGGCGCTGTTACCAGGCGGCGCAGGTGATCCAGTTCGTCAAGAAGCCGTCGCTGGACGAGATGCTCGCCAAGCGCGTCGACTTCCTCACCGGCTACCAGAACGCCGCCTACGCCGCCGACTACAAAGCCTTCGTCGACAAGGTGCGTGCGGCCGAAGCCAAGCTCGGCACGCACCAAGCTCGACCGAAGCCGTGGCGCGCTACCTGTTCAAGCTGATGGCCTACAAGGACGAGTACGAGGTCGCGCGGCTGCACACCGACCCCGCCTTCACGCAGAAGATCGCCGACATGTTCGACGGCGACGTGAAGATCGTGCACCACCTCGCGCCGCCGGCGATTGCCAAGCGCAACGCCAAGGGCGAGCTGATCAAGCAACCCTTCGGGCCGTGGATGCGCACCGCCTTCGGCTGGCTGGCGAAGATGCGCGGCCTGCGCGGCACCGCGCTCGACCCGTTCGGCCGCAGCGAAGAGCGCAAGACCGAACGCGCGCTGATCGGCGAGTACCGCGCCGCGATCGACGAAGTGCTGGCCGACACTCACTGCCGACAAGCTGCCGCTGGCCGTGGAGATCGCGCGCATCCCGGAAGACATCCGCGGCTACGGCCACGTGAAAGAGCGCCACCTCAAAGCCGCGCGCGCCAAGTGGGCGGCGCTCGCCGCGCGCTGGCGCGAGAGCGCGCAAGCCCGCGCGGCGTAAGGCAACACATCCGCCGCGCCCCGCGAATCCGGGGCCGGCGCCACGTGGCGCGCGCGCGAAGTGCCAACAAGTTCACGTTGGGCCGCGTGCAAGGGCCGCGATCGCTGTCTCACGGCGCCCACTGGCGATTGCTGACCCCCAGTCGGGGGCTGTCTCGAGCGACACCACCCCCACACACTCCGCTCCCATAAACAACGGCACAGGGAGCCAGGTTCATGCGCAACGCTATCAAGACACTGCTCGGCGTCACCACGATGGCCCTGGCCGGCATCGCCGCCGCGGCCCCGGTGGCCGGCCAAGGCACCTGGGAGACGACGCTGCAAGCGCGTGACCTCGACAGCGACGGCACGACCGACGCCTACTACGACACCGCGCTCAACATCAGCTGGCTGGCCAACGCCAACGTCATCGGCCAGGCCGATTTCGACACCGCCAGAGCCTGGGCCAACGGCCTGGACGTGGCCGGCGTCACCGGCTGGCACCTGCCGACGATCCACATCGACACCTGCGGCGGCGCCGGCTTCGGCGCGACGTTCTGGAACGGCGGTGGCGTCTGCGGCTACGGCGTGCAAGCCAACACGTCGGACATGGCGCACATGTACATGACGACGCTGGCCAATGCGAGCTACTCCGGCTTCACCGACGCTTATGGCAACGGCCCCGGCCTCGCGGCGCCGCTGCTCGACAACAGCGGCCCCTTCAGCAACCTGCAAGCCTACGGCTACTGGTTCTCGCTCGACTACGCCGTCAGCCCGTGGACCGGTGTGGCCAACACCGATGAAGCCTGGCGCTACAGCTTCTACGCCGGCCGCCAGGACAACCTGGCCGACAGCGAACTGCTCTTCGCCTGGGCGGTGCATGACGGCGACGTGGGCCAGTTCGCCGCGCCGGTGCCGGAACCCGAAACCTACGCTCTGATGCTCGCCGGCCTGGCGATGATGGTGCCGCTGGCGCGCCGCCGCCGCCGCGACCCGCTGGCCGCCTGAGCCGGCGCTGCTACCCGACCAGGAAGCTGGCCAGCCCGAGCGCGCCCACGGCCAGCGCGGCGCCGCAGACCAGCCGGGCCAGCGCCCACGACTGCCGATCGACCGCGTCGAACGCCGCTTCGGGCTCGGCGGCATCGTCATCGAGCCACGCCGCGGTGGTCAGGTCGTGGTAGCGCTGCAAGGGATGCGGCGCTGTCTCGGGCTCGGCGCTGAACGGCGGCGCCGCGCGCCGCGCCGCAGCCGGCGGCAACCGTGCCTCTTGCCGCCGGTGGAAGCCGGGGCGGGTTTCCTGGAAGTCGAGTCCGGCGACGCCTGCGCCTTGGTGAACAAACACAGCAGCCATGGTGGCAGTTCCTCATCAAAGCCCCGGAACGGGTTGTTCCGAAGTCCATGAGGTCATTGCAGCGCTCGGCGCTTCCCATTGCGACGCAGGCAGAGCGGCGCCGAGCGCGGTGCGGCAGACGATCGTCAGACGAAAGAGGGCCGCCACAAATGACAGCGCGGCCCGAAAGCCGCGCTGAGCGCCACAGTCGCTTCAGCGCGATGGCCGCCGGCCGCCTTTCGGCTGGTCCGGACTGGTGCCCGTTGGCGGCCTGTCCGGCTCGCACGGCGGCTTCGGCGGCGGCACGAACTTGGCGTTGAAGACCGGGAACTCGGGGATCTTCGCCGACAGCAGGCCCACGAACTTGACGTCCTTGTGGTACTCGTCGATGAACTCGACCCACTTGGTCTTTTGCAGGAAATCGATGATGTGCGGCTGCACCTTGGGCGCATTCGGGTCGGGGTGGTTGTCCATGTAGAACGGCGAGCGCCAGTCCCACAGGCCTTTGAGCTCCGGGTCCGGCAGCAGGATGTTCATGGCCATGTCGTCTTTCGAGAAGTCCCAATCCACGTTCATATCGATCCACGGCTCGTCATGCGCGCCGTAGCGCCAGATGCCCTTGAGCGCATCGACCAGGGCTTGTGCAGCCTGCGCCACCGGCACCGGTGAAAAGTCTGCATCCCGATCCTTCAGCACCAGCGCCAGGCTGCGGATGTCGGTCATCTCGTCGGGCACGTCCAGTTCGAAGCCGCCGCCATTGGGCGCATCGACCTGTTGCGCGTCTGCGATCGCCTTCTTGATCTTCACGATCACCGCGGGGCGCTGCGCCCCGGCGTTTTGCATCGCGTCCAGCAGCGCGCGGGCCAGCTTGTCGATCGCCTGCGCGATGCCTTGCATCCTCGACAGCACCACCACGCCGCCGACGGTCGGGTGGTTGCCCTTGGCGGCCAGGAACTGGTCGTTGCCATCAGCGAAGGCTTGCGCCAGGCCGAGCGCTGTCAGGCCACCGGGTTGCGCCAGCTTGCCGAACACCCACGGATAGCTATCGCCGGCGGTGAAGAAGTTGTAGTTGATGTAGCCGGTGGCCACATGGGCGTACGGCGCCACCGTGTGCAGCAACTCGACCGACATGTTGAAGCAGTTGTTCAGGTGCAGCACCGCGACCTTGCACACACCGGCCGACTGCGCGCGGCGCAGTCCATCAGCCAAACCCCAGGTGGACATGGGCATGTGATTGGCAGGCAGGATCGGCGACACCTCAGGCAGGATCGGCGACACCTCGGGCAGGATCGGCGAGACCTCAGGCAATGCAGGCGAATTGCTGCTGCTGACCTTCCATTCGATGCGGCCGTCGTCGGTGATGTTCTTCGCCGTCATCTTGGTGCGGTCGATCTCGGGCAGGAACCCGGCGCCGTGGCCTTCGAGCGCCAGCACCAGCGCGGCCGAGGGATGCTGGTGATGCGCGCGGCGCAGGAAACCGGCCAGCGTCAGCGGCGAGGACATGTCCTCCTTCCAGACCGACGTGATGCACATGCGCCCCGGTGCACCGGCGGGGATCTCGACCAGGTACGTGTCTTCGCCCACCCGATCGATCAGTGCGCTGACGTGGACGCCGAGCTTGGCCACCTTTTGCAGGTTGCGCACCAGCGGGTGCTGGGTCAGCGGCTGAGGCGTCGAGTTCGGGTAGTTGCTCAGCGTTTCGTCGGTGCCGAACGGTGCATAGACCGCCAACAGCACACAGTCTGTGCGGGCCGAGGCGGCGGTGCTCTTTTCCGACTCATGCGGCATCAATCGGGGCAAGGTCATGGCAAGACTCCTGTTGTTGAGTGGGCACGGCAAACCGGACGTGCGAACGCTCGGCAGCATTACGGTAGCCTCGGCGCCTTGCCAATCCCACGCACGGTTGCAATGGCGCCGGCCCGCCGGCGCAGACGATTGCCAGACGATGCGGCCCGCCGATGACGCCGTCACCCCCTAGTTCGAACCCTTCGAGCCCCTTGCTGCCGCGGCAGGCCCTGCTGGAGACGCTGCTGTCCGCCCACAAGGCCGGCAGCCTGGACGAAGTCCTGATCCATCGGCCGCGCGCGGCGCAGCGGCTGGCGCGCCGCTGGTTGCAGACGATCCTGGGCACCGCAGGCGATGCGTGGCCGGCCGAGCGCCGGCTCGGCTACGCCACCGCGCTGCTGCTGCGATGGGCCTTGATCCAGCTGCGGCCCGACCAGGCGCCGACGCTGGCCGGCATCGACCGCGAAGCGTGGCTCGAACGCACCAGCTGGCGGCCGCTGCTGGCGCTGATGTGCCACTACGGCTTCGAGCCGGTGGCGAGCTTTCGCGACCGCTACCACGCACGCGCCGACGAGGCTGCTGCCGACACGCTGTGCGGCCTGTGGTCGGTGGGGCCGAGCACCTTCTACCGCTACCTCGACAAGGGCAAGCGGCTGCTGTCCGAGGTATTGGCGCAGCCGCCAGCCGGCGCGCGCGCCACCGCGCTGCGGCGGCTGGTGCAGCAAGCCGTCGAGGCGAGGTGGGCGCCGAACGATGTTCAGCCGAGCGCTTGGCATCGCCAGCAGGCCGAGCGCCTGATGGCCGGGCAGGATGGCCCGTCGGCACTGTGGCATTTTGTCCAGGCCCGAGACGCCCCCGGCTTCTTGCACCTGCTCCAGCGCTCGCATGTGGCGCTGGCCAACGACGCCGAGACCGACACCCTGTGCGCGCTGCTGGCCGCCGACGACAGCCTGACGCCGCGCCAGCGCTTCGACCTGTGCCTCGCACAAGCCGCGCTGTGGCGCGTGCGGCAGGCGAGCGACCGTGAAAGTCAGGCCTACGAGCAGGCGCTGCGCATCGCCGGCGCGCAAGACGATGCGCTGATGCTGGGCATCGTCTACGGCGCCCTGGGCAAGTTCCACGAGCCGCGCGATGCCGACCGCGCCTTCGCCTACTACGAAGACAGTGCCGAGTTCCTGCGCCGCGCGGCGCCTGCCGGCGGCGGCATCGATGTTGGGGAGCTGGCCACCGAGTCCATGAGCACACTGGTGCGCTTGGCGTGGCTGTATGTGCTGCGCAACGACCCGCGCTCGCTCACCGTGCTCGAGAAAGCGCAACAACTGCGCACTGAGCGCGACATGCCAGCCGAGGTGCTGGCCATGCTCGAACAGGCCTGGGGCGAGTACTGGCGGCGGGCCGGAGAGCTGAGACGCGCGCTCGAACACAAGCACCGCGCGCTGAATCTGTACGAGCGCCTGGGCGATCAGCGCTCCGTGTTGGCGACCTACACCAACCTGGGTCCGATCTATGGCCAGCTCAAGGAGTTCGATCGCGCAATCGACTATGCCCAGCGCGTGATCAGCGCCAGCGCTCGCGTCGCGATCGAACCCGAGATGCTTTGCAGCGTGCATCTGAACCTCGGCGCCACCTACTTCTGGCAAGACCGCTACGACGACGCCATCCACCAATACGGCCTCGGGCTCGACGTTGCACAGCGCGCCAAGCTGTCGCTGCACATCCGCCGCTCGCACTACAACCTGGCCGAAGCGCACTACAAGAAATTTCAGATCACGCGCGAGCGCGAACACGAGCGCCTGGGCGACGCCCACACCGCGGCTGCGCTCGCGCTGGCCGAACGCGAAGGCGACAGCGCACGCACCGACGCCACGCGCAAGCTCAAATCCGAAGTGCTCGGCAACCCCGGCGGCGCCAACCCGGACCGCCTGCTGCCGCAAGAGTTCGCAGCCCATTTCGACGAGATGGCCGAGGTGCAGCGCCAGCGCGCGTGTGCTCGCCATTCCGATCGAAGCCTCGGCCCATGTGCGCGCGCACCTGGCGATCGCGCGCGCCTATCTGGCGATCTCGACCAAGGAGCGCGAGGCCGCGCTGGCCTTGATCCACAAGCACAACCTGCGCGAGGCCTTCGACGATGAGTTCGCGCAACTCAAGCAGACCTTCGAGCGCGAACTGACGCGCGAGCAGCGGCTGGCGGCGCAGTGGAAACAAGCCGGCGCCGACCTGCTGGGCGACGAGCGGCGGGCGGCGCTTCTGGGTGAGCTGCTGCGCAACGGCGCGATCAACAAGAGTGGCTATGCGCAGGTCTGCGGGCTCGGTCTGGCCACCGCCTCCAAACACCTCGGCACGCTCGCCGAGCGCGGCCTCTTGGTGCAGACCGGCAAAGGTCCGAGCACGCGCTACGTGCTGCCGCCGAACAGCGGCTGAACCGACAGTGACGCGATAGCCTGTGCGACGACGAGCCGAGGCATAAATTTCTATTCATTTTCTATTCACTCCGCGATACAAAGCGGGTTCCACATTCCCCTGCCGACGCACTTTCTCTGCCTTTCGCTTCTATTCATGAACGACCCCGATACCACCCTGCTGCTGACCCGCCTGGCCGAGCGCGGCTGGGCCACGTCGGCCGAGTTGCAGGGCCTGCTGGGCAAGAGCCAGCCGACGCTGGCGCGGCTGCTCGGCGCGCTGGCGCCGCGGCTCTTGACGCTCGGCGCCGGGCGGCGCACGCGCTACGCGCTGCCGCAGACGATCGCCGGTCGCGCGGCCGTGCAGCCGCTGCATTGGGTGCATGAAGACGGGCGCATCGAGGCCTGGGGCACGCTGTCGTTCGTCACGGGGCAGCGCGTGCATCTGTCGGCGCCGGGCATCGATGCGCAGGCGATGGGCGCGCTGCCGTGGTGGCTGGCGCCCTTGCGCGGCGAAGGCTTCATCGGCCGCTTGCTGGCCGCGCGCCTGGCGCCGCAGGGGCTCGATCGCGATCCTGCCCGCTGGCCGCTCGAACATCAGTTGCTGGCTGCGCTGCACACGACCGACGCGCCAGGCGCTTTGGTGTTGGGCGAACCCACCGATGTCGCGCCCGTTCTGTTGCGCGACCACGATGCGCTGGCCGAGGGTGTGGCCGCCACGCTGCCCGCGGGCTCTTCGGCCGGCGGCGAGCAGGCCAAGTTCCTGGCCCGCCGCGCCGACGACGGCGCGGCGCTGCTGGTCAAGTTCACGCCGCCGCGCGGCACGCCGTTCGGCGAGCGCTGGCACGACTTGCTGCACGCCGAAGCGCTGGCGTTGCACACCCTGGCGGCGCACGGCGTGCCGGTGGCGAGCGCGCGCGTCGTCGAGACCGCGCGCCGCACGTACCTCGAATCGCTGCGCTTCGATCGCATCGGCCGCGCCGGCCGCCGCCATGCGGTGCCGCTGTGGGCAGTGCATGACGCCTTCGTGCCCGGGCCGCGCCGTCATTGGGCGGCCACCTGCGACGCGCTCGCCGCGCAGCGTCGTTTGAGCCCGGACGCCGCAACGCAGGTGCGCGCGCTGCTGCACTTCGGCCGCCTGATCGGCAACAGCGACATGCACTTCGGCAACTTGAGCCTGTTCGTTGCACCGGCCGATGCGGCGCGTGGCCGCTTCACGCTGGCGCCTGTGTACGACATGCTGCCGATGCGCTGGCGGCCTGATGTGGCCACCGGCGCGTTGGACTGGCTGCCGTTCACGCCCGAGCCGATCGATCTGCAAAGCGCGGCGCGTCCGGTGGCACAGGCGTTCTGGCGGCGCGTGGCAGCGCACGGCCCGCTGTCGAAGGACTTTCGCGCGCTGGCGCGTGAGATGAGTGCCCGCCTGGAGGGATGATCGGCGCATGAAACTGCGCTGGGCCTTGATCCTGATTGCCGTGCTGCCCCTCGTGCTGGCCAGCGCCGCCGTGGCCTGGATGGTCAAGCAGCGCTCGCAGGTCGTCGCCGAATTGCAGGCCAAAGCCGTCGAGCCGGTGCTGCTGGCGGCGCGCAAGGCCGAGCTGCAGAGCTATGTCAACCTGGCGCGCAGCTCGGTGCAGCACCTGGTGCGCGACGGCATGCCCGACGCGCGCGCGCAGGAGCAGGCGCTGGCGATCCTGAAGCGCCTCGAGTTCGGCCACGACGGCTACTTCTTCGTCTTCGACTTCGACGGCAACACGCTGCTCTACCCGCGACAGCCGCAACTGCAGGGCCGCAACCTGCGCGATCTGCAAGACCGCGACGGCGGCTACCCGATCCGAAAGCTGCTCGACCAGGCGCGCTCGGGCGGCGGCTATGTCGAGTACGAATGGGGCCGGCCGAGCACCGGCCAGCTCGAGAACAAGCTCGGCTACGTCGAGCCGATCGCCGGCTGGCAATGGGTGCTCGGCACCGGCACCTATGTCGATGAGCCCGAGCGCGCGCGGCGGCGCATCGCCGAGGCCAGCAGCGCCGCCGTGCTCGACACGCTCGGCCGCATCGGCGCGATCACGATGCTGTCTACCGTGGCCGTGGTGGCGCTGGCGCTGTTCGTCAACCTGAACGAGCAGCGCAAGGCCGACGCCAAGCTGCGCGCGATGGCGCGCCAGATCGTGACCACGCAGGAGGCCGAGCGGGCGCGTGTGGCCCGCGAGCTGCACGACGGCGTGAGTCAATGGCTGGTCTCGGTGAAGTACCAGTTCGAGTCGGCGCAGGACCGCGCGCGGCGTAGCGCCGGCGATCCGGAGCTCGTGCGCCTGCTCGACGGCGGCGTGCAACGGCTGCGTGAGGTGCTCGGCGAAGTGCGCCGCATCTCGCACGATCTGCGCCCGGCGCTGCTCGACGACCTCGGCCTGGCGCGCGCGCTCGAACACCTGGCGCGCGAGTGGAGCGGGCGCAGCGGCGTGGCCGTCGAGACCGCCTGCGAAGACCCGGGCCCGATGCCCGAGGCCGTGGCGACGGCGCTGTTTCGCGTCGCGCAGGAAGCGTTGGGCAACGTCGAGCGGCACGCCCGCGCCGGGCAGGTGAGCCTCGCGCTGCAGCGCAGCGACGGCGCGCTGCGCTTCGAGGTGGTCGATGACGGCCAGGGTTTCGATGCCGACGCGCTGCAGCGCTCGCCGCGCGCCGGCCTGGGCATGACGCACATGCGCGAGCGCATCGAGTCGCTCGGCGGCCGTTTCGAGTTGCGCAGCAGCGCGGCCGGCACGCTGCTGGCGGCCGTGTTCTCCGAGGAAACGCTGAAATGAAGCTTGCACGCTCGTGCATGTCCGCTGCCGGCCCTTTGCCGAACTTGAAGGTCCGCAAAGAACCGTTCGGGCTGAGGTATCGAAGCCGCGTCCTCTCCCCGTTCGGGCTGAGCTTGTCGAAGCCCATTGCGCGAGGCACCAAGGCTTCGACAAGCTCAGCCTGGCCCTTCGACAAGCTCAGGGCGAACGGGGGTGGAGAGCGGACCGTCGTCAACAGTCGCAACGGGCCGAAAGCCGAAGCCCGTTTCAAGCGTCGCCGCTCGCGCTTCGCGCGGCGGAGCAGCTGACATGACCGCACCCACCATCCGCCTGATGCTGGTCGACGACCACCCGCTGGTGCGCGACGGCCTGCGCGCGCGGCTGGCCAGCGTGCCGGGGCTGGCCGTGGTCGCCGAAGCCGACAGCGCCGACGCGGCGCTCGATATCGCGCCACGCGCCGCGCCCGATCTGGTGCTGATGGACATCGGCCTGCGCGGCACCAACGGCATCGAGGCCACGCGCCGGCTGCGCGCGCTGCTGCCGGCGCTGCACGTGGTGGTGCTGTCGATGCACGACAACGCCGAGTACGTGCGCGAGGCGCTGCGCGCCGGGGCTGTCGGCTACGTGTTGAAGGACAGCCCGTCGGCGGACATCGTCGCCGCGATCCACGCCGTGATGGCCGGCGGCCAGTACCTGTCGGCCGGCGTCGTCGCCGCGCCGTCGCGCGAGCGCGGCGACGACAGCCTGACGCCGCGCGAGCGCGAGGTGCTGGCGCTGATCGCCGAAGGGCTGTCGAGCCGCGAGATCGGCGAGCGCCTGGCGATGGGCGTGCGCACGGTCGAAACCCACCGCACCAGCCTGCGTCGCAAGCTCGACCTGCCGAGCGCCGCGGCGCTGGTGCGCTACGCCGTCGAGCGCCGGCGCCTGCTGCCGTAACAGCGGCGGCGCAGACCGGCCTACGTGTCCACACGCAAGCGCAAATCCCGATAGCGGGGCGCGCCTGAACTGCCACAGTGCGCTGCTGCACAGTTCCGTGCGCAGATCCCAACACCGATTCCGCAGGAGACCGACCCCATGAGCCTCGACGACACCACCCCCCGCCGCCGCAAGTTCCTCAAGGCGGCCTCCGCCGGCGCGGTGGCCACCACCGCCCTGGCCGCACCCGCCGTCAGCCGCGCCCAGACCGTGGCTTTCCGCTTCCAGAGCACCTGGCCGGCCAAAGACATCTTCCACGAGTACGCCACCGACTTCGCCAAGAAGGTCAACGACATGGCGGGCAGCCGACTGAAGATCGAAGTCCTGCCCTCGGGCTCGGTCGTGCCGGCCTTCCAGCTGCTCGACGCGGTCAACAAGGGCACGCTCGACGGCGGCCACGGCGTGGTGGCCTACCACTACGGCAAGAACAACGCGCTGGCGCTGTGGGGCTCGGGCCCGGCCTTCGGCATGGACCCGAACATGGTGCTGGCCTGGCACAACTACGGCGGCGGCAAGGCGCTGCTCGAAGAGGTCTACAAGGCGCTGTCGATCGACGTGGTGTCCTTTCTCTACGGCCCGATGCCGACGCAGCCGCTGGGCTGGTTCAAGAAGCCGGTCACCAAGCCCGAAGACTTGAAGGGCCTGAAGTTCCGCACCGTCGGCCTCGCGGTCGATGTGTTCAAGGAACTCGGCGCGGCCGTGAATCCGCTGCCCGGCGGCGAGATCGTGCCGGCGCTCGACCGCGGCCTGATCGACGCGGCCGAGTTCAACAACGCCTCGTCGGATCGCCTGCTCGGCTTCCCCGACGTGGTCAAGAACTGCATGCTGCAGAGCTTCCACCAGAGCGGCGAGCAGTTCGAGATTCTGTTCAACAAGGCCAAGTACGACGCGCTGCCGGCCGAATTGAAGTCGGTGATCGACTACTCGGTGCAGGCCGCATCGGCCGACATGAGCTGGAAGGCGATCGACCGCAACTCGAAGGACTACATCGAGCTGAAGAACGCCAAGGTGAACTTCTACAAAACGCCCGACAGCGTGCTCAAGGCGCAGCTCGACGCCTGGGACAAGGTCACCGCCGCCAAGTCGGCCGAGAACCCGCTGTTCAAGAAGATCCTCGACTCGCAAAAGGTCTTTGCGCAGCGCGCCGGCCAGTGGCAGAACGACTACATGGTCGATTTCAAGATGGCGTGGAACCGCTACTTCCGCGCGCCGGCGAAAAAAGCCTGATCGCCTCGTGGTGAGTTGACGGGGCCGCCGGCCACCGCCGGCGGCCCTTCGTGTTTGTGGAGGAATCGAAATGAAAAGCGTGCTGATCGCCGTCGATCGCGCATCGACCTGGCTCGGCCAGGCCTTTGCCTGGTTGATCGTCGTGCTGACCTGTCTGATCTCGTGGGAAGTGTTCTCGCGCTACGTGCTGAACAACCCGCACGACTGGGCGCTCGATGCGCAGATCATGTTCTACGGCACGCTGTTCATGATGGCGGGCGCCTACACGCTGTCCAAGAACGGCCATGTGCGCGGCGACGTGCTCTACGGCTTCTTCGTGCCGCGCACGCAGGCCACGCTCGACCTGATCCTCTACATCCTGTTCTTCCTGCCCGGCATCGTCGCGCTGACGTGGGCCGGCTGGACCTTTGCCAACGAGTCGCTGCACATCCGCGAAAGCACGTTCTCGGCGACACCGCTGCCGCTGTACCCGTTCAAGTTCATGATCCCGCTGGCCGGCGGCATGCTGCTGCTGCAAGGCATCGTCGAGATCGTGCGCTGCATCCAGTGCATCCGTGACGGCGAGTGGCCGTCGCGCGAGCAGGACGTCGAAGAAGTCGATGTCGATAAATTGAAGGAGATGGTCCACGTCAAGGACGAAGACATCGCCGCGCTCGACGCGCTGGTCATCAAGGCGGAGCGCGCGAAATGAAAATCCGCAAGGAACTCTGGTTCGGCTTCATCCTGATGGCGCTGATCATCGCCGGCACCGGCGTCATGCTGCTCGCGGCCAACAAGCTGGAAACCGGCCACCTCGGGCTGATGATGCTGGCGCTGGTCGTCGTGGCCATCATGCTCGGCTTCCCGACCGCGTTCACGCTGATGGGCATGGGCATGATCTTCACCTGGCTGGCCTACGGGCGAGACTCGGGCAAGACGCTGACGCTGATGGTGCAGAGCGCGTTCAAGGTGATGGGCAACGACGTTCTCATCTCGATCCCGCTGTTCGTCTTCATGGGCTACCTGGTCGAGCGCGCCAACCTGATCGACAAGCTCTTCAAGAGCCTGCACCTCGCACTGGCGCGCGTGCCGGGCTCGCTGGCCGTGGCCACGCTGTTCACCTGCGCCGTCTTCGCCACCGCCACCGGCATCGTCGGCGCGGTCGTCACGCTGATGGGCCTGCTGGCGTTTCCGCAGATGCTGCGCGGCGGCTACGACGTGCGCGTCTCGGCGGGCGCCATCACCGCCGGCGGCTGCCTGGGCATCCTGATTCCGCCGTCGGTGATGTTGATCGTCTATGGCGCCACGGCCGGCGTGTCTGTCGTGCAACTCTACGCGGGCGCGTTCTTCCCCGGCCTGATGCTCGCCGGCCTGTACATCGTCTATGTGATCGTGCTGGCCAAGTTGAAGCCGCACCTGATGCCGCCGCTGTCGGCCGAAGCGCGCTTCGTGCCGCTGCCGCCAGTCACCGAGCGCATCTCGCAAGGCGTGTCGAACACCGTCGTGCCCGCGCTGCTGCGCGCCTTCGGCCGGCGCGATCTCGGCGTGCCGAGCGGCTACCTGTGGCGCCAGCTCGGCGTGGCCGCGCTGCCGCTGCTGCTCGTCGGCCTCACGGCAGCGTACAGCTGGCACCTCAACACGCAGCCGGCCGAAGTGCAGCTCGCCACGCCGGCCACGCTCGACGCGACGCCAGCGGAACCGGCCGCCGCCGGCGGCCTGCAGGAGCCGCCGAGCAATGAGGGAGGGTTGAAGGAGCCGCCTTCGGGCGAGGGGGACCTGAAGGAGCCACCGAGTGCGGACAGCGGCGTCAAGGAGCCGCCGGGCAGTGACAGCAGCGCCTCCGCCACGGCGGCGCCCGCGGCCGGCGTAAAAGAGCCGCCGGGTGCAGCGGCCGCCACCCCGAGTGCAGCACCCGCCGAGCGCACGCCGGCCACGCGCGGCTGGTGGATCGGCATCGGCGTCGGTGCCCTCGCATTGCTCGGCTTCTATGCGCTGCTCAGTTTCCAGCGCCTGGAAATCTTCAAGATGCTGTTGCAGAGCTTCTTCCCGCTGGTGGTGCTGATCCTCGCAGTGCTCGGCTCGATCGTCTTCGGCCTGACGACACCGACCGAAGCCGCGGCCGTCGGCGCCTTCGGCGGCTTCCTGCTCGCCGCGGTCTACGCGACGATCGCCAAGCGCCGCGACAAGGCCAAGGTGTTCATCGTCTGGCTGCTGCTGTGGGCACCTGCGCTGGCCTCGATCGTGTGGTACTCGCTGCACAAGGGCGGCTCGGTCGCGCAGCCGGTGTCGCCGGCGTTCGGCACGCTGGCGGCGCTCGGCGTGGCGGCGTGGGCCGTGCTCGCCTACAAACAGGCCGGCTTGCAACGCGAGGTCAAGGAATCGGTCTTCCTCACCGCCAAGACGAGCGCGATGGTCTGCTGGCTGTTCGTCGGCAGCGCCATCTTCTCGGCGGCGTTCGCGCTGCTCGGCGGGCAGGAGCTGGTCGAGCGCTGGGTGCTGTCGATGAACCTCAGCAAGACCGAGTTCCTGATCTTGTCGCAAGTCATCATCTTCATCCTCGGCTGGCCGCTCGAATGGACCGAGATCATCGTCATCTTCATGCCGATCTTCATCCCGCTGCTCGACAACTTCGGCGTCGATCCGCTGTTCTTCGGCCTGCTCGTGGCGCTGAACCTGCAGACCGCGTTCCTCTCGCCGCCGGTGGCGATGGCCGCGTTCTACTTGAAGGGCGTGAGCCCGCCGCATGTGACGCTCAACCAGATCTTCGCCGGCATGCTGCCCTTCATGGGCATCCAGGTGCTGGCCATCATCCTGCTCTATCAGTTCCCGGCGATCGGGCTGTGGCTGCCGCAGGTGCTGTACAAGTGATGCGCCACGCGCTCGAAGGCGTCACCGTCTTCGAGCGCGGCTGGCTGTCGTCGAACAACATCCTGCTGCGCGGCGGCGATGGAGAAAACGCGACGCTGATCGACAGCAGCCATTGTTTGCACGCCGAGCAGACCGTCGCGCTCGTGCGCCAAGCCCTGCGCCCCGGCGAAACCTTGACGGCGCTGGTCAACACGCACCTGCACTCCGACCACTGCGGCGGCAATGCGGCGCTGCAGCGCGCGTTCGGCGTCGGCATCGTCATCCCGCCGGGGCAGGCCGACGCCATCGCGCACTGGGACGAAGACGCGCTGTCCTACCGCGCCACCGGCCAGCGCATGGAGCGCTTCGTGCACGACGCGCTGCTGCGCCCCGGCGACACGCTCGCCGCCGGCACGCGCAGCTGGCAGGCGCTGGCCGCGCCGGGGCACGACCCGCACTCGCTGATCCTGTTCGACGCCCAAGACGGCGTGCTGATCAGCGCCGATGCGTTGTGGCAGAACGGCTTCGGCATCGTCTTTCCCGAGCTCGACGGCGAGGCGGCGTTCGACGAGGTGGCTGCGGTGTTGGGTCTGATCGAGCGCCTGTCGCCGCGCGTCGTCATCCCCGGTCACGGTGCACCGTTTGCCGACGTGGCCGCGGCACTGTCGCGCGCGCGCTCGCGGCTGGCCGGCTTCGTTGCCGATCCGCCGCGCCATGCGCGCCACGGCGCCAAGGTGCTGCTCAAGTACCACCTGCTCGAAGAGCAGCAGCAGGCGCTGCCGGAGCTGCTGGCGTGGTGGTCGTCGGTGCCGCTGATCCAGCGCCTGTGGCAACGCCTGCGGCAACCCGGCGGCAGCCCGGCCGCGTGGTGCGAACAACTGCTGCACGAGCTCGTGGCGGCCGGCGCATTGCGCATCGACGGCGTGTGCGTGACGAATGAATGACGGCCGTGGCGCTCGCCGCACACACACCCTTCAGAGGGAATGACGGATGAGCGCGGCTCGCCGATAGTCTGCCCATGGCACACCGCACCGACATCTCCGCCGCGCTCCACTGGCCGCACTGGCTGCACCGCCTGCACGTGCAACTGCGCGAGGTGCGCGCCGAAACGCAGCATGTGCTGCGTCTGCCGCTGCTGCGTCTGGCCGCCGCGGTGCTGCTGGCGCTGCTGGCCCTGGGCACGGCCAGCGGCCTGATCGCCTCCTGAACTTCGCGAACCCGCCGGCCGAAAGTCACGGCGCGTGCGTCGGCGAGCGCGCGATTCGGGTACGAAAGGGCCACAAGCGTGACAAATGTCACGCCGCGCAGAATCGTTCCGCTTCAGCTGTATCGCCAGGTTAGGCCCGGGCGACCGTGGCAAGGTTTCGTGACAGCGTGGCCTGTCAAGTGAGCAGGATGCGACCCCAACAAGGAGTCGGCCTGTCATGCAAACCTCTAAAAAGTCTTCCACTCGTCAGGCCACGCCCCCTCGCCGCCCGACCCCGCCGACCCCGAGCGATCACCGCCAGCAACGGCTGGCGGCACTGGCGCTGACGTTCTCGATGACCGCCGTGCTCGCCGCTTGCGGCGGCGGCGCGGACAACAACGCGGCGGCGGGCGAAGCCAGCCAAGGCTCGGCGGCGACGCCAGGCGCCACCACCGCCGTCAAGGGCGCCACGGCGACGCGCGCGCAGGCGCTGGCCGTCGTCGACACCTGGGTGCCCTGCGGTGCCGAAGGCGACGTCTGCAGCGTGCCCGACACGCGCGTCGTGCGCTACGGCGCCAACGGCAGCTACCTCTACAAGACGGTCACCGGCGCCATCGGCTGCGGCAACAGCGACTGGGCCGATCCGCTGTTCGGTGTTGCCAAGGCTTGCGCCTACTCGGCCAACGCCGGCCTGCCGGCACCTGACACCTGCACCCGCACCGGCGCCCGCACCCGCGCCGGCACAGCCCTGCGCCGGCCGCCTGCGAGCTGGGTCGCCTGCGCCAGCGAGGGCGGCACCTGCGCCGTGCCGGGCACGCGCAACGTGCGCTACGGCGCCAACGGCAGCTACGCTGTACAAGACGGTGACGCGGCGCGGTCGCCTGCAACAACGGCGTCTGGAGCGATCCGATCGTCGGTGTCTTCAAAGCCTGCGCCTACGCCGGCGACACGGCACCCGCCCCGCGCCCACGCCGCCCGCCGCCGCCGCCCGCACCGGCACCAGCACCAGCGACGGACTGGGTGAGCTGCGCCAGCGAGGGCGGCACCTGCGCCGTGCCGAGCACGCGCCAGGTGCGCTACGGCGCCAATCGACGTTCGCCTACAAGACCGTGACCGGCTCGATCGCTTGCAGCAACGAGGCCTGGGGCGATCCGCTGGTCGGCGTGCTCAAGTCCTGCGCCTACGCCGCTGCGCCGGCGCCGCACCGGCAGCACCTGCACCACGCACCGGCACCGGCACCGGCGCCGGCCCCTGCACCGCACCTGCACCCGCACCGGCGCCAGCACCGCCCGCACCCGCGCAAGCCGGCCAGATGACGCAGCGCGACGCCGTGCGGCTGGCCGACCAGGCCACCTTCGGCGGCACCGAAGCGCTGCTCGGCGCAGATGCGCTCGCAAGGCGCCGCGGCCTGGGTGCAGAGCGCAGCTCGGCAGCGGCGGTTCGCGCTACAGCAGCGGCAACGGCGACGCGCGTGCACACCGACGTGCAGGCCGTGTTCTTCTGCGACCGCGCGCCGTATGCCGGCGAGAACTGCTGGCGCGACTGGTTCTCGACGACGCCGCTGGTCTGGGACTTCTACCGCAACGCGACGACGCAGCCCGACCAGTTGCGCCAGCGCGTGGCCTTTGCGCTGCAGCAGATCGTCGTCGTCAGCGGCCTCGAAGTCAGCGGCACCTACGGCCACCGCAACTACCAGAACATGCTGCTCGACAACGCCTTCGGCAACTACCGCCAGGTGCTGAAGAAGGTCGCGCTGTCGCCGGTGATGGGCGACTTCCTCAACAACGCCAACAACGACAAGGCGGCGCCGAACGAAAACTTCGCGCGCGAGCTGCTGCAGCTGTTCTCGATCGGCACCTGCGAGTTCAACGCCGACGGCTCGCTGCGCGGCGGCAACTGCATGCCCACCTACAACAACGAGATGGTGCGCAACTACGCCTTCGCCCTCACCGGCTGGACCTACCCCGCCGGCGGCCGTGCCACCTGGGGCTGCTGCCCGCAGGGCACCAACTGCCAGTACTACGGCGGCGACATGACGCCGCTGCCGGCGCGCCACGACGCCAGCGCGCGCCCCCTGCTGTCGGGCGTCGAGCAAGGCCGCCAACACCAACGCCGCCGACGCCTTGGAGCGCGTGCTCGACAGCCTGATCAACCACCCCAACGCCGCGCCCTTCATCGGCAAGCAACTGATCCAGTTCCTGGTCTCGAGCAACCCGTCGCCGGCCTATGTGCAGCGCGTCGCCGCGGCGTTTGCCAGCGGCAGCTTCGCCAGCGCCGGGCGCAGCTTCGGCGCCGGCCAGCGCGGCGACCTGGCCGCCACCGTGGCCGCCGTGCTGCTCGACGCCGAAGCGCGCGGCGACAGCACGCCGTCGGCCAACGCCGGCCGGCTGCGCGACCCGGCGCAGCACTTCACGCGCCGTGCTGCGCGCCTTCAACGGCAGCAACCGACGGCGACGCGCTGTCGTGGTGGTGGGGCGACATGATGCGCCAGCACATCTTCCGCGCGCCGTCGGTGTTCAACTTCTACGCGCCCGACTACCCGGTGCCCGGCACGTCGCTGGTCGGCCCGGCGTTCGGCATCCACAACGCCAACACCGCGCTCGGCCGCCTGAACTTCCTGGTCTACCTGTTCGACTGGAACGGCTCCGCCCCGGCCGCCGGCATCCCCAACGCCGTCGGCACGCGGGTCAAGGATCGACGCCTTCATCGGCGATGCGCCCGACGCCGCCAAGCTCGTCGATCGCCTCTCCAACCTGGCGCTCGGCGCGCCGCTGCCGGCCGCGCAGCGCGCCGCGGTGATCCGCGCCGTCGAAGCGTGGACGGCGCAGACCGATCCGCAGACCTGGCAGGCTGCGGCGCGTGCACACCGCGGCCTACCTGATCTTCGGCTCGCCGAACTACCAAATCCAACGCTGACCCGACGAGGACACGACTGATGAACAAGACACTTCACAACAGCACCCCGTCGCCGCCGCTCTGCAACGCCGCGATTTCCTGCGCCGCGCCATGGCGCTCGGCGGCTCGCTCGGTGTCGGCCGGCCTCGGCGGCCTGGCCGCGCTGGCGCCGATGCGCACCGCGCGCGCCGCCGACTACAAGGCCCTGGTCTGCGTCTTCCTCTACGGCGGCAACGACGGCAGCAACACCATCGTGCCGACCGACGCCACGCGCCACGGCCAGTACAGCACCGTGCGCGGCGCGATGGCGCTGCCGCGCGGCTCGCTGCTGTCGCTCGGCGGGCAGCGACTTCGGCCTGCACCCGTCGCTGTCGGCGCTGACGCCGCTGTGGGCCGAGGGCAAGCTGGCGCCGCTGTTCAACGTCGGCCCGCTGTACGCGCCGCTGACCAAGGCCGCAGTACCGCGGCGCCGGCGCCGGCTCGGTGATGCGTGCCGGAGAACCTGTTCTCGCACTCCGACCAGCAACTGCTGTGGGAAAGCGGCACCACCGACGCGCAGGCGCGCACCGGCTGGGGCGGCCGCGCGGCGCAGCGCCTGGCGACCACCAACCCGGTGATCTCGCTCGGCGGCAACGGCCGCTTCGGCCTGTCGTCGCTCCGCGGTGCCGCTGGTGCTGCCCGAGCCCGGCGACACCTTCGGCGCCTACACGCTGCAGCCGCGCCGACCTGACCTGGACGCCGATGCGCGCGCGCAAGGACGCGATCGACGCGCTGTACTCGCAAAGCGCCGACGTGACGCTGGCCACCGCCTACCAGGCGCAGCAGCGCGACGCGTTCGCGATCTCGGAGCGCCTGGGCGCGCTGGTCAAGCGCGCGCCGGGCGAGGCCGGCAGCATCGGCGGCGATCGACGCTGCGTTTGCGCCGATCACCTCCGGCGGGCGCATCACCACGCCGCTCGGCCGCCAGCTCTACCAGACGGCCAAGCTGATCGACGGCCGCGCCACGGTGCAGGGCGAGCGCCAGATCTTCTTCGCCCAGCAGGGCGGCTTCGACACGCACGGCAACCAGATCGCCGGCAATGCGCTGGACGGCGAGCATGCGCGGCTGCTGAAGTCGCTCGGCGACGCGATGGCCTGCTTTCACAACGCGATGAAGGGCATCGGCCTGGCCGACTCGGTGACGCTGTTCACGCAGAGCGATTTCGGCCGCACCTTCAAGCCCAACAGCAGCAGCGGCACCGACCACGCCTGGGGCAACCACCACCTGGTGCTCGGCGGCGCGGTGCGCGGCGGCCGCACCTACGGCACCTACCCGACGCTGGCGCTCGGCGGCCCGGACGACGTTGGCGAGCAGAGCTGGGAGCAGCAGGGCCGCTGGATTCCGACGACCTCGGTCGATCAGTACGCGGCGACGCTGCTGGCCTGGTTCGGCGCCGACGCCGGCGCGCTCGACGCGGTGCTGCCGAACCTGCGCAACTTCGGCTCGGCGAGGAATCTCGGCTTCGTCTGATGCCACCGGCGCCGGCCCGTCCGGCACCGGTGCAGTCTGTCGGCCCGCCGCGGCAGCGGGTCGCGCCGGCCGCGCGCGGCGGCGTGGCGCGTGGGTAGAGTGGCGCCACTCGCCCAGCACCCGCCCATGCCCACCGCCACCCCCGCCTCAACAAGCCCACCTGGGGCGAACGCTTTGCGCCGCTGGTGCGCGCCTTTCACGTCTATGCCAACTGGCTGGTCTCGATCAGCTGGAAGCGTTTCTTCCTGTTGTCGCTGCTGCTGCTGATCGCCAGCGGCATCCTGCAGAACATTCCGCCCTTCACCTGGACGATCTCCGAGACGGTCGAGACGCTGCCGCCGAAGGTGGTGATCGCGCCGAAGCCGCCCAAGCCGCCGAAGCGCCCGAACGCCCCCGGCGCCAAGGCAACGAAGCGCGTCGATCAAGATCGAACGGCCGAAGGACGGCAAGGAAGATTCGGTCGAGATCTCGATCGGCAAGCATGGCGTGCGCATCACGCCGCGCAACGCGCCGGCCGCGGCCTCGGCTGCCGCGGCCGCGGCGTCGGCGGCGCAGGCCGCCGAGAAGGCCGAGCGCACGGCGCAGCGAGATCGAAGACAAGGGCATCAAGATCATCGTGCCGCCGGGCACCAGCGACGAGGTGCGCAGGGCGATCGAAGAAGCGCGCGACGACATCCGCGAGGCCATCCAGGGCGCCAAGGAAGACGCCGAGCAGGCCAAGCGCGACGCCGAAGAAGCGGTGCGCGACGCCGAGCGCGCGATCGAGGAGCTGCAGGGCGGCAGCCTGCGCACGCGCATCAACCGCACCAGCCTCGGCGAAGCGCTGCCGGAGTTGGCGTTCCTGTGGATCATCGGCTCGGCGATCCTGAAGGCCAGCTACAAGCGACAGTTGCGTGCGCAAGCCGAAGCGGCGCAGGCCACCGAAGTGGCCGAGAGCGAGCAGTTGAAGCGCCAGGTGGTCGAGGCGCGCATGGCGGCGATGCAGGCCCAGGTCGAGCCGCACTTCCTGTTCAACACGCTGGCCTCGATCGACCATCTGATCGAGACCGACCCGCCGCGCGCCAGCCAGATGCAGAAGAACCTGATCGCGCTCTTGCGCGCGTCGATGCCGACGATGCGCGAGGCCAGCAGCAACGGCGCGCCGCGCGACCTGGCGCGCGAGATGGCGATGGTGCGGCCCTACCTCGAGATCCTGAAGGTGCGCATGGAAGAGCGCCTGCGGGTGCGCATCGAGGTGCCCGACGGACTGCTGTCGGCCGAGTTCCCGCCGATGATGATCCAGAGCCTGGTCGAGAACGCGATCAAGCATGGCCTCGAACCCAAGCCCGAAGGCGGCGAGCTCGCCGTCAAGGCCGAGATCGTGCACGGCAAGCTGAACCTCGTCGTCGCCGACACCGGCCTCGGTTTCGGCAAGGCGGCCACCGCCGGCACCGGCGTCGGCCTGGCCAACATCCGCGAGCGCCTGCAACTGCTGTACGGCCGCGAGGCGAGTGTGACCGTCACCGAGAACCAGCCCAGCGGCACGGTGGTGACGATCGCCGTGCCGTACCGCACCGTCACGCCGGGAGCTAGCCGCATGACGCCGTGGCGGCGCACGCTGTTGTGGATCGTCTTCTGGGCGACGCTGCTGGTGTCGCTGGTGGTTGGCGCCTTCGTCGCCTGGATGCTGACCGAGGTGCTGCCGCCGGGCACCGTGATCACGGTCGATGGCGAGCGCTTCGTGCTGCCGGCGTTCAGCGCACGCCGGCCAGTGGTTGGCGGCGGTGGTCGGCGTGCTGATCGCGTCGCTGGCGATCGTCTTCATCGTGCCTGTCGTTGCCGTGCTGGCGCTGGTGGTGCCGGCCGCCGTCGGCGGGCTCGGCATCGCGCTGGTGCTGCTGGTGACTGCGCTGGTGCTGTGGCCCTTCGTGCTGCTCGGGCGCTGGCTGTGGAAGAAGCAAAACAAGCCGACGACAATCGCCGCATGAATGCCGCCCCCCGTGCCGTGCTCGCCGACGACGAGCGATTGATGCGCGAACAGCTTCGCGCCCGATTGGCCGAAGCCTGGCCTGAACTGCAGCTCGTGGCCGAAGCGAAGAACGGCGCCGAAGCGGTGGCGCTGGTGGCACAGCACCGGCCCGACATCGTCTTTCTCGACATCCGCATGCCCGGCCTGACCGGCGTCGAAGCCGCCAAGCAGATCGCGCAGATGGACGTCGGCGACGACGAGCTGCTGCCCGAGATCGTCTTCATCACCGCGTACGACCAGTACGCCGTCGAGGCCTTCGAGCAGGGTGTCGCCGACTACGTGTTGAAGCCGGCCGAGCGCGAGCGGCTCGCGGTGACGGTGGCGCGCATCAAGAAACGCCTGGCATCGCGCCACACCGATGAAGCAGCACCCGCCGGCGCGCCGTTGCAGCAACTGCTGCAGCAGTTGAGCGCGCAGATGAACCCCGGCGGCGCGCCGCCGCGGTTGCAGTTCATCCAGGCCAGCGTCGGCTCGGCGATCCAGATGATCCCGGTGGGCGAGGTGCTGTTCTTCATCAGCGACGAGAAATACACGCGCGTGCAGACGGCGAGCCTCGAAGCGCTGATCAGGAAACCGATCAAGGAGCTGATCGACGAGCTCGACCCGCAGCAGTTCTGGCAGATCCACCGCAGGGCGCTCGTCAACGTCAAGGCGATCGCCGGCGTGACGCGCGACTTCCGCGGCCGGCAGATCGTCAGCGTGAAGGGGCACAAAGAACAGCTCGAGGTCAGCCGCAGCTACCTCGGGCTGTTCAAGGGGATGTAGCCCGCCGCGCCACGCAGCGCTACTGCGGATCGAGCCGGATGACTTCGCCGTTGGCGGCTCGCTTGACGACGAGCGCCTCGCCGAGCGTGCGAACCTCATTGCAGGAAGCCGCCGTTTTCTGAGGTTCGGTGCAGATCTTCGACTCCTCGATGCGCCACTTGCCGCTGTCGCTAAAGCCGCTCGGCGCAATGTTGACGAAGTAGTCGCCGTCTGTCGGGATGCAACTGCGAGCGAGCCGTTGCATCCGCATCCGAGGATGCGGCATCGAACGCGATGTCGAGCAGGCGAAGCAGCACCGATCAGGCGGCCGGCAGTGGCGCAGCTTTTGCCATCAACTCGGCGCGGATGCGCTTCAACTTCTCTCGCGGGTCTTCTCTCTGCTTCTGCTCGTCCAACTTCATCTCGGCGATGAAGCGGCTCGGCAGGCCGGCCACGAGCTCGCGGCCCTTCTTGCGACGCTTCAGCGTGCTAACCGCGAGCGTCGTGCGCGCACGCGTGATGCCGACGTACATCAGCCGCCGCTCTTCCTGCAGGCGCTCGGCCGTCATGTCTTCGGCTTCGCTCTTGAACGGCAGCAGGCCTTCGTTGATGCCGGCGAGAAAGACATGCGGCCACTCGAGGCCCTTGGCGGCGTGCAGCGTGGAGAGCGTCACCACGTCCTGATCGTCGCCGCGCTCGGCCAGGCTGATGATGATGCTGATGGTCTGCGCGACGTCGAGCACGCTCTGCGGTTCTTCGGCGATGTCGCCGGCTTCGAGCGCCTTCTCGCCGCCGCAGCGCTCGCACGATCCAGTCGATGAAGTCGAGCACGTTGGACCAGCGTGCGGCGGCGAGTTTTTCGCTGTCTTCGCCGTCGTGGAGGTGCTGCTCGTAGCCGATGTCTTTCATCCAGCCCATCAGGAAGGCGCGCGCCGCTTCGCCGCCGACCGTCTGCCGTGCGCGGTGTTCGAGATCGTTGATGCAGCGGCCGAACTCATGCAGGCCATCGCGCGCTTTGGTGGTCACGGCGGCGGCCAGCGTTGGCGCAAACAGCGCTTCGAACAAACTCGTCTTCCGCTTCGACGCGAACTCGCCGAGCGACGCCAGCGTGGCGTGGCCGATGCCGCGCTTGGGCGTGGTCACGGCGCGCAGGAAGGCCGGGTCATCGTCGTTGTTGACCAAGAGGCGCAGCCACGCGCACAGGTCCTTGATCTCGGCACGATCGAAAAAACTCTGACCGCCGGAAACCTTGTACGGGATCTGCGCCGCGCGCAGCTTCTGCTCGAAGATGCGCGCCTGGTGGTTGGCGCGATACAGCACGGCGAAGTCGCTGAACTTGACCTGCCCTCCTTCGCCGCGCTTGCCTTGAACCAGGGCCACCGCACGCTCGGCCTCGTGCTCTTCGCCGTCGCATTCGAGCACGCGCACCGGATCGCCCTGGCCGAACTCGCTCCACAGCTTCTTCTCGAAGATCTTCGGATTGGCGGCGATCACCGCGTTGGCCGCGGCGAGGATCGCGCCGGTGGAGCGGTAGTTCTGCTCCAGCGCGATCACCTTCAACGTCGGATAGTCGTCGGGCAGGCGCTTCAGGTTGTCGATCGTCGCGCCGCGCCAGCCGTAGATGCTCTGGTCGTCGTCACCCACGGCGGTGAACAAACCGCGCTCGCCGACGAGTGTTTTCAGCAGCTCGTACTGCACCGAGTTCGTGTCCTGGTACTCATCGACCAGCACATGGCCGAAGGTGTCGCGCCACTTCGCACGCGTTTCGTCGTCGCGCTGCAAGAGCTTCAGCGGCAGGCCGATCAGGTCATCGAAGTCCACCGCCTGATAGGCAGCCAAGCGCTCTTCGTAGCGTTTCATCACGCGTGCGGCGACGCGCTCGTCGTCGTTCTCGGCAGCGCCTTCGGCCGCACTCGAATCGAGGCCCTGGTTCTTCCACAAGCTGATCGTCCACTGCCAGCGCCGCGCGAGTTTGGCGTCTGTGGTGCCGCCGGCATCGCGCAGCACACCGAGCACGTCGTCGCTGTCGAGGATCGAGAAGTTGGGCTTGAGACCGATGCGCTCGCCGTCGGCGCGCAGCAGGCGCACGCCGAGCGAGTGAAAGGTGCTGACCACCAACGACTTCGCCGCGCGCCCACCGACCAGCGCCTTGGCACGGTCGCGCATCTCGGCCGCGGCCTTGTTGGTGAAGGTGATCGCCGCGATCTGCCTGGGCTCGAGGCCGCTTTGCAGCAGCCGCGCGATCTTGTGCACGATGACGCGCGTCTTGCCCGAGCCCGCGCCGGCGAGCACGAGACACGGCGATGCGAGGTGGTGCACCGCTTCGAGCTGGCGCGAGTTCAGGCTGTCGGTGGACATGGGGCCGCGGATCATAGACAGCCCGCTGCTCGCAGCCGACGCCAGCGATGTGGTAGGGCGCGCTGCGATACTTCGCTGCACCGATGCAGCCGATCCTCGCCGTCACATTGCCATTCTTTGCGCTGGTGCTGATGGGCTACGCCGCGGCGCACCGGCGCTTGTTGCCCGAGTCGGCGATTCCCGGCCTCAACGCCTTCGTTCTCTACTTCGCGCTGCCGGCGCTGCTGTTTCGCTTCGGCATGAACACGCCGATCGGTCAGTTGCTGAACCCGGTGGTGCTCATCGTTTCGCTGCTGGCCTCGCTGGGCATCGTCGCCTTCACGATCGCGGTCACGCTGTCGGCGCGCGTGCAGATGAAGGACGCAGCCTTCGGCGCGCTCGTCGCAGCGTTTCCGAACACCGGCTTCATGGGCGTGCCGCTGCTTGACCACGCTGCTCAACGCCGCCGCGGCCGGGCCGGTGATCTGCGCCTTGCTGGTCGATCTGTTCATCACCAGCTCGCTGTGCATCGCGCTGGCGCAAGCGCATGACGCCAAAGGTGAAGGCACGCGCGCGGCGCTGACGCGCGCGCTGCAAGGCGCGCTGTCGAACCCGCTGCCGTGGTCGATCGCGCTCGGCGCGATCTGTTCGCTGCTCGGCTGGAAGCTCGGCGGGCCGCTGGCCACCATCGTCAACATGCTGGCCGATGCGTCGAGCCCGGTGGCGCTGTTCACCATCGGCGCGGTGCTGTGGCGCGCCGGGCAGCATGCGCACACACGCACGCCGGCGTCGCTGTACTTGCCGGTGGCGGCGATCAAGCTCTTCGCGCACCCGCTGCTGGTCTTCGCCATGGCCGCCGGTGCGCACGCGCTCGGCGCGCCGATCGGCGCCTTCGAGATCATGGTGCTCACGCTGGCCGCGGCGCTGCCGAGTGCGAGCAGTGTCTCGCTGCTCGCCGAGCGCTATGGGGCCGACAACGGCCGCATCGCGCGCATCATCATGAGTTCGACCGTGCTGGCCTTCGTCACGTTCTCGGCAGCGGCATGGTTGTTCGGCGTGGGGACACGCTAAAAGCGCCGTGCTACCAATCGCAACAGCGCGGACGGAGTTCACGCGCGGGTGCGCTGCGGCCGCAGCATGTCTTGCAGCGTCGGCACGGCGTTGCAAACTCGCGTTGGTCATCGATCCGCATCAGAAACTGCATCAGCAAGGAGCCAGCGCATGGCAGCAGCAACAACAACTCTCTTCACACGCGCCGCGTTGGCGGTGCTCGCGCTCACGGCGTCGGCTTCGTCATGGTCGGCGATCGATGTCGGCGTCGGCGTGACGATCCGCGAGCCGGGCGTCTACGGCCGCATCGAGATCGGCACGGGCGCGCCGCCGCCGCCGGTGATCTATCGCCGGCCGGTGGTGATCGCGCAGCCCGCGGTCGTCGTCGCCGAGCCGCCGATGTACCTCTACGTGCCGCCGGGTCACGCCAGGAAGTGGCGCAAGCATTGCCATCGCTACGAGGCCTGCGGGCGTCAGGTGTACTTCGTGCGCGAAGAGTGGGTGCAGGCGCGCTACGTCGAAGCCCATCCGCGCAAGGGGCCGCCGGTGCATTCACAGGGACGTGGGCATGGTCACGGCAACGGTCATGGCAAGCACAAGCACGACGACTGAGGGCTGACTCGCGGTCGACCGCATGCAAGGCGGCTGCTTCTTTGCCTGCGTTGTGAAGAGCGCAAAGCCGCGGGCGGGTGCGCAAAGCACCGACAGTTCTTTTGGGGGGTAGCACACAAGCCGGGCATCGAGCCCGGCTCGTGCGCTGCACGCGCGCCTTTGGCGCGCCGGCAAGGCGCGGGCTCGATGCCCGCGGCTTACCGCTCACCCTTCCCCAGGCACGTTCATCTCTTGCAAGGCTTGGGGCCGGCCGGTGCGCGTCTGCGTATGCGACGGCGAGGAGCGGAGGAATTCGGTCGGCGCGTGTACCCACGCGCATCAACCTCCGACTCACCGTGTCTGTTCGAGGGCAGCGAACGCAGTGAGCGTAGCGAGTTACACGGTGCGACCGAATTCCGAGCACCGCAGCGAACCCGCGCAGCGGGCGTCGCATTCGCAGACGCGCACCGGCCGGCCCCAAGCCTTGCCTGCGCACAACAACGCGAGTTCAGATCGCCAACGGATCCACATCCACCGCCCACCGCAACACCCGGTGGGCTTTTTCTTTGCCGAGCGGCGTCAGCTGCGGCACCCACAGCGACAGAAAGCGTTGCAGCGCGGCGCGCGAGCGTGACTCGACGAGCATCTGCATGCGCTCGACGCCGGCCACGCGCGACACCGGCGGCGGCACCGGCGGATAGACCATCACGCCGGCCGCCTCCGGCAGTGCTGCGGCGAGCTGCGCGGCGGCGTGCAGAAAGGCCGTGGCCATCGCGGCGTCCTTGGCTTCGGCACGCAGCAGCGCCAGGCTCGCAAACGGCGGCAGGCCGGCGCCCTCGCGGTCCCGCAATTGGCTGGCCGCGAAGGCGGCGAAGTCGTGCTTGGCCAGCGCCGCGAACAGCGGATGGCGCGGGTGCCAGGTCTGAACCCACATTTCGCTCACGCCGCCGTGCGCGGCGTCGCGCCCGGCGCGTCCCGCCGCCTGCATCAGCAGCGCAAACAAACGCTCGCCGGCGCGAAAGTCGCTGGCGAACAGCGCGCTGTCGGGGTTGACCGCGGCCACCAGCGTCATGCGCCGAAAGTCGTGGCCCTTGGCGACCATCTGCGTGCCGACGAGCACATCGACCTCACCGGCATGCACGGCAGCGAGCTGCTCTTCGAGCGCGCCTTTCAAGCGCGTGCTGTCGGCGTCGATGCGGGCGATGCGCGCACCGGGCAAGAGCGTGGCCAGATGTTCTTCGAGCCGCTCGGTGCCGCGCCCGATGCCGTGGATGTCCAGGTTGCCGCACTCCGGGCAGGCGCGCGGCACGCGCTCGGTGAAGCCGCAGTGGTGGCAGCGCAGCGTGCGGTCGATCTTGTGGAAGACACGCCAGGCGCTGCAATGGGCGCAGCCGCTCTTCCAGCCGCAGGCGCCGCAATGCAGCACCGGCGCATAACCGCGGCGGTTGAGCAGGACGAGGCTTTGCTCGCCGCGTGCCAAGCGCTGCTGCATGGCATCCAGCAACGGCGGCGAGATGACGATCTCTTCGCCCTGGTTGCGCGGCAGTGCGCCCATGTCGACCACGCGCACGCGCGGCAGCGCGCCGCCGCCGATGCGCTCGGGCATCGACAGCCTGGTGTATGCGCCCTGCTCGGCACGCTGCCAGGTTTCGAGCGCCGGCGTGGCCGAGCCGAGCAGCACGGCGAGGCCTTCGTTGCGGCCGCGCCAGACCGCCAGGTCTCGCGCCGAGTAGCGCGCGCCCTCCTGCTGCTTGAACGACGGGTCGTGTTCTTCGTCGACGACGACGAGCCCCAGCCGAGGCATCGACGCGAACACCGCCAGCCGCGTGCCGAGCACGAGGTCGGCATGGCCGAGATGCGCCGACAACCAGTGCTTCAGGCGCTGCGCCGGCGTCAGCGCGCTGTGCAAGGCGACGAGCCGGTGACCGGCAAAGCGCGCCGCCAGGCGCGCTTCGAGCTGCGGCGTCAGGTTGATCTCGGGCACCAGCACCAGGACTTGCCGCCCGGCCGCCAGCGCCGCTGCCGCGGCTTGCAGGTAGACCTCGGTCTTGCCGCTGCCGGTGACGCCGTGCAGCAGCGTCGTGCCGGGCGCGAGCGCGGCCAGCGCCTGCACGGCGGCGTGCTGCGCGTCGTTGAGGGCGGGCGCCGCGGCGTCTTCGTGTTCGGCTCGGGCCGGCGCGGCCAGACGCGCCACTCGCCGCGCGAGCTGCGCCGCATCCAACTTGCGCAGCTCCGGCGGCAACACCGCGAGCGCCAGCTCGCCGACGCTGCGCTGGTAGTAGGCGGCGGCAAAGGCGACGAGTTGGCGCCACGCCGCGGGCAGCGGCGGCATGGCGTCGAGCACGTCGCCCACGGGCTTGATCTGTGCCGCGTCGACGGCCGCGCCCGGGGCCCGGTCCCACACGATGCCCGGCACCTGCCGTTTACCCAAAGGCACCCTCACCAGCGTTCCGGGAGAGAGTGTGCGCTCGCAGCTGTAGTCCAGCGTGGGCGCCAGGCCGGCATGCTGCGGCGCCTCGACGGCGACGGCGACCGTGCCCTCAAAAGCCGTCAAGATACTGCCGCTTTCTCGGTTCGGCTTCACAAAAAGCCGCTAAGCCCATGATTCGGCGAGGTAAATCGAGCTTTCCACCGTTGCTGTGGATAACTTTGTGCAAAAGCGACCCGCAGATGCGCTAACCCGTTGATACGCCCCGCCGGATCTCGTTCTGCCCGAAGCGGAGGCACGCCGGCAAGGTCAATGAAATCAATCACTTGCAGCAGCATAGGGGAATACCTGATGGCGCAGCCCGGGTGTCTTTTCACTGGGCGCTCGCTCCGCCCGGCTGTGGGGATAAGTCAGCCTGAGCGCTCACTTACCCAGGACTTAATGCACAGCCTCATTTAATCGCGCGTTGCGCCCGGGAATGCCGATGCACCTCGTCGACCAGCGCGCTCACGGCCTCGGGCGGCGTGTGCTGGTTGATGCCGTGGCCGAGGTTGAAGATGTGGCCCGGGCCGGCGCCGAAATCGTCGAGCACGCGCCTGGCTTCGGCGCGCACCGCGGCCTCGCCGCCGAACAGCACCATCGGGTCGAGGTTGCCTTGCAGCGCGACGCGCATCTGCACGCGTTCGCGCGCGCGCTTCAGGTTGATCGTCCAGTCGAGGCCCACCACGTCGGCGCCCGTGGCCGCGATCTCTTCGAGCCACGGCCCGCCGCCCTTGGTGAAGACAATCGCCGGCACACTGCGCTTCAGCTTGGCGAGCACACGCTGCGTGTAGGCCAGGCTGAAGGTCTGGAACGCGCCGTCGGCGAGCACGCCGCCCCAGCTGTCGAAGACCATCACCGCTTGCGCGCCGGCATCGATCTGCGCGTTCAAATACGCCGCCACCGCATCGGCGTTGATGGCGAGGATGCGGTGCATCAGGTCGGGGCGCGCGTAGAGCATCGACTTGACGAGGCGGTAGTCGTCGCTGCCGGCGCCTTCGACCATGTAGCAGGCCAGCGTCCACGGGCTGCCGGAAAAACCGATCAGCGGCACGCTGCCGTTCAAGGCGCGGCGGATCGACGTCACCGCATCGAAGACGTAGCGCAGCTTGTCGAGGTCGGGCACGGCGAGTTGGGCCACTGCCGCTTCATCGCGCACCGGCGACGCGAAGCGCGGGCCTTCGCCTTGCGCGAAGCTCAACCCCAGGCCCATCGCATCGGGCACGGTGAGGATGTCGGAAAACAAAATCGCCGCGTCGAGCGGATAGCGCGCGAGCGGCTGCAGCGTGACCTCGGTGGCGTAGTCCACGTTGGTCGCCAGCCCCATGAAGCTGCCGGCCTTGGCGCGCGTGGCAACGTACTCGGGCAGGTAGCGGCCGGCCTGGCGCATCAGCCACACGGGCGTGTGATCCGTGGGCTCGCGGCGGCAGGCGCGCAGGAAGGTGTCGTTTTTGAGCGGCGCGAAAGTCATGCGGTGAATCATAGGCGGCGTGCTCAACGTGCCGGCAGGCCCATCGGGTCGGTGGCCGGCTCGTCCAGACGCGAGGCGATCGGCGCGCTGCTCAGCACCTGCGCCGCGGGCTGTGCGGTGAGCGTCGTCACCGCGCCGACGCCAAAGTCCTGCGCGCCGCCGGCGCGGCGATAGCGCATCTGCAACTGCATCCGCCAGGCACCGCCGCGCTCCACCGTGCGCTCCTGCAACGGCTGCAGGCGCGCGCCCTTGGCGGCGAGTGCATTCATCGCGCGCACGAACTCGGCGCGCAGCGCGGGGCCGTCGGCGCGCTCGGCCCAGACGGTGCAGCGGCGGTCGAGATCGATCGCCAGCAGCACGGGGCTGCCACTGCCCGGCATCACGAACACGGTGCCCGGCTGGCCCGACAACAGCGACTCGGCAGCGCCGCCGCGCGCAAAGTCGGGCTCGAAGCCCTGGTTGATCGCCCAATCGACGGTCCTCATCGACTCGCCTTCATGAACCACGCAGCCGTCGATGAAAACACGCACGATCGACGCGGCGGCGGCAGGCGCGGCGCGCACGGCCGGCGCGCTGGCGCGCGCGGCTTCGAAGAACGGGTTTTGTGCCTGCGCGGCGAGCGTCACCGCACCCAGCATCAACCACACCCAGCGCTTCATCACGTCGCCAACCACAACGCCACCAGCGCACTCGCGTCTTGCTGCTGCTGCGCCGCCTGCCACAGCAGCGACGCCGGCACGACGCGCGTGCGCTGCGGCGCCTGCGGCAATTGACAGCGCCAGCGCCGCGGCGACGCGTGCCACCGTCTCGGCGCGCACCGGCTGCTCGCGCTGCGGGATCATCCAGTGCAGTTGCGACAGCATCCAGCGAGCGAGACGTCTTGGCGCGTCGAGGCCGTCGGCCGGACGATCGTTCTGCGCCATGCGCATGAAGACCAGTTGCTCGAAGCCGAGCGCGGCGACCGCGGCTTCGTCGAGCGACGCCAGGCCCTGCTGCAGCGCCATCGGCAACAGCGACGGCGTGTGCGGCACGACGACGATGAGGTGGCGCGCACCGCTGCTTTGCAAGCGCTGCGCCAGCGCCGGCAACGAGCGCGGATCGGGTTTGACGAACGCAGCTTCGCGGCCGTTGGCGCTGCGCTGGCGGTCGAAGACGATGAGCGCCGTGTCGGCGGCGAACACCGCCATCTCGTCGTCGTGCACCGGCGCGAAGCCGTGCACGGCGGGCTGGATGGCTTGTCCCACCAGCGCGCCGACACGCTCGAAGCGGCGCGTCGCCAGGAGTTGTTCGAGCACGGCCGCACCGAGCGCGCCGGCGGCGCCGACGACGAGCGCGCGGCGCGGTGCGGCAACGGCGCGCGGCGGCTTGCGGTACGCGGTCGTCAAGGCCTGGTTCACGTCGAGCATGGCTCTATCATCGTCGCAAGATATGAAGCCCCTAGCTCGCTGCGCTCGCGTCCCCCGAGGGGAGACTCATCGCCTTGGGGCGGCCCTGCGGCGCTGATCATGCAGCGCCCCGTCATCCTCATCGTCGAAGACGAACCCGGCATCGCCGACACGCTGCAGTACGCGCTGCGCACCGAAGGCTTCGAGCCGCGCTGGTGTGCCACGGGTGAAGCGTCACTGACGCAGGCCGACGACGCGGCGCTGGTGATCCTCGACGTCGGCCTGCCCGACATCAGCGGCTTCGAAGTCTTCAAGCGCCTGCGCGCGCGCGAGCCGACGCTGCCGATCCTGTTTCTCACCGCACGCGCCGACGAGATCGACCGCGTCGTCGGCCTGGAGCTCGGCGCCGACGACTACGTGACCAAACCGTTCTCGCCGCGCGAGCTGGTGGCGCGCGTGCGCACGGTGCTGCGGCGTAGCAGCGCAGCACCGGCTGCTGCCGCCGCGCCGCAGGCGGCCTTCGCACTCGACGACGGCAAGCGCGCGATCCTGTACTACGGCCAGCCGCTCGACCTGTCGCGCTACGAGTACGGCCTGCTGAAGACGCTGATCGGCCGGCCAGGTTTTGTCTTCACGCGCGAGCGGCTGTTGTCGCTGGTCTGGGACGACGACACCGACAGCCTGGACCGCACGGTCGATGCGCATGTGAAGACCTTGCGCGCGAAGTTGAAAGCGGTGGCGCCGGCGCTGGAGCCGATTCGTACGCATCGCGGGGTGGGTTACGCATTGGCGGAGGACTTGCCGGCGCAGCGGCCGGCGTGAGCAAGACGCCGTTCGGGCTGAGGTATCGAAGCCTCGCGCATGCAAGCCCTTCGACAAGCTCAGGGCGAACGGGAGGGTGGTGCGGGATCTGCCCCCACCCGTTCGGGCTGAGCTTGTCGAAGCCCTGTTGGCGCAACGACGACCCTTCCTTCGACAAGCTCAGGATGATCGGGAGTTGGGGCTCAGGGCGAACGGGATGGCCATGACCAAGCGCAACCGCGTCTTCGCCGCCATCCTGCTCGCCTACGCCCTCGGCGTCGGCTGGCTGATGCAGCGCCTGCTTGCCGACATCGACCCGCGTTACCGCGAGTCGGCCGAAGAGTCTCTGGTCGAGACCGCACACCTGATGGCTGCACAGATCGAGCAGCGCTGGGTCGAGCGGTCTGCTACGCCGGCCGAGCCGGTGATCGACGTCGCGGTGCTGGAGCCGCTGTTCCGCGACTTGTACTCGCGCGAGCTCAACGCCAACATCTTCGGCTTCGAGAAGACACGCTTCGAATTGCGCATGACCGTCGTCGATGCCAGCGGCAGAGTGATCTTCGACTCGCTCGGCCGCGAGGCCGGCGCCGACCACTCGCAGTGGCGCGACATCCGGCTCGCGCTCGACGGCCGCTACGGTGCGCGCACGACACCCGACGTGGACAACGATGCGCGCACCGCGGTGATGTACGTCGCCGCGCCGTTGAAGCGCGACGGCGCGATCGTCGGCGCGGTCAGCGTCGGCAAACCGGCGGAGAGCTTCGGCCAGTTCGTTGCTGCCGCGCGCAAGAAGACGATGCTCGTCGGCGTGACGTCCGTGCTCGCGGTGGCGCTGCTCGTCGCCATCCTGTCGGTGTGGTTCGTGCGGCCGTTCGGCTTGATCGCCGACTACGTGCGCTACGTGCGTGCACAGCGCACGTTCTCGCTGCCGCGGCTGGGCCGGCGCGCGCTCGGCACGCTCGGCGCGGCGTATGACGAGATGCGCGACGCGCTGTCGGGGCGCAACTACGTGGCCGACTACGTGCAGACGCTGACGCATGAATTGAAGAGCCCGCTGTCGGCCATTCGCGGCGCGGCAGAACTGCTGCACGAGCGCGAGATGCCGCCAGCGGACCGCGAGCGCTTCGTCGCCAACATCGAGCGCGAGACGGCGCGCATCCAGGAGCTGGTCGATCGCATGATGGAACTCGCCGCGCTCGAATCGCGGCGCTCGCTCGAGCGCACCGGTCCGGTGGCGCTGCGCGCGCTGCTCGAAGAGCGTGTGGCCAGCGCGCAAGCGGCGGGCGCGCCGCGCGGCGTCACGGTGACACTCGATGCGGCGCAAGACGCCAGCGTCGATGGCGACGCGCTGCTGCTGCAACGCGCGGTCGGCAACCTGCTCGACAACGCGCTGGATTTTTCTCCGCCGGGCGGCAACGTCGAAGTCACGCTGATGCAGCGCGGGCGCTTTGCCGAGATCAGCGTGCGCGACCACGGCCCCGGCATCCCGGATTACGCCGACCAGAAAATCTTCGAGAAGTTCTATTCGCTCGCCCGCCCCGGCTCGCAGAGAAAAAGCACTGGCCTGGGCCTGCCCTTCGTGCGCGAGATCGTGGCGTTGCACCAGGGCCGCATCACACTGCGCAATGCGCAGGGCGGCGGTGCGTTGGCCACGCTGTCGTTACCCGCAGAAACGCAATCCTGACAGTTCGACAGGGCGATGGAATTGCACTACAACCGCCGTTTCCCAAATCAGCACCGGAGCGCCGAACGATGAGCAGCAGCTTCACTCTCAACGGCAAGCCGGTCACGGTCGATGCCGATCCGAGCACGCCCGTTCTCTGGGCCGTGCGTGACAACCTCGGCCTCACCGGCACCAAGTTTGGTTGTGGTTTGGCCCAATGCGGCGCCTGCACGGTGCACCTGAATGGCCAGGCGGTGCGCAGCTGCTCGCTGCCGATCTCGGCGGCGGCTGGCGCGAACATCACGACGATCGAAGGCTTGACCGGTGACAGCGTCGGCAAGGCCGTCACCGACGCCTGGGTGGCGCAGGACGTGGCGCAATGCGGCTACTGCCAGAGCGGGCAGATCATGAGCGCGACCGCGCTGCTGAAGAGCAACAAGAAGCCGAGCGACGCACAGATCGACGCTGCGATGGCCGGCAACGTCTGCCGCTGCGGCACCTACCCGCGCATCCGCGCTGCGATCAAACAAGCCGCTGCCGCGCTGGCTTGACGAAGGAGCACCCACCATGATCCTCGACAAGCTGCTCGCTCAATCACAGTCACCTGAACTCACCCGCCGCCGCTTCGTCACGATGACCGTCGGCGGCGCCGTCGGCCTGGCGTTGATGCCGCTCGCTTCTCCCGACGTGCGCGCGCAGAACGCGCCCGACCTCGCGCCGGGGCAGAAGGCGTTTCAACAACCGGCTGCCTTCGTCACCATCGACAAGGACGGCACGACCACCGTGCTGTGCAACCGCATGGACATGGGCCAGGGCATCGAGACCGCGCTGGCGATGATCTGCGCCGACGAGCTGGAAGCCGATTGGGCGAAAGTCAAAACCGGCTTTGGCAACCAGCGCGGCAACTACATCGACCCGGCGATGGGCATGCACCTGACCGGCGGCTCGAACTCGGTGAAGAACAGCTACACGCAGTACCGCGAACTCGGCGCGCGCACCAAGGCGATGCTGCTCGCCGCCGCAAGCAAGCAACTCGGCGTCCCGCCGGCGCAACTCAGCGTGGCCAACGGCGTGATCAGCGGCGGCGGCAAGAGCGCCACGTATGGCGAGCTGTTCGACGCGGCGATGAAGGAGCCGATCCCCGAGCGTGTGGTGTTGAAGGATGCGAAGGACTTCAAGCTCATCGGCAAGCCGACGGGGTTGAAGGTGTCGCGCGCCAAGAGCACCGGCACGCAGCAGTACGGCGTGGACGTCAAGCTGCCCGGCATGCTCACCGCCGTCATCGTGCGCCCGCCGGTGTTCAACGGCAAGTTCATCAGCTTCGACGGCGCCGCAGCGATGAAGGTCAAGGGCGTGAAGGCCGTGTTGCCGGTAGCGCTCGACCGCGGCGGCCAAGGCATTGCCATCGTCGCCGACGGCTATTGGCCGGCGAAGATGGGCCGCGATGCGCTGAAGGTGCAGTGGGACGCGAATGCGGCCGACAAGGCCGACACGACGCAACTGCTCGCGCAGTACAAGGCGTTGGCGAACAAGCCCGGCACGCAGGCGCCCGAGAAACATTTCGCGGCCGATGTATCGGGCCTGGCCAAGGCGCCGAAGAAGCTGAGCGCCGAGTTCGTCTTCCCCTACCTCAACCACGCGCAGATGGAGCCGCTGGCGTGCACCGTCGATCTGCAGGCCGACAAGTGCACCGTCATCACCGCGTCGCAGATGCCCGGCGTGGATGCCGGCGCGGTGGCCAGCGTCGTCGGCATGAAGCCCGAGCAGGTGGAGATCGTGGTGCAGATGGCGGGAGGAGGATTCGGCCGCCGCGCCACGCCGACGGGCGAGTGGGTGCGCGAGGCCGCGGGCGTGGCGAAAGCGCTCGCAGCCAACAACCAGCGCGCACCCGTGAAAGTGATGTGGAGCCGCGAAGACGACATGAAGGCCGGCTACTACCGGCCGTTCACCGTGCACCGCGCCGAGATCGGCTTCGACGCCAAGGGCAAGGTGCTGGCCTGGGACCACCGCATCGTCAGCCAGAGCATCCTCGTCGGCTCGCCGTTCGAAGCGTTCCTGGTGAAGGACGGCGTCGATGGCACCACCACCGAAGGCATGCGCGAACCGTACGACGTGCCGATGCAGCTCAGCGTGCACCACCCGAAGGTCAACGTGCCGGTGCTGTGGTGGCGCTCGGTCGGCAGCACGCACACCGCGTTCGTGATGGAGACGCTGATCGACGAGATCGCCACGGCAACGAAGCAAGACCCAGTGGCGTATCGCATGGCGCTGATGGATGGCGAGAAGGGCAAGCGCCACCGCGCGGCGTTGCAGCTCGCAGTGGAGCAAAGCGGCTACGGCAAGAAGAAGCTGCCGGCCGGCACGGCGTGGGGCGTGGCTGTGCACGAGAGCTTCGAGTCGGTGGTGGCGTATGTGGTCGAGGCGCGCGATCAATGGCAAAGGCAAGGAGCGCAAACCGGTGCTGACCGCGGTGACGGCCGGCGTGCACTGCAACCTGTGCGTGAACCCGCGCACGGTGGAAGCGCAAGTGCAAGGCTCGGTGATGATGGCGCTGGCGACCACGCTGCCGGGCCACGCGATCACGCTCAAGGACGGCGTCGTCGAGCAGGGCAACTTTCATCAGTTCATCCCGGCGCGCATCACCGACACGCCGCCGAAGATCGCCGTGCACATCGTGCCGAGCAACGACCCGCCCAAAGGCATGGGCGAGCCCGGCGTGCCGCCGCTGGCACCGGCGTTTGCGAACGCGATCGCGAAGCTGACGGGGCAGCGGTTGCGGGAGATGCCGTTCAGGTTGGCGTAGAACGTGGTCGTCGGTTGCGCTGCGGCCGACGCACCGCGCGCACCTTGCCGCTCGGGCCGCCGCCGCAATAGAACAGCTCGGCGCCGTCGGACTCCATGCCGCTGACGCCGGTGCCGGGCGGCATCTCGAGCCGCTCGAGCACGGCGCCGCTCGCGGGGTCGATGCGGCGGATGTCGCTTTCGTCGCCTTCCCAGGTGCCGTGCCACAGCTCGCCTTCGACCCACGTCACGCCAGTGACGAAGCGGTTGGACTCGATGGTGCGCAGGATCGCGCCCGTGGCCGGGTCGATGCGGTGAATCTTGCGGTCGCGGTACTGCCCGACCCACAAGCTGCCTTCCGCCCACGCCAGGCCCGAGTCGCTGCCGTGGCCGGGCGCGGGGATCGACGCGACCACCTTGCCGCTGGCGGGATCGATTTTGTCGATGCGCGCTTCGGCAATCTGGTAGAGGTGCGTGCCGTCGAACGCGCTGCCCGCGTCGCAGGCCACGTCCAGCGTGCGCGCCACGGCGCCGCTGGCCGGATCGATCGCGAGCAGCTTGGCGCCCGTGGCGGCCCAGACGCGCTCGCCGTCGTGCGTGACGCCACGTGGTCGGCCTGATGAAGAGTTGCGCCATCGACCTGGCGCCACTGGGCATCACCGTCAACGCAGTCTCGCCGGGCCCGATCGCGACGCCGCAGACCGCGGCGCTGCACAACGAGGTGGTGCGGGCCGCCGTCGTCGCCGCCACGCCGATGGCCCGTTACGGCCAGCCGGAAGAGGTGGCCGACGTGGTGGCGTTCCTGGCCAGCGACGATGCGCGCTTCGTCACCGGCCACGAGCTGGTGGTCGATGGCGGCCTCACCAGCGCGGCCATCCTCTACGACCTGGCGCGCAACCCGCAAACGGGTTGAGCGTCAGCGTTCGTACACCCGATCCAAATCCGCAAACCCCTTGACCTCGATCGGGTTGCCGCTCGGGTCGCGGAAGAACATCGTCCATTGCTCGCCGGGCTGGCCGGCAAAGCGCAGGTGCGGCTCGATGACGAACGCGTTTGCGCATCGCGCAGGCGCTTGCGCCAGCGCCTGCCAGTCGTCGGCCTGCAGCACCAGCCCCAGGTGCGGCATCGGCACCAGCGTGTCGCCGACGCGGCCGGTGTTCGTGGTGGCAAATGGCTCGCCGAGGTGCAGCGAAATCTGGTGGCCGAAGAAATCGAAATCGACCCAGCTTTCGGTGCTGCGGCCCTCGGCGCAACCGAGCACGCCGCCGTAGAAAGCGCGCGCGGCCTGCAAGTCGTGCACGTGATAGGCGAGGTGAAAGAGGGCGCGCATGCCGGGCATTTCAGGTTTCATGGCATCGTAGCGCCATGTCGCGCTCGCTCAAGCTCACCACCGTCTGGCTGCTCATCGGCACCGCCCTCTTCCTCGCCGTGCAGGCGATGCAGCACCAGGCCGGGCGCTCGCGTTTCTCGTTCGATGCGACGAGCGGGCGCATCGAGTTGAAGCGCGCGCCGGATGGGCACTTCCACTGGCCGGGGCGCGTTAATGGCATCGCGGTGGACTTCCTCGTCGACACCGGCGCCACCAGCACCGCGTTGCCGCTGGCGTTGGCGCAAGAGGCCGGGCTGACACTCGAAGGGACGCTGCGCAGCTCGACCGCCGGTGGCATGGTCGAGGGCCGCTTGGGCCGCGCCGACATCACGCTGCAAGGCGGCGTGGCCGCCGAGCGCCTGCGCGTGGCGGTGCTGCCGCGGCTGGACTCGCCGCTGCTCGGCATGGACGTGATCTCGAAACTGCGCCTGTCGCAAAACAACGGCGTGCTGACGCTGGAAAAACCGCAATGAACAAACTTCTCTTGTTGGTGCTGTTGCTCGTCGTGACCGCCGTCGCAGCGCGGGCACAACCCGCCGCCGCGTGCCCGCCGCAAGCCACGGCGCCGACGCCGCAGCAGGTGCAGGCCGCGCAGGCGCAGGCCAAGGACCGCGGCTTCCTGTGGCGCTTCAGCAAGGACGGCCGCACGCACCACCTCTTCGGCACCATCCACGTCGGCCGGCTCGAATGGGCGTTTCCCGGCGCGAAGCTGCGCGCGGCGTTGGCCGACGCGCAGACGCTGGCCTTCGAGCTCGACCCGCTCGACCCGGCGATCCAGAACAGCCTGCGCAGCACCGGCGCCGGCAACCCGAAACTGCCGCAGGCGCTCGACGATCAGTTGACGCGCCAGTTGCAGCGCGCCTGCCTGCCGGTGCAGGCGCTGGCCGGCATGCACCCGATGATGCAGGCGATGACGGCGATGATGGTCGACGCCGCGCGCGACGGCCTGCATGTCGGCTTCGGCCAGGAGATCGTGCTCGCTGGCCTGGCGCAATCGCGCCGCCTGCGCACCGTCTCGCTCGAAACGCCCGAGCGCCAGCTCGCCGCGCTGATCCCGCAGGACGCGGCGTTGGCCGAGCGTTATCTGGCCTCCACGCTCCTGCAGTTGCAGAGCGGCCTCGGGCGCAAGGTGCTGCTGCGCATGGCGGCGGCCTGGGAGCGCGGTGACTTGAAGGAGATCGAAAACTACGAGCGCTGGTGCGACTGCGTCAACAGCGCCGATGAGCGCGCCATGCTCGCCGCGCTCAACGACGAGCGCAACCCGGGGATGGCCGAGCGCATCGTGGCGCTGCACGGCGAAGGCCAGCGCCTGTTCGTGGCCGTCGGTGCGCTGCACATGACGGGTGCGAAGGCGCTGCCGGCGCTGCTCGCGGCACGCGGCTTCAAGGTTGAGCGTGTGTACTGAGGTTCACAGCAAAACCGCACTCCAGGAAAATGCTGCCGCCGCCGGCCGGCATGGCCTTGAGATGTGTGCCACGCATCGTCACAATGGCCGGCTTCACAACCCAGCGGCGAAAGGCCCCCATGAGCGACACGAACTCATTCAACAAGCTGGTGCCCGGATTCGACTTCTTGCAGGGGCTGGTCAAGAACGCCGGTCAGGCGCTGCCGTCGATCGGCCAGTGGGTGGCGCCGACGTTGAACCCCGACGAGCTGGAAAAACGCATCGAGGAGTTGCGCACGGTGCAGTTCTGGCTCGAGCAGAACGCGCGCATGCTCGCCGTCACGATCCAGGCCCTCGAAGTGCAGCGCATGACGCTGTCGACGCTGAAGACGATGAACGTGCCGCTGACCGCGCTGCGCGATTCGCTCAAGGTGCCTGAGCCCGCGGCGCAGCCGCCGGCGGCGACAGATCCAACCGCGCCGCGCGGCGCGCGCAAAGCGCCGGCCGCCGAGGCCGCGACGCCGGCGGTCGATCCGATGCAGTGGTGGGGCGCGCTGACGAAACAGTTCACGCAGCTCGCCACCACGGCAATGAAAGACGGCGCCGGCGACGCCGCCAGAACGCTCGCCGGCTCGATGGTCAAGCAGAGTTTCGACGCCGCCGAAGAGACGCTGAAGAAGGCCGCCCAGGCGCCGCGCAAGGTGGCCGGGGCGATGGCACAGGCGGCGGTCAAAGGCGCGAAGTCGGGTGCCAGGAAACGCGCCGCGCGCAAGTGACCGGCCCGGGTTGAAGTTGACATGCCGCGCTTTCTCGTCGGCCACGCCGCGCACCCGGACTGGCAGGTCGCGCTGTCGCAGGCGGCAGCACAGATCGAGCGCCACGCGGGCAGCCAGGGAGCGTCGCTCGGCCTGGTCTATTTCACCGATCACTACGCGCCGCACGCGCAGGCGCTGTACGACGCGCTGCACCGGCGCTGGCCGGGCGTGGCCTGGGCCGGCACGGTGGGCATCGGCGTCTGTGCCAGCGGCGTCGAGTACTTCGACGAGCCGGCGCTGGTGCTGATGGTGTCGACGCTGCCGCCGGGCCGCTTTCGCATCTTTTCCGGCGCCAAGCCGCTCGGCCAGATCGACCCGGCCACGGCGCTGGTGCACGCCGATGCGCGCGCGCACGAACTCGCCGAGCTGCTCGACGACCTGGCGGCGCGCACCTCGAGCGGCTACCTCTTCGGCGGCGTGGCGGCGTCGCGCACGCGCAGCTGCCAGATCGCCGAGGGCGTGTACGAAGGCGGCCTGTCGGGCGTGGCCTTCACGCGCGACGTCGGCATCGTCTCGCGGATCACGCAGGGCTGCCAGCCGATCGGGCCGCAGCGCCAGATCACCGGCTGCGAGCGCAACGTGGTCACCGAACTCGACGGCCAGCCGGCGCTGCAATGCCTGCTCGACGACTTGAAGTTGACGCGCGACGCACCGCGCGAGGCGATGCACACCCTGCGCGAAACGCTGGTTGGCTTGGCCGCGCCGCGGGCACCGCTGCCGCTGAACGCGACGGCTGCGGCGAGCGCGCGTCACCGCGCTTTTGGCGACGACGTGCGCGTGCGCCACCTGGTCGGCCTCGACCCGGGGCGCAACGGCGTCGCGGTGGCCGATGCCGTCGAGTCCGGCATGACGCTGGCCTTCTGCCACCGCGACGTGGCCGCCGCGCGGCGCGACCTGACGCGCATCTGCGCCGAGATCCGCGAGGAGCTCGAGCCGGAGCCGGCCGAGCTGGCCACGGCCCACGCCGCAGCGCCGGCCGCGCCGCCCGGCGGGGCCTCGCGCATCCGCGGCGCGGTGTACGTGAGCTGCGCCGGCCGCGGCGGCCCGCACTTCGGTGCGCCGTCGGCCGAGCTGCAGATCATCCGTCACGCCCTCGGCGACGTGCCGCTGGCCGGCTTCTTCGCCGGCGGCGAGATCGGGCATCAGCACCTGTACGGCTACACCGGCGTGCTGACGGTGTTTACGGGCGAAGCCTGACAGCGCCTTGCTTGAGCGGGATCAACCCGTCCTGACCTCACTGCGGCGAATGTCCATGTTCGGAGAAACGGAGCGCGCAGATGGCCCGATCACTGCTCAGAGCCGCCGCCGTGGTGTTGCTGGCCGTGGCGGCGATGGCAGCACGCGCCGAGGCCACGCTGACCTGGGAATGGACGGACATCCGCTGTGGCATCGCCGGGGCCGGCGGATCGAGCGTCACACAACTGTGCGCCACACCGTCGTTCAGCGCGCTGATCAACCCGGGAGAATCGGTGTACGTCAGCGCCCGGCTCAGCTACACCTATCACGACGACGGGCTCGCGCTCGCGCAGCCGGTGGTCCTTCGCCCCACGCCGAACAACCAGATCGTCATCGACCACGAGGCGGCCGTGGTGTCCTTGATCTCCAACCTGTGCTACGACTTTCGTTCATGCAGCGCTCAGGCCGCTGACCACGTGGACTATTTCAGCGGCACGGGCAGCCTGCTGTTCTTCGGCAACAACCTGGTGGCCGACGATCTGTCGGGCGAGATGGCGTTTTTTGCCAGCTCCGGCGTGCCGGCGACCTATCCCTTCGGCCCTTTGCAACGCGACGTCACTTTCGGCGTCGGCGTGGCCTCTGCCTATTCCGGCATCGCGCCCGCGGTCCCCGAGCCGGCCAGCGGCGCGCTGCTGCTCGCGGGGATGGCGATGCTGTACGCCGCGCGCGGTGCTGTCGGCAACTTCGCAGGGAGATCGCAATGCGTCATGGGTTGAAATTTGCGCTGCTGCTGCCGCTGTGCTTGTGGGCGCACGGCGCATCGGCCATGACGACGTTGACCTACAACTGGTCCAACATCAACTGCGGGTTGGTCGATCTCGATGGCACACGCACCACACTGACCTGCCCGAGCGCTGACCTGTCGTTCTCCGCCATGGCGCAGCCCGGGCAGTCGGTGTTCCTGACGGCCACGTTGAACTACGCGTACCACGACGATGGGCTGCCACTCGCTGAGCGTGGCTACTTTCAGTTGGACCCGTATGGCTTGACAGGCCAGCTCGTCGACCACGAAGCCGGCGGCCTGACTTTCGTCACCAACGGCTGCAGCGGCTTCCGGTTATGCCCCCAGCCCCCTCATTACATCGATTCGTCGAATCTTCCGTTCAAGATCGTTTTCGGCGACAACGACCAGCCGGATGATCTGAGCGGGCAGAGCGTCTTCACAGTCACGGCCGGCATTGCGTCGGATTGGTTCGGTGGCGCACCCAGAACCGCATTCATCAGGGTCGCCAACGTGACAACGTATTCCGGCGTGGCGCCGGTGCCGGAGCCCGGCACCTACGCGCTGATGCTCGCCGGGCTGGCATTGATGGGCGTCGCGGCGCAGCGGCGCGGACGCTGCTGAAACAGCCGGGTCAACCGAGAGACAAGCGCCATGAACCTGTATGCGAAGTACCTGCTATCGACGCTGCTGAGCCTGGGCAGCGCCAGTGCCATGGCGATGACAACGTTGACCTACGACTGGACCGAGATCACGTGCGGCATCGTCACGCCCGGCGGACTGACCACGGCGTTGCCCTGCCCCACGAACAATCCGAGCTTCACGGCGCGGGTGCAACCCGGCGAATCGGTCGTCGTCACCGCCACCTTGAGCTACCACTACCAGGACGACGGCCTTGCACTGGGTCGGGTGGAGGGCTTCCAGATGGACGCGTTTGGCTTTCAGATGGCGTACTTCGATCACGAGGCGGCAGGCCTGGGCTTCTTCTCGAGCACCTGCCGGAGCCGCTATTGCAATCCGTTCCCGCATTGGACGGACAGTGTCAGCGGCCCCATCGCCGTCGTGATCGGCAACAACGACGCGCCCGACGACCTGACCGGCAGCATCAGTTTCTCGGTGGCGGCAGGCATCAGCAGTTCCTGGGTCGGACCCGACACGCGGACGGCCTACGTCAGCGTGTGGTCCAGGGAGTTCTCGCCGGTCAACGCCGTGCCCGAACCCTCCACCTATGCGCTGATGTTGGCTGGGCTGCTGTCGGTCGGCTTCGTTGCGCGGCACCGGTCCCGCCCCAAGACCCTGCGCGCCTGAGGCCGGCGACAGGCCGCGCTGAAGCGCATTCGTGTCTGCGGCGCAAAGCCGTGCGCATGCGCAGCGTCTGAGTGATTCGTCGCGGCCCGCTACAGTCTGGGCACGATGAACGCCCCGCTGCCCACCCACGCCGCCGAACGCGCCGCAACGCCAACATGCGGTGGTCGCCGCCCTGGCCGCCGTGCTGCCGCCGCACGCACTGCTGTGGCAAGGCGAGGACACGGTGCCTTATGAGTGCGACGGCCTGACCGCCTACCGCCAGTTGCCGCTGGCTGTCGCGCTGCCGGAAACCGAAGCGCAGGTGGCCGCGGTGTTGAAGGCCTGCCACGCGCTGCAGGTACCCGTCGTCGCGCGCGGCGCCGGCACCGGCCTGTCGGGCGGGGCGATGCCGCACGCGATGGGCGTGACGCTGGGGCTGGCCAAGTTCAACCAGATCATCAAGATGGACAAGGCCTCGCGCACGGCGGTCGTGCAATGCGGTGTGCGCAACCTGGCCATCAGCGAGGCCGCGGCGCCGCTCGGGCTGTACTACGCGCCCGACCCGTCGAGCCAGATCGCCTGCACGATCGGCGGCAACGTGGCGGAAAACTCCGGCGGCGTGCATTGCCTGAAGTACGGCCTGACGCTGCACAACGTGCTCAAGGTGCGCGGCTTCACGGTAGCCGGCGAGCCGGTCGAGTTCGGCAGCGACGCGCTCGACGCGCCGGGGCTCGACCTGCTGCCTCTGGTCGTCGGCAGCGAAGGCATGCTGGCGGTGACGCTCGAAGTCACCGTGAAGCTCGTGCCCAAACCGAAACTCGCGCGCTGCATCATGGCCAGCTTCGACGACGTGCGCAAAGCCGGCGACGCGGTGGCGGCGATCATCGCCGCGGGCATCATCCCGGCCGGCCTGGAGATGCTCGACAAGCCGATGACGGCGGCGGTTGAAGACTTCGTGCACGCCGGCTACGACCTCACAGCCGAAGCGATCCTGCTCTGCGAGAGCGACGGCACGCCCGAAGAGGTGGCCGAAGAGATCGAACGCATGGAAGCCGTGCTGCAACGCTGCGGCGCGACGCGCATCGAAGTCAGCCGTGACGAAGCGCAGCGCCTGAAGTTCTGGAGCGGACGCAAGAACGCGTTTCCGGCGAGCGGCCGCATCAGCCCCGACTACATGTGCATGGACTCGACGATCCCGCGCAAACGCTTGGCCGACATCCTGATCGCGATTGCCGCGATGGAAAAGAAGTACGGCCTCAAGTGCTGCAACGTCTTCCACGCCGGCGATGGCAATCTGCACCCGCTGATCCTCTTTGATGCCAACGACCCGGACCAGTTGCACCGCTGCGAGCTGTTCGGCGCCGACATCCTGGAGACGAGCGTGGCGATGGGCGGCACCGTCACCGGCGAGCACGGCGTCGGCGTCGAGAAACTGAACTCGATGTGCGTGCAGTTCACGCCCGACGAGCGCGAGCAGATGGAAGGCGTGAAGCGCGCCTTCGACCCCGCCGGCACGCTGAACCCGGGCAAGGTGATCCCGACGCTGCAGCGCTGCGCCGAGTACGGGAAGATGCACGTGAAGAAGGGGCTGCTGCCGTTTCCTGAGCTGGAGCGCTTCTGAACGTGCAGAGCGCAGCCTCGCCCGCCTCGTCGATCAAATCCAAACCGCCCGTGCATCGAAGGGCGCATTGCGCATCGTCGGCGGCGGCACGAAAGACTTTTACGGCAACGTGCTGCACGGCGAGTGGCTCGACATCAAGCCGCTGGCCGGCATCTCCAACTACGAACCGAGCGAGCTCGTCGTCACCGTGCGCGCCGGCACGCTGCTCGAAGAACTCGAAGCCGTGCTCGCCGAGCAGGGACAGCACCTGGCGTTCGAGCCGCCGCGCTACGTCGCCCGCGGCACGGTCGGCGGCATGGTGGCTGCGGGCCTCGCCGGCCCGGCGCGTGCCAGCGCCGGCGGTGTGCGTGACCATGTGCTCGGCGCGACGCTGGCCAACGGCCGTGGCCAGGTGCTGACCTTCGGCGGCCAGGTGATGAAAAACGTCGCCGGCTACGACGTGAGCCGTGCGCTGGCGGGATCGATGGGCACGCTCGGCGTGATCTGCGAGGTCTCGCTGAAGGTGCTGCCGGTGGCCGTGGCCACGGCGACGATCCGTTTCGAGAGCGATCAGCCTTCGGCGCTGAAGCGCTTGAACGCCTGGGGCGGCGAGCCGTTGCCGATCTCGGCCAGCGCCTGGTGGAGCGGCATGCTGGTGCTGCGCCTGTCGGGCGCGCGCGCTGCGGTCGAAGCGGCGCAACGCCAACTCGGCGGCGACGTCATCGACGCGCCGCTGGCCGCCGCGTTCTGGCGCGGCCTGCGCGACCACGGCGACGAGTTCTTCGCCACCGCGGCGAAGGCCGAAGACAAGGGCGCTGCGTTGTGGCGCTTGTCGGTGGCGAGCACGGCGCCGCCGATCGCGCTGCAAGGCGAGCAGTTGATCGAATGGGGCGGCGCGTTGCGCTGGCTGTGCAGCAACGCGGGTGCAGCGCTGGTGCGCGACGCCGCGGTCAAAGCCGGCGGCCACGCCACGCTGTTCCGCGGCCAGGACAAGAGCGCGGGTGCGTTCCATGCGCTGACGCCGGCGGTGGAAAAAATTCACCACGCGCTGCGCGACAGCTTCGACCCGGACCGCGTGTTCAACCGCGGCCGCTTGTATGCCGAGCTGTGACGCCGCGATGCAGGCCTATTACGCAAGCCGCGCTGCCGAGTACGAACGCATCTACGCCAAGCCCGAGCGGCAGGCCGACCTGCGCGCGATCGAGGCCTGGTTGCCGGAGCACTTCAGCGGCCGCAGCGTGCTCGAAGTCGCGTGCGGCACCGGCTGGTGGACGCAGCACGCCGCGCGCGACGCCAGGCGCTGGCTCGCCACCGACATCAATGACGAGACCTTGGCCATTGGGCGTTGCAAGCCGCTGCCGGCGAGCGTTGAACTCGCGACCGCGGATGCCTACTCGCTCGCCGGCATCGACGGCGACTTCGACGCCGCCTTTGCCGGCTTCTGGTGGTCGCATGTGCCGCTGGCGCGCTTGTCGTCGTGGCTCGACACGTTGCACGCCAAGCTGCAACCCGGCGCGCGCGTCGTCTTCGTCGACAACCTGTATGTCGAAGGCAGCAGCACGCCGATCGCGCGCCGCGATGCCGACGGCAACACGTTTCAGCAGCGCACGCTCGACGACGGCAGCAGACACGAGGTGCTGAAGAACTTTCCGGCGCGCGAGCAAGCGATCGCTGCAACCGGCCCACGCGCGCGCGACGCGCGATGGCATCAGTGGACCCACTACTGGGCGCTGACCTACGACATCGCCTGATGCAAACCACCCTCGCCCCCGAATACAAAGGCACGCCCGACGGCGACGCCGCCGAGGCCATCCTGCGCAAGTGCGTGCACTGCGGCTTCTGCACCGCCACCTGCCCGACGTACCAGTTGCTCGGCGACGAGCTCGACGGGCCGCGTGGCCGCATCTACCTGATCAAGCAGGTGTTGGAAGGCGTGACGCCGACGCGGGCGACGCAACTGCACCTCGACCGCTGCCTGACCTGCCGCAACTGCGAGAGCACCTGCCCGAGCGGCGTGGAGTACGGGCATCTGGTCGACATCGGCCGCAAGGTCGTCGAGGCCAAGGTCGAGCGGCCGTTGATGGAGCGCCTCGTGCGCACCGCGCTCAAGGAAGGCCTGACCTCGCCGCTGTTCTCACCGGCGATGAAATTGGGCCAGATGGTGCGGCCGCTGCTGCCGGCGTCGCTGAGGAACAAGGTGCCGGCGAAACCTTTAGGAACAGGCACGGCACGTGCGCACCAGTGGCCGACACGCGCCCACACGCGCAAGGTGCTGATGCTGATGGGCTGCGTGCAGCCGGCCATGATGCCCAACATCAACGCCGCCACCGCGCGCGTGCTCGACGCCGCCGGCATCCAGACGCTGGTCGCCGACGACGCCGGCTGCTGCGGCGCGATCCGCACGCATTTGAACGATGCCGAAGGCGGATTGAACGACATGCGGCGCAACATCGACGCGTGGTGGCCGCTGGTGCAGGGCCTCACGTCCGCGGGCACGGTCGAGGCGATCGTCATGAACGCGTCGGGCTGCGGTGTCACGGTCAAGGAGTACGCGCACCACCTGGCGCACGACAGCGCCTATGCCGAGAAGGCCGAGCGCATCAGCGCGCTGACGAAGGATCTGTCGGAGTTGCTGCCGGCGCTCGTGCCGGCGCTGAAACCGAAGCTGCGATCAGCGGTGACCGGCAAGCTGGCGTTTCATCCGCCGTGCACCTTGCAGCACGGGCAGCAACTGCGCGGCGGCGTCGAGAGCGGCCTGCGCGAATTGGGTTTCGACATCAGCGTGGCGATGAACGAATCGCACCTCTGCTGCGGCTCGGCCGGCACCTACAGCGTGACGCAACCGAAACTCGCCTACGAGCTGCGCGACCGCAAGCTCGCCAACCTGGCGCCGCTGGAAGCGCAGACGATCGTCTCGGCCAACGTCGGCTGCATCCAGCATCTGCAAACCGGCACCGCAACGCCGGTGCGGCATTGGGTCGAAGTGCTCGACGATGCGCTGACGTGAGCTAGGGCCTGTTAGTAACAGGCCCTAGCCGATGGCCGTGCTCACGATCAGCGCAACGGCAAAACACCCCCCGAGCACACAACCGGCAAGCACCTTGATCGCGGTGACAGTGTCGTTGTTCCACATGCTGCTCTCCCTCTCCCCTTTGTGCCGTCGGTCTTTGCAACGGCGTGAGAGGGATGTTCTGCGGGCGCTGCAAAACACGCTGTGACCGATGCACGAGGCGCACAGCCGTTACGAACCAAGCAGTGACTGATTGCAGCGCGGCAGCATGCAGCCGCAAGCCGTGTATCCGAAGGTCAATGCACTGCGACGGACTTCACGCGCAGCGCCAGCAGCACGCCGGCGACGAGCAGCGCCACGCCGATGAACGTCACCGCGCCGGGCATTTCGCGCCGCAGCACGAAGGCATAGGCCAGCGCGGCCAGCGTTTCGAAGACGATCAACTGGCCGACCATCGCCGTCGGCAGGCGCTGGCTGGCGGCGTTCCAGCACAGCGTGCCGAGCCACGACGCGAACAGGCCGATCGAAAACATCAGACCGATGAAGAGCAGCGGCGTCGGGCCGAACGGCATCACGAAGCTGCTGCCGCTGGCCGCGCTCCAGGCCCAGAACGCGGCGAAGCCGAATGCAGACAGCGGCAGCGTGGCGAGGCCCTGCGCCGTCGCCCACGCAGTGGCCGAGCGATCCGGATGCGCGCGCATCCAGTCGGCGTTGCGGATCGGGTACCAGGTCCAGCAGGCGACCGCGGCCACGGCGAGCAGCGCGCCTGTCGCGTAGCGGCCGAGGTCGGCGCTGTCATCGGCGGAGAGACGCTGCAGCTCGACCTGGTTGACGCAGGCGATGCCGGCGCCGATTAGCAGCAGCGACGGCAGCAACTGCAGCCACGGCAGACGGCCGTCACGCGCATGGTCACGCAGGTTCGACGTGATGGCGATCACCACCGGCAGCGTGCCGATGATCATCGTCGGCAGCGGCCCACCGGCGCGCTGGATCGCCGCGGCCAGGCACAGGTAGTAGAGGAGGTTGCCGACGAGCGACAACTTCAGCGCCTCGATCCAATCGCTGCGCGTCAGCTGCGCCAGGCGCGCGCGGCCGACCCAGGCCAGCGGCAGCGCGATCAGGCCGAAGGCGAGGTAACGCGACACCGACAGCAGCGCGGCCGGGTACTCGGGCAGCATCAGCGGCGCGACGAAGACCAGGCCCCACATCAGCCCGGCGGCCAGGGCGAACAGCGTGCCGGAGAGCAGGCGTGGTGCGCCGCGGTCGCTCGCCGTCGCAGCGCGCTCGGGATCAACGCGCATCGAGATGAACGCGGACGCAGGCGATGGTGTTCATGACGGCAGCGTACACGCGCACGTGCACGCTGCCGTTTGAACCGCGCCCTGGCGTTCTACTGCGCCAAGCGCAACGTGTAGTTGCCCGCGCCGCCGCTGAAGTAGCGCACGCGCACGAACACGGTGGCCGCGCTGGCGCTGCTGTTGCGCACGCTGGTGCTGTCGACCACGCCGGTGGCCGCGGTGCTGCTCGCCACCTGGCGGCCGTTGCTGGTGTAGAGGTAGAGGTCGTAGTCGGCGCTGGCCGGCGGCGTCAGCGTCGCGGTAAGTGTTTTGCCAGCACCGAGCAGGACGCTGAAGTAGTCGGTGTCGCTGGCGGACGACAGGCTGCCGCTGACGGTGGCCGGGTTCGGCGTGATGGCCTGCGCGCTGCCGCGTGAGTTGTTGTTCTCGACTTCGGCCACCGTGCCGCCGGGCGGCGGTGGCGGCGGCGTGACACCGCCGGCCGCATCGACGGCGGCGTTGGCATCGACCAGACCCGTGCCGCACAACGAGCACACTGCGGCGAAGGCGCGCGTGCTGCCCTTCAACCTCGACTCCACGTCGTCGGCCGTCAGCGCGCCGTTCCTGGCCAGCATCAGCGCGACGACGCCGGCGACATGCGGCGCGGCCATCGACGTGCCCTGGTAGTACTCGAGCGTGTCGGCGCCGGGCGCGCCTGCGCCGCTGTTGAGCGTGGACAGGATGCCGTTGGCCGCGCCGCCGCGCACGTCGCCGCCGGGCGCGGCGACATCGACGGCCGCGCCGAAGTTGGAGTAGTACGCACGGCCGCCGCTGCGGTTGGTGGCGGCCACCGAAATCACACCGTTGCAACTGGCCGGCGAAAAGTTGGCCGCGTCGGCATTGCTGTTGCCGGCCGCGACGACGACCACCGTGCCGCGGCTGCGCGCGCTGTTGATGGCGTTCTGCGTCGTCGTGTCGCAGCCGCCGCCGCCGCCGAGCGACATGTTGATGACGCGCGCCGGGTTGCCATTGGCGGGCACGCTGTTGACGCTGCCGCCCGAGGCCCAGACGATCGCGTCGGCGATGTCGGAGGTGTAGCCGCCGCACTTGCCGAGCGCGCGCAGCGGCACCACCTTGGCGCCGAAGGCGACGCCGGCAACGCCGCCGCCGTTGTTGCTGAGCGCGGCCACCGTGCCGGCCACATGCGTGCCGTGCCACGAGCTCTCCTGCGCCGGCTCGCCGGCGCCGCACTCGCCGGCAGCCACGCCGTCACCGGGGTCGCTGGCGTCGCCGTCGCGGCCACTGCCGTCGTTGGCGACGGCGCTGTCGCCGATGAAGTCATAACCCGGCAGGATGTTGGCGGCGAGGTCGGCGTGCGGGCGATAACCGGTGTCGATGACGGCGACGACGATGCCGCTGCCGGTGCTCTTGTCCCAGGCCGTCGGCAGGTTCAGGCCGGCCGCGGCTTCGTAGTAATGCCACTGGTCGAGGTAGCGCGAATCATTCGGCGTGAGCTGGATGCGCAGCATGCGGTCGGGCTCGGCGTAGAGCACGTCGGGGTCGCTGGCTGCGATCTCGCGCGCCAGCGCTGCCGCCGCGTCGTGGCTCATGCGCCGGTCGAGCCGCATCACCACCGCATCGCCCACCGTGCGGCGCAGCGTCTGCATCTGCACGCCGGCGCGGTTGGCGCTGGCGTGCGCGTTGGCCATCGTCGAGACGTCGGGGCGCAGCGCGGCGCGCGCACCGTCGCGGTACTTGATGATCAGCCGATCGGTCAGGCCCGCGGGCGACGCGGCGCTGCCGGCCAGCGTGGGCGCGGTGGCAACGCTCGGCTGTGCGCCGCCGGCCTGTGCCGAGATCGAAACCAGCAGCGCGGCCACGGCCACGCCGAGCCGCGAGCGCGTGCGCCCGCGATGGTGCTTGGATGACATGCAAACCCCCTTGTGATGACAGTGATGCAACAGCAGGCCGCGAGGCATCGACAGGCGTGCCGGTTGTTGATGCGAGGCGCGAGCGTGATCCGAAGTCGAGGTAACGGCAAGGGGCATGCTCGGGGTTGCGCATCGGCGCCGCGTGTTGTTGGCGTCTGCTGTGCAGGAGCCCAAAGAAAAGCCGCACGCGGCGATGAACCACGTGCGGCCTGGGTTGCGGCGCTGGGCTTTTCTCAGCGCACCTTGCCCGCCTTCCACGCATTGAGCAGCGTGTCGTAGGCGATGGTTTCGCCCTTGGGCTTCTCATTGGCCAGCTTGGCCCACGGTGCGCCCTTGTCGCTGAGGTACTTCGCCGGGTCGCCCTTCGGATTCAACTTCGGCGCGCACTTGGCCATGCCGGCGCGCTCGAGCCGCGCCATCACCTGGTCCATCTCTTCGGCCAGCGTGTCCATCGCGGCTTGCGGCGTCTTCTCGCCCGTCACCGCCACGGCCACGTTCTTCCACCACAGCTGCGCCAGCTTCGGGTAGTCGGGCACGTTGGTGCCGGTCGGCGTCCAGGCCACGCGCGCCGGGCTGCGGTAGAACTCGACCAGGCCACCCAGCTTCGGCGCGAGGTCGGTCATGGCCTTGCTCTGGATGTCGCTCTCGCGGATCGGCGTCAGGCCGACGATGGTCTTCTTCAGGCTCGTCGTCTTCGCCGTCACGAACTGCGCGTAGAGCCACGCTGCTGCCGTCTTGTTGGCGTCATGCGCTTCGAAGAAGGTCCACGAGCCGACGTCCTGGTAGCCGTTCTGCATGCCCTGCTTCCAGTACGGGCCGTTCGGTCCCGGCGCCATGCGCCACTTCGGCGTGCCGTCTTCGTTGACGACGGGCAGGCCCTTCTTCGTCATGTCCGCCGTGAACGCCGTGTACCAGAAAATCTGCTGCGCGATCTGCCCCTGCGCGGGCACCGGGCCGGCTTCGCCGAAGGTCATGCCGATGGCTTCCTTGGGCGAGTACTTCTTCATCCAGTCGACGTACTTCGTCAGTGCATACACAGCGGCCGGCGAGTTGGTGGCACCGCCGCGCGACACGGAAGCACCCTGCGGGTTGCAGCCGTCGGCTGATGAGCGGATGCCCCACTCGTCGACCGGCTTGCCGTTGGGGATGCCGATGTCGGCGGTGCCGGCCATCGCACAGCCACGCATCGGTGAAGCGCCAGCCGAGCGACGGGTCTTTCTTGCCGTAGTCCATGTGGCCGTAGATCGGCTTGCCGTCGATCGTCTTCACGTCATTGGTGAAGAACTCGGCGATGTCTTCGTAGGCGCTCCAGTTCAGCGGCACGCCCAGGTCATAGCCGAACTTGGCCTTGAACTTGTCTTTGAGGTCGGGGCGCGCGAACAGGTCGGCGCGGAACCAGTACAGATTCGCGAACTGCTGATCAGGCAGTTGGTAGAGCTTCTTGTCGGGGCCGGTGGTGAAGCTGGTGCCGATGAAGTCCTTGATGTCGATGCCGGGGTTCGTCCACTCCTTGCCCTTGCCCGCCATGTAGTCGGTGAGGTTCATGATCTTGCCGTAGCGGTAGTGCGTGCCGATCAGATCGGAGTCGCTGATCCAGCCGTCGTAGATGCTCTTGCCGCTCTGCATCGAGGTCTGCAGTTTCTCGACCACGTCACCCTCTTGAATCAGGTCGTGCTTGACCTTGATGCCGGTGATCTCCTCGAAGGCTTTGGCCAGCGTCTTCGATTCGTACTCGTGCGTGGTGATCGTCTCCGAAACCACGGAGATCTCCTTCACGCCCTTGGCCTGCAGTTTTTTCGCGGCCTCGATGAACCAGGCCATCTCGGCCGTCTGCTGCTCCTTGGACAGCGTCGAGGGTTGGAACTCGGCGTCGATCCACTTCTTGGCCGCGGCCGCATCGGCCCAGGCCGACGGCGCGAGCAGCGCCGCGGCGGCCGCCAACGCGATGCCATGCAATCGAAATTTCATTGTCGTCTCCTGCGAGTGCTTCCCGTTGTGTATCGGGACTGCCGGCTGGGAAGGGAAAGCCGGCTGCCCTGTCTTTCAACCCTTGCGCATGATCAACGCCAACAGCGCCATCGACAATCCGAAACTCCACCAGATCGACGGCTCTTGTTCGAGGCCGAACCAGGTGACCATCTTTTCGCTGACCGCAACGAACGCCAGGTTCACGTAGGCCGCACTCAGCAGGCCGATGAACAGGCGGTCGCCGCGCGTCGTGGCGATCGGCAGGAAGCCGCGGCGCTCGACCGTCGGCGCCTTGATCTCCCAGACCGTCATGCCGACGAGCATCAGCACGATGCAGGTGAAGAACACGGCGACGGGAAGCGTCCAGGCCATCCACTCGAACATCAAACTCTCCTTAAACCCGACCCATCGCAAACCCCTTGGCGATGTAGTTGCGCACGAACCAGATGACGATCGCACCGGGCACGATCGTCAGCACGCCGGCCGCGGCGAGCACGCCCCAATCCATGCCCGAAGCCGACACCGTGCGCGTCATCACGGCGACGATCGGCTTGGCATCGACGCTGGTCAGCGTGCGCGCCATCAGCAGCTCGACCCAGCTGAACATGAAGCAGAAGAAAGCGGCCACGCCGACGCCGGCCTTGATCAGCGGGATGAAGATGGTGAGGAAGAAACGCGGGAACGAGTAGCCGTCGATGTAGGCCGTCTCGTCGATCTCGCGCGGGATGCCGCTCATGAAGCCTTCGAGGATCCACACCGCCAGCGGCACGTTGAACAGCAGGTGCGCGAGGGCCACGGCGATGTGCGTGTCCATCATGCCGAGCGTCGTGTAGAGCTGGAAGAACGGCAGCAGGAAGACGGCCGGCGGCGTCATGCGATTCGTCAGCAGCCAGAAGAAGACATGCTTGTCGCCGAGAAAGCGGTAGCGCGAGAACGCATACGCCGCCGGCAACGCAACGACCAGCGAGATCACCGTGTTGATGGCGACGTAGATCAGCGAGTTGATGTAGCCCGAGTACCAGGACACGTCGGTGAAGATGGTCTTGTAGTGCGCCAGCGTGAAGTCGCGCGGCCACAGGCTGAAGGTGGAGAGGATCTCTTCGTTCGTCTTGAACGACATGTTGACCATCCAGTACACCGGCAGGATGGCGAAGACGAGGTACGCGATGAGGAAGAAGCTGCGCTTCTTCATGACGTGCCCTCCTTGTCTGCCGTGCCCACACGCTGCATCCAGTTGTAGAGGATGAAGCACAGCAGCAGGATGATCAGAAAGTAGATCAGCGAGAACGCGGCTGCGGGCCCGAGGTCGAACTGGCCGACCGCTTTTTGCGTCAGGTACTGCGAGAGAAACGTGGTCGCATTGCCCGGCCCGCCGCCGGTGAGGACGAAGGGTTCGGTGTAGATCATGAAGCTGTCCATGAAGCGCAGCAGCACCGCGATCATCAGCACGCCGCGCAGCTTGGGCAGCTGGATGTAGCGGAAGACGGCGAACTTGGACGCGCCGTCGATGCTCGCCGCCTGGTAGTACGCATCGGGAATCGCGCGCAGGCCGGCATAGCACAGCAGCGCGACCAGCGGCGTCCAGTGCCACACATCCATCAGCAGCACGGTGAGCCACGCGTGCGTGGCGTTGCCGGTGTAGCTGTAGTCGAAGCCGAGTTTGGCGAAGGCCGCGCCCATCAGGCCGATGTCGGTGCGGCCGTAGATCTGCCAGATCGTGCCGACGACGTTCCACGGAATCAGCAGCGAGATGGCGACGATGACGAGCACGGCGGAGGCGCGCCAGCCGGTGGCCGGCATCGACAGCGCGAGCAGGATGCCGAGCGGGATTTCGACGATCAGCACCGACAGCGAAAACACGATCTGGCGGCCGAGCGCGCCTTGCAAGTCGTCGTCGCGCATCACCGACTTGAACCACTCGGTGCCGACGAAGACGCGGCGCTCGGGGCTGATGATGTCTTGCACCGAGTAGTTGACGACGGTCATCAGCGGCAGGATGGCCGAGAAGGCGACGCACAGGATCACCGGCAGGATCAGCAGCCAGGCTTTTTGATTCACCGGCTTCATGCGACCAGCTCCTCGTCTTTGTAGTAGCAGGTGTGCGCGCCGACGATGCCGAGCCACACCCGCTCACCGACGTTCGGGATTTCTTGACCCAGCGGCAATCGCGCGCGCACGATCTCACCGCCGCCGAGTGTGGCCGTGAGCAGCCAATACGTGCCGATGTCCTGCGCCTGCGTCACGGTGGCGGGCACGGCACCTAGCGCATTCGCCTCGGCGAGCGTCACGTACTCGGGCCGAACGCCGAGCTTCGTCGCGCCGGGCGGTGCACCGGGCGCCACGCTCGCCGGCAGAAAGTTCATCCCCGGCGAGCCGATGAAGTTGCCGACGAAGGTGTGCCGCGGGCGCTCGAACAACTCCGACGCGGTGCCGATCTGCACCGCGCGGCCGCGCGTCATCACCACCACCTGCTGCGCAAAGGTCAGCGCCTCGACCTGGTCGTGCGTGACGTAGATCAGCGTCAGCTTCAGCTCGGCGTGAATCTGCTTCAGCTTGCGCCGCAACTGCCACTTCAGGTGCGGGTCGATCACGGTCAGCGGCTCGTCGAACAGCACCGCGCTCACGTCTTCGCGCACCAAGCCGCGGCCGAGCGAGATTTTTTGTTTGGCATCGGCGGCGAGGCCGGCGGCGCGCTGGTTCAGCTGGCCGGAGAGTTCGAGCATCTCGGCGATCTTGCCGACGCGCTGCTTGATCTTGTCGTCGGCCACGCCGCGGTTCTTCAGCGGGAAGGCCAGGTTCTGCGCCACCGTCATCGTGTCGTAGATGACCGGGAACTGGAACACCTGCGCGATGTTGCGCTGTTGCGGCGTTTGCTGCGTCACGTCGCGGCCGTCGAACGTGAGTCCGCCGCGCGAGGGCTTGACCAGACCCGAGACGATGTTGAGCAGCGTCGTCTTGCCGCAGCCCGACGGGCCGAGCAGCGCATAGGCGCCGCCGTCGTCGAAGCTCATCTTCAAAGGCAGCAGCGCGTAGTCTTCGTCGCGCTGCGGGTTGGGCGGTAGGCGTGGGCGAGGTCGAGGTCGATGCGGGCCATGTCAGTGGTTCCAGCGGGTTTCGGCTATCGGCCCTGAGCGGCCTTCGAACGTCAGCAAATCTCCTTCACCGCAGAGGCGCAGAACGCAGAGGTTCGCAGAGGAATACAACACTGAATTCCTCTGCGTTGACTCTGCGTCCTCTGCGCCGCTGCGTGAATGAAACTGAACGGTCGCGACTCACCAACGGGCCGAAAGCCGACCACAACGTGAGTGCAGGTTTCATCTCAACGCGCTCGCTTCAATTCAGCTTCCGGCGCGACGAGCAGATCGCCGTTGCCGTCGAAGACGTAGAACTGCGCCGCGCCGAGCTGCAGCGTGATCGCCTCGCCGAGGGTCAAGGTGTGCACGCCGCCGAGTTGCAGCACGAGCTCGCCGACATCGGTGTGCACGTGCACGAAGGTGTCGGAGCCGGAGATTTCGGCCAGGTCGACGCGGCCCGGCAGCGCCACGTCACCCGGCCGCGGCTTGACACGCAATGCGGCGGCGCGGATGCCGACGGTGAGCGCGGTGCCGCTCGCCACCGACGCCGGCAGCGCCACCAGCGAGCAGCGGCCCGCCGTCCAACACCACGCCGCCCGGCGCGGCGCGAGCGGCGATCAGGTTCATCGGCGGGTCGCTGAACGCGCGCGCGACGCGGATCGACTTCGGACGATGGAACACCTCCGCCGTCGGCCCGTACTGCAAGACCTCGCCGGCGTCCATCACCGCGGTGTAGCCGCCGAGCAGCAGCGCTTCGGTGGGTTCGGTGGTGGCATAGACGACGGTCGATTCGCCGGTCGCGAACAGGGCCGAGAGTTCATCGCGCAACTCTTCGCGCAGCTTGTAGTCGAGGTTCACCAGCGGCTCGTCGAGCAGCATCAGCGGCGCCTTCTTGGCCAGCGCGCGCGCCAGCGCCACACGCTGCTGCTGCCCGCCCGACAGCTCGGCCGGCAGGCGTTTGAGGAACGCCTCGATGTGCAGCTTGGCCGCCAGCGCATGGACCCGCGCTTCGATGCCGCTCTCGCCGCGCAGCTTGAGCGGCGAGGCGATGTTGTCGGCCACCGTCATCGACGGGTAGTTGATGAACTGCTGGTAGACCATCGCCACGTTACGCTCGCGCACCGGCCGGCCGGTCACATCCACGCCGTCGGCCTTGATGCGGCCCTTGCTCGGCACATCGAGCCCGGCCATCAGCCGCATCAGCGTCGTCTTGCCGGCCTGCGTGGCACCGAGCAGCACGGTCACGGCGCGCGGCACCAGCGTGAGGTCCAGCGGGTAGAGGTGCGTCTGCGCACCGACGTGTTTCTCGATCCGCTCGAGCGTCAGTTCCATGACGGCTCCTGCCGCGCTGTCGTGGCGGCGATGTCGCCCCAGTGCATGCGGCACCAGGTTTCGACCGCCGCCCGCTCGCCGTCGCTGAAGTGCAGGCCGAGCTTGGTGCGCCGCCACAGCACGTCGTCGGCGCATCGCGCCCACTCGTGTTCATGCAGATGCTGCAGCTCGCTCTCGAACAGGCCGGGCGCGACCTCGGCGCCCAGGCTGCGCGACAGCAGCGTGTCGGCGCGTGTGCCGTACTGGCGCGCCAGGCGGCGGCACAGCGCCTGCGGCAACGCGGGGTGGCGCGCACGCAGCGCTTGCACATGACGCTCGACATCGGCCACCAGATCGTGCGATGCCGGCGTCGTCAGGTCGCCGCCGGGCAAGGGCTGGCCCGCAGTCCACGCGCCCCGCGTGATGCCCAGCGGCTCCGCCAGCAGCTCGGCCGCTTCTTCGGCGAGCTTGCGAAAGGTGGTGATCTTGCCGCCCCACACCGACAGCAACGGCGCCTGCGACGCGTCGACTTCGAGCGAGTAGTCGCGCGTCACGGCCGACGGGTCGCCCGACTCGTCGTCGAGCAGCGGGCGCACGCCGGAGTAGCTCCAGACCACGTCGGCCGGCACGACGGCGCGCTCGAAATAACGGCTGGCCTGCTCGCACAGGTAGCTCGTCTCCGCGGCATCGATGCGCGCCGCGCCGATCGCGCCCGTGTGTTCGACATCGGTGGTGCCGATGAGCGTGAACTCGCCTTCGTACGGGATCGCGAAGATGATGCGCTTGTCCGGGTTCTGGAAGATGTAGGCGTGGTCGTGGTCGAAGAGTTTTCGCACGACGATGTGGCTGCCCTTGACCAGGCGCAGCGATTTGCGCTGCGCCGCATGCGCATGGTCGGCGAGGAACTGCGCCGCCCACGGCCCGGCGGCGTTGACCAGCGCGCGCGCCGTGACCTCGTGCGTCTCGCCGCGGCGGCTCTGCAGCTGCACCTGCCACAACGTGGCACTGCGCCGCGCGTCGATGCAGCGCCAGCGCGTCAGCACGGTGGCGCCGCGCTCGGCAGCGTCGACGGCGTTCAGGACGACCAGCCGCGCGTCGTCGACCCAGCCGTCCGAGTAGACAAACCCTTTGGTGAAACCGCGCTTGAGCGGCGTGCCCGCCGGGTGCTTGCGCAGATCGATCGTGGCGGAGCCGGCGAGCACCTCGCGCCGCGCCAGGTGGTCATACAAAAACAGGCCGGCGCGGATCATCCACACCGGCCGCATGCCCGGGTCATGCGGCATGACGAAGCGCAGCGGCCACATGATGTGCGGCGCGCTCTTGAGCAGCACCTCGCGCTCGGCCAGCGCTTTGCGCACCAGCGAGAACTCGTAGTGCTCGAGGTAGCGCAGGCCGCCGTGGATCAGCTTGGTGGAGCACGACGAGGTGTGCGAGGCCAGGTCGTCCTGCTCGCACAGCAGCACCGAGACGCCGCGCCCGGCGAGATCGCGCGCGATGCCGGCACCGTTGATGCCACCGCCGACGACGAGCACGTCGACGCTGGCCGGCAAGGCGTTGCCGGGGCGGGGCGATGACGGGAGCGCAGCGTTCAAGGAGGCGAGCATCGGATTCGTTATTGTTCGTTTGTAGCCCTGTTGTTTTCGTTTTGCACCCAGGATTTCCCGCATGAGCTTTCGATTTGCTTCGTTTAGCCTCGATGCACATGAGCACCCGCCCGGCCGCTCCGAAGGGGGGTCGCTTCGAAGTGCGCAGCACGAAGGTCTACCAATGAGCCCCAACCCGCGCCAGGCCGAGCTGGTCGAAGAAGTGCAGCGCCTGGGCGCGGTCTCGGTCGAAGCGTTGGCCGAGCACTTCGGCGTGACGCTGCAGACGGTGCGCCGCGACGTCAAGCTGCTCTCCGACGCCGGCCTGCTGGCGCGCTTTCACGGCGGCGTGCGCGTGCCGAGTTCGACCACCGAGAACCTGGCTTACCGGCAGCGCCAGCAACTGAACGAATCGGCCAAGCAGCGCATCGCGCGCGCGGTGGCCAAGAGCGTGCCCGACAACTGCTCGCTGATCATCAACATCGGCACGACGACGGAAGCCATCGCGCGCGCGCTGATGCAGCACAAGGGCCTGCGCGTGATCACCAACAACTTGAATGTCGCGGCGATCCTGTCCGACAACCCGGACTGCGAGGTCATCGTCGCCGGCGGCGTGGTGCGCTCGCGCGACCGCGGCATCGTCGGCGAGGTGACGCTCGACTTCATCCAGCAGTTCAAGGTGGACATCGGCCTGATCGGCATCTCGGCGATCGAAGCCGACGGCACGCTGCGCGACTTCGACTACCGCGAGGTCAAGGTGGCGCAGGCGATCACGCGGCACTCGCGCCAGGTCTGGCTGGCCGCCGACCACAGCAAGTTCAACCGGCCGGCGATGGTGGAGTTGGGGCGGCTGGAGCAAGTCGATACGCTCTACACCGACGCCGTGCCGCCGGCGCCGTTTCCGGCGCTGCTGGCGCAGGCGGGTGTGCAATGCGTGATCGCGGAATGAGGAGCTCGTAATGCCTGACCATCTGCTGGCCCTGGACCAAGGCACGTCGAGCTCGCGCGCCATCGTCTTCCACCGCGACGGCCGCATCGTGGCGATGGCGCAGCGCGAGTTCCGGCAGATCTTTCCGCAGCCCGGCTGGGTGGAGCACGACGCCAACGAGATCTGGGCGACGCAGCAGGCGGTGGCGATGGAAGCGCTGTTCAAAGCGCAGTTGAACGCGACCGACATCGCCGCCATCGGCATCACCAACCAGCGCGAAACGACGCTGCTGTGGAACCGCCGGACCGGCCAGCCGATCGCCAACGCCATCGTCTGGCAAGACCGGCGCACGGCGGCGTTCTGCGAGCAGTTGAAGGCGCAGGGCCTGGAGCAAATGGTGCAACGCTCGACGGGGCTGCGCATCGACTCGTACTTCTCCGGCACCAAACTGCGCTGGCTGCTCGACCATGTGCCGGGCGCGCATCTGCTCGCCGCGCAAGGCGAGCTCGCCTTCGGCACGATCGACACCTGGCTGATGTGGAAGTTGACCGGCGGCCGCGTGCACGCCACCGACGTCAGCAACGCCTCGCGCACGATGCTGTTCGACATCCGCCACAACACCTGGGACCACGAGCTGCTGAAGGCGCTGCACATTCCGGACAGCGTGCTGCCGCAGGTGCATCCGTCGTCGTTTGTGTTCGGCGAAACCGATGCCACGCTGTTCGGCGCGCCGATCAAGATTGCGGGCGTTGCCGGCGACCAGCAAAGCGCGTTGTTCGGGCAAGCCTGCTTCAAGGCCGGCCTGGCGAAGAACACCTATGGCACCGGCTGCTTCATGCTGATGCACACCGGCGAGCGCTTCGAGTCGAGCAGCAACGGGCTGATCACCACGGCCGCCGCGCAGCCGACAACGAAGCCGGAATTCGCACTCGAAGGCAGCGTCTTCATCGGCGGCGCCGTCGTGCAGTGGCTGCGCGACGGCTTGAAGGTGATTGCCGGCAGCGGCGAAGTGCAGGCCCTCGCCGAGAGCGTGCCCGACGCCGGCGGCGTGATCTTCGTGCCGGCTTTCACCGGCCTCGGCGCGCCGTACTGGAACGCCGACGCGCGCGGCGCCATCGTCGGCCTGTCACGCGGCAGCACGGTCGCGCACATCGCGCGCGCGGCATTGGAGAGCATCGCGTTCCAGAGCGCGGCGTTGTTGAAGGCGATGGCGAAAGATGCACAACCCGTGGCCGAACTCCGAGTCGATGGCGGCGCCTGCGTCAACAACCTGCTGATGCAATTCCAGGCCGACCTGCTCGGCATCCCCGTCGTGCGACCGAAGGTGACGGAGACGACGGCGCTCGGCGCGGCGTACCTCGCTGGCCTGGCGGTCGGCACCTACAAGAACCTCGACGAACTCGCTGGTCAATGGCAAGTCGAGCGCCGCTTCCTGCCGACGATGCCGCGCGAGCGCGCGGCGGAGTTGATGGCGAAGTGGGAGCATGCAGTGCGGCAGACGACGGCGGCGTGAGCGACGCACGGCCGCCCGAAGTCGCTCACTCCCCCGCGGGGGGACGGGCCGCAGGCCGCGGGCGGCAGGGGGCTCAAATGACCGACGACGACATCGCTCAAGAGATCGTGCGCCAGTTGTCGCGGCGCGCGGCGACCTCGTCGATCTGCCCTTCGGAAGTGGCGCGGGCGCTGCAAAGGGATGAGGCCGCATGGCGCGCGCTGATGCCTCATGTGCGCGAGGTGGCGGCGGCGATGCGCGACGCACGGCGCTTGCGCATCACGCGCGGCGGTGTCGACGTGCCGAATGATGCGCTGCATCGTGGCGCGATCCGTCTGGCGCGCGGGCCTGACTTCAATGCGTGAAGGTTTCTTTCCGCCGGGCCGGCATCCCGGCGAGGCGCGCCTTTTCGCGATTCCAATACGCCCGGTGTTATTCCGCACCGACACGCGCAAGTACTTGTTGGAACTGATTTTTCTGTGGTCAGATCCGCCTGTGATGAAGAAAACCCGTCTGCATACGCCCGCGTTTCTGCGCGCGAGAACACGTTAGCCGTCAGCTCTGGCAGCAATGAGCAATACATCCAACGTCATCGCCAGCTCCGTGCATTGCCTTCGCGCCGGTCGCGCCGTGTTGGCCAGCAGCGTGTCGCGCGTTGCGGTGCATGTCGTGGCGTGCGCAAGGCCTGTCGGTGCAGCGGTGTCTGGCGCAGCAAGTTCGCGCACGGGCACCACCGCGCGTTCGCTGCACGCCCTACAACGTGCCGTGCCAGCGCTGTCGTGGTCAAGGTGCGTCGGTGCCGCGCGGCAGGTGGTTCCGTTCAAGCCGGGCTCGGCTAACACCTCCATCGAGCGGACATACAACGGCGGGTGGCCTTGTGCCGCTTCGGCAGCATCGCGCGCGCCGTTGTATGCCGCTCATGTCGAACGTTAGCCGTCTCATTCGGAAATCCTGCGCATGCGAGAGATCGAAACCCTCGAATCAAAGCTGGTCTACGAGAACCGATGGATGAGCGTCCGCGAAGACGCGATTCGTCGCTCAGACGGATCAAACGGTGTGTATGGGGTCGTTGAGAAGAAGGACTTTGCAATCATCGCTGCGGTGCGAAGAAGCGAAGTCGTGCTTGTGGAGCAGTACCGGTACCCCGTACATGGTCGGTACTGGGAGCTGCCACAAGGTACGTGGGACAGCGAAGTCGAGGACCCCGCAGCGCTTGCAAGAGCTGAGTTGAAAGAGGAGACAGGCGTTGTGGCAGAGACGCTCACGCATGTTGGCCGTTTGCTCCTTGCCTACGGTTTCTGCACGCAGGGGTACAACGTCTTCTTGGCGCAGGGCCTTGAAGAGCATGCGCCGCAACGGGAACCGGAAGAGCATGGACTCATCGCAAAGTGGTTTCCGTTGGCGCACGTTGAGGAGATGGTGCGCAGTGGGGTGATCGTTGACGCATCCACAGTCGCCTCGCTTGGGTTGCTGAGGCTGAAGGGCCTGCTATGAGCGCGGAGACGGCTAACCCCTTGAAGGGACTTCCTCTTCTTGGCAAGCTGTATTTGTATTCGTCGTTGATGGCCTCGGTGTTGATTTACGGGTGAAGCAAGAGCAGGCGGCGCTGAAGGGCATGAACGAGGAACAGACTGCTTCTCTGAAGACGGCCTTGTTGCACGCGGCGCGAGATGCGCCTGTCGTGCGGACCCAGATGCGAACCGCTCAGCGGGGCTCCATTCCAATCTCGTGGACATCTACGAATAGAGCCACCAAGGGTTAGTCGAGCTTGCCCGCTGCCGGTCTGACCTGTCATGAGCATCTTCTGGCTGATGCCTGCTGCGTGATGAATTCGTTGTGCGCTCAGGTGGTCGCGGATGCCGGCGTTGGCGCACCAGGCTTAACGCTGACGTGGCGCGCATCGAAGGCTTCGCCCTTGGTCATCACCGCCCACAGGATGCGTGCGTTCTTGTTGGCCAGCGCCACCACCGCCTTCTGCCAGCCGGAGCGCTCTCGCAGCGCCGCGGCCCACTGCGAGATCGGGTCGCTGCGTTTATGGGCCGTCATCACCGCCGACTTCGCCCCCTGGATGAGCAAGCTGCGCAGGTAGGTGTCGCCGCGCTTGGTGATGCCGCCCAGGCTGTTCTTGCCGCCCGACGAGTGTTGCCGCGGCACCAGCCCGCACCAGGCGCCGAACTGCGCGCCGCTGCTGAACTGCTTGAACTCGCCCACCGTGGCCACCACCGCGCTGGCGGTGACCGGGCCGATGCCGATCAACGTGGCCGCCTTCTTCACCGCGTCGTTGTCCTTGCCATGCGCGGCAATGCGCTCGTCGCACCAGGTGATGTGCGCATCGATCTCGCGCCACTGGTCCTGCAGGCGCTGCATCGCCAACCGGGCCAGCGTGTTCATCTCGTTGCCGGCGTCTTCGAGCACGTCGCTGAGCGCGGCCTCGAGCACGGCAGGGCTTTGCGCGAAGACCAGGCCAAACTCGGCCAGCAGGCCGCGCAGGCGGTTGATGCACGCCGTGCGATCGGCCTTCAGGCCCTCGCGCAAGCGGTGCACGCACAGCATGCTCTGCTGCTCGATGGACTTGACGGGCACGAAGTGCATCTGCGGGCGCGAGGCGGCTTCGCAGATGGCCGCGGCGTCGTTGGCGTCGTTCTTGCCGCTGGCGCCTTGTTTGCGGTACGGGCTGACGAGTTGCGCGGCGATGATGCGCGCGTCCAGCCCCAGCGCGATGAGCTTGCGCGCCCAGTGGTGGGCGCTCGAGCTGGTCTCCATGGCGACGATGCAGCCGGCGGGCAACTGCGCGCACCAGGCGATGAACTTGTCGCGCGCCAGCGCGCGCGTGGTGAGCACGCGGCCGGTGGCATCGACGGCATGGATTTGAATGACGCGCTTGGCCAGATCGACCCCGACGCGAACCGCTTCACCTCGAACGACACCTCGTGTAATCTGCTCCACGGACTTCCCCTTTCACAGGCTTGAGATTGATGACTTCGAACACCACCAATCTTGGCGCTTCGTCGCCGTTGCCCGAAGGTGGGAAGTCCCTTCGCATTCCCATCGAGCGGACGTCAAAAAGGCTTCGCCTTTTTGCCGCCGCTCATGTCGAACGTTATGCGTCTGATCCCGCTGCCCGTCGAGGCGCCACCTCCGTACACTGCGGGTTCATGGCCCAAGCAACGATCAGCCAGTTCCGCCAACTGATTCGGTCGCTGAACTACGTCGTTTCAACCCACGCCGCTGAAGAGCTTGAAGATGACAACCTCTCAATCCTCGACCTCGAGAACATCGTCCTCACGGGGCAAATCACGGAGCGTCAGCGCGACGCCCAAACCCGCGAAGTCAAATGCGTCGTCGCGGGCATCACGCTCGACGGCTCAGCCGCAGAAGTCGTCGCCAAAATCGGCTTCGGCGGCAAGCTCGTCGTCATCACTGTCTACCTCTGCTGAGCGGCAGTGCGCGCATTGCGGTGCTGGCTCGCCGCAACTGAAGTACGTCACGCGCAGCTTCGGCAAGGGAGCGGCGCTCTTGGTCATAGAGGGCATCCCCATGTGGTCTTGCTCGCGCTGCGGCGAGTCCTACTTCACCGCACAGACCATGCACGCGATCGAGCGCATCAAAGCGCTGCGCAAGTCGGTGGCGGTCAGTCGCTCGGTGCCTGTCGCTGCCTTTGAAGCCACAGACGCCTAACCCCTTGAAGGGACTTCCTCTTCTTGGCAAGCTGTATTTGTATTCGTCGTTGATGGCCTCGGTGTTGATTTACGGGTGAAGCAAGAGCAGGCGGCGATGAAGGGCATGAACGAGGAACAGACTGCTTCTCTGAAGACGGCCTTGTTGCACGCGGCGCGAGATGCGCCTGTCGTGCGGACCCAGATGCGAACCGCTCAGCGGGGCTCCATTCCAATCTCGTGGACATCGACGAATAGAGCCACCAAGGGTTAGTCGAGCTTGCCCGCTGCCGGTCTGACCTGTCATGAGCATCTTCTGGCTGATGCCTGCTGCGTGATGAATTCGTTGTGCGCTCAGGTGGTCGCGGATGCCGGCGTTGGCGCACCAGGCTTAACGCTGACGTGGCGCGCATCGAAGGCTTCGCCCTTGGTCATCACCGCCCACAGGATGCGTGCGTTCTTGTTGGCCAGCGCCACCACCGCCTTCTGCCAGCCCGCGCGCTCTCGCAGCGCCGCGGCCCACTGCGAGATCGGGTCGCTGCGTTTATGGGCCGTCATCACCGCCGACTTCGCCCCCTGGATGAGCAAGCTGCGCAGGTAGGTGTCGCCGCGCTTGGTGATGCCGCCCAGGCTGTTCTTGCCGCCCGAGAGTGCTGGCGCGGCACCAGCCCGCACCAGGCGCCGAACTGCGCGCCGCTGCTGAACTGCTTGAACTCGCCCACCGTGGCCACCACCGCGCTGGCGGTGACCGGGCCGATGCCGATCAACGTGGCCGCCTTCTTCACCGCGTCGTTGTCCTTGCCATGCGCGGCGATGCGCTCGTCGCACCAGGTGATGTGCGCATCGATCTCGCGCCACTGGTCCTGCAGGCGCTGCATCGCCAACCGGGCCAGCGTGTTCATCTCGTTGCCGGCGTCTTCGAGCACGTCGCTGAGCGCGGCCTCGAGCACGGCAGGGCTTTGCGCGAAGACCAGGCCAAACTCGGCCAGCAGGCCGCGCAGGCGGTTGATGCACGCCGTGCGATCGGCCTTCAAGCCCTCGCGCAGGCGGTGCACGCACAGCATGCTCTGCTGCTCGATGGACTTGACGGGCACGAAGTGCATCTGCGGGCGCGAGGCGGCTTCGCAGATGGCCGCGGCGTCGTTGGCGTCGTTCTTGCCGCTGGCGCCTTGTTTGCGGTACGGGCTGACGAGTTGCGCGGCGATGATGCGCGCGTCCAGCCCCAGCGCGATGAGCTTGCGCGCCCAGTGGTGGGCGCTCGAGCTGGTCTCCATGGCGACGATGCAGCCGGCGGGCAACTGCGCGCACCAGGCGATGAACTTGTCGCGCGCCAGCGCGCGGTGGTGAGCACGTGGCCGGCGGCATCGACGGCATGCATTTGGATGACGCGCTTGGCCAGATCGACCCCGACGCGAACCGCTTCACCTCGAACGACACCTCGTGTAATCTGCTCCACGGACTTCCCCTTTCACAGGCTTGAGATTGATGACTTCGAACACCACCAATCTTGGCGCTTCGTCGCCGTTGCCCGAAGGTGGGAAGTCCCTTCGCATTCCCATCGAGCGGACGTCAAAAAGGCTACGCCTTTTTGCCGCCGCTCATGTCGAACGTTAGGCGCGCATGAGCACGCACCATGTCTTGCGGAGTTCAGATCTAGCGCGTCTCAGCTGCCGTGCCTTGCGCATCTGAATGCCACTGCAAGCGCCGCGACATCGGTGTCGAGGACGCGCTTGGTGCCGCTGGTCGCCAGTGCACGAGTCGGGCGTCATTCGCTGGCGATGCGCGAGCTCAGGTAGAAGCGCTCTGGGAATGCGCAGCAAGGTGGAGTTCGTCATATACTCTCGCGCGCTTGAACAAGGCGCTCTTGCCTGCCTCTCGTCTGTCAGGTCGCGGTCGTTCCGCGCCAACGGTCTCTGGCGGCCGAAGCATGCCGTCCTGCTTCGCATCCGTCCTCAGGCGATTCGCGCGTCTCACAGTCGCACAGAATCGAAGTCTTCGGCGGCATAACCGACGGTCCAGTGCGCTTCGCTCGGCGACTCCTGAGCGCGCAGAGTTGCCCAGCGACCGCGAGTTCGCGAGGACCCGGCGACATCGCTCGCTAGCAGGTCGTGCGTGCACGCTGCGCTAAGGTGCGGTTGCCACCGACTCGAGGCGCGGCCCCGTGCAGAAGGCGCACTGCGCCTTCATCGGATCGTACCGCCGACCCTTCCGCCGAAGGTGCCGCGGCGTTCGGGCCTACACGATCAAGCCTCTATCCACATCCGCACGGCTCGAGAGTTGAAGAGCGATTCGATCTTTCGATGACCGCCGAGAGGTTCGTCTGCGATGGAGCTTCGCTGGGCAGCTCGGAGCTTGGCTCTGCTGATCAGGGGGCGGCTTCTGTAAGGCACGATTCACGGCTAACGTCTGTCGCTTGTCGGTAGCGCACTCGCTCGCCAGCATTGGAGCAGGCAACTCGTCAGCTAACGTCGACCAAGTCGACGCCTGATGGTCTCCATTGCGGCAAGGTCTAGGCGGCCGCCGAAGATCCGTCGCCTGATCGACCTTGTAGCTTCACGCGGCGTTTCTTCGAGGCGTTTCAAGGCCGCGCGCCAATAGTCGCCTAACCCCTTGAAGGGACTTCCTCTTCTTGGCAAGCTGTATTTGTATTCGTCGTCGATGGCCTCGGTGTTGATTTACGGGTGAAGCAAGAGCAGGCGGCGATGAAGGGCATGAACGAGGAACAGACTGCTTCTCTGAAGACGGCCTTGTTGCACGCGGCGCGTGATGCGCCTGTCGTGCGGACCCAGATGCGAACCGCTCAGCGGGGCTCCATTCCAATCTCGTGGACATCGACGAATCGAGCCACCAAGGGTTAGTCGAGCTTGCCCGCTGCCGGTCTGACCTGTCATGAGCATCTTCTGGCTGATGCCTGCTGCGTGATGAATTCGTTGTGCGCTCAGGTGGTCGCGGATGCCGGCGTTGGTGCACCCCGGCTTGACGCTGACGTGCCGCGCATCGAACGCTTCGCCCTTGGTCATCACCGCCCACAGGATGCGTGCGTTCTTGTTGGCCAGCGCCACCACCGCCTTCTGCCAACCCGCTCGCTCTCTGAGCGCCGCAGCCCACTTCGAGATCGGGTCGCTGCGTTTATGGGCCGTCATCACCGCCGACTTCGCCCCCTGGATGAGCAAGCTGCGCAGGTAGTTGTCGCCGCGCTTGGTGATGCCGCCCAGGCTGTTCTTGCCGCCCGACGGAGTGCTGGCGCGGCGTCAGCCCGCATCCAGGCGCCGAACTGCGCGCCGCTGCTGAACTGCTTGAACTCGCCCACCGTGGCCACCACCGCGCTGGCGGTGACCGGGCCGATGCCGATCAGCGTGGCCGCCTTCTTCACCGCGGCGTTGTCCTTGCCATGCGCGGCGATGCGCTCGTCGCACCAGGCGATGTGCGCATCGATCTCGCGCCACTGGTCCTGCAGGCGCTGCATCGCCAACCGGGCCAGCGTGTTCATCTCGTTGCCGGCGTCTTCGAGCACGTCGCTGAGCGCGGCCTCGAGCGCGGCGGGCTTTGCGCGAAGACCAGGCCGAACTCGGCCAGCAGGCCGCGCAGGCGGTTGATGCACGCCGTGCGATCGGCCTTGAAGCCCTCGCGCAGGCGGTGCACGCACAGCATGCTTTGCTGCTCGATGGACTTGACGGGCACGAAGTGCATCTGCGGGCGCGAGGCGGCTTCGCAGATGGCCGCGGCGTCGTTGGCGTCGTTCTTGCCGCTGGCGCCTTGTTTGCGGTACGGGCTGACGAGCTGCGCGGCGATGATGCGCGCGTCCAGCCCCAGCGCGATGAGCTTGCGCGCCCAGTGGTGGGCGCTCGAGCTGGTCTCCATGGCGACGATGCAGCCGGCGGGCAACTGCGCGCACCAGGCGATGAACTTGTCGCGCGCCAGCGCGCGGCTGGTGAGCACGTGGCCGGCGGCATCGACGGCATGCACCTGGATCACGCGCTTGGCCAGATCGACCCCTACGCGAACCGCTTCACCTCGAACGACACCTCGTGTAATCTGCTCCATGGGACTTCCCCTTTCACAGGCTTGAGATTGATGACTTCGAACACCACCAATCTTGGCGCATCGTCGCCGTTGCCCGAAGGTGGGAAGTCCCTTCGCATTCCCATCGAGCGGACGTCCAAAAGTGCTTCGCAAGCTTTCGGCCGCCGCTCATGTCGAACGTTAGGCGTCACATGCAGTCTTGCCGGTACCGGGAGTGCTGTCAAAGCGAGAACCGTTCTTCGCGCACGCGCTGTTCTTCGAAGCACAGTGGGTTCGCGGAAGGCCGAACTTGCGCAGCCGTTGTGCCGGGCCGTCCGTCCGCGGCCGGCCGGCGCACCAAATCGTTGAAGCATCACCGAGAGCAAGGGCCAGTATCCAGCAGTGCAGGGGGTCACAGCAGTGCAGGGGGTCACAGCAGTGCAGGGGGTCACAGCAGTGTAGGGGGTCACCAGTGTAGGGGGTCCCCCCACCCCACCAGTGTAGGGGGTCAGGTCTCAAATATAAACCCATCAAGTCGCTCATCAGGATAGTGCGTGAGTCGATGTCGATGCTGTCCTTGTGCCCGTCCAGTTCGACGTGCACGCTGCTGGTGCCAGATTTACCCATGGCGCGTCTCCTCGCAAACTCGCAACGACCCGGCCGACCATCGGACGGGTGCATTCGCGTAGCTCGGCAGGCCTCGCGCGCGCAACCTACGGCGTTGCAGGGGGGGGCCGCCCGAGTTCACGAAGCCATCTTGTCTAGGCGTCATGGGAACCCGCGCCGGTGTAACTTATTCGCTTTGCTCGTGTTGCTGGGCGTCGCGTCGTTGCTCATCAGCGGCCTTGAGTACAGGTCTTGGGAGCGAACCCTTTATGCCGACCCATCGATAGGTCATCGCATTGAAATGCCGCTCGTGGTGGTGGTCTACACGAGCGCGTTCGACGAGACGATGCCGCGCGAGCGCGCGGCGGCGTTGATGGCGAACTCGGAGCACGCGGTGCGGCAGACGATCGCGGCGTGACTGACGACGACATCGCACTAGCGGTGTAGCGCGGCCTGCCTCTTTACTTGGTACTGGCGAAAAAAAGTTGCTCGCCCTCGATCTTGTATGCCGCAATCGCCGCTTGGCCCTTCGGCGAGACCAGCCAGTGGACGAAGGACTGCGCCAATTCCTTCTTCACGTGGGCGTGCTTCTGGGGTTGACGACCATCACGCCGTACTGGTTGAACAGGCGCTTGTCGCCTTCGACGAGGATCGCCAGGTCGGCGCGGTTCTTGAACGCCAGCCAGGTGCCGCGGTCGGCGAGCACATAGGCGTTGCTTGCGCAGCCAGGTTCAGCGCCGGGCCCATGCCGCAGCCGCACTCCTTGTAGCCGGCGGGCTTGTCGGCGGCGATGTCGACGCCGGCGGCCTTCCAGTAGCGCAGCTCGGCCGCGTGGGTGCCGCTCTTGTCGCCGCGCGAGATGAAGGGCTGCTGCGACGCGGCGAGCTTTTTCAGCGCGGCGTGATGTCTTGCCGCCCCCACTTTCGCCGGGTCGGCCTCGGGCCGATCAGCACGAAATCGTTGTACATCACCGGCAGGCGCTTGAAGCCAAAGCCCTCGGCGACGAACTTCTCTTCGGCCGCCTGTCGTGCACGAAGACGACGTCGGCGTCGCCGCGCCGGCCCATGTCGAGCGCCTGGCCGGTGCCGAGGCGACCACGCGCACGTCGATGCCGCTGTCCTTCTTGAAGGCCGGCAGCAGGTGGCCGAAGAGGCCCGATTGCTCGGTGGACGTGGTCGAGGCGACGACGATGGATTTGTCTTGCGCCGTGCCGCACTGAACGAGAGGCAAACGCAGCCAGCACGATGCAGGCAATGCGGCGGTGGATCATGATGTTGGCGCGTTTCGAAACTCGCGGGTTTTGTGGTCAGCATCAGCGGCCCGAGCGCGATATGAACCGGCCTGCATAGCGGAACATCCATGGACAGTCTCGATTTGCAAGTGCTCAGGCAAGCGCGCGATTGGCAGCGCGAAGGTGCTGATGTGTGGCTCGTCACCGTGATCGAAACCTGGGGCAGTGCGCCGCGCCCCCCGGGGGCGCTGCTGGCGATGCGGCGATGGGCTCGTCGTCGGTTCGGTGTCGGGCGGGTGTGTCGAAGACGATCTAGCAAGACGCAACTGAACCGGTGCCCGCCGGAGGGACCACCATGGCGGCATAGGCGGCCGGCACCGGCGGCGCTTCGCGATCCATGTGATAGGGAATGCCGAGCCCGCCGCCGAAATCGATATGCGAGATGGTGTGGCCGTCGGCGCGCAGCGTCTGCACGAAATCCGACAGGATCCGGAAGGCGGTTTCCAGCCGGCCGAGATCGGTGATCTGGCTGCCGATATGCATGTCGACGCCGGTGACCTTCAATCCCCGGCAGCTTGGCGGCGCGGGCATAGACCGCGCGCGCATGCGCGATCGGGACGCCGAACTTGTTCTCGGACTTGCCGGTCGAGATCTTGGCATGCGTGCCGGCATCGACGTCGGGATTGACGCGCACGGAGATCGCGCGCGGTCTTGCCCGCTCTCGACCGCGAGCCGCGACAGCAATTCGAGCTCGGGCTCGGATTCGACGTTGATGCAGAGGATGTCGGCGGCGAGCGCGGCGCGCAGCTCGGCCTCGGTCTTGCCGACGCCGGAGAACAGGATCTTGCTCGGCGGGAATGCCGGCCGCCAGCGCGCGCTTCAACTCGCCGCCGGACACGACGTCGGCGCCGGCGCCGAGCTTCGCCAGCGTGCGCAGCACCGACTGGTTGGAGTTCGCCTTCATGGCGTAGCAGACCAGCGCCTTCTCGCCGGCGAAGGCCTCGGTGAAGACGCGGTAGTGCCGCTCCAGCGTCGCGGTCGAATAGCAATAGAACGGCGTGCCGACGGCATCCGCCAGTTCGGACAGGTTGACCGCCTCGGCGTGCAGCACGCCGTTGCGATAGTCGAAATGATTCATGGCGAGACTCAGCTTACAGTTGCCGAGCAGCGGGTCGAGGATGAAGATTTCTTGCGGCCTTTGGGCGCGGCCGGGGCCGGCGTCGGTCGCCGTAGCTCGGATTGGACACGCCGGGCTGGCGCGGCGCGCTCGGCGTCGGTATCGGCCGTGCGCCGGCCGCCTGACGGCGCATGCGCATTCGGCGGCAGGTCGAGCGCCGCCCTTGCGGCCGCAGCCGCCGAGCGCGAGCGCGGCCGCGCTCAGACAGGATGATGGCCCATCCCGACGGGGTCAGGCGGCAGTTACGATTCACGACGAAATCCCCAATGCGGGCCGCACCATACAAAGATTGCCTCGGTCTGGCGAGACCCGGACAACCATGAAATTGCAGCGAAATTTGTGCAGCCTCAGCCCTATTTTCGCTCTTTTTCCAGCCGCTTCAGCCAGGCTTTCGCCTGCGCCAGCACGTTCTTCGGCGCGGTGCCGCCAAAGCTGGTGCGGCTTTTCACCGAGCTTCCACCGACAGCACGCTTCAGCGCCTCGGCCGTGATCTTCGGCTCGACCTCCTGCATCGCCTTCAGCGGCAGTTCGTGCAGCGCCACGCCCTGCTTCGACGCCAGGCGCGACGATGCGCCCGGTGACGTGATGGGCGTCGCGGAACGGCATTTTCAGCGTCCGCACCAGCCAGTCGGCAAGATCGGTGGCGGTGGCGTAGCCCTCGCCGGCGGCCGCCTTCATCCGCGCCTCGTCCGGCACGAGGTCGAGCGACCATGCCGGTCATGGCGCGGATCGCCAGCGACAGCGCGGCGAACGCCTCCATCGCGCCCTGCTTGTCCTCCTGCATGTCCTTTTGATAGGCGAGCGGCAGGCCCTTCATCACGATCAGCAGACGCGGTCAGCGCGCCGATCACCCGGCCGGTCTTGGCGCGCACCAGTTCGGCCGCGTCCGGGATTGCGCTTCTGCGGCATGATCGAGGAGCCGGTGGTGAACTTGTCGCTGAAGCCGCACCAGGCCGACCAGCGGCGAGGTCCAGATCACGATCTCCTCGGCAAAGCGCGACAGATGCACGGCCGCGATCGCCGCCGCCGACAGCGTTTCGAGCACGAAGTCGCGGTCCGACACCGCGTCGAGCGAATTGGCCATCGGCCGGTCGAAGCCGAGCGCCTTCGCGGTCGCCGTCGCGATCGATCGGAAACGAGGTGCCGGCCAGCGCCGCGGCGCCGAGCGGCAATTCGTTCAGCCGCTTGCGCGCATCGGCAAAGCGGCCGCGGTCGCGCGCCGCCATCTCGACATAGGCCAGCAGATGATGGCCGAACGTCACGGGCTGCGCGGTCTGCAGATGGGTGAAGCCCGGCATGACGGTGCCGGCATGTTCCAGCGCGCGCGCCGACCAGCGCGTGCTGGAACGCGGCCAGCGCCGCATCGGTCTCGTCGATGGTGTCGCGGACATAGAGCCGGAAATCGGTCGCCACCTGGTCGTTGCGCGAGCGCGCGGTGTGCAGCCGTCCCGCGGCCGGCCCGATCAGTTCGGCAAGCCGGCTCTCGACATTCATGTGGATGTCCTCGAGCGCGCGCTTGAAGTCGAACGATGCCCTTGCCGATCTCTGACAAAATCGTGTCTAGACCCTTGGCGATATTTTTCGCATCGTTCGCGGTGATGATGCCTTGCGCGGCCAGCATCGCGGCATGGGCCTTGGACGCGGCGATGTCCTGGGCATACAGGTGACGATCGACGTCGATGGAGACGTTGATTTCCTCCATGATCGCATCGGGGCGCTCGGTGAACCGGCCGCCCCACATCTTGTTGCTCATGACTTGCTCATGCCTTACTTCTCAGTTCTTGCCATCTATATCGCCGCGCTCGCGCGAAACGCCGTGCCGGTCTCGGCCGTAACTCGACCGTAATCATGGCCCTGCATAGCCGTATCTGATACAGGATGACAAACGATATGCCCGAAATGCCCCCGCCCCGCCCGGCCGCCGACGCGCCGGATTCCGCTCGCCATCGGCGCGGTGGTGGCCGGGGCGCTGATCGGATTGCCGGGGTTTACGGGCATCGGCGGCCTGAAGCGCAGCGCCGGCGGCGATCCCGCCTGCGGCAGGGCGGTCGATCTGGCCCGCAAGATCGCGCCGCTGGCGCATGGCGAGGTGGCCGCGCTGACCATGGCGACCGCCCCGCTGCGGCTGCCGGACCTCGCCTTCGAGGACGCCGACGGCAAGCCGAGAAAGCTCTCCGACTGGCGCGGCAAGACCGTGCTGGTGAACCTGTGGGCCACCTGGTGCGTGCCCTGCCGCAAGGAAATGCCGGCGCTGGACGAGTCTGCAGGCCAAGCTCGGCGGCAAGGATTTCGAGGTGGTCGCCGTCAATATCGACACCCGCGACCCCGAAAAGCCGAAGAACTTCCTGAAAGAGGCCAATCTGACCAGGCTCGGCTATTTCACCGACCAGAAAGCCAAGGTTTTTCAGGATCTTAAGAGCATAGGCCGGGCGCTGGGCATGCCGACCTCGGTGCTGGTCGACGGCCAGGGCTGCGAGATCGCCACCATCGCCGGCCCCGCCGAATGGGCCAGCGACGACGCGATCAAGCTGATCAAGGCGGCGATGGAGCCGGCGAAGGCGGGGTTTTAGGTCGCAGGCCTGATCATGGTCGAGAGCGTTGCCGCCGATCGCCGGCTGCGCGAGATTGGCCGAGTGCGACGACGCGCTGGCTGGCCGAGATGCCGCCCAGCAGGGTCTGGACCGCGGATTTCTCCGCGTCCGCATTCGATTTCATGATGGAGGCGGCGATCTGCGCCTGCGTGCTCGCCCGCCTGCATCGCGAGCATGCTCGAAACCATTGCCATCATGTCCATACGCAGCACTCCTCGAACGTGAGGCACCCTACCCGGACGGTTAACGAATGCTGGAGACGGCGCGATGCAGGTCGCAAGCATGCGAGGTGCGGGCATGCGACCGCGTATCCATCATTCGCGAAAGCATTTTGCGAGATGGATGGGCACGCTCGGTTGCCAAGCTACGACGATGCGAGGCGCTACCGCGTCGGGACCGGCTTGTCGCCGCGGTAGTCGTAGAAGCCGCGCTGGGTCTTGCGGCCGAGCCAGCCGGCCTCGACATATTTCACCAGCAGCGGGCACGGCCGGTATTTCGAATCCGCCAGCCCCTCATGCAGCACCTGCATGATCGACAGGCAGGTATCGAGGCCGATGAAATCGGCGAGCTCCAGCGGCCCCATCGGATGGTGCGCGCCGAGCTTCATCGCGGCGTCGATCGCCTCGACGTTGCCGACGCCTTCATAGAGCGTGTAGATCGCCTCGTTGATCATCGGCAGCAGGATGCGGTTGACGATGAAGGCCGGGAAATCCTCCGACACCGCGATCTGCTTGCCGAGCTTGCCGACGAATTCCTTGGCCGTCTCGAAGGTCGCGTCGTCGGTGGCGATGCCGCGGATCAGTTCGACCAGCTCCATCAGCGGCACCGGATTCATGAAGTGAATGCCGATGAAGCGCTCCGGCCGGTCGGTCGAGGCGGCCAGCCGCGTGATCGAGATCGAGGAGGTGTTGGAGGCGACGATCGCCTCCGGCTTCAGCACCGCGCAGAGGTCGTGAAAGATCTTGCGCTTGACCTCTTCCTTTTCGACCGCGGTCTCGATCACGAGATCGCAGTCCGCCAGCCCGTCCAGCGTCTCGGTCGGAGACGATCCGGTCCAGCGCCTGCTTGCGCGCGTCCTCGGTGATGATCTTCTTGGCGACCTGGCGCGACAGATTGCCGTTGATGGTCGCCATCGCCGATTTCAGCCGGTCGGCGGAGACATCGTTGAGCACCACGTCGAAGCCGGCCAGCGCCGCCACATGCGCGATGCCGTTGCCCATCTGGCCCGAGCCGATCACGCCGACCTTCTTGATTGTCACCGCCATCTTGTCATCCACCGGAACGGCGCGCACATCGCGCCTGTTCATCTTCGAACCTCAATACGATCATCGGAATCGAGGTTTCAGTCCATCTTGGCACGTTTTCTCACGCGAAGCCGGAAACCTCGCTGAAACGCTTTTAACGTAAACACCGGCCGGACGTTCGCATCCGGCCGGCAATCATCGTTACTTTCCGAGCTTGCCGAGCGCTTCGGTCAGTTCCGGAACCGCCTGATAGAGGTCCGCGACCAGGCCGTAATCGGCGACCTGGAAGATCGGCGCGTCCTCATCCTTGTTGATCGCGACGATCACCTTGGAATCCTTCATGCCGGCGAGATGCTGGATCGCGCCGGAAATGCCGATCGCGACATAGAGTTCCGGCGCCACCACCTTGCCGGTCTGGCCGACCTGCCAGTCGTTCGGGCGCATAGCCGGCATCGACCGCGGCGCGCGAGGCGCCGACGCCGGCGCCGAGCTTGTCGGCGAGCGGCTCGATATATTTGGCGAAGTTCTCGCGGCTCTGCATGGCGCGGCCGCCGGAGACGATGATCTTGGCCGAGGTCAGTTCGGGACGGTCGCTCTTGGCGACTTCCTCGCCGACGAAGCTGGAAAGGCCGGGATCGGCCGCCGCGGCGGCGTTCTCGACCGGCGCGCTGCCGCCGTCGCCGGCCGCGGCGAAGGTCGAGGTCCGCACCGTGATGACCTTCTTGGCGTCCTTCGACTTCACGGTCTGGATCGCGTTGCCGGCATAGATCGGCCGCTCGAAGGTGTCGGGCGAGACCACCTTGATGATCTCGGACACCTGCATGACGTCGAGCAGGGCCGCGACGCGCGGCATCACGTTCTTGAAGCGCGAGGTCGCGGGCGCGACGAAGGCGTCGTAGGCCGGCGCCAGCGCCACGATCAGCGCGGCCAGCGGCTCGGCGAGATCGTGGGCATAGGCGTCGCCGTCGGCGAGCAGCACCTTCTTGACGCCGGCGAGCTTGGCCGCCGCATCCGCCGCGGCCTTGGCGCCTTGCTGCCGCCGGCGACCAGCACATGCACTTCGCCGCCGAGCGCGGTGGCCGCGGTCAGCGCCTTGTTGGTGGCGTCCTTGAGCGACTGCATTGTCGTGTTCGGCAATCAACAGCGTGGTCATCAGAGAACCCCGGCTTCGGTCTTGAGTTTCGATACCAGTTCGGCGACGTCCTTGACCTTGACGCCTCCCTTGCGGCCCGGCGGCTCCGACGTCTTGAGCACTTCGAGATGCGGCGTGAGATCGACGCCGTAATCGGCCGCGCTCTTGTCGGCGATCGGCTTCTTCTTCGCCTTCATGATGTTGGGCAGCGAGGCGTAGCGCGGCTCGTTGAGCCGCAGATCGGTGGTGACGATCGCCGGTCCCTTCAGCTTCACGGTCTGCAGGCCGCCGTCGACTTCGCGCGTCACCTTGAAATCGGAACCGTCGACCTCGAGCTTGGAGGCGAAGGTCGCCTGCGACCAGCCGAGCAGCGCGGCCAGCATCTGGCCGGTCTGGTTGGAGTCGTCGTCGATCGCCTGCTTGCCGAGAATGACGAGGCCGGGCTTCTCTTCGTCGACGATGGCCTTGAGGATCTTCGCGACCGCCAGCGGCTCCACATTGCCTTCGGCCTTGACCAGGATGCCGCGGTCGGCGCCCATGGCGAGACCGGTGCGGATGGTCTCGGAGGCCTGCGCCGGGCCGATCGAGACCACCACGACCTCGGTCGCCTTGCCGGCCTCCTTCAGGCGCAGCGCCTCCTCGACGGCGATTTCGTCGAACGGATTCATCGACATCTTGACGTTGGCGAGTTCGACGCCCGATCCGTCGCTCTTGACGCGGACCTTGACGTTGTAGTCGACCACCCGCTTTACCGGCACAAGAACCTTCATCGATCCTCTTTCGCTTGAATTCTGGGTTTTGGATTGCAGCTTCGGGCGCGGAACCTAAATGGTCCCGCTATCGGCGGTCAACGCGCGAAAGCCAAAAATCGGCCCCCGGACATGGCCGCTACTCTTAGCGGTTCTGGCCGGGCACCCACAGCACGTCGCCGGCGCCATTATCGTTCACGGCGCGGCTGGCGACGAACAGGAAATCCGACAGGCGGTTCATATACTGGATGGCGGCCTCGCTGACCGGCTCGTCGGGCTTGGCGGCGAGTTCCACCATGATCCGTTCCGCCCGGCGGCATATGGTGCGCGCGAGATGCAGTATGCCGCGGCCGGGCGTGCCGCCGGGCAGCACGAACGAGGTCAACGGCGCCAGCTGCTGCGTTCAGGCGTGTCGATGTCGCGCTCGAGCCGCTCGACCTGGCTCGCCAGCATCCGCAGCCGTTCGGCCTTGCCCTCGCGCTGGGGCACCGCGAGATCGGCGCCGAGATCGAACAGATCGTTCTGGATCAGGCCCAGCATCGCATCGAGTTCGCGGGCATCGGCCGAGATGCAGCCGCACCACGCCGATGGCGGCGTTGGTCTCGTCGACGGTGCCGTAGGCGGCGATGCGCAGATCGTATTTCGGGCGGCGCTCGCCGCTGCCGAGCGCCGTGGTGCCGTCGTCGCCGGTGCGGGTGTAGATGCGGTTGAGGACGACCATTGGCGTCTCCTTTATCTTGCCCTATTTGCCCATCGCCCAGACCGCGAGCATGGTGATGACGATGGCGACGAATTGCAGCAGCACCCGCAGCCGCATCAGGTTCTGCGAGCGGTTCGGCGAGCCGCCCCGCATCATGTTGACGAGGCCGAGCAGCAGCACCAGCGCCACGGCGCGCGACCGCGACGGGAAGAACGATCGAACTCAGAAAGGATGCCATCGGCGCTACATAACACCGCGCAAGCGCCGACTCCGCCATCGCTCGCGCATCGCGCGCAACCAATGCAACGATCTGGCTTTTAGTCCAATAATATCAGAAGCTAGCCAGGTTGCCGGACTGAACCGCCGTCCGCCGGTCAAGGTGAGATGTGAGGCAGCTTCGCTACGTCTATCATCGTCGTGATGGATGCGTTCTATACGTTCCTCGCCGATGACGGCTGGGCGATCGCCAGCCATATCGCGCTGTCGACGCTGATGGCGCTGTTTCCGTTCCTGATCGTGCTGACGTCGCTGGCCGGCTTTTTCGGCTCCAAGGAACTCGCCGACCAGGCCGCGGGGCTGATGCTGCAGGTCTGGCCGCAAGCAGGTCGCGGACGCGCTGTCGGGCGAAATCCACGACGTGCTGACCACGACCCGCGGCGACGTCCTGACCATCGGCGCGGTGCTCGCGGTGTATTTCGCCTCCAACGGCGTCGAGAGCGCTGCGCGTCGCGCTCAACCGCGCCTATTCGGTGATCGAGCCGCGGCGCTGGTACTGGCTGCGGCTGGAATCGATCGGCTACACGCTGGTCGCCGCCTTCACCTCGCTGGCGATGGCGTTCCTGATCGTGCTCGGTCCCGCTGATGCTGGAGACGGCGCGGCGCCACATTCCGTTCTTCGTCGAGAGCAACGAGAAGTTTCTCGTTCTTCGCCCGCTACGGCATCACCATCACGGCGCTGATCGTGGCGCTGTTCATCCTGCATGCCTGGCTGCCGGCGGGCCGCCGCGGGTTTCTGCAGATCCTGCCCGGGCATCATCTTCACCATGGTGGCGTCGCTGATCTCGGGCATCGTGTTCGGCCAGTATCTGGCGCGCTTCGCCAACAATTACGTCACGATGTATGCGGGGCTTGCCTCGGTCATCATCGCGCTGGTGTTTCTGTATTTCATCGCCGCGATCTTCGTCTATGGCGGCGAACTGAATGCGGCGATCATCAAGTCGCGGCTGCCGCACGGCGTGTCGCTTCAAGCAGCGCAGTCGCTAGAGCCCGCGGAGACACAGGCTTGACCAGAAAGGCGTCGGCGCCGGCGGCGCGCGACGCCGCCTCGTCCTCGCCGCGGCCCGACACGCCGATGATCGCGATGCGGCCGAGCGGCGCGCTGAAGCGCGCGAATGCGCCTGATCGCCTCGATGCCGTTGATGCCCGGCAACACCATGTCCATCAGCACCGCGTCGAATGCGCCTTGCGCGATCCGCTCGGGCGCCGCCTCGCCCTGGCCGATGAATTCGGCCTGGTGGCCGAGTTCGGTCAGGATCGCATTGAGCACGACGCGGCCGAACGGATTGTCCTCGACGCTGAGCAGGCGCAGCGGCCGCGCCGAATCCGAGCGATGCCTCGCCATCGGCGCCGAACTGCCGCCTTCGGCGCGTCCTTGGCGCGGGTCAGCGTCACGACGTCAGCGTGAAGGTGGTGCCGCCGCCGCGGCGTTGCGCCACGACGATGTCGCCGCCCATCGCGCGCGCCAGCTGCTTGACCGACGACAATCCGAGCCCGGCGCCGCCGAAGCGCGAGGCGATGGAGACATTGGCCTGCGAGAACGGCCGGAACAGGCGCTTGATCTCGTTGAGCGTGAGGCCGATGCCGCTGTCGGAGACCGCGAAGGCGACGCCGACCTTGCCCTTCGGGCCGCGCAGCGGCGTGACCGCGAGCGCGACGCCGCCCTGTTCGGTGAATTTCACCGCATTGTCGATCAGGTTTTCCAGCGCCGCGCGCAGGCGCACGGGATCGCCGATCACGAACGCCGGCAGTTTGTCGGAAATATCGACCGACGATTGCAGGCCCTTGGCCGCCGCGCGGCCGGCCAGCGAATCGCCGGCGTTGCGGGCCAGCGCGCGCAGGTCGAAGAAGTCCTGCCGCACGCCGAGCCCGGGGCCGCCGCTGCGCGCGGCATCGACGAACAACGTCGCGAGGCTCGCCAGATGTTCGGCGCCCGCCTTGATGGTGTCGACCCAGCGCCGCTCGCGCTCGTCGAGGTCGGAGGTCGCCAGCAGATCGCTGATGGCCAGAATTCCGGTGAGCGGCGTGCGGACCTCGTGCGCGAAGGCGGCCAGCGCCGCCTCGACCATGCCGGAGCCGGCGGCCGCGGACTTGCGCGCTTGCGCGCCTTGCCCGCGGCAGCGCTGGAACGCGCTTTTTCGCACGTCCGCTTTTTCGACTGGCCGCGTGGTGCGCTGTGAGCGCGATTTTGCCGCCATGATTCCCCTGACCCTGGCCGTCCCACCATGCCATGGCACGGGCGGCGGCAGAGTCACGGAGACGTTTTCAGCAACCGCTCAGTCGAGCTACGGAGCTAGTCAGGGCAAGCCGACCAGGCGGCGGATGTCGGCCGGCGTCGCACCTTGCCGGCGCGAAGTTCGCGCAAGCCGGTCGCTTCGCGTCGATTTCGAGAGCTTTTGCCCCGCGCCATCGAGCAACGAGCCGGTGATGCCGGTAGGCCGGCTGCGGCAGACCGAGCAGCTGCTGCAGCAGCCGGTGCACGCTGGTCGACCAGAACAGGTCCTGGCCCCGCACCACATCGGTCACGCCCTGCAAGGCGTCGTCGATCACGACCGACAAATGATAGCTGGTCGGCGTCTCCTTGCGCGCCAGGATGACGTCGCCCCAGGCTTCGCGGCCGGGCGGTCACCGACGCCGGTCTCGCCGCCGGGACCCTCGCCATGCTCGGTCCAGCTCAGTTCGCCGGCGCGCGCGCAGCGCCGCCGCCATGTCGAGCCGCAGCGCGTAGGGCGCGCCCTGCTCGATCAGCCGCTGCGCGCTCGTCCGGCGACAGCGATTTCGCCGCGCCCGGATAGAGCGGCGCGCCGTCGGGATCGCGCGGCCAGGGCGCGTCGGCCTCGCGCTGCGCGACCAGCCGGGCGATCTCGGCGCGGCTCTCGAAACTCGGATAGATCAGGCCCTGCGCCGCCAGTCTCTCGAGCGCCTCGCGATAGTCGCGCAAGATGTTCCGATTGCCGCCGCACCGGCGTTTCCCAGGAGATCCCGAGCCAGGCGAGGTCCTCGTAGATCGCCGCCTCGAATTCCGGCCGGCAGCGCGTGGCGTCGATATCCTCGATGCGCAGCAGGAACCGGCCGCCGGCTCGGCGCGCCAGGTCGAAATTCAGCAGCGCCGAATAGGCGTGGCCGAGATGGAGGTAGCCGTTCGGGCTCGGCGCAAATCGGAAAACGGGTGGCGGCATTGATTCTCGACACTGTCATTGCCGGGCTTGACCCGGCAATCCATCCTTCAAACAATCTGTTACGATATAAGATGGATGCGCGGGTCAAGCCCGCGCATGACGAGCCGGGCCAGCCGAAAGTATCCGCAATGACCATCCACCTCAACACCCAGTCCGACCTCGAAGACGCCATCCACGCGCTGGTCAAGCAGGATCCGCGGCTGAAGCCGATCTTCGAGCTGACGGGCATGCCGGCGCTGCGGCAGCGCGAGCCGGGCTTTGCCGGCCTTGCCGCAATCGTCTGCGGCCAGCAGCTGTCCACCGCGAGCGCCGCGGCGATCTGGGGCCGCGCTCAGCGCCGCGTTCGATCCGTTCGATCATGACGCCATCCGCAAGGCCCGCGCCGACCGCCTCGGCCGGCTCGGCCTGTCGGCCGCCAAGATCAAGACCCTGAAGAACATCGCGCGCGAACTCGCCGCCGAGCGGCTGAACCTCGACGTGCTGGCGAACGAGGACGCCGACGCCGCGCACAATACGCTGACGGCGCTGCACGGCATCGGCCCGTGGACCGCCGACGTCTATCTGCTGTTCTGCCTCGGCCATGGCGACGCCTGGCCGGCCGGCGATATCGCGATGCAGGAAGCGGTCAAGGTCGGCCTCGGCCTGCCGACGCGCCCGACCGCCAAGCAGATGGCGCCGCTGGCGGAGCCGTGGCGCCCGCTGCGCGGCGCGGCGGCGCATCTGTGGTGGAGCTATTACCGGGTGCTGAAGAAGCGCGAGGGCGTGCTGCGCCGACAAGACGTCAGCCCCGCAGCCGCACCCGGTCCTCGCGCGCGCGAAGCCGTGACGAAATCGATCACGGCGCGCACCGCGGGAAGTTCGACCAGATCGGGGTGCGCCAGCAGCCAGAGGTCGGCCACGCTGGCGAGCTTCTGCGGCGCGACGCGGACGAGATCCGGATAGGCCGCCGCGACGAAGCAGGACAGCGCCGAAATGCCGAGGCCGGCGCGCGCCGCGGCGAGCATGTCGCCCTGCGACGAGCAGCGCATCACCATCGCGCCCTGCCGCGTGATCGCATCGCTCCAGCGCGCCAGACGCTCGTTCGACGCGCGGTCGGCGAAGCCGATGACGCTGTGGCCCTTCCATTCGTCGCGCCGTTCGGGCAGCCGCCGCCGCGCGGCATAGTCGCGCGAGGCGTAGAAGCCGGTGCCGAGGCGGCCGATCTTGCGGCCGATCAGGTTCTCCTCGCCGCTGTCCACCGGACGCAGCACGACGTCGGCCTCGCGCCGGCGCACGCTGGCCGGATACGGATGGGTGATGATCTCGAGCTGGATATGGTCGTGCCCGCGCAGGAACGGCCCGAGCCGCGGCATCAGCCAGTGCGAGGCGAGCGTCGAGCCGATCGACAGCTTGACGACGCCGCGCGCCTGCGCGCCGGTCGCCGACACCGCAGCTTCGGCGCGCAGCGCCGCCGCCGCCATCGCCTCGACATGCTCGCGAAACTTGCGGCCCTGCGCGGTCAGCGAAAGACCGTCGTTGGAGCGCGCGAACAGGGGAATGCCGAGCTGGCTTTCCAGCTCGGCGATCTTGCGGCCGACCGTCGGATGGCTGGAGCGCAACTGCCGCGCCGCGGCGGCGAAGCTGCGGGTCTCGGCGACGGCGACGAAGGTCTTGCAAAGGTCCCAGTCCATCGGCGCTTCTCGCCGCATGTTCATTTCTGATTGATCGCCTGTTCAATATTGAACAGCCAGCGCGCCGCGTCCAGCCCTATAATGGACCGCAACAGATGGTGCCCGGCCAGCGGTTCGCGCGGCCCGGCACAGCAAATCAAAACATCAGACGACGCGTTCCGGGCCATCGCCGGCCGCGCTTCGAAGGGAGAGACCGAATGCCGTTGCCCGCTTCGCTTGCCAATTCGCTCGAACTGCCGGTGGTCGGCTCGCCGCTGTTCATCGTCTCCGGCCCCGAACTCGTCATCGCCCAGTGCAAGGCCGGCATCGTCGGCTCGTTCCCGGCGCTGAACGCCCGCCCGGTCGAAAAGCTCGACGAATGGCTGACCCGGATCGAGAACGAGCTCGGCGAATACAAGGCGCAGAATCCGGGGAAGAAGGTCGCGCCCTACGCGGTCAACCAGATCTGCCACGCCTCCAACGACCGCCTGATGAAGGACATGGAAACCTGCGTGAAGCACAAGGTTCCGATCATCATCACCTCGCTGCGGCCGCCGATCGAAATCGTCGAGGCCGCGCATTCCTATGGCGGCGTGGTGTTTCACGACGTGATCAACGTCAAGCATGCGCGCAAGGCGGCCGAGCAGGGCGTCGACGGCCTCATCCTGGTCTGCGCCGGCGCCGGCGGCCATGCCGGCACGCTGTCGCCGTTCGCGCTGCTGCGCGAGGTGAAGCAGTGGTTCAAGGGCACCATCCTGCTGTCGGGCGCGATCTCCGACGGCTGGGGCATTGCCTCGGCGCTCGCGCTCGGCGCCGACATGGCCTACATGGGCACGCGCTTCATCGCCACCGCCGAAGCCAACGCCGATCCGGCCTACAAGGCGGCGCTGGTCGAGCACGCCGCGCACGACATCGTCTATTCCAACCTGTTCACCGGCGTGCACGGCAACTATCTCGGCCCGTCGATCGCCGCCGCCGGCCTCGATCCCGCCAATCTGCCGGACAGCCGACAAGTCGAAGATGAATTTCGGCTCCGGCGGCAACACGAAGTCGAAGGCGTGGCGCGACATCTGGGGCTCCGGCCAGGGCATCGGCCAGATCGCGGACGCGCCGCCGGTCGCCGAACTGGTCGAGCGGCTGAAGGCCGAGTTCGCCGACGCCAGCAGCGACTTCCTCAAGCGGGCGCGCGCGTGACGCGCGCCGATCTCGCATCGACAATCAACAAACAAACAGAGGGATGGAACAATGAGGCTGTCGCGACCTGTATTGACGCTCGCATTCGCGTTGCTGGGAAGTGCTGCGGCTGTCGCGCGACGACGACAAGGACGAAATCCGCATCGGCCAGACCCTGCCCTACAGCGGCCCGGCTTCCGGCTTCGGCATCATCGGCCGGGCGCAGGAGGCCTATTTCGAGAAGGTCAACGCCGAAGGCGGCATCAACGGCCGCAAGATCAAGTTCATCAGCCTCGACGACGCCTACTCGCCGCCGAAGACGGTCGAGCAGACCCGCAAGCTGGTCGAACAGGACGAAGTGCTGCTGATGTTCGGCTCGCTCGGCACCGCCACCAACAACGCCGTGCATCGCTACCTCAACGGCAAGAAGGTGCCGCAGCTGTTCGTGCTGAGCGGCGCGACCAAATGGGCCGACCCGAAGAACTTCCCGTGGACCATGCCGGGCATGGCCGACCTACCAGTCCGAAGGCGTGATCTATGCCAAGCACATCCTGCAGACCAAGCCCGACGCCAAAATCGCCATCCTGTCCCAGAACGACGATTTCGGCCGCGACTATGTCGCCGGCTTCAAGCGCGGGCTCGGCGACAAGGCCGCCACCATGATCGTGTCGGAAGCCACCTACGAGACCAGCGCGCCGACCATCAGTTCGCAGCTCGCGACGCTGAAGGCCTCCGGCGCCAACGTGATGTTCGGCGTCGTGCTCGGCAAGTTCACCTCGCAGATGATCAAGGGCGTCGCCGAGATCAACTGGAAGCCGGACCTGTTCTTCGTGCCGACCTCGGCGTCGTCGATCTCGTTCCTGGAGCCGGCCGGCCTCGACAATGCCGTCGGCCTGATCTCGTCCAGCAACCAGAAGGACACGCTGGACGCGCAATGGGCCAACGATGCCGGCGTGAAGGAATATTTCGCCTTCATGAAGCAGTATTTGCCGAATGCCGACCTCACCAATTCGAACTACGCGGCCGGCTATCATTATGCCACCCTGATGGTGAAGGTGCTGAGCGCCTGCAAGGACGACTTCAGCCGCGAGAACATCATGAAGCAGGCGGCGTCGCTGCAAGCGAAGTGCCGCTGCCGCTGTTGCTGCCGGGCATCACGGTATCGACCGGTCCGGACGATTACCTGCCGTTCCAGCAGTTGCGGCTGCGCCGCTTCGACGGCAAGAGCTGGGTCGGCTTTGGCGATATTCTGGACGACCGCTAGGCATCATGCCGCGGCTTGACGGAGAGAGAAGACGTGACATCGATCATCAGCGGCGAACGCCAGATCAGCTATCCCGACATCCACGCCCGCATCGCGCGGGCGGCGGCGGGCTTCAGGGCGCTCGGCCTCGGCGGCGGCACGCCCGTCGGCATGATGCTGCGCAACGATTTTGCGTTCTTCGAAGTCTCGGCCGCCGCGGCGGCGCTGGGCAGCCCGGTGGTGCCGATCAACTGGCATCTGAAGGCCGAGGAAGTCGCCTACATCCTGGCCGACAGCGGCGCCGAGATCCTGGTCTGCCATGCCGACCTGCTGCCGCAGATCAGCGACGGCCTGCCCGGCCGATGTGCAGGCTGCTGGTGGTGACGACGCCGCCGGAGATCGCCGCGGCGTTCAACGTCGCGCCGGCGCTGACGCAGGTGCCCGACGGCATGACCGACTGGGACCGCTGGCGCGACACGCACGCGCCGTCGCAGGACGCCCCGATCGGCAGCGCGCCGATGTTCTACACGTCGGGCACCACCGGCCTGCCCAAGGGCGTGCGCCGCAAGCCGATGAAGCCGGAACAGGCTCGCGGCCGTCGGCGCGGGTCGGCGGCATCGCCTATGGCGTCAAGCCGAACGAGGATCAGGTCATCCTGATGAACGGCCCGATGTACCATTCGGCGCCGAACTCCTACGGCATGCTGGCGTTCCGCAGCGGCTGCACCATCGTGCTCGAACCGCGCTTCGATCCCGAAGACATGCTGCAACTGATCGAACGCCATCGCGTCACCCACCATGCACATGGTGCCGACGATGTTCGTGCGCCTGCTGCGGCTGCCGGATGACATCAAGCGCCGCTACGATCTGTCGTCGCTGCGCTTCATCGTGCATGGCGCTGCGCCCTGCCCGCCGCAGGTCAAGCGCGCCATGATCGAGTGGTGGGGACCGGTCATCAACGAATATTTCGGCTCGACCGAGACCGGCATTCCGGTGTGGCATTCGGCCGAGGAGGCGCTGGCAAAACCCGGCACCGTCGGCCGCGCCATCGAAGGCGGCATCGTGAAGATCTTCCGGCCCGACGGTTCGCTGTGCGACGTCGACGAGCCCGGCGAGATCTTCATGCGGCAGATGTCGGTGCCGGATTTCGACTATCACGGCAAGGCCGAGGCGCGCGCCGAGGCCGGCCGCGACGGCCTCGTCAGCGTCGGCGACGTCGGCTACCTCGACGAGGACGGCTATCTGTTCCTGTGCGACCGCAAGCGCGACATGGTGATCTCGGGCGGCGTCAACATCTATCCGGCGGAGATCGAGAACGCGCTGATCGGCATGGACGGCGTGCGCGACTGCGCGGTGTTCGGCGTGCCCGACGACGAATTCGGCGAGCGGCTGTTCGCCTGCATCGAGCCGGAAGCCGGATGCGGCGCTGTCGCCGGCCGCGGTGCAGGAATTTTTGCGCGGCACGTCTCGCCAATTTCAAGGTGCCAAAGGACATCCAGTTCCTGGACGCGATGCCGCGCGAAGCCACCGGCAAGATCTTCAAGCGCAAGCTGCGCGATCTGTATACCGAAGGCAAGCTGCGCGCGATGGCGTGAGGCGGCTTCCGCGCCCTCCGCGTCATTGCGAGCGAAGCGAAGCAATCCATTCCGCGCGGGAAGACATGGATTGCTTCGCGTCGCTCGCAATGACGGCGGAAGCATTCGGCGAATCCGAACGCGTTTTAAACATCATTGCTGTTGCAAAACAGTCATCGGACGGCGCAAAGATCGCTGCATGTGAAGCGCAGGGATCGAAACCATGCAATCCACCGACTTCGTCGTCGCCCGCAACGATCTGCAGCAATGCAAGGTCATCGAAACGCAACTGCCTGACGCCGCCGCGCTGCCCGATGAAGCGCTGCTGGTGAAGGTCACGCGCTTCGCCTTCACCGCCAACAACATCACCTATGCCGTGCTCGGCGATCAGCTGAAATACTGGCAGCTGTTTCCGGCGCCCGAAGGTTTCGGCAACGTTCCGGTGTGGGGATTTGGCGAGGTGATCGCCTCGAAACATCCCGGCATCGCCGCAGGCGAAACCCTGTTCGGCTATTTCCCGATGGCGACGCATCTCGTCATCGAGGCCGCCGACGTCACCAAGCGCGGCCTGCGCGATGGCGCCGCGCACCGGCAGGGCGTGGCGCCGGTCTACAACGCCTATGCGCGGGTCAGCGGCGATCCGGCGTTCGCGGGCAAGCAGGGCGACTATCAGGCGCTGCTGCGGCCGCTGTTCATGCTGTCGTTCCTGGTCGACGACTTTCTCGCCGAGAACGAATTTTTTGGCGCGAAGAGCGTGATGCTGTCCTCGGCCTCCAGCAAGACCGCCTACGGGCTGGCGCATCTCCTGCATGCGCGGGGCAACGGCATCAAGGTGATCGGGCTTGACCTCGGCGGGCAACACGTCCTTCGTCAAATCGCTCGGCTGCTACGACGAGGTCGTGACCTATGACAACGTCACCTCGCTGCCGGCGAATTCCGCGGTCGCCTATGTCGACATGGCCGGCAACAGCCCGTTGCGCGCGACGCTGCACCGGCATTTCGGCGAGCAGATGAAATATTCAGCGGAATCATCGGGCTCACCCATCGCAAGTCGTCGCCCGATGAACGGCAGGTACTGCCGGGCGCCAAGCCACAATTTTTCTTCGCGCCGGACCAAATCCGCAAGCGCACCAAGGAATGGGGACCGGCCGGCTTCAGCGAGCGGTTTGGCGCCGCATGGTCCGGCTTCGCGCCAAACCTCGATCGATGGATGAAGGTGACCGAGAACCGCGGGCCTGCGGCCGTGCAACGCGCCTATCTCGACACCCTCAACGGCCGCGTGCCGCCGGATCAGGGGCTGATCCTGTCGCTATCGGAATAGGCGGCATCTCCTCACGCCCTTTCTGCGCCGTCCCGAATGGGTATAGGCTTCGCGACAGGGAAACGCCGCACAGACGGCCGGTGACGGGAAACGCGCATGCTCGACAAGACGGACGACAGTTCGGTAGCCGCCGACAATTGGCTTGGCGCAGTTCGAGGAGGCGCTGGCGAAGCCGGACGACGGCCTGCTGAAAACGCTGTTCCATCCCGACAGCTACTGGCGCGACGTGCTGGCGCTGAGCTGGAACATCCAGACCCTCAACGGCGCGCGACGCCATCCTGAAAGCGCTGCCGCCGCTGGCCCGCAGCACGGCGCCGAGCGGCTTTGCCGTCGACCCCGATCGCGCCGCGCCGCGCAAGGTGATGCGCGCGGGCACCGACGCGATCGAGGCCATCTTCAAGTTCGAAACCAAGGTCGGGCGCGGCAGCGGCATCATCCGCCTGATCCCGGATGCGGACGACGGCAACCGCCTCAAGGCCTGGACGCTGCTGACCGAGCTTGGCGAGCTGAAGGGCTTTGAGGAACAACTCGGCGTCGCGCGCCCGCGCGGCAACGCCTATTCGCGCGATTTCCGCGGGCCCAACTGGCTCGACCTGCGCAAGGCCTCCGCCGGCTATGCCGACCGCGACCCGACCGTGCTCGTCATCGGCGGCGGCCAATCCGGGCTCTCCATCGCCGCGCGGCTGAAGCAGTTGAACGTCGATACGCTGATCGTCGATCGCGAAAAGCGCATCGGCGACAACTGGCGCAAGCGCTACCATGCGCTGACGCTGCATAATCAAGTGCAGGTCAACCACCTGCCCTACATGCTGTTCCCGCCGAACTGGCCGACCTACATCCCCAAGGACAAGCTCGCCAACTGGTTCGAAGCCTATGTCGAGGCCATGGAGCTGAACTTCTGGACCGAGACCGAGTTCGAGGGCGGCAGCTACGACGAGAAGCAAGGCCGCTGGACGGTGACGCTGCGCCGCGCCGACGGCAGCCAAGCGCACCATGCATCCGCGCCATGTCGTGCTGGCGACCGGCGTCAGCGGCATTCCGAGCGTGCCTGAGATCGCCGGCCTGAAGGATTTTGCCGGCAAGGTCGATGCATTCCAGCCAGTATGACGACGGCGAGAACTGGAAGGGCAAGCGCGCCATCGTGATCGGCACCGGCAACAGCGGCCACGACATCGCGCAGGACCTGCATTCCAGCGGCGCCAACGTCACGCTGTTCCAGCGCTCTTCCACGCTGGTCGTCAGCATCGAGCCGTCGGCGCAACTGGTCTACGCGCCCTACAACGAGGGCACGCTGGAGGATAACGACCTGATCGCGACCTCGATGCCGCTGCAAGCTGGCGCGCAAGAGCCATCGGCTGACCGGCGAGAAATCCAAGGCGCTCGACAAGGAATTGCTCGACGGCCTGGAGCGCGCCGGCTTCAAGCTCGATTACGGCGAAGACAATACCGGCTGGCAGTTCAAATATCTCACCCGCGGCGGCGGCTATTATTTCAACGTCGGCTGCTCCGACCTGATCGTCAAAGGCGATATCGCGCTGAGGCAATTTGCCGATCTCGACACGTTCATCGGCCGGCGGCGCTGGATGAAGAGACGGCGAGACCGTTGCCGCCGACCTCGTCGTGCTCGCGACCGGCTACAAGCGGCAGGAAGAGCTGGTGCGAAAGCTGTTCGGCGAGGCGGTCGAGAAGCGCGTCGGCACGATCTGGGGATTCGGCGAGGAGCAGGAACTGCGCAACATGTACACCCGCACCGGCCAGCCCGGCCTCTGGCTGATCGCCGGCGGCCTCGCGCAATGCCGCATCGGCTCAAAACACCTCGCGCTGCAGATCAAGGCGATCGAGGAAGGGCTGCTGCGCGCGCTGACGCTCACCATTCGCCGTGATCGAGGATTTGCCGGGCAAGGAAGGATTCCGCCCGGCGCCAGGCCGCGTCGTTGTCGCCGCGGAAGCTGATATAGCGATCGAACACGACTTTCCGCGCTTTCACGTCGATGACGTCGAATTTCGCCTGCTGTATCAGCGTGCTCATCTTGTGAAAGCGGCCGATCAACAGATGGGTGGCGCCGGCCTCCTTCGCCTTGCCCAGCAGTTGCCAGTCATTGATGTCGCCCACCGAGCAGGCGTTTGGCGGACATTCAAGCGCTGCATTCGCGATCTTTCCGCTCGCTACCAGATCGCTGCGCAACGCGGCTTCGAATTCACGCAGCCGCCGGCGATGGTCGGCGCTTTGATCGATCACCTCACCCGAGGTGTCGACATAGTGGATTTCGGCGACGGCGAGCACGAGCGTCGTCGCCTGCGCCCGGCCTTGCCGGACAGAACAGGCGCAGACAACAGCGGCGGCGGTCAAAGCGAGGCTCAACATCCGTAGTTTCATCAGCTTTTCCATCATAAATGAGTTCCTTTGGCGTTTCGTAACGTGCGTTCGTTCCGGCAACTATTTCGCCTGCTCCAGCAGACGGTTCTCGATCAGCCACCGCGCGCCGCGGCTCCAGGCCACGTTGGCGCCCATGCGCAGGTCGGTTTGTTTGACGTCCACCAGCGCCCCGGACCGGGCGTCGCGGATCTTGTAGGTGACCGCGTATTCCATTCGGGTGATGCGCGTGACGATCCCGATCATCGACTGATCTGCGTCGAGGCCGGCGGCGATCCTGGCGTCGCAGCCGTCGCAATCCCGCAACTTGCCGGCTTTCGCCGCCTCGTCGTTCACAGCGCTGACGTCGACCAGTTGGTAGCGCCCGGATGCCGCGATCAGCCGACGGGCTTCCTCCGTCGACAGCCGCAACTGCTCGCGGTCGATGTCATCAGGGGGGACGTAGGCGGCCGCGGCGCTGAAATCCTCCAGTTCGAACGGAAACACCGCCATTTTGATCGGAGACGGCGCGGCCGTCTCAGCGGCCCCAGCCGCCGCGAGCACTGCAAGCACAATTGCCGGAGCGAGGATAAGGGCGATGGTGCGCATGGATCACCTCGGAACTGCTAACTCGTCGCGAGTTCGCCCGATCTGCTGGCTTTCCGAAACGGCAGCTTTCCCTGGATCGGCCGGGTGAAATACCCGATCTTGTCTTGCGCCCTTGCCCCGCTTTCTTCCCGGCGAAATTTGCCTCACTATTCGAAGCTGCTGGCGAGGAATCTGGGAGGAAGCTTGCGACAGGCATCCAACTCCGTGGCGGGCCGCGCGCCCGCCATCGATCTGAAGCTGCGGCTGGCGTTACGCGTCGCGGCGCTCGCGGCCGTTTGCTTTATCGCTGTCGCGGCCTACGCCTTGTTTGACAGCGACCGCGTCGCCAAGGCCAAGGCGAGCCGTATCGCCGAGATCGTGGCCAGGGATCTCTCGTTGCAGCAATCGCAGGCGCAATGGCTCTCCGTGTCCATCAACCCAACGCCGGATTTGCAGCGGATCGCGGCGCTGATGGAGCCGGGCCTCTGCATCGCCTACCGCGACAACGCCGGCGCGTTTCGCCAGGGCGTCTGCAGCGGGGCGCCCGCCGACGAAATGGCCGCGCCCGAAATCTTCGCGTCGCTCTACCGCGCCGTCTTTCGTCCGGGTGAACCGGTCTCGAGGCGCGTGTCTGGTTTCTTGCTTACTACCCAAGGGCCGAGACCAACCTTGCGCCGGAGTCAGGCCAGCATTCTGTTCATGTTGCCACTGATCCGGATTTGGAAGCTTTGAACGAAGCGGCCGCTGCACAAATGGAGCAGAGCTGGTTGGGAAGACTGGGCCGCCAGGTTGAGCCTATATTCCAGCCTCTGGGCTGGGATTGGCGAGTCTCATCTGCAGTCATCGCCGGCTTTCCCGCGCGGGAAGTTGTCGTTGCGGTCATGGGGACGCTGTATGCGGTGGGCTCCGAAGCCGACGATGCAAGTCTCACGCAAAAGCTGAAGTCTGCCAAGTGGCCGGACGGAAAGTCGATATTCACCATGCCTATGGTTTTGGGACTAATGGTGTTTTATGCCTGGTGCCTGCAATGCGCAGCCACGCTCGCTGTTATCCGCAGAGAGACCAACACCTGGCGGTGGCCGGTGATCGCCTGGGGATACATGACCGGCCTGGGCTATCTCGGAGCATTTGTTATTTTCCGGCAGGTACCCTGATTTGGCACTGACCAGGCCACTATTGCGGTGCCGGTGCGTTTCGTGGAGCCTGAAATGAAGAAAGCCCGGGCTTACCCGGGCTTTCTTCTTATGGTTAAGTGCTATCTGTCTAGAGAGCTATTCCGCTTCGATGGCCTCATCCGAGCGCGGACGGCCAACCAGCTCGACATAAGCCATGGGTGCTTTATCCCCGGCACGGAGCCCGCACTTGAGAATACGCAAGTAGCCGCCTGGGCGATTGTCGTAACGCGGCCCCAGTTCATTGAAGAGCTTGCTTACCACGTCCCGATCACGCAAGCGATTGAACGCAAGTCTCCTGTGAGCCACGCTGTCTTCTTTGGCCAGTGTAATTAATGGTTCTGCTACTCGACGCAGTTCCTTTGCCTTGGGCACAGTGGTCTTGATGATTTCATTCCGCGGCGGGAGCAGAGATGACCGCGGGCTCCCAGGAGAAGGTGGTGTACGAGCCGCCGTGGCCGAACGGGAACCGCGTCGGCACCTGGCGGGTGTCGTACCAGCGGTAGCCGACGAGCAGGCCCTCGCCGTAGCGGACCTCGCCGTCCTCACCGGGGAAGTTGCCGAACGCCGGCGTGTCCTCGAGGCGCACGGGGGAACGTCATCGACAGCCGACCACCCGGCTCGGCCACGCCGGCGAGCACGTCGGCCAGCGCGCCGGCCATCTCCTGGCCGCCGAACCACGTCTGCAGCGACCGCGGCCGGACGTCGTCGGCCCACGGCATCGTCACCGGCGACCCGGTGTTGAGCACCACGACCGTGCGGGGGTTGGCCGGCCACCCGGCGCACGAGCTCGTCCTGATCGCCGGGCAGGGCCAGCGTCGTGCGGTCCTCGCCCTCGGTCTCCCAGTCGGCGTTGGTGCCGACCACGACCACGGCCACGTCCGCCGGCCGCGGCGGCCGCGCGCCCGCTCCATCAGGTCGTCGGGCGCGGCAGGCGGCACCCGACCAGCACCCCGCGGAGGAAGCGAGTCGGCGCTCGAGTACTCGATCACGATCTCGACCGGCCGCCCGGCGTCGAGCATCGACGTCGGCCTCGAGGTCGCCGCTGACCACGCCGAAGTAGCCGCTGCCCTGCGGCGGCGTGTCGGTCACGCCGTCGAGCACGACCTCGCCGTCGACGAACATGCGGGCCTGGCCGGACTGCCCCGATGGTGAAGGTGTGGACGCCGGTCTCGGCTCGGGCGTGAACCGGGTCGTCGGCCCGCGACGAGTACACCCCGGTGGGCAGCGCCGGGTGCGGGCGGCCGACGAACAGCAGTCGGCTGTCGGGGAAGTCGGCGCCCGACCGGCTCGCCGGCCAGATCGGGCCCGCGAAGAAGTCGACGTCGAAGCCCGGGCGTGCCGTCGGCGCCGCGCACGGCCTCGCCCTGCAGCGGCGGGCGCGCCTTGTCGATGTCGCAGCCCCGCTCGTAGGTCGAGCGTCGACCTCCGCACCGATGCGCTCGCGCGAGCGCCTCGAGCGGCGTGACCCGGTAGTGCGGCCGCAGCGCCGCCGAGCCGCCGCCCATGATCTGGGCCCGGTCGGCGTTCGGGCCGATGCACGGCCACGCTCGAGAGCGCTCGGGACTCGAGCGGCAGCACGCCGTCGTTGGCCAGCAGCACGATCGCTCGACCGCGGCCTCCCGGCGACGGCCGCGGTGCTCGGGGCGGTCGATCGACTGCTCCTCGGCCCCGGCGGGTCGTCGAGCGCCCCGAGCCGGTCGAAGACCGACAGCAGGCGCCGGACCGCGGCGTCGAGGAGCGCTCCTCGACCTCGCCGGCCGCACCGCGTCGGCCAGCGCGGGCGCCGTAGAACCGAGCCGGGCCCGGGCATCTCGAGGTCGAGGCCCGCGTCGGCCGCGCGGCGACCGTGACCGTGCGGCCGAACCAGTCGGTGACGACGAAGCCGTCGAAGCCCCACTCGTCGCTGCAGGATGTCGCTGCAGCAGGTCGGGTGCTCGGTGCAGTACGCGCCGTTGAGCCGGTTGTACGCGGTCATGACCGCCGAGCGCGCCGCCCTCGCGGACGGCCAGCTCGAACGGGACGCAGGTAGATCTCGCGCAGCGTGCGCTCGTCGATCGACCGAGCTGATCGTCATGCGCTCGAACTCGGCGTCGTTGCCGGCGAAGTGCTTCACCGTGGCGGCCGACGCCCTGCGACTGCACGCCGCGGATGAACGCGGCGGCCATCCGGCCCGAGAGCAACGGGTCCTCCGAGTAGCACTCGAAGTTGCGGCCCGCGAGCGGCGAGCGATGGATGTTGACCGTCGGGGCGAGCAGCACCCTGCGCGCCCTTCGTGCGGGCCTCGCGCGCCGATCACGCTCGCCGACCCGCTCGACGAGCTCGGGGTTCCACGTGGCGCCGAGCGCGGTACCGCACGGGAAGCGACGCCGCGACGACGCGCCGAGCCCGACCATCGCCGCCACGCGCGCCGTTGGGTCCGTCGGTCACCTTGAGCGGCGGGATGCCGAGCCTCGCACCGGCGCGGTGTGCCAGAGGTCGACCCCGGCGGCGAGCCGCCTTTTCGTCGACGGTGAGTTGGCCGAGCAGCTCGTCGATGTCCATCAGATGTCCCCCAGATCACGGATCGGC
>CAVTAM010000030.1:0-43290 GCA_963732625.1 uncultured beta proteobacterium | reverse complement strand
ACGCGATGCAGGCGCAGATCACCGCCGAGCGCGAGAAGCGAGCGTTGATCGCAGCGTCGGAAGGCCGGCGCCAGGAGCAGATCAACATCGCCACCGGCGAGCGCGAGGCTTTCATCGCGCGTTCCGAAGGCGAGAAGCAGGCCGAGATCAACAACGCGCAAGGCGAGGCCTCTGCGATCCTCGCCGTGGCCGAGGCCAGCGCCGAAGCCATCCGCAAGATCGCCGCGGCGATCCAGTCGCCGGGCGGCGAGCAAGCGGTGCAGTTGAAGGTCGCCGAAAAAGCCGTCGAGGCTTACTCGCAGCTCGCGCAGAAGAACAACACGATGATCGTGCCCGGCAACATGACCGAGGTCTCGGCGCTGATCGCCAGCGCCATGGCGGTATTCAGGCAAGGCCGTCCCTGATCGGCGCGACTGCTCGGCGTTGCGCAGTCGCTCGCTTCGAGGCGTTGCGTCAGAACTTGAACTTCAGGCCGACCGACCAGGCGGTGACGCCATCGGAGCGGCCGACCGTGCCGTCCAACTGCAGGTTGCTGGCGATGTCGCCACGCAGGCCGAGCTGCAGCACAGGCTTGCTCTGCTCGACGCCGAAGTACTCGATGTGCGGCGTCACGCCGCCCATCTCGCGCTCGAAGGCCACGCCCCAGACTCTTCACGCCCTTGGCGCTGGACGGCTTGGTGTAGCCGAGGTTCGCGTGCACGTTGCCCAGCGGCGTGCCGTTGCACGAGGCGATGCCGTTGATGAAGCTGCCGTTTTCACTGTCGCCGGCGGCACGGGCGCGAACCACGCCCACGCCGGCGCCGAAGTTGCAGCCGTCTTCCTTGCTCGGCGTGAACAGGACTTTGAGCTGCAGCGCGGTGGTGGTGATCTTGTCGGGCGTCTCGCGCGACAGCAGGGCCGAAATCTCCAGACCGTCGCGCAGCGCGTAGGCCGGCGAGATGTTGTAGGACTTGGCCCCTTCGGCGCGCGTCATCCAGACTTCGACGTGGCCTTCACCGCCAGCGCTGGTGCCGGCGTCGTCCACGCTGAGCGGTCGGCCTGCGAGCGCGGGGCTGGCCAGTGCGAGGGCAACGGGAGCGAGCACGAGGCTGCGCAACGGACAGTACGAGGTCATGTCGAGGGCTCCCTATTCGGCCGGCAGTTGTTGTGCATAGGCCAGCACGTCTGTCGCCGCCTGCATCCCCAGGCCGCGCAGCGAGATCATCGGCGCGCCGGGGTGCCCGTTGCGGATCTTGTGCAGCACTTCGATCGGCCCATTGCGCGCCTTGGTGCCGACGTATACCGGCTTGCCGACGTAGCTGGGGTCCGACGAGGGACTGAGCTTGCGGGCCTTGCCCTCGAAACCATGGCACGCGGCGCAGAGCGTCTGGAAGAGATTGCGGCCGTTGGCCGCATTGCCCTTGACCTCGCCGTTCGGATAAAAGTGCTGCGCAACGGTGTGCTGCCCTTGCGAGACAAATGCCGCGAGGCGACGTTTGGCGTGGCCCGGAATGAGGTCGTCGGTGAACAGGTGCGTGTTGTTCTCGAGAATGGCCACCACTTCCTCGACCGAGCGGCCACGCGCGCGCTGCAGCCCGCGGATGCCGGTCGCCCCGGGCCCCGACTTCAAGAGGCCGTCGCGCCCCAGGTAGTCCCAGCCGTGGCAGTTCTTGCAACGCCACGTCTCGGCGCCGCTGAGATTCGTGTTCTCGGTCGGCCAGGACGGGTGATTGCTGGTCGGCCCCTTCTTGCCGAGCGCGGCGTACCAGCGGTCGTAGAGCCGACCGCCGCTGGCCAGGATCCACAGCTGCGAGGGCTGTTCTGGCCCGCCCGTCATGTAGTCCTGCAGATCCACCATCTGCGTTCGCGGTGGCGGCGCCTGTGGCTGCACCGTCTGCGCCACCGGGACCTCATCGACCATGCCCAGCGTCGGCACGGTGGCCGGCGCCGCCTGGCCGCTCGTCGAAACCCAGCCGTAGACGGCGCCGGCGGCGGCCAGGATCGACAGCACGAAGAGCCCCTCCGCTCCCTTCAGACGAAACTCGAGCCGCTCGTTCTGCGATGCGGCCGCTTGGCCTTCGGGCACCTGCTTCTGCCCGGAGAACATCGAGCGGATGAGGTTTTCCTGGTGCAGCCAGCTCGATATCAACGCGCCGAGCACGTGCAGCGGCACGAGCACCAGCAGCGAATCGGCGGCGACGCTGTGCACCTGCTCGACCCAGTCGATGCCGAAGAACCGGTTCGTCTGCATCATGACGCCGCTGACGGCGATGGTCAGCAGCACGGCGAGCAGGATCAGGATCATCAGCGCGCCGGCCGGGTTGTGTCCGGTGTAGTGCGCCGGCCGCAGACGGGCGATGCCGGACAGGTAGCCGGTGACGCTGGACGGTCCGCGCACGAAATCGCGGAAGCGCGCATGCCTCGTGCCGACGAAGCCCCAGACGAGGCGAAACGCGATCAGGCCGGCGACCGCGTAGCCGACGATCTCGTGCAGCCGCTCGCCGGTGCCGCCGCTGATCCAGGCCGTCACCACCCCGGCGACGAGCGACCAATGGAAGATGCGAACGGCTGTGTCCCAGACGGGCACGGAAGTCGTCGGCGCTTCGGCGCCGACGACTTTGGCCGAGGATGGCGGTTGCCCAGCGTCGAGCACGGCGGGCCTTTGGCGCTTACTTGACGACGGTCTGCACGAGTTTCAGGCTCACCGGGTCGTAGAACAGCTCGAGGTTCTTGCCGTCCTTCACGGTGTACACCTCGTAGCAGTTGCCGTCCGTGATCTTGGAGCGGCGAACCTCGTGGCCGGCGGCTTTGGCGGCGGCTTCGGCGTCCGCCTGCGGCTTCCAGGTCGACTTGTCGCCGGCGGTGCACGCCACCTTGCCGTCGGCCAGCGCGGGAGAGGCGCTGAAGCCCAGCGCCAGGCCGGCGGCAATGGCCAGATAACGGATGTTCATGGTGTTGGTCCTGTTTGAGATTGGGTTGCTGCCACTTCGAGTGGCGCTGGATCATTTCGCGATCCGGCGACGGCCCGACAGGCGCCAACGTCTCGGACTTTGGTCCGAGACCGGTGTATCTGAACGGGGACTCGCCGCTCTAAGGGGGATGAATCGAGCCGAGACCCATCCGACGATGACAGCCTTGTTGTATCAAGGTCCACCAGCGACAACCAGCGCCCTCGACGCCCTGGCGTTGCGCTGGCGCGGCTGGACGTTGGCGCGCCAATTCGCTGTCTGCGCGTCCCTCGTCCTGCTGCCCGTGATGGCGTTGACCGGGAGCTGGGTGACGTCGTTGACCGAGGGCCAGGTGACGCGCAACTCCGCCGCGGCGGCCGCGCTTTATATCGAGAGCGTGGTCGATCCCTTGGTGCAGGAGCTGGGAACGGGCGATCAGCTCTCGCCGGCGAACGTCGCGCGCCTCGAGCGGCTGCTGGATGAAACGTCGCTCGGCGTGCAGGTTCACTCTTTCATGATCTGGCGCGGCGACGGCCGGGTGGTCTTCAGCTCGCGCCGGGAGCTCATCGGCAAGACGCTTGCCGTGTCGGCGAGGCAGCGTGCGGCCTGGCAGGGCGCCGTGTCAGCCTCGTACAACAAGCCCGTCGATGCCGAAAACGCCGCCGCACGCAGCGCTGCAGTGCCACTGACCGAGGTCTATGTCCCGGTTCGCGAGCGTGGCAGCGCCCGCGTCATCGCCGTGGCCGAGCTCTACCAGAATTCCCACAACCTGCACAGCGAGCTCACCGATGCCCGCCGGCAGGCTTGGCTGCGCATCGGCGGCATCTCGCTGGCGATGCTGACAGCGCTGTTCGTCATCGTGCGCCGGGGCAGCCAGACCATCGAGACCCAGCGCGAGGCGCTCGAAACCCGGATCGACGAGCTGGTGCGCCTGCTGCGCGAGAACGCCGAGCTGCGTGGCCGCGTCGAGCAGGCCTCGGCACGCGCCAGCGAGAGCAACGAGCTGTACTTGAAGCGGCTCGGCGCCGACCTGCACGATGGTCCAGCGCAGCTCTTGAGCCTGGCGCTGCTCGCCCTCGATGACAACGGCGTTGCGCTGAAGAAGATGGCGGCTCGGCAGGGGCCGACGACCGGCGAGATCATCGCCCAGGCGCTGCGCGAACTGCGCCAGTTCGCGGCCGGCCTGGCCATACCGGAGATCGCGACGATGACCGTCGAGGCCGCGATCCGGGCGGCGGTGCGGCGCCATGAGGAACTGAGCGGCACCTGCGTCGCCGTCGATCTCGCTGGTCTGCCGCGCGATTGCCAGCAGGCCTTGAAGATCTGCATCTACCGCATCGTCCAGGAAGGCCTGACCAACGCCTTGAAACACGCTGGCGGCGCCGGGCAGTCCGTCCGCGCATGCCGCGAGGGCGGCATCATCCGCGTCGAGGTGGCCGATGCGGGCCATGGTCTGGCGCCGGGGCCGGACGAGCGGCCCGGTTTCGGCCTGCGCGCCATGCGCGACCGCGTCGAAAGCCTCGGTGGCAAATTCGAGGTCATGAGCCGTCCCGGGTTCGGCACCCGCATCGAGGTGCGCCTGCCGCTCGTGGAGGCAGGACCGTGTGATGGACGTTGAGGACGACGCGATCCGCATCGTCGTGGTTGACGACCATCCGCTGCTGCGGCAGGGGATTGTCCATGTGCTGTCGGGCGAGAGCGACCTGCGCGTGGTCGGTGAAGGCGCCAACGCCGACGAGGCGTTGCGCTTGGCCGCGGCGCTGATGCCCGACGTGCTGCTGCTCGACGTCAACATGCCCGGCGGCGGTCTCAATGCGCTCGAGCGCATCGCGTCGAGCTGCCCCACCATTGGCGTGCTCGTCGTCTCGGTGCACGAGGACGAGGAGACGGTCGCAGCGGCGCTGCGCAAAGGCGCGCGAGGCTATGCGCTGAAAGGGATCGATCGCCGCGAGCTGATCGAAACCGTACGTTCGCTGCATCGGGGCGACCACTACGTGAACCCGTCGCTCGCGGCACGCCTGCTGGCCGGCGCGAAGCGGGGCGATCGCTGCCGCCATGCCGCCGAGCGCCTGCGCGAGTTGACGGTGCGCGAAACGCAGATCCTGGATCATCTGGCCAAGGGGCTCAGCAACAAGCAGATCGGCTCGGCTCTCTGTCTCAGTGAGAAGACGATCAAGCACTACGTGACGAACATCCTGCAGAAGCTGCAGGTCAGCAACCGCGTCGCGGCCGCGCTCATGGGCGCCGGCAGCGCCCGGCCCGAAGAGGCGGAAAGTAGAATCGCAGCGCCGCGATAGAGCAGCCCTGCGGAGGGATGGATGAGCGGTTTAAGTCGCACGCCTGGAAAGCGTGTGGGGGTTAACAGCCCCCCGCGGGTTCGAATCCCGCTCCCTCCGCCAGGACACTCTCGCCCCAAGGTGCATGCAACGTGCAGCAAGGTGCAAGGCGAGCGGTCCTAATTCGTTGATTTGACGACGCTTCTCTCCCCTTCCACACTGCTGACCGTGCGCCGAAGCACCGCAACGTGCATCACGCTTGCGGAGAAAAATCGGGAGGGCGGGGGATGGAATGGCACTGCACACGTTGAAGGCACGGCAAGTGTTGGCGGCGGCGGACGACTTGAACGACGGCGGCGGGTTGATGCTGCGCATCGGTGCCGCCGGCGCGAGCTGGTGCCTGCGCTACACGGCACCGAGCGGCAAGCGGCGCGAGATGGGGCTGGGCTTGGTAGTCCGTGACTCGCTGGCGCTGGCCGGCGAAAGCCTTGCCACGGCGCGCGAGAAGGCGAAGAAGGCGCGCGACCTGCTCGACAACGGCATGGACCCGTTGGCCGCGCGCGAAGCCGACAAGCAGGCTGAACGCGAAGCCGATGCCGCGCGCAAGGCCGACGCCGACCGCGACCATTGGACGCTCGCCCGCTGCGCCCGCGACTATCACGAGCGGGTTATCGAGCGCACCCGCACCGACAAGCACGCGGCGCAGTGGATATCGAGCCTCGAACATCATGTCCCTCCCGCCTTGTGGCATGCGCGCATCGAAGCCGTCACGCCCCGCATGCTGCTCGAAGCCTTGGTAACCGCTGGCGGCCGACAATTACCTTGAGCGCTCAGCGACAACTATCGTGAGCGGTTGACGCACGCCGCCGGGGTGCGTTTTGCGGTTGGGTTCCTACAGTGGTTGCCTTCAAGTGGAAGGCGGCCACGGTGCCCGGCAAACGCATAACGGACCTACAGGTGAGCAAGTACAAGCAACTCAGAGGCAAGCACGGCCAGGAGGCTGCGGCCGCCAAGACCGGCATCAGCGTGGCCAGCGCGCGGCGCGTGGAGTCGGCGGTGGTGTTGCCATCGCAGCGCCCACCGCGGCACTGGCGAACGCGTGCCGATCCGCTGGCCGAGGTGTGGGACGCCGAGGTGGTGCCCATGCTCGAAGGCGCGCCGGCGCTGATGGCGGTGACGGTGCTCGAGGAGTTGCAGCGCCGCCATCCCGAGCGGTTCGCCGACGCGGTGCTGCGCACGCTGCAGCGGCGCGTCAGCCAATGGCGTGCCGAGCACGGCGACGAGCGCGAGATCTACTTCGCGCAAGAGCACCCGCCGGGCCGGCTCGGGCTGTCGGACTTCACCGTGGCCGACGAGCTGGGCATCAGCCTGGGCGGGCTGGCCTTCGCGCACCGGCTGTACCAGTTCGCGCTGGCGCACAGCGGCTGGCGCCATGCGCGCGTGGTGCTCGGCGGCGAGAGCTTCCAGAGCCTGGCCGCAGGGCTGCAGGACGCGCTGTGGATGGCCGGCGGCGTGCCCCTGGAGCACCGCACCGACAGCCTGTCGGCGGCGTTCAACAACCTGGCCGAGCGCGAGGAGCTGACCGCCCGCTACCAGGCGCTGTGCCAGCACTACGGCATGCGCCCCACGCGCAACAACACCGGCGTCAGCCACGAGAACGGCGCCATCGAGTCGCGCCAGGGCAGCTTGAAGCGCGCCCTGGACCAGGCCCTGCTGCTGCGCGGCAGCCGCGAGTTCGACGACCTTGCGGCCTACGAGCAGTTCGTGGCCGAGACGGTGCGCCGGCTCAACGCGCGCTGCACACGGGCCTGGGAGGCCGAACGCGCCAGCCTGCAGGCCCTGCCGGCGCGGCGCACCGCCGACTTCGAGGAGGTCGATGCGCGGGTCAGCAAGTTCGGCGTGTTCAGCGCCAAGAGCGTGCTCTACAGCGTGCCCTCGCGCCTGGCCGGCCATCGGCTGAAGGTGCGGCTGCACAGCACCCGCCTGGAGGCCTGGCTGGGCGGGGTGAAGGTCTTCGAGTGCGAGCGGCTGCACGCCAGCGCGGCCGATCGCCACCCGCGGCGCATCGACTGGCGCCACATGCTGCCCAGCCTGAAGCGCAAGCCCGGCGCCTTCGCGCGCTGGGTGCTGCGCGATGCGATGTTCCCGCGCAGCGAGTACGCCCAGGCGTGGGAGCACATCAGCCAGCACCTGAGCGAGCGCAGCGCGTGCCGGCTGATGGTGGAGCTGCTGGACCTGGCCGAGCGCGCCAACGTGGTGGCCGAACTCGCCGTCGAGCTCGGCGCGCTGCTGGCACGCGCCGAGTTGCCCGACATCGAGCTGCTGCGCGATCGGTTCGCGCCGCGGCGCCTCGGTGATGCCGGACGTGGCGGTGCTGCTGCCCTCGACGGCGGTGTACGACGAACTGCTGGAGGCGGCATGACCGGCGCCATCAACATCGGCGCGGCCGACGCCGGCGGATCGGGCGCCGCGGTGCCGCTGATGCTCACCGAGCTGCGCCTGCCCACCATCAAGCGGCTGTGGGCCGACCTGGCCGCGCAGTCCAACCGCGAGGGCTGGCCGGCCGAGCGCCTGCTGCACACGCTGCTGGGCCACGAGATGGCCGAGCGCGAGACGCGGCGCCTGGCGCGGGCTCGGGCCGACAGCCAGCTGCCACCGGGCAAGAGCCTGGCGCAGTTCGACTTCGCGGCGGTGCCGGCGGTGTCCAAGGCGCATGTGATGGCGCTGGCCGAGGCCGACAGCTGGATCGCCCAGGGGCACAACTTGCTGGCCTTCGGCCCGCCCGGCACCGGCAAGACGCACCTGCTGGCGGCCATCGGCCATGCGCTGATCGACCGCGGGCTGAAGGTGCTGTTCATGCGCACCAGCGAGCTGGTGCAGCGCCTGCAGGCAGCCCGGCGCGATCTGCGCCTGCCCGCCGAGCTGGCCAAGCTCGACCGCTTCGAGCTGATCATCCTGGACGACTTCAGCTACGCCCGGCGCGACCAGGCCGAGACCTCGGTGCTGTTCGAGCTGATCGCCGAGCGCTACGAGCGCAAGAGCATCGCCATCACCGCCAACGCGCCGTTCTCGGCCTGGGACGAGGTGTTCCCGGACAAGGCCATGACGGTGGCGGCCGTCGACAGGCTGGTGCACCACTCGACGATCCTGGAGATGAACGTGGACAGCTACCGACGCCGCGCTGCGTTGCCGGCTCGCCGGCAACGCAGCGCAACCCCCGCCCAATGATCAACGCCCAACCGCACCGCTCAAGATAGTTGTCGCTGACAGCTCAGGATAGTTGACGCCGGGCAAACCGCACAGCCGCACGACCGCGCACGCCGGCCCGGCGACCTGAGCGAGACGCTGCGCCGCGTGCGCCAGCGGCTCGATGCCGTATTCGAAGATGCGGCCTTCTTCGGCCGCTGCGCGTCGAACCCCGCAGCGGCGATCAAGCGCAAGCTGCACGAGAACCGACCGCAGGCCAAGAAGGGCAGCTTTCGCGCGCTGCCGTATCCTTGCATCGGGAACCGCGCCAAGCCGGCAAGGGGACCGACTTTTTCGGGAATCAGCCTAGGCGCGGCGGAGCGTCATGCGGGCGTGACGTGCAGCTTCGACCCCAAGGCCCCGAGCACCTTGAGCACCGTGGCGAAGCTCGGGTTGCCCTGTGCAGACAGTGCCTTGTAGAGGCCTTCACGGGTCATGCCCGCATCGCGCGCCGTCTGCGTCATGCCGCGAGCCCGCGCCACTTCGCCCAGCACGAGAGCGATGAAAGCAGGATCGTCGGCGGACTCCTCGACCGCCGCCTCGATGAAAGCGGCGCAGTCCTCGGGCGTGCGCAGCGCGTCTTGAACGTCCCAGCGGGTTGTGTCGATGCTCATGACGAAATCTCCTTGGCAAGGCGGATCGCGGTCTCGATGTCCTGCTGCTGCGACGACTTGTCGCCGCCGGCCAGAAGCAACACCAGTTCGGCACCACGCCGCGTGAAATACACCCGCAAGCCGGGGCCGTGGTCGATCTTCAACTCGACGACGCCATCCGTCAGCACGCGATGCTGGCCCGGGTTGCCGTGCGCCAACCGGAACACTCGCACGTCGGACGCATGAGGGTGCGCAGTGGTGACGAAGAAGAAGAAGGCAGGTGCGCCTGCCATCGAACTGTCCAACGGCTTTGAGGCCAGCAAAGCGGCTGTCGTCGCCGCGATGGTCTATCCCGACAGCGCAGAGCGCCGCGCCGCATACTGCCTTCGCCTTCGCTGGCGCATTCGCCTACAGCATGCCGAGACACTCAACGTGCCGGCAGCGGACTTGCAACTACTTCTCGACGCACCGAGCCGCATCGAACTCGACCGAGCAGCGGCGGAAGGGAGCAAGCGTGGCTTTGTGGCCGGCGATCTGCTCGGCTTGATGTACGAGCAGTGGCGAACGGAACAGCCCGAGCCGAGTTTGCGATCGGCGCTCAAGCGATATCGACAGTGGGCAGTCGGACGGAGGTACGGAGATGGGGAAACGTTGAAGTACTCGGATGCGCAGTTGCGAAGGTACTTTGAGATAGCCGCGCCTTCTGCCCACCTTTGGGCCGCGTTTCGGCTGTTACCTCACCCACCGCGACAGGCGCTGACCCGCCGGCCCTGGCCCGAGCAGCGTCAGACCCCGCGCCGCATTTATATTAGTCGCTGCATTCGAACGGACCCGCGCGGGGGTATGGCGGGGGATGAAGGGTCAAGGCTCTGGAAAGCCAGCATCCATGCGGCCCTTGACAGACGCTCCCTCCGCCACAGCGCACTCCCCGGTCGAGTGAGGCGATGCGCGCAGCCGCCGATACAGCAGCGCGCGCGACACACCGAGCCGTCGCGCCGCTGACGACCCGTTGCCGCCCTCGGACGACAGGTCGCGGGAACCGCCGATGTTCCGCCGTTGCGGTGCTGATGCCCGATCGAAACGGAAAACGCCCGCGACTGCGGGCGTTTTCGGGTCACGGCCGCAAACGGCCGCGGGGTTGACGTCGCTTTTAGCGAAAGCTCAACGAACGACGGCGATCTGGTCGCGCTTGTCACCCTTGTAGGTGTACAGCGTCAGTGCGCCGTTCTTGATGTCGCCCTTCTCGTCGAAGGCGATCGTGCCGGTGACGCCCTTGTAGCCGGCCGGTCTTGGCCAGCACCGGCAGATAGACCTTCGGATCGGCCGAGCCGGCCTTGACCATCGCATCGACCATCACCATCGTCGCGTCATAGACGTACGGCGCGTAGACCTTGACGTCGTCGTTGTACTTCTTCTTGTAGTCGGCGTAGAACTGATCCATCGACTTCTTGGCCTCGCCTTCGACGCCACCGGCCTCGGCACAGACCACCTGGCCATCGGCCATCGTGCCAGCAGCCAGCTTCGGCAGCTCGGACGAGCAGATGCCGTCGCCGCCGACAAACTTGGCGCTGATGCCGAGCTGCTTCATCTGGCGCAGCATCGGGCCGGCCACAGCGTCCATGCCGCCGAAGAACACCACGTCGGGGTTCTTGGCCTTGATGGAGGTCAAGATGGCGGTGAAGTCCGTGGCCTTGTCGTTGGTGAACTCGCGCGCCACGGTCTTGCCGCCGGCGCCCTTGACGCCCTTCTCGAACTCATCGGCCACGCCTTGGCCGTAGGCCGTGCGGTCGTCGATGACGGCGATGCTCTTGCCCTTCAACTGCGTCACGGCGTACTTGCCGAGCGTGCCGCCGAGGTGCACGTCGTCAGCGACGACGCGGAACGTCGTCTTGTAGCCGTTGCGGGTGAACTTCGGGTTGGTGGCCGAGGGGCTGATCTGCGGGATGCCGGCGTCGCTGTAGATCTTCGACGCCGGAATCGACGTGCCCGAGTTCAGGTGGCCGATGACGCCGTTGACCTTGCTGTCAACGAGCTTCTGCGCCGCCGAGGTGCCTTGCTTCGGATCGCCGGCATCGTCTTCAGCCAGCAGTTCGAACTTGGCCTTCTTGCCGCCGATCATCACGCCCTTGGCGTTGAGCGCTTCGATGGCCATGCGGGCGCCGTTTTCATTGTCTTTGCCCAGGTGCGCGATGGCGCCGCTGGTGGGGCCGACGTGGCCGATCTTGACGACCATGTCTTGGGCGCTGGCCGTGCCGGCCACGAGGACGGCGGCAGCGACGATCGGGAGCATCTTGATTCGCATGAGGAGAAACCTCCAGTGAGGATGTGAAAGACGTTAATAGGAATACCTGAGTCAACTCAGCGGGCGAGACGATACTGCAAAAGGCACCGCATCCCGCATCGGGTATCTGCCTAAGCACGTTGGGTGCCATGGCTTTGGCTTGGCCGACGGCGAGCTAACGCCGGCCTCGCCCGGCCGGATGACTGCGGCGCCGTAGGTGCTTTCGCTCGGTCGGCGCGCGCGCCCGCAGCCAGGGCCCACGGCTACAGTCTGGTGCATGCATCTGCCCTCTTTGCGCTGGCCTGTCGGCGTCTGTCTTGCCGGGCTGGCCCTGTTGGCGGGTTGCGCCGGCGATTCGCCGTCGCGCGCGCCGATGCGCACGCCGGAGAGCATCCAGGCCGACATCCAGGCGCTGATCCCGACCAGCGTGGCCCAGCGCGCAGCCTGGGCGGTTGATCTGCAACTCGTCTTCGCGGCGCTGAAGCTCGAACCGTCACGCGCCAATGTCTGCGCGGTGATCGCCGTCACCGAGCAGGAATCGACCTTCAACGCCGACCCGCCGGTGCCTAACCTGGCCAAGGTGGCGCGCGAGGAGATACTGCGCCGCGCCGATCGCGCCGGCGTGCCGGCGCTGGCGGTGAACCTGGCGCTGCAATTGCGCTCGCCCGATGGCCGCAGTTACGACGATCGCCTCGACGCGGTCAGGACCGAGCGCGAACTGAGCCTGATGTACGAGCAGTTCATCGAAGAAGTGCCGCTCGGCCAGCGCCTGTTCGCGCGGCTGAACCCGGTGCGCACCGGAGGGCCGATGCAGGTCAGCATCGGCTTTGCCGAGTCCGACGTGCAGCTAAGGCCCTACCCCTTTCCGGCGCAGGACACGATCCGCCACGAGGTCTTCACGCGCCGCGGCGGCCTGTACTTCGGCACCGCGCACCTGCTCGACTATGCCGCGCCGTACGGCGCCGACGTGCTCTACCGCTTCGCCGACTTCAACGCCGGCCGCTACGCCAGCCGCAATGCCGGCTTCCAGCAGGCGCTGGCGGTTGCCAGCGGGCGCAAGATCGATCTCGACGGCGACCTGTTCGTGGCCGGCAGTGCCGAGCCCGGCCAAACCGAATCCGCCGTGCGCAGCCTGTCCGGTACGCTCGGCCTGGACGAGCGCGCGATCCGGCGTGAACTCGAACGCAGCGACGGCGCCGACTTCGAACGCAGCCCGCTGCTGCACAAGGTGTTCGCGCTGGCCGAGCAGCGCAGCGGCCGCGCGCAGCCGCGCGCCGTGATCCCGCGCATCGTGCTGCAGAGCCCGAAGATCACGCGCCGCCTGACCACCGAGTGGTTCGCGCGCCGCGTCGAAGAACGCCACAAGCGCTGCATGCAGCGCGCTTGATTCAGCCGCGGCTTTTCTCGCGGCGTTGGCGATGCACTTCGTCGAGCGCCAGACTGAGCAGCTCGGGCATCTCGGCGTGCAGGTCGCGCGCGATCGACAGCGCGGCCGATTCGGTCCACACCGGCAGCAGTTCGTTGAGCGCGTGGCGCACCTTGGCTTCGACCCAGGCTTCGAGCCGCGGCTGCAAACGCGCCAGCACCTGTGCCACCAGCTCCTCGTCCTGCGCCAGCGCGTGCGCCGAGCCCGGCGAGCGCAGGTGCAGCGCGCCGAACTCGCTGTCTTCGAGCGGCACCGACTCGTCCTGGATCGGCATCGGCGCCGTCGCATCGTAGGCACTCGGGTCGCTCTCGCGCAGATCGATGACCTCGGTCAGCGTCGGCAGGTCGGTGCGCGCGGCCATCACCCGGCTCCGGCTGAAGGGTGATTGACCAGCTCGACGCCCGGCAGCGCCTTGTAGCGGCGCCAGCGTCGGCGCCCGGCCTGCACCGCGGGCTCGTCGGCGGCGACGACTTCGATCACCCGCGCAAAACTGTCCCAGCCCTCGACCATGTCGCTGCCGAGGTTGACCAGCACCTCGCGCTCGGCCACTGCATTCACGTCGTCGACCAGCCAGGTCGGCGTGCGCGCCTGCTGCACGCTCGGCTGCGCGCCCGCGCGCAGACGCACGTGCGGCACGAACGACAGCGCATCGAAGGTCCACAGCGCCTGGTCGAGCTGCTCGAGCAGCGCGCCCGGGCCGTGCACGACGACACGCGCGCCGGCCGCGTGCGCCTTGCGCAACAAGCGGCAGGTGTGAGCGAGCGGCTCGGCGACACCGGAGTGGAAATCGACCTTCACCGTACTGCCCTGACTGCTTTCAAGCCCGCGACAGGATGAACTGCGTCAGCAGCGGCACTGGCCGCCCGGTGGCGCCCTTGGCCGCGCCGCTCTTCCACGCCGTGCCGGCGATGTCGAGGTGCGCCCACGGGTACTTGGCGGTGAAGCGCTTCAGGAACATCGCCGCCGTGATCGCACCGCCGGCACGGCCGCCGATGTTGGCCATGTCGGCGAAGTTGCTCTTCAGGCCCTCGTCGTACTCATCGTCGAGCGGCATGCGCCACAGCGGATCCAGCGCGTTGCGGCTGGCTTGCAGCAACTGCTCGGCCAGCTTGTCGTCGGCCGTGAACAGGCCCGAGTGATGATGGCCGAGTGCCACCACGCAGGCACCGGTGAGCGTGGCGATGTCGATCACCGCCGCCGGCTTGAAGCGCTCGGCGTAGGTCAGCGCATCGCACAGGATCAGGCGGCCTTCGGCATCGGTGTTGAGGATCTCGATCGTCTGGCCCGACAGGCTCTTGACCACATCGCCCGGCTTGACGGCGCGGCCGCTGGGCATGTTCTCGCACGACACGATCAGGCCGACGACGTTGATCTTCGGCTTCAACTCGCCGATGGCGCGCATCGTGCCGAGCACGCTGGCGGCGCCGCCCATGTCGAACTTCATCTCGTCCATCTCACCGCCGGGCTTGAGCGAAATGCCGCCGGAGTCGAAGGTGATGCCCTTGCCGACGAGCACGATCGGCGCCTTGTTCGCCGCCGCGCCCTCGTAGCGCATGACGATAAAACGCGGCGGCTCGTCCGAGCCCTGCGCCACGGCGAGAAACGAGCCCATGCCGATCTTCTCGATGTCCTTGCGGTCGAAGACCTCCACCTTGAAGCCGAACTCCTTGCCGATCTTCTTCGCTTCCGACGCCAGGTGGCTCGGCGTGGCGTGGTTGCCGGGCCGGTTGGCGCATTCGCGTGCCAGGCGCACGCCCGAGGCGATGGCCTGGCCGCGTTGCAGGCCTTTGCTCAATGCGGCGCGGGCGGGCGCGGGGCCGCAGAGCACGAACTTGTTCGAGACGCAGCGCTGCCGGCGCGCTCGGCTTGGTGTGGCGGTAGACGTAGAGCGCATCGCCCGCCGCCTGCACGAGCGCACGGGCATGCGATTCATCGAGTGCGGCGTCGAAGCCGATCCGCGCCACTGCCAGCTCGGCCACGCCGGCCGTCTTCAATGCCGCCAAGCCGGCGGCCACCGCGGCCTTGAAGGATTTGGCCGAGGCATCAACCGCGGCCACGAAGACCAGCCGCTGCGCCGCAACGCCGGCCGGGCGGTGGATGTACAGACAACGGTTCGCCTTGAACTCGAAGTCGCCCTGCGTCAGCGCATCGCCCAGCAGCGCGGCCATCGGCTTGTCGAGTGCGCCCGGCACTGCCGTGCCGCCAACGATCACGAGCAACGCATCGGACGGCAACGCGGCGAGCCCTCCTGACGCGACTGCCTTGAATTCGAAGTCCATAATTCCTGCCGTTCTTTCGGTGCGCCATGTTATTCGATACCACGCTGAGAAAAGACCTCGCGCGCTCGTTCGGCGGCACGCTGGTCGTGATCCTGACCATCGTGCTGACGATGATGCTGATCCGCACGCTCGGCCAGGCCGCGGGCGGCGTCGTCGCGCCGCAAGATGTGGTGCTGCTGCTCGGCTACACCGCACTCGGCCACCTGCCGACGATGCTGGCGCTGTCGCTGTTCGTCGCCGTCGTGGTGACGCTGGGCCGCATGTACCGCGACAGCGAGATGGCGATCTGGTTTGCCAGCGGCGTGTCGTTGAACCGCTTCGTGCGCCCGGTGCTGCGCACGAGCTGGCCGGTGCTGCTGGTGGTGGCGCTGCTGGTGCTCTTCGTCTGGCCGTGGGGCAACCGGCAGAGCACCGAGCTGCGCGAGCGCTACGAGCAGCGCTCCGACCTGTCACGCGTTGCGCCCGGCGTGTTCCAGTCGTCGCGCGACGGCAAGCGCGTCTTCTTCGTCGAGCGCGAAAGTGCCGACTCGATCAACGCGCGCAATGTCTTCATCCTCTCCAACGACGACGAGGGCCGCGAGTCGGTGACCTCGGCCAAGAGCGGGCGCCTGGAGGCGATCGACGGCGAGCGCTGGCTGGTGCTCGAACGCGGTCAGCGCAACGAGACCGACAGCACCACGGGCAACAAGACGCTGTCCAACTTCGACAGCTACCGCGTGCTCGCCGGCGAGCGCGCGTTGAAGCGCGCCGAGACACGCCCGCCGCGCGCCATGCCCACGATCGACCTGCTGCGCGAACCGGGCCTTCGCAACCAGGGCGAGCTGGCCTGGCGCCTGGGCCTGCTCTTCGGCGCAGCCAACCTGGTGCTGCTCGGCGTCGGCCTGTCGGCCACCAACCCGCGCCGCGCCAGCAACTGGAACCTGCTGCTGGCGCTGCTCGGCTTCGTCGTCTACTACAACCTGATCAACCTCAGCACGGCCTGGGTCGCGGGCGGCAAGCTCGGCCTCGGCGCGGCGCTGCTGGCGCTGCACGGCGGCGTGCTCGTGCTGTCGCTGACGCTGCTGTGGTGGCGTGACCATGCGCAGGTGGCGCGCCTGTGGCCGCGGCGGGCGATGGCATGAGGCCCCCACGCTCTCTTCGTTCGCTGCCCCCCAAGGGGGCGCGCCTGCCCTTCGGGCGGCCGGGCGGGCAGGCATGAAAACCGTACGCCGCCTGCTCTACCGCGACATCGCCGGTGCGGTTGGCTTCGTCACGCTGGCGTTCCTGTCGCTGTTCTTCTTCATCGATTTCGTCGACGAGCTGCAGGACGTGGGCAAGAACGGCTACGGCATCGTGCATGCGCTGCTGTCGTGCGCGCTCGAACTGCCGGGCCACTTCTACGAGCTGTTCCCGATCAGCGTGCTGATCGGCACCATCTTTGCGCTGGCGCGTCTGGCGCAAAGCTCCGAGTTCACGATCCTGCGCACCGGCGGCCTCGGGCCGGGCCGCGCGCTCGGCCTGCTGACGCTGCTGGCCGTCGGCTTTGCACTGCTCAACTTCGTCGTCGGCGACTACGTCGCGCCGACGAGCGAGCGCGAAGCGGTGGCGCTCAAGGCCAGCTTTCGCGGTGGCCGCGAACTCGGCCGCACCGGCGCCTGGCTGAAGGACACGCGCCGCGACAGCAACGGCCGCGAGATCAACATCGCCGTCAACGTCAAGCGCACGACACCCGACGGCGTGCTCGAAGGCGTGCGCATTTTCGAATCCGACGCCGAGCACCGTGAAGTCGCACGCGTCGTCGCCCGCCGCGCGCGCATCGGCGACGGCCAGTGGACGCTGGAAGACGCGCTGATCACCGAGTGGCCGACCGGCACCGGTCAGCCGGGCGAGCCCGAGCCGCGCGTGCGCGAGAAGACCGAGGCGCGCACGCAGTGGCCGTCATCGCTCGACGCCGGCGTGGTCGCCGCCGCGGTGCTGCCGGTGTCGACCATGTCCACCGTCGAGCTGTGGCGCTACAGCCGCCACCTGACGAGCCAGGAGCAGGCCTCGCAGCGCCAGTCGATCCAGTTCTGGAAGAAGGCGCTGTACCCGTTTTCGTGTCTGGTGATGGTGGCGCTGGCGCTGCCGTTTGCGTACCTGTCGGCGCGCCGCGGCGGCATCAGCTACAAGGTTTTCGGCGGCATCCTGCTCGGCATCAGTTTCGTGCTGCTCAACAACGTCGCCGGTTTTCTCGGCGTGCTGCGCGAGTGGACGCCGTGGGTGGCTGCGGCGGCGCCGAGCCTGTTGTACCTGCTGCTGTCGATGGCGGCGTTCACGTGGCTGGTGAGGTATCGGTGAGCGCCGCACGGCCGTTCCGAAGGCGCTCGCGCCCCCTCGGGGGGCCGGCCCGCAGGGCCTTGGGGGCCGAATGACACGCGGCTTGATCTTGTTCGCTCACGGCGCGCGCGATCCGCGCTGGGCCGAGCCCTTCGAAGTCATCGCTGCGGCGGTGCGTGCACGAGCACCTGATGTCGATGTGCGTTTGGCTTTTCTCGAACTGATGACGCCCGATCTGCCGACCGTGGCCGACGCGATGGCGGCCGCGGGTTGCACGCGCATCGACATCCTGCCGCTGTTCCTCGGCACCGGCGGCCATCTGCGGCGCGATCTGCCGCCGCTGGTGGAAGACATCAAGGCCCGTTACGCATCGGTGAACATCGAGTTGCATGCCGCAGCCGGAGAAGCGCCTGCGTTGATCGCGGCGATGGCCGACCACGCCGTGCTGCTGACTCGAACATGAACCTGCACCAATTCCGCTTCGTGCAGGAAGCCGTGCGCCGCGGCCTGAACCTCACCGAAACCGCGAAGGCGCTGCACACCTCGCAGCCCGGCGTCAGCAAGGCGATTCTCGAACTCGAAGAAGAACTCGGCATCGACGTCTTCGCGCGCCACGGCAAGCGCCTGCGCCGCGTCACCGAGCCCGGCGAGCAGGTGTTGAAGGCCATCGAGATCATCCTGCGCGAAGTCGGCAACTTGAAACGCATCGGCGACGAGTTCAGCAAGCAGGACGCCGGCCACCTGTCGATCGCGACCACGCACACGCAGGCGCGCTACGTGCTGCCGGAGCCGGTGGCGCTGTTGATGCGGCGCTTCCCGAAGGTCAAGGTGGCGCTGCACCAGGGCAACCCGGAGCAGGTGGCGCAGATGCTGATCGAGGAGCGCGCCGACATCGGTCTGGCGACCGAGTCGCTGGCCGACTTCGACGAGCTGATCACGCTGCCCTGCTACACCTGGCAGCACATGCTGGTCGTGCCGGCGGCGCATCCGCTGGCCGCCGTCGAGCGGCCGACGCTCGAACAGCTCGCCGCTGTGCCGCTGGTCAGCTACCACCCGTCGTTCACCGGCCGCACACGCATCGACGCGGCGTTCGCGCGCGCGCAGTTGAAGCCCGACATCGTGCTCGAAGCGATCGACTCCGACGTCATCAAGACCTACGTGCGCTCGGGTCTGGGCGTGGGCATCGTCGCCGAGATGGCAACGCGCGACGATCCGGCCGGCGGCGATCTGGTCTCGCGCCCGGTCGGCCACCTGTTCGGCGACAACGTCTCGCGCGTGGCCTTCAAGCGCGGCGCGTACCTGCGCAGTTTTGTCTACACCTTTGCCGAGCTGCTGTCCGAGCGGCTGACGCGCGCGCTGATCATCAAGGCGATGGCCGGCAGCAGCGACACCTCAGACGACCCAACACTTTGATGATGAACATCCGCACCCCCACCCTGCAAAGCCGCCTGCCCACCGTCGGCACGACGATCTTCACCGTGATGTCGGCGCTGGCCGCGACGCACGACGCGGTCAACCTCGGCCAGGGCTTTCCTGATTTCGAGTGCGACCCGAAGCTGCTCGACGCGGTCAACACCGCGATGCGCGCCGGCCACAACCAGTACCCGCCGATGCCGGGCATCGCTGCGCTGCGCGAGGCCGTCGCGGCAAAGATCGAAGCGCTTTACGGCGCACGCTACGACGCCGGCAGCGAGATCACCGTCACCGCGGGCGCAACGCAAGCCATCATCACCGCCGTGCTCGCCGTCGTGCATCCGGGCGACGAGGTCATCGTGCTCGAACCTTGCTACGACAGCTATGCGCCGAACATCGAACTCGCCGGCGGCCGCGTCGTGCGCGTGGCGCTGACAGCGGGCACGTTCCGCCCCGACTTCGCGGCGATCGGCGCGGCGCTCAATCGCGAAGACGCGGGCGATCATCGTCAACAGCCCGCACAACCCGAGTGCCACCGTGTGGACGCGCGCCGAGATGCAGCGCCTGGCCGCGCTGCTCGAACCGACCGACACGCTGTTGATCAGCGACGAGGTCTACGAGCACATGGTGTTCGACGGTGCAGGCCACGTCAGCGCATCGTCGATTCCATCGCTGGCCGCTCGCGCCTTCGTCGTCTCGAGTTTCGGCAAGACCTTTCACGTCACCGGCTGGAAGATCGGCACGGTGGCCGCGCCGGCGCCGCTCACGGCCGAGTTCCGCAAGGTGCACCAGTTCAACGTCTTCACCGTCAACACGCCGATGCAGCATGCACTGGCCGCGTACCTGGCCGATGCAGCGCCCTACCGCACGTTGCCGGCCTTCTACCAGGCCAAGCGCGACCTGTTTCGCGCCGGCCTGGCCGCGACGCGGCTGCGCTTGCTGCCGAGTGAAGGCAGCTACTTTCAGTGCGTGGACTACAGCGCGGTCAGCGATCTCGGCGAGGAAGCGTTCTGCCGCTGGCTGACCGAGGAGATTGGCGTGGCGGCGATTCCGCTGTCGGCCTTTTACGCCGACGGGCGCGACCAACACATCGCGCGCCTGTGTTTCGCCAAGCGCGACGAGACGCTGCGCACAGCGCTCGATCGGCTGGTGAAAATTTAGCTAGGTGAGGCGCTTGCCCGGATCGGGCTTGTCGCCCTTCGGCGGCGCATCGTCATCGCCACCCAGATCGAGTTCGAGCATCGGCTTGTCGCCTTGCGCGAGTTGTGCCGCATCGAGCTCGAAGTCGAGCGTCATCGCCTGCCCGCCGTTGAACTCCGGCCGCAGGCTGATCGCGCCGTCACCCAGCGGTGCCGGCTCGGTCATGATCGGCAACAGCACGTCCACATCGTTGGAGTTGTCGGGCTGCGAGGCCTGGTGCAGATCGCGCGCCAGCTGATACAGGAACAGCACCTCCTGGTAGGCCGGCAGCTCGAACATTTCGGAGCCGGCGCCGCGGCGAAACAGCAGCGCCTCCAGCTCGGCCATGGCGTCGAGCGGTGTCGGCCACGCGGTCTGGATGCGGCCGACGACGAGCGGATAGTCTTCGAGCGAGCGGCCGATTTTCGGATCGGCCTGCCACTCCGGCGCGACGCTGTTGAAGCGCTGGTTGAAGCGCACGCGCGTGCGCTCGTAGGCCTCGCGGTCGCCGCGGCGGCCGTGGATCTCGAGCAGCTTCAAGAAGGGCAGCGGCGTGCCGCCGCCGGTGCTGCGCAGGTGCGCCATCAGCAGATCGATCGCCGATTCGTCGTGGCCGAGCGCGATGAAGAAGTCGGCCTGCTGTTCGAGATCGATCTGCTCGTCGACGCTCATCGCCCGCGACGAATCGTCGTCGACGCGCTGGCCCAGCGGCAGCGTGACGTTGGTGTGCGCCGGCATCGTCGGCGGCGAGATCATCGAGTCGAGTCCGCCGGCACGGGTGTCGAACATCGACGGCGGGTGGATCGAAGGCGGGTTGATCACGGGCCTGGGCTTGGGCAACGAAGCCGGCGGCGGCGGCAGCGTCAACGGGATGCGCGACGGCACAGCCCCGGCGAAATCGGAGTCTTCGTCGTCGTTGTCGCCGGCCATCGACTGCGCCACCGAGGCCGGCGCTGCACGCTCGTACCAGGCATCGCGCTGGGTGACCCTGACGTTCTGCTGCTGCCGCAACTGCCACGCCAGCCACAGCGCCGTGGCGCCGAGCAGGCCGGCCAGGGCCATCAACGCCGGCATCAGCCAGCCGGCTTCCGCGGGCCGGTTGCGGTCTTGCGCGATCTGCTTGCGCAACTCGATCAACGCTTCGGTCTGTGCCTTGGCGTCGGCGCGCAGACGCGCGACTTCGCCTTCCATGTCCTTCATGCGCTGCTGCGCCGCCGACGCCGCGGCTTCGGCAATCAGCGTGGCCTGGCGCGCGGCCGAGGCCTGCGCTTCTGCGGCCAGCACGGCGGGCGCCGTGGCGGCGACCTGGCCGCCGTCGAGTGACAGCCGCGGACGTTCATCGGCCGCGGGCGCACGGGGCGCCGGCGTCGCCGCACTGGCACTCGGCCGGCTGCGCGGCCGCGGTTTGGCCGCGGTGCTCTGCTGTGCCGGCACGCCGTCGCCGGCAGGTGCCGCATTGCGCGCTGGCGCACTGCGCGCCGCGCGCGGCGGCGTGGCCGGCCGCGCCGCGCGCGCCGGCGGCAAGGGGGTGACGGTGCCCGCGCCGCCCTGTCCCGTGCCTTGCGCGGTGGCAGCGCCGGGCGTGGCGCCCTCGGTGGCTGCGGCGGCGACGCTGACCAGCGGCGGGTCGGCCAGCAAGACCAGGGTGCGAGTGATGCGCGTCGGGCACCCTGCGGAAATGGTGACGTTGACCACCGGCTCGTCGATGGCCACCGTGGTGCTGATGCGGATGACCGCCTCGGTGGCATCGCGGCCCTGCGTCACGCGGGCGCGTACCGTGCCGGGCTGCAGGCGTGAATCGCCCGACTGGATCTCGGCCGAGACGCAGTTGCTGGTCAACGTTTCGCCTTCGGCCAGCGACACCGGCAACGCCAGATTCAGCGATTGACCGAGCAACGCCGAAGCGCGGAAGTCACCAAAGCCGAGCGCCATGGCAGACCCTGCCGTGCCGAGCGCAATGAAGGAGATGAAGAGTCGGAGCTTGCCGATGAACATGCCGTGTTTCGCCGCTTGCAGGGGTCTATTCACGCACCCCGTGCCGCGCCGATTGGTGACCATCTGTGACGGCGCGACTCTAGCATGCGACATCGCGGCGCCGCGACTTGCGATCGCGCAACAAATCAGGCCGCGTGCCACAAGCATCACGAAGCACTGGCCTGCAACCTCACGCGGGGCAATAGGAATGTCAACACACGCTGGTGTGAGTAGCATTCGCCGACCATGGAACAGTTCACCGGCACCCGCCCCCTGGCCGACGCGCAGGCGTTCGACAGCGTTGCCCTCACGGCCTGGCTCGAAGCCCGGCTGCCCGGTTTTGCCGGCCCGCTGGATGTGGCGCAGTTCAAGGGCGGGCAGAGCAACCCCACCTTCAAGCTGACGACGCCCGGCGCGACCTACGTGCTGCGCGCCAAGCCGGGCCCGGCGGCCAAGCTGCTGCCGTCGGCGCACGCCATCGAGCGCGAGTACCGCGTCATGGCGGCGCTGCGTTCGCAAGGGGTGCCGGTGCCCGAGATGCTGGCGCTGTGCGACGACGAATCGGTGATCGGCCGCGCGTTCTACATCATGGCGTTCGTCGACGGCCGCGTGCTGTGGAACCAGGCGCTGCCCGAAGCCACGCCGCAGCAGCGCGGCGCGATCTACGACGAGATGAACCGCGTCATCGCTGGCTTGCACAAAGTAGACGTGCATGCGGCGGGCCTGGCCGACTACGGCAAGCCGGGCAACTACTTCGAGCGCCAGATCGGCCGCTGGGGCAAGCAATACGTCGCCTCCATCACACAGCCGATCGACGCCATGGAGCGGCTGATCGAGTGGCTGCCGGCGCACATGCCGGCGAGCGCGCGCGACGAGAGCAGGGTCTGCGTCGTGCACGGCGACTACCGGCTCGACAACCTCGTCTTCCATCCCACCGAGCCGCGGGTGCTGGCCGTGCTCGACTGGGAGCTGTCGACGCTCGGCCACCCGCTGGCCGATTTCAGCTACCACTGCATGGCCTGGCACATCACGCCGGGCGCGTTTCGCGGCATCGGTGGGCTCGACCACGAGGCGCTCGGCATCCCGAACGAATCGGCGTACGTCGCGCGCTACCTCGAACGCACCGGCTTCACGACGCCGGCAACGCTGGCGCAAGACTGGAATTTCTATCTCGCCTACAACCTGTTCCGCATGGCGGCGATCCTGCAAGGCATTGCCAAGCGGGTCGAAGACGGCACGGCGGCCAGCGAGCAAGCCCGCCAGGCGGCAGCAGGCGCACGGCCGCTGGCCGAACTCGGTTGGTCATTCGCACAACGTTCTTGAGGAGACACACCATGGACTTTGCCTACTCCGAGCGCACCAACGCCTTGCGCGAACGCGTCAGCGCCTTCATGGCCGAACATGTTTATCCGGCCGAGCCGGCGTTCGCCGAAGAACTCGAAGCCAACACGCAGGCCGGCAAGCGCTGGACGCCGCTGGCGGTGATCGAGCAGTTGAAGCCGAAGGCGCGTGCCGCGGGCTTGTGGAACCTGTTCTTGCCCGAGAGCGCGCTCGGCGCCGGCCTGGCCAACACCGAATACGCGCCGCTGGCCGAGATCATGGGCCGCGTGCCGTGGGCCAGCGAGGTCTTCAACTGCTCGGCGCCCGACACCGGCAACATGGAGGTGCTGGTTCGCTACGGCACTGCGGAGCAGAAAGAACGTTGGTTGAAGCCTCTCTTGGCCGGCGAAATCCGCAGCGCGTTTGCGATGACCGAGCCCGCCGTTGCGTCATCGGACGCGACCAACATCGAAGCGCGCATCGAGCGCCGCGGCGATGAGTACGTGATCAACGGCCGCAAGTGGTGGACCTCCGGCGCCGGCGATCCGCGCTGCGCGGTGATGATCTTCATGGGCAAGACCGACCCGACCGCGGCGCGGCATTCGCAGCAGTCGATGATCCTGGTGCCGATGGCCACGCCCGGCGTCGAGGTGCTGCGCCCGTTGTCGGTGTTCGGCTACGACGACGCGCCGCACGGCCACATGGAGATGCAGTTCAGCGACGTGCGCGTGCCGGCATCGAACATGCTGCTCGGCGAGGGCCGCGGCTTCGAGATCGCGCAGGGGCGCCTGGGCCCCGGCCGCATTCACCACTGCATGCGCCTGATCGGCCTGGCCGAGCGCGCGCTCGAGCTGATGTGCCGGCGATCGAGCAAGCGCGTGGCCTTCGGCCGCCCGGTGTCGGACCAGGGCGTGACGCGCGAGCGCATCGCCGAAGCGCGCTGCCAGATCGAGCAGGCGCGCCTGCTGACGTTGAAGGCCGCGTGGATGATGGACAAGGCCGGCAACAAGGCCGCGCAGACCGAGATCGCGATGATCAAGGTGGTGGCGCCGAACATGGCCTGCCGCGTCATCGACTGGGCGATTCAGGCCCACGGCGGCGCCGGCATGAGCCAGGATTTTCCGCTGGCGTACTTCTACACCGTGGCGCGCACGCTGCGCTTTGCCGACGGGCCCGACGAGGTGCACCGCAACTCGCTGGCCAAGATGGAGCTCGGCCGGCAGGCTGCCTAGGGTGTGTTGACATTCATATCGCCCCGCGTGAGGCCCCAGACAGCGCCCAATCTAGGCGCAAAGCGGAGTTGGGGTCGGGCCCCAACGAGCATTTGCAACAACGAGTGGGCGCTGTCTGGGGCCTCACCCTTCGGGCCGGGGACCCAAGGGCGCAAGGCCGCGTTGCGCCTCTTGCCTGGGACCCTACCCCAGGCGGCGAGGCACGCCTTGCCTTGCGCCCTTGGCCACCCCGGCGCGGGGCGATCTGAATGTCAGCACACCCTAGCTCTCGCTACGTTCCTTGGGCGGCGGCGGCACCGCGCCCCAGGTGCTCGGCCGCGTGCTGTTGCCGGCGCCGCGCGAAACGTCTTCGGCCACGCGGCGCGCCGCGGCGGCTGCTGCCAGCCCGAGCGACAACGCGCCGTCGAGCACCGCAATGCGCGGCTCGGGCAAGGCCATGCGCAGCACGAAGCGGCCGCGCTGCACGACCATCACCAGCGGCAGCGCCGGATCGTGCCAGGCCAGGCTCTTGGCCAGCGGACCGGCCAGGCCCTCTTCCAACCACAAAGTCGAGGCGCGCGGGCGGTTGCTGAGCAGACCGAAGCGCTCGTGCAACGGGCCCAGTACCTTGGCCGGCAGCTGCGGATAGAGCACCACCCAGCGCATCTCTTCGGGCGTCTGGTCGTCGATGCGCGTTTCGGTGCCTTCGGTGTACTGCTCGAAGACGTCGCGCTCCAGGCGCTCCATCAAGGGCCGCGTGGCGACGAGCATCTGCACGTCGGTGACCGGCCCGACCTCAGCGCGCACGCGCAGCTCCTGGCCGGCGATGTAGTTGCGCTGCGACGGCCCCCACTCGATGCGAAAGCTCGCTGCGGCCGCCGGCGATTCGACGACAAAACCTTCACCACCGCGGCCGACGGCGAAACGATGGCCCGCGCTCTCGGCCCAGCGCCGCGCCTCGGGCCAGCCGCTCGCGGCGGCGTCCTGATCGCTGTTCAACCAACGCTTGAAAAGTGCGGACATCGCGCCTGCTGCTGTTAGGGCCTGTTCAGGCCCTATAGTGAAAGCGCGCCGGACCCTGCGCCGGACCGCGCAGGAGGCAACGCCGATGATCGATGTGTATTCATGGGCCACGCCCAACGGCCACAAGGTTCACATCATGCTCGAAGAGTGCGGCTTGCCGTGGCGCGTGCATGCCGTCGATATCGGAAGTGGCGAGCAATTCACGCCGGAATTTCTCGCCATCAGCCCGAACAACAAGATTCCGGCGATCGTGGACCCGGATGGACCCGATGGCAAGCCGATCTCACTCTTCGAATCCGGCGCCATCCTGCTCTATCTGGCCGGCAAGACCGGGCGTTTTTTGCCCGACGATGTGCGCGGCAAGTACGAGGTGCTGCAGTGGCTGATGTTCCAGATGGGCGGCGTCGGGCCGATGCTCGGCCAGGCGCACCACTTTCGCATCTACGCGCCCGAGAAGATCGAGTACGCGGTCGACCGCTACACCAACGAAGCCAGGCGCCTGTACGGCGTCATGAACACGCGCCTGGCAAAGAGCAAGTACCTCGGCGGGCCGGCCTATGGAATCGCCGACATCGCCGTCTTTCCGTGGCTGCGCTCGTGGAAGAACCAGGGCATCGACTGGAACGACTACCCGCACCTCAAAGGCTGGTTCGACGAGATCGCCGGCCGGCCCGCCGTCAAGCGCGGCGTCGAGGTGCTGGCGGCGGCGCACAAGCCGATCACCGACGACAAGTCGCGCGAGGTGCTGTTCGGGGCGACGCAGTACCAGAAGCGCTGAATACCGAACCTCACTCCTTGAAGTCACCCGCTACGCCCGTCACGAACTTGCCCGGCTCGATGTACTTGCGCAGCGCTGCGTTGACCTGGTCCAGCGTCAGCGCCTTCAACTGCGCGTCGACCTGACCCGAAAACGCAAAGCTGCGGCCGAGGTCGAGGTTGCGCACCCAGGCACCGGCGACGTTGCGGTCTTGCGCGCGCGACAGCGTGCGCAGGTTGAGCAGGCCCTGCTTGCCTTCTTCGAGCTCGCGCGCCGTGAAGCCGCTTTTCAGCGCCAGCTCGATCACTTCCTTGAACGCGGCTTCGACCTTGGCGCGGTTGGCCGGTGCGTAGATCGCGCTGGCGGTCCACCATGAGTTGCTGCCGTGCGCGTCCCAATCGATCGCCGAGCGCACGTCGTACGACAGACCTTCTTTCTCGCGGATGCGGCTCCACAGCCGCGAGTTGCCGCCGCTGCCGAGCAGGTGGTTGGCCATCGTCAGCGCCGCGTAGTCGGGGCCGCCTTCTTTCAGCGGCACCGGCTGGATCGCCATCAGCACCGCGTTCTGCTTGTCCGGCGTCTTGAAGACCAGGCGCGTCGGCGGCGGCGTGTACGGCGGCAACGGCACGCGCACGTAGGCCGTGGCCGTGGGCCAGCCGCCGAGCGCGCGCTGCGCCACCGCCTTCACCGCCTCGGCATCGAAGTCACCGACCACCGCCAACTCGACGCGGCTGGCGCCGACGACCTTGGCGTGCAGCTCGCGCAGCGCCTGCGGCGTCACGGCGGCAACGTCCTGCAAGCGCTCGTCGAAGCTGCGCGGGTGGCGGATGTCGCCGCGCGGGTGCGGGTTGCCGTGGCGCCAGAGCGCCTCATCGAGCACCGCGTCGGGCTCCTTGCGCTGCGCTTCGATGCTGGCCACCGTCTGGCGTTTGGCCTCGTCGAGCACGGCAGCGTCGAACGCCGGTTTGCGCAGCAGCGCGCCGACGAGTTCGATCGCCGCCGGCAGGTGCTCGCGGCGCGAGCGCATCAGCACCTGCAACGCGCCGGGCTCTGAAGTGCTGGCGCCGATGGCGAGTTCGGTGCGCAAGGAGTCGAGCTTGTCCTGCACCTGCTGACGGCTGATCTCGGCCGTGCCCTTGTCGAGCATCGCGCCGAGCAGCGCGGCTGCTTCGGCCTGACCCTGCAGCGCCGACAAGTCGCCGCCGCGCAGCGTGATGCTGGCCACCACCGACTGGCCGCGTGTGGTCTTCGGCAACAGCGCGAACTGCACGCCGCTGGCGTCGCCCGCCAGCCGCCCACGCTGCGTGCGCGCATCGATGTTGGCGGGCGTGGCATCGAACTTCTCGGCTGCCGAGGCCGCCGCTTGCGGCACGAAGCTCTTCATCTGCTGCGCCACGTCGGCAGCGGCCGGCGCCGGTGAGCGCGCCGGCTTGTCGGTGGGCACATACGCGCCGAGCGTGCGGTTGGCAGCGAGCAGGCGCTCGGCGGCAAAGCGCTGCACATCAGCCAGCTTGACGTTGCGCACCCGGTCTCGCAGCAGAAAGAACAGGCGCCAATCGCCTTGCGCGACGAACTCCGACACCGCCACGCCCACACGCTCGGGGTCGGTGAACTGCTGCTCCCAGCCGTTCAACCACTTGATGCGCGCACGCTCCAGCTCTTCGGCCGTGATCGGCTCTTTGACCACACCCTCCAGCGTCGCCAACAGCGCCGCTTGCGCCGCGGCCACGTCCTGCCCCGGCGCCAGCGACGCGCCGAAGCTCATGAAGCCGGGGTCATGCAAGGTCGGCGTCCAGGCCCAGGTTTCCGCGGCCAGCCCGGTCTCGGTGAGGCGCTTGTGCAGGCGGCCGGCCGGCGTGTCGCCCATCACCAGCGTCAGCACTTCGGCGGCCGCCTGGTCGGGATGCGGGCCGGGCACGCCGTGATAGGAGGCGATCAACTGCGGCGTGCCGCCGACGCGGCGCAGCGTCACCGCGCGCTCCCCGTCCTGCACCGCTTCGAGCGTGTACTGGCGCGGCAGCGCGCGCTTGGGCTTGGGGATCGGCGCGAAGTGTTTTTGCACCAGCGCCAGCACGCGCGCCGGATCGAACTTGCCGGAGACGATCAGCGTTGCGTTGTCGGGCTGGTACCAGGTGCGGTAGAAGGCCTGCAGGCGGCCGATGTCCACGCCCTCGACGTCGGCGCGCGCGCCGATCGTCGACTTGCCGTAGTTGTGCCACTGGTACATCGCCGCCAGCACGCGCTCGAAGAGGATGCCTGACGGATCGTTCTCGCTGCGCTCCATCTCGTTTCTCACCACCGTCATCTCGCTGTCGAGATCCTTCTTGGCGATGAAGCTCTTGGTCATCGAATCGGCCAGCCAGTCGACGTACCAGGCCAGGTTGGCGTCGTTGGCGGCGAAGCTGGCGAAGTAGTTGGTGCGGTCGAGCCAGGTCGTGCCGTTGTAGCGCAGCCCACGCTTGTTCAGCTCGGTCCATGCCGTGGGGTGGCGCGGCGTGCCCTTGAACACCAGATGTTCGAGCAGGTGCGCCATGCCCGTCTCGCCGTAGTTCTCGTGCCGGCTGCCGACGTTGTAGGTCAGGTTGACGGTGGTCGTCGGCTTCGAGTCGTCGGGTGCCAGCAGCACGCGCAGACCGTTGGCCAGGCGGTACTCGCTGATGCCTTCGACACTGGCCACCGCCGGCACGGCCGCGAGCGCGCTGGACGACATGCACAACAGCATCAAAACGGCGCGGACCCACAGCGGCAACATGGTCATGGCTCGGTCAACGGCAACAAATCGGGAACCGAGTATCCGACTATCGCGCGCGTCACGCCGCCTCGGTTGTCGAATTCGGCGCCACCCGCTGGTCGCCAAGGACAAGCGCCTTGCATGCCAACGCTGCGCTGGCCGATCACCATGCCGTTACTGTGAAACGCGATGCGCTGTTTTGCGCCCATTGCGTTGCCGGCATGTCGCGGGCCGGCTATCGTCGCGGCCGATGAAGATTCACATCCTCGGTGCCGGCTCGCTCGGCTGCGCGATCGGCGGCACGCTGGCCGCCGGCGGCTCGGACGTGACGCTGATCGCGCGCTCGCGCGAGCATGTCGATGCCGTCAACGCGCGCGGCCTCGTGCTGCGCGATGCCGACGGCGGCGAGCGTGTCGTCAGACTCGCCGCTGCCACCGACGCGCGCGGCCTCTCGCCTGCGGACCTCGTGATCGTGCTGGTGAAATCCTTCCATACCGAGGCGGCGATCGACGGCTACAAACAGGCCGTGGGCAAGGACACGATCGTCATGTCGCTGCAAAACGGCCTCGGCCACGAAGAGGTGCTCGCCAACGCCGTCGGCCGCGAGCGCCTGCTCGCCGGCAAGACCTACGTCGGCGGCGTCTTCCTCGCCCCCGGCGTCGTGCGCGCCGGCGTGCAGGGCAAGCTGACGCTGATCGGCGAGCCCGGTGGCGGCATCACGCAGCGCGTGCGGCGTGTGGCCGCCGAGTTCGAGCGCGCGGGCCTGAAGACCACCGCGAGCGACAACATCAGCGGCGTCATCTGGGACAAGCTGCTCGTCAACACCGCCACTGGCGCGCTGTCTGCCATCACGCGGCTGGCGTACGGGCCGCTGTATGCGCTGCCCGAGCTCGAAGCGACGGCGGTCGCGGCGGTCGCCGAAGCGATGGCTGTCGCGCGCGCCAAAGGCGTGACACTCTCGATCAAGGAGCCGGTCGATGCCTGGCGCATGGCCGGCGCCGGCCTCGGCCCCGACTTCAAGGCCTCGATGCTGCAAAGCCTCGACAAAGGTTCGATCACCGAGATCGATTTCATCAACGGCGCGGTCGTGCGCGAAGGCGAGCGGCTCGGCGTGCCGACCCCCGTGAACCGCACGCTCGTGGCCTGCGTCAAGGGCATCGAAAGAGGACTGAGCGCATGAGCAGCAAGGCGTATCTCGAACATGTCGCCATCTGGGTCAAGGACATCCACTGGCACATCAGGTTCTTCCACGACGTGCTCGGCATGACGATGCGCGAGGCGGACGGCGACGCCGCGAACCCGCGCCAGTACTGGACGCTCGGCGGCATGCAGTTCATCGCCGCGCCGGAGTTCGCCGGGCCCGAAGGGCGCCTCGCGCATCTGGGCGTGATGTGCGAAGACGTCGAAGCCGCGATCGCCGCCGCGCACCGCTTCGGCGTCACCGAAATGCCGCAGGGCCGCAACTGGCTGCGGCTGCCCGACGGTCTGGCGGTGGAGCTGATGCAGGCCAACCCTGCGGCGTGCGTCGCGCAAGCATTGACCATCAACCCGAGAGCCACACAATGATCGAAGAAAAATACTGGGACGACGCCGTCGTCGGCGAGTCCTGCGTCAGCCCCGAGTACGAGGTCACCGAAGCGCGCGTGATGGCCTACGCCGACCTGACCGGCGACCACACGCCTGTGCACATTGACGAGGCCTACGCCAAGACCACGCCCTTCGGCACGCGTGTTGCACACGGCCTGTTCGGTCTGTCGATCGCCGACGGCCTGAAAACCCAAAGCGACATGCGCTTCGTCGCCGGCATGTCGCTCGGCTGGGAGTGGAGTTTTGTCGCGCCGATCAAGTTGAACGACACCGTGCATGTGTTCTTCAGCGTCGGCAGCAAGCGCGAAAGCAAGAGCAGGCCCGGCTGGGGCATCGTCATCCTGCCGTCGGAGCTGGTCAACCAGCGCGGCGAGGTCGTGCAGAAAGGCGAGCACCGGTTGATGATTCCGAGGCGGAGCGCCGAATGACACAAGCCCTGCCCTTGCACGGCATCCGCGTCGTCGACTACAGCCACTACCTCGCCGGCCCGCACATCTCGCGCTGCCTGGCGGCGATGGGCGCCGACGTGATCAAGGTCGAGCGGCCGAACGCCGGCGACCCCGGCCGCGCCAGCCCGACGATGATCAAAGGCCAGAGCGGCTACTTCATGCAGCAGAACATGGGCAAGCGCGGCCTGTGCGTGAACCTGAAGGACAAGCGCGGCCTCGACCTGATGCACAAGCTGACCGACGAGGCCGATGTCTTCGTCGAGAACTACCGCCCGGGTGCGCTCGACAAGTTGGGCCTCGGCTACGAAGAGCTGTCGAAGCGCAACGGCAAGCTCGTCTATTGCTCGGTCTCCGCCTACGGCCACACCGGCCCCGACGCCGAGCGCGCCGGCTTTGGCCTGATCGCCGAGGCGCGCAGCGGTGCGATGTCGATCGTCGGCTCGCCGGGTGAAGCGCCGCCGCTGTTCCGCATGCCGATCGCCGACATGTACGCCGGCATGCACGGCGTCGCGGCGATCTGCGCGGCGCTGCTCGGGCGCGTGAAGTCGGGCCGCGGCCAGCACATCGACATCGCGCTCTACGACTGCATGATCTCGATGCACGACTTTGCCGCGCAGAGCTTTCTGCTCGCCGGCGAGATGCCGGTGCAGACGGGGCATGACCTGCCGCAGAGCACGGTCTATGGATGTTTTGCAGCCAAGGACGGCTACTTGGTCATCGCGGCGCAGGCTGATGATGCGTGGAAGCGCTTCGCCCAGTTGATCGGCGGCGAGGCCTATGCCGCCGACACACGTTTTCATCAGTCGGCCGGCCGCAATGCACACCGCGTGGAGATTCTTGCGAAGGTGCGCGAGTGGACGATGGCGCAGGCCAGCGTCAAAGCCTGCTGCGCCGCGCTCGATGCGGCTGGCGTGCCCGCCGCGCCGGTGGCGCGCATCGACGAGGTGCTGGCCGACCCGCAGACGCTGGCGCGCAACATGGTGATCGAGCAGGAGCACCCGCTGCTCGGCAAGATCAAGCTGCCCAACCTGCCGTTCCGCTTTTCCGACTGCGACACCTCGCCGCGCGGACCGGCGCCGCTGCTGGGGCAGCACAATCGCGAGGTGGCGGCGGAGTTGGGCTTCAGCGGCACGGACATCGACGCCATGGTGCGCGACGGTGTGCTGTATGCGCAAAGTGCCGTCGCCTGCCTCGAGAACCGATCCCCACCATGACCGACCGCTACGCCCTTTTCGGCAATCCCCTTGGCCACAGCAAGTCGCCGCTGATCCACAACGGCTTTGCCAAAGTCACCGGCGAGGACGTCGAGTACGGCCTGATCGAAGCGCCGCTCGACGGCTTTGCCGCTGCCGCGCTCGCTTTTCGCGACAGCGGCGCCAAGGGCTGCAACATCACCGCGCCGTTCAAGCTCGATGCCTTTGCGCTGGCCACCGACAAGATGGAGCGGGCCGCACAGTCGGGCGCCGTCAACTGTCTCAAGTTCGAAGCCGACGGCCGCATCCTGGCCGAGATGTTCGATGGCGTCGGCCTGGCCAACGACATCGAGCGCAACCTCGGCTTCGCGATGAAGGGCAAGCGCGTCCTGATGCTCGGCGCCGGCGGCGCGGCGCGCGGCGCGTTGGCGGCGTTCCTCGGCCGCGGCCCGGCGGAGGTCGTGGTGGCCAACCGCGACACCGGCAAGGCGATCGCCCTGCAACGCCAACTCGGCGCGCTCGGCAAGGTGAGCGGTTGTGGCTATGCCGACATCGGCAGCGGCGAGCGCTTCGACCTGGTGGTCAACGCCACATCGGCCAGCCTGCGCGGCGAGCTGCCCCCCGTCGCTGCCGGCGTCTTCACGCAAGCCACGCTGGCCTACGAGATGGCCTACGGAAAAGGCTTGACACCCTTCCTGCGCCTGGCGCAAAACGCCGGCGTGTCGCGTCTGGCCGACGGCGTGGGCATGCTGGTCGAACAGGCGGCGGAAGCCTGGGTGTGGTGGCGCAACGTGCGGCCCGACACGCGGGCCGTGATCGACAAACTGACGGTGCCTTTGAAGTGACTTCCAGATGAGCAAGACCATCGACATCACACAGGAGAGCTGATCATGGCGCTGAAGATCCTGATGCTGCACGGCATCAACCACAGCATGTTCGGCAAGCGCGACCCCAAGCAGTACGGAACGATCACGCTGGCGCAGATCGACGCGCAGTTGCAGGCGCTCGGCGGAGAGCTCGGCGCCGAGGTCGAGAGCTTCCAGACCGACCATGAAGGCGAGATGTGCCAGCGCATCCACAAGGCCTACAGCGAAGGCAAGGACGCCGTGCTGATCAACGCCGGCGCGTGGACGCACTACAGCTACGGCATCCGCGATGCGCTGGCGATCCTGACCTGCCCGGTGGTCGAGCTGCACATGAGCAACATCCACGCGCGCGAGGCCTTCCGCCATGTCTCGGTGTTCGCCGAGATCGTCAAGGGCCAGATCTGCGGCTTCGGCGTCGACAGCTACCTGCTGGCGCTGCGCGCGGCGGTGTCGGCGGCCAAGGCCAAGTGACGCTCTTACATCGGCTGGTGTGCGCGAACGCATGGCGCGTGTGTTTCGCGAACGGCTGCAGCCGATCCCCGGTGCGATGCAATTGCTGCGGCAACTCCACATACCGTACTGCGTGGCCTCGAACGGTCCGCGCCACAAGATGGAACTCACGCTCGCCATCACCGGACTGCTGCCGCTGCTGGAGGGCCGCTTGTTCAGTGCCTACGAAGTCGGCTCCTTCCTGCCCGATCTGGGCCTGTTCCTGCATGCCGCGCGCGCACTCGGCGTCGAGCCCGGGCGCGCCGAGCATGCGCTGAAGCCAGCGACCTTGCGGCCGCCTCGCTGCACCGGCTCGGCGACAGCGCTACAAGACCGGCCGCAACGCCTGCGCCGTCTCCTGCAACAGCGGCAGCACCGCCTCGACCATGTGCGCGCCGCTCTTGTAGGCCGGCATCGGCACCGTCATGCCGAGCGCCCCGCGGCAGCGGCCCTTGCGGTCGATCAGCGCCACCGACATGCCGCGCAGGCCGGCGTCGAGCGCCTGCTCGCTGTGCCAGTAGCCGAGCATGCGCGCCTGCCTGATCTGCTCCCGGAACGCCTTCGGATCGGTGACCGAACGCGCAGTGAACGACGCGAACTCGTGCGCGCCGACCCACTCGTCCAGGGCCGCGTCGTCGAAGGTGGCCAGGATCACGTAGCCCGGCGTCACCACGTGCGCCGGCACGCGCACGCCGACGCCGTAGCCGATGGTCAGCCAGCGCGGCGGGGCGCTGCGCGCGATGTAGATCACCTCGTGATCGTCGAGCACGCTGATGTTCACCGTGTGCCCGCACTGCGCGGACACGCGCTGGATGAAGGGCTGCACCAAGCGCGGCAGGCGCGCCGCTTCGAGGTAGCTCTGCCCCAGCCGCAACACCCGCGGCGCCAGCCAGAACTGCTTGCCGTCGGTGGCGGCATAGCCGAAGTGCACCAGGCTCAACAGGTAGCGCCGCGCCGCCGTGCGCGTCAGGCCGGCACGCTGCGCGGTCTCGCTCGGCGTGAGCTGCGGGTGGTCGTCGTCGAAGGCTTCGATCACGCGCAAGCCTTTGCCGAGGCCATCGACCAGGTCGCGGCGCTCGATCTCCATCGCAACGGCAGCCATCGTTGTTGTCTCCGTACTTACCCGAGGAACGCTCGCAGACCGCGCAGCGTGCGCGATTATCGCGCGCGCAAGGGTAGAAGCGCTTGTCTCGGGCGCCATTGGTTTCTATCTTCCGCTGCACACCAAACAACCCTGGAGACACCCCCTTGAAACTGCTGCGCCGCACTGTCATCGCCGCCACCTGCCTGGCCGCCTTCGCGCTGCCCGCGCAGGCCCAGAACACGATCAAGATCGCCGGCCTGTACGAGCTGTCGGGGGCTGGCGCGTCGGCCGGCACGATGTTCAAGAACGGCGTGGAGATGGCTGTCAAGGAAATCAACCAGGGCGGCGGCATCCTCGGCAAGAAGATCGAGCACCAGATCGCCGACACACAGACCAACCCCGGCGTCGCCAAGGGCCTGGCCACCAAGGCCATCGACGACGGTGCGTTCGCCGTTTTCGGACCCGTGTTCTCGGGCTCGATCATGGTCAGCATGGCCGAGACGCGCAAAGCCGAGGTGCCCAACTTCACCGGCGGCGAGGCTGCGGCGATCACGACGCAGGGCAACCCCTACATCTTTCGCACCAGCTTCACGCAAGCCACGGCGATGCCCAAGGTGGCGCGCTACATCACCGCCAACCTGAAGGCGAAGAACGTGGCGGTGATGTACGTCAACAACGACTTCGGCAAGGGTGGGCGCGACGCCGTCACCAAGGCACTCGAAGGCGTCGGCGCCAAGGTCGTGGCCGACATCTCGACCGACAGCGGCCAGGTCGATTTCTCGGCGCCGGTGCTCAAGGCCAAGAACGCCAATGCCGACGTGCTGTTCGTCTACACCAACGAAGAGGAATCGGCGCGCGTGCTGCGCGAGCTGAAGAAGCAGGGCTACAACAAACCGATCGTCGGCGAAACCACGCTGACGGGGCAGAAGGTGATCGAGCTGGCCGGCGACGCCGCCAACGGCGCGCTGGCGCATGTGGGCCTGACGGTGGATGCACCGAACCCGCAGATGCTCAAGTTCAAGGCCCGCTTCTATCAGGAGACGAAGACCATCTCCGATCACAACGGCATCAAGGGCTACACCGGGGTCTATGCGCTCAAGGCCGCGATCGAAAAGGCCGGCAAGATCGATCGCAAGGCGGTGGCGCAGGCGATGAAGGGCCTGACCATCAGCGCGGCCAAGCACCCGGGCGTGATCTTCGACGTGGCCTTCGACGACAAGGGCGACCTCGACCGCGAGAGCTTCATCGTCGAGGTCAAGGGCGGCAAGCAGGAAGTCAGGGAAGTGGTGCCGCCGCTCGCAGGCAAGAAGTCCTGATTCCCCCTCCAACCAAAGGCGCTCGGCCATGACCGACTTCTTCCAACTGCTGATCAGCGGCATGGCCACCGGCGCGATCTACGCGCTGGCGGCGCTGGGCTTCACGCTGCTGTGGCAGGCCAGCGGCACCATCAACTTCGCGCAGGGCGAGTTCGTCATGCTGCCGGCCTTCATGATGCTGGCCTTCGCCGCCTTCGGCGCGCCGCTGCTGATGAGCTTCGTGCTCACCTGTGCGGTGTCGATCGTCGTGCTCGGCTGGGCCTTCAAGCGCGGCATCGCCGACCCGCTGCTGCGCTTCGGGCTGATGCCGATCGTGGTGGCCACCATCGGCCTGTCGATCGCAGCGCGCAACGGCATCCGCGCCGGCTACAGCGCCGAGGCGCATCCGTTCCCGTCGATGTTCGCCGACAAGCTGTTCAACATCGCCGGCGTCAACGTCACGCTCGCCGACATCGGCACGCTGGTGGTGGCGCTGGCGCTGGTGCTCGGCACGCAGGCCTACCTCAACAAGACCGTCACCGGCCGCGCGATGCAGGCGGTGGCGCAGAACACCGAGAGCGCCACCGTGCTCGGCATCAACGTGCCGCGCATGATCTTCTACACCTTCGCCATCAATGCCGTGCTGGCCTGCGCGGCGGCGCTGCTGGTCACGCCGACGTATCTCGCCAAGTTCGACATGGGCGAGTCGCTCGGCACCAAGGCCTTCTTCGCCGCGATCATCGGCGGCTTCAACAACAGCCGCGGCGCGCTGCTCGGCGGCGTGATCGTCGGCGTCAGCGAGAACCTGGCCGCGGCCTACATCTCGCCGGCCTACAAGGACGCGGTCGCGCTGGTGATCTTCATGGTCGTGATCCTGTTCAAGCCGCAAGGCCTGCTGGGCAAGAAGGTGGAGCGGAAAGTATGAAGACCATTCACTGGGTCATTGCGGCCGTCGTCGCGGCCGTGCTGCTGTTCGTGCCGCCCTTCCTCAAGAACTACGGCATCTACCTGTTCAGCTACTGGCTGGTGTTCGTGATCGCGACGATGGGCCTGAACCTGACGATCGGCTACGCGGGCCAGAAGTCGCTCGGGCATGCGGCCTTCTTCGGCATCGGCGCGTACACGGTGGCGATCCTGCTCAAGGCCGGCATCAGCTTCTGGATCGGGCTGCCGCTGGCGATGATCGGCTGCTTCGTCGTCGGCCTCGGCCTGGGCTTCCCGGCGCTGCGCGTGCAGACCATCTACCTCGCGTTCGCGACGCTCGGCTTCAACACCGCGCTGTGGCTGGTGATGCGCAACGAGGAGTGGCTCACCGGCGGCACCTTCGGCATCAACAACATCGCGCGGCCGGGGCTGTTCGGCCTCGACCTGTCGAGCAACCTGAAGTTCTACTACTTCATCCTCGGCGTCACCGTCATCATGTGCGCGCTGCTGTGGAAGCTGCTGCACTCGCCGTGGGGCAAGGCCTTCACCGCGCTGCGCGACAACCCGATCCGCGCCGAGAGCCTGGGCGTCAACATCCAGGCGTACACGCTGCTGTCGTTCGCCATCGGCGCGGTCTATGCCGGCGTGGCCGGGGCGCTGTTCGCGCCGCTGGTCGAGTTCATCGAACCGGCGCCGTTCACCGTCGGCGCGTCGATCATGATGTACCTGATGGTCGTCGTCGGCGGCGCCGGCTACTTCTGGGGCCCGCTGCTGGGCTCGGCGGTCGGCGTGATCCTGCCGGAGTGGCTGCGCTTCGCACAGGGCTGGTACCTGTTCGTCTTCGGCACAGCAGTCGTACTGCTGATGCTGTGGCTGCCCGATGGGCTGCTCAGCATTCCGGACAAGTTGCGCGCCAAGCGCTTGTCGCGGGAAGCGAACGCGCGCGCGCGCGGCGGCTGCCGCCAAGTTGGGAGCGCAGCCATGACGCTGTTGAAAGTCACCGGCCTGAAGAAGGCCTACGGCGCGATCAAGGCCGTCGACGGCGTCAGCTTCGAAGTGATGCCGGGCGAGATCTTCGGCGTCATCGGGCCCAACGGCTCGGGCAAGACGACGATGTTCAACTCGGTGCTCGGCCAGATCGACCCCGACGAAGGCAAGATCGAACTCAACGACCACGACATCACGGGGCTGTCCCCGCAGCAGCTGAACCAGAAGGGCGTCGGCCGCACCTTCCAGACGCTGCAGGTGTTCGGCAAGATGACGGTGCGCGACAACCTGCTGGTGGCCGCGCAGGAGCACGAGGGTTCGATGTGGGGCCGCATGTTCGCGCCGAGCGACTCGGGCCTGGGCGCGAAGGCCGATGCGCTGATCGACCAGTTCCGCATCCGCCACGTCGCCGACAAGAAGGCCGGCGAACTCAGCTACGGCCAGCAGAAGCTGGTCGACATCGCGATGGCCTTCATGAGCGAGCCCGATCTGGTGCTGCTCGACGAGCCCTGCGCCGGCGTCAACCCTTCTCTTGTCGGCGGCATCAGCTCGCTGCTGAAGGAGCTGAACAAGACGCAAAGGCCGGACGGCAAACACAGCTCGTTCGTCGTCATCGAGCACAACATGGACTTCGTGATGGACCTCTGCCACCGCATCCTGGTGATGGTCGAGGGCAAGGTGATGGCGATCGGCACGCCGGCCGAGATCAGAGGCAACAAGCAGGTGCTCGACGCCTACCTCGGAAGCTGAGGCCATGAGCAACGACATCGCGATCGAGTTCGACAACGTGCTCGCCGGCTATGGCGAGTTCATGATCCTGAACAACCTGAGCCTGAAGGCCAAGCGCGGCAAGATCACGCTGCTACTGGGCCCCAACGGCGCCGGCAAGAGCACCGTGCTGAAGACGCTGTTCGGCCTGCTCAAGGTGCGCCAAGGCAGCATCAAGCTCGACGGCAAGGACATCACCGGCATCAGCTCCAAGGCGCTGCTGGTCGAACATGGCGTGGCCTTCGTGCCGCAGGGGCGCAATCTGTTCGGCCAGTTGACCGTGTACGAGAACCTCGAACTCGGCGGCATCACGCTCGGCATGAAGACCGCACGCGAGCGCATTCCGGAAGTGCTGGAGCGCTTTCCGCGCGTCAAGGAGCGCATCAACTCGGCCGCGTCGTCGCTGTCGGGCGGCGAGCAAAAGCAGCTCGAGGTCGGCCGCGCGCTGCTGCTGCGGCCCAAGGTGCTGCTGATCGACGAGCCGTCGATCGGCCTGTCGCCGCTGGTGGTGGCCGACGTGTTCCATCTGCTGCGCGCGCTGGCCGACCAGGGCACGACCGTGCTGATGGTCGAGCAGAACGTGAAGAGCGCGCTGAAGATGGCCGACGAAGCGATCGCGCTGGAGTCCGGGCGGCTGGTGCTGCACAAGCGCGCCGACGAGTTGCTGAACGATCCGAACATCGAGCGGCTGTTCCTCGGCGGGGCGCATGCGGCGGCGGCTGCGCCGGCGCCCGTCTAAAGATCAGCGCTTTCCCGACTGCGATTGCATCTGGATCAAGGCCTTGAGCTGGCCTTGCAGGCTGGCCACGTCCTTCTGCTGCTCGACCACGACACGCCGGATCTCAGTGAGTTGGCCCGGTCAAGTCGCTGACGCGATCCTTCAGTGCGCCGATGCCCGACAGGCGATCGAGGATGTCGGTGACGATGCTCACGGCAGTGCCTTCGTGCTACGCGCTTCGGCGCGAGCGCCTTCGGACGGCCGGGCGGCGCTCTCTGGACTACCCTCCGCGCTGCGCGCTCCCGGGATGAGCGCTTGGGAACGGCCCGGCGCGCTCATGCGCTGGATGCACGCAGCTTGGTGATCTCGGCCATGAAGGCTTTGTGGCTCTTGGCGTTGGCGTCGAGCGCCTTGACCATGGCCTTGATGTCGGCCTCTGCGCGCTTGGTGGCCTCGTCGAGCTGCGCCAGCTCGACCGGGCTGACCCCCAGAAGCAGCCCGTCCACCGCCTCGCGCACGAGGTCAGACGACTTTCGGCCCGTCGCCTTGGCCTTGGCGGCGAGCTCCTTCTTTTGCTTGGGTTCCAGATAGACCTGAGTCAACACAAGTGCCATGCTGCACCTCCTGTATGGCAATATATATCGGTAGGGGTTGGCTTTCAAGCCCACTCAATGCGCGCCTTGAAAAGAATCTGTCAGGAGCAGACCATGAACATCTTCGTGACCGGCGCGGCCGGCTACATCGGCGGCAGCGTCGCCGCGGCGCTGATGAACGCCGGCCACCGCGTCAGCGGCCTGGTGCGCAACGACGAACGCGCCGCACAGGTGCGCTCGCGCGGCATCGTGCCGGTGCTCGGCACGCTCGACGACGACGCGCTGCTGGCGCGTTGCGCGAGGACGGCCGACGCGGTGATCCACTGCGCCGATGCCGACCACCGGGCATCGGTCGCCTCCCTGCTCAACGCCTTGCGCGGCAGCGGCAAGACCTTCATCCAGACCAGCGGCTCGGGCATTGTTGCCGACGGCGCCAACGGTGAACGCAGCGACTCGGTGTACGCCGAAGACACTCCGGTGCACCCGGTGCCGGCGCGCGAGGCACGCGTGGCGCTCAACCGCGACATCCTCGCCACGGCACAGCACGGCGTGCGCGCCATCGTCATCGCGCCGACGATGATCTACGGCCGCGGCACGGGCACCAACCCGAACAGCATCCAGGTGCCGAAGATGATGGCGCTGGCGCGCAAGGCCGGCGTCGCCAAATACATCGGCCGTGGCGAGAACGTCTGGTCGAACGTGCAGATCGAAGACCTGGCCGATCTGTACCTCGCGGCGCTCGACCGTGCACCGGCCGGCGCCTTCTACTACGCCGAAAACGGCGAGTGCTCGATCAAGCAGATCGCCGAAGAAATCGCCCGTGCGCTGAAGCTCGGCGGCACGGCGTCGATGACGCAGGCCGAAGCGGCCGCCGAGTGGGGCGAAGGCTCTGCCCGCTGGAGCTTTGGTTCCAACAGCCGCGTGCGTGCCGTGCGTGCGCGCAGCGAGCTGGGCTGGGCGCCGCACCGGGAGGGCCTGTTGGCGTCGATCGCGAGTTGACTCTTCAGCCCGAGGCGATGCGTTTTCGTCCCGCCTCGCGAAACTCGGTCGGCGTGTGGCCGCCGTGCTTCTTGAAGAAGCGGCCGAAATAGGCCTCGTCGTCGAAACCGAGTTCGGCCGCGACCTGCTTGATGCTGAGCGTGGAGTACACCAGCTCGCGCTGCGCCTCGTGCATCACGCGCGCGTTGATCGCGCCCGACGTGGACATGCCGAGCAGTTCGCGAGACAGACGTCCGAGCTGGCCGGCGGTGACGCCGAGCGAGCGCGCATAGCGCTCGACCGCCCAGCGCTCGCGGAAGTGCGCGTCGAGCAGCGCTCGGAACCGTTCCAGGCGCTGCGCCTGGCGCGACCGCGGATCGCCACCCTCACCCTGCGTGCTGTGGCTGATGCGCGCCACCTGCACCATCAACGCGGCCAGCAGCGACATGCCCGCCGCGCCGCTGGCAAGGCCGGTCGTGCGAGCCTCGCGCGCGATGGCGTCGAACAGCGGCAGCAGCGCCTCGGCGTGCCGCCCCTCGCGGTCCACCGGCAGCACGGCAGGCTGCAGCACCTGCTGGCGCAACGCGGGCGCCAGCGCGTCGAGCAGCGCTTCGAGCGGGCGTTGCGCGGCGGTGATCACGGTGCCGTCGGTGTCGCGCGCGTAGTGGAAGCCATGCACGCATTGCGCCGGCACGATGACGAGGCACGGCGGCACGAGGGCCCAGCGCCGGCCGTCGATGATCGCTTCGCCACCGCCGCCCTGCTCGATGTAGAGGATCTGCAGCATCGCGTCGTGCACGTGCGGATCGATCTCCCAGTTGTGCGCGCCCGAGCGCACGGGGATGCGCTCGCAATGCACGAGATGAACGTCGGCCGGCAAGGCCTCGTCGCCGTAGAGGGCGACGCGCGGGATCGAAGCCATGCACGAATTGTCCGGGACTTGGCCGCAACTGTCGATTGAGTGCCGGCGCCGATGAGCGGACCATTCGCGCCATGAACGCACACCCTCATTGGCTCGGACTCGAAGGCCGCGTCTGCGTCGTCACCGGCGCGGCCAGCGGCATCGGCCTGGCGACCGCGCAGGCGCTGGCCGCGGCGGGCGCTGCGGTGGCGCTGATCGATCGCGACGGCGATGCCGCGCGCGAGGCGGCAGAGCGGATCGGCGGCAAGGCGATCGGCGTGGCCTGCGACATCGCCGACGAAGCCGCGGTGCGCGACGCCGCTGCGCAGGTGCGGCGCGAACTCGGTGCGATCTACGGCCTGGTCAACAACGCCGGCTTCCTGCGCGCGGGCGCGCTCGAAGACGTGAGCCTGGCCGACTGGAACGCCGTGCTCGCGGTCAACCTCACTGGCCAGTTGCTGTGCTCGCGCGAATTCGGCCGCGACATGCTGGCCGCCGGCAAAGGCGCGATCGTGCACATCGCGTCGATCTCGGCCCTGCATCCGCAAACCCGCAGCGGCGCCTACAGCGCCAGCAAGGCGGGCGTGCTGCTGCTCAACAAGCAGCTCGCGGCCGAGTGGGGCCCGCGCGGCGTGCGCAGCAACGCGGTCTGCCCGGGGATGATCCGCACCGCGCTGTCGTCGAAGTTCTACGAGGTGCCGGGCTTCGAAGCCGCGCGCGCCGCGGTCACCGCCAGCCGCCGCGTCGGCGAGCCGAGCGACATCGCCGAGCCCGCCGTGTTCCTGCTCTCCGACCGCGCCGCCTACATCAACGGCACCGAGCTGCTGGTCGATGGCGGCCTGGACTGCATGCTGATGGACATGGTGCCGCGCCCCGGCTACAACCAGACGACAGGAGACAAGCAATGACAACGATCGAATGCGATGTGCTGGTGATCGGCTCCGGCGCCGGTGGCCTCTCGACCGCTATCACCGCGCGCAAGGCCGGGCTCGACGTCATCGTCGCCGAGAAAGAGGAGGTGTTCGGCGGCACCACCGCGTTCTCCGGCGGCGTGCTATGGGTGCCGGGCAGCCCGTACGGCAAGAAACAGAACGCCGCCGACACGCGCGAGGCCGCGCGCCAGTACCTGAAGAACGAGACCGGCGACTTCTTCGACGCCGGCGCGGTCGACGCCTTCCTCGACAACGCGCCGCAGATGGTCGAGTGGTTCGAGCGCGAGACGAGCGTCAAGTTCGTGCCGACGCTCTACCCCGACTACCACCCGACGGTGCCAGGCGGCGTGGACATCGGCCGCTCGATCCTGGCCGCGCCGTTCGACATCCGCGGCCTGGGCAAGGACATGGCGCGCCTGCGCCCACCGCTGAAGACCATCACCTTCATCGGCATGATGTTCAACTCGAGCAACGCCGACCTGAAGCATTTCTTCAACGCGACGAAATCGATCGAGTCGGCCTGGTACGTGGCCAAGCGGCTGGCGACGCACATCAAGGAGATGCTGCTGTACCGGCGCGGCATCAACGTCACCAG
>CAVTAM010000029.1:0-6527 GCA_963732625.1 uncultured beta proteobacterium | reverse complement strand
GCGCCACAGACGATGCGTCGATGGCGATGTAATTCAGTTACGGCGGCGATGATGCATGAGTTTCTTCGGCGGGTCAACGCGCGCAAAGCCGAGAGCCAGCTGCGCGAAACCGGCTGAACCCGCGGCGGCACAATGCTTGCCCTGACGCGTCATAACGCCCATATTCTTCATTCACGATGAACCAGCTCGACCAGCTCAAGCAGTACACCACCGTGGTTGCCGACACCGGCAACTTCAAACAGCTCGCGCAATTCGCGCCGCGCGATGCCACCACCAACCCGACGCTGATCCTGAAGGCGGTGCAGCAGCCCGAGTACGCGCCGCTGCTCGCCGAGACGGTGGCGGCGGTCAAAGGCAAGGCGCCGGATCGTGTGGTCGATCAGGTGCTGGTGCGCTTCGGCCTCGAGATCCTGAAGATCGTGCCCGGCCGCGTCAGCACCGAGGTCGATGCGCGGCTGTCGTTCGACACCGCCGCGACGATCGCGCGCGCGCACCGCATCATCGAGCTCTACGAGCGCGCCGGCATCGGCCGCGAGCGCGTGCTGATCAAGATGGCGTCGACGTGGGAAGGCATCCAGGCCGCCAAGGCGCTGGAGCACGAAGGCATCCACTGCAACCTGACGCTGCTGTTCGCGTTCTGCCAGGCGGTGTCCTGCGGCGAAGCCGGCGTGCAACTGATCTCGCCGTTTGTCGGCCGCATCTACGACTGGCACAAGAAGGCCGCCGGCGCGGCGTGGGACGAAGCGGCGATGGCCGGTGCGAACGACCCCGGCGTCAAGTCCGTCGCGCAGATCTATACCTTCTACAAACGCTTCGGCATCGAGACCGAAGTCATGGGCGCGAGCTTTCGCAACCTCGGCCAGATCCAGGCGCTGGCCGGTTGCGACCTGCTGACCATCAGCCCGGAGTTGCTGGCGCAGCTGCAAGCCGAGACGGCGCCGCTGCCGCGCGCACTCGATCCGGATGCGGCCAAGACCGCAACGGTGAGCGCAGCGTCGCTCAACGAGACCAGCTTTCGCTGGGCGTTGAACGAGGACGCGATGGCGCATGACAAGCTGGCTGAAGGCATCCGCGCGTTTGCGGCCGATGCGGTGAAGCTCGACAAGTTGATCGGATCAACGACATGACTCGCTGTGACAGAACCACCGCTTGGGCCGCGCTGCGCGGCCACTACGAAGCGCACGGCCGCGCCTTCGACCTGCGCGAGGCCTTCGCCCGCGACGCCGAGCGTACGCAAGGGCTGACCTGGGGCGCGCCCGAGATCCACGCCGACCTGTCGAAGAACCTGCTCGACACGGCGACGCTGCGCTTCCTGCACGACCTGGCGCGCGAGTGCGGCGTGGAGCAGCACCGCGATGCGATGTTCGCCGGCCAGCCGGTCAACGTCACCGAAGGCCGCGCGGTCTTGCACACGGCGCTGCGCGCGCCGCGCGGTGCCGGGCCGTTCAGCGACGAAGTGCATGGCGTGCTCGACGCGATGTTCGCGTATGCCGAGCGCGTGCGCGACACGGCCACGAGCGGCATCCGCCACATCGTCAACATCGGCATCGGCGGCAGCGACCTCGGGCCGCAGATGGCGGTCGTGGCGCTGGAGCCGTTCGTGCATCCGGCGCTGACGATGCACTTCGTCAGCAACGTCGACGGCCATGACCTGACGCGCGTGCTGCGCCGGCTCAAGGCCGAAGAGACGCTGTTCATCGTTGCCTCCAAGACCTTCACGACGCAGGAGACGATGGCCAACGCGATGGCGGCGCGGCAGTGGTTCCTGTCGCAGGGCATGGCCGAGGCCGACATCGCCAGACACTTCGTCGCCACGACGACCAACATCAAGGCCGCGGCGCAGTTCGGCATCGACACGACGTTCGGCTTCTGGGACTGGGTCGGCGGCCGCTACTCGTTGTGGAGTGCCATCGGTTTGCCGATCGCGCTGGCCATCGGTGCCGCGCCGTTCCGCTCGCTGCTCGCAGGCGCGCATGCGATGGACCGCCATTTCGCCGACGCGCCGCTGACCTGCAACCTGCCGATCCAGCTCGGTCTGCTCGACGTCTGGTACCGCAATTTCCACGGCTTCACCAGCCGCAGCATCGCGCCGTACCACCAGGGTCTGGCGCGTTTTCCGGCGTATCTGCAGCAGCTGGAGATGGAGAGCAACGGCAAACGCGTGGACATGGCTGGCGAGTTGGTGCCGTTTGCCACCAGCCCCGTGGTCTGGGGCGAGCCCGGCACCAACGGCCAGCATGCCTACTTCCAGATGTTGCACCAGGGCACGGACGTGGTGCCGGTGGAGTTCATCGCCGTGCGCACGCCGAGCCATGGCCTGGCCGACCAGCACACCAAGCTGCTCGCCAACTGCCTGGCGCAAAGCCAGGCGTTGATGCTCGGCAAGAGCACCCGGGAGGCGGCGAGCGAATCGGCGCCGACGGCCTCGGCCACCATCGACCGCGCGCAACTCGCCAGTCACCGCAGCTTCCCCGGCAACCGGCCGAGCACGACCTTCGTGCTCGACGCGCTGACGCCGCGCTCGCTCGGCGCGCTGACCGCGCTCTACGAACACCGCGTCTTCACCAGCGGCGCACTGTGGGGCATCAACAGCTTCGATCAATGGGGTGTCGAGCTCGGCAAGGCGCTGGCCAACCAGTTGCTGCCGCGCTTCGTATCGCGCGATGTGCAGGGGCTCGACGGCTCGACCGCGGCGCTGTTGAAGCGCCTGACGTCGTGATGCGCCGACGCACCGTCGTCTTCGACGTCGGCGGTGTCATCGTGCGCTGGCAGCCCGAGGAGCTGATGCGCCAGTGCTTCCCGCAACAGGCCACCGACAGCGCCAGCGCCGAGCGCGTCAAGACGCTGGTCTTCCAGAGCTTTGCCGACGGCGCGGATTGGGCTGCGTTCGACCGCGGCGTGGTCGAGCCCGCGTTGTTGGCCGATCGCATCGCCGAGCGCAGCGGCCTGCCGCGCCTGGGTGTCATGGCGCTGATCGACGCCATACCCGAGCACCTGCAACCGATGGCCGAGAGCGTGGCGCTGCTCGAACGCGTGCGCGCCGCCGGCCACCGCCTGGCGCTGCTGTCGAACATGCCGCGGCCGTATGCGGCGCATCTCGAAGCCGCGCATCAATGCTTCGGCTGGTTCGAGCACCGTGCGTGGTCGGGCCGGCTGGGGGCCATCAAGCCCGAGCGCGCCATCTTCGACCATGTGCAATCGGCGCTCGGTCTGGACCTCGGCGACGCGATCTTCATCGACGACCATCACGGCAACATCGGCGCCGCGCGCGGCTACGGCTGGAATGCGCTGCACTTCGAGAACGCCGCGGAGTGCGAAGTCGCGCTGCAGCGTGACGGCTGGCTGCGCTGAGGCTCCTTCAGGCGGCACACGCTTCGATCACGCTCCACTCGCCGCCGTTGTCAGCCCGGCGCAGGGCGCGCAATCCCGCTGCGCGCAGCAGCGCGCCGAACTCGGCCTGGCTGCGTTCGCGCCCGGACAGAGCGACCAGCATGTTGAGGTCGGAGCGCGCCATCGACTGCTCGCGCGGCGAGGTGCCCAGCCGCTCGGGCAGCACGCGCTCGACGATGTAGAGCCGCGCGCGCGGCGACATCGCTTCGCGGCAGCGGCGCAGGATCGCATCGCAGCGCTCGTCGTCCCAGTTGTGCAGCACGCTCTTCGCCAAATAGGCGTCGCCGCCGGCCGGCACACCCTCGAAGAAGCTGCCGGCCACGCATTCGCAACGCTCGCCGACGCCGCTGCGGGCCAGCGCCGCCGCCGCGCCGTCGATCGCGTGCGGCAGATCGAACAGCACGCCTCTGGCCGCCGGGTGCGCGCGCAGGATCGCAGCCAGCAGCTCGCCGTGGCCACCGCCGACATCGACGATGCAGCGCGCGTCGCTGAAGTCGATCAGGTGCAGCACGTCGCGCGCGGCGCGCCGCGTCACCTCGGCCATCGCGCGGTTGAACAGCGCGGCGGCGCCGGCATCGCCGTGCAGGTGATCGAAGCCGTCGCTGCCGGTCGTGCGCCGCCGGTGGCTGGTGCCGCTGCGCACGCTTTGATCGAGTTCGCCCCAGCGCACGGTCCACGCCGCACTGCCGCTCAGCAGCGCCCAGGCCTGCAGTGATTGCTCGTGGTCCGGCTGCAGCAGCGCGCCGAGCGGCGTCTGCTCGAAGCGGCCGTCGTCGTCTTCGCGGCACAGACCCAACGTGGCCAGCGCGCGCAGCAGCCGTCGCAACGAAGGGACGTGGCACGGCGCAGCGTCGGCGAGCTGCGCTACCGTGCGCGCGCCGCCGGCCATCAGCACCGGCAAGCCGAGCACGCACGCAGCGTGGATGGCATGCGTGGTCCAGGCGGCATTGATCAGCGCCAGCAGCCGCTCGCGCGCGTCGGTGCCGGCGGTTTCTATGGCTGCGCTCGGTGCCATCACCGTCACTCCAGCTTGATGCCGGCATCGCGAATCACCTGGCCCCACTTCGCATGCTCGGCGCGGATGTAGGCCGCAAATTCTTCCGGCGATTGCAGGCCGGGCTCGGCACCGAGCGAGGCGAACCAGTCGCGCGCCTCGGCGCTCGACAGCAGCGTGGCGATCTCGGCGTGAAGCCGCGCCACCGCAGCCTTGGGCGTGGCTGCCGGCGCCGCGATACCGGTCCAGCCGGCGAACTCGTAGCCGGCAACGCCAGCCTCGGCGACGGTCGGCACGTCGGGCAGCGACGGCAAGCGCTGCGTGCCACTGACCGCGAGCGCGCGCAGCCGTCCGGACCTGACATGCGGCAACTGCGCTGTCGGGCCGTCGAAGGACCAGGTGATCTGTCCGCCGAGCAGATCGGCGAGCAGCGGGCCACCGCCCTTGTACGGCACGTGGATCGCGTCGAAGCCCGCCGTGCGCTTCAGCAACTCGCTGGCCAGATGCGGCGGCGTGCCGATGCCGGGCGAGCCGTAGCTCATCACACCGGGCTTGGCCTTGGCCTGTGCCAGCAGCTCCCGCAACGACGCGATCGGCGTCTCGGTGCGCACAGCGAGCAACAGCGGGCCGACGCCGCAGCGCGTGATCGGCGCGAAGTCCTTCAGCGCGTCGTAGCCCAGATGGGCGTAGAGGTGCGGGTTGATGGCCATCGTGCCCTGATGGACCATGGCCAGCGTGTAGCCGTCCGGTGCGCTGCGCGCCGCCGTCTCGACGCCCAGGCCACCGCCGGCGCCGCCGATGTTCTCCACCACCACTGGCTGCGCGAGCGCGCGGCCCAGGCGCTCGGCCAGCCAGCGTGCGCGGATGTCGGTGACGCTGCCGACGCCGCCGGTGATGAGGCGAAGCGGCTTGTTGGGCCACGCTTGCTCGGCGACGGCGCGGGGCAGGGCGGCCGCGGCGCAGGCGATCGACAGCAACTGGCGGCGCATCGTGTTCATGGTCTTCTCCGGTGAATCATCGGATTCGATGCATTCACTGTAGGCGCGGCGGCGGCGACCTGAAATACTCTCGCGGTTGCCGCTGCCTGCAACTTTTGGTTGAAGCCATGGACAAGCTGCGCTCGCTGACCTACTTTCTCGCCGCTGCCGAATCGGGCAGCTTCTCCGCTGCCGCGCGCCAACTCGGCGTCAGCGCCGCCGCGGTCGCCAAGCTCGTCGGTGCGCTCGAACTCAGCGTCGGCGCCAAGCTGTTCGAACGTCACAGCCACGGCTTGGTGCTCACGGCGGGCGGCGCGCGCTATGTCGAGTCGTGCCGCAACGCGATGACGCTGCTCGACGAAGCCGACGCGCAACTCGGTGCGGCGGCGCCCACAGCGCGCGGCACGGTCGTCGTCGGCGCACAGCCGGTGATCATGCAGGAGTGCCTGACGGCGGCGCTGCCGCGCTTCAACGCGCTGTACCCGGAGATCCAGCTCGACATCCGCTGCGTGCTGCAGACCGGCGAGCCCAATGCCGCCGGCGTCGATGTCTTCCTGCTGCTCGGCTGGCCGCAGGCGGGTGAGTTGGTGCAGCGGCGCATCGGCGCCACCAGCTTCGTCGTCTGCGCTGCGCCGTCGTACTGGGATGCGCATGGCATGCCGCAGCACCCGCGCGAACTCGAACAGCACAATTGCCTGACGATCCGCGGCAACGCCGGTACCGTGATGGACCTGTGGCAGTTCAAGCGCGGCGACGAGCAGGTGTCGGTGGCGGCGCGCGGCTGGCTGGTCACCGACAACCCGCAGCGCGATGTCGTGCGTGACGTGCTGCTGGCCGGCGGCGGCGTCGGCCGCATCCTCGACTGGCACCAGCGCCAGGGCCACGAGCTGGCCAGCGGCGCGCTGATCGCGGCACTGACCGACTGGGAGCTGCCCGAGGTGCCGCCGGTGAACCTGCTTTATCCGCCGAGCGTGCGCCGCGTCACCCGTGTGCGCGCGTTCATCGACTTCGTGACGCAACTCTTCCGTGACATCGAGCAGCAGCGCCAGACCCACGCCCCGGCCAGCGGTCCGCCGCAATGGCTGAAGGGCCGGCGCCCGCGTGCGTCGGCGACGCTGGGGCGCCGGGCGTGACTCTTATCGGGCCTGGCTCAACCAGGCCTGCGC
>CAVTAM010000028.1:0-19204 GCA_963732625.1 uncultured beta proteobacterium | reverse complement strand
GCCGTGTCGCAGGCCGTCCCGAACGCGGTTTGACGCTGATCGAGCTGATGGTCGCGATGACCATCGGGCTGTTCATCGTCCTCGGCGTCGGCTTGTTCACCATCACGGCGAGCCGCCAGTTCAAGACCACCGATGCGAACAGCGCGGCCGACGTCAACACGCAGGTCGCGCTGTCGCTGATCGACGACGCCGGCCGTTCAGCCGGCGCCGGTCTCTACAACAACGGCCTGCCGGTGTGCCGCACGCTCAACGCCTGGCGCGACGGCGTCACCACGTCGAATGGTGCCGTGTTCATGCCGGCGCGCATCACCGATGGTGGCTCCGATGGTGCGTCGGACACGATCGTCTTCACCGCCGGAAGGGCGCAAGGCGCGCTGTCGAGCATGCCCGTGGTTGCTGCGATGGCCGATGCCAATGCGTCGGTCGTCGTCAGCAGCGGTGGCGTGATCAACAACGGCGACTACGCATTGATCGGCGTGCCGGTGGACACCACGGCCACTCCGGCGCCACCAACCCCCCCGCCGTGCACGCTGATGCAGATGACTGCCACCCCGACCCCGCAGAGCACGGCGGCGGCCTGCGGCGGCAATGCATCGAGCTGCCAGACGCTGGCCCGTGCCAGTGCGGCGACGGGGTCCAACCCGAGCTCTGCGTCCACCGCATTCACCACCCCGGGCACCTACGGCTTCGCCGCCAGCGGCGTCGTCAGCGGCCCGGCGGTCGTGACCCGCCTGGGCAGCGAGTTCCGGCAGACCGCCTTTCGCGTCATGTGCAGCTCGCTCGTGACCTACAACGCGTTCACCGACACCCCCGACTGCACGAGCGCGACGTCGTTCACCGGTGGCGCCAGTGCGCTGGTCAGCGACGTCGTCCTGGTGCACGCGCAGTACGGCGTCATCGCGGTTGGCGCAAGCGAACGACGAGGTCACGAGTTGGGTCAGCGCATCGGGTGTCTGGGCCAACCCGAGCGCCAGCGATGCGGCACGCGTCAAGGCGATACGCGTCGTCCTGGTGACTCGCGCCAGAGAGCCCGACTTGGCGCAGGTCAGCCTGGCCTGCACCAACGGCGCCGGTATCGCCAACACGGGGCCTTGTGGATTCGACGACGCCGCAAGCGCCGGTGATCGACGTCAGTGGCCTGACCGTCGCGCCCGGTCGCGACTGGCAGAACTACCGCTATCGCACGCACACCGCCGTGATCCCGTTGCGCAGCGTGATCTGGAGCATGTGATGAAACATGAATCGATGAAGCAGACTTTCGCCCGCGGCGGTATATCGCGCCGCTCGCAGCACGGCGCGGTGCTGTTCGTCGTCTTGATGGTGCTCAGCCTGCTCTTGCTTGCCGGGCTGGGCGTGATGCGCACGGTGGACACGGGCAACGTCATTGCCGGCAACTACTCTTTCAAGCAGGCGGCGGTGCAGGCCTCCGACAGTGCCGTGACCGATGCCATGAACGGCCTGGCGTCGATCGTCGTCGCCGGCGGCGGCAACGCGAATGTCGCCAACCGCTACTACCAATTGCGCCAGACCACGCTCGACAGCCGGGGGTTTCCGACTGCCGTCAACTGGAACAACGTGGCCTGTGCCAACGAGATCGGCCAGTCGATCAGCGATTGCGAGGCTTCCGTGGGCAATTACCGCGTGCAGTACGTCATCGAGCGCCTGTGTTTGGCGCAGCCGACGCTGTCCGACGTGACGTCGCTGCGTGCGAATTGCGAGTACGAAGCAAAATCCACGGCAACGACGGCCACCGCGGTGGCGTTGCGCTATCGCATCCTGATCCGCGTTCGTGGCCCGCGCAGCACCGAGGGCTGGTTCGAAGCCGTGGTCTCGGGCCCGGCCACCGCGTGAGCGTGATGACTCGTTGCGGCCATCCGCTGCGCGCTATGAAATTCAAAGGGAGAAGCATGATGACTACGGCAACCAAGAACACGCCCTCGAGGTGGCTGCGCGCGCTGCGGCAATGCGTCGTCGCGGCGGCCGGCCTGTCGGCAGGCTGGAGCTTGGCGCAGACCATCAGCGACGTGCCGCTGGTCGTCAAGAACAACGTGCCGCCGAACTTCATGTTCATGATCGACGACTCGGGGTCGATGAGCAACATCGTCCCGGGGGCAGCCCTACAACAAAGCAGTGGACTACAGCCCAGGGGGTGGCGTGCTCCACCTTGACCAACGCAACCCAGATCGAGCTTCGGGTCTCTAGCGGCGTGCCCTTCATTCGCGTCGGCGGCACGCGACTACAGACACTCGACGGCATCACTCGGGTACCAGGCGCTGCTTCGTCAAGACAACGCTCTACTCAGCCAGGCTCTTGGCCGACTCCGGCGGCAGTCCTGGCGGATATCTCGGCGCCACTTACGACGGCAACTTCCTCAATTGGTACTTCGGCAACGCTGGAGGCCAACCGGTCACGGGTTGGATCGATCGCAAGCGAGTGAACACGGGCTCGGTGCAGACGCGTTTGGAGATCGCCAAGGCATCGGCCACCACTGTCATCAACACCCAATTGAACGTATCGACGCCTGCGGGTGTGCGTGTGGGCTTGAGCGCATACAACGGCGACGACGGAGGTGCACTCAAGGTCGGCATGGCCGACTTCACGACGACACAACGCACAACAGTGACGACCGCGATTGCTGCTTTGACGGCAGCCAACAGCACACCGTTGGCCGAAACCTTGGCCGACATTGGGCGCTACATGGCCACGGGTTACAGCGGTAGCGTGTCCGCGGGATCGGTCACCAACGTGGCGATCAACAACTTCCTGCGCCAGGACAGCCGTGATTCCTGCTTGAGCGGCGCCAACTGCGCGACCAGCACCACCGATGCAGTTCCTTCTTCGCCAGCGCTCGGCACGCCAACTCGCCCGATTCAGTATTGGTGTCAACGCAGCTATGCGTTCATGCTGACCGATGGCCGGCCGCAGAACGACCAGGCGTTCAGCAACAACACCTACCTGCGCGACTACGACGGCGATTGCAGCGGCATCAATGCTTCAAGCTGCAGCGGCGGCTTCGACCGCAAGAACGCGCCGCGAATCTACGAGTCCAACGGCTCAGACTACCTCGACGACGTGGCCAAGGCCTTGTTCGAAGTGGATCTGCGTCCCAACCTCGTAGCGCCACCCGGCAAAACGAAGAAGAACAACCTGCGCACCTACACCATCGCCTTTGCCGATGCCGATGCGATCAACGATCCTCTGCTCCAGAAGACGGCGGATCAGGGCGGCGGCAAGCGAGTTGACGCTGACGACCAGCCGAGCTCACCGCCGCTTTCCGCCAAGTCATCACCGACGCGTTTGCCAACGATGCCGCGGCAGCAGCGGTTGCCGTGGCCAATCCGCAGGTGGCCGGCGGCAGACGGCGTGGGCTATGCGTCGAGTTATCGAGCTGGCGAGTGGTACGGTGACTTGGTGTCCTACAGCGTGGACTCGTCCACGGGGCTGCAAACTGGAGGCGATCTCTGGCAAGCTGCGCGCCATCGATCGACGCTATGCCATTCGCGTAGCGCAAGATCGTCTCGTTCAACGGCACGGCGGGGCTGCCTTTAACGGCAGCCAACTTCCCGGCCCTTGAGACCAGCACTGGCATGGTCGACTTCCTGCGTGGCGACCAGTCGAAAGAAGGCGATGTGCCGCCCGCGTTTCGCAACCGCACGAGCGCGCTCGGCGACATCATCAATGCCGAGCCTGTGGTGGTGAATTATGCGGGTGGCGTTCCGATCATCTTCCAGGGCGCTAACGATGGCATGTTGCACGTGGTCGATGGCCGAACAGCATCGTCGGTGGCGACCCGCGGACAGGAGTTGTGGGCGTATGTGCCGCGGCTGTTGCATGGCTCGCTGACGGAATTGGCCACCCAGGGTTACTCGCACAAATACTTTGTCGATGCGACCCCGGCGGCGGCTGAAGTCACTGGCGTAGGCAGCATCAGCCGCATGCTCGTCGGCGGTTTGGGCAAGGGCGGCCGCGGCTTTTATGCGCTCAACATTTCGTCGTACCAGGCCGCCACCGCGGACGACGCGGCGAGCAAGGTGCTCTGGGAGTTCGGTCAAGGCCGCGCCAACATGGGCTACAGTTTCGGCAAGCCGCTGATCGTGCGCACGGCGGCGGGCTGGCGCGTGCTGGTCACGTCGGGCTACGACAACGGCACCGCCACCGGTGGCGATGGCGATGGCTATGTCTGGGTACTCAACCCCGCTGACGGCACCGTGCTGGCGACCATCGACACGGGCGTGGGCACCGCGGCAAACCCTGCGGGACTGGCCCACTTGAGTTCGATGGCCAATGCCGCGCCTGATGCTTTGGTCCGCTATGTCTACGGCGGCGATCTGCTCGGCAATGTGTGGCGCTTCGACCTCGACAACAACAGCGCAGACCAAGATTGCCGAGGCACGCGATGCCACCGGCGCGGTGCAATCGATCTCGTCGCCGCCGGAAGTGGGTCCGGTGCTCGGGCAGCAGCGACAAGGTGTTCGTCTACGTCGGCACGGGCCGCTACTTCAGTGAGCAGGATGTGCCGGGCGGCGCGGTGCGCACTAGCATGGCGCGACACAACAGCAAAGCTCTGTACGGCTACATCGATGACACGCGCAAGCATCGCCGACGCTGCCCAGATGCGCGCGGAACGAATGGGGCATCGTGCCCGACGGGCGGCGGCAACGGCGCTCTGGTGTGCCAGTCGCTCACTTATTGCACCGCCTCGAACAGCCTCGTACACGCGTCACGACGCAGCGTCGATGTGGACAGACCTCAAGCGTGGCTGGTACCTGGACTGGCCGGTCGACACCCAGCTGAGCTACGGCCGTGTGATCGGCAAGCCCACGCTCACCCGAGGGAAGGCACATTGGCTTTGACGGTGAACGTTCCGAAAGAGGAGCGCTGTCTGCCGGGTGGAAGTAGCTGGTTCTTTGCGTGTATGCGCACGGTGGCGCCGTACCGGTTCGCGACCGAGAACGCTAAGCGCAGGACTCATTCTTGACAGACGCTTTGGCAAGCCGGGTCGTGGTCATCACCACTGCCGAAGCGGTACCCGCAACTTGACCTCGTCCGTCGGAGTCAACGTAAAGCACTGTCAAGGCCGCCTCCGTGCGATACGTCGGGACGTGCGACTGCGTGCAACGCCGCCGGCTGGAATGTACGTCCACCAGCGAGGGGCCCCCAGCTGGCGCCGCATCTACTGGCGCACCGTGAACTGACAAACAAGCCCGCCTCCAGCGGGCTTGTCACTTCTGGGGCGGCCGCCAATACAAACAAGGCGGACGTTGGCCCGCAGCGGCGCGACGCACACCCATGCGAGAATCGCCGCCCGAAAGCCTGTCGCACCGAGCGACGGGCGCCCCGGGCCACGTTGGCGCCATGGGGCCGCCGCGGTTCTCCAGCCTCTGACGGATGCCCACCGACGCCCTCATCGACATCGACCATGTCACCTTCGGCTACGACGCCAGCCGCACGATCCTGGGTGACATTTCGTTGCGCTTCATGCGTGGCAAGGTCACGTCGATCCTCGGCGGCTCGGGCTGCGGCAAGACGACGCTGCTGCGCTTGATCGGCGGCATGGCGGTGGCCAACTCGGGCCGCGTGGTCTTCGACGGCGAACCGATCAATCCGCGTGACCGCAAGCTGATGCTGCGCTTGCGCCGGCGCATGGGCATGCTGTTTCAGTTCGGTGCGTTGTTCACCGACCTCACGGTGTTCGACAACGTGGCCTTTCCGCTGCGCGAGCACAGCGGCTTGCCTGACGTGATGATTCGCGACATCGTGTTGATGAAGTTGCATGCGGTGGGCCTGCGCGGTGCCGCCGGTCTGCGCATCTCGGAAGTCTCCGGCGGCATGGCGCGGCGCATCGCGCTGGCGCGCGCGATCGCGCTCGATCCGGAACTCATCATGTACGACGAGCCCTTTGCCGGGCTCGATCTGATCTCGATGGGTGTCGCCGCCAACCTCATCCGCAAGTTGAACGACGCCACCGGCGCCACCTCGCTCGTCGTCTCGCACGACGTGCCCGAGTGCATGGCGATCAGCGACTACGTGGTGCTGCTGGCCGCGCCCGGCGGGCGCATCGTCGCGCAAGGCACGCCGGCCGAGTTGATGGCGTCGACGGATCCCGAGACGCGCCAGTTCGTGCGCGGCGAGCCCGATGGGCCGGTGAAGTTTCACTACCCGGCGCCGACGTTGGCCGAAGACTTCGGGGTGAGCGCATGACGCGCGCCGCGCCGGGCCGCCCCAAGCAAGCGCACGTCCCCTCGGGGGACCGGACGGCGTACTCGCCGGTCGAGGGGCTCACATGAACTTCGTCCAAGCCATCGGCGCCCGCACGTTGCTGACGATGCAGCGCTTCGGCCGCTCGGCGCTGTTCTTCATCGACCTGGTGGCGCACCTGCCGCCGGTGTTGCTGCGCTTCGGCCTCGTCATCAAGCAGATTCACGCCATCGGCAACCGCTCGCTGGTCATCATCCTCGCTTCGGGCCTCGCCGTCGGCTTCGTGCTCGCGCTGCAGATGTACTACGCGCTGTCGACCTACGGCGCTACCGAGTCGCTCGGCCTGATCGTCAACCTGAGTCTGGTGCGCGAACTCGGGCCGGTGGTCACCGGCCTGCTGTTCGCCGGCCGCGCCGGCACGTCGCTCACCGCCGAGATCGGATTGATGAAAGCCGGCGAGCAACTGGCGGCGATGGAGATGATGGCGGTGGACCCGCGGGCGCGCGTCTTCGCGCCGCGCTTTCTCGGCGGCATCATCTCGATGCCCTTGCTGGCCGTGTTGTTCTCGGCCATAGGCATCATCGGCGCCTGGGTCGTCGGCGTGGTGCTGATCGGCCTGGACGAGGGCAACTTCTGGTCGTTGATGCAGTCGCGTGTGGATGTCTGGCGCGATGTCGGCAACGGGGTGCTGAAGAGTTTCTTCTTCGGCGTGGTTTGTACCGCCGTGGCGCTGTACCAAGGCTGGCAGGCCGAAGCCACGCCCGAAGGTGTGGCCTACGCCACCACACGCACCGTGGTCGTGTCGTCGCTCGGTGTGCTGGGCATGGATTTCGTGCTCACGGCGTTGATGTTCTCGGCGCCGTGAACCGAGGCAAGGAGAAAGTGCAATGAGCAAAAAAAGCATCGAAGTCTTGGTCGGCCTGTTCGTGCTGCTGGGCATGGGAGCGCTCGTCTTCCTGGCGTTGAAGGCGGCCAACCTGGCCAGCTTCGGCGAGCACAAGGGCTACACCGTGAGCGCCAAGTTCGACAACATCGGCGGCCTCAAGCCGCGTGCGCCGGTGCGCAGCGCCGGTGTCACCGTGGGCCGCGTGAAGAGCATCTCGCTCGACCCGAAAACCTACCAGGGCCTGGTGCGTCTGGAGATCGACAACTTCGTCAAGTTCCCCAAGGACACCTCGGCCAAGATCCTCACCTCGGGGCTGCTCGGCGACCAGTACATCGGCCTCGAGCCCGGCTACGACGACAAGGAGCTCGCCGATCGCGGCGTGATCACGCAGACGCAGTCGGCCGTGGTGCTCGAGAACCTGATCGGCCAGTTGATCTTCAACCGCGCAGCGGATGCCGGCAGCGGCACGCCGGCGCCCGCGCCACCGGCAGCCAAACCATGATCGATAACAAGCCGTTCCATGCTGTCGTGTTGGCGCTGGCTCCGCTAGCCCTGATGGCCTGTGCCACCAACGCGCAAACCGCCAACGATCCGTTCGAGAAGACCAACCGCGCCATCTTCGGCTTCAACGAAGCGATCGACACCGCGGTGCTGACGCCGGTGGCCAAGGGCTACCAGGCGGCGGTGCCGGAGTTGCTGCGCAGCGGCGTGACCAACTTCTTCGGCAACTTCGGCGACGGCTGGTCGGCGATCAACAACGCGCTGCAAGGCAAAGGCGAGGCCGCGGCGACGATGGTGGCGCGCGTGGCGACGAACACGCTGTTCGGCATCGTCGGCATCTTCGACGTCGCCAGTGATCTCGGCATGGAGCGCAGCACGGAAGACTTCGGCCAGACGCTCGGCCGCTGGGGCATGCCGGCCGGCCCGTACGTCGTCTGGCCCTTGCTCGGCCCGTCGACGGCGCGCGACACGCTCGGCCGCCCGCTCGATCTGGCGTGGTCGCACTCGCTGGTCATCAACGACGGCGGCGTCAACATCGGCCTGAGCACCCTCAACCTGATCGACACCCGCGCCAATCTGCTCAGCGCCTCGCGTGTCGTCGATGGCCTGGCGTTCGACAAGTACACCTTCATTCGCGACGCTTACATCGCGCGACGGCGCAACCTGGTGTACGACGGCAACCCGCCCGAGTTGCCGGAAGACAAAGAGCCGGCAGACCCGGCGCCTGCCCCATCGTCAGGTCCCAAGTAAACCCGCGCGCCGACCGCGCGTTGTTGCCCCCGTGCCCGCCGTTTTGCGGGCGCTGTGAAAGGAAACTCATGTTGTCTTTGAAGCGAACCCTGGCTGGCCTGGTGATGTCCGTAGCCGCGGCCACGGCCCTGGCGCAGAGCACGACGCCCGACGCGTTGATCAAACAAGTCTCGAGCGAAGTCATCGACACCATCAAGGGCGACAAGTCGCTGCAAACCGGTGACGTGAGCAAGATCATCTCGCTGGTCGATGCCAAGGTCATGCCGCACGTCAACTTCCAGCGCATGACCGCTTCGGCTGTCGGCCGCAACTGGCGCACCGCCACGCCCGAGCAGCAGAAGCGCCTGCAGGAAGAATTCAAGACGCTGCTCGTGCGCACCTACGCCGGTGCGCTGACGCAGGTCAAGGACCAGACGGTGCAGTTGAAGCCGATGCGCGCCGCCGCCGAAGACACCGAAGTCGTCGTGCGCACCGAGGTCAAGGGCAAGGGCGAGCCGATCCAGCTCGACTACCGCTTGGAGAAGGCCGACACGGCGTGGAAGATCTATGACGTCAACGTGCTCGGCGTCTGGCTGGTCGAGCAGTACCGCGGCCAGTTCTCGCAAGACATCAGCAGCGGGGGCATCGACGGTTTGATCAGCAAGCTTGCCGAGCGCAACAAAGGCGCAGCGAAGTCGTAATGCTCGCGCTGCCCGCCAAGCTCAGCATCGCCGAAGCGGGCGCGGCAATCTCCGCGCTCGCCTCGGTGGCCGCGCAGGGCAGCGGCGCGTTGGTGGTGGACGCCAGCACACTGAAGACTTTCGATTCAGCCGCCATTGCCACGCTGCTCGAATTGCGGCGCCGTGCGCCGGGCCGCGAGTTCAGCGTCAGCGGTGCGCCCGCGGCGATGGTGGAGTTGGCGACGATCTATGGCGTGACCGACTTGCTCGGCTTCAAGGGCTGAGCTTCAACCACCCGAGACACCCGTTCGGGCTGAGGTATCGAAGCCTCCGCGCGGCCCTTCGATACCTCAGGGCGAACGGTTATTCGCGCTGATCACTCCGCTTTCGCGTAGCGCTTCGCGCGCAGATTGCGTTTGATCTCGGCGAGCATCGGCCGCAACTCGCTGCCCAGGCGCAGCGCCACGCCGGTGGTCAGGATGTCGATGATCACCAGGTGCAGCAGGCGCGACACCATCGGGCTGTAGCGGTCGTAGTCTTCCGGGTGGTCGGCGGCGAGCAGGATCTGCTGCGCGCTGTTGCTCGCCGACAGCGCCAGCGGCGAGCCGCTGGCGGTGATGACGATCGTCGTCGCGCCTTTGCGCCGTGCGATCTCGGCGGCGTCGAGCAGATCGCGGCTGCGCCCCGAGTTGGAGATGATCACCGCGCAGTCACCGGGCTGCAGCATCGTTGCGCTCATCACCTGCACATGGCCGTCGGAGACCGCGGTGGCGCAGACGCCGAGGCGAAAGAACTTGTGCTGCGCATCCTGCGCCACGATGCCCGAGTTGCCGACACCGTAGAACTCGATGCGCCGGCCGTTGCGCCCGGCTTCCGTCAGCGCCTGCATCGCGCGCTCGAAGGCGTGGCCCGCGGCGTGGTTGCGATAGGCCAGCAGCGCACTGACGGCGTTGTCGATCACCTTGACGACGATGTCGCCCGGCTTGTCGTCTTCATCGACCGCGCGGTGCACGAAGGGCACGCCCTCGTTGACCGTGCCGGCGAGCTTCAGCTTGAAGTCCGCCAGGCCGTCGTAGCCGACGCTGCGGCAAAAGCGCACCACCGTCGGCTTGCTGACATGCGAGCGATCGGCGAGCTCGCTGATCGGCAGCGACGCAAAGCTGCGCGCATCGGCGAGCACCAGCTTGGCCACGCGCTGCTCGGCCGGCGGCAGCGCGGGTAAAGCAGCATGGATGCGCTCGAGCATGGTCACGTCAGCAACACCAAGCCGCGCGTGTTCGCAAGCGACCGCCGCGGCTCCGCCAGGCCGCTGGCGGGCCTTGCAGGCCGCATGGCCGCGAGACGCGGCCATTCCTCGGCCCGTCCAAGCCGACGCAGGTCGGCTTGGAGCCGCGGGCCTCGGCCCCCTTGAGGGGGAAGCGGCGAAGCCGCTTCGGGGGTGGGCCGGTCCGTCAAATTTCTTCATCCCAGGCGAAACCGTCCCGCGCGATGAGTGCACTCGACGCCGGCGGCCCCCCCGACCCCGCCGCATACGGCCGCGGCCCGGTCGCATCGTTGCGCCACGCGGCGAGCACCGGCTCGACCCAGCGCCACGCTTCTTCCTGCTCATCGCTGCGCACGAACAGGTTCAGGCGCCCGGCGATCGAGTCGAGCAGCAGGCGCTCGTACGCGCCGACGCGATCGGCAGCGAAGGTCTTGTCGAAGTCGAGGTCCAGCTGCACTGGCGCGAGCACATCGTTGTTGCCCGTGCCCTTGGCGGCGAGCAGGTGCAGCTCCAAGCCGTCTTCGGGCTGCAGCTTGATGACGAGCTTGTTGGCGCGCGCGCTGCCGGCAAAGATCGCATGCGGCACCGGCCGGAAGTTGACGACGATCTGCGCGTCGCGCGTGCCCAGCCGCTTGCCGGTGCGCAGGTAAAACGGCACGCCGGCCCAGCGCCAGTTCTGCACTTCGGTGCGCAGCGCGACGAAGGTCTCGGTGGTGCTGCCCGCCGGCACCTTGGCTTCTTCGAGGTAGCCCGGCGCCGGCTGGCCGTCGATGGTGCCGGCGCGGTACTGGCCGCGCACCACGTCACGGGCCACGCTCTCGGCCGTGAAGGGCTTGAGCGACTTCAGCACCTTCAACTTCTCGTCGCGGATCGCATCGGCATCGCCGTTGGCCGGCGGCTCCATGGCGATGATCGTCAGCAGTTGCAGCGCGTGGTTCTGCACCATGTCGCGCAGCGCGCCGGTGCGGTCGTAGAAGTCACCGCGTGTGCCGACGCCCAGGCCTTCGGCGATCGTGATCTGGATGTTGGCGATGCTCTCGCGGCGCCACAACGGCTCGAACAGCGCATTGCCGAAACGCAGTGCGGTCAGGTTCTGCACCGCGGGCTTGCCGAGGTAGTGGTCGATGCGCAGCGCCTGCGCTTCGGTGAACGACGCACGCACGACGCGGTTGATCTCCAACGCGCTCGCCAGATCGTGACCGAGCGGCTTTTCGAGCACCACGCGCACGTCGGGCCCATTCAATCCGGCGCTGCCGAGCTGTGCGCAAATCTGCGTGAACAGGTGCGGGCTCGTCGCCAGGAAGAACACCTTCACGTCGGCGCCGCGCTCGTCCGCCCACTGCTTCAAGCCGGCGTAGTGCTCGGGCTGCGCCAGGTCCATGCGGCGGTAGTGCAGCAATTGCGCAAAGCGCGCGAACTCGTCGTCGGTCGGCCGCTTGGAGGCATCGACCTCGCAGAACTTGTCCTTGATGAAGTCGCGGTACTGATCGTCGCTGCGCTCGTCGCGCGCCACCGCGAGGATGCGGCCGCCGGCCGCCAGCTTGCCGTGGCGCCACGCTTGAAACAGAGCCGGCATCAGCTTGCGCCACGTCAGGTCGCCGGTGCCGCCGAAGAGGACGAGGTCGAAGGACATCGCAGTAAGCGCCACAGACGATGCGTCGATGGCGATGTAATTCAGTTACGGCGGCGATGATGCATGAGTTTCTTCGGCGGGTCAACGCGCGCAAGCCGACGAGCGCAGCTGCGCGAAACCGGCTGAACCCGCGGCGGCACAATGCTTGCCCTGACGCGTCATAACGCCCATATTCTTCATTCACGATGAACCAGCTCGACCAGCTCAAGCAGTACACCACCGTGGTTGCCGACACCGGCAACTTCAAACAGCTCGCGCAATTCGCGCCGCGCGATGCCACCACCAACCCGACGCTGATCCTGAAGGCGGTGCAGCAGCCCGAGTACGCGCCGCTGCTCGCCGAGACGGTGGCGGCGGTCAAAGGCAAGGCGCCGGATCGTGTGGTCGATCAGGTGCTGGTGCGCTTCGGCCTCGAGATCCTGAAGATCGTGCCCGGCCGCGTCAGCACCGAGGTCGATGCGCGGCTGTCGTTCGACACCGCCGCGACGATCGCGCGCGCGCACCGCATCATCGAGCTCTACGAGCGCGCCGGCATCGGCCGCGAGCGCGTGCTGATCAAGATGGCGTCGACGTGGGAAGGCATCCAGGCCGCCAAGGCGCTGGAGCACGAAGGCATCCACTGCAACCTGACGCTGCTGTTCGCGTTCTGCCAGGCGGTGTCCTGCGGCGAAGCCGGCGTGCAACTGATCTCGCCGTTTGTCGGCCGCATCTACGACTGGCACAAGAAGGCCGCCGGCGCGGCGTGGGACGAAGCGGCGATGGCCGGTGCGAACGACCCCGGCGTCAAGTCCGTCGCGCAGATCTATACCTTCTACAAACGCTTCGGCATCGAGACCGAAGTCATGGGCGCGAGCTTTCGCAACCTCGGCCAGATCCAGGCGCTCGCCGGTTGCGACCTGCTGACCATCAGCCCGGAGTTGCTGGCGCAGCTGCAAGCCGAGACGGCGCCGCTGCCGCGCGCACTCGATCCGGATGCGGCCAAGACCGCAACGGTGAACGCAGCGTCGCTACAACGAGACCAGCTTTCCGCTGGGCGTTGAACGAGGACGCGATGGCGCATGACAAGCTGGCTGAAGGCATCCGCGCGTTTGCGGCCGATGCGGTGAAGCTCGACAAGTTGATCGAGGTCAACGACATGACTCGCTGCGACAGAACGCACCGCTTGGGCCGCGCTGCGCGGCCACTACGAAGCGCACGGCCGCGCCTTCGACCTGCGCGAGGCCTTCGCGCGCGACGCCGAGCGCGCGCAAGGCGCTGACCTGGGGCGCGCCCGAGATCCACGCCGACCTGTCGAAGAACCTGCTCGACACGGCGACGCTGCGCTTCCTGCACGACCTGGCGCGCGAGTGCGGCGTCGAGGCGCACCGCGATGCGATGTTCGCCGGCGAGCCGATCAACGTCACCGAAGGCCGCGCGGTTTTGCACACGGCGCTGCGCGCGCCGCGCGGCGCCGGGCCGTTCAGCGACGAAGTGCATGGCGTGCTCGACGCGATGTTCGCCTATGCCGAGCGCGTGCGCGACACGGCCACGAGCGGCATCCGCCACATCGTCAACATCGGCATCGGCGGCAGCGACCTCGGGCCGCAGATGGCGGTGGTGGCGCTCGAACCCTTCGTGCATCCGGCGCTGACGATGCACTTCGTCAGCAACGTCGATGGCCACGACCTGACGCGCGTGCTGCGGCGCCTGAACGCCGAAGAAACGCTGTTCATCGTCGCGTCCAAGACCTTCACGACGCAGGAGACGATGGCCAACGCGATGGCGGCGCGGGCCTGGTTCCTGTCGCAAGGCATGGCCGAGGCCGACATCGCCAAACACTTCGTCGCCACGACGACCAACGTCAAGGCCGCGGCGCAGTTCGGCATCGACACCACCTTCGGCTTCTGGGATTGGGTCGGCGGGCGCTACTCGCTGTGGAGCGCGATCGGCCTGCCGATCGCGATGGCCATCGGCGCCGCGCCGTTCCGCTCGCTGCTCGAAGGCGCACATGCGATGGACCGCCACTTCGCCGACGCGCCGCTGACCTGCAACCTGCCGATCCAGTTGGGCCTGCTCGACGTCTGGTACCGCAACTTCCACGGCTTCACCAGCCGCAGCATCGCGCCGTACCACCAGGGCCTGGCGCGTTTGCCGGCCTATCTGCAGCAGCTGGAGATGGAGAGCAACGGCAAGCGCGTCGACATGGCGGGCGAGCTCGTGCCGTTTGCGACCAGCCCGGTGGTCTGGGGCGAGCCCGGCACCAACGGCCAGCATGCCTACTTCCAGATGCTGCACCAGGGCACGGACGTGGTGCCGGTGGAGTTCATCGCCGTGCGCACGCCGAGCCACGGCCTGGCCGACCAGCACACCAAGCTGCTCGCCAACTGCCTGGCGCAAAGCCAGGCGCTGATGCTCGGCAAGAGCGCCGATGAAGCGATGAAGGATTCGGCGCCGACGGCATCCGCCACCTTCGACCGCGCGCAACTCGCGCAACACCGCAGCTTCCCTGGCAACCGGCCGAGCACGACGCTCGTGCTCGATGCGCTGACGCCGCGCTCGCTCGGTGCGCTGACCGCGCTGTACGAACACCGCGTCTTCACCAGCGGCGCGCTGTGGGGCATCAACAGCTTCGATCAGTGGGGTGTCGAGCTTGGCAAGGCGTTGACCAACCAGTTGCTGCCGCGCTTCGCGTCGCGCGATGTGCAGGGGCTCGATGGCTTCGACCGCGGCGCTGCTGAAGCGTTTGACGTCGTGACGCGCGCGCACCGTCGTCTTCGACGTCGGCGGCGTGATCGTGCGCTGGCAGCCCGACGAGCTGATGCGCCTGTGCTTTCCGCACCACGCGCTCGACGACGCGAGCGCACAGGCCGTCAAGGCGCAGGTGTTCCAGAGCTTTGCGCCGGACGCCGACTGGTCGGCCTTCGACCGCGGCGTGGTCGAGCCCGATGTGCTGGCCGACGCATCGCCGAGCGCACGCGGCCTGCCGCGCGACGGCGTGGCCGCATTGATCGAAGCCATCCCCGACCACCTGCAGCCGATGCCCGAGCCAGCGTCGCCCTGGTCGAACGCGTGCGCGCCGCGGGCCATCGCCTGGCGCTGCTGTCGAACATGCCGCGGCCTTATGCGGCGCATCTCGAAGCCACGCATGAATGCTTCGGCTGGTTCGAGCACCGTGCCTGGTCGGGACGCTTGGGCCTGATGAAGCCGCAGCGCGGCATCTTCGACCATGTGCATTCGGCGCTCGCGCTGGACCTCGCCGACGCGATCTTCATCGACGACCATCACGGCAATGTCGAGGCTGCGCTGGGATACGGCTGGGGCGCCGTGACCTTCCGCAGTGCTCTGCAATGCGAATCTGAGTTGACGCAACGAGGTTGGTTCTAGGGATAGTCACGCATAGACCATCGGCGCCGAAGCGCAGCTGTCGCATCATTCTCGCGGCGGATATGCAAGGAGCTTCGATGGAAAGTACTAACGTGCATGGCGGCGAGCCCGGTGCCCGCACCGATGACGCAGCCGATCCCGGCAGGAAAGCGGGCTGGTTCTTTGCTTTGTTCGTCGCGACGATAGTGAGCACGTCCGTGCTGCTGTATGTCGGAGTGGCAACGCACGCAAACCACCCGCCAGCCTCGCTGCTCGAAGCGATCGAACAGATTGCTATCGTCGTCATGCTTTGTCTAACTTGGTTTGTCGGCTTGGATGCAGCCCGAGCCACGCCGTCTGAGTCTTCGGAGCCCGGCCCGCGGTGGCGCAAATGGTTGCAGCACTGCATGACGTGGTTGGGCAAGCCGTCCTGGCGGCTCTACCTAGTGATGGCTGCTCCGGCGCTGCTTTTTGCGTTTGCCATGCACAGGAACTACAACCCGGCGGTTTTCGCCATGGCGCTGGCAGCAATCTTCGTTGCTGCGGAACACTTCAGCAGCATCGGTGAGGCCAAAAAGGGACTCGATAAAACTCAGGGGAGACTTAAAGAAACCGGGGACAGGTTGGAGCAGGCACTCGTCAAGAGCCAGACTTCCATTGATACGCTGCTAAACGCCGATGGGATTGGGAAGTGGAGGCGACACGTCTATAGAGCCTATCGAGACGCGAAGGAACGTATTGACGCAGTTATCCGCGAGTTCGACATCGACGATTTGTGGTGGGAGCTCGATGGCAACTGGAATGAATACTTCGCGGCTCCGCTTGACGAGGCCAAAGGTCCGACGCTGTACCAAGCACTGGTCGGCACAGGGTCCAAAAACAACGCCAAAGGTGCGGACAAGGTGCATTTTGTCGGCGACATCGAGGTCCGAACTCCTGGAATCGAACACGGCTACCCAGCGTTCGGCAACTTGCTTGGCCTGACTTGGTGGCTGGTCGTTATCCACGAGTCTATGGAGACGCGCCGGAACGGGGATGGGTTGACTGGGTCGGACGAAACTTCATCGTTGTACGCGTTGCGAGCAGCGCTTCGTGGATGCATGCCATCGGTGACAGCGTCTACCAGGTCATCGAGCGCGAAAAGCCGTACCCGACTTCCGTCCGACTGTTGAGCGATGGGGTCCCGGAAGGGGCTCGGCGTCAGCGACTGAGCCAGTGGGCTCATGACGACATTCGCCGGACCGGGAGGCGGGGCTGCGACGGGGAGGAATATGTCTGCGCGGTGTTGCGTCTCGCTGCGCTAGATCCGAGCGGCAAGGCCCGACTGGTAGAAGACAACGAGTTGACCGACGGCCACTTAGCGGAGGTCCTCAGTGAGCTGGGAATGCCAGCATGGCTGGAGCAAGAGAAGAAGGACAACGGCAGAGTGCGCACTGAGCAAGTCTGCGTGCAACTGTTTCGGAGATTCATTCGGCAGAGTACCGGCCGCGAAACGGTCTATGTGAGCGACCTTCTTGACGTCTTAATCTGAGGATGAGGTGCTGTGGAAAATTCGATCGACTGGCAGTGGTTGGTTTCTTGTTTATCAGACGTGAGCCAGCGAGCCGAACGGCTCATGGTGTCGCCCAAGGTCGAGGCAGATTTGCCCGTCAAGCTCAAGGACCAGCATCCCGCGATCGGCCGTGACGTGCCGGGCAGGTTGCTTGAGGTCTCGAGGCGCTTGGTGGACATGAGGTCCGAAGATTCTGGTCAAGGACGACGTCATCGACAAGTTGGTGAAAAGTACTGGCTCCGCAGACATGCGTGGCTCCGAGATACATGCCGACTTGCTGGGAGCGACTTGGCTAGGTTTGTATTTTCTTGGCGTTCCTTATAACGAGCCGTGGGAGCATGCATTGCGCTTGGTCGAGCGCGATGGCGGATTTCCGCACGGGGCGATGATCAACAAGTCGCTTGGCGACGTGTACCGTTGGGCGAGGCGCACGCTGCCGCGCGACTACGAAGCAGAGCAGTTGCAGAAGTCGTCCGCCGACGGCTCGGCGGCCTCCGAAGCAAAGCCATCGGCAGGGTGGTTTCACCCGCAGGGCATTTACGTCCTCACGCGGCGACCTTTCGCCTTACTTCCGTTCGACGAGTGGCCAGCGCCGCGCAGTCTGACGCACCCTTCTTTTGCGACCCTCGGACGAACCTACGCGCTGCTTCAACTGCGGCTGTATGTTGGGAAAGGCCTTCCGATCTCGTATGTGGTTCCGGGCGAAATGTTCAGACATCTCCACTTTGACCCGAAGAGGGCGTTGACGTGGATGAGCGGGGTCGTCGGCGACCGCTCGCGAGTCAACCAGCACCTATTGGTTTCGCGCGACCCAAAGAAGACCGCCGGCCTACCAACCTGCGTGCTTGCGCACAACCGAGGCGTCTACACGCTGGAGGGAATGGAAGATTTCGCGGGGACTTCGAACGCGCTGAATAGGGGCATCGACTCGCCTGACGAGCTTGGCATCACGTTCGCCGGCAATCGAGTCGGCAGCTCTCTCACCAAGGCATATCGCGACCGGCTGACAAAGGTCGACGCTAAGCGAGTGGCATGGGACAGCCCCTCACAGCTCGAGGCCCAACTTGAGAAGCTGGCTTCAGAACTGAAGGACCGGCGGCACCATGAAGCCGATCAGGGCGAGGACGGCGCCGCCAACCACGCCTGAGCCAGCCGCACCCACATCGTCGCGCCGAACGGAATCAGGTCGTCGTTGAAGTCGTAGCTCGGGTTGTGCAGCATGCACGGCCCTTCGCCGTGGCCGAGGCTGCGGTGAGCGCCGTCGCCGTTGCCGATGAGGAAGTAGCAACCCGGCTTGGCCTGCAGGAAGTAGCTGAAATCTTCAGCGCCCATCGTCGGCTCGAACTCGAGCACGTTGTCCTTGCCGGCGACTTCAGCGGCGATGCGCCGGAAGAACGCGGTCTCGGCGTCGTGGTTGATCGTCGGCGGGTAGTTGCGGGCGAAGACGAACTCGCATTGCGCGCCGAAGGCGGCGCAGGTGTGCTCGGCCACTTCCTGCATGCGGCGCTCGATCATGTCGAGCACGTCGAGCGTGAAGGTGCGCACCGTGCCTTCGATGACGCAGCTGTCGGGCACGACGTTGGTGGCCTCGCCGGCGTGGATCATCGTCACCGAGATCACACCGGCGTCGATCGGCCGCTTGTTGCGCGTGATGATGGTCTGGAAAGCCCTGCACCATCTGGCAGGCGATCGGCACCGGATCGACGCCGTTGTGCGGCAGCGCGGCGTGGCTGCCCTTGCCGTGGATCGTGATCTTGAATTCGTTGCGACGACGCGAAACACGGCCCGGTCTTGACGCCGAACTGGCCGACCTTCATGCCCGGCCAGTTGTGCGCGCCGAAGATGGCCTCCATCGGAAACTTCTCGAACAGGCCGTCCTTGATCATCTCGCGCGCGCCGCCGCCGCCTTCTTCGGCCGGCTGGAAGATCAGGTACACGGTGCCGTCGAAATCGCGCTGCTTCGACAAGTGCTTGGCCGCGCCGAGCAGCATCGCGGTGTGGCCGTCATGGCCGCAGGCGTGCATCTTGCCCGCGTGCTGGCTGGCATGCGCGAACTTGTTGTGTTCGGTCATCGGCAGTGCGTCGATGTCGGCGCGCAGGCCGACCGCGCGCGGCGATGTGCCGTTCTTGACGATGCCGACCACGCCCGTCGTGCCCATCCCGCGGTGGACCGGGATGCCCCAGTCGGCGAGCGCCTTGGCGATCAGGTCGCTGGTGCGCTTTTCTTCGAAGCAGAGCTCCGGGTGCGCATGGATGTCGCGCCGCAGCGCGGCGATGCTGGCGGCATCGGCGAGGATCGAGTCGATGGCGAACATGGCGGTGGCTCCGTTGCGCGAGCCAGTTTACGCCGGCGAGGATGCTCCCCCACCTGTGGGAGAGGGAGTCAATCGGTCAGCGCCTGACCTTGCCGTCGGCGCTG
>CAVTAM010000027.1:0-16125 GCA_963732625.1 uncultured beta proteobacterium | reverse complement strand
CCGCGGCAGCAGTACCAGTCATTGCTTGTGCGGCGGGTGCGCTGAGCACGCTTGTAGTTCGCCATGAGCCTTTGTTGCAGCCTCTGGCTCAAGGTCTGTCCGTTGTCGTGCTCAGCCTTGCTGGCTTGGTGTGGCTTTGGTTGGACGCCAAGGAACAGAATTGGTCGCTGCGTGTTGGTCTGGCGCTGGGTGTCATCATCGCGCCCGTTGCCTGGCCATCCCGTACTACTTCAACCAAACCAGAGAGCGGAGCATGCGCACCAGTGCCAACGTGCTCTTCATCCTCACCGCCCTGGCAGCCATCGCCGGGTACTGGTTGGGCAGCACGATTGCGAGTCGTGCGCAGTGAGGCGGAACCATGCCATCGAGCGGCATGTTCAAAATCTCGCTTCGCGAGCTTTCGGCCGCCGCTGATGTCGAACGTTAGCCGTCAGCGCTGACAGCAATGAACAGAACAACCATCGTCGTCGCTAGCTCGGTGCATTGCCTTCGCGCCGGTCGTGCCGTGTTGGCGATCAGCGTGTCGCGCGTTGCGGTGCATGTCGTGGCGCGCGCAAGGCTTGGCGGTGCGGCGGCGCCTGGCGTAGCAAGTTCGCGCACTGGCACCACCGCGCGCTCGCTGAGCGCCCTCCGTTGTGCCGCGCCAGCGCCGTCGCGGTCAAGTTGCTTCGGTGCTGCGCGGCAGTCGGTTCCGTTCAACCCGGGCTCGGCGACCCCTCCATCGAGCGGACATACAACGGCGGGCGGCCTTGTGCTGTTTTGCGAGCATTGCGCGCGCCGTTGTATGCCGCTCATGTCGAACGTTAGCCGTCAGCTCTGGCAGCAATGAACAGAACATCCATCGTCATCGCCAGCTCGTTGCGCAGGCTTCGCGCTGGCCGTGCCGTGTTGGCGCGCAGCGTGCCGCGCGCTGCGGTGCATGGTGTGGCGTGCGCAAGGCCTGGCGGTGCAGCGGTGTCTGGCGCAGCAAGTTCGTGCACTGGCACCACCGCGCGCTCGCTGCACGCCCTACACCGTGCAGTGCCAGCGCTGTGGCGGTCAGGTGCTTCGGTGCTGTGCGGCAGCCGGTTCCGTTCGGGCCGGGCTCGGCTAACCCCTCCATCGAGCGGACATACAACGGCGGGTGGCCTTGCGCCGCTCCGGCAGCAGTGTGTGCGCCGTTGTATGCCGCTCATGTCGAACGTTATGCCGCATCGCAGGCTCGCATGAGGTGCAGTTCGTTTTGTTTGCGCTGGCGCCAGCGCTGCGCCGTCGCGCGTCGTTGCCTTGCGCTTGCACGGACGTATGGGCTGTCGCGCGTGCGAGGCGCTGTCTTCTTTCGCCAGCGTCGCGCAGGCAGCCAGGCTGCGGCGCAGCGCCCACACCCGCTGCGTTCATTCCTCGCGCACGCACCGGCTGTCAAACACCAGCGCTGCCGCCGTCCTTGTTTCGCCAGCAGGCGTGACGCTCGGCACCATCGCGCTGGCGCAACCGGCGGGCCGCTTCGAGTTGCGGCTCGGCATAACCCCTCCATCGAGCGGACATACAACGGCGGGCGGCCTTGTGCTGTTTTGCGAGCATCGCGCGCGCCGTTGTATGCCGCTCATGTCGAACGTTAGGCGGCATGAGCAGCACCAGTCTTCTCTGGCAAGTTCAGATTCAGGGCTCTCAGTCTCGACCTTGAACACCTCGAGCGCCACTACAACGCGCCGCCGACCCGCGTGCTCAAGGACGCGCTTGGTCCTGGGTTTCTGTACGAGTCGGCGTCATTTGCTGCATGCGCGAGCTCGGAGAATGTTCTCGCAATCGCAGAAGCGGAGCTCTCTGTACTCTCGGGCGCGTTGAAGTTTGCAAAGGGCTCTTACCAGCCACTCTCTGTAGGTGCGGTCTTCCGCTCCAACGGTGCTGGCGGCCGAGATGCCTTTGTTCATCTCCGTGATTCTCTTCAAGTGAGGGTCGAGTTCGGTGAACCCACGGTCAGGGTTTTCGATCCTGAGGGCAAAGACATCACCCCAGTCGCACCGCCACCGAGAACGGTCTTGCTGGCGCGACTTGCATTGACCGATCACGCGGTTGCAAAGGCGCTGCGCCTTTATGCGTCCGCCGATTCGAAGTCCTGGGTCGGCCTATACCGACTCTACGAGGTCATTGAAGACGACGTTGGTCGGCCAAGAGGCACTCAAAAAGCGCAGCTGGGGCTTGGCTCGCGACCAGAGGCGCTTCAAGCATTCCGCGAACTCTGTCGCTGTCGGTGGTGACTCTGCTCGCCACGGGAAGGAACTCCAGCAACCACCTAAGCACCCCATGTCTCTTGAAGAGGCGGCCGGGTACGTCGCCTACGTCTTCGCTTCATGGCTTTCGGCGAAGGGCGCGTGATGCCGCCTAACCCCTCCATCGAGCGGACGTTAAAGAGGCTTCGCCTTTTTGCCGCCGCTCATGTCGAACGTTATGCCGCATCGCAGGCTCGCATGAGGTGCAGTTCGTTTTGTTTGCGCTGGCGCCAGCGCTGCGCCGTCGCGCGTCGTTGCCTTGCGCTTGCACGGACGCATGGGCTGTCGCGCGTGCGAGGCGCTGTCTTCTTTCTTCGCCAACGTCGCGCGGGCAGCCAGGCTGCGGCGCAGCGCCCACACCCGCTGCGTTCTTTCCTCGCGCACGCACCGGCTGTCAAACACCAGCGCTGCCGCCGTCCTTGTTTCGCGCGCAGGCGTGACGCTCGGCACCTTTGCGCTGGCGCAACCGGCGGGCTGCTTCGAGTTGCGGCTCGGCATAACCCCTCCATCGAGCGGACATACAACGGCGGGCGGCCTTGTGCCGCTTCGGCAGCATCGCGCGCGCCGTTGTATGCCGCTCATGTCGAACGTTAGCCGTCAGCTCTGGCAGCAATGAACAGAACATCCGTCGTCATCGCCAGCTCGTTGCGCCGGCTTCGCGCCGGTCGTGCCGTGTTGGCGCGCAGCGTGCCGCGCGCTGCGGTGCATGTCGTGGCGTGCGCAAGGCCTGGCGGTGCGGCGGTGTCTGGCGTAGCAAGTCCGCGCACTGCCAGCAGCGCGCGCTCGCTGCACGCCCTACACCGTGCAGTGCCAGCGCTGTGGCGGTCAAGGTGCTTCGGTGCTGTGCGGCAGCCGGTTCCGTTCGGGCCGGGCTCGGCTAACCCCTCCATCGAGCGGACATACAACGGCGGGTGGCCTTGCGCCGCTCCGGCAGCAGTGTGTGCGCCGTTGTATGCCGCTCATGTCGAACGTTAGCCGTCAGCTCTGGCAGCAATGAGCAATACATCCAACGTCATCGCCAGCTCGGTGCATTGCCTTCGCGCCGGTCGTGCCGTGTTGGCCAGCAGCGTGTCGCGCGTTGCGGTGCATGTCGTGGCGTGCGCAAGGCCTGTCGGTGCAGCGGTGTCTGGCGCAGCAAGTTCGCGCACGGGCACCACCGCGCGTTCGCTGCACGCCCTACAACGTGCCGTGCCAGCGCTGTCGTGGTCAAGGTGCGTCGGTGCCGCGCGGCAGGTGGTTCCGTTCAAGCCGGGCTCGGCTAACACCTCCATTCGAGCGGACATACAACGGCGGGCGGCCTTGTGCTGCTCCGGCAGCAGTGTGTGCGCCGTTGTATGCCGCTCATGTCGAACGTTATGTCGCTCAGGGAAGCACGGGCTTGCATGTCGCCTTTTACGTAGCTACACTAAAGCGTGCTCTTCGAGTTCGACCCAGCGAAAGACAAGCTCAACCGCGCGAGTCACGGCTTGTCTCTGGCGTTTGCCAGGCAGCTGGCTTGGGATGAGGCGCTAGTCTGGCTCGACGAGCGTTTCGGGTACGAAGAGCTTCGCATGTCGGCCCTGGTCCCGCGAGGCAATCGCTTGTACTTCGTCGCCTTCACGGACCGAGGGAACGTTCGTCGTGTCATCAGCCTTCGCTATGCCGAGCGAAGGGAGGTCAAGCACTATATCGAGAACTACTCCTAAGCCCAAACGTTCATTGCTGCTGCCTTCGCAGAAAGAAAACGCGAAGATCGTGGCCGCTGCAAAAGCAGATTCGGATTCACGTCCACTCACCAAGCGTCAGCTCAAGGCAATGGTGCCGCTGAAGGCGCTGCGCGGGCGTCCTCCGCTGGAGAACAAGAAGCAGTTGGTGTCGGTGCGCTACAGCCCGGAGGTCCTGGCGTACTTCCGCAGCACAGGCCAGGGCTGGCAGGCTCGCATGGACGGTGTGCTCAAGCAGTACGTCAGCAAACATCCCGTCCGCCGTGCGCGCAAAGCGACATAACCCCTCCATCGAGCGGATGTCCAAAAGCTTGCTTCGCAAGCTTTCGGCCGCCGCTCATGTCGAACGTTATGCCGCATCGCAGGCTCGCATGAGGTGCAGTTCGTTTTGTTTGCGCTGGCGCCAGCGCTGCGCCGTCGCGCGTCGTTGCCTTGCGCTTGCACGAACGTGCGGGCTGTCGCGCGTGCGAGGCGCTGTCTTCTTTCTTCGCCAACGTCGCGCGGGCAGCCAGGCTGCGGCGCAGCGCCCACACCCGCTGCGTTCATTCCTCGCGCACGCACCGGCTGTCAAACACCAGCGCTGCCGCCGTCCTTGTTTCGCCAGCAGGCGTGACGCTCGGCACCTTCGCGCTGGCGCAACCCGCGGGCTGCTTCGAGTTGCGGCTCGGCATAACCCCTCCATCGAGCGGACATACAACGGCGGGCGCTCTTGTTCCGCTCCGGCGAGCAGCGCGCGCGCCGTTGTATGCCGCTCATGTCGAACGTTAGCCGTCAGCTCTGGCAGCAATGAGCAATACATCCAACGTCATCGCCAGCTCGGTGCGCGGGCTTCGCGTCGGTCGTGCCGTGTTGGCGCGCAGCGTGCCGCGCGCTGCGGTGCATGGTGTGGCGTGCGCAAGGCCTGGCGGTGCAGCGGTGTCTGGCGCAGCAAGTTCGTGCACTGGCACCACCGCGCGCTCGCTGCACGCCCTACACCGTGCAGTGCCAGCGCTGTGGCGGTCAAGGTGCTTCGGTGCTGTGCGGCAGCCGGTTCCGTTCGGGCCGGGCTCGGCTAACCCCTCCATCGAGCGGACATACAACGGCGGGTGGCCTTGCGCCGCTCCGGCAGCAGTGTGTGCGCCGTTGTATGCCGCTCATGTCGAACGTTATGCCGCATCGCGGGCTCTCATGAGGTGCAGTTCGTTTTGTTTGCGCTGGCGCCAGCGCTGCGCCGTCGCGCGTCGTTGCCTCGCGCTTGCACGAACGTGCGGGCTGTCGCGCGTACGAGGCGCTGTCTTCTTTCTTCGCCAGCGTCGCGCAGGCAGCGAGGCCACGGTGCAACGCCAACGCCCGCTGCGTTCTTTCCACGCGCACGAACCGGCTGTCAAACACCAGCGCTGCCGCCATCCTCTCTTCGCGAGCAGGCGTGACGCTCGGCACCTTCGCGCTAGTGCAACCCGCGGGCTGCTTCGAGTTGCGGCTCGGCATAACCCGGCGCTGGAGCGGACGGCCTACGGCCGCCGCTCAGCTCTACGTTAGGCCGCATAGACATGCATCCTGCTATCCCAGCGCTTCTCTCTTTGCTCGGCGTTCTCGTCGGCGCCGCGCTTCAGTGGTGGTTTGCTCGTCGCGGAAACGAGCACAAGCACCTGCTGGAGTTGCGTAGCCGTGCGTACGCAGACTTCTTTGAGTGCACGGCTCGTCTTGTTTCTGCGCGCCGGCTCGGCGAGAAGCAACATGAAACGGAGTTGTTGGCCAAGCTCACGGACGCAAAGGCGAGGATCTGCATCTACGGGGAAGAAGAAGTCATTCGCGAACTTGCGCGCTTCTGGGAGGCAGGCGCTTCTTTCGAAACAGAGTCAAGCCTCCTCGCATTCACTCGCTTCTGCATGAATGTTCGCAGGTCGTTCGGCATCGCTGCGCATCCGTCTCTCTCCGCTGAAGTGTCGTCTTTGCTCTTCGGTTCCGATTGCGGGAGAGGCCTCACTCCGAGAAGGCGTGTACCGCTATGCGAGCAGCGACGCCTAACCGCTCCATCGAGCGGACGTTGAAAAGCTTCGCCTTTTTACCGCCGCTCATGTCGAACGTTAGGCGTCAATGAGCCCGCGCTGTCGGCGCCGATTCAAATCTGAGCCACCGCGCCGATCCAATATTGAGCCAGGGGTGGAAGCCGACTTTGAGAGGGTCGGCTGTGGATAAGTGTAGGGCTTGAGCTGTTTCGTTGACCTCCTCGGTGCTGTGTTGATCGCGCGGGGGAAGACGCGCAGGGCGTAGCCCGTAGCGGCTTCCCCCGCGCGGCGCCCGATCAGAACGGCTCGGCCTCTGCTTCGGTCTTGCCGCCCTTGCGCGCCTGCTCGCGCGCCTTGATGCGCTTCTTGGCCTGGGCCGTGCTGCGGCTGAAGCGGATCGACTCGTTGCCCGTCTCCACGATGTGGCAGTGGTGCGTGAGCCGGTCCAGCAGCGCGGTGGTCATCTTCGCGTCGCCGAACACGCTGGACCATTCGGCGAAGTCCAGGTTGGTCGTGATCATCACGCTGGTGTGCTCGTACAGGCGGCTGAGCAGGTGGAACAGCAACGCCCCGCCGGCCTGGCTGAACGGCAGGTAGCCCAGCTCGTCGAGGATGACGCAGGTCCATGCGCAGCAGGCTGAACGCAATGCGCCCGGCCTTGCCCTGCGCCTTCTCCTGCTCCAGCGCATTGACCAGATCGACCGTCGAGTAGAAGCGCACGCGCTTGCCATGCCGCGTGATGCCCGACACGCCGATGGCCGTGGCCAGGTGCGTCTTGCCCGTGCCCGGTCCACCCACCAGCACGACGTTGTGCGCGTCGTCGGTGAAGGCCGCTGTGGCCAGCGTCGCCACCAGCTTGCGATCCACCGGCGAGACCTCGAAGTCGAAGCCCGCCAGATCGCGGTGCACCGGGAACCTCGCCGCATGCATCTGGTGACTGACCGAGCGCATCGCACGGTCCGTGCCTTCGGCCTGCAGCAGATGCTCGATCAACCAGCGCGAGGACTCGATCCCGGCGTTGCCACCTTGCTCGACCAGATCGGCCCAGGCGCCGGCCATGCCGTGCAGGCGCAGCTGCTTTGAGCTCGACCGTCACGTCACGCTGCGTCATGGCCGGCCTCCTCGGTGGTGTGTCGGCGGCGTCCGCGGCGTTGTCGTCGCGCAGGCTGTCGTAGCGCGCCGTGTTGGCCAGCGGCGGCGTGGCCGCCTGCAGCTACGTCGCTGCCGTCGGCGGCGCCGGCACGGCGTTGAGCCGCCCGAGCACGTTGACCACGTGCTCCACACTCACCTTGCCGGGCGGCCCGCTCTCCAGCGCCAATTCCACCGCCACCAGCACCGCGTCCAGCCCGGCCGTCAGCACGATGGCCAGCACCTGCGCCATCACGCGGTCGCCGCCCGGGTTGCGCAGCAGCCCTCGGCGCAAGCGCTGCAGCGGCTCGGGCATGTCGGCGAAGGGCGCGCCGTTCCTCAGCGCGCCGGGCTTCCTCTGCAGCAGCGGGATGTAGTGCTGCCAGTCATAGCGGGTCTCGCCGGCGTTGCTCAGCCGGTCGTGGCGCGCCACGATCTCTGTCGTCGGCCACGACGACGACGCTGGCCGGGTACAGCCGCGTGCTGACCATCTGCCCGAACAACTCGCACGGCACCGAGTAGCGGTTGCGCGCCACCGACACCAGGCAGGTGCTGGATACCCGCGCGGGCTTCTCGACGTAGCCGTCGAACGGCGCGGGCATGGGCATCAGGTGCGGCCGCTCGTGCTCGAGCATCTCGGCCACGCTGAACTGCTCGTGCTCGGGGTGGCGGACCTCCTCCCACAACGCCCGGCAGCGATCCGCCAGCCAGGCGTTGAGTTCGGTGAAGCTGCCGAACTTGACCTTGGCCGCGTCGATCCAGATGCGCCGGCGGCTGTCCTGCACGTTCTTCTCGACCACGCCCTTCTCCCAGCCGCTGGCGACGTTGCAGAAGTCGGGGTCGACCAGGTAGTGCGCGCACATCGTCGCGAAGCGCTCGTTGACGACGCGGCCCTTGCCCTTCTTGACCTTGTCCACGGCCGTCTTCATGTTGTCGTAGATGCCACGGCGGGCCACGCCGCCCAGGGCGGCGAAGCTGCGGGTGTGGGCGTCGAACAGCATCTCGTGGCCCTGGCTCGGGTAGGCCACGAGCCAGAACGCCCGGCTGGCGCACAGCTTCATGTGCGAGACCTGCGCCCGGTAGTAGATGCCGCCGACCACGATGCCTTCCTCGCTCCAGTCGAACTGGTAGGCCTCGCCGAGATCGAAGGCCAGCGGGATGAAGGCATTGACCGCATGCACCCTGGCCTTCGCCCTGGCGCCACGCCCGGATGAAGTCGGTCGACCCGTGTGTAGCCGCCGTCGTAGCCGGCCGTCTTGATCTCCGCGTACAGCGCCTTGGCCGTGCGCCGCTCGTGCTTGGGCCGGCGAGCATCGGCCTTCAACGCCAGCTCTGAGTGCGTCGTGGAAGACCGTGAGCTTGTTCGCTTGCTCGCCACGCCGGTACTTCGGCGGGCCATCAACCTGGCCGTGCAGCCACTTGGCCACCGTGTTGCGCGACAGCCCCGTGATGCGCGCGATCTCGCGCTCGGACTTGTTCTTCCGGCTATGCAAGCGCCGGATCCTGCCAATCATGTCCATGGTGATCACTCCTCGTCCTCTGCTGCACAAAAATGCAGCAGAGTAGGTTGCTCACCTGGCTCAGTTTTGGGTCGGCATAACCCTCAAAAGTGGCTCAGTTTTCGGTCGGCGCCAACAATGTAGAACGTCCACAGCCGCTCGGGCTCTTGCGCGCCGAGGTTGGTTCGCAGCAGGTAGCGCCCTTCGCGTCGGCGCACCTGACGCAGCTTGTCGCGATCGAGCTTGAACTCCAGGCTCGCTGTCTTGGCACTGGCCTTGGGGATCGCCAGCTGCACCAGGTTCGCGGCGCGCCCGGCCTCATGCCTGGCCGCCCCGAGCTTCATCAGCACCTGGTCGCGCGTGAGCGCCTGGCTTTGCAGCGCCTGCAGCCGATCGACGTAGCGGCGCAGCCGCTTGCGTCGCATCCCGCGTTCCTTGTCGATGCGGGCATCGCTTTGCGCGAGCACGTAGACATCTTCCTCGGTGGCCAGTCGCTTGACCTGCACCCCCTCGCGCACTCGTGCCCAGGGCTGGCCGAGGAAGGCCTGCTCGAGCCTGGTGAGCCGGCCCTTGGGTGTGCCCACCAGGTACGACGCGCCCATGGTTCGCATCTTGGCCAAGCTCTCTTCGGTGGGGATGCCGCGGTCCATCACCCAGATGCGGTTGGCGCGCCCGTAGCGTCGCTCGATGCGATCGAGGAAATCGCTCAAAGTCGTCGAGTCGGCCGTGTTGCCCGCGAGCACCTCGTAGCTCAGCGGGAAGCCCTCGGGCGTGACGATCAGCGCGATGACGACCTGCCGGCAATCTCCCCGCTTGTCGCGGCTGTAGCCGTACTGGCGCAAGTCCTCGGGGCCGCGCTCGACATCGCTCTCGAAGTAGGTGCTGGTCAGGTCGTACAGCAGCACCTCGAACTTCGCACCGAACAGCTCGCCCCAGCGCTGCTTCAAGAACTTGAAGAGCTCATCCTTGTGCTCGACCAGTCGGTCCAGGCAGCGGTACAGCGTGTTCTTCTCGGCCAGCGCGAAGTCCGAATCCAACAGGTCCGCCATCGCGCTGGAATCGAACCACTGGCGGTGCAACCGCCACTCCGAGCCCGGGTCGATGAGCCGGTAGGCCACCAGCGTCTTGAGCACCTTCAGCCACGGCGTGCCTTCGCGTGAAGGCCGCAGCCGCGCGCGCCAGAAGCTGTCGAGTTCGAGCTGCTGCCACAGATCCAGCGCCAACCAGCACGCGCCCCATTGACGAGACCGCTCCACGCGCAGCTCGCCCAAACGCACGCCCACCGCATCGACGTCGTCCGCCGGCATCGAGCCGGCCGGGAACAGCGCCACTTGGCGCCGCGCGCCTTGCTCGTGCACCTCGATGGTCTTGCGCCAGGCTTCGCGCTGGCTGGCGTTGATCTCGCCCAGGTACAGCACCTGGCGCTGCGCCACACGCCCATCGGCCAGGCGCCGGTTCTCGACAAGGTTCCAATACTCGTGGGCCTTGCCATCCTTCACGCGTCGGGTGCAGCGCAGGAACATGCCGCGCACTCTACGAAGCACCTCGCCACGTCGCAAGGACCAAGGTCTTCACTACAAGCGTTTCGCCGATCCCACCCTTTTCGGATCAACAACTTGCATCAGCCAATAGGCCGAAATCGCAGCAAAGCAACGGCGAGTTGAGAAAGACGGGCTAGGGACGGAAGCCCGTGAGGGTCGAGACGCAAAGCGGCCCGATGGGAAGGACGACGGCGGCCCCGCGCAGCGGGGAGGCGCCACAGCCGACAGTGGCGGCATGCCGCAGAATGCAATCTCTATCAGCCATGCAGCACCTGAGGACAATAGCTGTGCTTGACGCCCTCGCCACTGTGTTGGCCCAAGAACGACCTGCGAAAGCGCGTCGAAGCAGATCGTGATCCAGGACGCGCACTACCCCGAGGCGGTCGAGCGGATGAGCGAGCATTGAGTGCGTGACGTGGCCCGCGCGCCCGCGCGCCCCGCCATCAGGCGACGAACTTGCAAAGCGACGCCGGCGTGCGCGTATCCATGTTGCGGCCGCGGTTCATGTGGTCGTCGATCTCGGCGGCGCAGCCGAGCATGCGCGGATAGAGGAAGATCGTGAACGCGGCGGTCTCGAGCGTCGCGCTCGCCGATCTCGCCGGCCTGCAGCGGCTCCCACAGCATCTTCAGCAGCAGCGCCGCGATCACCGCGTCGATGTTGACGCAGTAGACGTTGCGCGAAACGCCGGCATCGAACAGCGCCTGCACCAGCGCGCGGTAGAACGCGTGAAACACGTTGTTCTCGCCGCGCTCCTCGAACAGCTTGGCGATGAACACCTCGCGCGGATCGTGGTTGACCGGCTTGTCCTTGAACACCGGGTGGTTCACGCCGGGCATCTTGGCGATGTCCAGGCTGCCGGCCGTCTTCTTCTGCGTCTTGTAGCTGCGCGTACCGCTCCACGGCCGCGCCGCCAGCGCCTGCAGGTCGATGCCGTGGTCCTGCTCGCCCGGGTCCTTCAGGCCGGTGCCGCGGAACTGCTCGTTCAGGAAGGCGATGCCCTCGTAGCCGTTGCCGCCGTGCGCATAGCCGGTGTGGGTCAGAAAGCCGATCAGCGCCTTGTTGAGTTGCACGCGCTCGGGCTGCTCCGGGCCGTCGGCCGACACGGCGCCCTTGGCGCCCTGCGCCGAGATCGCGCCCGGCCCGTTGGTGAGCAGCAGACCGACCAGCGTCTGGAAGGCGAACAGATCATTCTCGCTCGGCTTGCGGCCCAGCAGCGCGGCGAAGGCGACTTCGCCGAGGCTGGCGCTGCCGAGCATCTCGTTGCTCGGCAATGCCGCAGAACCGTCCGGGCTCATGCTTCGCGGCGTCGGCCGACGCGCCGATCAGCGTGCCGAACAGCTGCAGCCACCACGGAAAGCTCTCGGCCGTCGCACGCGAGATGCGCTTGCGGCTCAGCGGGCCCCATGCCAGCGTGGCGGAGATCGCGGCCAGCACCGCCGGCTTCGGTCGGATGCCCGGCAGGCTCTTGAGCCAGCGCAGGAACACGGAGCGCCCGCCGCGCGCCTCGACGCCGGCGATCAGCGCCTGCGCGCGCGTCGTCGGCGCGATCGGCGGTGAGCGCGGGCGGCACCGGTGGTGTCGACCTTCGCGATGTCGAAGGTCTCGCTCAGCGATGCGCCGAACTCCATGCCGAGCCCGGCGGCGTGGAAGCGCTCGATCATGAACTTCAGCGCGTCGCGCGCCGCTTGCTGCGCGGCGCGGGCCGACGATGGCTGCCGCGGCGGCCAGCACCGCGTTGGGCGCGTTGCCGGCCTCGCGGCTGGCCTGCGCCGCCGCCAGCTCGGGCCGGCCGTGCAGGTTGACGTAGGCGCCGACCGCCGGCGCGATCAGCTTGCGGTCGTTCTCGCCGCCCGCGTCGTGCACCAGCGCCAGCGCGACGTTCGACTCGAGCGGCAGCGTCGCCGCGTGCAGCATCTGAGTGCCGTGCAGGCTGCTGACCTGCGTCTTCGCGTCCATCTGCGACGCGCCCGACGCATCCTTCATCGCCTGGCGCGGCACGACGCCGCCGATCTGCGTGTTGAGCAGCGCGATCTGCTCGTTGTAGGGCGCGAGCGCCTCCACCACCGGCAGCTCCAGCTCCGTCGGGCAGCTCGAGACCTTCGTCGGAGCCGAACCACGGCTTCAGCGCCAGGTTGCCTTCGGCGGCGAAGTCGGGCATCGTCGCGTTGGCGCGCATCACCGCGGTCAGCGCGGCCGGAATGTGCGCGATGTTGGTCACCACCGCGCCCTTGGCCGAGAACACCGGCTTGCTCGGGCGTGAAGATCTGCGTCGACGCCGAACTTGTCCATGAACCAGCGTTCCTTGGCCGCGCGTCGTCGTTGCCGCCGGCCATCGCGCCGGCATGGCCGACCGCGCGCGTGAGCTTGCTCTTCCAGCGGCCGACCACGCAGGCCACCACCGGCTTGGTGAAGTTGGCGTCGAGCTCGTAGTAGCCGCCCGGCTCGCAGTACAGCACCGCCGCCTTGCTGCGCGCGTCGTTGGCCAGCGCGAAGGCGAACTCGGGCGCCGCGTAGTGGATGTAGACGTCCTTGCCGCTGGAGATCACCGTCGTCGTGCCCCAGCCGGCCATGCGCAGGTACTGCGCGATCGTGGTCGAGAAGCCGCCCGAGTTGGAGAAGATCGCGATCGAGCCCTGCCGCAGCGAGTCGCCGGGCTTGTCGCCGCCCAGCGCGCCGCCGATGCGCACCTGGTTCCACGAGTCGGCCACGCCCAGGCCGTTGGCGCCGAAGATGTCGATGCCGTTCTGCTGGCCCATCGCGCGGATCTCGCGCGCGTCGTGCACCGACGATCTTCTCGGTGATGATGAAGATCTTGCGCAGGTCGGGATTGACGCGGATCAGCTCGGCCACGCCGTCGCGCGCGGCCGACGGCGGCAGGTAGACGACGCCGCAGTTGAAGCGATGGCCCGCGACCAGGCCGTCGCGCACGTTGTTGTAGACCGGGATGTTGCCGATCGGCGTCTCCAGCACCTGCGCCGCCCTTGCCCGGCGCGTGCCGAACACGACGTTGCCGCCGGAGTACGCGTGGCTCGACCGGCGTCACTTCGCTCGATTCGCCGCCCAGGATGTTGAGCACGCAGACGCGATCCTCGCGCGTCGCGATCTGCGTCAGCGAGCTGATGCCGACGTAGTACTTGAAGTCGCCGACGCCTTCTGCCGATTTGTGCCAGCTGCTTGGCATGGTGATCTCCGTCGCCGTTCAGGGCGCGCGGCGGCTGATGCCCGAGCCGCGCCGCGACCTGCTCGCGCCCGCCGGCCTTCATCCAGGCATCGGCGCCTTTGCGCGAACTGGATCACCTCGCTCATGTCGGAGTCGAAGCCGAACAGGCGGTACGGCAGGCCGAGCGCATCGCAGGTGTCGCGCAGCGCGCCCATGCCACGCACCAGGTTCGGCCCGCCGCGGCCGAGCACCACGTACAGCGGCGTCGGGCCGTGCGCGCTGAAGTGCTCGCGCAGCGCGTCGGCCATCGCGCGCAGCGTCTCGAAGATGTCGGTGTTGTTGCTCTTGCCGCCGATGATGAACAGCACGTTGGCCTGCTTCAGCCAGTGCTTGAAGCAGATGCGCGCGACCTCCTTCATCTTCTCGTAGGGCGGATTGCCGCCGAAGTCGGAGCTGATGATCGCGTCGTCGCCGAGCATCTCGGTCACCAGCGAGTTGGCGCCGCCGCCGAAGGTCGGCGCGAGCACCGTGCCCTGGTCGTTGATCACGTAGACGTCGCTCTGGCCCTGGTGCGTGCGCAGCTTGTTGATCTCCTGCTCGAAGTCGGAGTAGTCGGCGGCGAACAGGTGCGCCGGCAGGTCCAGGCGCAGCCAGCGCGGGTCGTCGCGGTCGAAGCCGCACTTGAAATCGCAGGCCACCGGCGTCAGCCGGCCCTTCTTGTCCGCGCGCATGCGGATCGGGTTGAGCTCCAGCGTGGTCATGCCGAAGTTGTGGAACAGCTCCCACAGCTTGGGCAGCTGCTGCACCAGCGGCGAGATGATCTCCTTCGGCGCGCCGATCTCGGTCAGCGCGTTGGCGACGACGAAGGCCTTCAGGCCGGTCAGCGGGTCGAACGGCACCTGCGCCACCTGGCTCTTGTCGAGCTCCTCGATGTCCATGCCGCCATGTGCGTCAGCGTCATCGTCGGCGCGCGAAAGTGCGTCGAGTCGCTGATCGAGAAGTAGACCTCGTGCTCGGCCGGCACGCCGGCCTCGAAGGTCACGCCGTTGGCCTTGGCCTTGACGTGGCCGACCTGATGCTCGGCGAAGTACAGGCGCTCCTTCTCGGCCAGCGCGGTCTTCAGGTCCTTCGCGCGGCCGAGCAGGCCGGCCTTGCCCTTCTTGCCGATGCCGCCCTTGAACACCGGCTTGATGAAGATCGAGGCCGTGCTTGTCGATCAGGGCCTTGATCTCTTCCTCGCTCGCGGCCGGGCCGAGCACCTCGGTGGCGGGAAAGCCCGCAAACTCCAGCAGCCGCGCGCCGTGCAGCATGCCAGTGATCTGCATGATGTTGTCTCCTTCGCAGGGCCATCGTCAGAGACCACGGAGGGGTCGCTGCAAAAGGCATGGGGATCGTCGCTTGGCCGTCGTCAGTCGATCTTGACCGTCTTGGCAACGCTTCGCCACTTCGTCAGTTCTCTGTTCACGATCACCTTGAGCCCTTCGGGGGTCGACGGCTCGGGATAGACGCCGCCGTTGTTCATGGCCTTCACGTAGTCGGGATGGGATGCCGCACGAGCACTGGCCTCGCTGAGCCGGGCGACGATGGCCGGGGGCATGTTGGCCGGCCCCACCAGCGCATACCAGGTGTAGGGTGCGATCTCCTGGATATTGGCCACGCCTGCCTCAGTCACGCTGGGCACGTCGGGAAGCAGCGGGCTGCGCTTCGAATCCAGTGTCAAGAGCACCCGCACCTTGCCGCTGGTCGACAGCGTCGCCGCCGTGCGCAGTGTCGTGAAAGCCAGTTGCAAAGTTCCGGATGCCACCTCGCGTGTGGCCTCCGTGTCGGCCTTGTACGGGATATGCATCATCTTGGTCCCGGTTCTGGCCATGAAGAGTTCACCGGCCAGGTGGCCGGCCGAGCCGACACCGGAGGATCCAAAGCTGAGCTTGTTCGGATTGGCCTTGGCATACGCGATCAACTCGACCACGTTCTTGAACGGCAGGTCGGCATTGACCACGATGGCGCCCGGCGCTGTCGCCAGGTAGCCGATGAGCGTGAAGTCGCGCAGCGGATCGTGGCGAACGTCCTTTCTCAATCCCGGGCCCTGCGCCATCGAACTGCCAGTGCCCACGTACAGCGTGTAGCCATCGGGAGGCGCCATGAGGAGCGTCTGGATGGCCGCGGCCTGCGCGCCGCTGGGCTTGTTGTCCACAATGATGGTCGTCTTCAACACCTCGCCGAGCTTGTCGGCATAGGGCCTGGCCAGGGCGTCGGTGGCGCTGCCGGCCGCGAAACCCAAAAGCAGTTTCACCGGACGCGACGGATACTCTTCAGCATGCGCTATGTGAGACGACAAGACGCACACGAGTGCCGCGAAGGCCGCACGAAGCTCGTGAAGCGGACCGATGGCATTCATGCTGTCGGGTTCGGCAGGTAGCCGATCATCGCTTTGACTTCCAGATACTCCTCGAGTCCGAAGGGACCCATTTCGCGGCCGTTGCCGGACTGCTTGTAGCCGCCCATCGGAGCCATGGGATTGCTCGGCGCCCCGTTGAGGAAGATGCGGCCGGCGCGCATCCGCTGGCCGATGGCACGTCCCTTGATAGGGTCGCAGGTAAACAGGTAGCCGCCCAGGCCGTACTGCGTGCCGTTGGCGATCTCCACCGCTTCGTCTTCGCTCTTGTAGGTCAGGACGGCGATCACCGGCCCGAAGATCTCTTCCTGCGCGATCGTCATGGAGGGCGTGACGCCGGCGAAGACTGTCGGACGAACGAAGTAGCCGGTGTCCAAGCCTTGCGGACGGCCAAGCCCCCCACACACCAGCCGCGCACCTTCTTCGATGCCGATCTGGATATAGCGCTGCACGCGCTCGAA
>CAVTAM010000026.1:0-104081 GCA_963732625.1 uncultured beta proteobacterium | reverse complement strand
GCCAGTTGACGCTCGGCGACCTGGTGCTGATCAACGCGCTGATGATCCAGCTCTACATCCCGCTGAATTTCCTCGGCGTGATCTACCGCGAGATCAAGCAGTGCACGGTGGACATGGAAAAGATGTTCGCGCTGCTCGGCACGCACCGCGAGATTGCCGATGCGCCCGATGCCAAACCGCTGCACGTGCCGCACGGCAGCGTGCGCTTCGAGCGCGTGAGCTTCTCGTACAACGCCGACCGGCCGATCCTGCACGACGTGAGCTTCGAGATTCCCGCGGGCAAGACGGTGGCCGTGGTCGGCCCGTCGGGCGCCGGCAAATCGACGCTGGCGCGGCTGCTCTACCGCTTCTATGACGTGAGCGGCGGCAGCCTCTCGATCGATGGCCAGGACATCCGCGCGGTGACGCAGGCGACGCTGCGCGCGGCCATCGGCATCGTGCCGCAGGACACGGTGCTGTTCAACGACACGGTGGAATACAACATCGCCTACGGCAAGCCCGGCGCGTCGCGCGAGGAGGTGGAGGGCGCGGCCAAGGCGGCCCATATCCACGCGTTCATTTCGAGCACGCCGCAGGGCTACGCCACGATGGTCGGCGAGCGCGGCCTGAAACTCTCCGGCGGCGAGAAGCAGCGCGTGGCGATCGCCCGCACGCTGCTCAAGAACCCGCCGCTGCTGATCTTCGACGAGGCCACGTCGGCGCTCGACTCGGCCAACGAGCGCGCCATCCAGGCCGAGATGCGCAGTGCGGCGCGCGGCAAGACGGCGCTGGTGATCGCGCACCGCCTGTCCACCGTGGTCGATGCGCACGAGATCGTCGTCCTGGACCAAGGCCGCGTCGTCGAACGAGGGTCGCACCCGGTGCTGCTGGCCCAAGGCGGGCGCTACGCTCACATGTGGCAGCTGCAACAATCCGGCAGCGACTACAAGTAAAAGACGATGGACACCAAGTGGCTCGAAGACTTCGTGAGCCTGGCGGGCACGCGCAGCTTTTCGCGCTCGGCGCAACTGCGGCATGTCACGCAGCCGGCGTTCTCGCGCCGCATCCAGGCGCTCGAAGCGCTGGACCGGCGTCGATCTGGTCGACCGCTCGATCTACCCGACGCGCCTCACTCCTGCCGGCGACACCTTTCTCGCGCAGGCGCAGGAGATGCTGGCCACGCTGCAGGCCACGCGCAACCTGATGCGCACGCACCAGACGAGCGGCAGCGACATGCTCGAGTTCGCGCTGCCGCACACGCTGGCCTTTTCGTTCTTCCCGCATTGGCTGCTCGACTTGCGGCGCGCGTTTCCGCAACTGAAGACGCGCCTGATCGCACTCAACGTGCACGACGCCGTGCTGCGCCTGACCGAAGGCCATTGCGATCTGCTGCTGGCTTATGACCACCCGTCGCAGCCGTTGCAGCTTTCGCCCGAGCGCTACGAGATGCTGACGCTCGGCCAGGAAACCCTCGCGCCGTTTTCGCGTGCCGACAGCGACGGCCAGCCGCTATGGCGCCTGCCCGGTGCGGTATCGAACAAGCTGCCCTTTCTCAGCTACGCCGCCGGCGCCTACATGGCGCGGCTGGTCGAGCACATCTTGAAGGCCGCGTCGCAGCCGGCGCAGTTGAACCTGGTCTACGAGACCGACATGGCCGAGAGCTTGAAGGCGATGGCGCTCGAAGGCCACGGCCTGGCCTTCCTGCCCGCCAGCTCGGTGAAGAAGGACGTGCGCGCCAAGCGCCTCGCACCGGCCGGCGAGACAGCGCTGTGGCAGACGACGATGGACGTGCGCATCGTGCGCGAGCGTCCGCATTCGGCGCGCGGCGTCAAGCCGGGGGCCGCAGCGCTGTGGGAACACCTGGCCGGTGAGGTCCGACCTGCGCGGGTTAACCCGCGCGGCGCTGACAACTGATGCGTGGGTACATGAACGCAGCTCAAAAGGCATCGTCTTGTGGTCACTACGGGTCAATCTCGTCCGCCGCATTTCTACAATACGCGTTCAAGCTTTTCCATCCACTTCCTGCAGGAGTTGTTCGTTCATGAAGAAGTCATTGCTCGTTCTGGCCACCGTGGCCGCCTTCGCTGCGCATGCGCAGACCACCGACACGCTGAAGAAGATCAAGGACAGCGGCGCCGCCTCGATGGGCGTGCGGGAATCTTCCGGCGCGTTGTCGTACACGCTGGGCGACGGCAAGTTCGCCGGCTTCCACGTCGAGGTCTGCCAGAAGGTGCTGGCTGACATCCAGAAGGCCCAAGGCATCGCCAAGCTCGATGTCAAGTACGTGCCGGTGACGTCGCAGAACCGCATCCCGCTGGTGCAGAACGGCACCGTCGACATCGAGTGCGGCTCGACCACCAACAACGCCACGCGGCAGAAGGACGTGTCCTTCGCGGTCACGACCTACGTCGAAGAAGTGCGCATTGCCGTCAAGGCGGCCTCGGGCATCACGTCGATCGCGCAGCTCGCCGGCAAGAAGGTCGCCACCACCACCGGCACCACCTCGGTGCAACTGCTGCGCAAACACGAGCGCGGCGCCAACGTCAACTTCGACGAGGTCTTCGGCAAGGACCACGCCGACAGCTTCCTGCTGTTGGAATCGGGCCGCGCCGACGCCTTCGTGATGGACGGCCAGATCCTCGCCGGCAACATCGCCAAGTCGAAGACGCCGGCGGACTTCAGAATAGTCGGCGAGGTGCTGTCGGTCGAGCCGATCGCCATCATGATCCGCAAGGACGACCCGGCGTTCAAGAAGGCGGTCGATGACAGCATCAAGGCGATGATGAGCTCGGGCGAGATCGCCAAGCTCTACGACAAGTGGTTCATGCAACCGATCGCGCCGACCAACACCAAGGTCGGCCTGCCGCTGTCGGACGCCACCAAGCAGGCTTGGGCAGCACCCAACGACAAGCCGGTTGAGGAATACATGAAGAAGTGAGCGCCGCTCGGCCGCTCCGAAGGCGCTCGCTCTCCTTGGGGGACGGCCCGCAGGGCCAAGGGGCACCAGAGCGCAAGGCGGTAAGCCCCAGGGCGGCATCGCCTGGGCACCGCTAAAGTGGCTGGCGCGCGGCTTGCATTCACCTGCACCGCGCGCTTTTTCGTTTCTGCGCACAACAACAAGGAGCCGGCGTGGCGATTTTCGGCCTCGACACCTTCTGCCGCGACACGATCGACAAGGAGTTGATCCCCAACTGCTTCAAGTCGGCCAGTGGCGACACGAGCTACCTGCATTGGCTGCTCACCGGCTGGGGCACCGCGGTCTCGCTGGCGCTGCTGGCGCTGGTGGTGGCCATGGCCTTCGGCATCCTGATGGGCATCCTGCGCACCACGCCGAACAAGCTGTTCGTGCTCATCGGCGATGTGTGGACCGAAGTCTTCCGCAACGTGCCGCTGATCATTCAGCTCTTCATCTGGTACTTCGTCGTGCCGGCGATGTTCCCGCCGCTGCAGGCGGTGCCCGGTTTCGTGCTTGCCTTCATCGGGCTGGGCCTGTTCACCTCGTCGCGCATTTCCGAGCAGATCAAGGCCGGCATCCAGAGCCTGCCCCAGGGCCAGCGCTACGCCGGCCTGGCGGTGGGCCTCACGCTGCCGCAGACCTACCGCCACGTGCTGCTGCCGATGGCGTTTCGCATCGTCATCCCGCCGCTGACTTCCGAGAGCATGAACATCGTCAAGAACTCGTCCGTCGCGTTCGCCGTCAGCGTGAGCGAGCTGACGATGTTCGCGCGCCAGGCCGGTGAAGAAACGTCGCAGCCGGTGCTGATGTTCCTCGCCGTCACCTTGCTCTATTTCGTCTCGGCCTTCGCGATCAACCGCGTCATGAAGTGGATCGAAGTCAAGGTCCGCGTGCCCGGCATGATCGGAGGCAAATGATGTTCGGCCTCGACTTTTCCTTCCTCAACTGGGACGTCATCCGCAGCTACGTCGCCAGCGGCTTCTGGTTCTCGGTGCAACTGACGCTGATCGCGATGATCGGCGGCATTGCACTCGGCACGGTGCTGGCGCTGATGCGGTTGTCCGGCAAGAAGTGGCTCGAAGTGCCGGCGACGATCTACGTCGACACGCTGCGCTCGATTCCGCTGGTGATGGTGATCATGTGGTTCTTCCTCATCATCCCGTTCATGATCGGCCGGCCGATCGGTGCGGAGTTGTCGGCCATCATCACCTTCACGCTGTTCGAAGCCGCGTACTACTCCGAGATCATGCGCGCCGGTATCCAGAGCGTGCCGCGCGGGCAGGTCTATGCGGGCTACGCGGTGGGCATGAACTACGGCCAGACGACGCGCCTCATCGTGCTGCCGCAGGCCTTTCGCAACATGCTGCCGGTGCTGCTGACGCAGACCATCATCCTGTTCCAGGACACGTCGCTCGTGTATGCGATCGGCGCCTACGATCTGCTGAAGGGCTTCGAAACCGTGGGCCGCAACTTCAACCGGCCGGTGGAAACCTACCTCGTCGCTGCCGCCGTCTACTTCGCCATCTGCTTCTCGCTGTCGTTCCTCGTGCGGCAGTTGCAGAAGAAGATCGCCATCATCCGCTAGGGGAACACCGATGATCGACATCAAAAACATCAGCAAGTGGTACGGCAGCTTTCAGGTGCTGACCGACTGCACCACACAGATCAAGAAGGGCGAGGTCGTCGTCGTCTGTGGGCCGTCGGGCAGCGGCAAGTCCACGCTGATCAAGACCGTCAATGCGCTGGAGCCGATCCAGAAAGGCGACGTGATCGTCGATGGCATCAGCATCAGCGACCCGAAGACCGATCTGCCGAAACTGCGCAGCCGCGTCGGCATGGTCTTCCAGCACTTCGAGCTGTTTCCGCACCTGAGCGTCACCGAGAACCTGACGATCGCGCAGATCAAGGTGCTGAACCGCAACGATGCCGATGCCAAGACGCGCGGCCTGAAGATGCTCGATCGCGTCGGCCTGATGGCACACAAGGACAAGTTCCCCGGCCAGCTCTCCGGCGGCCAGCAGCAGCGCGTGGCGATCGCGCGGGCGCTGTCGATGGACCCGATCGTCATGCTCTTCGACGAGCCGACCTCGGCGCTCGACCCGGAGATGGTCGGCGAGGTGCTCGACGTCATGGTCAAGCTGGCCGAAGAGGGCATGACGATGATGGTCGTCACGCACGAGATGGGGTTCGCCAAGAAGGTCAGCCACCGCGTCATCTTCATGGACGCCGGCAAGATCGTCGAAGACTGCAAGAAGGCTGAGTTCTTCGGCGACCCGAACGCGCGCACGCCGCGGGCGAAAGAATTTTTGTCGAAGATCCTGCAGCACTGAGGCGCCGCGGCGCAGTGCGCCGCTACAGCCAGCGCAACAACACGCGCGGCGCGGCCGCCACCAGCATCACCACGCCGGCGGCGGTGAGCAACCCCAGCACGACACGGCGAAAACTCTGCTCGCTCGAGGCGGTGATAGAAGCGCGCGCCGATCATCGACGGCACCAGCACCGCGGCGGCCACCAGCGGCAGCAGCGGCCACATCGGCCGCGTCACCGCGCCGCTGATGACGTAGGCCACCATCGTCACCGCCAGCGTGGCGAGGTTGAAGTTCTGCACCACCGTGCGTTGCGCCGCCTTCTCGAAGTCGCGCAGCGTGCACCACAGCGTTGGAATCACGCCGGTGAAGCCGCCGAGGCCGCCCATCACGCCGCCGCCGACACCCGACAGGCCATCGGCGGCGCGGCCGAGCGCCGGATTGCGAAAGCCCACGCGCGGCAGCTTCGCGGCGAACAGCATCAGTGGGCAGGCGATGACCAGCAGCGCGCCGAGGCCGAACCGGAAGACATCGGCATCGAGGCGCGGCAACAGCATCACGCCCAGTGGAATGCCGGCCAGCCCGCCGAGCACGAACGGCGCGAGTTCGCGCCACGCCAGCTTGCGCGGCACGGTGAACAGCCCGATCACCTGGCCGACGAGCGAGCCGAAGACCGCCATCACCGCCGCCAGCTTCGGGTCCAGCGCCCAGACCCAGATCGCCATCGACACCATGCTGAAGGCAAAGCCCGACAGGCCCTGCACGAAGCCGGCGATCACCGCGCCGGCGATCAGCAGTGCCAGTTCGGCGGGTGCGAGGCCCATCGACGGTCTTTATCTGGTTGCGCAACTTCGCGTGGCTGTCGCCGCGGGCGAATGTTAATGGCTAGCTTTCTAGCCATCAGTGCGTAGATCATCTATTTCCTGATCGGGCCGCCATGCGAGACGTTGCCTTGTTCGGTGCCAAGAACCGCCTGTCCGACTTCATCATGGTGCTGGCCGGCGAAGGATCGCCGATCACGGCGCGGCAATGTGGTTGGCACGTCTGGTCGCCGCCCGGGCCTGCGCAGGCGGGCCAACGCGCGCTCGATGCCGTGGCCAATTGCGGGCCAGCCGTCAGGGCGTGAGCCTGGGCCGGCCGCTGCAGCCTTGCGATCTCATCGGCGCAGCACGCCGCTGAGCGTCCGGCGAGCGCGCGCCATGACTTCCGTCGTTGTCATTGCGTCCGTCAGCGCGGCGTGGTTCTTGCCGCGGGGGCTGACCGCCTTCACCGAGCGGCGTTGCAGCGCCCCACCACACAATGTGTCGCTGCCGGCGCTGTGGCAGCTTGAGGTGGGCAACTTGCCCTCGCAGATCGCGCAGCGCCGCAAGCGCTCACTGCCGTCAAGCGCCGCAGCTGGCCGCCGCCGCGGCGCTCGCGCCAGCTAGACCGTGCAGCCGTCACCATTCAGCCTTGCGATGAACTCGTCCTCACGTCTTGGCCTGACCTACGACACAGCCTACCTGGAGCTGGCGATCCGCCGCCGCCTGCGCTGCCACGCTGGACGAAGCACTTGCTCGAGGCGATGAGCCAGGCGGGCGTGGCCGCCGCGAGGCGCTGGAGCGCATCAGATTCCACTTGACCTGCAGCTTCCTGAACTTGATCGTGCCGCGCCCCCACTGCAGCGCGATCGGGCCGCTGGCGAGCTTGCTGTCTTCGATGTCGGCTGTCTTCGTGCCGTTGAGCGTGACGACCAGGCGCGAGCCCTTGGCGGTGACCTCCATGACGTTCCACTGCCCGCCGGCCTTGATCATCGGCGCGGTGAGTTTGGCCACCTTGACGATGGCACCGGTGGCGTAGGTCGGGTCCGGGCGCTGGTCGAAGATGTTGGCCTCGTAGCAGTTCTCGTCGGTGATCGTCTTCGGGTCCTGGCAGCGCAGGAAGATGCCGCTGTTGGCGTCGTCGCTGCTCCAGAATTCGGCGCGGATCATCACGTCCTTGTAGCTCTGCCGCGTGACGAGAAAGCTCGCCGGCGGCGTGCCGGCCGAGGCCTGCACCGCGCCGTCGGCACCGCTCCAGTTGGCCTGGCCGACGACGTCGAAGTTGGCCAGACCCTTGTCGCCGTCGATCAGCGTTGTCCAGGGTTCGGGGGCGGGTGCGGTGACGCAGGCCGCGAGAGATGCAGCGAGTGCCATTAGCGCCGTATTCACGGCCCGTGTGATGCGTTTCATGGTGTCGCCTCGTTGTTGGAGTGAGGCGGCGACTGTAGGCTGCTCAGGCGAGCTTTGCCATCGCCGGTTGCGCGCCGCTCGAAGATAAAGGGGCAAGCACGTCGCCAATGATCAAGACAGCGGGGCTGGCGATGTGCTCGGCGCGCGCGTCCGCAGCAATGGCCGCGAGCGTGCTGACCAGCCGCCGCTCGTGCGGCAGCGACGCATCCTGCACCAGCGCGGCCGGCGTGTGCAGCGGCAGGCAGGCGGCCAGGCCGTTGACGATGGCATCGAGTTGCGCCACGCCCATGTAGACGACGAGCGTCATGCCGTGCGCTGCCGCCGCGCCGAGCGTCGGCCAGTGCGGCGCCTGCCCGCCTTCCTTCGCGTGGCCGGTGACGAGCATGACGCCGCGCGCATGCTCGCGGTGCGTCCACGGCACGCCGAGCGCGGCAGTGGCGGCCAGACCCGAGGTGATGCCGTTGACGACGCTGACGTTGACGCCGGCAGCGCGCAGGTGCTCCACCTCTTCGCCGCCGCGGCCGAAGACGAACGGGTCGCCGCCTTTCAGGCGCACCACGTGTTCACCGCGCTGCGCTTCGCTGATCATCAGGCGCTCGATGAACTGCTGCGGCGTCGAGGGCCGACCGCCGGGCCGCCCCAAGGTCGGCCGCTCCCCTTGGGGGACGACCGCCGCGAGCGGCGGTCTAGGGGCACACATCCCACCGCCGCGTTTGCCGACGTGAACGATGCGCGCCGACTTGCGCGCATAACGCAGCACGCCATCGCCGACGAGGTCATCGACCAGCAGCACCGTGGCGCGGCGGATCGCGCGCACGGCCTTGATGGTCAGCAGCTCCGGGTCGCCGGGTCCGGCGCCGACCAAGTGACACCGAACCGTTCACGCCACCTCCAATTGCTTGCGCACCATCGAGCGCAGCTTCGGCAGGCACGAACCGCAGTTGGTGCCGCACTTCAACTCGGCTTGCAGTTGCGCGAGTTGTGCCTCGGGCGCACCGTCGCAGCGCGCCAGCACGGCTTCGATCTGCGGCTCGGTGACGTCGAAGCAGCTGCACACCTGCGCGCCGCGAGACGGAACGGGCGTGGGCGCGACCGGGCTGCCGGAGAGCAGCGCGCGGCCGTACAGGTCGGCCGGCAGTTGTTCGACCAGCAGCTCGCCGATCCATCCGGCCGCGCGCACATCGCCGGCGAGCAGGAAGGCCGTGACCTTGGTGTCGTCTGCGGTGCGTGCGATGCTGATGGCGCGACGTTGGTGGGCGCGCGGGTCGGCATAACGCAGCGTCTCGGCAGCCGACAGACCGAGCAATGTTTCGATGCGGGTCAGCAGCGCCTCGGGCAGCGGCTCGGCGCTCGCGGCGTGCAGCCAGACGCCGACCTTGTCGTCCGGCTCGCGGCCGAAGGGCACACAGGCCGCGTAGCCCACATCAGGCAGGGCGGCAAGCAGCTCCAGCACCCGCGCGCGTTGCGTCAGCGCGCGGTCGGTATCGAGCCACGCGCGCGCCACCATGCGGTACGGCAGATCGGCCCTCGTGACCTTGATCGCGGCGTGCTTCAACTCCGGCTGCTTGCTCTGCGGGCAGAACGCAGCGGTGGTCAGTGCATTGACACCGTCGCCGGCCATGAACTCGGCGCCCCAATGCATGGCGACGAAAGCCTGCGCCGGCGACACGTTCTCGCTCGCAGCAGCAGGCAGCACGATGCTGCCGCGGCGCGACTTCAGCGTCACCAGGTCGCCGCTGTTCAGGCGCAGCCGCGCGAGGTCGGTCGGATGCATCTCGACCAGCGGCTCGCTGGCATGGCCGAACAGGCGGCCGAGCGTGCCGGTGCGGCTGGCGCCATGCCACTGGTCGCGCAGGCGGCCGGTGGTCAGCGAGAAGGGGTAGTGCGCGTCGCGCTTCTCGGCGGTGGGGCGCGCGACGGCGGCGGCGAAATTTGCGCGGCCGTCGGCCGTGGCAAACACGCCGTCCTCGTACAGGCGCGTGGCGCCGCGGGTGGCGCCTTGCGCGTAAGGCCATTGCTGCGGTCCGGCATGGTCGAGGATCGTGAACGACAGGCCGGTGATGTCGAGGTCACGCCCGCGCGTGCTCTCGCGGTGCTCGTTCCAGATCGACTCGGCGCTGTCGTACGGGAACAGCGTGCGGCTCGATGAACGCCGCGCTTCGATGCGCCGCGCCACATCGACGGCGATGCGCCAGTCGTGCCGCGCCTGCCCCGGCGCGTCGATGGCAGCGCGCACACGGCTGATGCGGCGCTCGCTGTTGGTGACGGTGCCGTCCTTCTCGCCCCAGGTGGTGGCCGGCAACAGCAGGTCGGCGTAGCGCGCCGTCGCCGTCGTCGCATACGCCTCCTGCACGATGACGAAGGGGCAGCGCTCCAGCGCGCGGCGCACCATCGCCTGATCGGGCATCGACTGCGCCGGGTTCGTGCAAACGATCCACAACACGTCGATCGCGCCATCGGCTGCGGCCTGGAACATCTCGACCGCGCTCTTGCCGGGCGTCGAAGGCACGTCATCGATACCCCACAGCGCGGCGACTTCGGCGCGGTGCTGGGCGTTCGACAGATCACGGTGCGCGCTGAGCAGATTCGACAGTCCACCGACCTCGCGCCCGCCCATCGCATTGGGCTGCCCCGTCAGCGAGAACGGCCCCGCACCCGGCTTGCCGATCTGTCCGGTGAGCAAGTGCAGGTTGATCAGCGCCGCGTTCTTGTCGGTGCCGCTGGTGCTCTGGTTCAGCCCCTGGCAGTACAGCGACAGCGTGGGAGTGTGCTTTCCAAACCAGCGCACCGCCTGCACCAGCGCCTCTTCCTTGATGCCGCACAACTGCGCCGTCAGATGCGGCGTGCAGTTGCGCACCACGTCGCGCAGCGCATCGAAGGCGTTGGTGTGGGCGTCGATGAACGCGCGGTCGGCCAGGCCTTCCCACAGCAGCAGGTGCGCCATGCCGTTGAACAGCGCGACGTCGGTGCCCGGCAGGATTTGCAGGTGCAGGTCGGCCACGTCGGCAGTTTCGGTGCGCCGCGGATCGACGACGATCCACTTCTGCTCGGGGTTGGCGCGCTTGGCGTCTTCGAGCCGCCGCATCAGGATCGGATGCGCCCACGCGGTGTTGCTGCCGGCGATGAACACCGTCTGCGCCTGCGCGATGTCTTCGTAAGCGCACGGCGGCGCGTCGGCGCCGAGCGTTGCCTTGTAGCCGGCCACCGCGCTGCTCATGCACAGCCGCGAATTGGTATCGACGTTGTTGGTGCCGAGCAGGCCTTTGGCGAGTTTGTTGAAGACGTAGTAGTCCTCGGTCAGCAATTGGCCGGAGATGTACAGGCCGATGCGATCGGGCTCGGTGTTCATCAAGCGCTGCGCGATCTCGTCGAGCGCCGCATCCCAGGTGATCGGCTGCGGCGCTTCGTTGCGCGCGACGCGTCGCATCGGCGCGAGCAGCCGTGTCTGCGTCGTGATCGACGCCGCGGCAGTGAGGTGCAGCGTGCTGCCCTTGCTGCACAACCGGCCGAAGTTGGCTGGGTGATCGGGGTCGCCGCGCACGCCGGTGATCTGCGAGCCCTCCGATTCGATGATCACGCCGCAGCCCACGCCGCAGTAGGGGCAGCTGCTGCGGGTCTCGTTCATGCGGTTTCGCGTTCGATCGCTTTGCTGCGCAATTCCTCGGCATCGAGGAACACCTGTCCATCATCGACCTTGCACGCAAACGGCGTCGTGCAGCCGACATCGGGCGCCTTGGCGCAGCCGTCGGCCAAGCCGATCGTCCAGTTGTGCAGCGGGCAGGCCACGCTCTCGCCGAAGACGATGCCTTGCGACAGCGGCCCGCCCTTGTGCGGGCAGCGGTCGAGCAGCGCGAACACCTTGTCTTCCGAGTTGCGGAACACGGCGACCGCGGCGGCGCCGTCACGCGCCACACGCCGCGCGCCGAGCACGGGGATGTCTTCGACGCGGCAGATGGCTTTCCACTCGCTCATGCCTCGGCCCCCACCGGGTTGAACTGCCGCAGATCGACCTTCGCGCGCTCGAACTCGAACCACGGATCCGGCTCGCCGTCGAGGCTGAATTGCAGCCGCTCCCACAGCGCCTTGCGGCCCGCCGCGTCTTCGAGAATCTTCTTCTTCACGTAATCCAAACCAACACGCGACACGTAGTGCACCGTGCGTTCGAGGTACCAGCCTTCTTCGCGGTAGAGCTGCAGGAAGGCGCCGCTGTACTCGAGCACGTCTTCCGGCGTTTTCACTTTCACCAGGAACTGCGCGACCTCGGTCTTGATGCCGCCGTTGCCGGCCACATACAGCTCCCAGCCCGAATCGACGCCGATCACGCCGACGTCCTTGATGCCGGCCTCGGCGCAGTTGCGCGGGCAGCCGCTGACCGCCAGCTTGACTTTGTGCGGCGCGTACATGCGCCACAGCGCACGCTCGAGATCCTGGCCCATCTTCGTGCTGTCTTGCGTGCCGAAGCGGCACCACTCGCTGCCGACGCAGGTCTTCACGGTGCGCAGCGCCTTCGCATACGCATGGCCGCTGGGCATGCCGATGTCTTTCCACACGGCAGGCAGGTCTTCCTTCTTCACGCCCAGCAGGTCCAGGCGCTGGCCGCCGGTCACCTTGACGGCGGGGATGTTGAACTTGTCCACCGCAGCGGCGATGCGGCGCAGCTCGTCGGCGCTGGTCATGCCGCCCCACATGCGCGGGATCACCGAGTAGGTGCCGTCTTTCTGGATGTTGGCGTGGCTGCGCTCGTTGATGTAGCGGCTCTGCGGATCGTCCACCGCTTCCTTCGGCCAGCTGCTCAACAAGTAATAGTTGAGAGCAGGGCGGCACGACGCACAGCCGTTGGGCGTGCGCCAGGACAAGAGGCGCTGCACCGAGTCGATCGTCAGCAGGTGCTGCTCGCGGATCGCGGCGCGCACGTCGGCGTGGCTGGCATCGGTGCAGCCGCACATGGCCTTCTTCGTCGGCGGCTTGGAGTAGTCGCCTCCTGCCGTGAACATCAGCAACTGCTCGACGAGGCCGGTGCACGAGCCGCACGACGCACTCGCCTTGGTGTGCTTCCTCACCTCGTCGAGCGTGAACAGGCCCTTGTCCTTGATCGCCTTGCAGATCGCGCCCTTGTTGACGCCGTTGCAGCCGCAGACTTCATCCGTGTCCGCCATCGACGCCGCGCGCGTGTTGCCTTCATGCCCCACGTCGCCGATGTTGTTCTCACCGAACATCAGCTTGTCGCGGATGTCGGCCACCTTGCGGCCCTCGCGCATCAGCTTGAAGTACCACGAGCCATCGACGGTGTCGCCGTACAGGCAGGCACCGACCAACTTGTCGTCCTTGATGACGAGCTTCTTGTAGACGCCACCCCACGGGTCTTTGAGCACGATCTCTTCGCAGCCTTCGCCGCCGGTGAAGTTGCCGGCGGAGAACAGGTCGATGCCTGTCACCTTGAGCTTCGTGCTCGTCGTGCTGCCGCTGTAGCGGCCGATGCCGAATTGCGCCAGGTGCGTCGCGCAGACCTTGCCCTGCTCGAACAGCGGCGCCACCAGGCCATAGGCGATGCCGCGGTGCGCGGCGCATTCGCCCACCGCGTAGATGCGCGGATCGGTCGTGGTCTGCAGCGTGTCGTTGACGACGATGCCGCGGTTGCAGTGCAGGCCCATGCTCTCGGCGAGCGTGGTGTTGGGGCGAATACCCACGGCCATCACCAGCAGATCGGCCGGCAGCTCGCGGCCGTCCTTGAAGCGGATGGCCATGACGCGCCCCTCCTTGTCCGGGATCAGCGCTTCGGTGTGCACGCCGATCTCGAAGCGGATGCCGCGCGCTTCGAGCGACTTCTGCAGTAGCTTGCCCGCGGTGTCGTCGAGCTGGCGCTCCATCAGCCACGGCATCACATGCACGACCGTTACGTCCATGCCGCGCAGCATCAGTCCGTTGGCGGCTTCCAGCCCCAACAGGCCGCCGCCGATGACCACCGCCTTCTTGTACGAGGTGGACGCATCGATCATCGCTTCGGTATCGGCGATGTCGCGGTAGCTGATGACGCCCTTCAGCTCCTTGCCCGGCACCGGCAGGATGAACGGGTTCGAGCCGGTGGACAGCAGCAGTCGGTCGTACTCGGCCTCGGTGCCGTCTTCGGCGATGACGACGCGCTTGACGCGATCGACCTTCACCACCTTCTTGCCCCTGTGCAGCGTGATGTGGTTCTCGTCGTACCACGACAGCGGATTCAAGATGATCTGGTCGATCGTCTGCTCGCCGGCCAGCACTGGCGACAACAGAATGCGGTTGTAGTTGGGGTGCGGCTCGGCGCCGAAGATCGTGATGTCGTAGAGCTCGGGCGCTATTCTGATCAGCTCTTCCAACGTGCGCACGCCGGCCATGCCGTTGCCGACCATCACCAGCTTCATCTTTTTCATCTTCAGCCTTCTTCAGAAGTACCAGGCCACCACGGCGCTGACGCGGCCCTGGCGCAACACCGGCAGTGCAGCCACTGCCGTCCAGCCGGTCGCACCGACGGGGCCGGGCTCGTCCTGTGCGCGCTCGCTGACCATCGGCACCGCGCTCGCGAAAGCGCGGCCGACGACGCCCTGGCCGGGCGTGATCGCCGCGTCGGTCGACGCCTGCAAGAGCCCCTGCGTTTCGCAGAAGCCTTCGCTCAGGTACAGCGCGCCGTCGCTGCCCGCGGGGGTCCACACTTCGAGCCGGCGCACCAGCGGCGTCGCCAGTGCCGACAGAAACGCCAGCACGTAGTTCTCGTCGCCGCGGTTGGCGCACGGGAAGGCAAAGCCGCGATTGATGCCGACCTTGATCGCGCTGTCGGCGCGCAGAAAGCGGCTGCTCTTGCCGAGGTCCGGCAGGAACACCGGCGCGCCGGCTTCCCACGCCATGCCCGGCAGGCCGCTGCCCTTGTGAAAGCTGGTGCGGCGCGACATGAACTCGAAGGCATCGGCGGTGGCGCCGTAGTAGCCGTCTTCGAGCGTCATCTCGCGCGACTCGTCGGGGTCGTTGCGCCACAACTCGATCGCGCCGGCGTGCTCGGCGTCGTCGCCGCAGAACATCACCAGCACCGCTTTGAGTGTTTCGCCGACGAAGATCGGCAGCGCGATGCCGCAGGTCAGGCCCTCGGCGTGTGCCTGCTCGGTGCGGCGGAACACCGACGGGTCGAGTTCCGTCAGCACGATCGGCCGGCCCGCGTCCCACGCGCGGCCGGGCAGGCCTTCGCCGCGGCCGAAGCACATCGAGCGGCTGGCCATGCCGAAGCGCGCAGCGCTGCCGTACAGGCCGCCGCCGAATTCGAGCAGCGATGCATCAGCGTCCGGCACCCAGACCTCGACGACGCGGATGAACGTTGTTCTCATGAAACCTCCGTGCTGCGCACTGCGGTGCGAGCCCCTTTCGGAGCGGCCGTGCAGGGGCTCATGCCGCCTTCTCCACGTGCTGATGCCGCGTGTAGAGGAAGTCGATCACCTCCTTGCGGAACTGCACGTAGTGCCGGTCCTCGACCAGCTCGACGCGGTTGCGCGGGCGCGGCAGATCGACCCGCAGCACCTCGCCGATGGTGGCGGCCGGGCCGTTGGTCATCATCACGATGCGGTCCGACAGCAGCACGGCTTCGTCGACGTCGTGCGTGACCATCATCACCGTGGCGCCGGTCGTGACGACGATCTTCATCAGCTCGTCCTGCAGGCGCGCGCGCGTCAGCGCGTCGAGTGCGCCGAAGGGCTCGTCCATCAGCAGCATCTTCGGCTCCATCGCCAGCGCGCGCGCAATGCCCACGCGCTGCTTCATGCCGCCGGAAATTTCGTGCGGTCGTTTGGCCACGGCGTGGCTCATGCCGACGAGTTCGAGTGCGGCCATCGAGCGCTGGCGCAACTGGTCCTTCGATTCCGTCTCGCCGAAGACGCGCTCGACCGCGAGGTGCACGTTGTCCAGGCACGAGAGCCAGGGCAGCAGCGAGTGGTTCTGGAAGACGACGCCGCGGTCCGGGCCGGGGCCTTTCAACTCACGGTCATCGAGCAGCAGGTGGCCGCCTGTCGGCTCCATCAGCCCCGCGACCAGATTCAGCAGCGTGCTCTTGCCGCAGCCCGAGTGGCCGATCAGCGCCACGAACTCGCCGCGCTTGATGTCGAGGTTGATGTCGCGCAGCGCCACGAACGGCCCGCGCTTGGTGGTGAAGGTCATGCCCACGTCGCTGATCTGCAGCATGGGCTTGTTGGTGTTCTTCAGGTTCATCAGGCTGTGCTCACGAATAATCGAAGCGCTTGGCCACCGAGGTCAACAGCCATTCGAGCAGCAGCCCGACGAAGCCGATGACGAAGATGGCGATGATGATGTGAGCGACGTTCAGGTTGTTCCACTCGTCCCAGACCCAGAAGCCGATGCCGACGCCGCCGGTCAGCATCTCGGCCGCGACGATCACCAACCACGCCGTGCCGACCGACAGGCGCACGCCGGTGAGCAGGTAGGGCATCACCGCGGGCAGCAGGATGCGCGTGGCGATCTTCCACTCCGACAACGCGAGCACGCGCGCCACGTTCAGATAGTCCTGCGGCACACGCTGCACGCCGACGGCGGTGTTGATCAGCATCGGCCAGATCGAGCAGATGAAGATGGTCCAGATGGCGGCTGGGTTCGCCGACTTGAAGACCAGCAGGCCGATCGGCAGCCAGGCCAGCGGCGACACCGGCTTGAGCAAACTGATCAGCGGCGAGGCCATGCGGTTGAAGAAGGCGAAGCGGCCGATGATGAAACCGAGCGGGATGCCCACCAGTGCGGCGAGGCCGAAGCCGACGCCCACGCGTTCGAGCGAATAGAGCACGTTCCAGCCGATGCCCTGGTCATTCGGGCCCTTGCGGTAGAACGGATCGGCGAAGAGTTTCACTGCGGCATCGAAGGTGGCCCACGGCGTCGGGAACGTCGTGCTCTTGGCGGTGAGCAGCGCCCAGACGCCGATCAGCAGCGCGAAGCCGATGAGCGGCGGTAGCACGCGCAGCCAGAGTTCGCGCCAGTCGAACGCCGGTTTCCGTTCGGGCTGAGGTATCGAAGCCTTGTCGGCGAGGCCCTTCGATACCTCAGGGCGAACGGACTGTGCAGCGCGCTTCTCTTCCGCGAGCTGCTGCGACGCCTCGAGCGGCGAATGAAAGACGGCACTGACCATCGTCTGCTTTCCTTTACGCCGCGCTCGCGCGCACCTTGAAACCATCGGCGTACTTCGCCGGCTCCTTGCCGTCCCAGACCACGCCGTCGATCAGCTTCGACGAGCGCATGTCGCTCTTCGGCACGCTGACCTTCAACGCATCGGCGGCCTGCTTGTAGAGCGCCGTCTGGTTGATCTGCTGCGCCACCGCGAGGTAGTCCGGGTGCTCCTTCAACAAACCCCAGCGCTTGTGCTGCGTCAGGAACCACATGCCGTCGGACAGGTACGGGTAGTTCACCGCGCCGTCGTTGAAGAACTTCATGTGGTTCGGGTCGTCCCAGGTCTTGCCCATGCCGTCCTGGTAGCGGCCGAGGATGCGCTGGTTGATCGCATCGACGCTGGTGTTGACGTAGCTCTTGTCGGCGATGGTCTCGGCCATCTTGTTCTTGTTGGACAGGTTGGCATCGATCCAGCGGCTCGCTTCGAGCACGGCCATGACCACGGCGCGCGCGGTGTTCGGGTGCTTCTTGACGAACTCGCCGGTGGTGCCCAGCACCTTCTCCGGGTGGTCCTTCCACACGTCCTGCGTGGTCACGGCGGTGACGCCGATGCCGTCGATGATCGCGCGGTGGTTCCACGGCTCGCCGACGCAGAAGCCGTCCATGTTGCCGACGCGCATGTTGGCCACCATCTGCGGCGGCGGCACGGTGATGACCTTGGCGTCCTTCATCGGGTTGATGCCGGCCGAGGCCATCCAGTAGTACAGCCACATCGCGTGCGTGCCGGTGGGGAAGGTCTGCGCAAAGGTGTACTCGCGTTTCTCGGCGGCCATCACCTTGGCGAGTGAGGCGCCATCGACGGCGCCCTTGTCGGCGAGCTTCTTCGACAGCGTGATCGCCTGGCCGTTGTTGTTGAGCGTCATCAGCACGGCCATGTCCTTCTTCGGCCCGCCGACGCCCAAGTGCACGCCGTAGATCAGCCCGTAGAGGACATGAGCCATGTCGAGCTCGCCGTTGACGAGCTTGTCGCGCACGCCGGCCCACGAGGCTTCCTTGGTGGCGACGATCTTCACGCCGTACTTCTTGTCGAAGCCGAGCACGCTGGCCATGACGACGCTGGCGCAATCGGTGAGCGGAATGAAGCCGATGCGAACCTCTTCCTTCTCCGGCTTGTCGCTGCCTTGGGCGTAAGCGACGGCGCGCAGCGCGGGGTCGATGACGAGACCCGCGCCGGCCACGGCGGCGGCGCGAACCACATTGCGGCGGCTCATGTTCGTGTCCTTCGTTTGATCCATGTCTTGCGTGCTCCCGACGAGAAGAAAAAAGGCCCACCGGGCCGTGAAGCTCGGTGGGCCACATTGCCCCTGACTCAACCCTGAACGAACTCCTGCGGCTTCGTTGCCGCAGCAGCTGCGCTTTATGTTCGCAAGTGCTGTGCCAGGCCATTCGGCTGGTTCTCAACGGCTTTCGAACCCGGTTTGGTGCCGCGCTGCACCAATGTGGTTAGCGCTCGCGTGCTAACCCAGAAGTGATTCGATATCGAGCACGCGCTCTGCCGCATCGCGCAGGCGGATGCTCTTCTTCATCGCCAGGTCTTGCAGGAAGCGGTGCGCGGCCGGCTCATCGAGTTGCTTCTTGCTCATCAGCAAGCGTTTGGCGCGGTCGATCAGTTTGCGGTCGGCGAGTTCGGTCTTCGTGCTGGCGAGTTCTTCGCGCAGCGCCTGCTCGGCCGCGAAACGCTCCACGGCCACGTCGATCACCGATTGCACGCGCTCGCGGCTCGCGCCGCGCACCACGTAGGCCGAGACGCCGGCGCCGAGCGCCTCGCGCATCGTCGGCCGGTCTTCGCTGTTGGTGAACAGGGCGATCGGCCGCCGCGCATGCTGTGTGGCCACCGCGATGTGTTCGAGCACGTCGCGCACGCCGGAGTCGCTGCGCACCACCACCACGTCGGGCTTCAACTGCGCCACTGCTTCTGGCAGCGTGGCATCGCCGGCGCGCACGCCGAGCACCAGCGAGCCGGCGTCGGCCAGCGCCTGCGCGAGGGCGTGCGCGTCGTCCGATCGTTCCGAGTCGAGGTCGGTGACGATCAGCACCGTGAGGCGCTTGGTCGCAGAGACGAGTTTCGACTTGGCCGGCATGGCCGGTGAAATTGCAAGACGCGCGCCAGCGAGGTTCAGTCGGGTGCCGAGCGCGCACGCACGCGCAGCCATACGCCGCGCCCGAAAGCGATGGCGGCGATGACGCCGAGCGCCGTCCACACCCACGGCGATGCCGCACTCGGCAGGCGCTGATGCGCCACGGCGGTTTCGAGCAGGAAGACGAGGCAGATCAGGCCAATGCCGAAGGCGATGGCCGCGCGGCGTTGCAGCTCGCGTCGCGTTGTCATTTCCGCAGGCGATGCAGGCTCACGCCAGGCCGAGCTGTTCCTTGACGATCGCCAGCACGGCGGCGCCCGCCGACTTGGCGGCGCCCTCGGCGAACTTCGTCGCCACCGTCTTGAACATCTTCGACCGTTCCGCTCATGGAGCCGCTCATGTCCGCGGCGGCCGGCGCTTTGGCAGCTCAGCGCGTTTCGGCACGTCGATTTCGTGCTCTGCCATGGCCATCAGCAGCGTGCCCGCCTGAGGCAGCAACGTCAGCACACCGCAGATCAAGTAGCAGCGAACTGCTCTGGCTGGGCATCATGTGCGAGTCCCACCAGTAAGCAAAGCCGCCGGCCAGCGTGAAGATCGTGCCGAGCAGGCCGAAGACGATCAACTGCGTCACCCGTGCCACCGTGCCGCGCCACAGGAACAGGCACGCCCACGCGCTGATCACGACCAGCACCGCAACGGCCTTCATGCGCGCGGCACCTCGTCGAGCGAGAAGTACACCAGTTTGCCCTGGCTGCGCGTGAGCGCCACCATTTCGTCGGCGCCCACCGACGCGCCGCCGATGCGTAGGCAGGCGTCGCACTTGGCGACGAGGCGGCGCGAGATCGGGTGAAAGACTTCATTGAACGCAGCGTCACCAATCTGCGTCGAGCCTGCGTGCTCGATCAACGGCAACGCAAACCACTCGCCCATCACCGGCAGATGGCCGGCGCGGAAGAGGGCGAGCGAGGTTGACGTCATCGCTTCGACGTTCTTCGCGATCAACACCGGATCGTCGTTGGTGCCGGAGCGGTAGGGGCCGGCGACGAGGATCATCATGGACATCACTGCCGCTCCTGCCAAACGATCGGATCACGACGAACATGAAACACCGCGAGTACGACGATGCGTTTCTGTTCGGCGACGAAGTAGATCAGGTAAGGAAACCGGCGGACCGGCGCACAACGGATGTCGCGGTGCTTGATGGCAAACCGCAGCGGATGTTCTGCCGCAATCGCCAGGCATCGATCGACTTCCGCCAAGAAACGCCGTGCCAGCCCGGCTTGCCTGTCCTCATACCAATCCACGGCCGCATCGATGTCCGCCCGCGCGGCGGAACCAAAGGCAATCGCCAGCGTCACGACTTGATGCGCGCGCTGATCGAAGTCTTGACCTCATGCCAGGGCGTGACATCGTCGGGATGCTGCTGGTGGTCGGCCAGCCGACGGTCCAACTCGTCACGCTGCGCCTCCGTGAGCGCTGCCGACGAGGCAATGCTGTCCCACAGTGCTTCGACGAGATCGAGCCGCTCGGTGATACTGAGCTGCTCGATTTGCAGAGACTTCAGATTGACGGTCATCACGCCCCCCTTGGGTTCAAACACTGGTGGCGGTTATACCGCCACCGGCGCCTTGATCGCCGGGTGCGGGTCGTACCCCTCGACCGCAAAGTCCTCGTATTCGTAGTCGAAGATCGACGCCGGCCGGCGCTTGATCACCAGCGTCGGATAAACCCGCGGCTCGCGTGACAACTGCAGGCGCACCTGCTCATGGTGGTTGCTGTAGATGTGGCAATCGCCGCCGGTCCAGATGAAGTCGCCAACGCCGAGATCGCATTGCTGCGCCAGCATGTGCGTCAGCAGCGCGTAGCTGGCGATGTTGAACGGCACGCCGAGAAAGATGTCGGCGCTGCGCTGGTAGAGCTGGCAACTCAGCTTGTTGTTCGCCACGTAGAACTGGAAAAACGCGTGGCAGGGCATCAGCGCCATCTTGGAGAGTTCCGCCACGTTCCACGCGCTGACGATGATGCGGCGCGAGTCGGGGTTGGTCTTCAACTGCTTGACGACTTCGGCGATCTGGTCGATGTGGCCGCCGCCCGGCGTCGGCCACGAGCGCCATTGCACGCCGTACACCGGGCCGAGGTCGCCATCGGGCTTCGCCCACTCGTTCCATATCGTCACGCCGCGATCCTGCAACCACTTGGCGTTGCCGTCGCCGCGCAGGAACCACAGCAGTTCCAAGATGATCGACTTCAGGTGCACCTTCTTCGTCGTCACCAGCGGGAAGCCTTCGGCGAGGTCGAAGCGCATCTGGTGGCCGAAGACGCTCTTGGTGCCGGTGCCGGTGCGGTCGGCCTTGTCCACGCCGTGCTCGAAGACGTGGCGCATGAAATCTTCGTACTGGGAGCGGATCGGTCTCATCAGTTTGTACCGGGGTTGCGCATGAACGTGCGATGGCGATCAGAGAACAAGCCTTCACGCTCGATGCGTGCGTTGTAGTGCGCGATGGCCTCGGCGTTGTCTGCGGCCCAGCGTTTCCAGTTCCTGACCGAAGGATCAGCCCGAACGGAAGGCGTGACGCGCGACTTGGGAACCACCATGGCCAGATTATCCAATCGTCGCCGGCTGGCTCGAATCGAGATCGAATTGCATCGCCGCCAGCCGCGCATACAACCCACCCTGCGCCACCAGCTCGGCATGCGTGCCGGTCTCGACGACGCGCCCGTGATCGAGCACGACGATGCGATTCGCGCGCAGCACGGTCGCCAGCCGGTGCGCAACGACGATCGTCGTGCGGCCGCGCATTGCCGCATCCAACGCCGCCTGCACCATGCGCTCGCTCTCGGCGTCGAGCGCGCTGGTGGCTTCGTCGAGCAGCAGCAGCGGCGGGTTCTTCAGCATCGCGCGGGCGATGGCGATGCGCTGGCGCTGGCCGCCGGACAAGCGCACGCCGCGCTCGCCGAGAAAGGTGGTGTAGCCCTCGGGCAGGGCTTCGATGAACTCGTGCGCGAAGGCGGCTTTCGCGGCGGCCTTGACTTCATCGTCGCTCGCCGTCGGCTTGCCGTAGCGGATGTTCTCCAGCGCGCTGCTCGAGAAGACGACGCTGTCCTGCGGCACGATGCCGACGCGCGCGCGCAGCTCGGCCAGCGACACCTCCTGCACCGGCACGCCGTCGATGCTGACACGCGCCTTGCTGCGCGTCGTAGTAGCGCAGCAGCAGTTGCAGCACGGTGCTCTTGCCGGCGCCGCTGGGGCCGACGAGGGCCACGGTTTCGCCGCGCGCGACGTCCAGGCTCACGTCCTTCAACGACGCGTGCAACGGCCGCGACGGGTAGTTGAAGGTGACGTGGCGAAGCTGCACCGCCGAGCCGACCTGCACCGTGGGCAAGGCGCGCGGCTGCGGCGGGTCAGCCACCGGCGATTTCGTCGCCAGCAACTCCATCAGCCGCTCGGTGGCGCCGGCGGCGCGCAGCAGATCGCCGTACACCTCCGACAGCACGGCGATGCTCGAGACGAAGATCAGCACATAGACCACGGTCTGCCCCAGGTGCCCGGCGCTGATGTCGCCGCGCATCACCGCCTGCGTGCCCTGGTACAGGCCCCACAGCAGCGCGCCGAAGGTGGCGGTGATGATGAAGGCGACCAGCATCGAGCGGATGCGGGTGCGTTTCCTCGCCGTGTCGAACGCGGCTTCGGTGGCCGTTGCAAAACGCGCCGCCTCGCGGCCCTGCTGGTTGTAGCTCTGCACGACAGGAATCGCGTTCAGCACCTCCGCCGCGATGGCGCTGGTGTCGGCGACGCGGTCCTGGCTGGCACGCGAGAGCTTGCGCACGCGCTTGCCGAAGTACAGCGTCGGCACGACGACGAAGACGAGGATGCCGAGCACCTGCGTCATCACCACCGGGTTGGTGATGATGAGCATGCCCAAGGCGCCGATGCCCATCACCGTGTTGCGCAAACCCATCGAGAGGCTGGAGCCGACGACGGTCTGCACCAGCGTCGTGTCGGTGGTCAGGCGCGACAGCACCTCGCCGGTCTGCGTGCTCTCGAAGAACTCGGGGCTCTGCTCGACGACATGCGCATAGACGGCGTTGCGCAGGTCGGCGGTGACGCGCTCGCCGAGCCAGCTCACCATGTAAAAGCGCAGCGCCGAGAACAGGCCGAGCGCCGCGCCGACGCCGAACAGCGCCAGAAAGTGGCCGCGCAACGCCAACACGCGCTCGCCGGCATCGGCCGACACGACTCCGCTGTCGATCAGCGACTTCAGCGCTACCGGCAGCACCAGCGTGCTCGCCGCTGCCATGAAGAGGAAGAGGGCGGCCAAGCCGATCTGCAGCTTGTACGGCCGAAGAAAAGGCCCGAGGCCGGAGAGGGAGCGCGGGCTGTCGGCCTTCTTGCGTTCACCGGTCGCCCGTTCGTTGGATTTTTTGTCTGCCACGGCAGGCAGTCTATCGGGCGAGGTTGTTACTGCGCTTTGGCGCCGTCTCGCGCGCTTGTCAAGGCGCCGGCGTGATGCCGGCGTTGACGCGTAACGCCGCCGCAACGCCGCCCCCCATGCTCTGGCGGCCAACGCGATGCCGCGCTGTGAAGGCGTGCGCGCATGTGGTCGAATGCTTCCCAGACGCCGCCACAGAACCCAATGCCTGCCAAATCCCGCTCCACCCGCCGTTGGCTTCGCCTGCGCCGCTGGGTGTTGCGCCAGGGCCCGTTGCGTGTGAGCCTGGGCCTGGCCGCTGGCAGCGGTGTGGTTGCGGCGGTCGGCAGCCAGGTGGCTTTGGTGCTGTCGGCTGCACTGCTGAATGCACCGGTCGCGCTGCTCGCGGGGCTCGGCGCCGCGCTGCTCATCGGCGCCGCGGTCTGGCCGCTGATGCGCATGCTGTCCGATCTCGAAGCCGCGCGCGTGCAACTGGCGGTGCTGGCCACACGCGACGAGCTCACCGGCGTCTACAACCGCCGCCAGTTCCTTGTCCTGGCCGACCGCGAATGGGCGCGCTGCCGCCGCTACGACATGGGCGCGGCGATGATCATGCTCGACGTCGATCACTTCAAGCGCGTCAACGACCAACACGGCCACCTGGCCGGCGACCTGATGCTGCGCGAGATCGCACGCGCCGCCGCCGAAACGCTGCGCCACGCCGATTTTCTCGGCCGCTTCGGCGGCGAGGAGTTCATCGTCTTTCTGCCGCACACCGACGTGCTCGGCGCACTCGACGTGGCCGAGCGCATCCGCGAGCGCGTCGCCGCGATCAACCTCGAGTGGCGCGGCCAGCAGATCGCCACCACCGTCAGCCTGGGTGTGGCCACGCTCGGCATCTCGCACGACACCGTCGGCGCGCTGATCGCCGACGCCGACCGCGCGCTCTACACCGCCAAGGACGCCGGCCGCAATTGCGTGCGCACGCCGACGGCCGTGGAAGCGTTCGACTTTTCGAGCAACGCCGAGTTGCCGTGGGGCCGGTCGGGCGTTCGGTAACTGACCACCCCCGAAGCGGCTTCGCCGCCTCCCCCTCGAGGGGGCACCGCCAGCGGCCGGGCAAAGCCCGTTCCGCGGCGGTCGCTGGAAAGGGTGCTGCTTTTGAGAGCGCTACAACTTGAGCGGCGCTGCGTAGCCCGTCATCTCCAGATAACCCCAGCCGACGCGCACACCGTCGGCCGCACGCTTCAACGCCGACAGCCCTTCCCAGTACACCGTGCCGGTGCTGTTGCGGCCGTCGAGCTCCTGGGCCTCGAACAGCGCCTGCACCTCGAACTCGCCGGCCGGGCAGCGCAGGCGCCAGCGCACGCGGGTAGGTGGCGCGCGTGGCGGCGCTGCTCCAGGTCTGCAGCGGCTCGAACACCGCCTGGCCGTTGACGAAGATGCGCAGCGCGCCGTCGCGCGAACGGTGGCTGCCGCCAGACCACACCGCCGCACCGCGCGCATCGCGCAGGCGGAACGCGGTGAGGGCGCCGCCGTCGTCGAGGTTGATGCCGATCCAGTCCCAGCCGACGGCGCCCTCAGGCATGTACGCGCTGCTCCACTCGTGGTCGAGCCAGGCGCGGCCGCGCACGGCGATGCGCTCGCGCGCGCCGAGCGTCAACTGGCCCTGCACTGCCAACTGAGGCTGGCTGTAGTAGTGGCTCGCGTTCTCGGGTTGTGGGCCCTTGCGGCTGAAGCCTTGCTCGCCTTGCAGCAACAGCGGCTGCGTCGGCGCGAGCGACAGCTCGAAGGCGAAGCCGGCGGCGTCGTCGCCGAGCCGGGCTTCGTAGCGTGTGGCGTCTCGCTCGAAGCGCCAGGCGCCGATGTGCACGCGCGTGTCGGTTGTCGCGGCGGCTGCGCGTGGCGCCTGTGCATCGCCGTTCCAGCGCGCGATGCGCTCGGCGTGCAGCAGGCGTTTTGCCGCGACGTCACTCAACGCCGCATGCGCGAACAGCAACTGGCGCGCCGCGAAGCGGCTGTCGATGTTCTGCGCGACGCCGGTGCGCGAGCGGAAGAAGGTGAGCTGAAAGCCGAAGGCCGGTGTGTCGGTTGCCGGCATCGTCGCGCTGCAGCCAGCCGGTTGCGTACCACCACTCGATGCCGAACTCGTTGTGCGCGCCGTGGTCGCGCGGCAAGACCAGCGTGCGCGGCGCGGCTTGTTCGGCGCGGGTCGGCATCGGCAAGCCGCTGGCCGCGAGCCAGGCCAGCAGGGCGCGGCGCGGCGGCATCACCAATCCTCCTTCACCGCTGCGACGACATCGCGGCCCGCCGCGGCGCGCGCCGCCAGCGCCGCCGTCACGCTGCCGGCGATCAGCACACCGAGCAGCAGCACGCCGACGCGCGCCCACGGCACCAGCAGCTCCATCGTCCAGTGAAAACTCTGCGGGTTGACGACGTGCACCAGCACCACCGCCACCGCGAGACCGAGTGCCAAGCCCATCAGCGCGCCGGCCGCCGTCCACGTCAGGCCCTCGGCAGCGACCAGCGTGACGATCTGCCGCCGCGTGAAACCGAGGTGCGCGAGCAGGCCGAACTCGCGCCGCCGCGCCAGCGCCTGCGCCGAGAAGCTGGCTGCGATGCCGGCCAGGCCGATGGCGATGGCGACGATCTGCAGCCAGCGTGTGACGACGAAGCTGCGGTCGAAGATGTTGAGTGACAGCGTGCGCAACTGGGTGGCCGAGGCCATGTCGAACAGCGCTGTTTCGCCGCCGAGTTGGCGCAGCGCCTGCTGCACGTCGTCGACGCGCGCGGCGGGCGTCAGCCACAGCGACAGGTCGTTGATGCGCTCGTCGCCGGTGGCGCGGCGGTAGTCGGCGCTGTCGATGACGATGGCGCCGAACTGGCGCGCGTAGTCGCGCCAGACGCCGCGCACGACGACGCGCAGCGGCTTCTCGCCGAGCGGCAGCGTCAGCTCCTTGCCGGGCTGCGCGTCGTACAGGCGCTGCATCGCTTCGCTGACGAAGACGCCGGGCAGGTTCGATGCCGGCAGCGGCGGGCCCTGCAGCGGCAGCGATGCCGCACGGATCGGCGAGCGGACGCGAGATCAGGATCACCGCGGGCAGGTCGGCAACGAAGTTCAGCGGCCGCGAGCGCGCCGCTTCGACACGCGCCACGCCGGGCAGGCGCTGCACGCCGCGCAACGAACGCCGGCGCGAAGTACGCCTGATCGGCCGCGCTGCTCTGCGTGGCGCTGCGCAAGTACAGATCGGCCGGCAGCACCTGATCGAGCCAGCGCGCGACGCCGTCGCGAAAGCTCGCCACCATGACCGTCAGCGCAACCGCGAGCGCGAGGCTGGCGACGACGCCGGCGACAGCGACCGACGCCGCTTCGCGCTCGTGGTGCGCGCGTGACAGCGCCAGCAGCGGCAACGCGGTGTTCGGCGGCGGTGCGCTGCTTCAACAGCGCATCGATCAGCAGCGGCACACAAGCGACGCCGCCGAGCAGCAGGATCGCCACCGAGGCATAGGCCGCGATCGGCAAACCGGCGATCGGCGGCGCAAACGCGAGTGCAGCGCCGGTGGCCAACAGCAGCGGCCCGCGCCACGCCGGCCCGCGCGCGAACGACGCGCCGCCGAGGCCCTTGAGCGCTTGCGCGGGTGCGAGCGTGGCCGCCTGCCGGGCCGGCAACCAGCCGCCGAGCAGCGTGGCCACCACGCCGAGCAGCGCGAAGACGACCGCGCCCGGCCACGAAAACTGCAAGCGCGGCGCGATGCCGGGGAAGTAGCCGCCGCCGAGATCGCCGGCCAGCCAGCGCAACGCGACAAACGCGAGCAGCGTGCCGAGTGCGATGCCGAGCGCGCTGCCGGCCATGCCGAGCAGCGCGCACTCGCTGCGCACCAGCCGCGCGCGTTCGGCGGCCGACAAGCCGAGCACGCCGAGCAGCGCCAGCGACGGCACGCGCTGCGCCACCGACAACGCCATCACCGCGAAGACGAGGAACGCGCCGACGAAGAGCGCGACGAGCGCGAGCACGGTGAGGTTGACGCGGTAGGCGCGCGAGACGTTGGAGACCCGCTGCTCGGCATCGTCGGCGCGCGCGATGCGCCAGCCGGGCGGTGCTTGCAACGCGGTGATGTCGGCGCCCGCGGCCAGGCGCAGGTCGATGCGCGACAGGCGCCGCGCGAAACCGAAGTGGTGCTGTGCGCCGGCGATGTCCAGCACCGCCAGCGCGGTGCCGTCCGCTGCCACGCGGCCGGCGATGTGCAGCGCGATCGTCGTCGCGCCATGCTGCACGCGCAGCGTCTGGCCTTCGCTCGCGCCGAGCCGGCGCATCGCTGCGGGGTTGAGGAAGAGCGCGTCCGGGTCGACGAGTGTGCTGCGGGTCTCGTTGTCCGCGGGACGCGGCATCAGCGCCGGTGCGACGGCGGCGACTTGCAGCGCATCGACGCCGAGCAGGCGCAGCGGCACGCGCTGGCCTTGCGCGTCGAGCGCGTAGCTGTCGATCTCGACGACGGGCACGGCAACGCTCACGTCGGCGCGCGCGGCCAGCGTGTCGATCACCGCGTCGTCGCAGCCTTCTCGCGTGGCGCAGACCAGCGACGCATCCGGCTCGCCCTGCACCGCGCGCACCGCACCGGCGAATTCGGCGAGCGCCGAGCCGTTGATCAGGTGCACCGACCAGGCCAGCGCGACGCCGAGCGCGACCGCCAGCACCGCCAGCGCCTGCCGCCACGGGTGGGCGCGCCACTCAGGCCAGACCAGTTCGCGCAGCAGGCGTGTCACTCGATGCCTGTGGCGGTGAGCCGCAGCACGCGATCCGCGCGCGCCGCAGCCGCAGCCGAATGCGTGGCGACGAGGCACGCCGCCCCCGCCGCGCGCACCTGCTGCGCCAGCAGCTCGATCACACGCTCGGCCGTGGCCGGGTCGAGGTTGCCGGTGGGCTCGTCGGCGAGCACCAGCGGCGGCGCGTGCACCAGCGCACGCGCGATCGCCACGCGCTGCAGCTGGCCGCCGGACAAGGTGCGCGGCGCGCGCTCGGCGAAGCCGTCGAGGCCGACGCTCGCCAGCAGCGATTGCACACGCGCCGCGTCGGGCTTTTGCAGCAGCAACAGCGGCAGCGCCACGTTCTGCGCCACGGACAAATGGGGCAGCACGTGAAAGGCCTGGAAGACGAAGCCGAGTTGGCGGCGCCGCCAATGCGCCAGCGCGGTGTCGTCGTGCCACGGCAGCGGCTGGCCGTGCAAATGCACCTCGCCGGCGTCGGCCGGCTCGAGCCCGGCGATGCAGTTCAGCAGCGTCGATTTGCCGACGCCCGATTCACCGAGCACCGCCACCAGCTCGCCCGGCGCGAGCGTGAAGCTGACGTTGGCGAACACGGGGCTCGTGCCGAAGCGCTTGGTCAGGCCTTGCACCGACAGCAGATTCATGAGGCCTTCCACTGTTCACCGACGAGGCGAAGACTTTGTTCGATCGCGTCGGTGGCATCGCAAGCCACGCGCTGCCGCTGAGGCATCGAACGCAGCCACGTCAACTGGCGCTTGGCGAGTTGGCGCGTGGCGGCGATGCCGCGCTCGCGCACGTCGTTGCGCAGCGCGTCGCCAGTGAGCCCCGCGTCCATCGCTGCCCACGCCTGGCGATAACCGACGGCGCGCATCGACGGCAGATCGGCGTGCACGCCAGCACGCCCGCGCAAGCGCTGCACTTCGTCGAGAAAGCCGGCGGCGAGCATGGCGTCGAAGCGCGCGGCGATGCGCGCGTGCAGCCACGCCCGGTCGTCGGGTTCGAGCGCGATCAGCGGCAGTGTGGCGACGGGTTTGCGCGGCGTGTGAAAGCTCGACAGCGCTCGGCCGGTCGCGCGCCAGACTTCGAGCGCGCGGCCGATGCGCTGCGCATCGGTGGGCGGCAGGCGCGCGGCGGTGATGGCATCGATGCGCGCCAGTTCATCGTGCAGGGCAGGCCAGCCGCGCGTGGCGGCTTGCGCTTCGATCTCGGCGCGGATCGCCGCGTCGGCCGGCGGCATCGCATCGAGGCCACCCGCCAGCGCCTTGAAGTACAGCATCGTGCCGCCGACCAGCAGCGCGAGCTTGCCGCGCGCGGCGATGTCGGCGCACGCACGCTGCGCATCGGCGGCGAACAGCGCCGCCGAGTACGGCGCTTCGGGCTCGCGGATGTCGATCAGGTGGTGCGGCACCGCCGCGCGATCGGCCGCGCTCGGTTTGGCGCTGCCGATGTCCATGCCGCGATAGACCAGCGCCGAATCGACGCTGATGATCTCCACCGGCCAGCGCTGCGCAATGGCCATCGCCAGCGCGCTCTTTCCGCTGGCGGTCGGGCCGGCGATGCACAGCGGCGTCATCGCCGCGCCATCTCACCGTGCCAGCGCACCAGCGTCCACGCAATCGCAGCGGTGGCACACGCAGCGATGGCCAGCCCGATGCCGAGCGCGCGCAGCGTGCCGTCCATCGCCGAGCCGAGCCACAGGCCGACGGCGAAGGCGACGAGCGCGAGCACACAGCCGGCGAGCGCCGAGGCCACGCCGGCCATCTGCGGAAACGGCCCGACCGCGCCGGCTTGTCCGCACGGTTGATGCATGCCGTGACCGAAGGCGTAGAGCGAGTGCACGAAGAGCACGGCGGGCCACGGCGGCGCGTCCACGAATGCACACGCCGCCATGCCCAGGCCACCGGCCAGCGTGAAGAACGCGCCGCGATGCACCGTGCCGACGAGGCCGTGCAGGCGCAGCCAGCGGCGGCAGGCGAAGGTGCCGAGCACATAGACGAACGAGCCCCAGGCCATCGCCATGCCGTACTGCGCGCTCGAAAAACCGAGCACGCCGGTGTAGGCATACGACGACGATGACAACAGGATGAACAGGCCGGCGTAGGTGCCGGCAACGAGCAGTGCCCAGGCGCGAAAGGTCGGGTTGGCGAGCACGGTGCGTGCATTGCGCATCAGTGCGCGGCCGTGCAGCGCCTGCGGGTTGCGCGCGGCCAGCGTCTCGGGCAGACGCCAGGCCACCGTGAACCAGACGATGGCCGCGCACACGCCCACGGCGGCGAGGCAGGCCCGCCAGCCGAACGCGCCGGCGAGCAGGCCGCCAACGAGAGGCGAAGCGATAGCCACCAGGCCGAGACCGGACAAGGCCAGCGCCATCACGTGCGCGCCCTGGTGCGGCTCGTACAAGTCACGCACGATGGCGCGCGAGCACACGGTGGCGGCAGCGAGCGTGGCGCCTTGCGCAACGCGCCAGACGATCAGCCACGTCAAGTCGGAAGCCAGTGCGGCGCCGATGCTCGCTGCTGCCATCAGCGCGAGTGCGACGAGCAACACCGGGCGGCGGCCGAAGCGGTCGGCGACAGGGCCCCAGACGAGCTGCATCAGGCCGAAGGCGAGGATCAGCGCCGACATCGTCATTTGCATTTGCGACAGCGGCGCCGCGAACTCGCGCACGATCAGCGGCAGCGCGGGCAGATAGACGTCGGTGATCACCGGCTGCAAGCCGAGCAGCAGCGCCAGCAGCGTGGCGGCTTGGACGACAGTGAGCAGCGGCGGCGTGACGATGGCCGCGCCGGTAGCGGCGCTGGTGATGGCGGGCGTGCTCAAAAAGACTCGTCGCCGCGCAGGTAGCGCCACTGCCCCAGCGGCAGCTTGCCGAGCACGACGCTGCCGATGCGCACGCGCTTCAAGCCCGTGACGTCGAGGCCGACCTGTTCGCACATGCGGCGGATCTGGCGCTTCTTGCCTTCGCGCAGCACGAAGCGCAGCTGGTCTTCGTTGGCCCAGCTGATCTTGGCGGGCTTGAGCGGCTTGTCGTCGAGCACCATGCCGTGTCGCAGCATGGCCATTTCTTCGGGTGTCAGCAGCGGACCGGGCATCGGCTGCGTGCGGCGCACGCGCACCAGGTACTCCTTCTCCACGGCTGAGTCCTCGCCGATCAAGGTGCGCGCCACGCGGCCGTCCTGCGTCAAGACGAGCAGGCCGGTCGAGTCGATGTCGAGCCGGCCCGCGGGCGCCAGACCGCGCAGCGCGCCGGTGGGCCCGTGCGAGTGGTCCTCGCTCCAGCGGTTTTCGCGCGTCACCAGCACGACGGCCGGCTCGTAGCCATCTTCGGCCTGGCCGCTGACATAGCCAATCGGCTTGTGCAGCAGCACCGTCATGCGCTGCAACTGCTCGCGCCGCGCGCGTTGGTCGATCTCGATGCGCACGTCGGGCAACACGCGCAGGCCGAGCACGGCGAGCTTGCCGTTGACGCGCACCCAGCCGGCCTCGATCCACTCGTCGGCTTCACGGCGCGACGCCAGGCCGAGCGCGGCCATGCGTTTTGACAGGCGTTCGCCTTCTGGGGAGCCGGTTGTCATCGGGTGGTCGCTACTTTCAGATTGAACAGCTCCAACACCGCGTTGCGGTACGCCGGCTGATTGGTCGCGGTGAGCGTGTGATGCAAGCCGCCGTCGATCAGCACGAAGCGCTTGGGTTGTTTGGCTCGTTCGTACAGCGCGCGGCCGAGGTCGGGTGCGACCATCGAGTCCAGCGCGCCGTGCACGACGAGCAGCGGCGCGTTGATCTTGTCGATGTGCGTTGCCGCATCGAGGCGCTGCGTGATCAGCCGCTCCATCGGCAGCCAGCGCCACCAGGTGGTGTTGACGACATCGAGCGCCGAGGTGAAAGCGCCTTCGAGGATGACGCCGGCCGCGTTGCCCGAGCCGCTGGCCAGCCGCACGGCGATCGGCGAGCCGAGCGAGTGGCCGTAGAGGTAGCGCCGCGCTTGCGGCCGCTGCGTGGCCAGCCACTGCCAGGCGGCGAGCGCGTCTTCGTGCATCAGGTCTTCGCTCGGCAGGCCCTGGCTGCTGCGGCCGAAGCCGCGGTAGTCGATGCCGAGCACCGAGAAGCCGAGTTCGTGCATCGCGCGCATGCGCGGCGCGGAAGAGCGCACGTCCCAGCGCGCGCCGTGCAGGTAGAGCATCACCGGCGCGTCGGCATCGGCTTGCGGCAACCACAGGCCGTGCAATTTGACGCTTTGCTTTTCTTCTTCAGACGCGAACTCGATCCAGACGTCGCTCATGCCTTGCGCCGCCTCTGCGCCGACATCCCAGGTGCGCTGGCCGGGCTGGAAGATCCAATGGCGCTGTTGTGAATCGACGATGGCGCAGCCGCTCGCGGCGCACGACACGCCGGCAACCAGGGCCAGCCGGGACAGGTTCATTGCGTGGCGATCTGCATGCCGAACAGCTCGGCGACGGCTTGCCGGTACTGCACTTGCCCGACCGCGTTGGTGTTGTGGTGCGTGCCGCCTTCGACGAGCACGAAGCGCTTGGGCTGCCTGGCCTTGTCGTACAGCGCGCGGCCGAGGTCGGGCTTGATCAGGTTGTCGTTGGCGCCGTGCACGACGAGCAACGGCGCCTTCAACTTGTCCAGCCGCGACGCGGCGTCGAAGCGCTGCGTGATCAGCGGGCCGAGCGGCAGCCAGCCCCACTTCATCGTCGAGAAGACGGCCGGGATCGAGGTGAAGCTGCCTTCGACGATGACGCCGGTGGCGTCGTCGACCTCACTGGCCAGGCGCACCGCGATCGCGCTGCCCAGCGAGTGGCCGAAGACGAAGCGCTTGGCTTGCGGTTGCTGCCGGGCCAGCCACTGCCACGCGGCGAGCGCGTCTTCATGCGCCAGGTCTTCTGAGGGCAGCGTGTTGGTGCTCTGGCCGAAGCCGCGGTAGTCGATGCCGAGCACCGCAAAGCCGAGCTCGTGCATGCGCCGCATGCGGTGCGCGGAAGAGCGCACGTCCCAGCGCGCGCCGTGCAGGTAGAGCAGCAGCGGCGCGTCGGCGCGCGCTTGCGGCAGCCACAGGCCGTGCAGCTTGATCGGCGACTTTTCTTCGGCCGAGTCGAACTCGATCCAGACATCGTTCATGCCCTCGGCAGCCTGCGCGCCGCCCCACCAGGTGCGGTCGGTGGGCTGGAAGATCCACTTGCGCTGCTGGCTGTCGAGCGTGGCGCAGCCGGCGAGGCTGCCGACGGCGAGCAGGGCGGCCAGAAACCAGCGGGTGAAATGGCGTCCTGTCATCAACGTCCTCGCATGAAAAGCGTGTCGAGTTCGGCCAGCGTGATCTGGCGCCACGTCGGCCGGCCGTGGTTGCACTGGTCGCTGCGCTCGGTGGCTTCCATGTCGCGCAAGAGCGCGTTCATTTCTTCGACGGTCAGCCGGCGGTTGGCGCGCACGGCAGCGTGGCAGGCCATTGTCGACAGCAACTCGTCACGCGTGCGTTCGACCACGCGGCTGGCGTCGTGCTGCGCCAGATCGGCGAGCACCGAGCGGGTGAGGGCCACCGGGTCGGCGTCGGCGAGTGCGGCCGGGCGCGAGCGCACGGCGAGCGTCTGCGATGACAGCGGCGCCACGTCGAGGCCGAGTGCGGCGAGGGTGGCGGCGTGCTCTTCGGCGGTGGCGACTTCGGCCAGCGTGGCGGCGAAGGTGGCGGGAATCAGCAGCGCCTGTGCATCGAGGCAGGAGCCACCGAGCTGGCGCTTCAAACGCTCATAGACGATGCGCTCGTGCGCGGCATGCATGTCGACGATGACCAGGCCCTGCGTGTTCTCGGCCAGGATGTACACGCCGCCGAGTTGGGCCAGTGCGCGGCCGAGCGGCCAATCGTTTTGCTGTTGCTGCAGCGGTGCCGCGTACACCGGCGGCGGCGCTTCGCGTGCGAACAGCGTGGCTGCCGTTTGCAAGGCCAGGCCGGGCTGCGCCGGCGCTTCATAGCGCGAGAACAGCGGCGAGACGCTCGGCGCGCTGACCGCGCCGCTGGCGACTGCCACCGCACGCGGCGTCGCCAGCGCGGCCTCGACCGCGCGGCGCACGGCCTCGTGCACCTCGCGGCCGTCACGAAAGCGCACTTCGATCTTCGTCGGGTGCACGTTGACATCGACTCGCTCGGGGTCGATGTCGATGAAGAGGGCGTACACCGGCTGGCGTGCGCCGTGCAGCACGTCGTCGAAGGCGCTCCTCACGCCGTGGGCGACGCTGCGGTCACGCACGTAGCGGCCGTTGACGTACACGTACTGGTGGTCGGCACGGGCGCGCGCGCTGTCGGGTGTGCCGACGCGGCCGGTGAGCGTGAGCGGGCCGGCGCCGCCTTGCAGCGCCAGGCTGGCCGCCATGAACTCGGCGCCCATCACATCGGCCAGTCGTGCGTCGCGTGTGGTTGCAGCGCGCCACTGCGTAACGAGGCGGCCCTCATGCCAGATGGCGAACGACACGTCCGGCCGCGCCAGCGCGTGGCGGCGCACGGCTTCGACGCAATGCGCGAGTTCGGTGGCGTCGCTCTTCAGGAACTTGCGCCGCGCCGGCGTGGCGAAGAAGAGCTCGCGCACCTCGACCGTGGTGCCGACCGCGCGCGCCACCGGCCCCGTCTCGCCGCTGCGCGCATCCAGCCGCACCGCTTGCGCCGCGCCGGGTGTGCGGCTGGCGAGGGTCAGCTCGGCGATCGAGGCCACCGCGGCCAGCGCTTCGCCGCGAAAACCCATCGTGCCGACCCGTTCGAGATCGGCGAGCGAGGCGATCTTGCTCGTCGCGTGGCGGCGCAGCGCCAGCGCCAGTTCTTCGCGTGGGATGCCCGCGCCGTCGTCTTCGACGACGATCTGGCGCACGCCGCCGGCCGACGAGCTTGACCGTGATCTGCGACGCCCCCGCATCGAGCGCGTTGTCGACCAGCTCGCGCACCACCGAGGCCGGCCGCTCGACGACCTCGCCGGCGGCGATCTGGCTGACGAGCTCGTCGGGCAGCTCGCGGATCGGGCGGCGGGGAGCCTCGGCAGGTTGGGGCAGGGCGGTCATGAGCGCGTTGATTTTGGCAGGGCCGGGATAATGCGCGCCGAACATGGAAATCATCACCTTCCTCATCGACTTCATCCTGCACGTGGACGTGCACCTGAAGGACTTCGTCGCCAACTACGGCAACTGGGTCTATGCACTGCTGTTCCTGATCATCTTCACCGAGACGGGCGTCGTTGTCTTCCCCTTCCTGCCCGGCGACTCGCTGCTGTTCATCGTCGGCGCGCTGTGCGGCGTCGGGCTGATGAGCTTGCCGTTGTCGATCGTGCTGCTGTGGACGGCGGCGGTGCTGGGCAACCAGACCAACTACGCCATCGGCCGCCACATCGGTCCGCGCGTCTTCCAGTGGGAGAGCAGCCGCTTCTTCAACAAGGCCGCGTTCGAGCAGGCGCATGCGTTCTACGAGCGCTACGGCGGCATCACGATCGTCATTGCGCGCTTCATGCCCTTCGTGCGCACCTTTGCGCCCTTCGTTGCCGGCGTGGCGCAGATGACGCGCAGCAAGTTCACCTTCTACGACGTCACCGGCGGCGGCCTGTGGGTGGTGGGCCTGGTCGGCGCCGGCTACCTGTTCGGCAACATGCCCTGGGTTCAACAAAACCTGAACAAGATCATCTGGGCGCTGATCATCGTGCCCGGGCTGCTCGCGATGTTCGGCGCCTGGAAGGCCCGGCGTGATGCACAACGCCAGGCAGAGCGGATCAGTCGATCGGCGTAAGGCTCGCGTCTGCTGCGCTGCAATAGAATCTTTTTGATTCACAGCGGTCACGCTCCGGAACAACAACCATGTCCGACATCACCGCGGCAGCCAAGCCGCGCTCCGTCTATCGCAACATCCACGTCACGGACATCCTGAAGTACCGGCTGCCGCCGGCAGGCATGGTCTCGATCGGCCACCGCATCAGCGGCGTGATGATGTTTTTGCTGCTGCCGTTCGTGGTCTGGCTGTTCGATGTCAGCCTCACGTCCGAGGTCAGCTACGAGCGCTTCTCCAGCGCCTATGTCGCTGGTCTGTGGATTTTTCCGGCGTGGATCGTCAAGCTCGTCACGCTGGCGCTGATCTGGGCCTACCTGCACCACTTCTTCGCCGGCGTGCGCCACCTGTGGATGGACGCCACCCATGCGGTCACCAAAGAGTTCGGCAAGAACTCGGCGTTGGTCACGCTCGGCCTGTCCGGGCTGCTGACCTTGGTGCTCGGCCTCAAACTGTTCTTCTTTTAGACCATGTCGGGCAACAACAACTTCGGCTCCAGGCGCCTGGTCGTCGGCGCGCACTACGGTTTTCGCGACTGGCTCTCGCAGCGCGTGACCGCATCGCTGATGGCGCTGTTCACGATCGTGCTGATCTTGCAGGTGCTGTTCGGCGCCAAGCTCGGTTATGTGCGCTGGTCGCAGATCTTCTCGCCGCAGTGGATGAAGGTGCTGACCTTCATCGTCATCGTCTCGCTGGCCTGGCACGCCTGGGTCGGCATGCGCGACGTCTGGATGGACTACATCAAGCCGGTCGTCGTGCGCCTGGCGCTGCAAGTGTTCACGCTGGCGTGGCTCGTGGGTTGTTGTGGCTGGGCCGTGCAAGTGTTGTGGAGACTTTGATGCCCGCGTTGGCAAAACGGAAATTCGATGTCGTCATCGTCGGCGCCGGCGGCTCGGGCATGCAGGCTTCGCTGCGCCTGGCGCAGGCGGGGCTGAATGTCGCCTGCCTGAGCAAGGTCTTCCCGACACGCTCGCACACCGTCGCCGCGCAGGGCGGCATCGGTGCCTCGCTCGGCAACATGAGCGAGGACAACTGGCACTACCACTTCTTCGACACCGTCAAGGGCAGCGACTGGCTCGGCGACCAGGACGCCATCGAGTACATGTGCCGCGAGGCGCCGAAGGTGGTGTACGAACTCGAGCACATGGGCATGCCGTTCGACCGCAACCCGGACGGCACGATCTACCAGCGCCCCTTCGGAGGCCATACCGCCAACTACGGCGAGAAGCCGGTGCAGCGCGCCTGCGCTGCCGCCGATCGCACCGGCCACGCGATGCTGCACACGCTGTACCAGCAAAACGTGAAGGCGCGCACGACGTTCTTCGTCGAGTGGATGGCGCTCGATCTGATCCGCGATGCCGACGGTGACGTGCTCGGCGTCACTGCGCTCGAGATGGAGACCGGCGAGGTCCACATCTTGGAGGCCAAGATCACGCTGTTCGCCACCGGCGGCGCAGGCCGCATCTACGCTGCGAGCACCAACGCCTTCATCAACACGGGGGACGGTCTGGGCATGGCCGCACGCGCCGGCCTGCCGCTCGAAGACATGGAGTTCTGGCAGTTCCACCCGACAGGAGTGCACAACGCCGGCGTGTTGCTCACCGAAGGCTGCCGCGGCGAAGGCGCGATCCTGCGCAACGCGGGCGGGGAGCGCTTCATGGAACGTTATGCGCCGACGTTGAAGGATCTGGCGCCGCGCGACTTCGTTTCGCGCTGCATGGATCAGGAGATCAAGGAAGGCCGCGGCTGTGGTCCGAACAAGGACTACATCAACCTCGACATGACGCACCTCGGCACCGAGACGATCATGAAGCGCCTGCCGAGCGTGTTCGAGATCGGCCACAACTTCGCCAACGTCGACATCACCAAGGAGCCGATCCCCGTGGTGCCGACGATCCACTACCAGATGGGCGGCATCCCGACCAACATCCATGGTCAAGTCGTGGCGCCGCACTCGGAGGTCGTCAACGGCTTCTACGCCGTCGGCGAGTGCGCGTGTGTCAGCGTGCACGGCGCGAACCGCCTGGGCACGAATTCGCTGCTCGACCTGCTGGTGTTCGGCCGCGCGGCGGGGCTGCACATCGCCCAAGCGATCAAGAAAGAACCCAAGGCGCACAAGCCGCTGCCGGCCGATGCCGCCGACAAATCGCTGGCGCGCCTGGTGCGCCTGGACAACACCGTCAGCGGCGAGTACGCGCAGGATGTGGCGGGCGACATCCGCAACACGATGCAGCAGCATGCCGGCGTCTTCCGCACGCAGGCCAGCCTCGACGAAGGCGTGGCCAAGATCGCCGCGCTGGCCGAGCGCGTGAAGAACATCCAGTTGAAGGACAAGAGCCAGGTCTTCAACACCGCGCGCATCGAGGCGCTCGAAGTCGAGAACCTGATCGAAGCGGCGAAAGCCACCATCGTCTCGGCGGCGGCGCGCAAGGAGAGCCGCGGCGCGCACAGCGTCGATGACTACGGCGACAGCACCGAGTTCCCGAACGGCCGCAACGACGCCGTGTGGATGAAGCACAGCCTCTGGTACAGCGAAGGCAACCGGCTCGACTACAAGCCGGTGAACCTGAAGCCGCTGACGGCCGAGTCGATCCCGCCCAAGGTCCGCACCTTCTGAGCCCTACATGACCAAGCGCACGTTCAACATCTACCGCTACGACCCGGACACCGACGCCAAGCCGCGCATGCAGAGCATCGACGTCGAGCTCGACGGCTCGGAGCGCATGCTGCTCGATGCGTTGATGAAGCTGAAGGCGATCGACCCGTCGATCACCTTTCGCCGCTCGTGCCGCGAGGGCGTGTGCGGCTCCGACGCGATGAACATCAACGGCAAGAACGGCCTGGCCTGCCTGACCAACATGCGCACGCTGCCCGACGTGGTGACGTTGAAGCCGCTGCCCGGCCTGCCGGTGATCCGCGACCTGATCGTCGACATGACGCAGTTCTTCAAGCAGTACCACTCGATCAAGCCGTACCTCGTCAACGACAACACGCCGCCCGAGAAAGAGCGGCTGCAGTCGCCGGAAGAGCGCGACGAGTTGAATGGCCTGTACGAGTGCATCCTCTGCGCGAGCTGCAGCACGAGCTGCCCGAGCTTCTGGTGGAACCCGGACAAGTTCGTCGGCCCGGCCGGCCTGCTGCAGGCCTACCGCTTCATCGCCGACAGCCGCGATGAAGCCACGGCCGAGCGCCTGGACAACCTCGAAGACCCGTACCGCCTGTTCCGTTGCCACACCATCATGAACTGCGTCGATGTCTGCCCGAAGGGGCTCAATCCGACCAAGGCGATCGGCAAGATCAAAGAACTGATGGTTCGAAGAGCAGTTTGATGCTGGAGCAGGCCGAACTGAACAAGCTCAAGTGGCGTTGCCGCCGCGGCCTGCTGGAGAACGACCTGTTCATCGAGCGCTTCTTCAAGCGCCACGAGGAGACGCTCACCGTCAGCCAGGCGCAAGGCCTGCAACGCCTGATGGCGCTGGCCGACCCCGATTTGCTCGACCTGCTGCTGGCGCGGCGCGAACCGCAGGGCGATCTCGACGAACCCGATGTTCGCGATGTGCTGGCGCAGATGAGAGCGTCTCCGACTTCCTCAGAAAGGCATTGACCATGATGACCCCGTCCGACGTGAAAGCCACGCTCTCGTTCTCCGACGGCAGCCCGAGCATGGAGCTGCCGATCTACAAGGGCTCGATCGGGCCCGACGTGATCGACATCCGCAAGCTCTACGCGCAGACCGGCAAGTTCACCTACGACCCGGGCTTTCTCAGCACCGCGGCCTGCAACTCCTCGATCACCTACATCGACGGCGACAAGGGCGAGCTGCTCTACCGCGGCTACCCGATCGAGCAGTTGGCCACGCAGTGCGATTTTCTCGACGTCTGCCACCTGCTGCTCTACGGCGAGTTGCCCAACGAGCAGCAGCAGACGGATTTCGACAAGCTCGTCACCAACCACACGATGGTCAACGAGCAGATGCAGTTCTTCCTGCGCGGTTTCCGCCGCGACGCGCACCCGATGGCGGTGATGACGGGGCTGGTCGGCGGCCTCTCGGCCTTCTATCACGACAGCACCGACATCACGAACCCGCGCCACCGCGAGATCTCGGCCATCCGCCTGATCGCCAAGATGCCGACGCTGGTGGCCATGGCCTACAAGTACGGCATCGGCCAGCCCTACATCTACCCGAAGAACTCGCTGTCGTACTCGGCCAACTTCATGCACATGATGTTCGCCACGCCGTGCGAGGAGTACGTGGTCAACGACGTGCTGGTGCGCGCCATCGACCGCATCTTCATCCTGCATGCCGACCACGAGCAGAACGCGTCCACCTCCACCGTGCGCCTGTGCGGCAGCTCGGGCACGAATCCGTTCGCGGCCATCGCCGCCGGCGTGGCCTGCCTGTGGGGCCCGGCGCATGGCGGTGCCAACGAAGCGGCGCTGAACATGCTGGAAGAGATCCAGAAGAACGGCGGCGTCGACAAGATCGGCGATTTCATCAAGAAGGTCAAGGACAAGGACTCCGGCGTCAAGCTGATGGGCTTCGGCCACCGCGTGTACAAGAACTACGACCCGCGCGCCAAGCTGATGCGCGAGACCTGCCACGAGGTGCTCGATGCCCTCGGCCTGGGCAACGACCCGCTGTTCAAGCTCGCCATGACGCTGGAGAAGATCGCTCTCGAAGACGAGTACTTCGTCGCCCGCAAGCTCTACCCGAACGTCGACTTCTACTCCGGCATCGTGCAGCGCGCGCTCGGCATCCCGGTCAGCCTGTTCACCGCCATCTTCGCGCTGGCGCGCACGGTCGGCTGGATCGCGCAGTTGAACGAGATGATCGGCGACCCGGAGTACAAGATCGGGCGGCCGCGGCAGCTCTATGCCGGCTCGGCCCGGCGCGACATCAAGCCGATCGCCCAAAGGTAGCGCTGCGCCGTCGTGCCACAAAGGCCACTGTCGGTGGCCTTTTTCGTGGTGCGCATCCGCCGGCAGCCGATGCACGTAAGGTTTGCCAGGTCTCTGCGACCGAGAGGCCTTACGCCGTGGCGCGGCTGCGGCTTGCTTCGTACATGCCCTCACGCACAGACGCGCCCTGCACAGCACAATCCCCCCGCGCACCATGACCGAGCCGAGACAACCCGCTGCCGCCAACCCCAACCGCCGTGAACGGCTGGGCCTGCTGTTCGACTACGACTGGGACGCGCGCGCCCATGACGCCCTCGGCCCGCGCTTTGCCTTCGACCGTGCCGGCTTCGACCTCTTCTCCTTCCCGAGCAACGCCCGCCTGATCAACTTCGATCTCGGCGCTTTCGCCGCCAAGCAGGCCCGGCGCGCCCGGCAGCGCGGCTGGTCCGGCGTGGTCTCGCACCACGAGCAGTTCGGCGCGCTGGCCGCGGCGCTGGTGGCCGAAGCCGCGGGGCTGCCGGGCACGGCGCCCGAAGCCGTCATCGCCTGCCAGCACAAGCTGCATGCGCGCCGGGTGCTGCAGCAGGTTTGCCCCGAGGCCAACGTCGGCTTTGCCGAACTCGACGCGCACTACGGCGGCCCGATTCCCCCGGGCCTGGCCTACCCGAGCTACGTCAAGCCGGTGAAGGCCGCGTTCTCGGTGCTGGCGCGGCCGGTGCGCGACGAGTGCGAGCTGCATGCGCACACGCGCTTCGGCCGCCGCGAGCTGTGGGTCATCCGCCGCCTCGTCGAGCCCTTCGAGCGCGTTGCCCGCCAACGCCTGCCCGGCTGCGGCACGGCGCACCGCATGATGCTCGAAGAGCCGGTGCGCGCGCCGCAGTACAACCTCGACGGCTACGTCTTCAACGGCCAGATGCAGGTGCTGGGCATCGTCGACGCGGTGATGTACCCGGGCACGCAGGCCTTCATGCGCTGGGACGTGCCGTCGCGGCTGCCGCCGGCCGCGGCCGCGCGCGCCGCCGACGTGGCGCGCAAATTTCTTGCCGCCGTCGGTTTCACCCACGGCCTGTTCAACATGGAGTTCTTCCATGATCCGGCGAGCGACCGGCTGTCGGTGATCGAGTTCAACCCGCGCCTGGCCTCGCAGTTCGGCGACCTCTACCGCCGCGTGCTCGGCATCGATGCCCACGCCATCGGCCTGGCGCTGGCCACCGGCCAGGACCCGGCCGCACTGCCGCGCGCCGAGCCCGCCGCCGCTGCGGCGGCGAGCTTCGTCTACCGCACCTTCGATGCGCAGCAGACACCGCCGCCGATGCCCGGGCGCTGGCAGCGCGCCCGGCTGGCGCGCGAGTTCCCGGACGCGATGCTGTTCATGTTCCCGAAGTCGGGCCACTCGCTGGCGCGCGATTTCAAATGGCTCGGCAGCCACCGCTACGGCATCGTCCATCTCGGTGGGCGCGACGCGCACGACCTGCGCCGCCGCTGCGAAGCCGCGTCGGCGATCCTCGGCTGGCCCGCGCCGTATGCGGGCGAAGCGCAGCATGCCGCGGCGCCGAACGGCTTTGATCCGAGCGATGCCTTGGCCGCGCGCGTCCAGCCCTTGCGTTGACCGGCCCGATCGCGCGCGGCGGCGCGTCGTCGGCGCGGCCCTGGGCGCCGCAACGCTCGCCGGCTGCACCTTCTCGTCCGACCGCGATCACAACGGCGACGACGCGCCGCGCGAGCTGCCGCTGGCGCGCAGCGCCGCGCGTGGCCTGGGTGCTCAGCTCGGGCGGGCCGCGCGGCTTCACCCATGTCGGCGTGCTGCGCGCGTTGCACGAGATGGGGTTGGCGCCGGAGCTGATCGTCGGCGCTTCGGTCGGCGCGCTCGTCGGCGCCTTGCGCGCTTCGGGTCTGGCCGCGCCGGCCATCGAATCGATCGCCCTCGAACTGCAGCCCTGGTCGCTGGCGCGCTGGGCCGTCGGCGCCGATCAACGCTTCTCCGGCGGGCCGGTGGCCGAGCTGGCGCGCCGCCACGCCGCGGTGCAACGCCTGGAGCGCATGCCGATCGCCATGGCCTGCGTCGCCAGCCGCCAGAGCGACGGCCGCACGGTGGCCTTCACGGCCGGCGACGTCGGCCTGGCGGTGCAGGCCAGCGCCGCCATCGAAGGCCAGTTCGCGCCGGTGCGCATCCGCGGCGAAAAGTACGTCGATGCCGATTGGCACAGCCCGCTGCCAGTGCGCCTGGCGCGCGCGCTCGGCGCGCAGCGCGTGATCGCCGTCGATGCCACCGCGCACCTCGACCGCACGCCGTCCGGCGCCGAGCGTTGGCGCGAGAGCGACGCGAAGAAAAAAGCGCTGGTCGACATCGATGCCGCCGTGGCCGACCTCGTCATCAAGCCCGACTTCGGCTACTGGGTCAGCCTGTCACGCGACTTCCGCGAGCGCGCGATCGCGGCGGGGTATCGCGACACGATGGCGCGTGAACGTGACCTGAAGGCGCTGCATCGCGGATGAGTTCAACCATGACCTGCGGTCGTGGCGCTCTGCATGCCATCGAAGACAATTCCTCCGAGTCCCCCATGCAACTCCATCGCGTTCACCGCCTGTGGCCGGCGCTGCTGCTGGCCTGGCTGCCGCTGGCGGCACTGGCCCACGGCATTTCGCCGGAGGACCGTCAGCGCATGCTCGACGGCGGCTACCTGCAGTACGTCGGCCTCGGCGCCAGCCACATGCTGACCGGCTACGACCACCTGCTGTTCCTCTTCGGCGTGGTCTTCTTCCTGACCACGTTCAAGGACGTGGCCAAGTTCGTCACCGTGTTCACCGCTCGGCCACTGCATCACGCTGATCTTCGCCACCTTCTTCAAGATCACGTGGAACTACTACCTGATCGACGCCATCATCGCCATCAGCGTCATCTACAAGGGCTTCGACAACAACGGCGGCTTCCAGAAGCACCTCGGCATGGCGTCGCCGAACCTGCTGGGGGCGGTGTTCATCTTCGGTTTGCTGCACGGCTTCGGCCTGTCCACGCGCTTGCAGCAACTGCCGTTGGGCGACGACGCCACGGCGATGCTGCTGCGCATCCTCAGCTTCAACGTCGGCGTCGAAGTCGGGCAGATCGCCGCGCTGACGGTGATGGTGACGCTGCTGGCCGCGTGGCGACGGCGCGAGTCGTTCACGCGCGTCAGCTACCTCGCCAACCTCGGCCTCGTTGTCGCCGGCATCTACCTGTTGTTCATGCAGCTGCACGGCTACCAGCACGACTCGGACCCGAACGGCTTTCGCTTCCCCGAGGAGGAGCATCGACACATCCATGAAGACATGAACATCGAGAACTCGACCGACAGCAAACGCAACACGCTTTGATTTTTTCTTCAACCCACCGAAAGGACATCACCATGAAACAGCTGATCACCCTGGCCTCGTTCGTCTTGGCGTGCAGCTTCGCGCCCGCCGCGCTGGCCGGCAGCGACGGCGAGTGCCACTTCCACGGCAACAAGCCGGCGTCCGAGTCCGTCGTCGTCGGCTGCGCCAGCCAGAACAAGGCGGCGCTGATCAAGGGCGGCAAGCTCGATGCCTCGTGGCAGGCCGTCAAGCACGACAAGGCCGAGGTCGTCGAAGGCAAGAAGGGCAAGGAGTGGAAGGTCACCTTCAAGAACTCCGCCGTCGCCGACAAGAGCAAGGAGACGCTCTACATGTTCTACACCGTGCCGGGCAATTTCATCGCTGCCAACTTCACCGGGCAGTAGCCTCGCGATCACGGCGCTGCGGGCACCACCTGCGCCGCGCCGGGCATCACCGGCAACTTGCCCGCCGTGCGCAGCGACTCCCACTCGTCGTTCAACTGCTTGCCGGTCTTGTAGTGCGGCACGCGAAAGACCAGGCGCTTGGTGCGTGTGAACACGGCGTTCGAGCCGGCGACCTCTTCGTTCCAATAGCGGTGCGCGAGCTCGAGGTTCTTCTCGGTCTCGATCTCGAAATGGTCACGAGACGACTGGCCGCCGAAGACGTAGAGCTGGCCGCGGTAGATGCGCCAGGTGTTGGCCGCGCCGCCGCCGCCCCAGGGGATCGCGTAGTTGATGCCGTTGCTGCAAAAGCCGCCGAACTGCGGCGTGTACTTCTCGGGGGCGCGCTGGAACTCGGCCTTGTTGGCCTCGCTCGCAAAGCGGTACGTCACTCCCTTGTGGTCGAGCTTGATCGCCGGGTCGCCGCGCACGGCGTCGTTCTGCTTGAAGTAGGCCACTGCGTCGTGGCCTTCGAGCATCAGGCGCGCGTCGGCGCCTTCGCTCATGGTGCGCCAGGGGCCGTCGTTGGGGCTGACGGCGCCGGCCGCGAACGAAGACAAAGGCAGGATCAGCGTCAGGGCGATGAAGGTGCGGCGCAGCAGCATGGTGTGTCTGTCTCAATCGAGGTCTCGGGCCAGGCGCACGCCGCTGAACTGCCAGCGTGCATCGGTCGGGAAAAAATTGCGGTAGCTGGCACGGACGTGGTCGCGCGGCGTCGCGCAGGAGCCGCCGCGCAGCACGTACTGGTTGATCATGAACTTGCCGTTGTACTCGCCGACGGCGCCGGCCCAGGGTTTGAAACCGGGGTAGGGCGTGTAGGCCGATGACGTCCACTCCCAGACGTCGCCGAACAACTGCATCAACCCGTCGCTGGCGCGCGAGATCGGCATCGGGTGCAGCGCGCCGGACTCGACGAAGTTGCCCTGCACGGGTGCCGTCTGCGCGGCATGTTCCCATTCGGCTTCTGTCGGCAGCCGGCACGGCACGCCGTCGTGCGCGGCGCGCCAGTGCGCATAGGCGTCGGCTTCGAAGTAGCTGACGTGAACGATCGGCGTGTGCGGGTCGATCGGCGTGCGGCCGTGCAAGGTGAAGTTGCTCCAGGCGTCGCCGTCGCGTTGCCAGTAGGCCGGCGCTTCGATGGCGTTGGCGCGCAGCCAGTCCCAGCCGGCGGCGAGCCACCAGCGCGCATCGCGGTAGCCGCCGTCGTCGATGAAGGACAGCCACTCGCCGTGCGTCACCAGCAGATTGGCCAGCGCATAAGGACGCAGCAGCACGTCGTGGCGCGGCGTTTCGTTGTCGAAGGCGAAGCCGCTGCCATCGTGGCCGATCGCGGCGGTGCCGCCCTCGAACGCCTGCCAGGCGTGGGCCACCGAGGCCACGCGCGTCAGCGGCCAGCGCGCGCGGTACACCGGGGCGAGCGGGTTGCACGACAGCAGGTGCTTGACGTCGGTGAGGATCAGCTCCTGGTGCTGCTGCTCGTGCTGCAGGCCGAGCTCGATCAGCGTCGCCGCTTCGGCGGGCAGGCTGCCGCGCAGCAGCGCGCCCATGCGCTCGTCCACCGCATGCCGGTAGGCGCGCACCTCGTCCAGGCTCGGCCGCGTGACGAGGCCGCGCTGCGGCCGCGGGTGCTGCTCGCCGACGCCCTGGTAGTAGCTGTTGAAGAGGACGCGAAACGCGGCGTGGTGCGGCACGAAGCCGGGCTCGAAGCGTTCGAGCAAAAAGGTCTCGAAGAACCAGGTGGTGTGCGCGAGGTGCCACTTGGCTGGGCTGGCGTCGGGCATCGATTGCACCTGCGCATCGGCTTCCGACAGCGGCGCGGCCAGCGCCATCGTGCGCTCGCGGATCGCCGCATAGCGCGGCGCGAGATCGCTCTGCGGGGTTGTCGCGGCGATGCGTCGTCTGTCTCGTTTGATCATCGTGCTGGCTCCTGACTGTTTACGCCTGCCGCGGGCGATGTAGCCCATGCCGGACTGCGTGGACTCGCGCTCGAAGCCGTCGCACCAGCGCGCGATCAGGTCCCACGGCTGCCACAGATCGGCCGGGTGGGCGTTGTACGGGCGGTTCTTCAGCCACGGCAGCAGGTTGAGCGGCCCGGTCCACCACGGAAAGAACTTCATGCCGGCCACGGCAATCGGCGCGCCCGGCTTGACCTGACGCATGATGTTGTCCACCGCGGCCGGTGTGCGGCTGATGTCGTGCACGTAGTTGAAGAGCACGGCGTCGGCGGGCTGCGGCAGCTTGACCGTCTCGGCCGCCGTGCAGCAGTGCCAGACGTTGCTCCAGCGCTCGCGCCTGACACGCGCGCGGGCCTGCTGGAACATCTCCGGGCTTTGCTCGAAGGCCATCACCAGGCCCTGCTCGCCGACGGCCTGGCGCAGCGGCTCATAACTCAGGCCCGTGCCGGCGCCGACGTCGAGCACGCTCTGCCCGGGCTGCAATTGCAGCAAGGCGATCGTGCGCTCGCGCAGCGGCATCGTGAAGCGCGCCGAGGCGTCGTAGCCCGCAGCGCGGCTGCGGTAGCGCTGGATCGAGACCTGGTTCGCGCTCGGCTTGACCATGGGGTGCATCTTGGGTTGTCGAGGTCGGTGAAGGTTCCTTGCGGCGCCTCCAGCCATCAGCTCGACCGACGATAAGCTATGCGCCTTTCAAAGGGAGAGCCCATGTTATTTGCACGACCGATCGCCTGCCTGTGGATGGCTGCCAGCCTGGCCGGCTGCACTGCGCTGCAGGCGCAGAACCCCTCATCCGCATTGAAGCCGGTCAATGCCGTGGCCATCGACGGCGACGAGCGCGTCATGCTGCAGGGCCACGACGTGGTGGCCTATTTCACCCAGGGCAAACACGCCCTCGGCTCGGCGCAGATCAAGAGCGTGCATGAAGGCGTGACCCTCCGCTTCGCCAGCGCCGAGCACAAGGCGCTGTTCGACAAGGATCCCGCCAGGTACCTGCCGCAGTACGGCGGCTACTGCGCCAACGGCATCGTCTATGCCATTCCGTGGGGCGGCGACGCCGACAGCTGGCGCATCGACGACGGCAAGCTCTACATCTTCGGCGGCGCCGGCTCGAAGGCCGGCTACGAGTTGGATGTGAAGAAGAACCGCGAGCTGGCCGATAAATACTGGAAGGAAGAGGTTGCAGGCAGCAACAGCTTCTTCCAGCGCAGCAAACGGCTCGTGCTGCGCGTGCCGCACTACAAAAGCGGCGAAGAACTGGCGCGCGAGGTTGCGGCGGCGAAGAAGTAGCTACTCCGGGTAGCCCAGCGCCGGCTGGCTGTGCCCTTCGGCGGCGCGCCAGCCCGGCGGCTTGGTGAAGAGGTTGGCGAACATGCTGCCGACGTCGTAGCGCGGCCACTCCTTGCCCGGGTTCCTGGCCTTGTACTCGGCGACGATCTGCGCGCCGGTCTTGTAGTGATCGACCTTGCTGATGTAGCGCTTGAGTGACTGCGCGCGCCAGCCGTTGGGCGCGGCTTCGGGCCACAGCGCATCGGCATGCGTGACGTTCCATGCCGCGTCGAGCTCCCATGCCGTCTTGCCGAGCACGTCGCCGAAGATGAACAGGCGGCCGTCGCGCACCGTCCACGCGCTCGGGTCGCTGCCGAGCTTGATCGCGTAGGCCGCGCCGCTGGCGCAAAACCCCGCGTACTGCGGCTCGTACTTCGCCGGGTTGGCGACAAAAAGCCGGCGTTGTTCATCACTGGCGAAGTAGTAGGTGCGCTCAGGCAGGTTGACTTTCAACTCGGCCTTGCCGCGCTCGGGCTGGCCTTTGGTGAAGTAGCTCACCGGGTCGTGGCCGAGCAGCATCACCGGCTCGCCGGCCTTGTTCTTCACGGTGGCAAACGGGGTGCCGCAGGCGCCGAGCAGGGCAGCCATCGACAGGGCAAAGAGCAAGCGCAGCGCACGCATCCGGGTCTCCTTCTTCAGCGGGTCATCGACCGTCGCCAAGCGTAGCTCGCCACATCGACCAGCGCCACCAGCAGCAGCATCGCGCCGAGGATGGTGCAGGTCTTGCCCATGTGGAACAGGCCCATGTGGAACGACAGCAACTGGCCCAGGCCGCCGGCGCCGACGACGCCGAGCACGGCGGCGGCGCGGATGTTGTTCTCCCAGCGGTAGAGCGTGTAGCTCATCAGCTGCGGCAGGATCTGCGGCAGCGTCGCGTAGAGGAAGACGCGGCCCGCCGGCACGCCCTGCGCGCGCAGCGCAAAGGCCGGGCCGGGCGGCGCGTTCTCGATCGCCTCGGCGAACAGCCGGCCGAGCACGCCGGTGGTGTGCAGCGCCAGCGCCAGCGTGCCGGCAAAGGGGCCGAGGCCGGCCGAGATCAGCAGCAGCGCGGCCCACACCAGCTCGGGGATCGAGCGCAGCGCGTTGAGCACGCAGGCGCGTCGGCGCACGCGCCCAGGCGCGGTCGCCGGCGTGCATGCGGCTCGCGGGCAGGGCGAGGGCCAGGCCGAGCACGGCCGCGAGCAGCGTGCCCAGCGCCGACATCGCCAACGTTTCCGCGGTGGCCCAGGCCACCTTGCCGAGGAACGGCGGCGACAGGTCGGGCGGGAAGAACTCGCCGACGAAGCGGCCCATGCTCGCGCGCCGCGTCGGCCGAGAAGAACTGCGCGCCACTGCAGGTCGAGCGACCAGAAGCTGGCAGCGACGAGCACGACGATGCCGAGCGCGAACCAGCACGCCGTGCAGCGCGCGTCGAACAGCGGCGGCGGCAGGCGATAGGTCTGGTTGGCGGCGTTCGTTCACGCTCTTACCCGAGGGCCTTGCGCAGCCAGGCAGCTCGCCCGGTCGGCCAGCCCACCAGCGCGATGAACACCAGCAGCATCGTCGCCACTTCGCCGCCGTTGAACATCTTCATCGAGTTGTCCATCTGCTGGCCCAGGCCGCCGGCGCCGACGAAGCCGAGCACCACCGACGAGCGGATCGCGCACTCCCAGCGGTAGACGGTGTAGCTGACGAGCTCGGCGGCGTTGTTCGGCAGCACGGCGTAGAAGAAGGCCTGCAGGCGGCCGGCGCCGTTGCGCAGCAGCGCCTCGGCGGCCTGCGTCTCGCCGCTCTCGAGGATCTCGCCGTAGACCTTGCCCAGCATGCCGCCGTAGGTGAGCGCGATCGCCAGCACGCCGGCCGTCGGGCCGAGGCCGACGACGCGCACGAACACCAGCGCCCACACCAGCTCGGGGATCGCTGCGCAGCACGATCAACCACCAGCGCATCGCCTGGCGCAGCACGAACGGCAGCGCGCGCCATGCGGCCCGACAGCGCCGAGAGCGACAGCACGCGCGTCGACAGCAGCGTCAGCGGGATCGCGATCACCAGCGCCAGCGTGATGCCGGCCGTGGCGATGGCGACCGTGCGCCAGGTCTCGCGCGCCACCAGCGCAAGGAACTCGGCGCTCAGCACCGGCGGGAAGAAGCTGGCGATGAACTGCCGCGACTGCTTCAGGCTGTCGGGCTCGAACAGCGTCCAGGGCTTGAACTCGGTGGCGACGAGCATCGGCCACAGCAGCACGAGTGCGGCGCCGAACCAGAACACGCGCCGCAGCCACGCCGGGTCGCGCGGTGCGGCGCGATGCACAGTCGCGTTCATCGGCAGTGCATCACCGCCGGCTGCACCGGCAACACCGAGGGCGCGAACTCGGAGCTGCCGGCATCGTCGAGCCGCTCGAACTCGCTGCGCGTAGAGCTCGGCCAGCATGTCGCGCGTGACCTCGGCCGCCGGCAGGTCGAAGACCACGCGGCCGGCCCTCAGGCCGACGATGCGCGGGAAGTGCTCGAGCGCCACATCGACCTGATGCAGCGTCGCCACCAGCGTCACGCCGCGCGCCTTCGACTCGCCCACCAGGGTGGCGATGGCCTGCCGTGCGCGCGTCGGGTCGAGCGCCGACAGCGGCTCGTCGACCAGCCACAGCGTGGCCGGCGACAGCAGCGCACGCGCCAGGCCGACGCGCTGGCGCTCGCCGCCGGAGAGGCGATCGACGCGTTCGAACAGCTTGTCGGCGAGATCGAAGCGCGACAGCGCCGCGTGCGCGCCGGCGATGTCGTCGGGGTAGAACAGCGAGCGCAGGCTGGTCCACAGGCCCTGCGCCGGCAGCCGCGCGGCGAGCACGGCGGTGACGACGCGCTGCCGCGGCGGCAGCGGCGGCACCTGCGGCGCGAGAAAGAGCCGGCCGCGCAGGCGGCGCAGGGCAGAGCGCGGCAGCGACCACGGCGCTTGTCCGTCCAACGTCACGCCGCCGTGCGACGGCCGCAGCGCCGCCGCGGCCACGTGCAGCAGCGTCGTCTTGCCCGCACCCGACGGGCCGATGATGGCCACCTGCTCGCCGCGCTTCACGGCAAGCGCGGCGCCGTCGAGCGCCGCCGCGGCCTCGGCCTTGGCGGCCGGGTGGCGCGCGATGGTGTCCTTCAGTTCAACCTGCATGCCGCGTCAGATCAAGCCGGCACTCTTGCCGGCCGCTTCGATGCCCTTGTAGTTGTCGGGCGAGGTCGGGATGTAGCGCGTGGCGCGATTGAGCTGCAGGATTTCCTTGCCCTCGGCGGTGTTGGGATCGAGGTCGAGCAGCGCCTTGGTGACCTTGGCGCGCAGGTCGGCGGGCATGTCGGCGTGCACCGACCAGTTGTAGTTGAAGTAGGGCGGCGTGGTGAAGAAGACATCGACGGCTTTGGTGTCGACCTTGTTCTCGCCGACGAACTTTTTCCACACCGTGATGTCGAGCGCCGCCGCCTCGACCTTGCCGCTGACCACCGAGGCGATGGTGGCGTCGTGCGCGCCGCTGTAGGCCACGCGCTTGAAATCCTTGTCGGGGTCGATCTTGGCCTGCAGCAAAAAGTGGCGCGGCATCAGGTGCCCGCTGGTGCTGCTTTGCGAGCCGAAGCTGACCTGCTTGCCCTTCAGGTCTTCGAGCGTCTTGATGCCCGAATCGGTCTTGGCGATGAACACCGACTGGAACTTGGTGTCTTCCTCGCGCTGCGCGATCGGCACGATCTTGCCGCCCGAGCGGAGCTGCGCCTGCACGTAGGTGAAGCCGCCGAACCAGACCATGTCCACCTTCTTGTTGACCAGCGCCTCGACGGCCGCCGGGTAGTCGCTCACCGGCGTGAACTCGACCTTCACGCCCAGCTTGTTCTCGAGGTAGGTGGCGATCGGCGTGAATTTGCGCACCTGCTCGGTGGCGGCTTCTTCGGGAATGGTGGTGACGCGAAAGAGCTGCTGCGCATGAGTCAGTGCGCCGAAGGCGAGCAGCGCACAGGTCATCAGGCAACGCAGGGTGCGAGAGGGTGAAAGGCTCGGCATGATGTGGTTTCTCCTGTAAGGAATGGCATCGGTCGTGGACCAAGAGCCGGGCATTACAGCGCATCGCGCGGGCACGCGCATTGCCCGCTGCTACATTGCCCTCATGACGGAAAGCCTCTCGGTGACAACCCTCAAAACGCCGCGCTTCGTTCAGTTGCACGACACCCACAGCGCCGACCCGCGAGCCGAGCTGAGCGCGACCTTGCGGGCGAGTGCGGCAGCCATCTCACCGAAGTACTTCTACGACGCCCTCGGCTCGCGCCTGTTCGATGCCATCACCGAGCTGCCCGAGTACTACCCGACGCGCACCGAAGCGCAGATCCTGCGCACCCGCGGCGATGACATCGCGGCGGCCGTCGGCACCGGGCGCACGCTGGTCGATCTGGGCGCCGGCAATTGCGAAAAGGCCGGGCGCCTGTTCAGCGCCTTGAAGCCGAGCCGCTACGTGGCCGTGGACATCTCGGTGGAGTTCCTGCGCCATTCGCTGGCCTGCTTGCAGCGCGAGCACACGGCGATGGACATGGTCGGCGTCGGCGTGGATTTTTCACAATCGCTGCAGCTGCCGGCCGACGTGGGCGATGCGCCGCGCACCTTGTTCTATCCCGGCTCGTCGATCGGCAATTTCACGCCGTCCGATGCGCAGGCATTCCTGCAGCGCGCGCGTGAAGCATCGCCGGCCGGCAACCTGCTGATCGGCGTCGATCTGGTCAAGGCCAAGCCGGTGCTCGACGCCGCGTACGACGACGAACTCGGCGTCACCGCGGCCTTCAACCTCAACACGCTGGCCCATGTGAACCGCCTGCTCGGCAGCGACTTCGTGCTGCGGCAATGGCGGCATGTGGCCTTCTTCGACGACGCTGCGTCACGGGTGGAGATGCACCTCGAAGCGCGCGAGGCGCTGGTGGTGCGCTGGCCCGGTGGCGAGCGTGCGTTCAAGGCCGGCGAGCGCATCCACACCGAGAACTCGTGCAAGTACACGGTGGAGAGCTTCGATGCGCTGCTGCGCCGCGCCGGCTATGCGAAGACGCGCTGCTGGACCGACGAGCAACAGTGGTTCGCGGTGTTCGCGGCTGCTTAAACGGCGCAGCTGCGCAAGCCCGCAAATACATCATTGCGCCCGGCTTGAAAGAAGTTGCGAAAGCGCGGCTGCTTCATGAACGCCTGCGTCGCAAACGAGCCGCCCTTCAACACCGGCCGGCCGTCGAACCACGGCGCTGAATAGTCGCGGTACGGGTGCGGCGCGAAGCCCGGCCAGGGCGCGAACGGCGAGGCTGTCCATTCCCAGACCTGGCCATAGGCAAAGTCGCTGGCGTGCTGCTGCTGCGCCAGCGTCCACTCATGCTCTGTGGGCAGCCGCCGGCCGGCCCATCGGCACCAGGCCTGCGCGTCGTGCGCGGACAGGTGCACTGCGGGCGCGTCGAGGTCGAGCGCGAGCCAGCGGCCGAAGGCGGCGCGTTTGAAGCCGTGCTCGTAGGTCTCGTCTCGCACGACGTACCGCGGCAGCGCGCCGCCGGCCTCGAAGTACGGCAGCAGCTCGCGCCAGGTCAGCGCTGCGCTGTCGATCGCGAAGCCGGCGATCTCGACGTCGTGTGCGCCCAGTTCGTTGTCGAAGGCGAAGCCCCCATCGTCGTCGCCGACGCGCAGCGTGGCGGCGGCAACGGCAAGCTCGCGCCGCGGCGGCGCGGCGGCCGGCGCGGCGTCGCAGATCGGCCAGCCCTGGCCCTGCGCGATCATCAGGCCGGCTTCGTGGTGCATCGCCTCGTGCATCAGCACCAGGCGAAAGAAGTACAGCGCGTCGTCGCTGTCACCGGCATCACGCAGCAGCGCCAGCGTGCGCTCGCGCACCTGCGACAAGCCGGCGCGCGTGCGCCGTGCATCGGGCAGGTTCAGCCGCCAACGCTTCGTGTGCGCAACCGTGCTCGAGTCGTAGAGCGCATCGGCGCCCGCCAGCAGCGGCGCCGCGCGCGCGGCTTCGAGCCGCGCCCTGTTGCCGAGATGGCGCTCGCTGTTGCGCGCGATCCAGAACTCCTCGAACCAGCCGACATGCCCAAGCTCCCACAGCGGCGGGTTCAGCTCTTCGGCGTAGGCGATGTCGAGCCTGCCGCCGAGCGCGCGGCGCGTGGCGTCGATGAGCGCCAGCGTCTGCTCGCGCATCGCCGCAAGTGCGGGTTCGAGCGTGGCCGCATCGGCGCGGCGGGCATCTAAGCTCTGCATCATGAGAAAGACAAAACCGGTGGTCGCGTTGATCACGCCCGCTCTGGCCGACGCCAACAACGGCAACTGGCAAACGGCGCAGCGCTGGGCGCGCATGCTGGCGGGCGATTATGAAGTGCGGCTCGCCAAGGCGTGGGACGGCGCCAAGGCCGACCTCATGCTCGCGCTGCACGCGCGGCGCTCGGCGCCGAGCATCGCGGCCTGGGCGCGCTCGGGCCGCCCGCTGGCCGTGGTGCTGACCGGCACCGACCTGTACCGTGACGTGCTGCAGGGCGACGCGGCCACGCTGCAATCGCTGGCCCTCGCCGACCGGCTGATCGTGCTGCACGAAGGCGCGCCCGGCGACGTGCCCGCCCAGCACCGCGCCAAGTGCGTGGTCTGCTTTCAATCGACGGCGCAGCGCGCCACGCTGGCGAAGACGACGCGCCACCTGCGCGCGCTGATGGTCGGCCACCTGCGCGGCGAGAAAGACCCGCGCACCGCCTTCGCCGCGATGCGCCTGCTCGCGGCGCGCGCCGACGTCAGCCTCGACCACATCGGCGCGCCGCTCGAAGCCGCGCTCGGCGAAGAAGCGCAAACGCTGATGCGCACGCAGACCAACTACCGCTGGCACGGCGCGCTGGCGCATGCCGCCACGCTGCGCCGCATCCAGCGCGCGCATCTGCTGGTGCACCCGAGCGTGATGGAAGGCGGCGCGCATGTGGTGATGGAGGCGGTGCGCTGCGGCACGCCGGTGCTGGCGTCGCGCATCTCGGGCAATGTCGGCATGCTGGGGCGCGACTACGGTGGCTATTTCGAGCCTGGCGACGCGGCCGGCCTGGCCGCGCGGTTGCAGCGCTTGCGCGACGACCCGGCTATGCTGCAAGGCCTTTGCGCCCAGTGCGACCAACGCTCGCCGCTGTTCGAGCCCGCGCGCGAGCAGGCCACGCTGCGAAGCGTGATCGAAACACTGCTGGAGACTCCTCGTGAACGCCCCTGACCGACCTCCAAACGAACCGCGCCTGACCGCGCTCTCCCATGGTGGAGGCTGCGGCTGCAAGATTGCTCCCGGTGTGTTGAGCGAAATCTTGCAAGGCATGAGCCCGATGCTGATGCCCAAGGAACTGCTGGTCGGCATCGAGACCGCGGACGACGCGGCCGTCTACCAGTTGAACGACGAGCAGGCGCTGATCGCGACGACCGACTTCTTCATGCCGATCGTCGATGACCCGTTCGAGTTCGGCCGCATCGCGGCCACGAACTCGATCAGCGACGTCTACGCGATGGGCGGCAAGCCGATCCTCGCGCTGGCGCTGGTCGGTATGCCGATCGGCGTGCTGTCGACGCAGACCATCGGCCGCGTGTTGGAAGGCGGCAATCAGATCGCGCGCGCGGCCGGTATCCCGATCGCCGGCGGCCACACGATCGATTCGGTCGAAGCGATCTACGGCCTGGTCGCGCTCGGCCTGGTGCACCCGAAGCGCATCAAGCGCAACTCCGATGCGCGCGTCGGCGACCGCCTGATCCTCGGCAAGCCGCTCGGCGTGGGCGTGATGTCGGCGGCGCTGAAGAAGGAGCAGCTCTCGCCGGACGATTACGCGAAGATGATCGCCTTCACGACCAAGCTCAACACGCCGGGCCCGGATCTGGCGGCGCTCGACGGCGTGCACGCGCTGACCGACGTCACCGGCTTTGGCCTGGCCGGCCACGCGCTGGAGATCGCCAAAGGCGCGAAGGCGCATGTGCTGATCGACTGGGCCAAGGTGCCTTTGATCGGCGGCGTGCGCGAGCTGTGCACGCAAGGGCACATCACCGGTGCGTCGAATCGCAACTGGGCCGGCTACGGCGAGCAGGTGGCGCTGCCGGCGGGCTTTGCGAAAGAAGACCAGGCGCTGCTGACCGACCCGCAGACCAGCGGCGGCCTGCTCGTGACCTGCAACGCGACCTCCGTGCATGAGGTGATGGCGATCTTCCGCCGCCACGGCTTCGACGCCGTGGCCGAGATCGGCCACATCGCGGCGCATCACGGCGGGCCGCGGTTGACGGTTCGATAAAAACCAAGGAGGCCCTTTCGATGCGTGCACTGAGTTTTCTCGTCGCCGCCGCGCTGCTCGCCGCCGCCTGCGGCACCAAGGTCGTCAACCCCGTCAGCGGCGAAACCGAGCGCAGCGTGATGGACGAGCGCACCGAGATCGCCGAAGGCAAGAAGGCGCACGAGGAGGTGATGAAGGAGTTCGGCGGGCCGATCAATAACCCGAAGCTGCAGGCCTACGTCAACGACATCGGCCAGCGGCTGGCCAAACAATCGCACCGCGCCAACCTGACGTGGACCTTCACCGTGCTCGACAGCCCGGACGTCAATGCGTTCGCACTCCCCGGCGGCTACGTGTACGTCACGCGCGGCATCCTGGCCTACATGGACAGCGAGGCCGATCTGGCCGGCGTCATCGGCCACGAGATCGGCCACGTCACCGCGCGCCACGGTGCGCAGCGCGCCACCCGGCAGCAGCGCGCCGGCGCCGGCGTGATGGCCGCCACCGTGCTCGGCGTGCTCGTCGAAGCGGTGACGGGTGTGCAGGGCGCGGCGCAGGCGGCCAATCAGGTCTCCACCGGCATGGCCGCGGGCTCGATCGCGTCGTACAGCCGCGAGCAGGAGCTGCAGGCCGACAAGCTCGGCGCCGAGTACCTGTCACGCGTGGGCTACAACCCGCAGAACATGGTCGATGTCATCGGCGTGCTCAAAGACCAGGAGCGCTTCGCTGCCGACAACGCGCGCGCCGCCGGCAAGAAGGTGCCTGAAGGCGGCAACTGGCTGGCCTCGCACCCGACCAACGAGCAGCGCCTGCAGCAGATCACGGCCATCGCCGCCGGCTACAAGGACAAGGCAGCCTACGCCGACGATGCGCGCGCGCGCTACTACCAGGCCATCGCAGGCATCACCTACGGCGACGGCCGCGAGCAGGGCGTCGTGCGCGGGCAGAACTTCTATCACGAGCCGCTCGGCCTGGCGCTGACCGCGCCCGCAGGCTGGAGCTTCGACAACAACGCCGACGAGCTCTACGTCATCAACCCAACGGGCGATGCCGCGGTGGTGATGAAGCTGATCCCGCCCGACGCCGGCAAGACGCATGAAGAAATCCTGCGCAATGGCTTCAAGGCCAGCCAGGGCCGCACCGAGCGCAACCCGATCGGCGGCTTCGAGTCGACGTACTTCGTCGGCCAGCGCACCGCTGCGCAGAACCAGGCGCAGCCGCTGGAGGTGACGCTGGTCAACGGCCCGGCTTCGCGCACCTATGCCTTCCTCCATGCGGGCCGAGATGCGGCCAGCCTGCAGCGCAACCGCGCCGCGCTGCGCGAAGCCACGGCATCGTTCCGTGCTTTCACGGCCAGCGACCGCGCGGCGGCCAGGCCGTGGACGCTGCGCACCGTCAGCATGCCCGCCGGCGGCTTTGCCGAACTGGCGCGGCGCTCGCCGCTCGGCGCGCCGGCCGAGCGGCAGTTGAAGCTGCTCAATGGGGTCTATGGCAGCGGCAGCATCGCCACAGGGCGGCCGGTGAAGATCGTCGAGTAGCGCTGCGGCGCGGCGTTTGTTGATCCAGCGCAGGCTGGGCGCCCAGCGCCGCGCATAGGCTCGTGGCGCCTCAGCCCTGGAGACGCGCGATGCCCGCCACCCCCAACACCCCCGTGCCGGCCGACGACGCTGCGCCGGTGCAAGGCTTCGCCCATTGTCATGAAGCCATCGTCGCCCAGTTGCGCGAGTTGGAGCAACTGCCCGCGCTGGCACAGGCTGCCGCGCAGGCGCGGCGGATCGCCAAGGCCACGGCAGATTTCTATCGCCACGTCGTGCTGACCCACCACGCGGAAGAAGAGCAGGAGCTGTTCACTGCGGTGCTGGCCAGCGCCGAACGCGGTGCCGAGCGCGAGCGCGTGCAAGCCATGGTGATCCGCCTGACGCAAGACCATCGCCACATCGAAAGCCTCTGGCGCGCCATCGAACCGGCGCTCGGCGACGTGGCGCGCGGCAACGACGCCGCGCTCGACACGCCGCGCCTGGCCCGCTTCGTCGCCGAGTACCGCACGCATGCGGACTACGAAGAGACGGTGTTCCTGCCGTTGTGCGCCACCATCCTCGGGCGCAACGGCAACCACATGGCAGCACTCGGCATGTCGCTGCACGCGCGGCATGCGATGCCCGAAGTGTTGCGCCGCTTCGGCACGCACCTGTGAGCGGCCCGGCGCCGGCAGGCTGACAGTCGCGCTTGAACGCGGCGCACCTGGCGCCATGTAGCGCCGGTGAATGCGATCGGCCTGCTGCTGCCTGCCGCGCTGCACGGCTTTTGCATCGTGCAGATCAGCGACCTGCATGTCGGCCCGACGGTCAAGGCGCCGTTCATGCGAGCCGTTGTCGATCGCATCAACACGCTGGATGCCGACGCCGTGGCCATCACCGGCGATCTGGTCGATGGCCGCGTGCAGGACCTGGCACACGACGTGGCACCGCTGGCCGGCCTGCGCTCGCGCCACGGCAGCTTCTTCGTCACCGGCAACCACGAGTACTACAGCGGCGCCACGGAGTGGATCGCGCTGTTGCGCACGCTCGGCATGCGCGTGCTTCTCGACGGGCATGTCGTGCTCCAACACGCTGGCGCGCAACTCGTGATGGCGGGTGTGGCCGACTTCAGCGCGCGGCACTTCATCGCCAGCCACAAGAGCGATCCGCAGGCGGCGATGGCGGGTGCGCCGCGCAGCGCCGGCCTGCGCGTGCTGCTCGCGCACCAGCCGCGCAGCGCCGAAGCCGCCGCCGACGCCGGCTTCGACGTGCAACTCTCTGGCCACACCCACGGCGGCCAGTTCTGGCCGTGGAACCTGTTCGTCAAATTGCAGCAGCCCTTCGTCGCCGGCCTGCACCGCCTGCGCACGTTGTGGGTCTACACCAGCCGCGGCGCCGGCTACTGGGGCCCGCCGCTGCGCCTCGGTGCGCCGTCGGAGATCACGCGGCTGCGTTTCGTCGCGGCAAGAAGCTGATCGCCGTTGCCGCCTGCCTCGGCGCCGCCGTCAGCGCACGGCCTTCGAGGCTTCGGCCGAGTACGCGCTTTCGTTGCCCGCCGCATCGTGCGCGGTGACGGCGAAGTAATAGGTCTGGCCGACCGGCAGGTTGCTCACCGTGTAGCCGGTCGCAGTGCCTGCGGCCAGACCGACGCCGCGCGCCTGGCGGTAGGTGCCGGGTGCCGTGCCCCAGTAGACGCGGTAGCCGGTGACGCGCGAATCCGCCGAGGCCCCCCAGCCCAGCGCGGCCGAACCGACCGTGGGTGCGGGTGCGGGTGCAGCCGGTGCAGGAGCAGTCGGTGCAGGAGCAGCCGGTGCCGGTGCAAGCGTGCTGGTGCTGCTTTGCACTTCGCAGCGCTTGACCTGCATGAACGCCGGATCGCTGCCGAAGAACTGGTTGCTGCACGTGCCGGCGCCGCTGACGCTGCGCTGCACCCAACTGCTGCCGGTGCCGTAACGCACGGTGCGCGCCGAGGTCAGCGAGAACGACTGGTTCTCGTTGGCGAGGAAGGTCCAGCCGGTGGGGAGGGGTGCAGGGGCAGGCACCGGTGCTGGAGCGGGTGCCGGGGCCGGCGCAGGTGCGGGCGCAGGTGCGGGCGCAGGTGCGGGCGCAGGTGCGGAAACCACCGTCGAGGCGACAAAAACCACATCGACCCAGTAGTTCGCCGATTGCCAGCTGCTGGTCGGAAAGGCGTTCGAGCTCCCGTAGACGAACGTTCCTCCAACAGCTTGAAGCGGACCCGAGGTCACCGGCCAGGTGGCGTTGGCGTTGAAAGCATACCGGCCCACCGGAGCGTGGTAGGACGCGGTGTAGGTTGCGCCTGCAGCCACGGCGACCGGCGTGTTGAACGCCACCGTCTGCCAGCCGGTGGCCGTTTCGTTGGAGAAGGTCGCGCTCGCGAGCAGTGAGCCTGAACTGCTCCACAGCGAACCGACATGGGTGCCCGTGTTGCCTACGCCCTTGTAGAAGCGAATGCCGGTGATCCGTCCATTGACTGTCGAGCGGAACTGCAAACCGAGGTTGACCGCGCCCGTGTCGGCATCAGCGATGGCGGCGGGAACCGCAGTAGGCCAAACGCTGACGGCAGATGCTGCTGGTGCGGGTGCCGGGGTCGGAGCAGGCAACGGCGCGGTCGCGCCGCCGCTGGCGTAGTCGCAGTGCTTGGCGCGCAGGTACGCCGGGTCGGGCCACTGCGCGTTGCCGCAGCCGATGGCGTTGGTCACCGTCTGGTAGACGTAGGCGCCGGTGATGCCGTAGCGCACGAGCGCCGTGCCGGGCACGCGGCAAACGTCGCCCTCGTTGCCGCAGAACGTCCAGGACTCGGTGCCGGTGGGCGCCGCGGCGGCTTGCGCCACCTCGCTGCGGCCGGCCACGATCGTCGCCCCCGATGGCTGTGCTGCGGCGTCTTCGGCGGCGGCGTTGTTGTCGCCGCCGCTGCCGCCGCAGGCCGCGAGGCCCAACGACAGTGCCGCCGCCAGACCCATCGGCCAAGCGCGTTGCGGTTGCGGGATGGAGGCGCACTGCAGGGCAGCGGGCCGGAGAAGGCGCATGCGACGACCGCGCATGGCCATGCGAGCTTGAAAAGCCATAGTCTTTTTTTCCTTCCCTCGTGCGCCAGTGAAGAGATCACTGCGCTACGGGGTCACCAACGAACACGACGGGGCGCATGGTGCCGTTGCGCACCGCGCTGACCATGGTTGGTGCGGTTAGAGAGGTGACTTGCGGTAAGCGCGAGATCTGCGCCTTTACGCGCCGCATCGCGCGCTATAGCGTGCTCAACCGGCGACCTGGCGGCGGACAAGGCGATTTCATCGCCTTACAGCTTGGCCTCGGCGGGCTGTCAGACCCGTGTCAGCCCGGTGTCAGCTCAGGCCGCAGCTTCGAGTCCGCCTGTGAAATGTTCACGCATCAGCTTCGCAGCCTTGCTGCCCTCGCGCGACGTGATCGCCGCCATGAGCGCGCGGTGCTCGGCCAGCGAGTCCGCCAGGCGGCCCTGTTTCCACAGCGAGTGGTGGCGGTTCAACTTCATCACCTTGCGCAGGTCGGCCACGATCTGCGTGCGCCAGCGGTTGCCGGCGATGTCGAGCAGCGCCATGTGGAACTGCTCGTTGGCGGCGAAGAAGGCGTCGCGCTGGCGCACCTGTTTCTCCAAGCGTTCGTGCAGCTGTTCCAGGCGCGCGAGCTGCGTCGCGCTGGCGTGGCGCGCCACCTCGCCGGCCGCGTCGGCCTCGAGCAGTGACAGCAGGTGGTAGATCTGGGCCACGTCGTCGCGGCTCATCTCGGCGACGTAGGCGCCGCGGCGCGGCTTCATCGTCACCAGGCCCTCGGTGGCCAGCACCTTGAGCGCCTCGCGCAGCGGCGTGCGGCTGATGCCGTACTCGGCCGAGAGCTTGGTCTCGTCGATCCAGGCGCCGGGTTCGAGTTCGCGCGCAAAGATCTGCCCGCGCAGCCGCTCGGCCACGTCTTCGTAGAGGGCGCGGCGGGCCAGGGGCGGCTTGACGTCAGCGTGCATTCAGTGGCGCCCGGCCGCCCGAAGCCACTGAGCGCCCCCTCGGGGGGCCGCGAGCGCGAGCGAGATGGGGGGCCTCATGATGCTTTCATTTGAATTCATAATTATGGATAATGCAAGCCTCGACGACGCTTTGGTGGAGACCTCGATGAACCAGCCGACGCTGGAAGATTGGCAGCGCGCCGCGGCGAAGTCCGCTGCCGGCGGCGATGTGTCAGCGCTCAACTGGGTCACGCCCGAGGGCCTCGCCGTCAAGCCGCTCTACACCGCGGCCGATCTGCAGGGGCTGCCGCAGGCCGATACGCTGCCGGGCTTTGCGCCTTACGTGCGCGGCCCGCAGGCCACGATGTACGCCGTGCGGCCGTGGACGATCCGCCAGTACGCCGGCTTCTCGACGGCCGAAGACAGCAATGCGTTCTACCGCCAGAACCTGGCGGGCGGCGGGCAGGGTGTCAGTGTGGCCTTCGATCTGGCCACCCATCGCGGCTACGACAGCGACCACCCGCGCGTCACCGGCGATGTGGGCAAGGCGGGCGTGGCGATCGACTCGGTCGAAGACATGAAGATCCTCTTCGACGGCATCCCGCTCGACACGGTGAGCGTTTCGATGACGATGAACGGCGCGGTGCTGCCGGTGCTGGCGGGCTACGTCGTTGCGGCTGAAGAGCAGGGTGTGGATCAAAGCCAGTTGAGCGGCACGATCCAGAACGACATCCTGAAAGAGTTCATGGTCCGCAACACCTACATCTACCCGCCGGCGCCGTCGATGCGGGTCGTTGCCGACATCATCGAGTACACGGCCGAGAAGATGCCGAAGTTCAACTCGATTTCGATTTCGGGCTATCACATGCAGGAGGCCGGCGCCAACCAGGCGCTGGAGCTCGCGTTCACGCTGGCCGACGGCAAGGAGTACGTGAAGACGGCCATCGCCAAGGGGCTCGGCGTCGATGCGTTCGCGCCGCGCCTGAGCTTCTTCTGGGCGATCGGCATGAACTTCTATCTCGAGATCGCCAAGATGCGCGCCGCGCGATTGCTCTGGCACCGCATCATGAGCGGCTTCGGCGCCAAGAGCGCGAAGAGCCTGATGCTGCGCACGCATTGCCAGACCAGCGGCTGGAGCCTGACCGAGCAGGACCCGTACAACAACATCGTGCGCACGACGGTCGAGGCGATGGCCGCGGTGTTCGGCGGCACGCAGTCGCTGCACACCAATTCGTTCGACGAGGCGATCGCGCTGCCGACCGAGTTCAGCGCGCGCATCGCACGCAACACGCAACTGATCCTGCAGGAAGAAACGCACATCACCCACGTCGTCGATCCGTGGGCGGGCAGCTACATGATGGAGACCTTGACGCAGCAGATGGCCGACGCGGCGTGGACGATCATCGAAGAGGTCGATGCGCTGGGCGGCATGACCAGCGCGGTCGATTCCGGCTGGGCCAAGCTGAAGATCGAGGCCAGCGCGGCGCAGAAGCAGGCGCGCATCGACAGCGGTGCCGATGTCATCGTCGGCGTCAACAAGTACAAGCTGGCGACTGAAGACGCGTTGGAGACGCGCGAGGTCGACAACCATGCCGTGCGCGACAACCAGATCGCGCGTTTGCAAGCCTTGCGCGCCGCGCGCGATGCGGCCAAAGTGCAGACGGCGCTCGACGCGCTGACCGCGTGCGCGCAGACAGGCGAGGGCAACCTGCTCGACCTTTCCATCCAGGCCGTGCGTTTGCGCGCCACGGTCGGCGAGGTCAGCGACGCGCTGGAAAAAGTCTGGGGGCGCCACCGCGCCGATACGCAAAAGGTGACCGGTGTGTACGCAGCCGCTTACGACAGTGCCGAGGGTTGGGACAAGCTGAAGGCCGAGATCGCGGACTTCGCCTCCAACCAAGGCCGCCGCCCGCGCGTGATGATCAGCAAGCTCGGCCAGGACGGCCACGACCGCGGCGCCAAGGTCGTCGCCACGGCATTCGCCGACCTCGGCTTCGACGTCGACATCGGCCCGCTGTTCCAGACGCCCGAAGAATGCGCGCGCCAGGCGATCGAAAACGACGTGCATGCCGTCGGCGTGTTGACGCTCGCGGCGGGGCACAAGACGCTGGTGCCGGCGATCATCGCCGCATTGAAAGTGCAAGGTGGCGGCGACATCATCGTCTTCGTCGGCGGCGTGATCCCGAAGCAGGACTACGAGTTTTTGTACGAGGCCGGGGTGAAGGGCATCTACGGGCCGGGCACGCCGATTCCGGCGAGTGCGAAGGATGTGCTGGAGCAGATTCGCAAGGCGGTGGGCGCGTGAGCATGCCGCCCACCCGTTCGGGCTGAGCTTGTCGAAGCCCCCCGATGAAGCCATTCTTTGTTTACATGCTGCGCTGCGCCGACGGTTCGTACTATGCCGGCCACACGGACGATCTCGAGCGTCGAGTTGCGCAACATGACGCCGGCGAGATTGCGGGGTACACGCATGACAAGCGGCCCGTGGAGTTGGTGTGGTCACAAGAAACAGCTACACGCGAAGAAGCATTGACGGCAGAGTTGCGAATCAAAGGATGGTCGCGCGCGAAGAAGGAAGCCTTGATTGCGGGAGACTGGATGCGCGTCAGTCAATTGGCTCAGTCGCGAACGGGGCTTCGACGAGCTCAGCCCGAACGGAATACCGCTGTTCAGCCCGAGACCAACCGCTTTCAGCCCGAGACCAATGCCGTTAGGCCTGAGACCAACCCCGTTCGGGCAGAGACCAACCCCGTTAGGACTGAGATCAACCTGGTTAGGACTGAGAGCAACCCCGTTCGCGCTGAGCTTGTCGAAGCGCTCGCGCAAGGCGAACAGGGCCTTCGACTAGCTCAGGCCGAACGGGGATTGGCTCAGCGAGTGGTCAGCGGCGACCGCCGCGCCCTCGCCAAAGCCATCACCCTCATCGAATCCACCCGCGCCGACCACCGCGCGCAAGCCGACGCGCTGCTCGACACGCTGCTGCCCCACACCGGCCGTTCCCTGCGCGTCGGCATCTCCGGCGTGCCCGGCGTCGGCAAGAGCACCTTCATCGAAACGCTTGGCCTGCACCTGATCGCACAAGGTCACCGCGTCGCGGTGCTCGCCGTCGATCCTTCATCGACGCTGTCCGGCGGCTCGATCCTCGGCGACAAGACGCGCATGGAAAAGCTGTCGATCAACGACGCCGCCTTCATCCGCCCGACGCCGACCTCCGGCGCGCTCGGCGGCGTGGCCGAGCACACGCGCGAGGCGCTGTTGCTTTGCGAAGCGGCGGGCTTCGACATCGTCATCATCGAGACGGTCGGCGTCGGCCAGAGCGAAACCGCGGTGGCCGGCATGACCGACTTCTTCGTCCTGCTGCAACTGCCCAATGCCGGCGACGAGTTGCAAGCGATCAAGCGCGGCGTGATGGAGCGCGCCGATCTGGTGGTGATCAACAAGGCCGATCTCGATGCCGACGCTGCCACGCGCGCGATGGCCAACATCAGCGGCGTGCCGGTGCTGCCGGCCAGCGGTTTGACGGGCGAGGGCATCGATGCGGTGTGGTCGGCGGTGCAAGCGCAGGCCGAGCGCCGCCGCGCCGACGGCACGTTCGATAAGCGCCGCCGCGATCAGGCGCTGGCCTGGATGTGGGACATCATCGGCGCTGGCCTGACGGCGGATTTCAAGCGCCACCCCGGCGTGCGTGCAGCGCTGCCGGCGCTGCAGGACGACGTCAAGAGCGCACGAACGGCGCCGTCGGCCGCCGCACGCACGCTGCTGCAACTGTTCGAGAACAACTGAGGAGACGAAGCCGTGCACGACATCATCGAACAGCTGGAGAAAAAGCGCGCCGCAGCGCGGCAGGGCGGCGGCGAAAAACGCGTCGCCGCGCAGCACGCCAAGGGCAAGCTCTCGGCACGTGAACGCCTGGAGCTGCTGCTCGACCAGGGCAGTTTCGAAGAATGGGACATGTTCGTCGAGCACCGCTGCGTCGATTTCGGCATGCAGGACAACAAGATCCCCGGCGACGGCGTCGTCACCGGCTACGGCATGATCAACGGCCGCCTGGTCTTCGTCTTCTCGCAAGATTTCACCGTCTTCGGCGGCGCGCTCTCGGAAGCGCATGCGGAGAAGATCTGCAAGGTGATGGACCAGGCGATGAAGGTCGGCGCGCCGGTGATCGGCTTGAACGATTCCGGCGGTGCGCGCATCCAGGAAGGCGTGGCCTCGCTCGGCGGTTATGCCGAGGTCTTTCAGCGCAACGTGCTCGCCAGCGGGGTGATCCCGCAGATCAGCATGATCATGGGGCCGTGCGCCGGCGGCGCGGTGTACTCGCCGGCGATGACCGACTTCATCTTCATGGTCAAGGACAGCTCGTACATGTTCGTCACCGGCCCCGAGGTCGTGAAGACGGTGACGCATGAGGCGGTCACCGCCGAAGAGCTCGGCGGCGCGATCACGCACACGAGCAAGAGCGGTGTCGCCGACCGCGCGTTCGACAACGACGTCGAAGCGCTGCTGATGCTGCGCCGCTTCTTCAACTACCTGCCGCTGAACAACAAGACGGGCGCGCCGTCACGGCCGAGCGGCGACCCCGCAGACCGCAGCGACTTCTCGCTCGACACGCTGGTGCCCGACAGCCCGAACAAGGCCTACGACATCACCGAGCTGATCTTGAAGGTGGTCGACGACGGCGACTTCTTCGAGCTGCAGCCCGACTACGCGAAGAACATCGTCATCGGCATGGCGCGCATGGAAGGGCGCACGGTCGGCATTGTCGCCAACAACCCGCTCGTGCTCGCGGGGTGCCTCGACATCAAGTCGAGCATCAAGGCGGCGCGCTTCGTGCGCTTCTGCGATGCGTTCTCCATTCCGGTGATCACCTTCGTCGATGTGCCGGGCTTCATGCCGGGCACGAGCCAGGAGTGGAGCGGCATCATCAAACACGGCGCGAAGCTGCTCTACGCGTATGCGGAATGCACCGTGCCGAAGGTGACGGTGATCACGCGCAAGGCCTACGGCGGCGCGTACGACGTGATGAGCAGCAAGCACCTGCGGGGTGATGTCAACTTCGCCTGGCCGAACGCCGAGATCGCGGTCATGGGCGCCAAGGGCGCCGTCGAGATCATCTTCCGAGAAGACAAGGGCGACCCGGCCAAGCTGGCGGCGAAGGAGGCCGAGTACAAGGCGCGCTTCGCCAATCCGTTCGTCGCCGGCGCGCGCGGCTACATCGACGACGTGATCCAGCCGCACGAGACGAGGAAGCGCATCTGCCGATCGCTGGCGATGTTGAAGGACAAGAACGTGGAGAACCCGTGGCGCAAGCACGGGAACATTCCACTTTGAGGAGCGAGGGCATGTTCACCAAAATCCTCATCGCCAATCGCGGCGAGATCGCCTGCCGGATCATCAAGACCGCGAAGAAGCTCGGCATCCAAACAGTTGCCGTGTACTCCGAAGCCGACCGCGACGCGCTGCACGTCGAGCTTGCCGACGAGTCGGTGCTGATCGGCCCGGCGCCGAGCCGCGAGAGCTATCTCGTCGCCGACAAGATCATCGCGGCGGCGAAACAGACCGGCGCGCAGGCGATCCACCCCGGCTACGGTTTCCTTTCCGAGAACGAGGCCTTCGCCAAGCGCGTCGAAGAAGAAGGCCTGGTCTTCATCGGCCCCAAGCACTACAGCATCGCTGCGATGGGCGACAAGATCGCGTCGAAGAAGTTGGCGAAAGAGGCGAACGTCAACACCATTCCCGGCTGGAACGAAGCCATCGAATCGGCCGAGCAGGCGGTGACGATCGCCAGGGACATCGGCTACCCGGTGATGATCAAGGCCAGCGCCGGCGGCGGCGGCAAGGGCCTGCGCGTGGCCTTCAACGACGGCGACGCCTTCGACGGTTTCACCTCGTGCCGCAACGAAGCCAAGGCCAGCTTCGGCGACGACCGCGTCTTCATCGAGAAGTTCGTCCAGCAGCCGCGGCACATCGAGATCCAGGTGCTCGGCGATGCGCACGGCAACATCGTCTTCCTGCACGAGCGCGAGTGCAGCATCCAGCGCCGCCACCAGAAGGTGATCGAAGAAGCGCCGTCGCCGTTCATCAGCGACCAGACGCGGCAGAAGATGGGCGCGCAGGCGGTGGCGCTGGCCAGGGCGGTGAAGTACCAGAGCGCGGGCACGGTGGAGTTCGTCGTCGGCGCCGATCAGAGTTTTTATTTCCTCGAGATGAACACGCGGCTGCAGGTCGAGCACCCGGTCACCGAGTGCATCACCGGGCTCGATCTGGTGGAGCTGATGATCCGCGTCGCGGCGGGCGAGGCGCTGCCGTTCACGCAGGAGCAGATCCCGCGCAAGGGCTGGGCGATCGAGTGCCGCATCAACGCCGAAGACCCGTTCCGCAACTTCCTGCCCTCGACCGGGCGGCTGGTGACGTTCCGGCCGCCGGCAACGACGATGGAGGCGGCACAGGCCGCATGCCCGATGACGGCGGCGTGCGCGTCGACACCGGCGTCTACGAAGGCGGCGAGATCCCGATGCATTACGACTCGATGATCGCCAAGCTGATCGTCCATGGCCGCGACCGCAACGATGCAATCGCGAAGATGCGCGAGGCGCTCAACGCCTTCGTCATCCGCGGCATTTCGAGCAACGTGCCGTTCCAGTCGGCGCTGCTGTCGCACCCGAAGTTCACCAGCGGCGAGTTCAACACCGGCTTCATCGCCGAGCACTACGGCAAGGGCTTTTCTGCGGCCGACGCCTTGCATGACGACCCGATGTTCCTCGTCGCGCTGGCGGCCTTCGTGCGCCGCAAGGCACGCGAGCGCGCGATGGGTATCAGTGGCCAGATGGACAGCCACCGCGCGAAGAACCTGCCGCACCTCGTCGTCGTTGTCTTGAAGGCCGACGGCGCGCACGAACATCACCCGGTGCACATCCAGGAGTTCGAGCCGGCGTCGGCCAAGGCCGACGTGGTGATCGAGGACAGGCACTTCGCCATCCAGAGCAAGACGCGCCTGGGCGACACGCTGATGACGGGCACCTGCAACGGCAAGCCGTTCAGCGCGCAGGTGGAGCGTGGCGGCGAGCGCCGGCCGCTGGCGATCCGCGTCGCGCACAACGGCATGGCCGTGCAGGCGCTGGTGCTGCTGCCGCGTGCCGCCGAGTTGTTGAAGCTGATGCCGCACAAGGCGCCGCCGGATCTGTCGAAGTTCCTGCTCTCGCCGATGCCCGGGCTGCTCGCCGACATCACGGTGCAGCCGGGCCAGAAGGTGCTCGCCGGCGAGAAGCTGGCGGTGATCGAGGCGATGAAGATGGAGAACATCCTCACCGCGACGCAGGACGGCACCGTCAAGGAGGTGCTGGCGAAAAAGGGCGAGAGCCTGGCCGTCGATCAGCCGATCGTCTCGTTTGCGTGATGGCCGTGCGCCGCCGCACGCTGATTGCCGCCACCGGCGCCGCCGCGCTCGGCGCCTGCGCGGTGGCGCCCCACCAGCCCGGCGGCAGCAGCCTGCGCATCGGCGTCGCTTCCTGCGCCGATCAGCGCAAGCCGCAGCCGATCTGGGACGCGGCCGTGCAGCAGCGCTGCGGCTACTTCGTCTTTGCCGGCGACAACGTCTATGCGAGCGAGCCGCCGTTTGCCATCGACAAGCTGCGCCAGGCCTATGCCGATCTTGCCGCCAAAGCCAACTTCCAGACCCTGCGCAACACCACGCCGCACCTCGCGCTCTGGGACGACCACGACTACGGCGCGAACGACGGCGGTGCCGAGTTCGCGCACAAGCAGGCGAGCAAGGACGAGTTCCTGCGCTTCTGGCGTGTGGCTGCCGATGACCCGCGCCGCTCGCGCGAAGGCCTCTACCACGCGCAGACGATCGAGCGCGGCGGGCGGCGCGTGCAGGTCATCGGCCTGGACACACGCTGGTTCCGCTCGCCGCTGAAAGCCACCGACCAGTGCGGCGCGCGCGGCAAGGAGCGCTTCCTGCCCGACGCCGACCCGGCCAAGACGATGCTCGGCGAGGCGCAATGGCGCTGGCTCGAAGCGCAGTTGCGCGCAGCCGTGCCGACGTGCGCGTGATCGCCAGCAGCATCCAGTGCGTCGTCGACGGCCACGGCTGGGAGCGCTGGGGGAACCTGCCGGCCGAGCGCGCGCGCCTGTACCGGCTGATCCGCGACACGCAGGCGCGCGGCGTGGTCATCGTCTCGGGCGACAGGCACGTCGGCGGCCTCTACCGCGAAGCCAACGCCACGCTGCGTTACCCGCTGCACGAGATGACGAGCAGCGGCGTCACGCACCCGTGGGCCGCGGCGCAGGAAGACGGGCCGAACCGCATCGGCCCGCTCGTCACCGTGCCGCACTACGGCGTCATCGACATCGATTTCGACGCGCGCCGGCTCACGCTGTCGCTGCGCGGCATCGACAACCGCAGCGTGCATGAACACGCCATCGCCTTCGACCAACTGGGCATTTCGACATGAGCACCGACGACCGGCCCTTTCGCATCCTCGGCCTGCAGCAGGTCGCCATCGGAGCGCACGAGCAAGCAGCGCCTGAAATCGCTCTGGGTCGACGTGCTCGGCCTCGACGTGAAGAGCACGTTCATCAGCGAGCGCGAGAACGTCGATGAAGACATCTGCCAACTCGGCCGCGGCGTGCATGCGGTCGAGATCGATCTGATGCAGCCGCTGGACCCCGACAAGAAGCCGGCGGTGCACACCACGCCGCTCAATCACATCGGCCTGTGGGTCGATGACCTGCCGCGCGCTGTGCAGTGGATGACCGCGCACGGCGTGCGCTTCGCGCCCGGCGGCATCCGCAAAGGCGCTGCCGGCCACGACATCTGCTTCATCCACCCCAAGGGCAACGAAGAGTTCCCGCTCGGCGGCGAGGGCGTGCTGATCGAGCTCGTGCAGGCGCCGCTGGAAGTGATAGTGGCCTTCACCTGACGGCCGGCGGCAGCGCCACACCGCGCAGAGACTCGGCCAACTCCGCCGCTCGCCACAGCGCGATGCGCTGCTGCGCGGCGAAGGCGGCAGCCGTCTCGCTGATTTCGCCCAGACCGATGTACAGCGCCGCGGCGCCGGCCTTTTCGCGTGCGGCCTGCAGCTCGCGCAGCGGCTCGAGGCCGGTGCGCGCGCTCTTCCAGCGGCGCGCGCTGACCAACAGCGTCTGGCCGTTGCGCAGCAGCTCGAAGTCGGCGCTGCCACTGGTGCGCTTCACTTCATGACCGTCGCGGCGGAAGGACTGCTCCAGCAGCGCGGCAAAGGCCGGCCAGGCCAGCGCACGCACGGCGGCATCGACCTGCGCGATGCGGCTGTCGCTCGGCGTGTGGCGTTGGCGCCAGGCCGCCATCGCGGCGATCACGGCAAACGGAAAGCCGCTCAGCGCGCCGGCAACGCGCCACTGCGGCGGCAGCAGCGCGGCGCCGATGAGACCGATCGCCAGCGCGATCGCGGCGCTGACCCACCAGCGCTGGCGCAACAGGATCGCGAAGAGCGAGTTCTCGGCCATGCGCAGCTTCATCGGGTCGGTCTCTTGCAGTGGTGGCGGCGCGCGAGTCTAAACGCCCGCGGCAGCCGCATCAGTCGGACACGCCGCGCCGGTAGGTGATCAGCCGCCCCTTGTAGGACAGCGCATCGAGCCGCTCTTCGCTGCGGCTGAAGCCTTCATGCGCCATCTGGCGGTGAAACGCGGCGCGGTTGCTGCGGTCCGGGTCGACGATCCAGACCTGCGAGCGTGCGTTGGCGTGATGGCCGATGAACGCCGCCAGGCCGCCGGGCGTGTCGCGCTCGTAGAGCAGATCGCTGCCGATGATCAGATCGAAACGTCCGCGCACGATGCTGCCGCGGTGGCTGCCGGCGCGCACGCGCTCGCGCACGGGTGTGTTCCATTGACCGTGGCGGTAGCTCATCGGCGCGAGGCCGTTCAAGCGCAGGTTGGCGCGCAGGAAGCCGGCGGCGAGGGGGTGGCAATCGCTCGCCGTGATGTCGGCGCCGCGGCGGTGGCCGACCAGGCTCGGCAGCGCCAGGCCGCAGCCGATCTCGAGAATGCGCTCGCCGATTCGCACCTCGTGCAGCGCCAGACGCGCAGCCAGCGCCAAGCCTGAGGGCCATGCCATGCCGAACATCGGCCAGGCTGCGGACGAGATGCCGATGCGCAGCGCGTGGCCGCGCGGATCGTGGAACTGCTGCCGGTCGGCCAGCGAGCGGATCAGCAGATCATCGACACCGTCGATCGCGATTGGCGTTTGTTGCGTCTGGTAGCCGAGCATGCGTGGTCATGATGCCACTCGCGCGGCATGACGGCGCCGCCACGCCGCCGGCGGCGCACCGAACTCACGGCGGAAGGCGCGGCTGAACGCGGCATCCGTCTGGTAGCCGACGTCGTGCGCGATGCTGGCCAGCGGCGCCGTGCCCTGACGGAGCAGGTTCGACGCCAGCAGCATGCGCCAGTGCGTCAGGTACTGCATCGGCGTGCTGCCGACGATCTGCGCAAAGCGTTCGGCAAAGACCGAGCGCGAGGTGTTGGCGCTGCGCGCCAGATCTTCCAGCGTCCACGCGCGCGCCGGCTCGTTGTGCATCGCGTTCAGCGCCGCGCCGACGATGCGGTCACCCACGCCGGCGAGCCAGCCGGTGCGGCCCTCGGCGTGCTCGTTCATGTACAGGCGCAGCACCTCGATGAACAGAACTTCGGAGAGTTTGGCCAGCACGCCTTCGCCGCCGGGCCGCGGTGAGCGCGCTTCGGCCAGCGCGTAGCGCACGGAGGACTCGAGCCACAAGCCGGCTGCCGAGCCGCGCACGTTGACGCGCACGACGGGCGGCAGGCCGGCGAGCAGCATGTTGGCCAGCCGTGCATCGCAAGCCAGATAGCCGCAGACCAGTCGCGTGGCCGCGCCGCCGCCGCCGTAGGCGAGCTGGCTCGGCCGGCGCGACAGCACTTCGGCCAGCGGTGCGCCGCCCTTGGCCGCCGCCACGCCGGGCTCGGAGCACATCAGGTGCGCATCGCCTTGCGGGAACAGCACCACGTCGCCGGCGCACAGGCGCACGGGCTCGTTCTGGCCGAGCAGCGCGCAGCAATCGCCTTGGGTGATGAGGTGAAAGATCACCAGCCGCTCGGCGCCCGGCTCGAGCAGGTGCACGACCGACTCGGCGCGTGGCGACTCGTAGCACCACGGCGCGGTGAAGCGCGCGTTGATGAAGATGGCGCCCGTCAGGCGCACGACGCGCAGAGTTTGCGATAGCGCGTCCATCAAGCGGCCTCGCGCAGAGTTTGCGACAGCGCGTCCATCAAGCGGCCTCGCGCAGAGTTTGCGACAGCGCGTCCATCAATCCACGTCGATGTGCAGCGTCACCGGCAGCGCATGCTGCACTGCGCGCGGGATGGGCGAGCAGGCGATGCCTTGCTCGGCGAGCGCACGCAGGCGCTCGGGCGCCACGCCGTCGGCGGCGATGCGCACATGCAACTGCACGTCGCCCGGCATCGCGTCCACCGGCTGACCCGCGGCGTCGGCCATGCCGAGCAGGCCGCGCGTGTCGGAGCGGCTGCTGGCGCGCAGCTCGAGCGTTTGCAGCGCGATGCCTTCACGCGCCGCGGCCATGACGATGCTGGTGGCCGCACACGACGCAACACCGGCGCGGAACAACCAGCCCGGTGTCACCTGATCGCCGCTGCCGCCGAGCTCGGCCGGCATGTCGGTCAGGACCTGGTGGCCGCCGGCATGGCTGGCAACGACGCGCGTGCCACCGCTCCAGCGCGCGGTGGCCGGTGCGTCGTCGTGCAAGCCGCTGTCGGGGCGGCGTTGCAGTACCGCCTGCACGCGCTGCAAGGCGATTGCGAGATCTGGTGCGGCCATCGTGAGCCTCGCTGAAGATGAAGGCGTCGATTGTGTTCGCGCCGGCGAGCGCCTGCATCCCTAGATTGCATCCGTCGGACGCTCGATCAGCAGATCAGGACGCTCGAACAGGACAGGCCGGCGCTGCATCGCGCACAGTGAATCACCACCCACCAGGAGACCCCTCATGAACGCACCCGCAACCGACCTCAACGCCGTCAAGACCCGCCAACAAGCCGCGTGGTCCAGCGGCGACTACGCCGTCATCGGCACCACCTTGCAGATCGTCGGCGAGCAGCTCGCCGAAGCCTGCGACATCGGCTTCGATCAAGCCGTGCTCGATGTCGCCGCAGGCAACGGCAATGCCACGCTCGCCGCCGCGCGTCGCGGCGGCATCGTCACCTCCACCGATTACGTCGGCAGCCTGCTCGATCGCGGCGCCGAGCGCGCGCGCGCCGAAGGCCTGCAAGTCAAGTTCGAAGTCGCCGATGCCGAAGCGCTGCCGCATGCCGACGCCAGCTTCGATGCCGTGCTGTCGACCTTCGGCGTCATGTTCGCGCCCGACCACGCCAAAGCTGCGTCGGAGTTGGCGCGCGTGTGCAAGCCGGGCGGCCGCATCGGCCTGGCCAACTGGACGCCCGACAGCCTCGTCGGCCAGATGTTCAAAGTCCTCGGCCGCCATCTGCCGCCGCCGGCGGGCGTGCAATCACCGTCGCTGTGGGGCACCGAGAAACACCTGCAGTCGCTGTTCGGTGACCGTGCGCATTCGATCGAGTGCACACCGCGCCACTTCAACTTCCGCTACCGCTCGGCGGCGCATTTCATCGACGTGTTCCGCACCTGGTACGGCCCGGTGCACAAGGCCTTTGCCGCGCTGCCGGCCGACGGCGCCGCGGCGCTCGAACGCGATCTGGCCGAACTGCTGGAGCGCCACAACCAGGGCGGTGCGAAGTCTCTCGTCGTGCCGAGCGAGTACCTCGAGGTGGTGATCACACGGCGCTGAAACGATGGACGCGCGTTTGCAGCGCCGCGTGCAGCGCTATGGCTGGGACCTGGCCGCGGCCGATTACGAAGCGCTGTGGCAGAGGCAGCTTGCGCCGGCGCAAGACGCGTTGCTCGCCGCCGCGGCGCTGTCGCCAGGCGAGCGCGTGCTCGATGTCGCCTGCGGCACCGGCCTCGTCAGCGTGGCGGCGGCACAAGCCGTCGGCCTGCGTGGCCAGGTGCTCGGCGTGGACATCGCCGAGCAGATGGTGATGGCCGCGCGCCGTCGCGCCGCGGCGCAGGCGCAGGCGCGCTTCATGCGCGCCGACGGCGAGGTGCTCGATGGGTTGCCGGCTGCAGGCTTCGACGCGGCGCTGTGCGCGCTCGGTCTGATGTACATGCCGCACCCTGAGCTCGCGCTGCGCGAGATGGCCCGCGTGCTGCGGCCGGGCGGCCGCGTGGCGCTGGCGGTGTGGGGCGAACGCGCGCGCTGCGGCTGGGCGCCGCTGTTCCCGATCGCCGAGGCCGAGGTCGCCAGCGATGTCTGCCCGCTGTTCTTTCGCTTGGGCCGGCGCGACACATTGGCACGTTGCTGCGCCGATGCCGGCTTCGAGTCGGTCGCGCAGCGGCGCATCGCCGCCGCCTTGGCCTACGACAGCGCGCAGCAAGCCTGCGACGCCGCCTTCATCGGCGGCCCGGTCGCCCTGGCGTGGTCGCGCTTTGACGAGACCACGCGCGAGCGTGTGCGAGCCCGCTACGTGCAAGCGATCGAGCCGTGGCGGTGCGGTGACGGCGGCTACAGCGTGCCGGGCGAATTCGTCATCGTCAGCGCCGTGGCGGCGTGAAGGTAGGGGGTGCAAAGGTGGGCGTGTCCGCAATCCGGGCGCCATTGCGTGGTTCATGGCATCGCAATCACTTTGCCGAGGACATCCCGATGCAAACTCATGCACGGATCACTTTGTCGAGCCTGGCTTTGGCCGCAGGCGCGGCGGCTTTGATGGGCACGGCAGCGGCACCCGCGCGTGATGCGCCCGCCGCCGTGCCTTCACAAGCCGAGCGCTACGCCGACGCCTCGCGCTGGTTCCGCGACGGGCGCCACGCCGCCGCCTACGGCCGCGTCATCGCACTCGCCGACGCCGGCCACCTGCCCTCCGCGCAACTGGCGCTGGTGATGCACGACCAGGGCCGCGCGCTGTTCGGCAGCGAGTGGTCGGCCTCGCCGGATCAGCGCCGGCGCTGGAACACGCTCGTCATCAACGCGGCACGCCAGCGCGTCGAGCTGCCGGACGATCAGCGCGGCGAGTGAGAGGGTGAGAGGCTTTCGATGATGCCCGCTCATCACGCCACAAGCTGCCTGCTGGTCGTTGCAAACCTGCGGGCGAGCGCATCGAGGCCGGCTGCGGCAGCGGCTTTCGTTTTGCGGCCGAAGCCTTTGCGCGTGTCGTCGCGGCGGGCGACCAGGCGGCCATCGACCGCGCGGCGCAAGCCAGCCTCGACAACGCGGCGACGCTCGACGCGCTGGGCAAGAGTGCCCGACTCGGCCAGTCGGTGGATGTGGAGCGGTAGAGTTGTTCGCCCTGACCCATTCCAGCCTGCGGAGGTTTCGATGAGCGCACAGTCCCTGCTCGAACAGTTGCTGCAATCCGGCGTTGCCAAATACGAGGGCGCCAAACGATCGGGCGATCTCGAAAAATACGCCACCGGCGCCGCGGCCGGCAGCGCGCTGGCGTTGCTGCTCGGCAGCCGCCGCGGCCTCGGCGGCAAGGTGGTGCAGGTCGGCACCGTGGCCGCACTCGGCACGCTCGCCTGGCGTGCCTACAACGATTGGCAGGCCAAGAACCAGGCGAGTGCACCGGCGTCGGCAGCCGGTGCGGCGCAGAGTGCGCCGACAACGCCTGCGCGCTTCGAGGCGCTGCCCGCGCCGCAGCTCGAACTGCACAGCCGCGCGATGCTGAAGGCCATGATCGCCGCCGCCAAATCCGACGGCCACCTCGACGAGCGCGAGCGCGGCGTGGTCGAAGCCGAGATGAAGCGGCTCGAAGCCGACCCGGGCGTGCAGCGCTGGTTCGAAGACGAGTTGCGCCGCCCGCTCGAGCCGGCCGAGGTGGCCGCGGCGAGCACGAGCCCGCAGATGGCCAGCGAGATCTACCTCGCCAGCGTGCTCGTGGCCGGTGAGGCGACGACGATGGAGCGCGCGTACCTGGACGCGCTGGCCACGCAGCTGCAGCTGGCGCCGGGCTTGAAGGCCGAACTCGAGGCCAAGGCCAAGACGCCGTAGCGCGCGCCGGCACAGCCGTTCACAAACGCCAGACCTTCAGGCCCGCCTCGCGCAACGCTGGCGCGTCGAAGCGCGACTTGACGTCGATGAAGCAGCCGCCGCGCAGTGTCTTGCGGGCGAGATCCTGCGCATCGCGCTCGGCGAACTCGCGGTGCGCCACCGCGGCAACGATCGCATCGGCGCGCGGCAGCTCCTCCCACGACGACAGCGTCACGCCGTACTCACGCCGGGCTTCATCGGCGTCGGCCCACGGGTCGTGCACGAAGACCTCGACACCGTAGCTGCGCAGCTCCTGCACGATGTCGCCGACCTTGCTGTTGCGCAGGTCGGGGCAGTTTTCCTTGAAGGTCAGGCCGAGCAGGTTGACCTTGGCGCCGCGCACGTAGCTGCCGGCAGCGATCATCTGCTTGATGGTCTGCTCGGCGATGTACTTGCCCATGCCGTCGTTGATGCGCCGGCCGGCGGTGATGACCTGCGGGTGGTAGCCGAGCATCTCGGCCTTGTGCGTCAGGTAGTACGGGTCGACGCCGATGCAGTGGCCGCCGACCAAGCCCGGCGAAAAGCGCAGGAAGTTCCACTTCGTCGACGCCGCTTCGAGCACCTCGGCGGTGTCGATGCCGACCTTGTCGAAGATGATCGCCAGCTCGTTCATCAGCGCGATGTTGAGGTCGCGCTGCGTGTTCTCGATCACCTTGCAGGCCTCGGCCGCCTTGATGCTCGTGCAGCGGTGCACGCCGGGCTGCACGATGCGCTCGTACAGCGCGGCCACGCGGTCGAGCGTTTCCGGCGTGTCGCCGGAGACGACCTTGACGACGTTGGTCAGCATGTGCTCGCGGTCGCCGGGGTTGATGCGCTCCGGGCTGTAGCCGACGAAGAAATCCTGCTTCCACTTCCCAGCCGACACGCGTTCGAGTTCCGGGATGCAGACCTCTTCGGTCGCGCCGGGATAGACGGTGGACTCATAGACGACGATCGCACCCGGCTTCATGTTCGCGCCGATCAGCCGGCTGGCGCTCTTTAGCGGGCCGAGGTCCGGGATGCGCGCCACATCGACCGGCGTCGGCACGGCGACGAGGATGATGTCGGCGGCGTTGAGGCACTTCGCATCGGCGCTGTACTCGGCATGCACCGCGGTGCGCATGTCGCCGTCGCTGATCTCCCGCGACGGATCATGACCGGCCTGGCAGCGCGCGACGCGCACGGCGTCGATGTCGAAGCCGATCGTGCGCAGGGTCTTGCCGAACTCGACGACGAGCGGCAGGCCGACGTAGCCGAGTCCTACTACGGCAACAGTAGTCATGTTGTCATCTCTTGGTTTCAAGCTGCACGTTCAAAAGCGATCGCGTGGCCGTGGTGTTGTCGGTACCACTTGACGAAGCGCGACAGGCCTTCATCGAGTGGCGTGAAGCGGTGCGGCGTGCCCATCAGCGCGTTGAGCCGCGTCACGTCGGCGCAGGTGTCGGTGACGTCGCCTGCCTGCATCGGTTTCATCTCCAACCGCGCCGACAGGCCGAGCGCGGCTTGCAGCTCGGCGATGAACTCCATCAGCGGCACGGGGGCGTTGCCACCGATGTTGAGCACGCGCGCACCTTCTTGCGCGGGTGGTTTGTCGAGCACCGCGAGCACACCGGCGATGATGTCGTCGATGTAGGTGAAGTCGCGCTGCATGCGGCCGTGGTTGAAGACGGCGATCGGCTCGCCGGCGAGGATCGCCTTGGTGAAGCTCCAATACGCCATGTCCGGCCGGCCCCACGGCCCGTAGACGGTGAAGAAGCGCAGGCCCGAACACGGCAGGCCGTAGAGGTGGCTGTAGCTGTGCGCCATCAGCTCGTTGGCCTTCTTCGTCGCCGCGTACAGGCTCACCGGGTGATCCACCGCGTCGTCCTCGGCGAACGGCAGCTTGGTGTTGCCGCCGTAGACGCTCGAGCTGCTGGCGTAGACCAGGTGTTCTATGTTGTTCGCGCGGCAGCCTTCGAGGATGTTGAGAAAACCGACGAGGTTGGCCTGCGCGTAGGCGTGCGGATGCGTCACCGAGTAGCGCACGCCGGCCTGCGCGGCGAGGTGCACGACGCGCGTGAAGCCGCCGCGCGCGAACAGCGTCTGCATCGCCTGCGTGTCGGCGATGTCCAGGCGCTCGAAAGCGAAGCCGCGCTCCCGCTGCAGTTGCGCCAGGCGCGCGAGTTTCAACGCCGGGTCGTAGTAGTCGTTGAGGTTGTCGATGCCCAGCACCTCGTCGCCGCGCGCCAGCAGCGCCAGGCTGACGTGCATGCCGATGAAGCCGGCGGCACCGGTGACGAGGATTCGGCTCATGCCGCCAGCGCCAACGTGGGTTCAGCGGACAACGCGGCCGCTCGCCCAATCGGGTGGTACTCGATGCCTGCCTCGCGCAGCAGCGCCGGATCGAACAGGTTGCGGCCGTCGATCAGCACCGGCTGGCGCAGCGCCGCGTGCACGCGCCCGAAGTCCGGGCTGCGGTAGGCCTTCCACTCGGTGACGAGCAGCAGTGCGTCGGCGCCTTCGAGCGCGGCCATCGGCGTCGGCGCGAATTCGAGCGCCGGCACATCGGCCAGCACCTCGCGCGCCGCATTCATCGCTTCCGGATCGTGGGCGACGATGCGCGCGCCGCGCCGCGCCAGCTCACGCACGATCACCAGCGACGGCGCTTCGCGCAGGTCGTCGGTGTCGGGCTTGAAGGCCAGGCCCCAAAGCGCAAAACGCTTGCCGGAAAGATCGGCGCCGAAGCGCGCGACGACACGATCCACCAGCACCTGCTTCTGCCGCTCGTTGGCGCGCTCGACCGCGGCCAGCACGTGCAGCGGTTCGCCGACGCCGGCCGCGCTGGACAGCAGCGCTTTCACGTCCTTCGGAAAACACGAGCCGCCGTAGCCGCAACCGGCGTAGAGAAACTGCGCGCCGATACGTGGGTCGCTGCCGATGCCGCGGCGCACCTGCTCGATGTCGGCGCCGAGTTTTTCGGCCAAGAGAGCCATCTCGTTCATGAAGCTGATGCGCGTGGCCAGCATCGCGTTGGCGGCGTACTTGGTGAGTTCGGCCGAGCGCACGTCCATCAGCACCAGCTTGTCGCGCTGGCGCGAGAACGGCGCGTACAGCGCGCGCATCAGCAGCGCCGCGCGTTCGTCGTCGACGCCGACGACGATGCGATCCGGGCGCATGAAGTCTTCGACCGCCGCGCCTTCTTTCAAGAACTCGGGGTTCGAGACCACCGAGAACGGCACCTGCACGCCGCGTTGTGCTTGCGCCTTCGCGATCGCCTCGCGCACCGCGTCGGCCGTGCCCACTGGCACCGTGCTCTTGTCGATGACGAGCTTGTAGTCGCTCATGTGCTCGCCGATCGCGCGCGCCGCGGCCAGCACGTGCTGCATGTCGGCCGAGCCGTCTTCGCCCGGCGGTGTGCCGACGGCGATGAACTGCATCGTGCCGAAGCGCACGCCTTCTTTCACGTCGGTGGAGAAGTGCAGCCGCCCTTCGGCAACGTTGCGCAGCACGATCTCCTTCAACCCGGGCTCGAAGATCGGCAGTTCGCCGCGCATCAGGCGCTCGATCTTCTGCGCGTTGACATCGATGCACAGCACGTCGTTGCCCATTTCGGCAAAGCAGGCGCCGGTGACGAGTCCGACATAGCCGGTGCCGACGACGGTGAGTTTCATGCGAACGATCCTTTTGCTGTGGTCACGCTCAGATAGAGCACCCGGAGCGCTTGCAGATACATCGCTGTGCCGGCGTACTACTCCATGCGCTGCAGTGCGAGCGCGAATCGCCGTGGCGCGTCCGGACGCGGCGCGCGAGCCAGACGCAGCAGCTTGGCTATTTCCTTGTGTGCGACGTACAGCGCGACGCGCTGTGCATCGAGCGGCACGCACTCGGCGTAAGCGTCTGTGAACGCCCGGCACAACTCGGTTGGCGGCAGCATGGCGCTTTGCTCGTAGCGCAGCTCGGTGACGAAGGTCGCCACATCGAACTCCGGATCGCCGGCGGCGAGGCCATCGAAGTCCACCAGGCCGAGGCCGTTGCCGACGCGCAGCCATTGCGCTGGATGCAGGGCGCCGTGGATCGGCAAGCGCCGCGCCGGGGCGCAGGCCGCCTCGTCGCGCCGCAGCCGCGACAGCAGCGCCCGCAGCCGCTCGGCGTGCTCGGGCAGCAGCGCCGCGATGGCGTGGACATGGTTCTCGGTGTTGGCAAGAATCTCATCGCTGCTCAGGGGCTGCGCAGCAGGCACCGAGCTCTGCGGCAGCGTCGCCGCGGCTCGTCCCGCCGCCGCCGCAACCTCGAGGCCGCGCGCTCCGAGCAACTCGGCGGCGAGCGGCGTACCCGGCAGCGCCGCTTGCGAGACGAAGCGCAGATCGCCGTCGAATGCGAGCGGCTCGGCAACGGCGAATGCGAGTTCACCGCGGCGATGCCACAGCGACTGCATCGCAGTGTGCAGGCGCTGCACGAATCCGCTCGGAAAGACCTTGACGTACTGCGCCCCCGCAGCGGCATGCGCTGCGCGAAACGTGCACCGATGCAACGGCCGGTAGCGCACGATGGCGGCATCCGGATGGCGCGCCAGCACCGCGTGCAGCGTCTGCAGCGCCTCGTCCGCGGCCGGCGGCGTGACCCGCGCGATGCCCAGGCCGGCAACCGCTTCGCCGCGCGCCACGCTGCTGGCATCGGCATCGCGATACAGCGACACGCGCAGCGGCATCGCGCTGGCGCCGGCCCCGCTGGATCTCATACAGCAAGGTGCAGTACGACGGCTGCTGCGGATGAAAGCGCGCATAGGTGCGGCGCCACGGCCCTGCGCCGTGACGCGACAGCAGCAGCGCCGGCAGCGGATCGGGCTTGTCGGCGAGCAGCGCCACCTCTGCGGCGTACGCGGCAAAGGCGTTCATGGCAGTGCCGGCGCGGCCACCGCGGTGCCGGCCGTGCTGGCGATGGCGGCAGCGAGGGCCACGAACAGTGCGTCCAGCTCGGGCAGGTGCGCCACGCCGCGTTGCAGCGCCGCGTCCCATCCGGTCTGTTGCTGGCGGTAGCAGCGCCAGCAGCGGGTGACGAACTCGACCTGCGCGTACCACCGAAGGTGATCGATGCGGACCTGCCATGGCGCGTGGGCGCGATAGGCGTCGACCAGGGCCAGGGCCAGGAGCTGGACGAACGCCGCGTCGAAGGGCTGGAACATCAGCGCGACGATGAACTCCGCCAGATCGCGCTCCGCGTCGCCCACGGCGAACGAGTCGAAGTCGAAGACGACCACCGCCTCGCCGCAGACCAGCATCTGGTCGATGTGAAAGTCGCCATGCAGGGCGTGGCGCACGCTCGCGCTTTGCGCCAACTGCGCGGCCAGCGTCTGCACCGGCGCGATCAGCAGCGCCAGTGGCGCCGCGCTCGCCGGGCAGGCGCGGCCGAGCTTGTCGATCTTTTTGAGGCAGTCCGCCAGCAGCTCGGCCGGCACGATCACTTTCAGGACGCCGAGCGCATGCAGGTCGCTGCCGTGCACGGCAGCCAGGCAGCGGCCCACCTGGGCGAGCAAGCGTTGGTGGTTGTCGCGCCCGATCACCCGGGCCAGCGGCAGGCCTTCGACGCCGAGCGACCAGACGGTCTTGATCGTGCTGTCGTAGCCCAGCGGTTGGCAGATCGCAAAGGCCGCTTCGCGCCAGTAGTGCAGTTGCCGTGCGTAGACCGTGCTGCCGCGGTCGTCGCTGTAGGTCTTGCCGTAGATCACGAGCTGCTGCACCTCTCCCGGCGCTTGCGCGTCGTGCGTGTCGTGCCAGTGCAGCCGGTAGCGCGTGGTGCAGCACTTTTCCGGTTGGTACTGCACCGGCTCGACGCTGAGCTGCGCCTGCTCTAAGCCAACGCCATGCGGCAGCAGCGCGGCCAAAGGCAAGCGCAGCAGGCGCGGCTTCACGCTCGGCTCGTCAACGGCATCGGGCAGGTGGCCGATCGACGGATCGTGCGGAAAGCGCCAGGCGATCATGTCCAGCGCCGGCAGGTGCGTCACCGCCTGCCGCGCCTGCGCTGCGCTGGCGCGCTCGCCCAACGCCAGCCATGCCGCCAGGCTGCGGCCGGCCAGGTAGACCTTGGCATAGATGATCGTGCTGTCGGCGCCGCCCGCCAGGCCGAGCCGCCAGCACACCGACAGCGTCGACTTGGGCCACGAGGTGGGATTGGCGTAGGTCTTGTACAGGCTGTCGATCACCGTGCAGGTGGCGATCGTCACCGGCTGGCCGAACAGCAGCTCGCTGCAGCTTTGCAGCAAGTCGCGCGCACGAACCGCATCGGTGTAGACGGCGAAGACGCCGCGCGCAGGTTCGGGGTCGGCGTCGGCGTTGGCCTCGCGGTGCTGCGGCGTGCCGGCCGATCCACCGCCGACACCCGGCCCTGCATCGCCCAGCGAAAGTGCTGCGCCGCTCATCATCGGCTCCACACGTGGCCGATCGGTGCCGCCGTGGCATCGGCCTGCCCGAGCGTGCCCAAGGCGAAGTTGTCCTCGATCGTTCGCAGCAGGTTGTAGTGGCTGACGGGCTGGTCCGACACGTAGCCTTTTCTGACGGCGTCGCCGAGGAACACGGTGTAGACGCGGTTGTGCTTCTTCGAATCCGATTCGTCGAAGGTGACGACGATCAAGGTGTCCTTCATGAGCTGCGGATCGTTCAGCAACGGTTCGAGAAAGCGCTGCAACCAGCGCGTGGCAAAGGCGAGATCGGTGTCGTGGCCGTTGTTCCTGTTGTCGGGCGAGTAGAGCGCGTAGTGCGGCAGGTGCCGCGCATCGAGCTGGCCGGCATCGACCACGTTGGCGCAGCGCTTCGGGTCGTCGTGCACGGAGCGCAGGCTGATGAAGGGCACGTGCTTTCTCACGTAGTCGCCGCGCACACCCCCGCGGAAGCACGCGCCTGGAAAGCCCTGCGCATACTGTTTCCAGCTCAGGCCCTTGGACTCCAGCAGGTCGGCGATGCTCGCTCCCGCGATATCCGCCACCTCGTTGTCGCGCAACACCGAAGGTCTGACCCGCCACCAGCGCCAGATAGTTCGGCTGCGACGGTTTGAACAAGGTGTCGTAATGGGCGAACGACGCCCCGCGCGCGGCCAGTTGCTTCAGATAATCGTTCTGCAGCGCCGCTTCATAGGCTTCGTTCTCGAGCACGACGATCAGCACATGCTCGAACCACTTGCCGCTCCTGGCCTCGGCAGGCCGCTGCGTTTGCTCCTGTGCGCCAGCGACGGGCCACAAGCTCAGAGCAACGGCGAGCGCTGCAAGCGTGCAGCGCCAGAAAGTGGTCGTGATCATGATGCAGCCTCCGCGCCGGGCGCGATCTTTTCAAGGTGGTCCCACAACGCCTGCGCGGCTTGCGGCACGCAGCGAAAGCTGGGGAAGGGATTGACGTCGATCAGCACCCGCTCGCCGGGCCGGCCGACGAAGTCCAGGCCGTAGACCTCGAGCCCCGTCAGCAGGCCGACCGTGCGTGCGGCCTCGGCCAGGCCGGGCTCCATCGCCACGGCCTGGCGGCGACCGGCGCTGGCATCGGACGCGGCCGGATCGGTGTCCCGCTCCTCGACCAGGAAGGTGGTGCCGGCAATGCAATAGGCCTTGCAGACGACGCCGTCGCCGGCAATCAGTTCCTGATAGAAGTAGCGCTCGTTGTCGATGGACTCGGGCGTCTGGTCGAAGACACGCACCTCACGCGGCGCCGCGGCTGCGTTCGGCTTGCGCACGATCGGCATCGTCAACTGCCCGACCTCGGCTGCTGTGGCGGCGCAACGCGGCATGCGCACCCCACCGGCGCGCAGCAGCGCGTCCAGGCGCGAGCGCGCGCCGCAGGCCTGGCTTGCGGCGCGGCGGTTGACCGTGCGCACGCCTTGCGCTTCGATCTTGTGCCACACCTCGCGGTCGTCGACATGGCTCTTCAGGCAGACGATATCGACGCGCGCCAGATCGGCGGTGAGGAACGTCTGCTTGTCGTGCCATTGCACGTTGTGGCCGCGCAGGGCGCCGACGGCGAGAAAGCGGCGCAGCACCGGCTCGCTTGCATGCCTGTCCTTGGCCAACAAGACGACTTTCATGGCGCTGGCGCCTTTAGAAGTTGAACGTGACGACGACCTCGACGGCCCGCGCCGCATCGCGCTGCCCGGGGGCGAACGCCGCGCCGGGCTTGAAGTGCGAGGCCTTGAAGAGCAATTCGACGCGCTTGCTTTCGCGCACCGCCAGCAGCAGGTTGATCTCGCGGCCGAGCGTGCGCTGCGTGCCCTGCGGATCGGCGGACAGGCGCGTGTTGCGCATCGAGTCGGCCGCGCGGACCTGGCGATAGCGGTGCGCCACCAGTTCGATCGAGCTGTTCTCGAGCACGCGCACGCCGGTGCCGACGGTGGCCACCGAGAGGTTCGACAGCTCGGGCTGGAACAGCTCGCCATAACGCTGCCAACGCTTCACGCCGGCAAAGCGCGCCTTGTTTTCCTGCAAGCCGGTCTGCCGATAGCCGCTCGAACCGCGCGCATAGCCTACGGTGAGCGACGGCCGCAGCGGCAGCGCCAAGCTGCCGGTGGCGCCGATGTCGAAGGCATTGCCGCGCAGGCGCTGTCGCGTCGTGCCGGTGGCGGTCAAGCGGCCGTCGTCGGCCTCGTCGAACGCCGTCAAGTGCTCACGCCCCGAGAGCCAGGCCGCATCGGCCCAGTAGGCCAGACGCGGACCGTCTTCGATGCGCCACTCGCCGGCGGCGCGCAGGCCCAACCATAACGCCCGCAGGTCGCTCGGGTCGGTGCGGTCGTTGTCGGCGAACACGCTGCCGGCGGCGGGGCGTGACGAGCGGTCGCGCTGCAGCAGCCAGAAGCCATCGAGCGCATGGCGCCGCGCCCAGGGCCAGGTGGCCTGGCCGAACCAGCGCGTGACGCCGCGCGACTCGGGCGCGATGCCGCGCTCGGCCGACGACTTCTTCGCCACTTCATGCGCCAGCCCGGTCTCCAGTTGCCAGGCGCTGCCGGCGTAGCGCGCGCGCACGGCGTCGAGATCGTCGTCCCACCACCAGCTGCGCCGCTCCTCCACGGCCACGCGGCCGAGCTCGATCGACCACGGCGTGCCGCCCAGGCGATCGCGCCGCAGCCACAACTGGCCGCGCTCGAGCGCGCGCTCGGTCTGCTTGCCGTCGCCCTCGGTCCGCCGTGTGTCGTGCAGGCCCGTGATCTCGGCGAAGGCCGAGGTCTGCGCATCCAGGCGCAGCAGCGCCTCGAACTTGATCTCGTGCGAGCGCACGCGGCGGTCGCGCGCACGCGCGCTGTCGAGATCGAAGTTGCCGCGGCGCTCGCCGGTGAATTCCCAACTGCCACCGAGCTGAACCGGCTTGCCGAACAGATCCACCGTCAGCGGCTGATCGGGGCGGCTCTCGTCGCGTCGCGGCGGCTCGGGCGCGGTGGTCTGCGCGGGGCAGGCCAGCGCCATCACGGCCAGCAGCGTCGGGGTCAGGCGGAGGTAGTGCATGGGGTCGATCGTTGGGTTATTTTTGTCGTCGGGGCGAGCAGCTGCTGCATTGCACGCCAGCGCACGCGCCCGTGTCCGGCCATCGTGGTCAACAGCGTTTCGAGCAGCGCCAGCTCTTCGGGCGCCATCACGGCGTGGTGCAGCATCAGGCCGATCGGCTCGCCGTCGCCAGCGCGTTCGCGCAGCGTGTGCGCGAGCGCCGCAGCCAACGCGGGCGCGCCGCCCTCGCGCCAGTGTTTGCTCCAGTCGAGATCGACGGCGATCTCCTGCAGCGCCTGCTGCGCCGGCCTGGCGCCGCGGTCGCGCGACAGCGCGGCAAAACCGAGTTCGGCGAGCAGCACCGGCGTGGCCTCGGTGCAGCGGTTCCACGGCGGCGTGAAGATCGGCAGCAGCAGCTCGCCGAAGTGCTCTTGCAATTGCGCCTGGCCACGCGCGAGGTCTTCACGCTGCTGCTGCTCGCTGCGCGCGACACCGAACTCGCACTTGCGGCCTTCGCTCTCGTGGTTCAGGTGCGTGCTGCCGTGCTGGTGAACGCCGAACAGTCCGGGCGCGCGCGCGATGCGCGTGCGCAGCTCGCGCGCCAGGCCGCGGCTCATCGCGTGCGGGATCGCGGCCAGATCGATCGGCACGCCGCAGCGCTCGGTCACGTCGAGCAACGCCAGCAGGTGCGCGTCGTTCCAGCCGGCGTCGTCGTCGCGGATGAAGACATCGACGCCCGCCGGCAGCGCGTCGAGCACCGGTTCGATCAGAGGGTGCATGAGCGCGCACGGCCGCTGCGAAGCGCTCATACCGCAGCGCGCAAGCGCGCAGGTTCGTCCAATGCGGGCTCCTCTTGCGTGCGCCGGGCCACCAACTGCGCCAGCAGCTCGGCCGTGCGCGCGGCCCCATCGAGCGCCAGCGCCGCCGGCTTGGGCATGAAGTGCAGCAGATGCTCGATGCCGTCGGCCAGCGTGCGGCCGTCGAGCGGTTGCGCCTCGATGCACAGCACTGCGCCCTGCGCGGCCAGGCGTTGCGCGCGGTGCTGCTGCTCGTTCTCGGTGACGGTGCCATAGGGCACGACGAGGGCCGGCACCTCGGAGACGATCAGATCGAGTGCGGTGTTGTAGCCGCACTGGCTGATCGATGCGCGGGCGATTCGCATCTCGGCCGCGAGATCGCTGACGTGGCGCGCGAGCGTCACGCCGGGCAGCGGCGCGGCGAGCACTTGCAGCGCCTGCCACTGCGGCTCGGGCAGGAACGGGCCGGCGACGATGCGCATCGGCCGCTGCGTGAGCCGATGCGCGTCGATCGCGGCACGGAACAGCGCATCGCCGACGATGCCGCCGCCGGCCGACACCAGCAGGTGCTCGCCGCGTGGCGTGTCGGCGGCCGCGGCGCGCTGCGGCACGACGAAGCCGCTGTGCCGGACGGGCGTACGCATCGGACGCAGCGGCCGGAAGCTGTCTTGCAGTTTCGCGAACGCCGGGTCGGAGTGCACGATCACTGCATCGAAGTAGCGATCGACGAGCCAGCGCGCACGGTCGTCGTGGTGTTGCTGGTCGGGCCGCGCATCGACCAGGATGTCGCGCAGGCTGCAGGCCACGCGCGCGCCGTGCTGCTTCGCGGCGCGGATCATCGGCAGGATTTCGTTGGCGAACTTCTTGCGGCCGAAGGGGAACAGCTCGACCAGCAGCACAGCCGGCTTCGTGCTCGCCACGGCCAGATCGATCAGCAAGCGCCGCTCGGCGCGCGCCGTCTGCACGTCGAAGCCGGCATCGCGGCTGACCACCGTGTGGCCGTCGTCCATGCCGAGCGGCGGCAGATCGATGCACTCGACGCCTTCGGGCACCGTGATGCCGTCGGGCAGCCGGCCGCCGTTCAAGAAGACGACGCGAAAGCGCTCGCGCAGCGCACGCGCGAGCGCGAAGCTGCGCGTCAGGTGGCCGATGCCCAGCGAGTGCTGGCAATAGAAGAGCAGGGTCTCCGCGGCGCCCGGCCGCCCGAAGCCACTGAGAGCCCTCTCGGGGGGGAGCGAGCGAAGTGAGCTTGGGGGCTCTATGTCACGCATGGCGTTGTCCAACGAGGTTCATCGGGGTGGTTGCCTTCGGCGGCGGTGGCGACACGCGCCCGCCGTCGAGCGTGATCACGCGGTCGTAGTTGTCGAGCGAGGCCCGGTCGTGCGTGATGACGATCAGCGTGCGCCCCTGGTGCACACGCGCCACCGCTTCGTGAATCAGCTTGCGCCGAGCGCGGATCGACCGCGGCGGTGGGCTCATCCATCAGCAGGATCGCGGGCTGCTTGACGAGCGCGCGTGCCAGGCACAGGCGCTGGCGCTGGCCGCCGGAGAGCGTGGCGGCACGTTCGCCGAGTTCGGTGTCATAACCCTCGGGCAGATCGACGATGAACTCGTGCGCACGAGCCGCACGAGCCGCGGCTTCGAGCTGTTGCGGCGTGGCCTCGGGCTTGCCGTAAAGAATGTTCTCGCGCACCGAGACCGCGAACAGCATCGGCTCTTGCGGCACCACGCCCATCGCGCGGCGCAGGCTGGCGCGGGTGTAGCGGCGGATGTCGATGCCGTCGATCAGGATGCGGCCGGCGCTCGGCTCGGCCAGGCGCAGCAGCAAATTCATCAATGTCGATTTGCCGGCGCCCGACGGGCCGATCAACGCCACACGCTCGCCGGCGGCGATGCGCAGGTTGACGTTGTGCAGCAGCGGCCTGTCGGCGCTGTAGCCGAAGCTGATGTTCTCGAACGTGATCTCGCCGATCGTCGACCTGAGTTCGATCGCGCCGGGCTCGTCGGCGGCATCGGGTTCGATGTCGAGGATCTGCGCCACACGTTCGGCGCTGACGGAAGCGCGCGAGAACTTGCCGGCGAGCTTGCCGAGATCGCGCACCGGCTTGTACAGCGCATCGACGTAGGCGATGAAGACCAGCAGCTCGCCGGGCATCAGGCGCCCCTCCAGCACCTCGCGCACGCCGAGCAGCACGGTGATGGCGGTGCCGATGGCGCTGATGACCGCGATGGCCTTGACGATGGCGCCGCTGGTGCGCGCGCTTTTCATGCCGCTGTCGTAGTTGGCGGCGATCTCGCCGCGAAAGCGCTCTTCTTCTTCTTCGTGGCGGCCGAAGGCCTGCACCAGCGCGATCTGGCTCAGCACCTCGTTCAGCCGCGAGGCCATGCGGCCTTCGTTCTTGCGCTGCTGGCGAGCGGCGTCCTTGACGCGGCGATTCAAGAACATGATGACGAACAGCAGCGGCGGCAGCGTGGCCGTGACGACCAGCGCCAGATGCCAGTTGAGCACGAACATCACGACCAGCATCGCCGCCAGCGTGACCACGTGTCGGCCGAACGTGAGCAGCCAGTCGGCGAACATGTCGCGCAGCAGGTTGGTGTCGCCTGCCACCTTGGTGATCAGCTCGCCGACACGGCCGGCGCGGTGGTGCGCAAGAGACAGCCGCTGCAGATGCGCGAAGAGTTCGCCGCGCAAACGCCAGGTGATGCGGTGGCCGATGCGCGCGCTGGTGTAGAGCTGCAGATACGACAGCGCACCGGAGGCCAGCGCGATCGCGGCGATCGACACCGCGCAGGCCACCAGGGCTGTCCAGGTGCCGAGGTCGAGCAGCGGCTGCAGCGCTGCCAGCATCGGCGGCAGCGGCTTGGCGAGCAGGATGTGGTCGAAGATCACCTTCAGCGGCCAGGGCACGAGCAGATCGCAGAGCACGACGCCGCCGAGCGCTATGGCGGCGAGGGTCAGCGCGACGCGCTGCTCGGCGAGGCACTCGCGGATCAGAGAGCGAAAGCGGGTGGTCATGTGAAGTCAGTCACCGCAGAGGAACAGTCCAGTTGTTCCACCGCGTTTCGCGCGACCTGGGGCGTATGCAACGGCTTTTGGCAGTTCGGCTTGCGGCCCTTTGCCGAGCTTGAAGGTCCGCAAAGAACCGTTCGGGCTGAGGTATCGAGGCCCCGTCTTTTCCCCGTTCGGGCTGAGCTTGTCGAAGCCCTTTGCGCGTGGCACCAAGGCTTCGGCAAGCTCAGCCAGGCCCTTCGACAAGCTCAGGGCGAACGGGGGTAGCAAGCCGACCGTCGTCAACAGTCGCAACGGGCCGAAAGCGGAAATGCACGAGCGTGCAAGTTTCATTTCAAGCCACCTCCGTCTCGATCTGCGTCGCGAACTCGTGCGCACGTTCGAGCCGCCGCTGCACCTCGCCGCGCCAGCCGTCGATCTGGAAGATGAAGGCGCGGGTGGATTGCAACAACTGCTGCACTGCCATGTGCCAACGCAGGCGCTGGCGGCAGAAGTGCTGCGGCGCGATCTGCGCATAGCCGTCGAGCCACAGCGCGACGAGCTGCGCTCTGCTCGCAGCTGCCGGCAGCTTGACGATGAACTCGGCCAGGTCTTCCATCGGGTCGCCGAGTGCGAACTCGTCGAAGTCGAAGAGCACGATGCGCTGGCCGTCGAACCAGACCTGGTCAGGGTGGAAGTCGCCGTGAATCAACGCCGGCTCGTGCGCCGGCAGGTGCGCGGCGGCGTGCACGATCGCGTCGGCCGTGGCGTCGGCGAGTTCGGTGAGTTCGGGCAGCACGCGGCTGACCTTGTTTTGGCGGCGGCGCACCTCGGCCAGCCAGTGCTCGCGGTCGCGTGGCGTCGGTCCCGCGAGTGCGAGCGGCGCGGCGTGCACGGTGGCGATGGCGTGGGCCAGCGGCAGCACCCAGTCACCGCTCGGTTGCGCCGAGACTTGCGCACCGATCGGCAATTGCAGCAGCGGCGTGCCTTGGGCCGCCTCCTGCCACAGCGTGCGGCCATCGACGCTGCATTGCAGCGGGCGCGCCACCAGAGGCGCGTCGGCATCTTGCTGCGAGCGCTCCCACATCCACGCAAAACGGCGATAGACCGTTTGGCCGCGCGTGTCGCAGAAGGTCTTGGCGTAAAGCACGCGGCCATCGGCATGCGTGTAGCGCAGCGTCGCGCGGCGCTCGGGCTCGTAGCGCGGCATCTGCACGGCGGCGGCGGGTGCGCCCCAGAACGGTTGCGCGACGGCGGGTTCGAGCAGTTGCGCGAGCTGCGACAGGCCCGGATCGGACGGCCACAACCACAACAGCAGATCGAGTTCGGGAACATGCAGCGCGCCGCTGCCCTGCGCCGCCGCGGCGCTGGCACCGGCGCGATAGACCTTGCCGTAGAGCTTCATCGTCTGGCCGCCGTTCAGATCGGCCTCGACGCAGAACTTCAATGGGTTCGGATCGCGGTGCAGCGAGGCACTGCGGTGCGCTTTGGTGATGCGCACGGCCCCGACCACGCCGTGCGGCGCGAGCGCGCTTTGCAGATGCGGCCGCAGGGCCTCGGTGTCGAGGCAGGTGTCGATCGCGCGATCGATGTCCGGCATCAGCATGACGTGGTCTCTTTGACACCCACCAACCTGGTGGCCAGGTCCACGAGCCGCGGCGCCAGTGCAAAGCGGCCGGGCTTGAGGTTGATGACGCAGCGCCATGCGCGCTGCGTGAGCAGGCTCCAAGCCGCCGCCCAGCGCAATGCGCGCGGGTCCGGGCGCAGGCCGCCGGCATCGGCATAGGCGTCGATCAGTGCGCGCCACGCGCGCTCGTCGCGGTCGGCGTGCGCACCGTCGAGCAGCGCGCGGTACATCGCATCGGCGACCCAGGCGCCGAGTTCGAGCAGCGCCGGGCCACGCTTGATGCTGTCGAGATCGATCAGCGACAGGCGCCGCGTACCGCCCCGCTCGGAGACCAGGATGTTGTCGGCATGCAGGTCACCATGCAGCGTGGCCACCGGCAGGCCGTCGAGCGCTCGCCAACCGCCGTCGATGGCCTGTGCGGCGCGGTGCACCGCGTCGCTGCCGAGCACCGGCGCCAGGTGCCCAACAACGTCGGACAGGTGTTGACGCATCTCGCCGGTGGCCATGTCTCTGTGCAGCCGCACCGGCGTGGCGTGCAGCGCAGCGAGCTGCGCGCCCAGCGCCGCGCTGCAGGCAGCAGCCGCCGCCGGGTCGAGTTGGGCCAGCGGGCGGCCGGGCACGCCTTCTTGCCAGTACAGCTCGCTGGGCGCATGCCAGAGCAGCGCGCGCGGTGTGCGCAGCCGGCCCTCGCGCCAGGCGGCGGAGGCTTGCAGCTGCGCCAGCAGGCCATGCGCAGTGGCGCCATCGGGCTCGCGGCTGGCCTTGGCATAGACGCGCTGCCTGTGCGCGGTGCCGCCATCCTGCCATTGCAGATCGACGCGCGCGCACAGGCGGTTCTCGGGCACGTACTGCACGATGTCGAGGTCGATGCCGACGTCTGCGCCGCTCGGCACGCCGAGCAGCGGCAGCAACGCCGGCAAGGCTTCTTCGCGCAAGCGGCGCTCGCAGGCCAGAAGATGCGGCGCACGCAGCTTGGCGTCGTTGGGCCACCACCAGGTCAGCATGTCCAGCGCCGGCAGCCAGCGCAGCGCCGGGCCGGCGGACGATGCGGCAAGCGCGGCGGCACTGGCCTTGATCGTGCGGTGGGCGCCGTCGCCGCCGCACAGCCGCGCCGCCACATGCTGGGAGATCGTGCGCTGTTGCGGGTCGCGCAGGATCAGGCGGTAGGCGAGCGTGGCGTTGCGGCCTGGGCGGTACTTCACGCGCTCGACGCTGCACGCCTCGACGCGCATGCCGTGCGGGCGCAGTACATCAGCGAAGACCTCGGCCATCGCCGCGCCGTCGAGCGCGAGCGAGAGTTGCGGCATGGCGGCATCTTGCGGCAGCGACGGGTTCACGTGTGCCCCCAACGCGCTGCGCGCGGCCCCCCCGAGGGGGAGCATTCGCGCTTGGGACGGCCCGGCGCGCTCATGGCGTCGCCAACGTCACGTCGCCATCGGGCGTGCGCAGCGATGCGCCGCGGTGCGAGATGGCGCGGACAAGCGCGCCGTCGCTCGATTGCCGCCAGTGCAGCCACTGGCCGCTGAACTGCCAGTCGCCGATGCGCCAATGTTGTTCGCTGCTGGCGCCACGCGCGTGGAACCAGCCGTCGATGAAGCCGGCCGCCTCGATGTGCAAGGCATGGGTATGCAGGCCGTTGTCGCCGCGCACGGGAATGTCCGCCACGCGCAGATGCGGCGAGCCCTCGCCATGCGCCAGCAGCACGCTGTCGAAGTCGGCGTCGCGCGCGTGGGTGTGCGTGCGCAGCGCCGGCGCGTCCTGCTTGTGGCCGTAGCTCGCGGAGACCCACGAGCCATCGAGCTGCACGCGCTGACCGCCGCGCCGCGGCTGCGCGATGACAAGGCCGGGGCTGTGCAGCAGCGTGAACGCCTCTTCGCCGTGCAGGCGCGTCTGGCCAAGTGCCGCGGCGCCGAGCTGGAAGTTCAGCACGTAATCATGGTCGGTCGGCGCGCGCAGCCAATCGCTGACGATCCAGTAGCGGCGGTCGACGAAGACGATGCAGCGCTGATGCACCGCGTCGTACTCGTGGCTGGCGCAGCGGCCGTGCAGCAGATCGAGCTGCGCGCCGCTGAAGGCTTCGAGCAACGTGGTCTGCGGCGGCGGCCCGCTGATCTTGTGGCGCACCGAGCCCGGCGCGTGGCGCGAGGCTTCCTTGATCGGCTTGGGGATGTAGCGCGTCTGGTTCAGGGCATCGACGCAGACCGTGTTGTGCGCGGCGGTGCTGCGGAAGTGCACACGCCAGTTCTTGCCATCGTCGAGCGTTTCGCTGTAGGTGTAGCGGCCGGGATCGACGATCAATGCACGCCCGTTCGCAGCCAGCTCGAACGACAGCGCATCGAAGTGGCCATGGTTGCCTTCGCCGAGTGGGCCGCAGTCGAAGACCAGGTGCTGCGCGTCGGTGCTCGCCCAATCGCTGCGCAGCACGTGGTAGCCGCTGCTCGGGAAATGCGCAACCCGCTCGCGCGGCGCTGTGCCTTCTCTGCCGCCGCTCGCCACGAACTGCATGTCGCCGCGGTCGAACAGCGCCGCGCCTTGCGCCAGCAGCGGCAGGAAGCTGCGCACGTCGCCGTCGGAAAAGCTCGGCAGGCTGCCGCTGGTTGGTGCACATGCAGGCTGAAATCGAGCCCGGCTTCGAGCGCGCGATCGAACTCGCGCGGCACCGCGTAGCCGTTGTCCGACGCCAGCCGGCGCACCTGCAGCCAGTTGCGCACGGCGAGATGGTGGTAGTCGGTGGAGAGTTCGCAGTGCACGCCGTCGGGCAGCAGGTCGGCACGCGCATTGGCCATCGTCTCGTGCAACGCCAGCTCGCGCCACGCAGCGGCGCGTTCGAACTCGGGGAAGACGACGCCGGCCAGGAAGATCGCCAGCAGCTCCAGCGTGCGGTGGTTGCGCTTGGGCGTGAGGTTCGCGCACAGGAACTCGGTCTGCGCGTGGATCGAGTGCAGCAGGCGGCGCAGGAAGGCGGCGTCGATCGGCGCCGGGTGATTCGTGTTCAGGAGCAGACCGTGAAGGCTGTAGACCCAGTTCTGCACGCGGCGGCCGGTGACGTCGGCGGCGATGAAGCCGACCGGTGTTTCATTGGCGATCCAGCCGTCGATCAACTGCGTCCAGCGCTGCACCGCGCGCACATCGCCGTTGCGCTGCCACGCTTGCGCCAGGCCGACGGCGTAGTAGAACTTGTGCAGCAGGATGTGCCACTCGACATCGCGGCTCGGGTTGGTGAGCCAGTCGATCGGCTCGGCCAGTGCATGCGTTTCGCCGTTGAACTCGAAGTGCCCGGCAAGGATGCCGGCCATGCGCTGCGGCGCGATCTCGTCGGCATCGATCACCGGCTCGAAGCGGATGCCACGATCGCCGCGCAAATGCGCGAGCAACCCGGCGTCGTCGAGTGAACGACCACGGCGCCCGCAGCAGCGCGTCGTGGTGGACGGTGCGTGATGGGCTCGGCGCGCAGGGCATGGTGACGTCCATCAGGTCGTGGCCTCCCGCGAAGAAGCCACCGTCAACGCGCCCTGCGAGCGCCGAATCTGTTCGAGGAAGAGGTCGCGCAGCGTCACCGTGGTGCGCCGCGAATCGAAGCGTTCGCAGATGCGCTCGCGTGCGGCCTCGGTCAGACGTGCGTGCAAGGCCGCATCGCCGAGCAGGCGCTGCACCGCATCGGCCAGCGACACGGCGCTGCCTTCAACCAGGAGGCCGTGCACGCCGTCGTCGATCATCTCGGGGATGCCGGAGATCGGCGTGCTGACCACCGGCACGCCCATCGCCATCGCTTCGGCGAGCACGTTGGGGAACCCGTCGCGGTCGCCGTCTTCCATGACGCGGCACGGCAGCACGAAGGCGCGGGCGCCACGATAAATCTCGCGCAAGCGGTCTTGCGTGACGGCACCGTGCAATTGCACGCGGTCGCCGACGTTGAGCGTTTGGATCTGCTCGTGCAATGCCGCGCCGGCGCTGCCGTCTTCGCCGACGATGACGCAGCGGAAATTCGCACCGCGCTGCTTCAACAGCGCGCAGGCGGCGATCAGTTGATCGAAACCTTTTTTCTCGACCAACCGACCGACGGCCAGCAGCAGCGGCGCCTGCAAAGAAGCCGCTGCGGGCCGCGGCGAGAACCACTGCGTGTCCAGGCCGTGATAGATCGCATGCACATCGTCGGGCCGCGGATGGCGCGCGCGCAGCACGTGGGCATTGGCACAGGTGCAGGTGGCGACAAAACGCGCCGCGCCCATCTTGCGTTCGAGCAGGCGGCCGGGGTTGAGCTCGGCTTGATAGATGTCTTTGGCGTGTGCGGTGAATGAAAACGGCAGGCCACTCAGGCGGCTGGCAAACCAGGTGATCGTTGCCACGCCGTGGCAGAAGTGGCCGTGCAGGTGCGACACATCGCCTTCGCGCAGCACGGCTTGTGCGATCCAGCCGGCTTGCAGGAACTCCTTGATGAAGACCTTGCGCAGCGCGAACGGTGCGGGCCGGTGCTTCCAGGCGAGAGCCAATGCGCTGCCGAGCGTGCGCAGCCAGGCCAGCGGTCGCCGCAGCAGCAGCGCCGCGTGCGCGCCGGCAAAGGTCGGCAGGTTGTTGCGCAGCCAGCGCACGAGCGTCGTGCCCGAGAGCGAACTCGCGTCGGGCAGGTAGACCAGCGGCGCGCGGATCGCACCGACAACGGGGTGCACGACGGGCTCGCGCTCCTGCTTGACTGAATACAGGCGCAGCGGCGTGCCCAGGCGTTCGAGCTGGTGGATTTCATGGGCGATGAAGGTCTCCGACAGGCGCGGAAAGCCGTTCATGACATAGGCGACTTTGTTCATGAAGCCGCCGTCGCGCACTGCGCAGCGCACACATGGGACGGTTCGAGCAGGCCTGTGAGGATTCGCAGATTGACGTCGTTGTCGAAGGCTTCGGCCACGCTGCGGCGCGCGGCCAGGCCCATCGCCGCGGAATGCGCGGGGTGCATAGCACGCGCTCGATCGCCTCGGCCAGCGCCAGTGGTGCATCGGCTTCGACGAGCAGACCGTTGACGCCGTCGCGCACGACTTCCGGAATGCCGGAGACGCGCGACGCGACGACCGGCAGGCCCATCGCCATGGCTTCGAGCAGCACGTTGGGGATGCCGTCGCGGTCGCCGTCTGCCGTGATGCGCGACGGCTGCACGAACACGGCCGCGCGCGCATAGCGCTCGATGACCTGCTCGCGCGCCAGCTTGCCGGCCAGGCGCACGTGGTGGCCGAGGCCGGCGTTTTCGATGCGGTGGGCCAGGGCGTCGTGCTCTTCGCCGTAGCCGACGATCTCGCAGCGCACACGCTGGCCGCGTTCATGCAGCAGTCGGCAGGCATCGATCAAGGTGTCCAGTCCTTTCTTGGCGCGCAGGCGGCCGACGGCCAGGATCAGCGGCGGCTCGTGAGGCGCTGCCGCGACGCGGCGCGCCGGATGAAAGAAGGCGCGATCGATGCCGTGATACATCAACTTCACGTCCGCGTCGGGCGCGATCTCGGCCAGCGCGTTGCAGTTGGCGCTGGTGCAGGTGACGGTGAACTGCGCCGCGTTCAGCTTGCGGCGCAGGTCGGCGGACTCGGACAGATAGATGTCCTTGGCGTGCGCCGAGATCGAAAACGGGATGCCGGTCATGCGCGAGGCGATCTGCGCGATGTCGGCCGGCCGCGAGATGAAGTGCGTGTGCAGATGCGCGACGCCGTCTTGCTTGAGTTGCGCCGCGAGCCAGCCGGCGCGCAGGAAGTCTTGCCAGCCGGCGGCGCCGCGCACGCCGGCTTCGAGCAACGCTTGTGCGTAGCGCAGCGGTGCGGCCAGCGCGACGCGGGCGTGGCGCGCGAGCAGCTCCCGCGTGCGCGCCGCAACGGGCACGCGCGCCAGCACCGAGCGCACGCGCGACTGCGCGCCATGCGTGATGTCGTCGGTGGGCTCGCCGAGCGCGTACAGGCGCAGATCGACGCCTTGCCGTTCGAGGCCGAGCACCTCTTCGAGGATGAAGGTCTCCGACAGCTTGGGCCAGGTCTTGACGAGAAAGCCCAGCGGCGCAGGCGTGGTGTTCATGGCAACCGCACCGCTCAGCACGATGCCGCCACGCGCTGCTCGTTGGCGTGGCGCGGCGTCGCGTAGATGGTTCGCAGCGGCGCGGCCAGCGGGGCGGCCAGCGGATCGAGCCCCATCAGCACACGCAGCGATTGGGCCACGCGGTCCAGGCCGCGCATCGACTTCAGCCGCGGCACAGCGTCGCCACGCGCATGCGCGTCGAACTGCGCTTGCACGGCTTGCATCAGTGCCGCCGGCGTGGCGGCGTCCGGGTGCAGCATCGTCAGCAGGCCATGCTTGGCCATGCGCTCGGCGCGCAGCAGTTGTTCGTGGCCGGGCTCGGTGCGCGGCACGATGACGGCGCGGCGGCCACTGGTCAGCAGCTCGCAGACGGTGTTGTAGCCGCCCATCGCGAGCGCCACGTCGGCCGCGCCGATGAGCGACATCATGTCGTCGCTGAAGGTTTGCACGCTGACCTGCGGCAGGGCGCGCGCGGTGGCTTCGAGGGTTTCGCGCTCAGCCTGCGGCATCTCGGGGCCGAAGACGATGTGCGTGCGCGGGCGTTGTGCTTCAGGCGTTTGCGCCAGGCCTTTGAGGCAGGTGGCGACCAATCGACGGCCGTCTTCACCACCGCCCGGTGTGACCAGCAGCAATCGCTCGTGCGCCGCGACGCCGAGCGATGCACGCACCTCGGCGCGCGAGCGGCGGGCGGCCTCGCGCGCGATGTAGCCGCAAAAGCGCACCTTGGCCGCGGCAAACGGCGGAAAGGCGTACTCGCGCCGCAGATCGAAGATGTCAGGGCTGCCGACGACGAGCACCTCGTCGTAGTAGGCCTCGATGGCTTCGAAGCAGCCGTTCTTCTGCCAGACGCGGCGCGTGGCTTCGGCGCTGTCCAAGATGTCGCGCAGCAGCAGCACCAGGCGCGGGCGATGCGGCGAGCGCGGCAGCGCTTCGAAAGCGCCGACGAGTTCGTCTTCGACGCCGAACGGCTTCTTGTCGACCAGCACGATGTCGGGCTGGAAGTCGGCGATCGCGCTCTTGATCAGGTTGGCGCGCAGACGCACGGTTTGTTCCAGATTCATCGGCAGCGAACGCGCGCTGTAGCGGCCGCTGGTGTCGCGTGCCAGGCAGGGCAGCTTGACGTAGTCGATGCGCGCCGGAATGCGAAACGCATGCAGCATCGGCGAGCCGGTGAGCACCAGCACCGAGACCTCGGGCGAGGTCTGCACGAGGTGGCGCGCCACCTCCAGCATGCGGCGGATGTTGCCGAGGCCGAAGGTATCGTGCGAATAGATGAGAACTCTTTTCATGGGGCGCGCCTTTTTTGGGGTCGGTCGAGTCGTTGCCCTACATGCGCAAGCGCTGTGCCACGCGAAAAAGCGTTCTAAGTGGTTGATTCAAAAAGAGACTCACTACCTATTACAAATTGGTGATGGTGGGGGCTGTGCGAAATGCCCCAGAATACTTGGGCAAATTGTCCCAAATCATGACCACCCCGAAGCGGCTTCGCCGCCTCCCCCTCAAGGGGGCACCGCGAGCGGCCGGGCGGAGCCCGATCCGCCGCGGTTGCTTGGAAGACACCGCTTGCGGGCTGCGTAGGACCTTCTGATGACCAAGCCTCGTTTCAACCTCAGCCGCTGGTTTGCGATCACTGCGCTGGCGTCGATCGCCGCCTTGGCGGCGGTGATCGGCCTGCTGCTCAACAACTTCGTGGCCGAGCGCATGCTGGCGCAGGAGGCCGAGTTGACACAGGAGTTCGTCAACAGCCTGTTGCTCGTGGAGACCCCGCTGGTGGCCTTCGTGGCCGATCCGTCGCAGCGCGGCGCGGCCGAGATGTCCGAGTCCTTCGACCATCTGTCGCGCATGCCCGACGTGCTGCGCGCCAACCTGTATGACCGCCAGCAAAAGCTGCTCTGGTCGAGCGACCCGTCGATGATCGGCCGCCAGTTCGACCGCAACCCCGAGCTCGAACGCGCGCTGGCCGGCCAAGCCGTTGCCGAGCGCGCGGCGCATGCACACGAAGGCGAAGGCAAGGCCGAGCACCAAGCCTTGCCCGGGCGCTATGCGATGTTCGTCGAGATCTACGTGCCGGTGCGCGACGTGGCCACCGGCCAGGTTGTCGGCGCGATCGAGTTCTACAAGCGGCCGCAGGCGCTGGCGCGCGCGCTCGCGGAATTGCGGCTGTACATCGCGCTCGGCGCGCTGATCGGCGGCGGGCTGTTGTACGGCGCGCTGTATGGCCTGGTGCGGCGCGCCGACCTGACGATCCGCGCGCAGCAGCACCTGCTCGTCGATCAGGCCACGCTGGCCGCGCTCGGCGAGATGAGCGGTGCGGTGGCGCATGGCATCCGCAACCCGCTGGCCTCCATCCGCAGCTCGGCCGAGCTGATGCAGGACGGGCCGGACGAGGCCTCGCGCGGCGCGGCGCAGGACATCGTGGCGCAATCGGATCGCCTCGAAGCCTGGGTGCGTGAACTGCTCTCGTACACGCAGCCGCTCGACGAGCCGGCCGCGCCGGTGATGCTCGGGCCGCTGGTCAAGCGCTGCCTCGACGATTTCCAACTCGAATTCGAGCGCCGCAAGATCGACGCGCACAACAACGTGCCGAGCGAGCTGCCCGCCGTGCGCGGCGACGCGATGCTGCTCGCGCAGGTGATGCGCACCCTGCTGTCCAACGCCGCCGAAGCACTCGGCACGCCGGGTGGCCGCATCGATGTACGAGCGCAGGCCGAAGGCGGCCGCCGCGGCACCGTTCAGCTCGAAGTGCGCGACAGCGGCCCCGGCATGAGCGCCGAACAACTGGCGCGTGTCGGCCGGCCGTTCTACACCACCAAGGCGCGCGGCCTCGGCGTCGGGTTGGCGATGGCCAAGCGTGTCGTCGAACGCGCTGGCGGCCAGCTCGAGATCGACAGCGCGCCGGGCCGCGGCACGGTGATTCGTCTGCGCCTGGCGGCGGCGTAGTCGTATGACAGCCGTGCTCATCATCGAAGACGAAGAGGTGCTCGGCCGCAACATGCTGCAGTACCTGCAGCGTGCCGGCTTCGAAGCGCAGCTCGCGGCCACGGCACTGGAAGGCCTGGCGCTGTACGAATCGATGCAGCCCGACGTCGTCGTGCTCGACTTCCACCTGCCCGACCTCGACGGCCTGCAAGCGCTGGAGCGCCTGTGCGCGCTCGACGCCGACGCGCGCGTGATCATGCTCACGGGGCACGGCAGCGTTGAGTTGGCGGTGCAGGCGATGCGCGCCGGCAGCCTCGACTTCCTGACCAAGCCGGTGAGCCTGGGCCAGTTGAAGCTGCGGCTCGAACAGGCCGTCGGCCAGGCACGCCGCGACAGCGCGCTGCACTACTACCGCGAACGCGACGCGAAGACGGCCGACATGCCCAGCCTGATCGGGCAGTCGCCGCCGATGCTGGCGCTGCGGCGCACGCTCGGGCAATTGCTCGCTGCCGAAGCGCAGTTGCGCGACGCCGATGCGCCGGCGGTGCTGGTGCTCGGCGAAACCGGCGCCGGCAAGGAAGTGGTGGCGCGTGCGCTGCACGACGGCGGGCCGCGGCGCGACAAGCCGTTTGTCGAACTGAACTGCGCCGCGCTGCCGGCAACGCTGCTCGAATCCGAACTCTTCGGCCATGAGCGCGGCGCCTTCACCGACGCGCGCGAACGCAAGTTGGGCCTGGTCGAAACGGCCGAAGGCGGCACGCTGTTCCTCGACGAGATCGGCGACATGGACATCGCGCTGCAATCCAAGCTGCTCAAGTTGCTCGAAGAAAAAACCGTGCGCCGCCTGGGCAGCGTGCGCGAGCAGAAAGTCAGCGTGCGCGTTGTCGCGGCCACGCACCAGCCGCTCGAAGCACTGGTGCAGGAGGGGCGTTTTCGCGCCGATCTGTACTACCGCCTGTGCGTCGTGCAACTGCAACTGCCGGCGCTGCGCGAGCGCGGCGACGACATCCTGCTGCTGGCGCGGCACTTCATCGCGCAGCACGCCGCGCGTTACGGCAAGGCTGCGCCGGTGCTGACGGCGCAGGCCGAGGCGGCGCTGGTCGCGCACCCGTGGCCGGGCAATGTGCGCGAGCTGCGCAACGTGCTCGAGCAGGCGGTGCTGCTGAACAGCAACAAGCTGATCGATGCGGCGCAGCTCGGCCTGGCGGTGCTGCCGCCGGCGCGTGCCGCGACTGCAACACCGGCGGCACCGGCATCGCTGCCCGAGATCGAACGCCGCACGCTGCTGCAGGCGCTGCAGAGCAACGGCTGGAACGTCAGCCGCGCCGCGCGCGCACTCGGCATCTCGCGCGACACGCTGCGCTACCGCATCGACAAGCATGGCCTGGAGGCCGACGCCGTCACGGGCTTTGCCGACAGTCAGCGTTGATGGATACGCCCAACCCCGTTCCCGCTGCACTGGTCAGCGCCATCGAGCGTGTGCTGGCCGCGCTGTTTCGCCTGCTGCTGCGCCACGGCATGTCGTTCACGGCGTTCGAAAGCATCGCCAAGCGCGTGTACATCGATGTCGCATTGCGCGACTTCGGCATCCCCGGCAAGAAACCGTCGATCTCGCGGGCGTCGATCCTGTCGGGCCTGACACGCAAGGAGGTGCAGCGCCTGGTTGCGCAGGCCGAAGCCGGCGCGCCGCGCGCACAAGACGGCGCACACGAGAACCGCGCCGTGCGCGTACTCACCGCGTGGACGCGCGACGCCGCCTTCCTCGACGAGCGTGGCCAGCCGCGCGTGCTCGACCCGAACGACGCCGAGAGCGGCTTCGCCGCGCTGGTGCGCCGCCACAGCGGTGACATGCCGGTGCGCGCGGTGCTCGACGAACTGCTGCGCGTCGGCGCGGTCCGCCGGCTCGCTGACGGCGGCCTGCAGCTCGCGCAGCGCGCGTTCGTGCCGCGCGGCGCCGCCGACAAGATCGACGTGCTCGGCACCGAAGTCGCCGATCTCGTGCGCACCATCGACCACAACATCGAGCAAGGCGACGCCGACCCGCGTTTTCAGCGCCGCGTCATGTATCACCACGTGCCGCCAAGCCTCATAGCTGAGTTCCGCAGGATCAGCGCCGCGCAAGCGATGGCGCTGCTGGTGAAACTGGACCGCTGGCTGGCGGCCAAATCAGCCGAGGCGGATGCGACGCCGAAGGCGACACACGAGCCGCTCGTGCGACTGGGCATGGGCATCCACTATTTCGAGGAGCGCGCCGAGCGCACCCCCACAAGAACGAAGGACTGAACCCATGAAGCGATTGACCCTGAAGCGCTGGCTGCAGTGCGCGCCGCTGGCCTTGGCACTTGCCGCCTGCGGCGGTGGCGGTGGTGGCGACAGCGGCGGCGGCATCGACGGCACCGGTGGTGGTGGCATCGATGGCACCGGCATGGCCTTCGGCACGATCACCGGCTTTGGCAGCGTGTTCGTCAACGGCATCGAGTTCAGCACCAGCAACAGCACGATCAAGCTCGACGACAACAGCGTGACGCAGAACGACCTGCGCGTCGGCATGGTGGTGCGCGTCGACGGCTCGATCGACAACAGGCAGGCCGCGGCGATCACCGTTGACGATGCCGTCAAGGGCCGCGTCGAGCAGGTCTTGGATGCGAGCCGCCTGGTCGTCATGGGCCAGACGGTGCTGATCGACAACCAGACGCGCGTGGCCAACGGCGCGCCGGGCCTCAACGACTATGTCGAAGTGCACGGCCTGCCGTCGGCCGACGGCGTGGTCACGGCCGGGTATATCGAGCGCAAGACAACGCCGGCCGTACCGCCGTTTGTGGTCAAGGGCTTCGTCAAGAACCACGACACCGCGGCGAGCACCTTCGTCGTCGGCAGGCTGACGGTGAGCTACGCCGGCGCGACGATCAACGACATGCCCACCGGCTCGTGGAACGGCCTGGTGATCGACGCCAAGGGCAGCGCCTGCGCGGCGCAGCCGGTGTGCGGCACGCTGACGGCGAGCAAGGTCGAGCCCGGCGGCGCGCGCGTGGCCAACATCGCCAAGGCCGAGGTCGAAGGCTTCGTCTCGAGCGTCAGCGCCAACGGCTTCGTGATCGGCTCGCAGACCGTGGTCGTGGGCGCCGGCACGGTCTTCGAAGGCGGCCTGCGCGAAGACATCGTCGCCGGCTCGAAGCTCGAAGCCGAAGGCCCGATCAGCAACGGCGTGTTGAACGCGGTCAAGGTCTCGTTGCGCGACAACCTGCGTTTTGAGGCCGACGTGGCCAGCGTCAACACAAGCGCCGGCACGCTCACGCTCGCCGGCCTGCCCGGCATCACCGTGCAGGTGAACTCGCTGACGGAGTTCAAGAACGGCGGCTCGCTCGCCGGCCTGGCAGCACCGAGTCACCTGCGCATCAAGGCGCGGCCCGGCGCGAACAACAGCATCCTGGCGCTCGAACTCGAAGTGCGCTCGGCGAGCAGCGATTCGCGCCTGATCGTGCAAGGCCCTGTCGGCACCGTCAGCGGCACGACGAGCCTGACGATCCTCGGCGTGAGCGTGGACACGACGACGATTGCCGAGAACGAGTTCAAGAACCTTGCTGACGCTTCGATCGGCCGAGCCGCGTTCTTCGCCGCGGCCCCGCCGGGCACGCTGGTCAAGGCGCGGGCCGAGCGCCGCGGCGGCACCAACGTGTGGGAGCAGATCGAGCTCGAAGACTGAAGACGGCAACCGCGTCATGACATGTCACGCTGCAGCGTGACATTTGTCGTTGCTTGCTCGCCCGGCGGGCTCAAATCCGGGTGCAGGCCGCCTATAACCAAAAAGGCCTGTCATCGCGAACAAC